>NZ_DASZNO010000045.1:0-175882 GCF_035551235.1 Flexivirga sp. | reverse complement strand
GCCCCGGAACCAGCCCGAGTGACGGCTTTCTCGCCGGCTGACGGCGCGATCGCGCCGTCAGCCGGCGAGAAAGCCGTCACTCGGGCTGGTTCCGGGGCCGGCAGGGTGACCGGTCGCGGCCGGCCGGGCGACTCATAGGGGAACCCGGCGTCCAGCCGCGGACCGCCGGGAGTGTCCAGCTGGGTGAAGAAGTCCCGCGCGCGTAGCTGCGGGTTGTCCGGCAGCTCCTCGGGAGCGGCGACCTCCGCCCACGGCAGGGCCCGGCGGCGCGCCTCCGGCGCGATCTCGGCGGTGCGCCGGCGGCGGGTCCAGGCGGTGACGACCTCGTCGACGTGGCCGCGGTTCTTCCACCGATGGACCGGGTCGGTCCAGACGGGGTCGGTAAGGTCCTCCGCCTCGCCGGTCTCGTCCAGCCAGGCCAACAGGTCTGTCCACATCCGGTCCGGCCCGGAGTAGCCACCGGCGACATACCCGTCGGCGGTGGGGAAGATGCGGTGCGCGACGTGCCCATAGACACCACCGGTGCGAGTGGGGACGGACCCGGCGTGGATCCAGGAGATCGCACCGGTTTCCAGCGTTGCGGCGACCGATTCCTGCGCGGAGACCTCGGCGAGTTGTCCGTGCCCGGTGCGTTTCGTGGCGAGCGCGGCGAGCAGTGCGGCGATCGCGAGGTGCGTGCCGGCGAGCTGCGAGGCCTGGTCATACGGCGGGGCGATGGGTGCTTCGCCGGGTCGCCCGCCCAGCCAGGTCATGCCTCCCGCAGCAGCGATCACGTTGTCGTCGCCGCCCCAGTCGCGGCGCGGCCCGGTCAGCCCGAACGGGGTGAGGACGGCGTGTGCCACGTGCTCCCACGCTGCAGGGCATTCGTCGCGCAGCCGCACCGTGCGCAGCGCCGGGCGCGGGCCGGACTCCAGGACGATATCGGCGTCGCGCACCAGCTCACCGATGACCCGGTCGAGGTCCGCTTCCGGCACGGTGTGGGTCCTGGTGCCCGCATACCAGTGCAGCCCCGCGGCGTCCTCCGGTTCGGGGTCGGTGGTGGACCGCAGACGCAGCACATCAGCGCCCATCCCGACGAAGAGCCGGACGGCGTTGGCGCCCAACTCGTCGGTCAGGTCGAGGACGCGCAGGAAAGGGGAAGGGCCAGTCATTGGATCTCCGGGGTAGGGGTGGGAGCGGCAGCGTCCCAGGTGCCGGCGGGAAGGCCGCGACGACGCAGCGTTGCGCGGTCGAGTTTGTGGGTGGCAGTGTGCGGGAGGGTCGGTGTGAAGCTCAGGTAGCGGGGCACTCCCGAGCGCGGCAGCAGTTGTTTGCAGTGCTGCCAGAGGGTTTCGGGGTCAGGAGCGGGGTCGCCGGCGACGACGAGGGCGAGGACGTCGTCCTCGGTGAGATCTGAGGGCACCGCGACCGCGGCGGCCTCGACCACCGCGGGATGCCGAAGCAGTGCCTCCTCGACCTGTTGCGGATCGATGTTGACGCCGCGGTGGCGGATGACATCGGAGGTGCGGCCGGTGATGTGCAGCCAGCCGTCGGTGAGCCGGCCGCGGTCGCGGGTGCGGAACCAGCCGGACGCCCACGCAGCCGCCGTCGCCTCGGGGTCGCCGACATACTCCAGGAAGGCGGTGCCCGGGTGGCACGGCCTAACGAGAACCTCACCGACGGCACCGGCGGGAACATCGCGAAGTTGGTCGTCGACGATGCGGATCGCGCGGTCGTCCAGCGGCCGACCGGCGGCGCCCGGGAGGAGCTCGTCCACCGACGTGGTGGAGACGTCGCCCAGCTCGGTGCAGGCGTACGCCTGGCGGAGCGTGACCCCGAACCGGTCGGCGAAAGCGGCGACCAGCTCGGTCGGAGCCGGCCCGCCATACGCCTTGGTGACGCTGTGCCGCCGATCGTCAGCGGACGACGGTTGCCGCAGCAGCATCATGCACAGGGCACCCATGAAGTTGAATGCGGTGACGCGCTCACGGCGGACCAGCGGCCAGAAGCCCGAGGCGGAGAAGCGGGGCATGAAAACCACGCGCGCGTCGCTGAGGATGGCCGGCAGCACTACCGCGTGGCGTGCATTGATGTGGTGCCACGGGAAGATGCTCAGTAGCACATCGTCGTTGCTGTACTGCATGGCGCCGGCGACCTGTCGGGCCTGCCGAATGGGTGCTCCGACCGGGAGCAGGGCAGCCTTCTGGCGGCCGGTCGTGCCGGACGTGGACACGACGAGTGCGGGTGCAGTGCTCGGCAACGAGACCGGCACGATCCGGTCCGCGTGCGGCAGCTCACGGTCCAGGCCTTCGGCACCATCGACGAATTCGATCCGATGGTCAGCCACGACCCTGGCGAGCCTGCGCACCAGTGGCGAGGAAGCTCGGTCGGTCGAGGTGACGATGAGCCGGGCTTGGGTGAGTTCGGCCAGTCGGCCGGCCCATTCGACGGAGAGGTCGGCTGCCAAGGGCAGCTCGATCGCGCCGAGCGCGGAGATGGCAGCGGTCAGAGCGACCGCCTCGGGGCCGGCCTCGACACAGGTCGCCACGACATCACCGCGTCCCACGGGGGCCAGGCCGATGGCCCACGAGGCGGCGCAGCTGCGCACCCGGTGTGCACTCCATGGTTCATCGCCGGCCACCCGGAGCAACTCGTCTCCGGGTGCGCGCTCTGCTCGACGCCAGAGCGCCTGGGCGTAGGTCAGCGGCAAACGCATGTGGCTCACTCTTGCAGCCGCGCAGAGGGCTGTCCGGCTGCTCGGTTCGCTCAGCAGAACGAGATTGAGGCCACCCCGTCGGTTGCTCCGTAGCGTCCGTGCAGACGTTCGGAAGCCCATGCAGACGACGCCGCGCGCTGCGTCGCCGTGAGTGAGAGAGCAGAGGATCACATTGCCAGCTAGACGGATTGAGGCTGTTGTCGTCGGTGCCGGGCAGGCCGGGATCGCGATGAGCGAGAGCCTGACGGGGCTCGATGTGCCCCACGTTGTCCTGGAACGCAACCGGATCGCCGAGCGGTGGCGTTCGGAGCGCTGGGATTCGCTCGTGTCCAATGGTCCGGCGTGGCACGACCGGCTACCCGGCAGGCGCTTCGAAGGCGTGCCCGGTGAGGAATTCGCGTCCAAGGATCAGATCGTCGAGTACCTCGAGCAGTACGCCGAGCAGGTCGCCGCGCCGGTGCGCTGTGGCGTTGACGTGACGGCAGTCCGTCGGAGGACGGGTGAGTCCGGCTTCCGGGTGGAGACCTCGGAGGGTGACTACGACGCGCAGTTCGTGATCGCTGCCACCGGACCGTTCCAGGCAGCGCGGATCCCGGAGATCGTGCCGGCGGATTCCTCACTGCTGCAATTGCATTCGCGAGACTACAAGAATCCGGACCAGTTGCCGGACGGCAACGTCCTGGTCGTCGGATCGGGGTCGTCCGGCGCGCAGATCGCTGACGAACTACAGCGCGCCGGGCGACAGGTGCACCTGTCGGTGAGTGCACACACTCGGCCGCCGCGTACATACCGCGGTCGCGACATTGTGTGGTGGTTGGGTGTGCTCGGGCTGTGGGACCAGCAGGTTCCGCGCGCCGGCGCCGAGCATGTGACGCTGGCGATCAGCGGCGCACGAGGCGGCTCGACGGTCGACTTCCGTCGGCTCGCCGCGTCGGGCATCACGCTCGTCGGTCGCACCGAGTCCTTCGTCGAGGGGACGTTGCGGTTCGGTCCGCGGCTGGCCGAGACGATCGCGGCGGGTGACGCCAACTACCTGGAGGTGCTGAATGCCGCCGACGCGTATGTCGCTCGCAACGGTCTGGACTTGCCGGAGGAGCCCGCGGCTCGGGAGCTGGGTGCATTGCCGAAGTGTGTGACCGACCCGATCCGCCAGGTGAACCTGGCCGAGAGCGGCATCACCTCGATCATCTGGGCGACCGGGTTCTCGGTCGACTACAGCTGGCTGGAGGTAGACGCCGTCGATGCGAACGGCAGGCCGCTGCATCAGCGGGGCATCTCGCCCGAACCGGGCGTCTATTTCGTCGGGCTGCCGTGGCTGACCCGCCGCTCGTCGAGTTTCCTGTGCGGTGTCTCCGGCGACGCCAAGTACATCGCCGAACACATCGCGGTGCAGCGCAATTACATTGCCTATCAACCACACTCGGCCGACCTGGCAGCGTCGACCCGATGACCCCTGGATAGGCAGAGCAAGCCGTCGACCCGGGCGCGACACGGAAATAGAACCCCACCTCCGGACGGTAGCGCCGCGTGAGCACATGTGTGGCCCAATCCCTCAGATCGCGGGTGAGACCCACGCCCGCGCGGATGTTCCTGAGCTCCACTGAGAGCATCGAGAACATGAGCACCGAGCCTGCAGCCGACAGCGATGTCACCTCCGGCCCGTTGACCGGGCTACTGGTCGCCGATTTCAGTCGGGTCCTCGCCGGTCCGTTGACCACCATGTGGCTCGCCGACCTCGGGGCAACGGTCATCAAGGTGGAACGCGCCGGAGCCGGCGACGAGACGCGCAACTGGGGGCCGCCGTGGGCGGGGGAGACCAGTTCCTACTTCACGGCGGCCAACCGATCGAAGTTGAGCATCACGGTCGACTTCGCGGACGGGGACGACCTGGCCGTCGCACGCGAGTTGGCCTCTCGCGCCGACGTGTTCGTCGAGAACTTCCGAACGGGAGTGCTGGCGAAGTTCGGCCTGGACCAACCGACGCTGGCGCACGCGAACCCGCGGCAGATCTACGCGTCGATCACCGGATTCGGAAGCGGTGCCGGGGCCGACCTGGCGGGCTACGACTTCGTGGTGCAGGCCGTCGGTGGACTGATGAGCATCACCGGCGAGGCTGATGGTGACCCGCACAAGGCCGGTGTCGCACTGGTCGACGTCCTCACCGCCAAGGACGCGGTGATCGGCATCCTGGCCGCGCTGCAGGCCCGCGATCGGACCGGCCGCGGGCAGCACGTGGAGGTGAACCTGCTGTCGACCCTGCTCGCGTCGCTGGCCAACCAGGCGAGCAGTTTTCTCACCACCGGTACGGCGCCCGGTCGGATGGGCAATCAGCATCCGTCCATCGCGCCATACGAAACCCTGCACTGTCGTTCGTCGTCGTTGCTTGCGGTGGCGTGCGGCAATGATGGACAGTTCCGCCGTCTCGCCGAGGTGCTGGATCTGCCTGGTGTTGCTGATGATCCGCGCTTCGTGAGCAATTCCGCGAGGGTCGCGCACCGAGTGGAGTTGGTCGCTGTTCTCGAGGACCGCTTGTCGTCGCGGGAGGCAGCGGAGTGGGAGGAGTTGCTCGCCCGCGCCGGTGTGCCTGCGGGACAGGTCGGCACCGTCGCGGATGGCTTCGCGAGGGCCGAGACGTTCGGACTACGCCCGACCGTCGATGTCCCTGGCGACACACCGCCGCAGGTGCGGCACCCGATCGACTACTCCCGCAGCCAGTTGCGACCGCCGACAGCGCCTCCGGAGTTGGGGGCTGATGACCAAAAGGTCCGCGATTGGCTCGCTTCCGGAGCCGATCTGGCGGCGCTCGAAGACGCGTGAAGCGAGGCGAATGGCGATCGGAGATGACGTTCTACATGGCCGGTCAGCCGAAGGCGGTAAGCCTCGCCCGTGGCGTCAGGCATTGACAGATAGCTTCATAAAAGCGAAGCTATCTGTTATGAGCCTCGTCGAGGTCGACGCCGCGGCCGAGCGCCTGGGCATCACGCGCCGCCGCGTGCAACACCTGATTGCGAGCGGTGAGTTGCACGCGCCGGCGCGTGGAGTGGTGGACGCGGAGTCGCTCGACCGGCTTATCGCACGGAGGGCCGGCGGTCATACCCGAGCGTGGTCGCAGGAGACCGCGTGGGCTGCCATCGCCATACTCAGCGGAGCTGACGCATCGTGGCTCGGGGGCACTCAGCAGTCCCGGTTGCGCGCACGTCTTCGCGACCTCGATGCGCCGAAACTCGTTGAGCGATCACGAAATCGCGCTGTCGTCACGCACTACTCTGCACACCCGAGTGCCATCCGCCGAGTGGCCGAGGATGTGGTCTATCTCGATCGCTCGGCACAATTCGGCTTGGCCGGATCCAGCACGCTGAGCGGGTATGTCGCCACGGACCGCCGCGATGAAGTTGTGCGTCGGCATGGGCTGATCCGCGACGATGGCGGCACCGTCTCGCTCCGAGCGACTGCAATGGATCTCGCTGTAGTTCGAGACGTTGCCGAACGCAGCGCAGTTCTGGCGGCGCTCGATCTGTCCGAGTCGCTGGACGTTCGAGAGCGACGGGCCGGATCCACCGCGCTCACGGGTGCCCTGGAGCAGTTCCGTGGCTGACCGTCCGGTCATCGAGGTCCCGACCCCTGCCGGCGGCTGGCACGCGCCCTGGCCGAATGTCGCCGAGATCGAGGCGGCATTCCCGCACCAAAAGTGGACCCTCGTGGGTGGCCTGATGAGTCAGTTGCACGCCATACGTCATGGGCTGGACGCAGTCCGCCCGACAAGCGACGTGGACATTGCCCTGCACATCGAGACGACTCCCGGTGTTGCCGCGTCGAGTGCTCGGGCCTTCGAGATGCTCGGCTATGAGCTGGCACCCTCACTCGGCCGACACCAGGTCGCACACCGATTTGTCCGTGATGCGGCGACGATCGATGTCGTGGTGGCGGATCACGCTGCTCCACGCGCTCGGCAGAAACTGCGCGGTCATCCGATGGTCGCGATCGACGGCGGCACGCAGGCGCTCAAGCGCACCGTCATCGCACGTCTCGACATCGTGCGTGGTCGGACCACGACTCTCAGTGTGCCGTCTGCGTTCGGTGCGGTTGTCTTGAAATCCGCTGCGTACAAAGCAGACTCACGAGACAAACGTCGCCACCTCGCTGACGCGGCCGTGCTGTTGTCCGTCATCGAGGATCCGTATGCCGAGCGCGCGACCCTCGCCGGCTCGGACCGCTCACGGTTGCTGACACTGCGGCGCGCCTTGCCGGACGACGCAGCCGAGTGGCGCGTGCTGTCGGCGGATCGACAGGTGAGCGGCAAGACGGCGTTGCGGATCCTGACTGCCGACCTGTGAGCAGGTCAGTGAGCGCGAGGGGTCAGATCACGCCTCGTCGAGGATCTCCCAGAACCGCGTGCGCAGCTTGTAGCGCGTGGTGTCATCCAAGTAGAAGTTGTCGAGCCGCGCCGACAGGTCGAGCAGCAACGCACGGTCGAGCTCACTCGGCACGGACGGCTTCGCGCCGTGCAGGCGGGCGCGGTCGTCGGGCGACGCCGTGCGCCGCCACGACTCGATGACCTTGCGACATACGATGTCGATGCCTTCGGCGATCGCCTCCGGACTGGGCACGTCGTGCAGCCTGACCGCGGCGCTCGCCGGCTGGCCGGTGGCCGTCGTGTAGACCGGCGCCTGGTAGGGCTTGCTCAGGTCAGGGGTCGAGGCCGCCGCCACACGTGCCGCCACTGCGGCGGGCGACGAGGCGGGGTCGGTGGGCTGGTGGGTCGGGGCGGGAGCGGCCGGCGCCGGGGCCGCCTTCCGCTCCCGTCGGCGTATGACGGCATCCAGCCCGATCTCATCGATCAGCAGCACGTCGTCGGCGGTCTGCCGCAGATGGTTCGACACGCCGTGCGGCTTGCCCTCGTTGTTGGGGACGGCCAGCACGATGACCTGCGCGCCGAGATTCTGCGCCTCGTCGACCGCCTCGGTGAGGTCGTCGTCGCCGGAGACCAAGTAGAGCCGGTCGATCCGGCCGTGCCGGGCATGGTTGACGATGTCCAGGCCGAGGCGCAGGTCGACGCCCTTCTGGGTGCCGTCGTTCGCCATCCGGCCCAGGCGGAGCTTGACCCACGGCAGCGAACCGATGCCGTTGTGCTCCGGGCTCGTCGAATGTGGGCGGGCGGCGTCATACCACTGCGTGCGCAGCAACGGCATGCCGCTGTCCTCGCAGACCTGCCGCACGAGACCGTCGATCAGTTCGGCGTGCGCCACCTCGATGCCGGCACGCAGCGAGGTGCCGGTGACACGCGTCGCCGCCGCGGCGAGGAGGTATCCCGCGTCGACATACAACGCGCAGTAGGACTGGCTCATCAGGACCTCCCGTACGCGTCACCGCGGTTGAATTCGTATGCCGAACCTACCGAAGTAGGTCGGTGAGAAGCCGCCATATGCGCCCGACCTGTCGCCGTGTCGCGTGAGCAAGCCACGCCCGACACGCGCTGATGGGGCGGTCACCTGTGCGTCCGTATGACGGACAGCGTTTCACTCCAGGACAGTTCGCCGTCGAGCCGCCTGAAACCATTGGAAAACAGACGGTTTCACGTCAGATGGCAGGCGCATCAGCTGCGGCGATCACGTACCTGGAAAGTGAAAAGGACTCGCGCCGAACAAGTTCGGTCCTTGGCCATAACCCGCCGTTGTGCTTGAGTATTGACGCCGAAGACAACCTCCATCCGCAAGCGACACACCTCGTCAACGCCCCTCGGGAGGCAAGCAGTGTGGGACTTCCTCTCCGATCGCCGCGCGCAATTCCTGATCAGCGCGTGGAACCACGCCTACCTGGTGATCCTGGCGGTGATCTTCGCGACTGTCATCGCCGTCGCGCTCGCGGTGCTCGTCACCCGGATGCCGAAGTTGGAACCGGTCGCCAACGCGGTCAGCGCCATCGGCCTCACCATCCCGTCGCTGGCACTGATCGGCCTGCTGATCCCGCTGACCGGCCTCGGCGCATCGACCGCTCTGGTCGCGGTGACCTTCTACGCGACGCTACCGATCCTGCGCAACGCCGTCGTCGGCCTGCAGGGCGTTGATCCGACCCTGGTGGAGTCGGCACGCGGCATGGGCCTGAGCGAGCCGATGACACTGTTGCGGATCCGGCTGCCGCTGGCCTGGCCGGTGATCCTCAGCGGCATACGCGTCTCGCTGCAGATGTGCATGGGCATCGCCGCGATCGCGGCATACGTCCTCGGGCCCGGCCTCGGCGGCTGGATCTTCCAGGGACTGGCGCAGGTCGGCGGCAAGAACGCCCTCAACTACGCGCTCTCCGCGACGATCGGGATCGTCGTGCTGGCGCTCATCCTCGATGTTCTGCTGCTCCTCCTCGGGCGGCTCACCACCTCAAAGGGAGTGCGGGTCTGATGACAGCTGTGGAGTCCACCAGCGAAGGCAGTGCGGCGGTCAGTGGCGCGGAGATCCGGCTCGACGGGGTCAGCAAGATCTACCGCGGGCAGAAGACCCCGGCCGTCGACAACATCAGCCTGACCATCCCGGCCGGCGAAATCGCAATGTTCGTAGGGCCTTCCGGCTGTGGCAAGACCACGACGCTGAAGATGATCAACCGGCTGATCGAGCCGTCGTCGGGGACGATCAGCATCGGTGGCGAGGACATCCGCGGCAAGAAGGTCGATGAGCTGCGGCGGACGATCGGCTACGTCATACAGGGCGGGAGCCTCTTCCCGCACATGTCGGTCGCCAAGAACATCGCGATGGTGCCGAAGCTGCTCGGCTGGGACTCCTCGCGGATCAAGGAGCGCGTCGACGAACTGCTCGACCTGGTCGGCCTGGACCCGGCGAATTACCGCTCCCGCTACCCGCGCGAGCTGTCCGGTGGCCAGCAGCAGCGGGTCGGTGTCGCACGCGGACTGGCGGCCGACCCGCCGGTGATCCTGATGGACGAGCCGTTCGGTGCGGTCGACCCGATCACCCGGCAACGGTTGCAGGACGAGCTGCTGTCAATCCAGCGCGAGCTGCGCAAGACCATCGTCTGTGTCACCCACGACATCGACGAGGCGATCAAGATGGGCGACCGGGTGCTGATCCTGCAGGAGGGCGCCCACATCGCGCAGTACGACACCCCCGAGGTGGTGCTGAGCAGCCCGGCCAACGAATTCGCCCAGGACTTCGTCGGCGCCGGCTCCTCGCTGAAACGGCTGAGCCTGGCGCGGGTCGCCGACCTCGACCTGCGGCAGCCGACGACCGCGACCGTCGGCGAGAAGACCGCCGACGTGCAGCAGCGGGCACAGGCGAACGGCGACCGCTCGGTGATCGTGCTCGACAGCCGCAAGCGGCCGTTGGGCTGGCCGTGGCTGCGGCAGCTGAAGGGGTCCACGATCATCGACCCGGCCGAGGACCTGGTCAACATCGACACTCGCGCCACCCTCAACGACGCGCTCGACACAATGCTGGTCAGTGGCCACGGTGGCGCGGTCGTCACCGGCGCCCGCGACTCCTACCTCGGCGTCGTCACCTTCAAGACGGTCACCGACTTCATCGAGCAGATGCAGCGTGAGGCGGAGGCCGAGACCAGTTCCGCCGCGTCCGGCGACAGCGACGAGCATCCCTCCGAACGCATCTCGATCGCACCGACCGACGAGGAGCTGGAGAGCGGGAACGCGCAGTGAGCGTCGACACGCGGATACCGGACACCGAGCCCCCGGAGATCGTCGCCGAGGAGGGTACCGGGCGCCGTCGGATCAGCCGGAGCACCGCGATCGAGCTGTTCGGCATCCCGGTGCTGGTGGTCGTCGGCTTCCTGCTCTACGTGTGGTGGCGGCAGACCGCGACGCTGGACTCGATCGAGGCCAGCTCGCTGGCCTGGCCGGACGTGCGGCTGCAGCTCTGGCAGCACGTCAAACTCACGATCGTCGCCTCGCTGATCGTCGTCGCGATCGCGGTGCCGCTGGGCACGTTGCTCACCCGGCCCAGGCTGAAGTTCCTCGCGCCGATCGTGGTCGGCGTCGCGAACGCCGGGCAGGCCGCCCCCTCGATCGGGTTGATCGTGCTGCTCTTCATGTGGCTGTCCAGCTGGTCCGGTTTCTGGGTCGCGATCGCCGCACTCACCTTGTATGGCGTGCTGCCGGTGCTGCGCAACACGATCACCGGGCTGCAGGGAGTTGATCCCACCTTGGTGGAAGCCGGTCGTGGCGTTGGACTTTCGGGCCTCGCGGTGCTCTTCCGCATCGAGTTGCCGCTCGCGCTGCCGGTGATCATGGCCGGTATCCGCACCGCCCTGGTGCTGGTCGTCGGCACCGCCGCCCTCGCCACGTTCGTCAACGCCGGTGGTCTCGGCGGTGTCATCACCGCAGGCATCACGCTCTACCGCTACCCGGTGATGGTCGCCGGCGCCGTGCTGATCGCCTTGCTCGCGCTGCTCGTGGAATGGGTCGGCCGAGTGCTCGAGCTGCTGGTCCGTCCGAAGGGGATCTGATGCGAATCACCTTGCGCCATACAACATCCCGGGCGCGGCCGCGTCGTCGCGCGCTCGCGACGGTCGCGTGTGCAGCCGCCGTCGCGATGACCACGTCCGGTTGTCTCGGGCTGGGTACGGCGGGCGGTTACGTGCCCTCGGCCAAGCTGGCCGGAGCACTCGCGCAGACCAAGCCGTTGAGCGGCACGTCGATCTCGGTCGGCTCGAAGAACTTCACCGAGAACATCCTGCTGGGCAAGATGGCGATCATCCTGCTGAAGTCGGCAGGCGCGAAAGTCACTGACCTGACGAACATTCCGGGCTCGGCGTCCGCGCGACAGGCGATGCTCGACGGTCAGATCGACGGCATGTGGGAATACACCGGCACCGGCTGGATCACCTACCTCGGCCACGCGAAACCGATCCCCGACGAGCGCCGGCAGTATGTCGCGGTGCGCGACGAGGACAAGACGAAGAACAACCTCGACTGGCTCCCGCCGGCGCCGATGAACAACACCTACAGCTTCGCGGTGACCAAGAAGGTGCAGCAGAAGTTCCACATCACCAAGATGTCGCAGCTGTCGAAGGTGCCGAAGTCGCAGCGAACGTTCTGCGTCGAGTCGGAGCTGATCAACCGCCCGGACGGGCTGAAGGGCATGCTCCAGAAGTATGACGTGCCCCTCGGCACCGGCGTCCCGCGCAGCAACCTGCGGACCTACCAGACCGGCGCGATCTACGACGCGACCGCGCACGGCAAGTGCAACTTCGGTGAGGTCTTCACCACCGACGGCCGCATCCTCGCGCTCCACCTGAAGGTGCTCGAGGACGACAGGTCGTTCTTCCCGAAGTACAACGTCTCCTTCGTCGTCCGCGACAAGATGCTGAAGTCGAACCCGCAGATCGCGAAACTCTTTGCGCCCGTAAGCAAGAAGCTCACCAACAACGTGTTGCTGAAGCTCAACGCGGCCGTCGACGTCGACGGCAAGGAGCCCGCCGACGTCGCCTACGACTGGCTCAAGAAGGAAGGCTTCATCAAGTAACCCTGCACCCCCGCGGGTTGAGTAGGGCGAGGAACGAGCCCGTATCGAAACCCTGCGGTGGCCGCCGAGCGACCTCGAGACGCTCCTTCGGCCAGCTCAACAGAGATCCCTGAGGAGGTCGTGAGGGACGAGCGACCGTCTCGAAGGGTCGACACCCGGACCCACGACCGTGCCACTCGTATATTGAAATCCATGAGCCGCTACGTGATCGACGCGCGCACGTTGCTCCGGCTGATCGCCGACGATGTCGAAGTCGCCTCCGGGCATCAGCTCGTCGCACCGGGGCGGATCCGGTCGGATGCGCTCGCTCTCCTGTTCCGTGCAGTGCAGGAGGGTGCCCTCGACGAGAAGGAAGCGCTGACCCGCCACGAGCGAGTCACCGAGACGAAGATGCGGGTGCTCAATGATCGCGGGTCTCGCGGGATGGCCTGGCGGATCGCTCGCGAGCAGGGCTGGGACACGACCTACGACGCCGAATACCTGGCGATCACCAAGCTGCAGGCGGACGCGCTCGTCACCATCGATCCCGACCTGGCGGCGAAGGCCCAGGGCGTGGTGCCGTTGGCGCCGTTCGACGCCTTGAGCGTGCCGCCGAGCGGTGACTGAGTTCGTCGCCGTCCGCCGGATAGATGTGCATGCCGGCGCTCCTCGTGTCGCAGGGTTGTAGGGCGACGAACGAGCGGCATCTCGAGGTCCCGCACGCTCGCGGGTTGAGTAGGGCGAGGAACGAGCCCGTATCGAAACCCATCGGCACGCTGCCCACCGGCGCATAGTGGACGTATGCCGAACGACCTGCCCCTCGCCAACCTGATCACCCTCGGCGCGCGCGACTTCGATGCGCTGCGTGACTTCTATCGCCGGGTCGGCTGGCCGCAGGTGATGGACGACGGCGAGTTCGCGGTCTTCGAACTGCGCGGCATCGTGCTCGCGCTGTTCCCGCTCGCCAAGCTCGCACACGACGGGAACGCAGCGCCGGAGCCGAGCACCGGAGGCATCCGGTTCACGATCGGCATACAGGTCGAGAGCCCGGAGGCGGTCGACGTCCTCACCGATCGGATGCGCGCTGCCGGTGCGCGGGTCACCAAGGAACCGGTGGATGCCGAGTTCTTCACGGGCCGTTCGGCATACCTGTGCGACCCGGAGGGCAACTACTTCGAGATCGTCTGGGCGGACATGCCCGACAACCCGGTGGTCATCGCAGCCCGCCGCGCGGCCGGTCTGTAACTCATGCGGGTTGAGTAGGTCGGGGGAGCCCAGCGGAGGAGCCTGTATCGAAACCGCATCCCTCGGTGCTCGAGCAGCGAACGCATGCTGGTCGAGGGCCGGGGGAGCGAAGCGGGGAGGTTATCGAGATCCGCCGCTGCATCTCGAGCTCGCTGCAGCGTTGACGTCAGTGCCGGTTGCTGGCACGGGGATCCGGTCCTAGCACGCCGAGATGCCACAGCGCGTTGGACACCCCGCTTACACCGGTGATGGCCAGGAGCACACCCCACACATGTCGCCACGTGCCATCGTCGCAACACCGGCGATCAATGCCATGACGCCGCTGGCGAGCACGATCCAGCCGATGCTCCGTTGTTGTTTCTCCCCCGGCCAATGCACATGCTCATCGTGCCATGAGCGTGTCGTGCGTTTTGGTTCTAGCGCTGCACGAGTCCCGCATCAACGACGCGGCGGTCCACCGACGAGCGTCGCACCATCCGACGGCACGATCTGAGCACCCAACGGCAGCAATGAAATTGGCACCATCTTGAAGCTCGCGATGCCGAGCGGTATGCCGATGATCGTCACGCACAGCGCGACGCCCGTGACGATGTGCCCGATTGCGAGCCAGATCCCGGCGAAGATGAGCCAGATGACGTTGCCGATCGCCGACGCAGCGCCCGCCCGGGGATCCTTGACGACGGTCCGTCCGAAAGGCCAGAGCGCGTAGTTCGCGATCCGGAAGGACGCGATCCCGAACGGGATCGTGATGATCAGAATGCAGCAGATCACGCCCGCGATGACGTATCCGATCGCCATCCAGAGGCCGCAGAAGATCAGCCAGATGAGGTTCAGAAGCGTGCGCATGACCCCATTGTCACGCTGCGGTTGAACCCCGCGGCTCGCGGATGAGTCCCATAGGGCAGCAGGTCATCACCAAACTTTGTGTGCCTCCTTGCTGATGCGGAAGCCGTGGTTCCCACTGGTGCATTCCATGTAGTTCTTGGTGCTGGTGCACGTCGCGCCGCCTGCGACAGCCTTGTGTCCGTACGCGAGAGCCGCGGCCGTCGTTCCCTTGCTTGTATGGCGTTCTTTCGGGCACGTCATCTGTCCACCGTCCGAGTTAAGGACGAAGACATGCCCCCAATTCGGAGTTGAACGGCATTGGCGTGGAACGGATTTCAACCGGTAGTACACCGTGTTGATGTCGCACCGCACCATCGAGGGCGTCGCCGCGCACAGGGGACTGCTGCACGGATAGGTGACATCTGATCTGTGGTGCCGAAGGGCGCCGCTGGAAGGATGTGCACTGTGCCCAAGCCATACCCCAAAGAGTTCCGTGACGACGTTGTCCGAGTCGCTCGCAGCCGTGAGCCGGGTCAGCAGCTGAGACAGATCGCTGCGGACTTCGGGATCAGCGAGTCCTGCCTGACGAACTGGTTGAAGCAGGCCGATGTCGAGGACGGCGTCAAGCCCGGCACGACCGTGGCCGAGAACGCCGAGCTGCGTGAGTTGAAGCGCCGAAACCGGTTGTTGGAGCAGGAGAACGAGGTCCTGCGCCGAGCAGCTGCGTACTTGTCACAGGCGAATCTGCCCCCAAAATGATGTTCCCGCTCGTCCGCGAGTTGGCCGCCGGGCAACACCCGATCAGGGTGCCCGTGACGGTGACGTGCCGGGTCCTGAAGTTGTGCAGGCAGCAGTACTACCGGTGGCTGGCATGCCCGGTCAGCAACGCCGACCTGGCGTGGGCGTACCGGGCGAACGTGTTGTTCGACGCCCACCGTGATGATCCCGCGTTCGGGTACCGGTACTGCCGCGATGAAGCCGGCGATGCCGGTGAGCAGATGTGCGCGCGGACGGCGTGGGCGATTTGCTCGACCAACGCGTGGTGGTCGGTCTTCAGTAAGAAGCGGGCGGGCCGGCCGCGGCCAGGACCGCCGGTCCATGACGATCTGCTGGCGTTCGAAGACGACAAGGGCAGGACCCGGCACGACTTCACCGCCGTCCAGGCTGTGAACACGGTGTGGCTGACCGATATCACCGAGCACAAGACCGGCGAAGGGAAGTTGTACTTGTGCGCGATCAAGGATGCCTGTTCGGGGCGGATCGTCGGGTACTCGATTGATTCCCGGATGAAGTCCAAACTTGCTGTGGCAGCTGTGAATTCAGCTGTTGCACGCCGGGCTGCTAACGGTGTCGATGTTGCCGCGTGCATTGTGCACAGCGACCGTGGATCGCAATTTCGCAGCCGCAAGTTCGTCAAACGCCTGGGCCACCATCAGCTCGTCGGGTCGATGGGGCGCGTCGGTGCCTGCGGCGATAACGCGGCGATGGAATCGTTCTTCGCGTTGCTCCAGAAGAACGTCCTGAACCAGCGTCAGTGGGACACGCGCGAAGACCTACGGATCGCGATCGTGACCTGGATCGAACGCACCTACCACCGACGCCGCCGGCAAGACCGCCTCGGCAGGTTGACCCCTATCGAATACGAGACCACCATGACCACACCAGCCGACCAGGCTGCGTGACTACCAACCTGTCACCTATCCGTGCAGCAGTCCCCAGGATGTTCCTGGATGGTGAGAGGAACACCCGCGAGGACGGTGAACCGGACACCGACGACGGTGCAGGCTTCGACGAGTCGGCCGATGACGAGAAGAAATGCACGAGCAGCACGAGCGCCACGAGCAGTGCAAGCAGCACCGCACCGATCGTCAGGCAGCCCGCGCTCTTGTCGCCGTGCTCGGCAACCGAGGAGCCCCCGCTTGGGGTCGCCGACGGTGGCGTCGACGACGCCGGCTCCACCGAACTCGGCGCGGATACCGCTGGTGGTGCCGGCTCGGGAATCGGATCCTGCGCAGGCAGTTCCGCAGGATCGTTTGCGAGTGTTGGAACAACCGGGTCGGCGTACCAGATGGAGTTGAGCAGCGTGGCTGCATCGGTCGGCGTCGCGCAGCAGCACCACGCGACAAGGTCCGCGAGGTGCGTGTCGCGAGTGTGACCGAGCGCCGTGACAACCGGGACATTGCGATTCGTGCAAGCGATGATCGCGTTTGCGATCATCGCGGCGTCGAAGGGCATTCGATTGGCCGCGCCCCCACCGCCGCGGACGATGACCACCAAGGCGGTGTCGTGCGAGCTCACCTTGTTGAGGCGGCGTGCAATGTCACGAGCGATAACGTCTGGTTGACCCTGGACAGCCTGATTGGTGTATTCGAGCTTCTCGCGAACAGCTGCCTGGACGCGCTTGGAGAGATCGTTGCCTCCTTCGGCGTTGCGGTGACCGATGACAACGATGTTGCGACATTCGAGACGATCTCGAATGTCTGAGAACTGGATCTGCCGGTCGGACTTGCGCTGCGGGCGGTCTGGAACGAAGTTCCTCGATGCGGTGACGATTGCTCGCTGTGCATCGCGCCAGCGACTGGCGGGCCCGACCTCAGTGACGTTCAACCCGACGTGCCGGATGTGAAACACCAGCCTGCCGCCGTGGTCCGCCATGCGCCAAACGCCCCGCACGGTGATGCCTCGGCCAGGTGCCAATTCCAACTTTTTCTGCTGGGAGCCGAAGAAGCGTCGAATGTTGTGAAGATCAGAGTCTTCGATCACCGCATCGACGTCGGCGAATTGGTTCTCCGCAATACCGACGATGAGCGTGAGCGACTTTCCGTGGTCCCCGTGGCGCCGAACGCTGACGATCTCTCCAGTGAGTGTTTCCCACTCATGCCCTGTGAGTCTTCGGCGGACCCCACCGAAAACGTCAGCCACCTCCGGTACGGACTCCCACCATTCCCCTGACATGGAGCCACGGTATGACGCGGCGGCGACACTTCGCGGGGTGGACGTCATGAAGGTTGGGGCCTAACCAGCCGCTGACTGGCCACCGAGCCGATCCGCAAGATCCAGGCTGGTCGAAACGTAGTCGGTCACGAAGCGCTGCAACATCTCATCGAAGAGCTGCGGCTGGAAGACGAGCGACGGGATGATCAGGTGTTGCCACACGCTATGGTCGCGGCATACCCATCGCGACCACAGATTGCTGCGGTTCAGCACATTGAGGTCGACGCACGTCTGCCGACGCGAGTGGACGTTGTCGACGGTCCGAGCGAAGAACATGATCGTCGGCTTCGACGCCGGGACACCGACCCACAGCTGCACGCCGTTGACGACGAGCGGAATGTCCTCTTCGTCGTCGAGCGTTACGTCGGCGTCATACCCACTGCGGATGTGATTGAGCAGCGCCCCGAGAAGCTGCTCCCGTGTGCGCGTGAGCAGGACAGGCTCCGTGTCGTCGACCGTGTCACGTATCCCGAGCCCGAGCACAGCGATCCCAGCGAAGGCTGGCCCCTCAGCGGAGACGGTCAGCAGCTGAGGATCCGGTATGCGAAAACGTCCGCCCTCCAACACGGTTCGCATCTGACGCAGGGCGTCGGACGGGCTCTCCGGAGTCGTGTAGACCTCGTCCCATCCGTAGTCGATCCGGACGACGCTGCCGTCGGAAATCGTCTGCAGCTCGATCACCCAGGGCTCCGGGTCTTCGTCGGAGAAACGCGGCACGTAGAGCTTCACGTTGTCCGTGTCGCTCGGGTCGAACATCGTCGACACGTATGCCGACAGGCGCCGCACGAAGCCTTCCCACGCCTGCGCGTGTGAGGCATCGATCTCCGGGTCGTTCAGTTCTTCTGTCATCTGAGCCCCTCCTTCTTCGGTCTCATTCTTGCGGTGACCACTGACACTCGACCGCTGCAGCTTCAGCCATCGCGGTACGCCACAGCAGTCCATCGATCACGCTGCGCCCCAATGCCTTTCGTATGTCGTTTGCGGCCTCCGTTGGCGGCTGGTGGCAGTGCTTGACCGCGTAGAGCAGAGCAACCGCCGGTGTGCGGTGTTCGGCACGGGCGCAGTGGAGCAGCACCCGCTGCTCAGCCGAGTCGCGCAGGTCCCTGACAGCGTCGGCGGAGTCGTGCAGCGCCCAAGCGAGGTCGCCGTTGTCGGCCGGGTCTTCGCGGTCGACCAGCCACTGCTCCAGATGCTTCGTGACTCCCGTCGGACGCCGATCATCGGTGCCCAGTCGGGAGAGCGACACGGCGGCATCGCAGCCCAACTCGGCTACGCGCGGCAGGTCGGCCTCGGTGCCGAGGACCACGCCTGGGTCGGCGGGCAGCTGGACGCCCAGGGTGCGCGACTCCCGCCCCGTCGTAGCGATCGACGGCCACTTACCGTCGAGGATCGGTTGGCCGACGCCTGCCATTGCGGTCTGCAAACCCAACCGGATGAGATCGTGCGCGTCCAGTCCGGGCCACCCGTGTACCTGCTGCCGCCAGTCGTGACGCAGGCCGCTGACGCCATACCGAGCTCCGAGCAATGCGCCGGCGATCGCGGCGACCGTGTCGGTGTCGTGTCCGATCGAGATCGCGAGCTGGAGGGCGTCGTTCACGTGATCGGGCGTCGGCTGTTCGCACATCGTGTGAAAGATCGCCGACCAGGCCGCCTGGAATGCCGTAACGGTGAAACCGTTGTCCTTGAACGACTTCGGGTCCTCGCGCTCCGCCTCGTCGATCCATTCGCCCCACTGAACCCGTTCGTCATCAGCAAGCAGATCGAGCCCAGCCCGTATGTCGAGCCGACCTTCGATCACAGCTACCCGGACCGCCTCCGCGTGCAGCACGCACGACGCGCCGACCAAGGGATCGGCGTGCGTCAGCGCGGCCACGGCGAGCGCAGCTGCGGCAGTCGCCTCCCGGTTGGCAAGGCGGGTGAGGCCGACGATGCCGTTGCGCATGAGGGCACCGTTCCCGGCCGACTTCGGGTGTGTCTCGGAGTAGTCGGCAGCGGCCTGCTGGAATGCCCGGAACCATTCAGTGTCGAGCTCCCACTTGCTCATCGACGCGTCCATCGCCGCGCCTCCGATCATGAGCGCGGCCTTGTCGATGACGGCGCGTGTTTGGTTGCCGATGTCGGAGGCACCGTTGTGCCGCCACTTATAGAAGCCCTTGGCGATGTCAGCAAGCGAGTGACCACCGGTCAGATCACCGCCGCTCGCGCTGACCTGTGCGATGCAGACCGCCATCTGCGTGTCGTCCGACCATTCGCCGGGGGAGTAGGGCCCGAGGCCACCGCCGGTCATGAACGCCGCGCCGGCTGCGATCGGCGGCTTGAACTCGTAGGGAACGCCGAGCGCGTCGCCGATGGCCTGACCGAGCAGCACACCGGCGGCACGATCCTTCTGAACTGGTGACAGCTGCATGGTGACCTCCGAATTAATGTCGATATGACAAGAATCCACGATCTTGAGTTTTCTTGTCAAGTCGACATAAACTCGCCGTCATGTCGAGAGAAGACCGACTCGTCGCCTGGGTCGCCGCCGACATCGTGGCGCTGACGCTGCGTGACGGAGTGCTCCAGGTAGCGCTGGTGAAACGGAAGGCTGCGGCGGCGCGGGGGAAGTGGGCGCTCCCCGGCGGCTTCCTCCTGGCGGGGGAGTCGGCGGAGCAAGCGGCATACCGCGAGCTGGCCGAGGAAGTCGGGCTAGGCGCGCGAGACGTGCGCCTCGAGCAGCTGGGCACCTACAGTGCACCGCGCCGGGACACCGACCACGAGAAGCGGGTTATCTCCATCGCGCACCTCGTGCTGGCAGCGAATCTGCCGGAGACGGTCGCCGGGACGGACGCAGACGTCGCGGACTGGGTGCCGGTTGATCAGGCGGTACGGCGCCGGCTCGCCTTCGACCACCCGCAGATCCTCAAGGATGCAGTGGAGCGCGCACGCTCGAAGCTCGAATACTCAACGCTCGCAACGAGCTTCCTCGATGACGTCTTCACCATGCGCGAGCTGCGGGCCGTATACGAAGGTGTCTGGGGCGTGACACTCGACGCCGCGAACTTCCACCGCAAGGTCATCGGCACAGACGGATTCGTCGAGCCGACCGGTGAGGTACGGCGCGGCCGCGGCCGTCCCGCGGCGCTGTTCCGGGCGGGCCGTGCAGACTCACTCAATCCGCCGTTGACGAGATAGTCCGGATCACGACTGGTGCTCGTCGTAGGGGCTGTCACAGCGGCGTACTAGACCTGTTTGTCATGGCCATGGAAACGCAGCATCGCCAGCCGGATCGAATAGCCCTTGCCCGTATCGGGACTGACGCAGAGGGTGACGACAGCCAGCCGCCAGGCGAGATTCCTGTGGCGTCGGCCTCAGAGTGGCGTCGCCACGTGGCTCATCGAACATCGCCAGGGCAGATCGTCGGCAGACTTGTCCTCGGCCCAGTTCTTATGGCGTCGGTCGTTTACGCCATCCTGATGTCCTGGACTGCGCCCGATGGCCTTGTCGATGTGGTGGAGCGTATGTCGGCAGCGCCCGTCTCGACCTGGACGAAGGTGAAATATATAAGCGTGGTTGTGGGCGCCTTCGCCCTCATCGATGCGGGGGTCGCTGCGGCTTGGCTGTGGTTCGCCTGGCGGACTCTGCTCGCTATTCGTTTTCGACTTATGCGCGCGTGGCACCGGCTGGCGCTGCAATTCAACGCGTGTGTGAGTCAGCCACCGATGGTGAGCGACTCTGACCGGGTTCTGGTCCCGATGCTGAGCGTCGGCATCCTCGGTTCTTGCGTTTTCGCCGACATCACGTTCATATCGACCGTCGTGATGCCAGCGCCGCTCATTGTGTGGCCGGTCTTTGTGATCGCGATGGGATTGGCCACATTCGTCCTGTTCCGGACGTTCTTCGGTCGTGACGATGATGCCACGCTTCTGCAAGTATGGATCACGCTGCTTCCGGTCTTGCGGAGACAGAAGTTGCCTGTCTCTTGGCCAGCAACCTGCACGGTGTGTTGTGGAGCTCGACGACCTCGGCCGGTCTTGATTCGAGCGGGTCTTGTCCTTCTGGAATCCAATTCGCGCGTGCTTGACCGACTCGAAACCAGCTCTGTGTGGATCGTATACCTCCGGCGTCATTGGACCGTTGCCAGTCTAGTCGCTGGGATTTTTGTGGCGCTTGGCCTCATGAATGCGGCTGATGTGCCCCTTCCTGTCGGCGCCGCTTTCCTCACCACCTGTCTGTGCCTTCCGATCCTTAGACTCGCGGTGTCAACCAAAAGATCGGTGTTCGACGGCATGATCGATGGGTTCACGACGGGCGGTCCGTTCCGCCTGATGGGCGCGATTGTCGCCTGCTTTGCGCTCATGGGGAATGGAATCCTCCTTGAACATCTGGTTGTGTACCTCGCGGGCCCGGCGAAGAGCGTGTTCCACGGCTACGATCCCAATCTGGCGATGCTGGCATTTATCGCGGCCGAAGCCTGCGCCTGCTATATCGTCTACTCAGTGTGGCAAACCCGCCGTGGTTTCTCCCCACGGTGGTCCCCGAAGCAGGTCGTCATCGGCACGTTTCTTCCGATTATTGGACTCATGGTCGGCGCGCTCCAAGGTGGTTGGTATCCCATGGCGCTCTTAACGGCCACGACATGGGTATCCGCGCAGTCCAAACCTGAACGCGACTGCGTGATCCGAGATCGCCGGCAAGAGTAGCTCCTCTCCTGCCCCGTCGGTTGGACGTCACAGGTCCCGACAGGTGCGTCAGCCATCTGGCTCGGCAGCATCGGACGAACACTTCGGGTTTCATCCGCGAGAGAACCTCGATGCGGCCGTCCGCGCGAGTGGACCGGATCCTACGGCAATGATCACAAATGCCGTGCTCCCGCTCGCGCGTCTGCAGTGCAGTTTCGACCGATTCGGCCGGCCACTGGCTCGACGTCGGGTGAGAACCACCCGTAATCACGAAAGGCCCGCCAACGCAGCTCGCGTTCAGCCACAATCGGCCACATGGTCTCGACGTTCGGGTGGCTCGACACAGACAGCGAACAACGGCGCAAGATGCTCGAAGTCGTCGACCTCTTCAAAGAGCAGAGCACCGTCGACGAGCTTGGGATCGGCTCGATCCGTGACGCACTATCGGACGCATTGTTCCCGGGAACCTCCTACGTGCACACCCGCTTGCGATACGTCCTCTTCATCCCGTGGCTGTTGCAACGTGCAGGGTCGACCGGCACTCCGGCGCAGATGAGTGCTGAGTTCCGCAAGCTCGAATACCGGCTGATCACAAGCCTGTTGGCTGGTGGGGAACACACCGGCGTTATCGGGAACACTGCGCGTGACAGGCTGAAGCGCATGCCCAGCGGCATCTATTGGGCAGCTCTTGGTGCGTGGGGCATCCGCACTGGCGAGTTCTCCACCGACGGCTACTTCCGTCGTGAGCACGACTATCGAGAGCTCGAGAGCCGCACCCTGCGAGCTGACGATCCCGAGGCGCGCATGAGTCTGCCGGGCACCGGTCTCGACCCGCATCTGCCGGAACCACCGGCAGATCTACTCAAGTCGGTGACCTTCGAACTCCGGCCGGAGGACGAGCAGTACCTGTCTGACCGCATCGCAGCCAAGACCAAGAATTCCATGCTGTCCTGGCTGATCTACCACCAGCCGCATGAGCTGCCGGACTACTTCTGGGAGCTCGAAAATCTCGGTGACGCCCCGGAGCAGCTGCAAGACATCTGCGATCACGCCCGGCGCTTCCACACTGCGATCTATGGCGCGGTGCTCGTCTACAACCTGCTCCTCGCGCGCAAGAGCGACAAGCTCGACTACGTCGAGGCATATGAGGACGAGATCGATGTATGGCGGCACGAACTCGCCTCCTCTGGTGCTCTCGACAGCTGGAGCCGCACAGAGTGGTGGGCGACAGTCCGGCGGCAGAACCCCGGGATACGCATGCTGACAGTGCAATTCGTCGATCGGTGGCTCAACCTGATCAGGATCGATTCCGACGTCGCGTCGAGTCCGCGCGCTGCAGAGCTGATCACCGCGCGGGAACGTCAGATCAAGAGCGGTCGCGCACGACTGGTCAACCAAGCCGCACTCGACGGCTGGTCCGGCTCAAGTGGACTCGGCAGGCTCGACTACCGCTGGTCCATCGCGAAGCCCTACCTGCAGGATCTCTACAACGCGCGGAGCGCGTCATGACATTGGCCCCCGAGTCGCGCGTTCTGCTCACCGATGCACTGCGACCGCCCGCTGAGCACAGCCTCGACGTGGCAGTCGGCACGACATACTCGCTCAATCTGTCCGCGCTGCTGCTCGCGCCCCTGTCATTCGCGCTCTTCGAGATGGACGACGCGGAGGCGACCGAGCGGGTCGACCCGATACGGCTCTTGGAAGCCGCGCGTCGGTATGCCGACCACACCACGGTCTTTTGCCAAGCGGGCGGGATCCACGTGCCCAGCAGCTACCGCCGCATTCTCACCTTCATCGAGGACAGCGTCCTCGAGGTGATGCCACCGCACGAGGGGTCGATCTTCCATCCGAAGATCTGGGCTCTGCGGTTTGTCGGTCCGACCGGCGAATACCTGCACCGGGTCGTGATCCTCAGCCGCAACATGACACTGGATCGATCCTGGGACACGGCCCTGGTGCTCGACGAGGACAGCGAGGGGAGCATCGCCGCCTGGCCAGCCGCTGACTTCGTGCGTCATATGCCGGACCTGACACTCCGATCGGTCGGCGCATCGCGCATCGCGGAAATCCGTGATTTAGCAACAACATTGGCGACCGTGCGCCTCAGCCCGCCCGAGCCGTTCACCGGTGGCGAGCTGCTGCCCATCGTTCTGACGAACGAGCGCATCTGGCCCTTCCCGCCGACGGCCAACAAACTGTTCGCGATCAGCCCGTTCCTGACGCGCCCCGCGCTGCGGGCGTTGGGGAGTGTCAGCTCCAGCCGGCTGCTGCTCTCGCGTGCAGAATCGCTCGACCTGGTGGGTGCGCGTGCCGTCGAGGGGTGGGACGTCAACGTCATGCAGCGCCCCGCCGAGGTGGCGCTCGGCGATGATGCCGCTGAAGTGACAGAGACAGGACCAGCCGTCGCGGCCGATGCTCGACGACCGGACGGTTTCCAGGAGGAGCACGACGGACTGCACGCCAAGACCTTCGTCCTCGACCTGCCTGGTGGCGAGTCGATGGTGGTCACCGGCAGCGCGAATCTCACCAGCGAGACCTGGGGGACAGGTGTGGAGTTCGACGCGGTGCTGACCGGGCCCACGACAGTTTGTGGTGTCGAAGCGGCATTGGACGGCTCGCCTGGTGCGCCAGGACTCCGGCAGCTTCTTCAGCCGTACGAGCCGACGACGGCCGCCGGCGTCGACGACGCCGCCATCGCCACCTCGTACGAGTTGGAAACGTTTCATCAGCAGCTCGCCGCTGGCGAGCCCACCATCTATGTCGCGACGGGTGAGGAAGACTCGGTTGATGCCACGTTCGTCATTGACCTACCGACGAACACCCCTGGTGACACAAAGGTTTGGCCGGTGTCCCTGTCGAAGGACGGGCATGCCAGACCGCTCGAAGCACGGATCAAGTGGACGATGTCGACCAAGAACGTCACCCCGTTCGTCGGTGTCGAAACAACCCTGGGCGAAGGCGATGCCAAGGTGACCCGGCAGTGTGTGCTGAAGGCCTCCCTGATGGGAGCGGTCGACGGGCGAAGGTCGGACGCGGTCTTCGACATCTTGAAGAGCAAGGACGACGTCCTGCGATATCTCATGTTCTTACTCGGAGATCCCAGCTTCGAGGATCAGATGGGCGTGTTGGCCAACGGCGAAGGAGGCGAGTGGCAATGGGCGTCGGGCGCTGGCGCGAACGTTGATGCCGTCGCTCTCTTTGAACCGCTGGTGCGTGCCACAGGTCGTGACGAGGACGCGCTCGCGCGCGTCGCCAGTCTTGTCGCAGAGCTACGCGATGCGCCACAGGGCGAGCACCTCGTGCCGGATCATTTCGACGAGCTCTGGGATGTCGTCTGGAGCGTTCACCTGGAGGGTCGTCCATGACCCAGCAGCAGCCAGACACTGAGGCAATCCTCTCCAGTCTCAAGGACTTTCAACGGTCGACGGTGGACTACGCGTTCGACCGGTTATGGACCGCTGAGGACCAGGTGAAGAAGTTCTTGGTGGCCGACGAGGTCGGATTGGGCAAGACGATGGTGGCCAAGGGAGTCATCGCCAAGACGGTCGAGCATCTGTGGGACACCGACAAGCGGATCGACATCGTCTACATCTGCTCCAACAGTCAGATCGCCCGACAGAACCTCAGCCGACTCAACGTCGTCGATGGCTCGGAGATCCGACACACCGACCGACTGACGCTGCTGCCACAAGTAATCCGCGATCTGCGCGCGAACAAGGTCAATTTCGTCTCGTTCACTCCCGGCACGTCGTTCAGCGTTGGACAGGCGCCCGGCCGCGCTGCCGAGCGAGTGCTCCTGTACTGGATGCTGGTCGGATGCTGGGGTTCAGCAGCTCGGGGCGCCCGATGGCGGAAGTTCTTCGAAGGCCGGTCTGGGCGAGAGAGTTTCGAGCAACAACTGGGCTGGTTCGACCCATCGTCCCTGGACGACCAGTTGTGCCAGTCGTTCGGAGAGGCGATCGACGCTGCGACCGGCCCACAAGGTGGCCCGCTCCGCGACGAACTGGAAGCTTGCGCTGCAAGGTTCAACTATCTGCGAGGCAAACCTGCTCCAGAAGTTGGCGCCGAGCGCGATCGCTTGGTCGGCACGCTGCGTGGCCTCGTGGCGCGAGCCTCCGTGGAGCACTTGGAGCCTGACTTGGTCATCCTGGACGAGTTCCAGCGGTTCAAGGACCTCCTCGACGCCGATGACGAGGGAGCGCAACTGGCCAACGCGATCTTCGAGCACCCGGACGCCAAGGTGCTGCTGCTGTCGGCGACGCCATACAAGATGTACACGTTGCCCGACGAACCCGAAGGTGACGATCACTACCGAGACTTCACCCGGACGGTGCAGTTCCTTGCTGGGCAAGAGCGGGCGTACGTCGTCGAACGGGATCTGCGCACCATGCGCGAGAGCCTGCTGGCCGGCGGTGATCACGCTGTGGCGCGCGAGGCACGCGATCGTGTGGAGCATGAATTACGACGGGTCATGTGCCGGACCGAGCGGCTTGCCTCCACCCCGTCACGCGACGGCATGCTCGTCGAAAAGTCTTTGCCCGCAGCCAAACTCGCTGCCGACGACCTGCGCTCGTGGCGGACCTTCGACGGTGTCGCGCGCCACGTCGATCACCGTGATGTCTTCGAATACTGGCGGTCCACGCCCTACCCGCTGAACCTGATGGAACGGGGCAGCTACCAGGTGCGAAGCAAGTTCGAGGCCGCCGCCGAGCGGAACGACCCAGAGTTGCGCGGACTGCTGAAGGACGCCCGTGGCCTGCTCGACTGGGATGAGATCCGCCGGTATGAACGGGTGGATCCCGGCAACGCCAAGCTGCGCGGCCTCAGTGAGGACGTGCTGGACCGCGGTGTATGGCGCCTCGCCTGGCTACCGCCATCGTTGTCGTACTACGAGACCGCGGGCGCGTACGCCGAGCCAGCCGTGCGCAGCTTCACGAAACGGTTGATCTTCTCAGCGTGGACGGTTGTGCCCAAGGCCATCGCGGTGATGCTCAGCTATGAGGCCGAGCGGCGCGCCATGGAAGCGGCCGATCTGACAGGTCGCCGGTATGACGACCGGCCGATAACTCCGCCTCTCCAATTCCGTGTCAGCTCAGACCGTCTCGCCGGCATGCCGGTGCTCGCCCTGATGTACCCGAGCGTTTTACTCGCCCGGTTGGGTGACCCGCTCGAGGTCGCGAGGTCCGGGCGTATGTCGATCCCGGTCTCGCGATCGCGTCTGTTCGACACTGTTCGCGATCGGGTGCGGGAAGTGCTAGCAGCATTACCGAACCCCCCCTCGAGGTCGGTGCCGGACCAACGGTGGTACTGGGCTGCGCCGTTTCTGCTCGACGAGGCGGCCGGGATTGTCGGCAACGCCGAAGTCGCTGCGGCGATGGGCAGTTGGACAGCGCGCGACAAGGATGATGCAGAAGGCAGCGGTCTCGCACAGCACGCCGAGCAAGCTCGCACCATGTCAGCCGAAGACCTCGGACCGCGGCCGGCGGATCTCGTGGATGTCCTGGCGTCGATGGCGATCGGCGCTCCGGGCGTCTGTGCACTCCGCGCGCTCAGACGCGTAGTGAGCCCGGACTTGACGCTCGACGACGTCGAGATCCGGGCCGGCGCGTACGAGATTGCACACGGCTTGCGGTCGCTCTTCAACAAGCCTGAGATCGTCGCGCTCGTCCGCTCGGGAGAGGACGAATCGACCTATTGGCGAGGTGTCCTCGATCATTGCGTGGACGGATGCCTGCAGTCGGTGCTCGACGAATACGCGCACGTACTCGTCGAATCGGAGGGCTTGCAGGGAGCTTCGGCGCTCGATCGAGTGACCACTATCAGCGGCGTTGTCGTTGAAGCTCTTTCGACGAGGTCGGTTACCAACGTTGTCGAGCAGGTCACGGTGGCTGACGGTCAGATCCGGCTCGACGAGCACCGGATGAGCAGTCACTTCGCGTCGCGCTTCGGGCGAACTCAAACGGACGACCAGGCCGCGGTCCGTGAGGCCGCGATCCGCATCGCATACAACTCACCGTTTCGCCCGTTTGTGCTCGCGTCCACGTCGGTGGGCCAGGAGGGACTCGACTTCCACACCTACAGCCACGCGGTAGTGCACTGGAACCTTCCGGGCAACCCGGTCGATCTGGAGCAGCGTGAGGGCCGGGTTCATCGCTACAAGGGCCACGCGGTGCGCAAGAACGTTGCAGCCGAGTTCGCCTCAGCCGCAGTCGAATCGGCGTGCGCTGACCCGTGGACAGCCGTCTTCGAGGCGGCACAGAGCGCCCGCTCGAACAGGGACTCCGACATCAAGCCGTTCTGGGTGTTCACCGGCGACGCAGCGATCGAACGCTACGTGCCTGCGATGCCGCTCAGTCGCGAGCTCCAGCAATACCGGCGCCTGCAACGCACCGTCGGCGCGTACCGGATGGTCATCGGTCAGCCCCGCCAAGACGACCTCATCCGGTATGTGGGTGAGGACACCTCGTGGCTGCGGATCGACTTGAGGCCGTTAGGAGCTGACCCCACCCTCTGACTGATGGCTTCGTCGCTGTGCGCCAAAACCAAGACAGGTCAACGTCGGAGAGGAGATACTTTCGCCGGGATGGGGCGGCCACGAACTGGCCGACGGAGAGATTGTGAACGGAACAGCAGAAGATGACGACGTATCGCCGCAGTGGCCACATGCGACGTGGCCGGAATGGCGACTATCACTGGGTGTCGCCACATGACGTGACTCGCGGGAAGTCTCGGAAACAGTCATTCGGTGGTCCGCACGCGCCAACCAAGCCAGCCAAGTCCTGGACCGTCCCAGAGTACCCACGGACCGAGTCCCCATCGCGGGTGAAAACCTCCCCGCGGCGCGGCCTCGACAGGCCCAACGCCACCTGTCCGCGGTGCAACAAGCCAGTGTGGTTCATTCGCAATCAGAACGGTGGTTGCGCATACTTCGACGAGATCGGCTGGCCTTGGCCCAAGCACCCGTGCATGGTTTCGTCGCCGCTGTTCGATCACGGGTTCGCCGCGCGTCTTGCCGTGGAGTACGAAGAAGCTCAGCGTCGAGGTGACGTCCGCTCATGGCTGTGGGGTCAAGGTGGGCCTAACAAGAGCTACTCGGCACCTGGTGCCGTTGCACAGACGCAGTCGGCACGAGCGCACCCACGACACGATCAGTTTGTGACCAGGACGCCAAATCAACCTGTCTCAATAGCGTGGCGTCAGGCGCCAGCGAGTAGGCAGAGCACTCTTACGACGCCGGAGGTCGTCTTCACCTGGTGTTTTGTCTCCGTCGTTCTGGGCATCGTGATCTTCTTCCTCCTGCTCTTCGCGTCCGCTCCATGAGAGTGGGACGCCTGCTCCGGCCAGAAACGAGGAACTGCCAAGTTTCCGATCAGCGGTGGGATCTTCGCCGAGCAGGACTCCAGCATGGTTACCATGCGGACATGGCCCGGCGCACCGTTTCCTCAACTCGTGAGCACGGTAGCCACGGAGCTGGATTGGCGGAGCAGGGGGTGCTCGAATGAGGATCATCGATAACGTCAGCCAGCTGCTGGGGGACGACCTCAAGGCGGAGATCTCGACCGGGTCGAAGGTTCGGATCGCCGCAGCGACGTTTTCCATCTTCGCCTTCGAGGCGCTCCGCAAGGAGCTCGAGCAGGTCGATCAGCTCGAGTTCATCTTCACCTCGCCGACCTTCGTGCCCGCTGAGGCAACCGACAAGGTTCACAAGGAGCGGCGCCAGTTCTTCATCCCTAGCGCGAATCACACCGAGTCAAGTCTCTATGGCTCGGAATTCGAGATCCGCCTACGCAATCAGCTGACCCAGCGAGCGATCGCGAAGGAGTGCGCGGACTGGGTCCGTCGCAAGGTGACCTTCCGGTCGAATTCCACCGGAAACCCGATGCAGCAGTTTGCTGCGGTCGATGAACGAGCCGTCTACAGCCCCCTTCAGGGCTTCACCACGGCGGACCTGGGCTACCAGCGAGGTAACGCAGTTTCCAACATGGTTCAGCGTGTCGATGAGACGCCGTTGACCACTCAGTACGTCGAGTTGTTCGACCAGATCTGGCACAACTCTGCGCAGGTCACCGACGTCACCGAGGCGGTTCGCCAGCACATAGCGAGTGTGTATGCCGAGAACTCGCCCGCTCGGATCTACTTCCTCATCCTCTACAACTTGTTCGCCGAGTTCCTCGATGACATCAATGAAGACGTCCTGCCCAACGATCGCACTGGCTATCAGGACACCAAAGTCTGGCAAGCCCTCTACAACTTCCAACGAGATGCCGCCACCGGCATCATCAACAAGCTGGAGACCTACAACGGCTGCATCCTCGCCGACAGCGTCGGGCTCGGGAAGACCTTCACCGCGCTCGCGGTCATCAAGTACTACGAGCTACGCAACAAGTCGGTGCTTGTGCTCTGCCCGAAGAAGCTTGCGGAGAACTGGACGAACTACAACGCGAACCTGACGACCAACATCTTCGGCAGCGACCGCTTCAACTATGACGTGCTCGCCCACACGGACCTGTCACGCACCAAGGGCGAGTCGTTGGGGCTGCGGCTAGACCGGATCAATTGGGGCAACTACGACCTAGTCGTGATCGACGAGTCGCACAACTTCCGGAACGCCGACTACGCGGAGGAGAAGGAGTCCCGTTACCAGCGGCTCATGCGCCAGGTGATCCGCGAAGGCGTGAAGACCAAGGTCCTGATGCTCTCCGCGACACCAGTCAACAACAGGTTCAACGATCTGAAGAACCAGCTTCAGCTTGCGTACGAGGGTGAGGAAGACAAACTCAGCGGAGAACTCAAGATCTCCACGACCATCGACGAGGTGTTCCGTGATGCGCAGCGTGTCTTCAACGAGTGGTCCAAGCTGGACGCCGAGGAACGAACCACCGATCGGATCCTGCAGATGCTCGACTTCGACTTCTTCGAGTTGCTGGATGCGGTGACCATCGCCCGGTCCCGCAAGCACATCCAAGCGTTCTACGACACTAGTGAGGTTGGCGCGTTTCCTGACCGTCTGCCGCCTCGATCGATCCGTGCTCAGCTGTCCGATCAATCATCAGTTCCGACCTTCAACCAGATCTTCGACCAGCTGCAAGCCCTCACCCTGGCGGTGTACACACCGTTGGCCTACGTGTTCCCCAGTCGACGGGCTAAGTACGAAGACCTGTTCAATGTCACCGCCGGCACGGCACGCTCCAACCTTGGACAGGGCGGTCGTGAGCAGGGCCTGAAGAAGCTCATGACCGTCAATCTCCTCAAACGACTGGAGAGTTCGGTCGAGGCGTTCCGGTTGACCCTTGCCCGTGTGGAGTCTGCTGTAGACGCGACACTGAGTCGGATCGCATCGCACGCCGATTCGCTCACGGATCTCGATGTCTCGTCAACCGGGTGCGATTTGGACGATGACGATGAGCTTGACCTCGAATCACTGTCGTTCGGCGAGAAGATCCGAATCGATGTCAAGGACATCGACGTCGACTCCTGGCAGCGCGACTTGTGGAACGACCGGGAGACCCTGCGCGAACTCCTGGACGAGATGGTCAAGATCACCCCCGATCACGATTCCAAGCTGCAGGCCCTCAAACAGCTGATCGCCGACAAGGCTGCGCATCCCATCAACGCCGGCAATCGGAAGGTGCTGATCTTCTCGGCATTCGCAGACACGGCCGAGTACCTCTACCGCGAGCTCGCGCCCGCGCTCTCGGCAGCTGACATCGAGGCTGCCTTGATCACTGGCGGCAACACGGTCAGAACCACCCTGGGCACGGGCTACGACTTCCAGCAGATCTTGACGCTATTCTCGCCGAAGTCGAAGCAGCGGCACCTCACCATGCCCACGGCGACTGGTGACCTCGATGTCCTCATCGGCACAGATGTCATCAGCGAGGGCCAGAACCTCCAAGACTGTGACTTCCTGGTCAACTACGACATCCATTGGAACCCAGTGCGGATCATCCAACGCTTCGGGCGCATCGACCGCATCGGCTCCACCAACGCCGTGATTCAGCTGGTGAACTTCTGGCCCGATATCTCGCTCGACGAGTACATCAACCTCAAGGAGCGCGTCGAGAGCCGGATGGTCATCGCCGACCTGGCCGGCACCGCCGATGACAACGTGCTGACGTTGCAGGGCAGCGATGCCGCGTTCCGGAAGGAGCAGCTGCGCAAGCTACAGGACGAGGTCATCGAGCTCGAAGACGTCCGCACCGGGGTCTCGATCACCGACCTTGGCCTGAACGACTTCCGGATGGACCTACTTGCCTACCTCAAGGAGTATGGCGACCTGGCCTCCGCGCCGAAGGGCTTGCACGCAGTCGTCCCAGCGGACCCCGCGAAGGGTCTCGTGCCAGGTGTGATCTTCGCCCTGCGCAACGTCAACGCCGACGAGCACATCAACCGCGGCAACCGGCTGCACCCGCACTATCTGGTGTATCTCGACAACGACGGCGAGGTGGTTGCTGACCACACCGAGGTGAAGCGACTGCTCGACGTTGTGCGCGCCGGCTGTCGTCCGTATGACGAGCCGGTCCCCGACGTCACCAGTGTGTTCAACGAGGCCACTCACGACGGCGCGGCGATGACGGCGTACTCGCAGTTGCTCACCGACGCGATCCGCTCGATGGTCGACGTCACCGACGAGCGCGACATTGACAGCCTCTTCAGCGACGGGCCGACAACCGCACTCACTCAGGCAATCGGTGGCCTCGATGACTTCGAGCTGATCGCCTTCCTCGCGATCGTCGGAACACCGGAGCAAGATGGCGATGCCTGATTTCCTCTACGACTGGCCGGCCGCAGCTCGTTTCGGTCGCGTCATCCCCAAGACGAAGTTCTACGAGCACGGCAGGGTCTCGAATGCGCTGCGCGAGAGGTTCGTTGGCGACGTGCAGCGGATTGTGTGGGCATACAAGCTCGCCGACGACACGCTTAACTTGCCGAGCACGGTCGCAGTCCCAGAGATCCAAGTGTTCCAGCTCGAAGCGAAGAGTGACGATGTCGACGACTCAGTTCTCGCGGCGATCGACGGTGCAGTGAAGACACCCGTCCTCTTTGAGGTCTCTCGGCATGCAAGTGATGGAAGACGTCAGGTTCGGTTGGCGGCCGCCCCGAAACAGACTGCTAAGGCGTCGAAACAGCGCGGTTACTCGACAACAAGCTGGCAGCTCGCCGACACAGCGCGGCGAACCCTGCCCGCCGCCGTCGATCTCGGAAGCCTGTATGTCGCGATCCTCGAGTCCTTGTCCGGTCTTGCGGCACGGCCCGGTGAAGCGGTGTCAGAGGTTGCCGACAGACTGGCTACCGCGCGCAAGCTCCAGCGGGAGATAGAGGCTCTGCAGCGGAAGCTCCGCACTGAGCCGCAGTTCAACCGCAAGGTCGAGCTGCGGCGATCACTGACTATTAAGCGAAACCTGCTCGCCGACCTGACGAGCCCGACCATTAGCCCCGCGTCGGGCGCGAAATACTGAGGAACCCTGTGGAGAAGCTGCGTATGACGTCACCCGACCTGACCGCCGCCAACGTCGACAAGATCGCCGAATTGTTCCCTAACGTGCTCACCGAGGTGGTGGACGGTGACCAGACAGTCAAGCGCGCCATTGACTTCGATCTGCTACGGCAGGAGTTGTCCGAACATATCGTCGAGGGACCGCAGGAGCGATACCAGCTCAACTGGCCGGGAAAGCGCGCGGCGGCCTTCGCCGCGAACGCACCTATCGCAAAAACGCTGCGCCCGGTGCGCGAGGAGTCGGTCGACTTCGACACCACGAAGAACCTCTTCGTCGAAGGCGATAACCTCGACGCGCTAAAGCTGTTGCAAGAGTCCTATCTCGGCAAGGTCAAGCTGATCTACATCGATCCGCCTTACAATACCGGAAACGACTTCGTGTACGCGGATGACTTTGCCGAGTCGAACGCTGACTACCTCGAGAAGTCTGGCCAGTTGTCCGGGTCTGGCGAACGGCTGGTCGCGAACACTGAGGCGAATGGCCGTTTTCACTCCAACTGGCTCTCAATGATGTATCCGCGGCTTAAGATGGCAAGGTCGATGTTACGAGACGACGGGGTGATCTTCGCCTCGATCGACGATAAGGAATTAGCGACGCTGCGGATTTTGTTTGATGAAGTCTTTGGAGCCGACAATTTTCTGGCGACGATCGTCTGGAAGAACGCTACAGACAATAACCCCACGCGCGTAGCGGTCGAGCACGAATACTTGCTTTGCTATGCGCGCAACAAAAGTGCGGTCGCACCGGTTTGGAAGAGCGCCGATAGTGCCGCACGTGATCTCCTTGTCGCAGTTGGTGATGAACTCACCACAAGATTCACGGATCCCGAGGATCTCCAGGCCGAATACTCGGCGTGGTTCCGTGAAAACAAAGGAGTCCTCGGCCCCCTCGACCGCTATAAGTATATCGACGCAGACGGCGTTTACACCGGCAGTCAGTCAGTGCACAACCCCGGCAAAGAGGGCTACCGGTATGAAGTGATTCATCCCGTCAGCGGCAAGTCGTGCAAGCAACCGCTCCTCGGGTATCGTTTCCCCGAAGAAACCATGAAGCGACTCATCGAAGAAGGACGAATCCTTTTCGGTGCGGACGAGAACAAGATCGTCGAGTTGAAGGTCTACGCGAAGGACTTCAAGCAGAAGCTCGCGAGCGTCATCGAACTTGACGGAAGGCTCGGCGCCAACGAGCTGCGGGTGTTGTTCCCAAAGCGCAAGGTCTTCACCAATCCGAAGCCTGTCTCGCTCCTACGCGACGTCTTTTCATTTGTCGTTGCGGAACGCGACATCGTTCTGGACTTCTTCGCAGGGTCCGGGACAACTGCCGATGCGGTGCTACGGATCAACGCCACTCTCGGCACACGCGCACGGTTCGTCCTCGTTCAGCTTCCGGAGCGGGCCTCGGAAGGTGGATTCAGGACGCTCGCAGATGTCACCAAGGAGCGCATTCGCCGCACGGGAAAGCGGATCAAAGAGGGCAACGCCACGTACGCCGAATCGGTTGACATCGGCTTCCGCGTGCTCAAGGTGGACACCTCGAACCTGGTCGACACGTTGGCTGCTCCTGGCGACCTCTCGCAAGACACCCTGATAAGTGCGATCAATAGCGTCATGCCCGATCGCACAGGCGAAGACCTGCTCTTTCAAGTGCTGCTCGACTGGGGTTTGGAGCTGTCGTTGTCAATCAGTCGAGAAAGACTTGATGATCACGAGGTGTTCGTGGTTGACGACGGCGCGCTGATCGCGTGTTTCGATGAGCACGTCGACCTCGACATGGTGCGAGCCGTCGCAAAACGTGAACCACTGCGGGCTGTATTCCGCGACTCGGCGTTCGTCTCCGACGACGTCCGGATCAACACCGAGCAGATCTTTCGCGAGATCTCGCCCGCGACCGACGTCAAGACCGTCTGACGGCAATGAAACTTCAGTTCAAAGTCCAGCAGTACCAGACCGACGCCGTCGACGCGGTAGTCGACGTGTTCGCGGGCCAGCGGAAACACGACGGTATCTCCTACCGCATCGATCCCGGACGGGTGGAGGCGTCATACGCACCCGCGTTGTTCGAGACACAGCAAACGTTCGACTCGGGCTTTCGCAACGCGGAGATCGCCTTAACCTCATCGCAGCTGCTTGCCAACGTGCACACCGTGCAGACGTCGCGCAACCTGCCGCTTGCGCCGGGGCTGGTCGACAGCGTGGCGGCGCCCGGGGCGCCCAACCTCGATGTCGAGATGGAGACCGGCACCGGCAAGACCTACGTCTACATCAAGACGATCATGGAGCTGCACAAGCGCTACGGATGGAGCAAATTCATCATCGTCGTGCCGTCGGTCGCGATCCGGGAGGGCGTGCAGAAGTCGTTCGACGTCACTGCCGAGCACTTTCAGCAGAGCTACGGCACCAAGCCGCGGTCGTTCATTTACAACTCTTCACAGCTGCACGAGCTGGAGCGCTTTAGCTCCGACGCAGGCGTGCAGGTAATGATCATCAACATCCAGGCGTTCAACGCGACTGGCAAGGACAACCGCCGGATCTATGACGAGCTGGACGACTTCCAGTCGCGCAAGCCGATCGACGTCATCAGCGCGAACCGGCCAATCGTCATCATCGACGAGCCGCAGAAGATCGGCCGAGACAAGTCTCTGGCCGCGCTGGCGCGTTTTAACGCCTTGATGGTGCTGCGGTATTCGGCCACACACAAGGTTGATCACACGAAGGTGCACCGGCTCGACGCGCTCGACGCCTACCGGCAGAAGCTGGTCAAGAAGATCGCCGTTCGTGGCATCACCGTGAGGGGGCTGGCAGGCTCGACGGCATACCTCTACCTAGATGCGATCGAGGTGCGCAAGGGCCAGCAGCCCGTGGCCAGAGTCGAGCTGGAGGTGCAGACCAAGAGTGGCCCGATCAGGAGATACGTCAGGCGAGTCACCAAGGGGACCCGCTTGCATGATCTGTCGGGCGGCATCGAGGCATATAAGGATCTGGTCGTCACCGACGTCAACGCGATCACCGACACCATCGAGCTCAGCAACGGTGACATCGTGGTTGCTGGTCAGCTCGCAGACCGGGACGTCACCGAGGAGACCAAGCGTCGGATCCAGATCCGCGAGGTGATCCGCGCGCACCTGGACAAGGAGCGGGAGCTCTTCGCGCAAGGCGTCAAAGTGCTCTCGCTCTTCTTCATCGATGAGGTCGCGAAGTACCGCGATTACTCGCGCGAGGACACGCTCGGTGATTACGCGCGCTGCTTCGAGGAGGAGTATGCCGCGCTTGTCGGCAATGTGCTCGGCGAGCTGGAGCTCGACGAGACGGCTGCGGCATACCACCAGTATTTGAAGCGGGACGAAGTACGAGCCGTCCACCAGGGCTACTTCTCGATCGATAAGAAGGGCCATGCGATCGACGGTGCCATCAGTAAGACCGGCGACGAAAAGGGTCAGTCCAAGGACACCGATGCCTACGACCTGATCCTCAAGGACAAAGAGCGGTTGCTGTCGTTCGCGGAGCCGGTGCGGTTCATCTTCTCGCACAGTGCCCTTCGTGAAGGCTGGGACAACCCGAACGTCTTCGTGATGGGGATGCTGAAGAAGAGCGACAACACTGTGTCCCGACGGCAGGAGATCGGCCGTGGCTTGCGCCTCGCTGTGGACCAGCACGGTGAGCGGATGGACAACCCGGTCACTGTCCACGACATCAACCAACTCACAGTCGTCACCGACGAGTCGTACACCGACTTCGTTGACGGGTTGCAGAAGGAGATCGCAGAGTCGCTGGCGTCGCGGCCGCGAAAGGCGACCGTCAAGTTCTTCACTGGCAAGACAATTCAGATGGAGTCCGGCGAAAGCGTCGTCGAAGAAGCGGTCGCTCAGGCGCTCTACAAGCACCTCATCAAGAACGACTACCTCAACGACGACGACACCATCTCGGACGCGTACAAGGAGGCGAAGGAAGCCGGCACGCTCGCCCTGCCCACATCGCCACTGCTCAAACCGCCGGTCATTGACTTCCTCTGGCCACTGGTCGACACCCTCTACCTTGACCTGCCGACGCCGCCCAACGACCGGAAACCCAAGGCGATTCCGTTCAACCGGGCAAACTTCGACAGGAAGGAATTCCAAGCTCTGTGGGCGAGGATCAATCACAAGGCCGTCTACCAGGTGGCGTTCGACTCGGCCGAGTTGGTGAGCAAATGCGTCTACGCGCTGGACCAGCACCTCAACGTCGCGCCGATGCAATACGTCACTGAGGCTGGCGAGCAGCTCGCCGAGATTGACGCCGACGACTTGTCTGCTGGAGCAAGTTTCAAGAAGAGCACAATCACCACGCAGACCGAGACGGTGTCGGCATACTCCCAGGTGAAGTACGACCTGCTGGGTGAGATTGCCGAGAAGACCAAACTGACCCGGCGAACGGTCGCGGCGATCCTGACGGCGGTGACGCCGGCGACGTTCGCGAAGTTCCGCCTCAACCCGGAGCAGTTCATAACCGAAGCCGCGAGACTCACCAACGAGCAGAAGGCGACCGTGATCGTTGAACATTTGACTTACGATGCGCTCGAAGATCGTTACGGCACAGCGATATTCACCGATAACCAGACGAAGCAGGACTTTACTCACGCTGGTGAAAAGTTGAAGAAGCATGTCTACGACTACGTGGTGACCGACTCGAAGGTCGAAAGGGCCTTCGTCAACGAGCTGGATACGAGCACAGAAGTCGCCGTCTACGCGAAGCTGCCACGCGGATTCTTCATCCCAACTCCAATGGGCGACTACAACCCGGACTGGGCGATCGCCTTCAATGAGGGATCGGTCAAGCATGTCTACTTCGTCGCTGAAACCAAGGGGTCGCTCTCGACGCTGCAACTCAAGGGTGTTGAAGAAGCAAAGATCGACTGTGCGAAGAAGTTCTTCGCAGCTCTGAGTGACAAGAGTGGCGAGGGCGTCATCTACGACGTGGTCGACGACTACACCAAGCTCATGCAACTCGTGTCGAGCTGAGGCCCCACGCCCGGCTCAAGAACTTCGGTCGGTCGTCTTGCAGAGCAAATGGAGGAGGACAACCCGTGGGTGGGTCACGACTTCACGGTGCTGCCTATGGCCCGGCAGCGATCGACAAGCTGCGCCACGTGGTGTCCATGGTCAAGGCGGGCGACATGCTGGCACCGGTCACCGTTATTGTCCCGAACCACCTGGCAGGCCTGACGGTCCGTCGGGCGTTGGCGACCGGGCTTGGGGCTGGGCAGCCCGGCATTGCAGCTGTGGAGTGTTTGACCGTGGCCGGGTTGGCCGAGCGGATCGCGGCTCCGGTGCTTGCGAAAGACGGCAGCCGGCCGGCCGCGGACGCGCTCGTCACCGCGCGGATACGAGACGGGCTCATCGCCTCTCCGGGCGAATTTGGCCGGGTCGCAACACATCCGGCCACTGCGCTCGCTGTTGGACGGGCATCCCGTGAGCTGCGGCAGGTTGGCGAGGCGACGCTTGCGACCCTTGACGAAGCCAGCGGGACGCTCGTCCGGGAGGTCATCCGGACCCACAACGAGGTCTGGGGCGCATTGTCCGGCGACTGGTACGACGGGGCCGAACTACTCCGGGTGGCGGCCGATAATCTCCGTGCTGGAGACGGACTGGCTCCGACGGTCATTTACTTGCCCGGGAACATGCACCCGCTGGAGATCGCGCTCTTGCGGGCTCTTGCGTCAAAGGCCGAGACTCATGTGCTCCTCGGCCTCACTGGTTATGCGCGGACCGACGAAGGGTCGCGCCGCACAGCGGCAGCGATCCTGGGACAGGAGAGTATCGACGTTCCCGACGCAGCGATGGCGACGGCACGGCGCGTCATACACGCATCCGACGCTGACGACGAGGTGCGTGCTGTAACCCGTGAAGTGGTGGCGGCTTTGGACTCTCATCCCGCTCATCGGATCGCCGTGCTCTATGGCAATCGCCGACCGTATGCGCGCATCCTCCACGAGCAGTTGCAGGCGGCCGATGTGACGTTCAACGGCCCCGGGTCGCGGCCCGTCGTTGAGCGGGCGTATGCGCGGTTTGTGCTGGGGCTGCTGGATATTCACCGCTCAGGCTATCCACGAGGTGCCGTGATGCAGACACTCGCGGAAGTCCCGACAGTTGACGTCAATGGACAGCCGATTCCTACTGCCAGTTGGGAGCGACTCTCGCGCAACTGTGGTGTCGTCGGTGGGAATGACTGGGAAGAGCGCGTGGGCGCGACTATCGCCGACTTGAAGTTGCGTGACGACCCCGATGGACACCTCGAACACCGCATCTCGCAGGCGCAAGCCCTACAAGGCACCACCCAGGCCCTGCGTGCTGGACTCGAAGCAGTGGGCGAGGCCTCGAGCTGGTTCGTTGCAGCCGATCGATTGCGGCGCCTGATCCTGTCGGTTGTTCCCGACGACCGTTTGAGGACGCTGCCAGGCGACGAGCAATACGCGCGTGGGAGCGTGCTACGCGCGATCGACGGCCTCGCGGTACTCGATGAATCATCCACACCCGTCAACCTGGCCGCGCTCGAAGACGTTGTGACTGCTGACCTTCAGTCGGCGTCGATCCGAGTTGGCCGCTTCGGCGAAGGCGCTTATGTCGGACCGGTCGAGTCGGCGATCGGTCTCGACCTGGATGTCGTGATCGTTTGCGGCCTGTCGGAGGACATTTATCCCGGGCGGCTCAGCGATGATCCGCTCCTGCCGGAAGCCGTGCGCGAGACGTCAGACCATGCGTTGGTGACCCTCCGAGAACGCATCGCTGAAAAGCACCGCGCGCTACTCGCGGCATTTGCATCGGCCGACACCGTGATCGCGACCTTCGCTCGCGGTGACTTGCGGCAGCAAACGAACCGGATCCCGAGCCGTTGGCTGCTTCCGAGCATTCGCAAGCTCAGCGGCGACGACTCCATCGAGGCCACCAGGTTCGCCGACGCCGCTGGGCTGGAAGATGTCGCGTCATACACAGCCGGCCTGACGAGCACGAAACACCTTGCGAACGAACAGGAATGGCGATTGCGCGCGGGACTGGCCCAAGAGGCGTTCCCGGATGTCGCCCTCTCGGCCGTGCGGCAGCTGGTCGCTGGTCGAAGCGGTGATGCCGGAGGCCGTTTCGACGGCATGCTCGGCATAGATGGGGGCCGACGGTCGCCCTTCTCCGAGAATGAGCGGGTCGCTCCGACAACTCTTGAGGAGTATGCCGGTTGTCCGCACACATACTTCGTTCGACGGATCCTGCATGTTCAGCCGATCGAGGACCCGGAGTCGATCGTAGAGCTCAGTCGGATGGATTTCGGCAACTTCATCCACCATTGCTTCGACGTACTCATCAGCGAAGCTGCGGCCGCAGGAGAGCTGCCGGGGTTCGGCGAACCCTGGGGGACCGGCGCCCGAGCACGGCTCGACGCGATCGCCGACGAGCACGCGGTGGAGTTCGAACAGACCGGGCGGGCCGGCCACCCGCGATTGTGGCGGCAATCGCTCGCCGAGCTGAAGACCACGCTGGCTCGCATGCTCGACCTTGACGACGATCATCGTGCGGTTCACAAGCTTGAGGTTGTCGGGAGCGAGGTGCGCTTCGGGTTCACCGAGGACGACATCGTCGAGTTGGACGTCCCGGGTGGTCGTATCCGCCTCAAAGGATCCGCCGACAAAGTCGACCGACGAGCCGATGGCACTCTGATCGTGACCGACATCAAGACTGGAAAAGCTAAGTACTACAAGGATATTGGTGAAGCTGATCCGGTGCTCGGAGGCAGCAAACTGCAGCTACCGGCATACGGCTACGGCGTGCGCGCCCTGTATGGCGACGACCAGACGCCCGTTGAAGCGGAGTACTGGTTTGTCGGAGACGATGATGGCACCGAGCGTGTCCCACTTCCGTTGACCGCCGCCGTCGATGCGCGCTACCGCGAGACACTCGGCACGCTGTCACAGGCCATCGAGAACGGGCTCTTCCCACATCGACCGCCGGAGGACGACGACTTCAGCTGGGTGCAATGCCAATACTGCAACCCCGACGGGCTCGGGTATGGCGAAGTGCGTGCCCGCTGGCGGCGATTACGCAGGACTGCCGAACTGCGCGAGTTGGTAGCACTGATCGAGCCTGCAGCGTTGGTCGATGAGGAGGGCGAGTGAACACGAACGCACAGGAAGGCGTCGTCGACTCCGCTGCGCGCCAACGGATCCGGGAGCGGACCGACCAGACGCTGTTCGTAGATGCCGGCGCTGGGTCAGGCAAGACCTCCGCTCTCGTCGCGAGGATCTGCACCCTGGTGCTGCGCGACGGCATCAGCATCGAGAAGATCGCGGCAGTGACCTTCACCGAGCGAGCCGGCGCTGAGCTGCGCGAACGGCTGCGGACGGCATTCGAAAGGGCGCATGCAACCGAAGACGCCGAGCGGGCGGCGGCTGCATTGGATGGTCTCGACCTCGCCGCCATCGGAACGTTGCACGCGTTCGCCCAACGCATCCTCGTGCAGCACGCCATCGAGGCTGGCATACCGCCGGCCATCGAGGTGCTGGACTCGGTCGGCTCATCGGTCGCCGCCGAGTCGCGCTGGCGGACGATGTGGCGACGGATGCTTGACGATGACGAGATCAGCGAAAGCCTCATGGCGGCAAGGCAGCTCGGCGTCAGCGAGCGACAGCTGCAGCAAGTGACGACGCAGCTCGGGAACGACTGGGACCTCATCGACTCGCATGTGCTGACGCATCCTGTCGAGAAGCTGGTCGCGCCGAGCATCACGGCGATCGTCGCCGACGCCCGTGCTCTCTTGGACCTGCGGAAGCATTGCCAGGATGCGAGCGATCTGATGCTGGGGTCGCTGCTCGAGATCGAGCAATGGTTCGAACGCCGTTCGGAGGCAACGGATCTCGTGTCACGCCTCGGCTGGTTGAGCGACTGCCCCGACCTCAGGGTTGGCAACAAGGGCCGCACCGGGAATTGGACCGGATGCGATATCAAGGACGTACGCGCTGCGGTGCGGTCGCTCTCCGAGGACGCTAAACAGCAACTCGGATCGGTGCAGACTTCCCTCCTGCGCAACTTGGTGCATTGGTGCGCTCGCGCCGTGCTCGTAGCGGCGGCGGAACGTCGCGACAACGGCACCCTCGAGTTTCACGACCTCCTCGTCCTGGCCCGGGAGCTCCTACGCAGCAACGCTGAGGCGCGAGCTTCGCTCCATGAGCGTTACCAGCGGTTGCTTCTCGACGAGTTCCAAGACACTGATCCAATCCAAATTGAAATCGCCACTCGCATCGCCGGCGGTGCTGACGCTGAACAGGACGATTGGCGCGACATTGCAATGCCGGCCGGCTCGCTTTTCGTGGTCGGCGATCCGAAGCAATCGATCTACCGGTTCCGTCGGGCTGACATCCGGACCTACCTTGAGGCGCGCGAAGTGATTGGCCAATCCGTCTCTCTGACAACGAATTTCCGGACTGGAGCGCCGATCATTGACTGGATCAACGCCATCTTTGGGAAGCACATCACGGAGGAAGGCCAAGCGCAGCCGGCATACGAAGCACTCACGCCAGTGCGAGATGGCGCGACGATCGGCCCGCCGGTGGCGGTGCTCGGCACCGAGCCACACCAGGACGGTGACAAGTCGATGTCGGTTGCCGAAGTGCGGCGCATCGAGGCGGATGAAGTTGCGGCCGTCATACGCAAGGCGATTCACGAACGGTGGACGACGCAAGACGGGTCAGGGGAGTGGCGTGCGCTGCGTAAGCGCGACATCACCATCCTCATACCTGCGCGCACGTCGCTGCCGTATCTGGAAGCAGCATTGGACGATGCGCGCATCGACTACCGCTCCGACGCGAGTTCGCTGGTGTATGGCGCACCCGAGGTTCGTGCGCTCTTTGCCGCAGCGCGCGCCATCGCGGACCCTTCAGATGAGCTATCGCTCGTCACTGCGCTTCGCTCGCAACTCTTCGGCTGCGGTGACGATGACCTGTGGACCTGGAAGCGTGACGGTGGCTGGTTCAACCTGCGCCGGAAGGTTCCCGATGAGCTGATGGACCACCCGGTCGGACATTGTGTTGCCTACCTGCGGCGGTTGCATTTTGACTCGTCGTGGATGTCTCCGAGTGAGGTGCTGGGGCGACTCGCGACTGACCGGCGCGTCTTCGAGCTTGCTGGCGACGACGGGCCGCGAGCTCGTGACTCGTGGCGTCGGCTGAGGTATGTCATCGATCAGGCGAGGGCGTGGGCAGAAGTCGAGCACGGCGGTCTGCGTTCGTATGTCGCCTGGGCTGCTGGCCAGGCGCAGGAGTCCGCACAGGCTTCAGAGTCGCTGCTCCCCGAGCTGGACGTCGACGCGGTGCGGATCATGACGATCCACGCCGCGAAGGGCCTGGAGTTCCCGATGGTGATGCTCTCCGGTCTCGCGTCTGCTCCACGCGGCAACCGCGGCGTACAGATCCTCTGGAAAGACTCCGACTACGACGTCCGGCTCCGAAATGACCTGGCGACACTGACATTCGAGGAACAAGCGCCCATCGACGAGCAGATGAGCGGGCTGGAGCGAGCACGCCTGATGTATGTCGCGGCGACTCGCGCCCGCGACCACTTGGTGGTGTCGCTGCATCGACCGTCCAGGAGGTCCGATAGCAATGCCTATCGACTGAGCGCGGACGGAGCCGCCGAGTCCGGCGCCTTGGTGCTGGACGTGCGAAACGTTCCTTCCCTGCCTGGCTCGTCCGCGCGTGTCGTGGATCCGCCGCCGCCCTTCGCGGAGTGGCAGACACAGATCAATGTCGCGACTAAGCGCACCCGGGTGCCATGGTCGCGCAGCGCATCGGGACTTGAGGGGACTGAGCCGGATGCGCTGGTCCCTCCCGATGGCGATGGCGAGGCGCAGGGTGACATGCTGCCACCGGGAGCGGCGAAAGGCGCTCGCAGCCTTGATACTCCTGCATGGGCGAAGGGGCGCGATGGTCGCGCCATCGGTCGTGCGGTCCACGGCGCGTTGCAGTCGGTCGACCTTGGCGGCGACGGCTCGGACGTTTCCGCGGCAGCCGCTGCCCAATGCATCGCCGAAGGAGTCACTGCGCATCAGCCTTTGGTGGAGAAGCTCGCACGAAATGCGTTGTCTCACAGCGTCGTCCGGCATGCGTCCGTGCGACGGCACTGGCGGGAGATGTACGTCGGCATACCGGACGGGGACTCGCAGATCCTCGAAGGAATCATCGATCTGCTTTACGAGGACGACGACGGCTCGCTGGTGATCGTCGATTACAAAACTGATCAAGTGCCGGAAGAGGCCCTGAAAGCGCGAGTCGCGTTCTACAAGCCGCAGCTAGAGGCATACCGGCGGATGGTCGAGACGTCGACCGGACGGACCGTGTCGAAGTGTGTTCTGCTGTTCCTGCAGGAGCACGGAGCGTGGGAGCGAGTGCTCAGTTGATGGCCCTCCTGGCGCCAGGTGCCGGGCGGATCACGACATAGGGCGAGTGTTCCCCATGCGTCGGGCGATCGCCGCTGCTTCTGGGCTGATCTTGGCGAGTTCGGCCAAGTCGTCGTCAGGCTCATTCTCTGCGCGGTCTCGAGACTGCCACCACGGACGGATCGACTGGACGGACGTGTCGGGCGCTGCTCGCCATACGTTGTCGCTTGCCGGCAAATCCGGGCCAGCGGCTACTTCGTCAACAACGTCGGAGCTGTCGATCGCGGCGATCATTGCGGGATCTTGTGCGGCGAGGATGGAGAAGAGTTCGTTGAGGTCCGAATCTGCACCATCGACAAGATCCCGCATCCGCGCCCGCAGGTCTGTGGGCAATGTGACGGTGTCCTCACGGCTCCAGGAGTCGAAAGGGTCGAGGCACATGAACGTGGCAACTGAAGCTCGAGATCTCATGTACCTCAGGTCGATTCCGTTGTAGACACCACTGTCGGTGCCTGGTTGTTCCCAGGAGATCTCGGCACGAGCACTGTGCCCTACACGCACCGTCATTTCGGCGTAGGCGAGCCGTGGTGTGTTGTCGGGATACAGAGCGAACCAGCCGGACTGGAAGGTGCGTTCGGTCATCGGTCTCAACTTTCGTGTTCGCACGTATGCCGCGTGGCGTAGCTCTAGAGCGCAAGAAATCGAAGCGTACTGCGGCGGCCCTGGCCCAGCGGAGCGACGCCTGCGCAACGTCACTGTCACGTTCTGGCGAAGCGCCCTAAGGGACGGTCGACGCCGTGCTTCAATGCTCGCAGTTCGAATTGGAAGGGACTGACATGACTGACCAGGGGATAGCTGCGCCCACAGACGCTGACGATCTCGATGCGGAGGCTGTGGCTTCCGATCTCGGCGAGGTGCCGGGGGCGAAGAGCGCCGGCGTCGAGCTCGAAGCGGTGTCGGATGAAGATGGCCCCATCCGTCGTCACTACGAGGAGATGAAGGAACTCGCCGCCGATCTGACGATAGATGATCTCAAGAGTGGCTCCTGGTTTGCCAAACTGTTGTCGCACGCCCTGAAGCAATACCGGGAGAAGGTCGACTCGGCGTACTTCGAGAGCAAGTACCCGGGCATGCCGCGCGACGGCATCGTCAACGCTCGGATCAAGATGGCGGCTCGCTACGCGGCCCTCGAAGGCGGGCTGAGCGCATCGGCATACACCGGCGCGGTCGCGGCGACGATCGGAAGCCTTGGTGGTGCGTCACCGATCACCGGTTCCGCGGCCGCACTGTCCTTCAGCGCAGACCTTTTCTCAACCACGACGATCCAGTTGCGGTTGGCCTACGACATCGCCGTCCTTTATCGCGTCCCCATCGACTTCGACGACCCGGAGGATTTGTGGCGTTTCATTCGGGTCGCGTTCGCGGTCAAAGGCGCCGGGGACGCTGCCGGAGCAGCGACCAAGGGAGTGCCGGTCGTCGTTCGCCCACTGGTCAAGAAGATCTACTCGGGAGCGACACTGAGCGCAGGCAAGTCGTTGCCGGTTATCGGCAAGTACCTGCTGCAGCGCAACGTCATCAAGTTCGCATTGCCGGCGGTCGGCATTCCGTTGGCGACCTCGATGAACTACTGGAGCACCAAAGTGGCCGGGAACTATGCGCGCAGCAACTATCGCGCCGAAGCCGCGGTGCGTGAGCTGGCGCGCTCAGTCGTGAAGAGCTCTCCTGCACACCGCGCTGCGTTGTGGGTTGCCTGGCTCGTCATCACCGTGGACGGCAAGATCAATGAGGCTGAAACGATGCTGATGCGTCACTTGATCGCGGTCATGGATTCCACTCACGACATCTTTGATCTGGAGCTGAGGGAGGTCATCAATGTCGACCGCGAGTTCGTCTGGAGCCTCGTTGAGGATGTTCCTGAAGGGCGGTCGGGTCTCTATCGCCTCGGAGTGGCCGCTGCGGAGGTCGACGGGAAGATCAACTCCCACGAACGAAAGGTACTGGCCGAGCTCGAGGCGCGGTGCTCGTGACCGCGAGTGTTGCGACGTCAGTGTCGATGCTGGCTCCTAGCTCTCGGTCATGACAGTCGACATCACGGGCTGGGTGGGACGGCGGATCGACGAGGACAAGGACCTTGATCCTGAGGTCGGGCTGCTCGTGCTCGCGGCGCTCGAAGGCGATGACGCTCTCGACGAATACTTGGAACACGGCGACAAACAAACTGTCGCCGAGCTAGCAGCGGAAGAACCCGTTGATCCGGTCGGTGCGTTCCTGAAATCCATACGTGTTGAAGGGTTTCGAGGAATCGGCGAGCCGGTCCAGGTTGGTTTCAGTGCGGCTCCTGGGCTGACCATCGTCGCGGGGCGCAACGGCTCGGGGAAGTCGAGCATCGCCGAGGCCCTCGAGATGGCGCTGACCGGGTCGACATACCGCTGGAAGAACAAGGCCTCGCAATGGCGGACGCAGTGGCGCAACCTGCACCAGCCCAAGAAGGCGGCGATCGTCGTTGAGCTTGCCGAGGAAGGCGAGGGCATCACCAAAGTCGGTGTCGGGTGGGCAGCGGGCGAGGAGCACGTCGACGCATTCAAATCCTGGATGCAGCGTCCGGGTTGCAAGCGCGAGGACGGCACCGGGTCGCTCGGCTGGTCTGCTGCGCTCGACACATATCGGCCGATGATGTCGTATGACGAGCTTGGCGGGCTGCTCGAAGCGGGGCCGAGCGCGTTGCACGATGCACTGGCCAAGGCACTGGGCGTGGAGCAGCTGACTGACGCCATCGCGCGGCTCGACGCACGGGCCAAACCACTTCGTGGGACTCAGACACAACTAAATGCTCAACGCAGGCAACTGCACCAGAACGCCGCCGACCTGGATGACGAGCGTGCGCAGCAGGTAGCCGCGTTGCTCAACAAGACCAAGCCAGACACGACTTTTCTGCGTGACGTGGTGACGGGGAGTGAATCTGCGAATTCTGTTGAGCTGTCAGGAATTCGGTCCCTCGCTGCAGTTAACGCACCAGACATGGATGCCGTCGCAGTAGCCGCCTCGGAGCTACGTTCTGCCGTCGAAGGTATGGCCGAGGTCGGGGCGAGCCAGCTCGCGTTGCGAGTCTCTCGAGCCGATCTTCGCGCGCAGGCGCTCAGCGCGCATGAGCAGTACGGCGACATGACGTGCCCGGTGTGTGACGGTGCTGAACTCGACGAGTCTTGGGCGCAGTCGAGCCGGGAGCTACTGCGCGTCGAAGAGGCCGAGCTCGCGCAGCTACGGCAAGCGCGAGAACGACTTGACGTCGGCCGGCGAGAGGCACGGCGTCTCATCGACCCACTGCCTGATGCTCTTCGGACATCGCCCATAGCGAGTCTTGAGGTGGTTGTTGATAATTCACGTCGTGCCTGGGACACGTGGGGAGATGCACCTGCCGGCGACCTTGACTTGGCCAAGCACCTGGACGATCACGTGCTCGCTCTTGCGGAGGCTGTCTCGGCGCTGCGCGAAGCGGCGGATGCGCAACTGCAAGCGCGGCAGGACCTCTGGGCGCCGGTCGCCGCCAGGATTGCGGCCTTCTGCACCGCGTGGGATGAGTGGTTGGAGCGGAAGCCGCAGGCTGACGCGCTCGCAGCAGCGGCGAAGTGGTTGAAGGACAACGACATACGGCTGAAGAACGAACGGCTCCTGCCGATCGCCGACGCTGCGCGAGACGCCTGGTCCAAGCTTCGCCAGGAGAGCAACGTGGAGCTCGGGTCGCTGACACTGGAAGGTGCCAACACGCGGCGACGCGTCAACCTGTCAGCTGCGGTCGATGGAAAAGACACCGGTGCGCTCGCTGTCATGAGCCAAGGAGAGCTGCACGCCTTGTCATTGGCGCTCTTCCTGCCGCGAGCGTCGATGCCGGAGTCACCGTTCCGGTTCCTCGTGCTGGACGACCCGGTCCAGGCGATGGACCCGGCCAAGGTCGAGGGCCTTGTGCAGTTGCTCGCCAAACTCGCTGAGACACAACAGGTCATCGTGCTGTCGCATGATGACCGGTTGCCGGCAGCAGCTCGCCGTGCTCGTGTCGGTGCCCGCATCCTTGAGGTGACTCGTGCTGCGGACTCCAAGGTCGCCGTCAATGTGGGCTCCGATCCGACGAGTCGTTACCTGCGCGATGCGCGAGCGCTGTTGCGAGACAAGGCATTGCCGGAAGAGACGCTGCGCAAGACGTTGCCTGGTCTCATCAGGTTCGCCGTCGAGTCGTGCGCGCGCGACATCTTCTTCGAACGCCGCCTCAGCCGTGGCGAGTCGTTGGCGGACCTCGAGGCGCTGTGGCGTGAGAAGCACAGCACGAGCAACCGGGTCAGCTTGGCGGTCTTCGACGATGTGCGGGACCTCAGCCCATGGCTCACGAGGGGCTATCGAAGGGTGGGGCTTGGTATCGCCACGAGCGGGTTGCACAACGGCCTCGCTGCTGGCACCGATCCCGACGTCGCGGTGCAGTATGCCGAGGACATGGTCAAAGACATCCGCGACGGACAGAAGAAGCAGTGAGCGCCGTCGCCATACTCGACCAGGCACGGGACGTGCTCGACAGCACTTCGCCGAGCCGCAATCGCATCGCGTGCTGGTTGGCCAGGTCGGCGCTCGAACAGGTTGTGCGGGAGTTGCTATCAGCGAAGGGCCGGCCGGTCGGCCGGGCCACGATGGCGAGCTCGCTGACCTGTCTCGAGGTCGCTTATGCGGCTGATCCGTTGGTGGCTGACCGGGCCGAGTTCGCGTGGGCGCGGCTCTCCAACGCGTGCCATCAGCACGCGTTTGAACTCAGTCCAACGGCTTCGGAGGCGGCCAACCTGGTTGAGATCGTCGCCGAGTTGGCGGCAGTCACTTAGCTTGTCGGACCACAACGCTAGTTTTCGATCATGTCCACGAGCACTGAAGTCGCTGACCTTCCGCATCTCGCGGCGGGCAGTCGGGTGTCCGTTGTCGGAGCGCTTCGCCATCTACAGCTGAAACGCACTGTCGCAGGCAACGATTGGGCTGCACTGACGATCGCTCAGGGTGACTTGACCGTTACGGCGTTGGCGTTTCCTCGAGTCTTCGCCACGATCAGAACCGAATTGCTTGTTCCGGATGCACCTGTGAGGGTGACCGGGCGCGTCTATCGCACGATGGAAGGAACAACCCACGTGGAAGCGTCGACGGTGCGGAAGGCAGCTGGGTAGAAGCCATCTACCGGAGCGGGTCAAGGTCACCCTCGCTCAGCGCTGCGAGAAGCCAATCGCCTGTTGCGGGATGGCTGAACGCATCCGCAATTGTCCTGTACGTCGCATTGGATCGAAGCACTTCGCGAGCCGCGACGTTGGCGTCCTCATCCACGGCAAACTTCATTCGGAGCGACTCAGAGTATTCATCGCTCAAGCCCGCGATTCGTTCCTGCCATTCCTCGCGCATAGCGGGCGCAAGTTCGTTAGTCGGATCGAACGGCTCAAGTGCGATCGCCGCGGCGCCGAAGGCACCGAGACATAGATACTCGACGTGCTGAAGCCATTCGTGGATGAGATGTGCAGTCCCCTGCGGATCAGGACAGAACCTGAAACCGTGCACAACGCCGCCCAGGTCGCTGGCGCCGCACGCCACTGCTCTTCCCGTCGTGGTCCGGATCAACGCCGACGCACTGCCGCCATACTCCGTGGACCATGCAAACTCGGCGAGCGAAGTGCCGGAGACCCGATCTTCGGAGGTGAAGAAGGCGACAACGCCGTTGCCTGAACTCTCAGCGAACTGGACTCGACAACCGTTGATCCGTGCGTACCGTTGGGTGAGACCTTCGTGTCCGCAAAAGTCCTCGTCATCGCCTAGGTAGTCGTCCACGTCGAATGGCCATTCGACCGCGTTCGGCTCGCCTGCGGCTCCGTCAGGGGTGAGGAGGTCCAGTAGCGTATCGACATCCCGTGTCGTGTACTCAGTGGCTTCGTTAATCCCAAGAGTTGTCAGGTCCGGATCGCTACGAATCGCGTCACAGGGCAGACGAAAATCAGTTGCTCGTGGTGTGGACCAGGCGCCAGTCCCAGTTTTGTCCCACCGCGTCAGGATGGTCCGATCCGATTCCTTGCGAAGCAGCCACAGCGCACCGGTGCCATCGGTACGGCGACGGATCGCGGTGGTGTCGTCCGCGTCGGGCTGGAACTCCTCGGGGAGTGACGGCATGTTGGACCTTCGATCGAAATGGTTGGCTCTGATGTGTTCCGGCGAATCCTCAATGCCTCCACCGAGGGACAGAACGAGTGATGTAGGCAGGCGTGCGTTCACGCGGAATGAATCGTAATTCATCGGTCCTTCGGGTGCTGGGTGTCGAGAGCACTTGACCACGCACAGCTCGAACAGAGCACGTTCTCCGAAGTTCGTCCTACTCGCCTAGCGTTCCTGCGACCATATGGACATGGAGGAGTTAAACCAACGCGTGCCCGACAACGCCGTCGATCGCCTCGTACAAGCTCGCGAAGAGTACGACGATGAGGTATCGCCGGCGTATGACGATGCTTTGCAAGTGATCTTCGATCGGGCAACTTCACAGCGTTGTCTCGGTAAGGCGGACATCGGATCGGTGGTGCTGTGGAAACGTCTGAACGCCAGTAGCCGGTGGGCCAAGGCGTTGATGGTGACACCCGATGAAGATGTTCGTGCGGCGACCGGAACGGCGCTCGCATGCGTGACCGACACGTCGTGTTCCATCGCCGAGGGCGCGGTCAATGGTCGACGGGCGCTCAGTGCGATTCCTGCGTTCGATCGCGGTGACGCGCTGGCGTCTGCAGTGTTGTTCGTAGCAGCACCGACCCGAATGGCTGTGTACGACCGACGGGCCCAGAGCGGGATTGAGAAACTTGGGCTCACCTTGTCCGCGCAACGTGGGCGGTACGGGCGATACATGGGACTGGTTGAGCAACTCGCTGACGCCGCGCGGCGGGCTGGACTTCAGTGGCTGCCAAGAGATGTTGATATCGCGCTGTACTCGTTGGGACGGGCGACTGGCTCGTCGAAACCGTAGCGCCGGCAACGCAATCGACTCCCTATTATCCGGCGTCACCGATGTGAGCGTCAGTAGTTATCCACTCGTGGCCGGACGCTGCGCAGGCGCGATCGGACTTGGTGTCCACCCGCTTGACGTCTCGTTCCTCGACCCGCGTGACCCCTCGATCCGCGCTAGGTCGTCGAGGACTAGGCCCGGCATGCGAGCTGTAGCGCCAGGCGGGTCTGCGGTTCGTGCAGGTCGACACCGAGGAGCTCCTGGATGCGCTGGATGCGGCCGGTGATCGTGTTGCGGTGCAGGCCGAGGGTTTCCGCGGTGCGGGTGACGGACGACTCCTGGTCGAGGTAGGCCGCGAGCAGTTCACGGTCACCGGCTCCGAGCGGCTCGAGCAGCGACTCGGCCGCCTGGGTGAAGCTGTCTCCGATGGTCCAGGCCAGGATCAGTTGCTCCAGGCCGAGGCTGTCGACCGGCAGGAACCAACCCGCTCGCTCCCGGTCGGCCGCGAGCCGGGCGGCGTCGGCTGCCTGGGCGAGGGTGTCGCGCAGACCGGACGGACCGTCGCCGAGCGCTCCGACACCGGTCGCGATGTCGAAGTCGCGGGAGACCCGTCGATGCAGCTCGCGCAGCGCCCGGAGCTGCCGGGTCACCGTGCTGCGGTCCGGCGCCTGCGCGAAAGTCAGCCACCCGGCAACCCCGGCCCCTCGGGTCGTGGCGTGCGTGTCCAGGTCGAGCTTGGCCAGCTCACCGTTGACCAGCCGCAGCAACTCCAGCTGGTCGACTCGTCCGCGGCCGATCGTCTGGAAACCGAGGTGGTATCCGCCGGTCGACCACCGGCGCGCTCGCAGCCGCCGATCCAGTGCGGGGTCAACGCCTTTGGCGTCCACGAAGTCCATCAGCAGTGCCGCCGAGCGAGACACGTCGGCGACCTCGTCGACGTGATCGATGAGCAGCCGAGCGGCCACCATCGGCATCAGCATCTCCACCGCCGTGCCGAAGGCACGCTCCTGGGCGGCGCCGACGTCACGACCGTGCAGCAGCACGCGCAGGCCCTGCCGGCTGGGACTTGCCACCGGCACCGACACGGCAAACTCGTCACCCGCACGCACGACATCCAGCCAGCGAGCGTCGAACGACACCGCGGCCAACAGGTCCGCCGATGGCAGGTCACCGGCGCCCTGCAGCACCCCGTCCGGGCCCACCAGAGCAACGGCCTGGCCGAGACTGCCGCTCACGTGCTGCAGCAGGTCGCCGAGGTCGGTGGCCCGGTATTCGATCGACCGCACCACGCGCTGCACCGCCCAGACGGTCAGCGCGTCGCGAGCTTCGATCAATTGCCAACAGGCAGTGGCCAATTGGGTCGGGCGTTCACTGCGCAGCACACACAACCCGAGCCGCCGACCCAACGCCGCGACGCGATCGTCGACGCCATCACCGGTCAGTGCGACTCCGGTGAAACCACGGTCCCGCACCCGCCGCAGCAACGGGTCGAGCCGCCAGGTCTCCCGTGGTGCGGGGGAGATCAGGATCGCCAGTGCACTCTCGACGTGGTCGGGCAGGTCGCTCTCCTCGACCTCGATCACCACCTGCTCCCAGCGGGCGTCGACATCGCTGAGCACGGTGAGCTGGCCGGTGTCGGGATGGGCCAGCAGCGAGCGGAGGCTGAGCTCGGCGGTCACGGCGCGTCCAACCCGTCGAATCCCCAACGGGACGGCAGTGATTCACGCAATCGGTGCGGCTGCGCCGTCCACCACGACGGCGCCGGTATGGCGACCACCATCAGGTCCATCGCCTGCGTCACGTCCGGCACCTGCAGGACCCGATGGCTCGGCCGATCGATCACCGCGATGATCACCGGCGACGAGCAGAGCAACTCGCCGTCACGCAGCACGGCCAGGAACTCCGACCCGGCGACCAGACGCAGCACTGAACCGTCCGCCCCGGTCAGCTGGAATGTCGTCAGATCCCGAGGACCGGCTTCCTGCCGTATGCCGACGACCCGCCCGGAGCCGAGCAACCGTCCACCGAGGCGTTGCGCGATCTCGTCAGGATCGGTGGTCTCCTCGCACGCCAGGTAGCTACGTCCCAGGTGCAGCGCCCGCTCGATGCCACCGGGCACCGCGTGCTCGCGCAGGTCGCCCACCGTGAAACCGCCCACCGCAAAGGTCGACCAACCACCGCTGCACGTCGTGGCCGTGCGCATCACCCGCTCGACATCGACCGGGCGCGCGTCGGCAACGAGGGTGACGCCGTTCGCGCCGGTGCCGCACGTCACCACGATGCCGGGCACCTCGTCCACCAGCAGGGTCATCTGGTCGAGGTCAGGGAACGCCCGCCCCAACAGGTCCGCATCGACGACCACCCGGTCGTCGGCCGGCAACAACGCCGAGAAGCCGTTGATGCCTGCCCCTTCGGCGTTGCACACCGCGGCCATGGGCACATCGAGCCAGCGCTCGATCGCCTCGATCACTCCGGTATACGGCCGCAGACCCGGCAGCTTCTCGGCCACCATGATCGTCGACCCGATCACCGCAATGCCGGCGCACGTCAGGCTGGGATCCAGCTCGTCGACCCGGTGCACGGTGAGCGGCCACTGGCCGGTGTGTTCGGCGATTAGCGCAGTGATCGTCGGCTCGCCGGCACCCCCGGAACCGAGCAGGGAGTAGCCATGACTGAGCGCCGGGATGTCGGCGCGGTCCAGGATCAGTGGCACCTGCTCAGGCTATTCGCCAGGCCGCTCCGTGGGCGCGGTCGTCCGTCACCGGGTCGCCATCACCTCGACCGGCTCGAACGACTTGTCCAGGCCGAACGCGCCCGGTCCGAACGCGGCGAGTGCCTCCGGCGTCCGCATCAGGTCCGGTGTCGAGATGCCGAGGACCCGCACGCGCTGCCCGTAACGCAGGCCCTCGGTGGTGATCGGCTCTGCCGAATCGCGCTCCACCACACAGATGAGGTCGGGCACGATCGCGACCAGTTCGCCGTCCCGCAGCGCCAGCAGGTTCTCGTTCTGGAAGCGGATCTCCAGCTCGCCGGCCGCGTCGGGACCGTCCGCCACGATCTTGGCGACACCGCGGGCGAACCCCTCGGTGGTGCGCCGTTCGACGTCGGCCACCTTGCCCTCGAAAAGGGTCACCATCTTGTTGTAAAGCGTTGGCGCCAGCGCGGATTCGATCGCGTCGAATGGCGATCGCTTCTCCTCACGAGCCAGCCGGATCGCCCGTCCCAGCGCGAGCGCCATTGAGAGGGTGCGCGGCACCGCCGTACGGCGGACGTCGGCCCCGCTCATCACGTATTCAGCGATGTGTGCGACGCCGCCGAGCCGGATGGTCACGCCGCGCGCCAGCCACTCCATCTGCCGGTCGTCGTCACCGGTGTCGATCACCACGCGCTCACCGCGCTCGCCGGCCAGGGCGAGCGGCGAGCCGTGGACGCCATACACGGCGAACGTCTCCATCGACAGCTCCGGGAACGCCCGGCCCATCCCGTCCGCGTCCACCACCGGCAGGCCGCGCTCGGCGGCGACCAGCAGCGGGATCATCGAATTGATGCCGCCGCACTCGATCGGCATCGTCGCGCCGGCCCTGACGCCGAGATACTCCTCGAGCGTCTGCAGCGCCAGGCTCGGCTCGGTGCCCGCCGGCATCTTCTCGATGACGACCGTGGGCGCACCCATCTGTGCGGTCGGTATGACGACCAGGTCGTCCGCCAGCTCGTCCGGGTCGAGCACCGTGATCGACCGGCTGCCAAGGGCATTCGCGACCATCAGCTGCCCGACATACGGGTCGCCGCCACCGCCGGTGCCGAGCAGCGTCGCGCCGCGTGCCAGGTCGGGGAGATCCGCCGCGGTCAGTTCCCAACTCATGCCATCGCCTCGACGCGGCAGTCGAAACGTGTTGAGTCCACGTCATACCCGAAGTAGCGCGGCCCGACCATCGCCAGTGCCTCCGCGTCGTGCCAGCGCGGATCGCTCGGCGCCGCGACGACGCGCACCCGCTGGCCGTAGCGCAGCCCCTCGGTCGTGATCGGCTCACCGGAATCGTGCTCCAGCACCAGGATCAGGTCCGGGGTGGTCACCAGCACCTCGCCGTTGCGGCGAGCCATGAGGTGCTCGTTCTGGAAGTTCAGCTCCAGCTCGTCCCCGTCACCGGTGACTTGCGCACGACCGCGCGCGAACCCGGTGGAGGTCTTGCGCTCCACGTCGGTGACCTTGCCGGTGAAGATCTCCCGGCCGCCGAGCACCTCGGTGGCGGCGACCACCGGGTCCACGTTGGCGTCGCGAGCCCGGGTGATCGCCCGGCCGATCTGCAGGCACAGGGCGAGCGTGTTCGGCACCATGCTGGAGGCGACCTCGTCACCCTTCATCGGGAAGAGCGAGATCATCACCGAGCAGCCCATCTCGACGCACGCGGTGCGGGCGATGCGCTCGGCCCAGTTGTTGGTGACGGTCGACAGGACCGCGGTGTTGCCCTTGTCGTCGCCGATGGCCAACGGGGAGGCGCCGATGCCGGAGAGGGTGGGCAGCACCATCTGCAGCTCGGGGAAGGCGCGGCCCATGCCGTCGGCGTCGACCAGTGGCAGGCCGAGCATCGCGGCGGCGGCGATCGGGATCGTCGAGTTCACCCCGCCGGCCTCGGCGCACATCACGTGGGTGACGGGTCGCCCGAGCACCTCCTCCATGGCACGCAACGGGGCGGTGACCTCGGCGAGGCTGGGCACCTTCTCCACCATCACCGTCGGCGCGCCCATCATCGCCACCATGGCGACCTGTGCGTCCGCCGGCACCTCGTCGACGGTGAGCACGGTGACCGGACCGCGTTCTCGCAGAGCCTGTTTCGCCAGCAGCGCACCGATGTAGGGGTCGCCTCCGCCACCGGTGCCGAGCACCGCGGCACCACGGGCCAGGTCGTCGATCTGGTCGGCGTCCAGGGTCCAGCTCATCGGGCGTCCTCCATCTCGAGATCGCCGACGGCCTTGGCGCGGATGCGCGTCGCGTTGCCCGGCAGGTAGGGGATCGGGACCTCGTCGAAGTCGACGATCGACACGGTGGACGGGCTGGCGCCGGCGGCGATCGCCTTGTCGACGGCCTCCTGCCGCACCTCGTCCAGGATGGCGTCGCGACGGCCCGGCTCGACGGTGAAGACCTTGTCGATCTCACCGCCGACCTGGGCGATGGACGCACCGATCGCGTTGGCGACCGCGTAGTTGTCCGGGCGATGTATGGCGCCGAAGATCGGCAACTCGTCGTCCAGCAGCACGGACCCACCGCCGACCGCGACCACCGGGATCGGCTCGGGGGAGGTGCGCATCCGGTCCACGGTCTCGGCGATCCGGTCGGCGATGCCGTCGAGGGCGGCGCGCACGAAGCCGGCATCGAGGTGAGCCACCCGGCTCTTGTCACCGATGTCCGCACGTCCGGCGGCGACTGCGAGATCTGTTGCGGTCAGGGTGTTTCCGCCGAAGACCAGCGCCTTGGCGGTGAGGTGGTAGCCGACCGACTCGGGCCCGACATACGCGGTCTCGGGGTTCGCGAGGCTGCCACCGCCGATGCCGAGCGACAGCACGTCGGGCATTCGGAAGTTGGTGCGTATGCCGGCAACCTTGACCTCGGTCGTCGTCTCCCGCGGGAAGCCGTTGATCAGTAGGCCGACATCGGACGTGGTGCCACCGATATCGACGACGGCGCAGGTTGCCAGACCGCTCGTGGCGGCCGCGCCGCGCATCGAGTTGGTCGGCCCGGAGGCGAACGTCGCGACCGGGTAGCGGCGCACGTAGTCCTCATCCATCAGAGTGCCGTCGTTCTGGCTGAGGAAGATCGGTGCCTCGATGCCGTGCTTGCGCACCGCCGCGGTCAGGCCGTCGACGATCGACACCGCCATCTCGCGCAGCGCGGCGTTGATGATGGTCGCGTTCTCCCGTTCCAGCAGGCCGATCCGGCCGATCTCGTGGGACAGGGAGATCGCGACGTCCGGGCCGAGTTCGGTCGCCATCACCTCGGCAGCTTCGACCTCCAGGTCGTGGTTGACCGGTGAGAAGACCGACGAGATCGCCACGGAGCGAACGCCATTCGCGGCCATGTCCGCCGCGTGCCGCTTCAGCTCGTCATGGTCGATGGGGGAGATCGGCCGACCGTCGAACTCGTAGCCGCCGTGCGCCAGGTACGCGCGTCCACCGATCGCCGCACGCAGTCGCTCCGGCCAGTCGACCAGCGGCGGCAACGCCTGCGTGGCGGGTAGGCCGAGTCGCAGCGCGGCGGTCGGCGCGAGGCGCTTGGCCTCCACCAGGCCGTTGATGAAGTGGGTGGTGCCGATCATCACCGCGGTGATCGTCGACGCGTCGAAGGCGTGCTCGGCCTGCAGGCCGTCGATGGCCTGGACGATGCCGGTGGTGACGTCGTCGGTCGTCGAGTTCTTCACTCCGGCGAGGACCTTGGTCCCGTCCATCAGGACGGCGTCGGTGTTGGTGCCGCCGACATCGATTCCGATATGCATTGCTCTCCTTGGAAGTTGAAAACTGTTGGTGGCGCAGCCAATTGACTGTGGGCCGATTGACTCAGGGCCGATTGACTCAGGCGACGCGCTCGGGGATGGGTTCCTCGGCGGCGATGGGCGTCCGGGAGGCGCCGACGCCCTTGACGAGGCCGGCCTGGCCGGCTGCGACATACAGAACGATCGCGACGACCAGCGAGGTGATGCTCGGGATGCCCCAGGTGACGTACTTGCCGATCAGCGAGGCGATCGCCCAGATCACGAGCGTCGCCGGCACGATGCGCGGTGCGGACGTCGGCAGTTGGCCGGTCTCGCGGGTGGCGTCGAGGTCCTTGCGCCATACCTTCACGACGAAGTATTCGGCGATCATGATGCCGGCGATGGGCGGGAAGACGACGCCCAGCGTGGTGAGGAACTCGGTGAAGTGGCCGAGGATCCCGGCGGCGGCCAGCACGGTGCCGACGAGGCCGAGTGCCACCGTGGTCGCCGCGCGGGGCAGGTTGTGGCGGAAGGTCGTCGAGACGAAGTTCACCAGGCCGAGGGCGGAGGAGTAGAGGTTCCAGTCGTTGATCTTCAGCGTGCCGGTGAGCACGATGACCAGGCCGACGACGCCGACCGACGAGGTGATGATCGCGACGATGTTGCCGCTGCCCGCGGCGTGAGCCAGCAGCACGCCGGCCAGCCCGATGCCGAATTCGCCCAGCGTCACGCCGAGCACGGTCTGCTTCACCACATCGGCGGTGGAACGGTTGTAGCGGGTCATGTCCGCGGTGATGATCGCGCCGACGATGAGACCGCCGGCGACGATGCCCGTTCCCGTCGACACCGACATGTGCGGTCCCGGCGCGGGCGAGGTCAGCAGCGAGTGGAACGAGTGCTTCGTCAGCTCCGAGATGACGGACCACCCGACCAGGACGAGGAAGAGCGGCACGGTGACATTGGCCAGCCACTGCATGCCGCCGAAGCCGACCGCGACGATCGCGGTCACCACCAGGCCGCAGAGCACCGACCAACCCCACGTCGGCATACCGCCGCCGATGAGGGCCTTGAGCGACTCGGCGGAGATCTGCGACTGGATGCCGAACCAGCCGATCAGGCTGATGCCGATGGCGAGGCCGACCAGCGAGGCGCCGATCTCGCCGAAGCCGGTCCAGCGGGCGAGCAACGCCGTGTTGAGTCCTTCCCGCTGGCCGATGAGGCCGACGATGCACATCAGCACCTCGAGGATCACCGAGCCGAAAAGGAATGCCAGCACAGCGTTTCCGAAGGTCATGCCGTAGCCGATGGTCGCACCCAGCAGGAACTGCGACAGGGCACTGACCTGCCCGAAGCGCTGAACGGCGATGCCGAACCAATGACGGCGGTCGTCCATCGTGACGCGGGATAGGGCGTTGTCCTCGCCATGAGCCATGCGCGGCTCCTTCCGTGAAGTGGATCTTCACGTCGGAAGCTACGAGGTCGCGGGTATGGCGAACAATGGTCAGTGTGCACGAGATTCGTTATTGGTTGTGCGGCATGCACAATGCGGGGTGCGGGACCTCGATACGTGCTTCCTCCGCTTCGCTCCTCCAGCACTACTCGGCCACCGCGAGGGGCGCGCATTCCCCGCCCTTACTCGGCCACCGCGAAGGGACGCGCGGCAACCGCGGCCGGCCCTGGTCGCGGCTGCGCGCGACCAGGGCCGGGTGACGGAGCGACGTGTGGTCAGGGCGCGAGGACGAATCCGCACTGACCGAGGGCGTTGCGACCGACCGTGCTGTAGGGATAGCTCGGGTCGGGGATGCCGTCGTCCGCGTCGCCGAACTGCGGCGCCGGGGACATGTTGGTGCAGATCAGGTTCTTGCCGATCGTGTCGTGCACGATCTCGTTGCCGTCCGGATCGGACATCCAGATGTTCGACAACGCCACGTTGCCGTCGATGGTGCTGCGGATGACGCCGAACCAGGTCGAGGTGAGACCAGACACTGACAGATTGCCGTGGATGGTGTCGTCCTTGACCGAGAACGGAATGAAGACTTCGGGGAAGCCCCCGCCACCCCCACCGCCGCCGACCGAGGTGACGTTGCCGTTGACGGTGATGCCGTTGAGGGCCGCGTTGAAGACGTGATCGAACGACGCGTTGCCCTTGATCAGGATGTTGGACATTTCGCCGGCATACGGGCCGTTGCCGTCGGGCCCGCCGCTGGTGCAGCCGCCGTGCGCGGCGGTGCAGCCCAGCCCGGTCGACGATCCGGGGGCTGCGGTCACGTTGTGGCCGACGGTGATGGTGGACGGCGCGCTGTCGGCGTCGAGCCTGGCGCCGCTCAACACGTTCAGATTGCCGGTGATCATGACGGTTGCGTGTGCCGGCACGGAGCAGTTGCCGGCGATGGTGACGGATGAGTAGGTGCCAGAGGCGATTTCGCCACCTGTGCAGGTAACGGCCGTGGACCCGGACGACGGGGCGGCGGAGGCCATACCGACGGGGACTGCGAGTGTCCCCGCGGCGGCCAGGGCCATCAGGCTCCCCAGCCGCGTGCTGATCTTCATGGGTGGTGTCCTTTCTCCGGTCGGCCGGGGGTATGGCCGACCCGACTCGGTATACACCTGGGGTCGGCCGGGGGAGCGAATAATTCCGTGGGCGTGCGTATGGCGGGAGCCGGGCGCGGTCTCGATACGCTCCCTCGTTCCTCGGTCGCTACTCGACCCGCTTGTGGGGGCGGGGCCTCGAGACGTTCGCTCGCGGGCTCACGAACTCCTCGGCCACCTTGGGGAGCGCGCGGTGAGCGGTGGGTATGGCGCGGTGAGCGGTCACGCCGTCTCGCGGGGTGAGCAAGTTCGAAGTCGAAGCTCGCGAACGCCACGCGCGGGGCTGGTTCTGTGCGATGTTCGGCTGTCGACAAATTGGTGGCTGCGGGACCTCGGGGGTCGCCGCCTTTCGAGACGCTCGCTCGTCCCTCGCGAGCTCCTCAAGGTGCTCCGCACTTTCGAGACGCTCGCTCGTCCCTCGCGAGCTCCTCAGGGCGCGGGTGGGCGCAACTCGGTCAGCAATTCAGAAGGAGCCGATTGATGGAAGAACGAGTGGAGCACAGCCCGAAGAAGCTGCGGCCACGACACATCACGATGATCACGCTGGGCGGGATCATCGGCTCGAGCCTCTTCGTCGGCTCGGCCAACATCGTGCACTCGGTCGGGCCGGCGGCGGTGCTGTCCTACCTGGCCGGCGGGTTGCTGGTCTACCTCGCGATGCTGATGCTCGGCGAGATGGCGGCGGCCCGGCCCGAGGTCGGGTCGTTCATGGAATACGCACGGGTGGGTCTGGGGGACTGGGCGGCATACCTCGTGGGTTGGCTCTATTGGTACTTCTGGGTCGGCGTGCTCGCCTATGAGGCGGTCATCGGCGGGCACACGCTGAACGGCTGGTTCGACTGGCTGCCGTCGTGGGTGTGGTCGCTGCTGCTGCTCGCGGTCTTCGTGGCGAGCAACCTGATCTCGGTGCGGTCGTTCGGCGAGGCGGAGTTCTGGCTGGCCAGCATCAAGGTCATCGCCATCGTCGTGTTCCTCGTCGTCGGCACGCTCTTCGTGCTCGGCCTGTGGCCGGACGGCAACTTCGCCGTCGAAAACCTCTGGCAACACGGCGGATTCGCCCCGAAGGGGGTGGGCGCCATACTCACCGGTGTGGCGCTGGTGATCTTCTCCTACTTCGGCACCGAGATAAGCGTGATGGCATCGGCGGAGTCCGAGGACCCGGCCAAGGGCGTCAAGCTCGCGACCGTCACCGTCATCTGGCGGGTGCTGCTCTTCTTCGTCGGCTCGATCCTGATCATCACCATGGCCATCCCGTGGGACGCGCTGCCGGAGGCGACCGGCGTGTCCAACGCGCCGTTCACCGTGCTCTTCGAGAAGTTCGGCATCCCGGCGGCGTCGGTGATCATGGAGCTGGTCATCTTCTCCGCGGTGCTGTCGGTGCTCAACTCCGGCCTCTACTCCGCCTCGCGCATGTTCGCCGCGCTGGCGGACAAGGGGCTCGCGCCGAAGGCGGTCAGCTACAAGGCCCGCAACGGCGTCCCCGTCGTCGCGGTCTTCGCGTCCACGATCGGCGGCGTCATCGCGGCGGTCGCCAACTTCGTCGCCCCCGACTCCGGGATCTTCGACTTCATCATGAACTCCGCCGGCCTGGTCGCGCTCTTCGTCTACGTCTTCATCGCGCTCACCCAGCTGCGGTTGCGGCAGAAGATGACCCCGGAGGAGGTCGCCGGCCTGGGCGTCCGGGTGCGCTTCTTCCCGTGGCTCAACGTCTTCCTCATCGCCGGCGTGCTCGTGGTCGTGGTGATCATGCTGACCACCGACACCGGCCGCACCCAGGTCTGGACGAGCCTGGTCGCCACCGGTGTGCTCGTGCTCTTCTGGCCCGTCGTACGGCGCAAGCTGCAGGCGATGCGGGCGGCCGGCGAGGAGCCGGAGAAGGTGCTCGCGCGCGACTGAACGTTCGTATGGCGCGACTCAGCGGACGGCCGTGCGGGCCCGCTCGATCCAGCCGTTGATGAGACCGCCGAGGACGTCCGGCCGCTCGTGCAGCAGTGCGTGCCCGCCGCCGTCGACCACCGCGAGCGTTGTGCGCGGGTAGACGTCCAGCAGCCGCACGGCATCGTCGAATCCGACTGTGGTGTCGTGCAATCCGGCTGCCACAAGTGTCGGTCGCGAAAACGTATGGCGCCCCATGTCGATCGGCCAGTCGGTGAAGATCTCGGTCAGCGCCGGGTAGTCGACGAGCGGTATGCCCGGTGCGGCGAAGTCCCGGAACCGGCGCGCCATCTCGGGCGTGCGCACGACGAAGTATTCGTCGAAGGTGGCATGCAGCCCGGAGTCGATCTCGTCGTACGCCGCGTCGTCCTGCACCAACACCTCGGGCGGCGGCAGCTGCCCGGTGCTCTCGGCGAGCGGGCAGATCAGCGCCAGGCCGCGCAGCAGTTCCGGTCGCTGCGCGGCCACGCCGCGCGCGAGGTAGGCGCCATACGAATGACCGAGCAGGAGGACGGGTTCCCGTGCCGTGCGCGCGATGAATTCGGCGAGCAGGGCGACGACGTCGTTGTTGCTCGAAAGCCCTTCTGCCGTGGAGTGACCCATCGCCGGTAAGTCCAGGTAGATCCGCCGACACCCGCTGTCCGCGAGCATCGGCTCCAGCGAACCTTCGAGCTCGCGGTGGTCCACACCAACGCCATGCAGCGCGACCAGCGGCATGCCATCCCCGTGTTCGACGTAATTGATCACGACGTCGTTGATCCGGCACTCCATGAGGTCACGCTACCCACGTCGTGACCGCGGGGACGAGTCTCGGCCGTTGTGTCCGGCAGATGGTGCGCCCGGCCGCACGCTCTGCAGGCCCGGATCGACTAGTTCCCGGTCTTGAGCTTGCGCCAGGGCAGGATCACCCACAGTCCGATGAACGCAACGGCGACCGTGGCACCGACGATCGCTCCCGCCGTCTGCCCGGCGACGACACCGAAGACGAACAGCGCGCTGAGCACGATGGTGACGGCGAGCATCGTCAGCCCGGCCCTGGCCAGCCGGTCGCCGAAGTGCACCACGACATCCTTCTTGTGGCGGCCGAACAGCCACCGGTGTGCGCTCACCGGCGCAACGAGCAGGATGACCGAGAAGATCGCACACGACACCGCGGCCAGATATTCGCCGGTCTGCAGCCGGTCGAGGTCCGAAAAGCGTTGTTGGAAGGGCAAAGTCAGCAGAAACCCGGCAAGCACCTGTATGCCGGTCTGGGTGACGCGCAACTCCTGCAACAGTTCGTTCCAGTTGCGGTCGGCGCGTTCGGCCGGCGTCTCGTCACGCTCCACGTTGTCCATGCGTCACCGTATCGCCCGCAGGCCTCAGCCTGCCGGCTTCCACGCGTCGAGCTGCGCCAGCATGAGGCGCTCGGCCCGACGTGCCGCAGCCTTGTCGCCGAGCAGCTGGATCTCCTGATTCGCTGACATGGCAATGCCGTTCAGTATCGTCACGAGGTCGTCCGGTGTGCGACGACGGGCCAGTTGACCGGCCGCTTGGGCCGTGGTGATCTGCAGGTGCAGGAAGTCGCGCCATTGGACGACGAGGTCGACCACGGCGTCACGTAGCACGCCCGGCCTACCGTCGAGCTCGGCTGACGCGGAGGTCACGAAGCAGCCACCCGGGAAGGTGCCGTCGCCGAGATAGCGGCACCACGCCCGCACACACGCCCGCAACCGCGGCAGGCCCGCCTCGCGCCGCAGTCCCGGTTGTATGACGGCCGCCACGAACGTCTGCTTCGCCCGCGCGATCACCGCGAGCTGCAACTGCTCCTGCGACCCGAATGGCCCGACCACTCCGGCCTTGCTCATGCCGAGAGTGCCGGCGAGGTCGCCGATGCTGACGCCGGAGATGCCGTCGATGGAGGTGCGCTGCACGCCCGCGTCGACGATCCGCTCCCGGGTGCGCAGGGCTTCCTCGGCTGATTTCCGCATGCCACTACTTTAGCGGACGCACGTCTGCTAATTTCGCAAACGATCGTACGGTTAAAGATGAAGGGTGCAGGTATGGATGACGGACGGGACCTGATCCTGGTCCACGGCGCGTGGCACGGAGCATGGGCGTGGGATGCCGTTGCGCCCATGTTGGCGGCGGCCGGGCATCGGCCGATCGCGCCGGAGTTGCCGCCGCGCGGGTCCGACGAGTTGCCGGCGACGCTCGAGGAGCACGCAGAAGTCGTCAGGGACGCGTTGCGGAATGCGAGGAGCGGCGCGGTTGTCGTGGCACACAGCTACGCCGGACTCGTTGTGCAGCAGGCGCTTTCGCGTGAGGTCGAGACAACGATCGAGCACATCGTGTATGTCGACGCCTGGCTCGGCGACGACGGGGACAGCCTGCTGGACCTGGCGCCTCCCGCGCTTGCTCGGCTGTGGCGTGAGCAGGAATCCGGCGGCTGGTTGCCGGCTCCGACTCCGCAGCAGCTGGGAGTCACCGAGCCCGACCAGGCCGACTGGTTGCTGCCGCGGCTGCTGCCGCAACCATGGGCGACGTTCACCGGGCGTTTGCGAGGTGCGTCGGGGCGCCATACCGACCGGCCGACGGCGTCGGCGATCGTGATGGAGCCGGGCAACGGCGTGCCCTTCCGGGAGTTCGCGACGAGACACGATCTGCCCGTCACGGCAATGGCCGGCGGACACGACGTGCTGCTCACACACCCCAACGAGCTGGCGAAGCTGATTCTGGACAGCTTCTGATCGACCCGGATCCGGCGGCGCGGGCGCGCTGGGATATGACTTACCCATGGGGTGGCAGCGGTCGGCATCGAAGAGTGGGGTGACCTTCGGTCGGCGACTCGCGTTGGCTGCGTCCGCAGTCGTTCTCGCAGTGGTCCCGTCCGGATGTATGGCGACGTCGGGCAGCGCTTCATCCACGCCCGCTCCCACGGTCACCAGGACGGTCACCGTCACGACAACGATCACCCCGACGACTCCGGCTCCGACGAGCCGGACGAACGCACCATCTTCCAGCCTCCCCGGGGCTGCCGTCGGACACACGCTGGCCCTGCTCGCGAAGCTCCCGGTGAAGGGACGTGCACCCAAAACCGGTTATGACCGCAGGGAATTCGGTGTGCGGTGGAGTGATGATGTCTCGGTGCAACTCGGGCACAACGGGTGCGACACCCGCAACGACATCCTCCGTCGCGACCTGCACGACCTCACCCTGAAGCCGAACACCCACGGCTGTGTGGTGCTGACCGGTGTGCTGGTCGATCCCTACACGCGCGCCCGGATCAGTTTCCAGCGCGGTGTCGGGACGAGCAATGCGATCCAGATCGACCACGTCGTCGCGCTGTCCGACGCGTGGCAGAAGGGCGCGCAGCAGCTCACGCCCGAGCGACGGCAGGATCTCGCGAACGACCCGCGCAACCTGCTCGCGGTCAGCGGCAGCGCCAACGCCCAGAAGAGCGATGGCGATGCCGCGACCTGGCTGCCGCGGAACAAGAGCTACCGGTGCACGTATGTCGCCAAACAGGTCGCGGTCAAGACCGACTACCGCCTGTGGGTGACCAAGGCCGAAAAGGAAGCAATGGCACGGGTTTTGAGCAAGTGCTCATAATCCGGCGCGGTCAGGACGCCACTCGGCCGGCCGCACGCTGGTCTCGATACGCGGCTCGTTCCGCGCCGCTACTCGACCCGCTTGAGTGGCGGTGATCCGTGCCGTTACTCGATCGGCTCGAGTAGCGCAGGCACGCGTCGTCGACGGCCCCGTTGCGCAGCAGCTTCACATCGTCCGGGAATCCGGTCGAGGTCGCCCACGGGTCGCGGTCGCCCTGCCGGGGCAGGTCGTCGATGGAGCGCTGGATGTAACCGGCAGCGAAGTCGAGCAGCGGCCGGGTCGGCATGTCCGGATCAGCCTCCGGACGGACGGCGTCGTACCCGTAGGTGTCCATGTGACGCAGCAGCCGGGTGAAGTATTCGCACAGGAGCCCGACCTTGAGAGTCCACGATGCGTTCGTATAACCAATGGACAGAGCGAGATTGGGCACCCCGCTGAGCATCAGACCGCGGTAGGCGACCGTGTCCGGGAAGTGCACCGGGGCGCCGTCGACCGCCAACTCGATGCCCCCGATCAGACGGAGGTTCAGCCCGGTCGCGGTGATGATGATGTCGGCCTCCAGCTCCTCGCCGGAGGTGAGCCGGATGCCGCGCGGGGTGAACGTCTCGATCCGGTCGGTCACCACGTCGGCCCGCCCGGACCGGATCGCTTTGAACAGATCCCCGTCCGGGACGACGCACAGGCGCTGGTCCCACGGGTCGTACGGCGGGTTGAAGTGCTTGTCGACGTCATACCCCTCCGGGAGCGCCCGGACCTGTGCCTTGCGCAGGAGTGCGCGGGTCTGGCCCGGGAAGCGCCGGGCCAGCCGCCACGTCCAGTGCTGTACGGCGATGTTCTTGCGCCGGGTGAGCCGGTAGCCACGCTCCTCGCCGAAGGTCCGGCGCAGGGCCTGCGCGATCTTGTCCTCGCGGGGGAGTGCGGTGACGAAGGTCGGCGTGCGCTGCAGCATCGTCACGTGGTCGGCCGCCCCCGGGCCCGTGGTCATCGCCGGGACGAGCGTCACCGCGGTCGCACCGCTGCCGATGACTACCACCTTCTTGCCCGCATGGTTCAGGTCCGCGGGCCAGTGTTGCGGGTGCACGATCGTGCCGGTGAAGTCCTCGCGCCCCGGGAAGTACGGGGTGTATCCCTCGTCGTAGTTGTAATACCCGGTGCCGGCGAAGATCCAGCGTGCCCGGAACGTCCGGGGACCTTCCGGCGTCTCCGCATCGACCGTCCACAGAGCTTCGGTCGAGTCCCAGGATGCGCCGATCACGTTGTGGTTGAAGCGAATCAGCTCATTGAGGCCGTTCTCGGTGGCCGCCTCCCGCAGGTAGTCCAGGATCTTCGAGCCGTCCGCGATCGCGTCCTTGTCACGCCAGGGCTTGAAGTCGTAGCCGAAGGTGTGCAGGTCGGAGTCGGAGCGTATGCCGGGATAGCGGAACAGGTCCCATGTGCCGCCGGAAGCGCCCCGTCCTTCCAGGATCACGAACGACTTGCCGGGGCAGTTGGTCCGCAGATAGTGCCCCGCACCGATGCCGGAGATGCCGGCTCCGATGATGAGGACGTCGAGCGGATCGACCGCGGTGGCGCTGGTCGTGGAACGCATGGAAGAACTCCTGGCGGACGAAAGATGGGTGGACGTGACGTCCAGCCTGCTCCGTGTGCTCGCGAATTGGGAGAGGCAGAGTGCTGCACATCCGGCGTACGGTGGGGCGCTATGCACACCACGCCTGAGCCGCTGCCCGCTCTCCGCCCGGCCGTCCGGGAGCTCTTCCGCACGGGTGCACGCGAGGCATTGAACCCGTCGGAGGAGGAGCTCGCGCTACTGCACGAAGCGACGCTCGCGGGCTACCACTCCGACCGGTTGGCGCTCGATCCGACGCTCACCGAGGCTGCCCGGGTCGTCAACGTGCAGAACCTGCAACGGTGGGCGGCATCCAACATCAGCGACCCGGGGCAGCGGGTGACCCCGCAGTTGAGCGCCGAGGCGATCACGCTGTCCCGGGACCTGGTTCGCCGCGGTCTGGACAGCCGAGCGCTCGACTCCTACCGCACGGCGCAGAGTGCCGCCTGGCGGCTGTGGATGCGGATCTGCTTCACGCTCACGACCGATGCGGCGGAACTGCAGGAACTGCTCGATGTGTCCGCGTTGTCGATCTCGACCTTCCTGGACGACACCGTCGAGGCACTCACCGAGCTGATGCAGGCGGACATCGAGGATCTCACCCGAGGCACGAACGCCGAACGTATGGCGACCCTGACTCTCATCCTCGAAGGTGCGCCCATCACCCGGGCGCAGGCCGAGCTACGCCTGCGCTACCAGCTGACCGGCGAGCACGTCGCACTCGTGCTCTGGGCCAATGCCCCGGCGTCCGACGACGCCCCTGAGGACGTGGCCGGCAGTCTCGAGGCTGTGGCCGACGCGTTCATGCAGGCAAGCAGATCCACACGGAGGCTGACGCTGGTGGCCGGTGCTCAATCGCTGTGGTTGTGGCTGCCGGTCAAGGAGGTTCGCGCCGACGAGGGCGTCACCGCAGCGTTGGAGGAAGCACCGACGGTGCGGGTCGCGATCGGCCGGAAAGGACTGGGACTGGAGGGATTCCGGCGCAGCCACCTGGACGCGACGGAGACGCAGCGGCTCGTCGCACGCATCGACTCCGATGAGCGGATCACCCGGTACACCGACGTGCAACTGGTTGCCCTGCTGACCGGGGACCTCACCAAGGCGGATGAGTTCGTCGCGGACAATCTCGGTGGCCTCGCCACGGCGGACCCGGAGTTGCGAGATGCCGTCTCGGCATACATCGGTGAGCAGTTCAACGCCTCTCGCACGGCCCAGCGGCTCTACACGCACCGCAACACCGTGTTGCGGCGACTCGAGCGCGCCGATCGGTTGATGCCGCAACCACTCGGGGGCAATGTCACGAATGTCGCGGCCGCCCTGGAGATCGTCAGGCTCCGGCCGAATCTGCGGTGATCGTGCGTTCCACGATCCATCCCGGCCGTTGCCGACGGACGTAAGGTCGTTCCATGGCAGGTTCAATTCTCGGAACACGCGTCCGCAGGGTCGAAGACGCAGCACTGGTCACCGGCGACTCGACCTTCGTCGGTAACCTCGACCTGGACGGTCTGTTGTATGCCGCGTTCGTCCGATCCCCGGTGGCACACGGTCACATTCGCGCCATCGACACCACGGAGGCCGCGGCCGCGCCGGGCGTCGTGGGCGTCTTCACCGCGGCGGACCTCTCCCTCGCGCCGCACCACGGACTGATGGTGGTCAACCCGAAGGTGCCCAGACCACCGCTGGCCGTCGACCGGGTCCGGTTCGTCGGCGAACCCGTCGCCTTGGTCGTCGCCGAGTCTCGGGCCGCAGCCGCCGACGCCGTCGAGCTGGTCGATGTCGACTACGACCCGCTGCCTGCCGTCGCGGACCCCGAGGATGCGCTGGCGCCCGACGCCGAGCTGCAGTTCCCCGAGCTCGGCACCAACCTGGTGCTCGGCAATCGGTCTGCGGTTCAAGGGGATCCGCTCGATGGTGCCGACGTCGTCATCCGCGCCCGAATGGTCAACCAGCGCGTCGCGGTGGTGCCGATGGAGGGCAACGCGATCGCGGTCGAACCCGTGGGGGACGACGAGCACGACCTCGTCATACACGTGTCGACGCAGATGCCGCACGGCTTCCAGGCGATGGTCGCCACGGAGTTCGACCTGCCCAAGGACCGGGTGCGCGTCATCGCCCCACACGTCGGCGGCGGGTTCGGTGGCAAGGCCGGCATGATCTCCGAGCACACCGCGGTGATCGGCGCCGCGAGAACTCTCGGCCGCCCGGTCGCGTGGGTCGAAACACGTTCGGAGAACCTCGAATCCATGCACGGCCGGGGACAGGTCGGCTACTACGAGCTCGGGCTCCGCGACGACGGCAGGATCGTCGGGCTGCGGGCGCGTGTCATCGGCGACGCGGGCGCCTGGGCCGGCTTCGGTGGAGCGTTGCCGATCCACATGACCGCTCTCATGGTTCCCGGTGTCTATGACGTCCCCGTGGTCGCGTATGACGCCGCCGCGGTGGTCACCAACACCGCCCCGATGGGCGCGTTCCGCGGCGCCGGGCGACCGGAGGCGGCCGCACACATCGAGCGGATGATGGACATCGCCGCCGACGAACTCGGCATTGATCCCGTCGAGCTGCGCAGGCGAAACTTCCTGGACCCCAACGGTTTTCCGGTGACGACGCAGATGGGTGCGACGTACGACTCGGGCGATTACGACCTGCCGCTGCGAGAGGCCCTGCGGCTCGCGGACTACGACACGCTGCGCGAGGAGCAGGCGGTCCGGCGCGAGAGCGGTGACCCGGTGCAGCTGGGCATCGGCGTCAGCGTCTACGTCGAGGTCACCGCGCCGGGCGGCGGCTCGGAGTTCGGCTCGGTCACCGTGCACGACGACGGCACGGCGACCGTCTCGTCCGGCACGTCCGCGCACGGTCAGGGCCATGCGACGGCGTTCTCGATGCTGGTGTCCGACGCGCTCGGCATACCGATGGACAAGATCACCTACGTGCAGTCCGACACCGCCGTCGTGCCGCGCGGTGGTGGCACCGGCGGGTCGCGGTCGCTGCAGCTGGGCGGCAGCGCCGTCGCGTCCGCCGCAACGACCGTGCTCGACCAGGCCCGCCGGCATGCCGCGTCGCGGCTGGAAGCGGCCGTCGATGACGTCGTGCTCACCGACGAGGGGACCTTCGGCGTCGCCGGCGTGCCCGGGGGAGCGACCGTGACCTGGACCGAGGTCGCGGCTGCGGCGCACGATGCGGGGGAGCAACTCGCCGCCGGGGTCGACAGCAATCAGGAGGGGTCGACCTTCCCCTTCGGCGCGCACGTGTCGGTCGTGGAGGTCGACACCGAGACCGGGCACGTACGTCCGGTCCGGCACGTCGCCGTCGACGACTGCGGGCGGGTGCTCAACCCGCTGCTGGTCGAGGGCCAGCAGCACGGTGGCCTCGCACAGGGCATCGCCCAGGCGCTCTACGAAGAGGTCGTCTACGACGCGGACGGGCAGCCGCTGACCACCACGCTCGCCGACTACGCGATGCCGAGCTCGGCCGATCTGGTCGCCTTCGAGACGGCATCGACCATGACGCCGACCCCGTTGAATGCGTTGGGCGCCAAGGGGATCGGCGAGTCGGCGACGATCGGCTCGACCCCGGCGGTGCAGAACGCCGTCGTGGATGCGGTCAGTCATCTCGGGGTGCGGCACATCGACCTGCCCTGCACCCCAGAGCGCGTATGGCGCGCCGTGCAAGCCGCACATGCCGGCACGTCGCCCGACCTGTGGCGTGACCCGCCGCCGGTCTTCGCCGATCTCCCGGTCAGTGGCGGTGTCGACAATGCGGCAGGAGTGTGACGCACCGCGGATCGAGTAGCGACGAAGGAGCGTATCGAGGTCCAGGGTCTCGATACGGGCTCGTTCCTCGCCCTACTCGACCCGCTTGAATTGCTACTCGACCCGCGTGGTGTGGTGACAGACTGCTGGGATGAGTGACCGGATCGACATACCCACCGACGACGGCCCGATGCCGACCTGGCGTTTCCTGCCCGAATCCGGGTCGGGGCCGGGCATCGTGCTCTTCCAGGAGATCTTCGGTGTCTCGGACTACATCAAGGCACGTGGGGCCGATCTCGCGGCGCTCGGGTATGTCGTCCTCGCGCCCGAAATCTATTGGCGTCTGGACGATTCCGAGATCGACGAGAGCCGCGACGACATGCTGCAACGGGCGATGTCGGTCATGGGTCGGGTCGACTGGCCGAAGGCCGTGAGCGACGGCGCCACCGCAGTCGCCGCCGCACGCGCGGACGAGCACGTGCACGGGGGAGTCGGCGTCGTCGGCTTCTGCTTCGGCGGCGGCCTGGCGTTCAACGTCGCGGCGGCCACCGACGTGGACGTGCTCGTGAGCTACTACGGCTCGGCGCTGCCGAACCTCCTCGACCTCGCCGGCGACGTGACTGCACCCAGCCTGCACCACTTCGGCGAGTCCGACGACTACCTGTCGACCGACGTCGTGGAGCGGGTCCGCGCGGCGGTGTCCCGCGACGGCGTGCAGTTCGAGACGTATGCCGGCGCCGGCCACGCCTTCGACAACCCGCACCCGATGTTCCATCACGCCGACGCCTCCGCAGCTGCCTGGCGGAACACCGTTGACTTCCTGGCGACATACCTCCCGGCGACCGGTCGCTGAAGCGCTCAGCCACCGACGTGACCGCACGGTCTTGGACGGAATCGGTTCACACGCGCTGGTGCGCGTACTGTTGAAGGCGTAGGGACCGTTTTCGCGCGGAGCCGATGTTCAAGGTTGTTCCGCCTGCCCTGCGAGGTTGAGGTTGGCTTGCGCGTCCGAGCCGCAGATGGGAAGTGGCCGAGATGCGACTGACCCGCACGATCTGCCCGTAGCCACGCCGCGCCCAATACCCCAGCCACAGATGGCGCCGTCGGCGCATGCCCGCACTGCGCGGGCCCCGTGACCAAGGAACGGCGACCAGGGACCTCCTGGCCGCAAATTCACCGCAACTCGATTTCGTAGTTGTGCTCGCTCCCGAAGGGGGCAATCATGCTTGACACCGTCACCACGACCACCACCAGATCCACGTCCACGACCACCGCCGGCAAGCCCGTGACCAGGGTCCCCACCCGGTGGTCCTTGTCCGGCACCCGGGGGACCGGTCCATCCGACGGGGCCTGGTGGCCGCAGAGCACGAACCTGGCGACCGAGTTGGCCGACCTGGACGTCGCGGTGTATGCCGCGCTCGGCGAACGCATCGCGCACGCCACCTACGCCAAGGACATGTGGAAACTCGGGCCGCGCAAGATCCACTCGCCGCTCGGGACCACCAAGGTCGGCTGGTTCAATCACGCCCGCTACCCGGAGAACATCGACCTGTCGCTGACCGGCTTCACCCACCTGGTGCTGACCGTCATCCCGCCCGGCACCGCAGCCACGTTCGCAGCCATCGTGCTCGGCGACTACGGCACCGAGCCCGCCATACGCGCGGACGACGCACCGGGCGGACTCGACACGTGGGACAACGAGGGCGGGAACCCGCCGGCAAACCGTACAGCCCACTACGGCTATCTCTACGACTAGGCCCGGAGGGCAGCGACATGACTCATCAGACAACAACACAGCTATCGGAACGACCGCCGCCGCCCGCCCCTCGCACGGGAGGGTATGGCGCCCTGGCGCGGCAAATCCGCGCTGAAGGGTTGCTGCGCCCACGGCCGTGGACCTACGCGGGTTACGGGGCAATCTGCCTGGTGGCCCTGGGATCGACCGCCGCGGTGATGGCGGCCCATCGCGACTCGTGGTGGCTCCTTGCGCTCGCGCCGGTGCTGGCGGTGGTGGCGACCCAGATCGGTTTCATCGGACACGATGTCGGTCACTTGCAGGTCACGCGGAACGCCCGCCGCAGCAGGGCCCTCGGTCTGGTGAGCGCAAATCTGTTCAGCGGACTGAGCTACGGCTGGTGGGTCCACAAGCACAATGCGCACCACGCGCACCCCAACGATCTGGAGACCGATCCGGACGTGCGTGGCGGCGTCCTCATCTGGGACGCCACCCAGGGCAGCTCGCGTCGCGGTGCGATCGCGTGGTGGACGCGCCATCAAGCGCTCCTCTTCTTTCCCCTCCTGCTGCTCGAGGCCGCGAACCTGCACATCGCCAGCGTCCGTGCACTGTTCGCGCCGGGACTGCGGCTGAGGGCCGTGGAGACGACCCTGCTGGCGACCCATTTCGTCGCCTACGTTCTGCTCCTGGCGCTCACCATGACGTGGCCGCAAGCGTTGCTGTTCGTCATGATTCACAAGGGAATTCAGGGCCTCTACCTCGGTTGTTCCTTCGCGCCGAATCACAAAGGTATGCCGATCCTGGATGGGGACGACGCACAGGATCCGCTGCTGCGGCAGGTGCTCACCTCACGCAACGTGCGCGGCGGACCGCTGACGGACGCCCTTCTCGGCGGGCTCAACTACCAGATCGAGCACCACCTGTTCCCGAGCATGCCTCGCGCGAACCTGCGGCACGCGCAACCGATCGTCCGCGAGTTCTGCACGGATCACCAGATTCCTTATCTCGAGTGCTCGGCCCTGGCGTCATACAGGGCCGCGATCACCCATATGCACCGCGTCGGAACGGGAGCGGCCCCGGGCAGCGACTGAGCCGGTGTGCGTGCCCTGCGGCGCGTCCCGTGCAACGATCGCAGCATGACGTCACGGTGGTCGATCGCGTCCCGTAACTCGGTGCTGTGCATCGGTTCGACGGAGTCGTTCTGCTCGATCGGCTCGGTCGGGTCCGCCTTCTCGGTCGGCTCGGTCGGTTCCTTCGCGTCGCTCGCGTCCTTCGGCTCCGCGATGTCGATGTTCTCGACCGGCTCCTTCCAGAGCAACACGGCGCTGCTGTCCGCACAGTCGGATCGATCGATCCTGTCCTGGCGTTCCAGCGGGTCGACCGGGGCGTCATACACCGAACACGAGGGTGGGCGCGTCGTCCCGCTTGCGGTCACGATCCTCGGCGGGGCCGCAGTCGCGGCACTGTGGTGGAGGACGGCCCGGGGCGGCGCCTGACGTCTTCACCGTATGGCGTCCACCAGCAGCCGAACGGCCACGCCCACGGCGACGAAGCCCATGAGCGCGGCGAAGCCGAGATAGCACCACAGGATCCAGCGGCGTCGGATGTCGAAACTCAGCCCGCGGGCCGTGACCCGCAGGTGGCCGTCCCGGCGGAAGTCGCGCCGGCTGCGGCGGATGTTCCAGCCGGTGGCGTAGGCGAACAGCACCAGAACCGCGGCGACGACGAAGTCCACGAAGTGAGGCTAGCGTCCGGATGTCGCGGTCTGCCGAACCCGCGGGTGTATGACGATTCGGTTTCGTTTCCCTGTGAGCGGCGCGCCCGGTCCACGGGAACGAGGCGCGCGGGTTTTACCCTGATGGCTGCACATTTGCCGTGAGGGGGCTCTCGGGAGGGTATGACGTGTCCGATGGACTGACGCGACGTGTCGCGATGGGTGGCGCGCTCGCCACCGCCGTGCTGGCCGGTGCGGCCGCTTGCGGCGACGGGAAGAAGAGCGCGAGTGATCCTGCTGCGTCGGGGTCAGCGACGGCCGGCGGCGAGGCATCGGCCTCTGCGACGGCGAAACCGGCGACGGTCACGGCCGCCGGCCTCGTGAATGGATCGGTGCCGTTCGGGGCTCCGGTGACGCTGACCGCGTCCGTGCGACTGCGCTCGCTGACAGTGCAGGACGGCGACGGTCGCACGGTCGACGGAAAGCTCGCGAGGAGCGGCACGTCCTGGACCAGCGCCGGTCTGATCGGCCCGGACGTCTGTTGGTCCTGGACTGCGATCACGTCGAAGGGTGCGTCCAGTCACGGCACGGTCGCCTCGACCGCCGCCACCCGGACCGTCCGCGCGACCGCGAACATCGGTGTCGACCGGACCGTCGGCGTCGCCGCTCCGATCGTGGTGAATTTCAGCGCCCAGGTCACGGACAATGCTGCGGTCGAGAAGAACCTGCAGGTCCTGATGCGACCGGCCGGCTCGAGCGGTCCGTGGAAGCCGGCCGTCGGGTCGTGGGCGTGGCTGCCGGACAACGCGCCCAACTCGACCGTGCACTTCCGCACCAAGCAGTACTGGCCGGCGCACACCGAGGTGCACGTGATCCTGCCGCTGGCGCATCTGGACTGGGGCGGTGGTGTCACCGGCGTGCAGGACCTGGACTGGCACTTCAACATCGGGCGCTCGCAGATCGTCGTCGCGGATGCGCGCAAGCACAACATCGTCATCTATCGGGACGGCGCGAAGGTTGCGACATACCCCGCGTCATACGGGCTGAATTCGGACCCGATCCGCAACACCCGCAGCGGCATCAACATCGTGACCGACAAGCAGCAGACCGTCGAGATGAAGTCGAAGCGTTACCACTACGACGAGATCGAGCACTGGGCCGTGCGGTTCAACAACAACGGGCAGTTCATCCACGCCAACCCGGACACCGTTGAGCAGCAAGGCAAGACGAACGTCTCGCACGGCTGCATCAACCTCTCCACTGCGAACGGCAAGGCCTACTACATGACCGCGATCTACGGCGACCCGGTCGACGTGCGTGGCACGAAGGTCAAGCTCGCCGACACGCGCACGGAGCTCTACGACTGGGCGCTGTCGTGGAAGCAGTGGACCGCGCTGTCGGCTCTGCACTGACGGACTCGGGCCGGCGGTTACTGCGAGCGGCTGGGTGTGACCTGTATTTTTCAGCCGGTGTGCACGGCTGGCGCAATGCTGCGAGCCGATAAATAGCTCTCCACAATTTTGCGCAGCCGGGGGCCATCCCGTCCCCGACGTCGTCGCTCGCGGGGCGGGCGGCTTCGAGGAAGGTAGACACTCCATGCAATCGAGATTCCGGGTTTCGCTGGGTGCCGGCGCACTGCTGAGCGCGCTAGCCATGTCGACTGCGGCGATGGCCACGCCGTCGCAGGCTCCGTTCACCGGCAGGGAGACCATGCCCGTGGCCGGTGACGTATTCGCCTGTCAGTCAGGCGATCTCACCGCACAGAGCGGCACCATCACGACCGTGTTCCACGAGAACGCCGACAACAACGGCATGTATCACTTCACGGGCACCGTCGTGCCGAATGGCGTCACCCTCACTGACGCCGCGGGCAACTGGTACACCATCTCCGGCGCGTCCTGGTTCGGTGGCACCAGCAGCGACCCGGACGGCAATTCCATGCCGCTCGTGAGCACCGAGACGGACCACTTCGTCATCCGCACTGCGTCCGGCGGGGTCTACGCCAAGGTGCAGGTCGTCGGGCACATCTCGCCGAACGGGGACATGTTCATCTTCGACAGGGGCACCTGCGAGGAGCCGGCGGACTGACCCTGGGAGGGGGTACGGCGAAATGCTCCGGATCACACCGTGATCCGGAGCATTTCGTCGTCAACTGCGCGCCTCGTCGACGGCCGAACGCAGCGATCCACGCCATATCGGTCCGTGGCCGGGCAGCACGGTGTCGACGTCCAACTCCGCCAGGGCGTCGAGGCTCGCGAACGCCTGTGCCGAGTCGTGACCGAAGAACGCCGGCAGCAACTGCGGCCCGGTGCGCGCGACGATCGGGTGACCGGTGATCAGCGCGTCACCGGTGACGACAACGCCCGCATCCGGCAGCATGTACGCGGTGTGCCCCGAGGTGTGGCCCGGGCAGGGGACGGAACGCGGAGCGCCGGGCAGGTCCAGTGCCGAATCCGACTGCAGCGCTTGGGTTTCCGGCACGCTGACGTGGGTCTGAGCTCCGGCGCGTGCGATCGTGACCGCCCATCTGGCAACACGCGGTCGCCAGCAGCGTGAGACGACGTCCCAGGTTGTGGCCTGTTCATGGCGTTCACCGACGAGCATCGGCAACTCGCGTTCACCGGCAAACGTCGGGACCGTGTGCCGTCGCAGCAACGCCGGTATGGCGCCGACGTGGTCGATGTGCGCATGCGTGATGAGGACGCCGCGGACATCCTCGATCCGATGGCCGATTTGCTCCACCGAGGCGACGACATCCTCGATGTCCTTGGGATATCCGGCGTCGATGAGCGTGAGGTCGTGGCCGTCGCGAACGAGCACCCAGTTGGAGGCAACGCCCTCCACGAGGAACACATCGGTCGTGGCCCGGCGCACCTTCATGCACCCGATTGTCCCGTGCTGGTCGGCGCTCACATGTTTGAGGCCCATACTCAAGGGATGACATCCTCACCGGCGCGACGGCGACACCTGTCGAGCAGCCCGTTCAAGCCCGCCCAAGAACTCGAGATCGAGCAGTTCGAATGCGGGGACGCGGTCTGCCACGACTCCTACGGCATGGGACATGTCGTAGGGCTGGAGGCCGAAGCGGTGACGGTCGACTTCCGGACCTCCACCGTTCGCGTCGCCAGCCCGTTCCGGAAGATGAGCAAGCTGTAGCTCACCCGGCGGGAATCACCGGGTCATCGACGCACGGATACGCTGCGTCGACTACGCGGTCGGGCCGTGGATGATCACGACCTTGCCGCTGGCCTTGCCCTGCTCGACGTGGGCCATTGCCGAGATGGTGTCGGCGAAGTCGAAAGTGGTGGGGTCCAGGACGGGACGCAGCGTCCCGTCGTCATACAACCGGGCCAGCGTCTTCAGCTGGGAGCCGCTGGCCCTCATGAAGAAGAACGAGTAACGCACGCCGAGTTTCTTGGCATGTGAACGGATTCGGCGACTCATCAGCGCCATGACCGGCTTGAGCAGCGGTTGGCCGAGCTGGGTGGCGAAGCCCGGATCGGGTGGGCCGACGACGCTGATCGCGAGGCCGCCGGGCCTGAGGATCGTGAGTGACTTCTCGAGGCTTGCCGGTCCGAGCGAATCCAGCACGACGTCGTATCCGGACAGGACGGTGGAGAAGTCCTGCTGGGTGAAGTCGATGACCTCGTCCGCGCCGAGGCTGCGTACCTTGTCGATGTCGTCGGTGCGGGCAGTCGTTGCGACATACGCGCCGAGGTGCTTGGCGAGCTGGATGACCGTCGAGCCCAGTCCGCCGGCGCCGGCGTGGACCAGGACCTTCTGTCCGGGTTGTATGGCGGCCACCTCGACCAGCGCCTGCCAGGCAGCGAGCGCGACCAATGGCACGGCAGCAGCTTCCGCGAACGACAGCAAGGCCGGCTTGAGGGCTACATCCGCGGCATCCATCGCGATCGTCTCCGCGAACGTGCCGATGCGCAGGTCCCGAGGGCGGGCGTAGACCTCGTCGCCCACCGCGAAACCGCGCACTGCCGAGCCGACCTGCGTCACGACACCCGCGACGTCGTGCCCGAGGACGAACGGCGGCTTGTACTTGAGCAGCCGCTTGAACTCGCCGTTGCGCACCATCTTGTCGAGCGGGTTGATGCTCGCGGCACGGATATCGACCAGTACGTCGCCCGGGGCGGCGGTGGGTGTCGGGACGTCGACGCGCGCGAGACCGTCGGCGCCGTAGTGGGTGACGGCGAAGGCCTTCATGACCGCTCCTGGTTCATCGCTGTGGTGGGCTGATCGACTCCCGCGATGGTCGTCGCCTGTGTGTATGCCGCCGACAGGATGTGGTCGGACAACTCGGCGTCGGTGACCGCACGGGCCAGCTGCAGAGTGCCGACCAGCAGCGTGAAGAGTGCGATCGCGCGCTCACTGGTCGGGTGCGCGCCGACGGCCTCGAGGTGCCGGGCGATGGCGTCGATCATCGAGCGAGCGCCGTCGGTGTAGGCCTGCCGCGTGGTCTTGTCGCAGCGGCCGATCTCATCCAGCAGTGCGGCGGACGGGCACCCGGCCGCAGCATCGTCGCGGTGCTCGGGGGAGAGGTATTGCCGGAGGAAGGCTTCGAGTGATGCGCTGCCCGCGGGGAGTGCATCGATCACGGCGACCTGCTCGCTGAGTTGCTGGGCGACCACCGACGCCACCAGGTCGTCCTTCGAGCTGAAGTGACCGTAGAAGGCGCCGTTGGTCAGGCCTGCGTCGGCGACCAGCGTCGCAATGCCGGCGCCGTCGATGCCGTCGGTCTTGAACCGGCGACCGGCAGCCTCGACCATGCGTTGTCGAGTTGCTTCCTTGTGCTCCGCTCCGTATCTCGCCACAGCCGTGTGCTCCATCCGAGTTTTGACATTACGACCATAATATTATGGTCGTAATGCAATGCACAAACCGCGTCTCGCGACGGGCCTTGCACACGCGAAATGCCCCGGACCACAACGTGATCCGGGGCGTTGCGGTGGTTGGTCATGCTGTCTGCGACACAGCTAGCTGGCGGCGACTTTCGCATCGGTGAAGAAGTCAATAGGCATCGGTATTTCGAGTTCCCAAGTGATCGAGATTGGACGTTCACCTTCATGCTTGACGTACGTGGCCGGCCCAAGAAACAAGTAGGGCGCGCCGGTGCCGTACTCATCCTCGGCAGACTCGCGGACGAAGAGCAGGACGTTGCTCGTCTTATTGATATATCGCTGCCCAGTTGGAGATGAGACGGTCGTGCGACTCTGGGACTCCCAGTGGAACAGGGTCGGACTTATCGGATAGTCGCGGTACATGGTCGTGGGCGAGAATGCCGCCTCGGACTTCTTCAGTTGGATGAAGAACGCATCGGTATTGAGGTCCGGTACCCACAACACGCCTTCGCGGAAGTTGCTCGGTGGCTTGGCGGGGCTTGCATTGCCGAGTGATGCGAGAATCTCTTCCCGCCGGTATCGGCCGTGAACTCGAAGCGGCACGCTGGCGAGGTCACCGCCGAGCCCGTATGTCGCTCGTCGTGCGTTGTCGAAGCCGATGTCCACGATGGTCGATAGCTCGTTGGCGGCCACAACGTCCGAGCGCAGCGATCGCAATCCCTGATCAATGCTCGTGAACCCGCCACCACCAGGCCAGAGCGAGAAGAAGAGCATCTCCGCGAGGCGACGTTCAGCCGGTGTCCACGCGGCATCTATGCCATCACGGAGGATCGAGCGATAGATCGACGCGCGCGGCCGATCGCCAACATGGATAAGCGATCGACCACGCTTGGTGAGTTCATCCTCACGAGGGCCCTTCGATCGAGTCTCGAACCCTGCCTCACGACGTAGTCGAGTCCAGGAACGACCGGACTTCAGGAGGTCTGACAGAGATGCACCGGACTCGTCGAGGTATTCGGGCAAGTCGACATTGCCGATGGACCGTAGTTCGCGGAGCAGATCACTCCACCGGCTTCCGATCTGCGTCTTGAGGTTGGCCAGGACGACATCTTGGGTCGTCCGATCCATCACGATCTGGCATCCGCTCGGTAGGAACGGGAACTCCTCAGCGACCGCGTCTCGTAGTCCAACGCGCGAAAGGCCGGTGAGAGCAGTGAGTTTCAGGTCCCAGCGGAACCGAGTGTGCTGGTGTCCGACGAAGTCGAGCACGGTGAGCACAGCCTTGTCCGTCGTACGCCGAAGACCACGGCCAAGTTGCTGGAGAAAGATCGTTGCGCTCTCGGTCGGCCGCAGAAACAGCAACGTGTCGACGCTCGGGATATCGACGCCCTCGTTGAATAAGTCGACCGTGAAGAGAACGTTCACGTCGCCGGTGAGCAAGGCCTCGCGTGCAGCGTCACGGTCGGCTGACGCCGAGTCACCGGTGACGGCACGAGCAGCGATACCGGCCGAGTTGAACGCGGCGGCCATGTACCTCGCGTGCTCGATGGACACGCAGAATCCGAGCGCTCGCATCGACGAGGTATCGAGCACCTTGTCGCGAAGTTGCTTGAGGATGATCCGTGTGCGCGCATCGTTGCCGGTGAAGAGCCTCGACAATTCCGCGTCGTCGTACCTGCCGCGTTTCCAACTCAGTTGGCTCAGGTCGGTGTTGTCCGCGACGCCGAAGTAGTGGAACGGGCAAAGCAGCTCGGCGCCCAGCGCATCCCAGAGGCGCAACTCGGTCGCGGTCCGACCGTCGAAGAAAGCGTCACGAACATTGATTCCATCGCCGCGCTCGGGTGTCGCGGTGAGACCGAGCAACTCCCTCGGTGCGAGCCTGTCGAGGAGATCCTGATATGTCTTGGCCGCCGCGTGATGGAACTCGTCGATGACGACGACATCGAAAGCGTCCGGCGGAAGATTTTCGACTCCATATGAAGTGAGCGACTGAACGCTGGCGAACACATGGCTCCAACTTTTCGGGAACGCTCCATCCACATAGAGCTCTCCGAAGTTTGCATCGGACAAAACCTCGCGGTAGGTCCTGAGCGACTGAGCCAGAATCTCCTTACGATGGGCGACGAAGAGCAGCGATGGACGGCGTGACGAGTCGGTCGCGAGTCGTCGATAGTCAAGCGCAGCGACTACGGTCTTGCCGGTGCCGGTGGCAGCAACGATGAGGTTGCGGTGACGGTCGTGAACCGTTCGCTCCGCTGCGACCTCGTCGAGCATCTCCTGCTGATAGGGGTAGGGGGTGACATCGAGCCCGGATAGCGAGAGCGTCACGCGGTCGTTGTGGGCGCGACCCCCGGCCTCGGCCAGTGCCAGGTCGAGCCGATCCGCATCTCGATCCGGTCGGTAGTCCTCGAATGCGCTGTCGTTCCAATAGGTGTCGAAGGTGGCATCGAATTTCTCCAACAACGCGGGGGTGGCGACCCTGGATAGGCGAACGTTCCACTCGACGCCTTCGAGCATTGCGGTGTGCGTGAGGTTCGAAGAGCCGACGTATGCCGTGTCGAAGCCGCTGTCACGGTGAAACATCCATGCCTTGGCGTGGAGCCGGGTCCGGTGGGCGTCGTATTGGACGCGGATCTGTGCGCCATACTCGCGCACGAGATGGTCAAGGGCTCGACGTTCCGTGGACCCCGTGTACGTCGTGGTGATCACTCGAAGGTGGCCGCCGCGTTCGCGCAGCCGTCGTAGCTCGGAATCGAGCAGTCGCAAGCCGGCCCAGCGAACGAACGCGCACAGCAGATGAACGCGATCGGACGTGTCGATCTCGGTGCGCAGCTCCGGTCCCAGACTCGGCTCGGACTTTGCATTCGTCAGCAATGCGGCATCGGCAAGAGGGGTCCGTGGTCGTACGTCGGGGTAGGTGACGACGCCTGGACCAATCGCGGGGGCCACTCTCAGCAACTGTCGGGCGGGCGATGCGACCTCCGCGTCGTCGGCGCGCAAGGTGTCAATCAAACGGTTCGCCAATTGCAGCGCCTCGTCCGGTGTCCGGTTCTCGAAGGCGCGACGAGAAGCCCTTGAGATGTGTCCGGCGAGGACATGAGGAAGATCCGCCGGATCCACCGACTCGATCGTCGCGTCACCGACGACGGCGGCAAGCTGCCCTTGCAGCTCTGTCGTCAGCAGCGCTTGGTGCAGGCCATATGCGAGTGGCTCAGGCGTCATGACGTCAGCATTCCGCAAAGCCGGCTGCTGGACCGGCGGATTGCCAGGTCGACCCGGCCAGTATTTGGTAAGGACGTGACGTCGCGGCGTCTGGTGGTCCTCGACGTACCGGCAAGTAAGCGACATCTCGGGAGGGTTGTACGCGAAATGCCCCGGACCACAAGGTGATCCGGGGCATTTCGGTGCGTGGTCTCGATACGCGCTCGTTCCTCGCGCTACTCGACCCGCTTGAGTGCGTGGTCTCGATACGCGCTCGTTCCTCGCGCTACTCGACCCGCGTGAACTCAGATGTCGTACTTGATGACGACATCTTGCGGGGCTCGGCTACGGCATACCTCGCTGGCGCTCGGCATACCTCCGCCTCACTCCTCAGATGTCGTAGTACAGCTCGAACTCGTGCGGGTGCGGACGGAAGCGCAGCGGGTCGACCTCGTGCGTGCGCTTGTAATCGATCCAGGTCTCGATGAGGTCCTCGGTGAAGACACCGCCCTCGGTGAGGAAGTCGTGGTCGGCCTCCAGCGCGTCGAGGACGGCCGGCAACGAGTCGGGGACCTGCTCGATGTTGGCGTGCTCCTCCGGGGGCAGCTCGTAGAGGTCCTTGTCCACCGGCTCCGGCGGCTCGATGCGGTTCTTGATGCCGTCCAGGCCGGCCATCAGCTGCGCCGCGAAGGACAGGTAGGGGTTGGCCGACGGGTCCGGGATGCGGAACTCGATGCGCTTGGCCTTCGGCGAGGTGCCCGCGATCGGGATGCGGATGCAGGCCGAGCGGTTGCGCGCCGAGTAGACCAGGTTGACCGGAGCCTCGTAGCCCGGGACCAGGCGGTGGTAGGAGTTCACCGTCGGGTTGGTGAAGGCCAGCAGCGACGGAGCATGCTTCAGCAGGCCGCCGACGTACCAGCGGGCCAGGTCGGACAGACCGCCATACCCCTTCTCGTCGTAGAAGAGCGGCTTGCCGTCCTTCCACAGGGACTGGTGGGTGTGCATGCCCGAACCGTTGTCACCGAAGATCGGCTTCGGCATGAAGGTGGCCGTCTTGCCCGCCGCGAAGCAGGTGTTCTTGACGACGTACTTGAACTTCATGACGTCGTCGCCGGACTGCAGCAGCGTGCCGAACGTGTAGTTGATCTCCTGCTGGCCGGCGGTGCCGACCTCGTGGTGCGCGCGCTCGACGTTGAGGCCGACGTTGCCCAGCTGGGCGCTGATGTCGTCACGCAGGTCCGAGAAGTGGTCGACAGGAGCGACGGGGAAGTAGCCACCCTTGTAGCGCGGCTTGTAGCCGAGGTTGCCGCCGTCTTCCTCGCGGCCGGTGTTCCAGGCGCCCTCGACGGAGTCGATGTAGTAGTAGCCGGCGTTGGCCTTGGTCTCGAAGCGGACGTCGTCGAAGATGTAGAACTCCGCCTCGGCGCCGAAATAGGCGGTGTCGGCGATGCCGGTCGACTTCAGGTAGGCCTCGGCCTTCGCCGCGATGTTGCGCGGGTCGCGCGAGTAGGGCTCCCCGGTGAACGGGTCGACGATCGAGAAGTTGAGGATCAGCGTCTTGTGCTTGCGGTACGGGTCCAGGTAGGCGCTGGTCGGGTCCGCGATGAGCTTCATGTCGGACTCGTGGATCGCCTGGAAGCCGCGGATCGACGAACCGTCGAACATCGCGCCCTCCTTGAGGGCTTCCTCGTCGAGCGAGGCCGCTGGGACGTTGAAGTGCTGCATCACCCCGGGAAGGTCACAGAAACGGACGTCGACGAATTCGACGTCCTCATCCTTGATGAACTTCAAGACCTCGTCGGCCGTGGTGAACATGGATCCTCCATCGATGTCAGGCTCTCGCGACGGCTCCAAGCGCCGTGCGCCGCGGATGACTTTACTGCGTTGTCATTTCTCGGCCATGACCCATATGTTTCGACCGTGTTACGCGCAACGGTGTATGGCGCGTCCCGCCTCGCCCCGAAAAGCGTTGGGGTCACGGGGGATCGGGAGTATTCCTGAAAAACCGCTGATAACGGCCACCGCCCCGAAACGATGTGTCCTACGCCACACCGTGGTGTACGCCAGATGAGACTGCGCGGGCCGCCGTCTAGGCTCGACGTCCGTGACGACGAGTAACCAGCCCGCGCAGGATCCGGTGACGGCCCACGCCGGCGCCACCCTCGGGATGCCCGCCGCCGGACCCGGGTCCATGGCCCGGCTCGGACCACGCATCGTCGCCGTCATCATCGACTGGCTGGTGTGCTCGGTGATCGCGGCCGGCTTCTTCGGTTACGAGTTCGGCGGAGGCGGCACCAGCTGGGCTCCGCTGGCGGTGTTCTTCGTCGAAAACGTCCTATTGGTGGGCACACTCGGCTCGACGCTCGGTCACCGCATCATGGGCATGCACGTCGCCAAGGTGTCGGGTGCACCGGCGGGACCGCTCGGCGCGTTGATCCGCAGCGTGCTGCTGTGCATCTTCGTGCCGGCCGTGATCTGGGACAAGGACGGCCGCGGGCTGCACGACCGGTTCGCCGGCACGGTGCTGCGGCGTACCCGCTGACTTCCGGGCGCCTACCGGCCGCGCATCGCCTTGCGGTCCATGCGCGGTGCGTTGCGCGGGTCGACGCCCTTGGGGATCGGCGGCTTGCTGGCGCCGAGTGCGCGCAGGCGCTTGGTGACGGCCTGGACCTCGGCATCGGTGAGCTTCTTGTCCAGGCCCTTCATCGTCTTGGCCAGGTTGCCGAGCTTGACGGTGTCCTCGCCCGCGCCGACGCGCAGGACGTGGACGGGCACCTCGGGACCGGCGACGCGGGCGACCCGCTTGCGCTCGGACTCCAGCAGCTTGCGGCTCGCGCCGCTCGGGCCCTCACCGATCAGCACGACGCCCGGCTTGCCGATGGCGCGAAACACCATGGCAGCGTTGGAGAGTTCGGACATCTTGCGTGCCCGACCGGCTTCAGCCGCGACCGGCTCCTGCTCGTAGACCCAGCCGCGCTTGAGGCTCTGCAGTGCGGCGCCCGTGCCGCCGGCCTGGCCCTCCAGCGACCCGTATGCCGCACGCTCTGCCAGCCGGCCGAAGACGATGACCGTGGCGAGCAGGCCGAAGATCGCGCCGAGGATCGCCGTGTAGATCCAGCTGCTCCAGATGAAGTGCAGCAGGACCATGAAGACCAGCAGCGTGACGACGAACGTCAGTGCCATCCACAGCGGGATCTTGGGGTTCTGCTTGACCGACGCCTGGTAGAGCGTCTTGAACTGCGACAGCCGCCCGGGGTTGTCCGGGTCCTTGGGCTTGCGGGAGAAACGGGACTTCTTCTCGGGCTGCGTCGACATACCTATCAGGATATGTCAGCGCCGACCCGCTCCACGAGTGCGGCGGCCTCCTGACGCGCGGGCGACGACGATGCCGCCGCAAGGTGGGTCAAATGCGCCGGCAGCTCCCGCCCGAGCTTGGCCATCGCCCCGGCATACAGCTTCCCGGCGCGGTATGACGAACGCACCAGCGGCCCGGCCATCACGCCGAGGAAGCCCAGGTCGGTGGCGACGTCGGACCAGTGCACGAACTCCTGCGGCTTGACCCAGCGGTCGATCGGGTGGTGCTTGGGGGAGGGGCGCAGGTACTGGGTGATGGTGAGGATGTCACAGCCCGCCTCGTGCAGGTCGCGGATCGCCTCTTCGACCTCGTGGTCCTCCTCGCCCATGCCGAGGATCAGGTTGGACTTGGTGATCAGTCCCGCCTCCTTGGCCATGGTGAGCACCCGCAGTGACTTGTCGTAGGTGAATGCGGGACGGATCCGCTTGAAGATGCGCGGTACCGTCTCCAGGTTGTGCGCGAAGACCTCGGGCTGTGCGTCGAAGACCTGACCGACCAGCTCCGGCTTGGCGCCGAAGTCGGGAGGCAGGATCTCGACACCGGTGTTGGGGTTGAGCGCGTGGATCTGGCGGATCGTCTCGGCATACAGGCCGGCGGCACCGTCGGGCTGGTCGTCGCGTGCGACGCCGGTCACCGTGCAGTAGCGCAGGTTCATCTCGCGGATGGACTCCGCGACGCGGCGCGGCTCGTCCAAATCCAGCTCGGTGGGCCGACCGGTGGCGATGTCGCAGAAGTCGCAGCGGCGCGTGCACACGTCACCGCCGATGAGGAAGGTCGCCTCACGGTCCTCCCAACACTCGAAGATGTTGGGACAGCTGGCTTCCTGGCAGACCGTGTGCAGACCCTCGCTCTTCACCAGCTGGTGCAGGCCGGTGTATGCCGGGCCCATCTTCGCGGTGGTGCGAATCCAGCTGGGCTTGCGCTCGATCGGTGTCTCGGAGTTACGCGCCTCGACGCGCAGCATCTTGCGGCCCTCAGGTGCAACAGTCACGACATCAAGGCTACGTCGCCGGTGGCGTGTCATCTCGCCGGGCCGGTTACCGGCCGGTCACCCGGGCGCGGTCAGGGATCCGCGGCGCGACGGGCCGCGTCATACGGGCGACGCATCGCACCCAGCTGCACGCACCGAGAGAGACGTTGAACGTATGACGAACCCAGCACAACCACCGGCGTCCCGTGCGCCCGAATCGCACGAAAGCGCATGGGCGAGGCGCCGGCGTCGGCGCGACGACACCTGGTACGCGGTGGACGTGGTGTGTTCGGTCCTGCTGGCGACGGGGTTGTTGGGTGTCGTCGCGTTCTCCGGCTTCGGACTCACCCTCGGCATCGGGATGTCGGGCGACGGCTGCGCCGGCGGCTCCGGGCCGAACTGCGTCTCGTCGGAGGCCGCCACGACGGCGTGGTTCCTGGCGATGGGACTGCTGCTGATCGCGGTGGTGGTCGGACTCGGCGGCCTGGTCCGGGCTGCCGTGCGGCACCGCGTGCTCAGCTGGTGGCCGCTGGGCGGTTACCCGATCGTCGTGGCCGCCTGGCTCACGGCGATCGCCATCATCGACTGAACGGCGGCCCGTGCGGGGAATCAGTCCGGGCGGCGCATGTCCAGCCGGGTGTCGGCGGTGATCCCGAAGTACGTGGTCGGGCCGCCGGCGCGCAGCAGTGGATCGGCGGCGAGTGTGTCGAAAACGCCACTCTCCACGAGCCGTTCGTCGATGTGTATGCCGACGACCTCGCCCACGACGAACCAGCTTCCGACGGCAGCACCCTGCGCCGACTGCAGGGGGACGACCTGCGTCACGCGGCATTCGAAGTTGACCGGTGACGCGGCGACCCGCGGGGCGTTGACCTCCGTCGAGGGTGCGGCCTCCAGACCGGCGACCTCGAACTCGTCCACGTCGTGTGTCGTGGAGGTGGCGTTCATCTGCTCCGCGAGCTCGCGGGTGGCGAGGTTCCAGGTGAATTCCCTTGTGGCGTCACAGTTTCCGACCGTGCCCTTCCAGCCGTTGCTGGAGAATCCGATCAGCGGCGGCGTGTAGTGCAGCGCGTTGAAGAAGGAGTATGGCGCCAGGTTGCGCCGCCCCTGTGCATCGACGGTCCCGATCCAGCCGATCGGCCGCGGCGCGACGATCGAGTTGAACGGGTCGTGGGCGAGCCGGTGGCCCTCGGACGGGCGGTAGAAATGCATGCCGCCATACAACTACGCCTCGTCCGGTGGCTCACCATCCGGTTGCGCTGCCGGGTGCCCGGTGACCTGCTCGAGCAGCGGCTTGATGTCGATCGGCAGCGGTATGACGACCGAGGACTTGCTGGTGCCGCCGATCTCGACCAGCGTCTGCAGGTAGCGCAACTGCAGCGCCGTGGGGTTGCGGCTCATCACGTCGGCGGCGTTGGCCAACTGTGCGGACGCCTGGAACTCGCCCTCGGCATTGATCACCTTGGCGCGGCGCTCGCGTTCGGCCTCTGCCTGCCGGGCGATGGCGCGTTGCATGCTGCCGGGGATCTCGACGTCCTTGATCTCGACCACCGAGACCTTCACACCCCACGGCTCGGTCTGCTGGTCGATGACCTTCTGCAGGTCCTCGTTCAGCCGTTCACGCTCGGACAACAGCGTGTCCAGCTCGGCCTTGCCGAGCACGGCACGCAGGGAGGTCTGCGCGATCTGGGTCGTTGCCGCCAGGAAGTTCTCGACCTCGACGATCGCGCGGTTGGCGTCCAGCACGCGGAAGTAGGCGACGGCGGTGACGCGCACCGGCACGTTGTCGCGGGTGATGATGTCCTGGGCCGGCACGTTGAGCGTCACGATGCGCAGGTCGACCCGCACCATGCGGTCGACGACCGGGATCAGCAGGGCGAGTCCCGGCTCCTTGAGGTTCACCAGCCGACCCAGCCGGAAGACGACCCCGCGTTCGTATTCGCGCAGGATCCGGACCGACGAGCCGAGCAGGGCGACCAGGATGAAGCCGAGGATCACAACGAGAGTGATGAGGGCTTCCATACCGGCTTCACCTCCCAGGCATGCGGGCGTCGTACCGAAAGGGACAAACCGTCGAGCTCGGTCACCACGACGGTGTCACCCGGCACGGGCAGTGGGTCCTCCCAGCCGAATGCCGGCTCCGCGTGCCACAGCGCCCCGTCGACGGTGACGCGGCCCTCGCGGCCGGACCACGACGTCACGCGCGCCTTTCGGCCGACCAGTGCGTCCGGCCCGGTCCGGATCTCCTGACTGCCCGCGACGATCACCTCGCGCGCGATCATCAGCATGGTCACCAGTCCCGCGATCGCCAGCAGCGTCGCGATCGGGATCGTCACCCAGAGCGCGGCGCCCGTGGCGGCAAGGATCAGCCCGACACCGGAGGCCGTGGACAGTGTGCCGGCAACACCGAGCACGCCGGCAGTGGTGACGTGCGCTTCGACGACAACCACCGTCACGCCGGCCAGAACGAGCAGGACTCCGAGCAGAAGCATCGTGATCACCTCACGGACCGGCCCGAAGGTTGCCGCGTGGAGCAGGTGGACCAGCAGGTTCGGCAGCCTCGTCCGTTCCCACCCTCAGGATATCCCCGGTACATGATTCAGGAGGTGGAGCACCCACATCCCACAGGTCACGATGCGGCACGGGAGGCCTGCTCGTCATACGGTGTCCTCGTGATCGAACTCAAGACCCCCGCCGAGATCGAGGCCATGCGCCCCGCCGGGCGCTTCGTCGCGTCCGTGCTGACCGCACTGCAGGACGCCGCCGACGTCGGCGTCAACCTGTTGGAGCTGGATGCGTTGGCGCACAAGATGATTCGCGATGCGGGCGCCGAGTCGTGCTACATCGACTATCACCCCAGTTTCGGCGCGATGCCCTTCGGCAAGGTGCTGTGCACCAGCGTCAACGACGCGGTGCTGCACGGCCTGCCGCACGACTACGCGCTGCGTGACGGCGACCTGCTGTCGGTCGACTTCGCGGCCAGTGTCGACGGCTGGGTGGCGGACTCCGCGCTGTCCGTCGTCGTCGGGCAGCAGGACCCCGAGGACCTGCGCGTCATCAAGGCCACCGAGGACGCGCTCGCGGCCGCCATCGAGGTCGCGCGCTCCGGCAACAAGCTGGGGGACATCTCCGCGACGATCGGTGACGTGGCGCGTGCCGCGGGCTACACGGTCAACACGCAGTTCGGCGGGCACGGCGTCGGCCGCACGATGCACGGCGACCCGCACGTGGCCAACGACGGCCGCGCCGGTCGCGGGATGAAGCTGCGGCCCGGCCTGGTCATCGCGATCGAGCCGTGGTTCATGCGCGCCACCGACGAGATCTACACCGATCCCGACGGCTGGACGCTGCGCTCGGCGGACGGATCGCGCGGTGCGCACTCCGAGCACACCATCGCGATCACCGACGGCGACCCGATCGTGTTCACCGACCGCGCAACCCTGGCCGAATGACGGCTTCCTCGCCGAGTGACGGCGCGTTCCGACCGTCAGTCACCGAAGAAGCCGTCACTCGCGATGAAGGGGCTGGGTTGTCCCTCGGAGCACTGCCCGGCGTCCCCGGTGTCCGGGTCGCCGAGGCGACCGCGGATCAGGTGCCCGCTGTCGTGGAGTTGCTCGCGAACGACATGCTTGGCCGGGACCGTGAGTCGGGCGCGACTGATGTGTATGACGAAGCCTTCGCGACCATCGACGCCGACCCCACCGAGCACCTGCTGGTGCTGCTGGACGAGCAGGACGTGGTCGTCGGCACACTGCAGCTCGGCTTCGTCCGCAGCCTGTCGCGTGGCGGCGCGTTGCGTGCCCAGATCGAGGCGGTGCGGGTGTCGGAGACGCTGCGCGGGCAGGGTGTGGGCCGGGCGCTGTTCACCTTCGTGATCGAGCTGGCCCGCCAGGAGGGCGCTGTGCTGGTGCAGCTGACGAGCGACCTGCAGCGCGACGGCGCCATACGTTTCTATGAGTCGCTGGGCTTCGTGCACAGCCATGCGGGGCTGAAGCTCGCGCTGAGCTGACGCGTGCACAGGTCTCCCCGGTGGAGACTGCGGTACGCCCGGCGCCCGTCATTGCGCGGCTCACGGCGTGACGGCAAGTAGAGTGGCCGGGATCGCCATACCAGTGCCGCAGAGGAGCCAGCCAGCTCGTGTACGTCAAGAGCCTGACCCTGAAGGGCTTCAAGTCCTTCGCCTCGGCGACCTCGATGAAGCTCGAGCCGGGCATCACCTGCATCGTGGGACCCAACGGCTCCGGCAAGTCCAACGTCGTCGACGCGCTCGCCTGGGTGATGGGGGAGCAGGGCGCCAAGAGCCTGCGCGGCGGCAAGATGGAGGACGTCATCTTCGCCGGTACGGCGGGGCGTGCGCCGCTCGGCCGCGCCGAGGTGACGCTGACGATCGACAACTCCGACGGTGCGCTGCCGATCGACTACACCGAGGTGACGATCAGCCGCACGATGTTCAAGGGCGGCGGCTCCGAATACGCCATCAACGGCACCTCCTGCCGGCTGCTGGACATCCAGGAGCTGCTGTCCGACTCCGGTATCGGCCGTGAGATGCACGTCATCGTCGGGCAGGGGCAGCTGGATGCCGTCCTGCGCGCGACGCCCGAGGAGCGACGCGGCTTCATCGAGGAGGCGGCCGGTGTCCTGAAGCACCGCAAGCGCAAGGAACGCGCGCTGCGCAAGCTCGACGCGATGGAGGCCAACCTCTCCCGCGTCACCGACCTCACCACCGAGATCCGCCGCCAACTCGGCCCGCTCGGCCGCCAGGCGGAAACCGCGCGCAAGGCCGCGACGATCCAGGCCGACGTGCGCGACGCGCGCCTGCGGCTGCTGGCCGACGACCTGGCGCAGCTGACCAGCAACCTCGAGCAGGAGGTCGCCGACGAGACCGCGCTGCTGGAGCGGCAGAAGTCGGTCGAGAAGTCCCTCGGCGAGGCCAAGGCACGGCTCGAGCGGTTGGAGCACGAGGCGGCGCAGATCTCGCCCGCGCTGACCAAGACGCAGGAACAATGGTTCGGCCTGTCGTCCCTCAAGGAACGCATCGAGGCGACCGCGACCCTTGCCGCCGAGCGGGTGCGGCTGCTCTCCGAGGACGACGAGCACGAGGAGTCCCGCTCCGGTCGCAGCCCTGAGCAACTGCAGCAGCAGGCCGCCAAGGTGCGCGATGAGCACGACGAGCTGCAGCAGCAGATCGCGCAGGCGCAGGTCGCGTTGGAGCAGGCCACCGAACGCCGGGCGAACCTCGAGCAGGCGCACCAGGCCGAGCAGCAGCGACTGACCAAGCTCGCCCGTGCCGCGGCCGACCGGCGGGAGGGCCTGGCCAAGCTCGAGGGCCAGGTCGGCGCTCGCCGCAGCCGCTCGGAGGCACGCGAGTCCGAGCTTGGCCGCCTGACCGCGAGTATGGCGGAGGTCGTCGAGCGATCCACGCGCGCCGAAAGGGAATTCGCGGCTCTCGAAGCGACGATCGCGCAGGACGAGGCCGGCGAGGAAGACCTCGACACGGCATACGAAGAGGCGCAGGCGAAGCTCGACAAGGTCAAGGAAGCGTTCGAGGCGGCCCGCGAGGAGGAGCGCACCGCCGAGCGCGAGCGCACTGGCCAGCAGGCCCGCCTCGAGGCCCTCGAGCTGAGCCTGCGCCGCAAGGACGGCGCCGCGCACCTGCTCGGGGCGGAGGGTGCCAGTGGGCTGCGCGGCTCGGTCTCCGAGCTCGTCTCTGTCGAGCCGGGGCACGAGGCCGCGATCGCGGCGGCGCTCGGCTGGGCGGCGGATGCGGTGGTTGCCGACTCGTTCGATCAGGCGGCGGACGCGGTGCAGGCGTTGCGGACCGACGACGCGGGTCGTGCCGGCATGCTCTTCCGCGGTGCGGCACCGGAATCCACCGACTCGTGGCCGACGCTGCCCGAAGGAGCCCGCTGGGCCCGCGAGGTGGTCGGCGCGCCGGCCGACATACAACCGACGGTGGAGGCGCTGCTGGATCGCGTCGCACTCGTCGACTCCGTCGACACCGCGAAAGCCGTTGCTGCTCTTGGTGATCGGGTTGTCGCCGTCACGGTCGACGGTGATCTGTATGCCGCAGGCTACGTCCGCGGTGGGTCTGCAGGAGCACCCAGCCTGCTCGAGATCCAGTCCGCGGTCGACGAGACCCGTGAACGGATGGAGCAGGCGACCCACCGGCGGGAGAAGGCACAGTTCGCGGCCGAGGAGGCGCGCGCCAAGGCGGTCGAGCTCAGCGCCGACGTCGATGCCGCGCTGGAGCGGCTCAACGAGTCCGATGCCCGTATGTCGGCCGTCGCCGAGCAGCTCAGCCAGCTCGGCCAGGTGATGCGAGGGGCGAAGGCCGAGCGCGAGCGCCTGCAGCTGCAGCACGCCGAGGCGGAGAAGCAGCTGGCAGCGGGCCGTGAGGAGCTTGCCGAGCTGGAGCAGCGCCTCGCGGCCGCGCTCGAGGAGCCCTCCGAGGAGGAGCCGACGACCGACGAGCGCGACCGGCTCGCCGCGGAGGCCGCTGCCTCGCGCAGCGCCGAGACCGAGCAACGGCTGGCACTGCGCACCCGTGAGGAGCGGGCCAGGTCGCTCGCCGACCGGGCGAAATCCCTTGAGTCCGCTGCGCGTTCGGAGATCGAGGCCCGCGAGCGGGCTCGCGCCCGACGTGAGCGCCGCGCGCGTGAGGCACGTGTCGCGGCCGCGGTGCAGACCGGAGCCGGACACGCCGTCGGCGTCGTGGCACAGCTGCTCGAGGTCGCGGCCGAGCGCCGTACCACAGCCGACCGGATCAAGGGCGAGCTGGACAAGGCGCTCAAGGAGGAGCGCGCCAGGGTCAGTGCCGTCGGCGACGAGCTGCGCGAGCTGACCGACAGCGTCCACCGCGACGAGGTCGCCCGCGCGCAGCAGCGGCTGCGCATCGAGACCCTGCAGACCAAGGCGGTCGAGGAGCACGGCATCGACCCCGACGTGCTGGTCGAGGAGTTCGGTCCGCATCAGCTCATCCCGCCCGTGCCCGGGCCCGACGACGACCCGGACAACCTCCCGGAGCCGATCGCGTTCGTGCGGGACGTGCAGGAGAAGCGGCTGCGATCCGCGGAACGCAAGCTCAGCCAGCTCGGCCGAGTGAATCCCCTTGCGCTGGAAGAGTTTGCGGCTCTGGAGGAGCGGCACAAGTTCCTGACCGAGCAGCTGGAGGACCTGCGCAAGTCCAAGGACGACCTGCTCGACATCGTGGCCGAGGTCGACAAGCGGGTGGAGCAGGCGTTCACCGAGGCCTTCGAGGACACCGCTCGCGAGTTCGAGGGCGTCTTCAGCCGGCTCTTCCCCGGCGGCGAGGGACGCATCACGCTCACCGACCCGAGCAACATGCTCACGACCGGCATCGAGGTCGAGGCCCGGCCGCCCGGCAAGAAGATCAAGCGGCTGTCCCTGCTGTCCGGTGGCGAGCGGTCGCTGGTCGCAGTGGCGCTGCTCGTCGCGATCTTCAAGGCGCGCCCGAGCCCGTTCTACATCATGGACGAGGTCGAGGCGGCGCTCGACGACGCGAACCTCGGCCGGTTGATCACGCTCTTCGAGGAGCTGCGTGACTCCAGCCAGTTGATCGTCATCACGCACCAGAAGCGGACCATGGAGGTCGCCGATGCCCTGTATGGCGTGAGCATGCGCGGCGACGGCGTGACGACGGTCGTGTCACAGCGCATCAAGGACGTGCTGCCAGGCGGCGGCGTCCGGTTGGAAGCCACGCACAGCGTGACCGAGGGCAGGACGGTGGCCGATTCCGGCATACCCGCGCTGTCCTCGATGAGCTGACCCCGACCCGGCGATCACCCGCGTCATACGCCCACCCGGCATTGACCCGCCCGGCATACGCTGCCCGTCGTTCGCCCCTCGGCACGCCCGCCCGGCATACACCCACCCCGGCCCTCTTTGCCGAGAGGACACGCAATGACCGAGGGGACAGGCGATTACCACCGAAAAAGGGCGGAATCGCGTGTCCTCTCGATGAAAGGGTGTCCTCTCGGCGAAGGGGGTGCGTCAGGATACGAAGGCGCGCTTCGGGAGCGGCCCGTCCGGGACGGGCCAGCCGCCATCGAGGACCGAATGGAGTCGATGGGCTGTCAGCACGCCGTGGAGCCGACCGGGTGGCAGCGCGTCGTCCCAGCCCCAGCGGGCGACGTCCTCAACGTCGGGGTGGCGCCGCAGCCGTTGCTCCCGCCTCTTCTCCTGCAACAGCACGTCGATCGCAGCCTGGCCCGGATCGCCTTCCGGGACTTCATATTTCAAGTCGCCGTCGCTTTCCCCGACGAGACCGAGGCTCGGCCACCAGAAGTCGGTGCGGCCGATGAACCCCTCGCGGTCCTCGAACCTCGGTTGCAGGTCGGGCATGGGGAGGCTGGCTTGGAACATCCGCGTCCGGCTCAAGGACTCCAGCGGTGACTCGGCGCGACCGTCGGCGAGATGTATGGCGAGCTGCGCCATACTCCGGCCGCGGCGTCCCTTCGGGATCTTGTCGTGCTCCGCGAGCAGCGCGTCGCGGGTGGTCAGACCCAGGTGAAGTGCGTTGTCGCACACCGAGATTCCCGACTCGAGCGAGGCATGCCTCGCGTGATCGACGAGCGCTCTCTCGTATGGCGTGACGAGCAGGCCACCAACTTCCACGCACTCCGTCGCGAGTCCGGTCCGCCGGCGACGGACATCGGCGCTGCGCCCCCGTGCACCCGGCGGCATGACGTATTCGACTAGCGCAGAGCGGTTTCCGATGGTCGGCTGTCCCCAGATCGCGTCGGAGGTGCCATGCGAGAACACCACCGGTCGAGCAGTGGCCTGCTGCACGGCACACGCCTTCACGATGAGCAGGTCCTCGGGAGTGAGGTTTTCGAGCCCGCTGGCGTAGGCGGCCTGCCGCAACCTCACCAGCTGGTCGGGACGATCCCCGACGGACAGGTCGAAGGCGGCCAATCGAGCAGCGGAGGTCGACCGCACGAGGCTGCGCAACTGCTCGACGTGCTCGCTTCGCTCGCGACGATGGGCCTCCAGCGCGACGCCGGGCTGGGTCGGTTCGGTCGATGCCAGGCTCATGCCGCCCGAGCGTGGCACCTCACGGCGCCTGCCCGCAGAAGTTGTCCACAGGCACTATCTGGTCTTCATGCCGAAAGGACACCCGATGCATCGAAAGGACAGGCAATTCGGCCGATTTCGCCGATGTTATGTGTCAGTACATCGGTGACGGTTCTGTATCAGGACATCGGTGACAGTCCGATCGGTTGTTGGTGGTGACACTTCGTCGGCTCGGATGGGTCAGTGGCGAAGAATGAACCCGTTGATCCTCGTGTCCGTCTTGCGATCGCGCAGTGGCCGTCTGATGCTCCGCGTGGTGCGGTGACCACGTTCTGCGCGGAGCATCAGATCTCGCGGAAATCGTTCTACGCGTTACGTGCTCGCGCCCGCGACGAGGGTGAGGCGGCGGTGTTGGAACCCAAGTCCCGCCGGCCGAAGACCAGTCCTGCCCGGATCGGCGAAGAGGTCAAGGACGAAGCGGTCAGGGTGCGAGCGTCGTTGGAGTCCTCGGGTCTGGACCACGGCCCGATCAGCGTGCACGACAAGATGAACTCGATGGGGCTACCGGCGCCCTCGATCCCGGCATTGGCGCGGATCTTCCGGGAACGGGGTGTGGCCCGGCGTGAGCCGAAGAAGAAGCCTCGGTCCGCGTGGCGGCGGTTCGTGTACCCGAATCCGAACGCGTGCTGGCAACTGGACGCGACCGAGTACGTGCTCACGCGTGGCCGTAAGTGCGTCATCTTCCAGTTGATCGATGACCACTCCCGGTACGCGATCGCGTCGTTGGCCGCGTCCGGGGAAACCTCCGCCGGCGCGATTGAGGTGGTGTCCAAGGGCATCGCCGCGCACGGGGTGCCGCAACGGCTGCTGACCGATAACGGGATGGCGTTGAACCCGTCCCGACTGGGATACACCGGGCAACTGGTGGAACACGTGAAGGCCTTGGGTGTCGAGCCGATCACCGGCAAGCCCTACAAGCCCAGCACGCAGGGCAAGAACGAACGCTGGCACCAAACCCTGTTCCGGTGGCTGGACAAGCGAGCACTGGCCGACAACCTGCACCAATTACAAGCACTGGTCGATGAGTTCGACCACATCTACAACACTGAGCGGCCCCACCAGGGACTGCCGGGCAGGGTCACCCCGCAACAGGCGTGGGAGGCCACACCCAAGGCCGAAGAACCCCGGCCCCGACCTGACAACGACGACGACGACGACGACGAGCTTACGACGACCAGGCCCCGGCGCCGACGTGCTCAACGCACCGACATCGGCGAACGCACCGTGCGGGTCTACACCGACGGCAAAACCCGCGTTGAGGGTGTGCGCTACCAGCTGGGCACCGCACACGCCGGCACAGAGGTCCACGCCTTGTGGGACACCCAGACGATCTCGTTCTTCGACGAACACGGCACCGAGATCGCCAACCACCCCCGACCGGCCCCGCACATCACGTTCGTCGGTAACGGCAGACCCCGCGGCTTCCTCGCCAACCAGCAGACCCCCGTCACCGATGTCCTGAGACATCAACTGTCACCGATGTCCTGAGGTAGAAACGTCACCGATGTCCTGAGACATCACAACGGCTCGAGGGCCGAAAAATCGTGTCCTCTCGGTGAACGGGTGTCCTCTCGGCAGGAAGGGGTCAGCTGGTGAGCTTGGCGAGGATCAATTCGCGGGCCTTGGCGGCGTCGGCCTGGCCCTTGAGCTCCTTCATGACCTGGCCGATGAGCGCGCCGGCGGCGTTGAGCTTGCCCTCGCGCACCTTGGCGGCGATCGGCTCGTTGGCGGCGATGACCTTGTCGACGGCGGCTTCGAGCGCGCCGTCGTCCTGCACGAGCTCCAGTCCGCGGGCGTCGGCGACAGCGGTCGGCGAACCTTCACCGGCGATGACACCTTCGAGCACCTGGCGGGCCATCGAGTCGTTGAGCCGGCCGTCCTTGACCAGGCCGTCGAGCTCGGCGACATACGCCGGGGTGACGTTGAAGTCCTCCACCGACTTGCCCTCGGTGTTGGCGCGACGAGCAAGCTCACCGGTCCACCACTTGCGGGCGCCCGCGGGTGTCGCGCCGGCCGCGACCGACTCGTCGATCAGGTCGATCGCGCCCGCGTTGATGACGTCGCGCATCTCCAGATCGCTGTAGCCCCAGTCGGATTGGAGCCGCTTGCGGCGCTGCGCGGGCGGCTCGGGCAGGGTGCCGCGCAACTGCTCGACCAGGTCGGCGGTCGGAGCCACCGGCACCAGGTCCGGCTCGGGGAAATAGCGGTAGTCGTCGGCGTCCGACTTCGGACGCCCGGACGTGGTGACTCCGGTGTCCTCGTGCCAGTGCCGCGTCTCCTGGGTGATGGTGCCACCGTCGTTCAGCACCGCGGCCTGGCGGCTGATCTCGTAGCGGACCGCGCGCTCGATCGACCGGAGCGAGTTGACGTTCTTGGTCTCGGTGCGGGTGCCGAGCTTCTCGGCGCCGATCGGCCGCAGGGACACGTTCGCGTCGCAGCGCACGGAGCCCTGCTCCATCTTCACGTCGCTGATGTCGAGCGCCTTGACGAGGTCGCGCAGCGCGGCGACATACGCCTTGGCGATCTCGGGTGCCCGCTCCCCTGCGCCCTCGATCGGCTTGGTGACGATCTCGATGAGCGGTATGCCGGCGCGGTTGAAGTCGACGAGGGAGTACTCGGCACCCTGGATACGGCCGGTCGCACCGCCGACGTGCAGCGACTTACCGGTGTCCTCCTCCATGTGGGCGCGCTCGATCTCCACGCGGAAGGTCTCGGTGCCCTTGCCGGAGGCGGCCGGGATCTCGACGTCGAGGTGGCCGTCGAAGCAGATCGGCTCGTCGTACTGGCTGGTCTGGAAGTTCTTCGGCATGTCCGGGTAGAAGTAGTTCTTCCGGGCGAAACGGCACCAGGACGCGATGTTGCAGTCCAGCGCCAGGCCGAGGCGGATGGCGGACTCGACGGCCTTGCCGTTGACGACCGGCAGCGCGCCGGGCAGGCCGAGGCAGACCGGGCAGACCTGGGAGTTCGGCTCGGCGCCGAAGCCCGTCGCACATCCGCAGAACATCTTGGTCGCGGTGTTGAGCTCGACGTGCACCTCGAAACCCATCACCGGGTCGTATGTCGCGAGCGCCTCGTCGTAGTCGACGACTGCGTCAGTCATCAGTTGGCCGCCTTTGCTGTCAGTGCCGGGGCTTGCGCCAGGATCGGGGCGCCCCACTTCTCGTGCAGTGCCGCCTCCAGTGCCGCGGCCGTGCAGTAGAGCCGTTCGTCCTTGGTCGCCGGCGCGAGGATCTGGAAACCGCTGGGCAGACCGTCCTCGGCAGCAAGGCCGTTGGGGATCGAAATGCCAGGAATGCCAGCGAGATTCGCCGGAATGGTGGCCACGTCGTTGAGGTACATCGCCATCGGGTCGTCGAGCTTCTCGCCCAGCTTGAACGCCGTCGTCGGTGCGGTCGGTGTCACCAGCACGTCGACCTTCTCGAAGGCCGCGGCGAAGTCGCGGGCGATCAGGGTCCGGACCTTCTGGGCCTGGCCGTAGTAGGCGTCGTAGTAACCGGACGACAACGCGTAGGTGCCCAGGATGATGCGGCGCTTGACCTCGTCACCGAAACCGGCCTCGCGGGTGGCCGCCATGACCTGCTCCGCGCTGGGGCTGTCGACGCCCTCCGGGCCGACCCGCAGGCCGTATCGCATCGCGTCGAAGCGCGCCAGGTTGGAGCTGGCCTCACTCGGCATGATCAGGTAGTAGGCGGCCAGACCCTTTTCGAAGCTCGGGCACTCAACCTCGATGACCTCGGCGCCGCGGTCGACGAGCAGTTGCACCGACTCGTCGAAGAGCTGCTTGACCCCGGGCTGGAAGCCTTCGCCCGAAATGCTTTTGATGACACCGATTTTCATGCCGGACACGTCAGCCTCACGCGCGGCTTCGACCACTGGCGGCACCGGCGCGTCGATGGAGGTCGAGTCCATGACGTCGTGTCCACCGATGACCTCGTGCAACAGCGCGGCGTCGAGCACCGAGCGGGTGCACGGCCCCGCCTGGTCCAGCGAGCTGGCGAGCGCGATGAGGCCGTAGCGGGAGACACCGCCATACGTCGGCTTGGTGCCGACGGTGCCGGTGACCGACGCGGGCTGACGGATCGAACCACCGGTGTCGGTGCCGATCGCCAGCGGCGCCTCGAAGGCAGCGACCGCTGCCGAGGAGCCACCACCGGACCCACCGGGCGTGCGGTCGAGGTCCCACGGGTTGCGCGTCGGACCGTATGCCGAGTGCTCGGTCGAGCTGCCCATGGCGAATTCGTCCATGTTGGTCTTGCCGAGGATCGGCATACCGGCGGCGCGGATCTTGGTGACGATCGTGGCGTCATACGGAGGGATCCAGCCCTGCAGCATCTTGCTGCCCGCGGTCGTCTCCAGGCCCTCGGTCGCGACGATGTCCTTGACCGCGATCGGAACGCCGGCGAGCGGGCCGAGCTTCTCGCCCGCCGCACGTGCGTCGTCCACGGCCTTCGCCGTCGCGAGCGCGCCCTCGGCGTCGACCTGCAGGAACGCGTGGATGTCACCGTCGACCGCGGCGATGCGGTCGAGGTGCGCTTGGGTGACCTCGACCGAAGTGGTGGCGCCACTGGCGAGTGCGTCGGCGATTTCGGCAGCCGTCAGCCGGGTGTAATCAGTCATCGTCTCGGGCCCTCAGTCCTCGTCCAGAATGCGCGGCACGGCGAAACGCTCCGCCTGCGCGTGCGGTGCACCGGCAAGCGCCTGCTCGGGCGTCAGCCCGGGGCGCACCTCGTCCGGCCGGGTGACGTTCTCCAGCGGCAGCGGGTGCGACATCGGCGGGATGTCATCGGTCGCGATCTCGCCGACGGTGGCCACGAACCCGACGATCTGGTCCAACTGGCCGGCCAGCCGATCGAGCTCGGCGTCGGTGAGTTGTATGCGGGCGAGCATGGCGACGTGGGCTACCTCGTCGCGGGACAGGTCAGACATGCGAGCCAGTCTATTTCGCGCCACTCGGTGCATTTCGCGCGGCGTACCCCGGATCGCGGATACGTTCGGGTGACGGACCCGATCCGACGAGTGCTACAACTTGATAGCAGACCGAAGTTTCTCCGAATTCGATCGCCAGGAGGCTTTCATGCCAGGCATCACCATTTCGTCCGCGTACGGCGCGGGTGGTGGGGTCGTCGCCCCACGTGTTGCGGAACGACTCGGCTACAAGATGTTGGATCGCGCGATCAGCGCCCGGGTGGCGGGTGAGTTGCAGGTCTCGCTGGAGGAGGCGCAGGAGGGCGAGCGGAAGCTGAGTTTCGCCGACCGATTCTTCCGCAACCTGGCCCCCCTGGCCGACACGATCAGTGGCGGCGCCGCGATCGCGGCCGCCGATGGTGCAGCGGCCGAGGAGTTCCGGACCGAGGCCAACAAGATCATGTGCGAGTCGCTGGCCGACGGCGCGGTGATCCTCGGACGGGGCGGTGCCGCGGCGCTGCAGGACCGCACGGACGTGCTGCGAATCCGGCTCTACGGCAGCCGCGAGGAACGGATCCGGGCCGCGGAGAAGTTCGGCGAGGGCAGGGTCTCCCCCGAGCAGGCGGAGAAGAACCTCGAGGAGGTCGACGCCGCGCGCGCGAAGTACGTACAGCACCTGTATGGCCGCGACATCGACGACCCGACGCTCTACCACCTGCAACTCAACACACCACTGCTCGAGCTCGAGCAGTGCGTGACGATGATCGTCGATGCCTACCGGGCGTTCGCGGCCGACGGTGGCGGTTCCGATGCACCGGCCTACGGCCCGGACGCGGACTGAGCCGGGTGGCACCCGACCATCAGCGCGCCGACGAGCACCTGCACCTCGACCGCGCCCGTGCCGAGTCGTTCGGGGCGGTCGCGACGGAGTATGACGAACACCGCCCGACATACCCCGAGCACCTGATCGCGGCCGTGCTGGCCGCCGTCGCCGGCTCTGCGGTGGAAGTCCTGGATGTCGGCTCCGGCACCGGCATCGCGGCACGGCAACTGCGTGCGGCCGGCGCGAATGTCCTTGCGGTCGAACCCGATCCGGCGATGGCTCGCCTTGCCGGCGCGGCTGGTATGCCGATCGACGTCGCGACGTTCGAGGAGTGGGACCCGGCCGGCCGCAGCTTCGACGTCATCTCGTTCGCGCAGTCGTTCCACTGGGTCGACCCGCAGGCCGCGGCCCGCAAGGCCTGGGACCTGCTGCACCCCGGCGGCGCGCTGGCGCTCTACTGGAATCGCTTCACCGAGCTGGACCCGCCGAGGGAACGCATCTCGGAAGTCGATGCAAGACACCTGACCGAGGTGCCCAGTGCCCGACCGTCCGAGGAGCGCGAGGAGTCCGTCGACGGTCTCCTGCGCGACATCGGGTTCACCGTCGAGCGGCTGACCTTCCGCGAGGAGCGCCGCTACAGCCGAGACGCCTGGCTGGATCTGCTGTTCACCTACTCGCGCTACCTCGTGCTGGATCCCGACACTCGCGCCCGGGCTCGGGCGGATCTCGCGGCACTCGTCGGCCCGGAGGGCGTGCGCATCGAGAACGACGCACTGCTGGTGCTGGCGCACAAGCCGGCCTGAGTCGACAGTTGTGTCCAGCAGAATGTGCGGTATGGCAGTCGAATGCACCGCACAGACCGAGGTCATCGGGGACCGGATGATCGTCCGGTTGCCGGCGGATGCAAGTGCTGCCTTGCCATCGCGTGGCCAGATCGCCGCCACGGTCACGGTCAACGCGACGCCGTACCCGACCGTGATCGAGCCCGACGGCCGGCGCGGGCATTGGATCGCGATCGATGACGGACTGCGCAGCCAGCTTCACCTCGATGCCGGAGCCACGGTGCAGCTGGAGATCGAACCGACCAAGTCCTGGCCGGAACCCGAAGTCCCCGAAGACTTCTCGGCAGCACTGGCCGACGCGCACGACCTGACGGACGTATGGGAGGACATCACGCCGATGGCCCGCTGGGAGTGGGTGCGCTGGATCAACGCGACGAAGAATCCGGTGACCCGCGACCGGCGGGTCGAGGTCGGCATCTCGAAACTACGCTCCGGCAAGCGACGCCCGTGCTGCTTCGACCTGTCATCGTGCACCGACCCGGAGGTCGCCAAGAGCGGCAAGCTCGTCGAGCCCGAGTAGGCGACGCGCCGTCTCAGCGCTGCGAGCGCACGATGTCGGCCGTGATCTCGAGGTGCCCGCGGTGCTGCGCCAGCTCCTCGTAGACGTGCATCAGGACACCGCCCTGGGTGCGGACCTCGTCACGGTCCATGTTGCGTTCGTCGAGCGGTCCGCGGGGTGCGGCTTCGCCGTCGAATCCCTCGAGGTCCGAACGGAATGCCGCTCGCTGCAGCTCGACCAGCGCCACCAGCTCGTCGACCGTGCCGGACGACGTGAACTCGGCCGGCCGGTCGCGCGTGATCGGCCGGTCGGCCAGCACCTGCCCGCCCCAGAACTCCAGGACGCCGCAGCAGTGCCGCACGATCTGGTACGCCGTGTTGCCACCCGGCAGGTCCGTCCCGGCATTCACCAGGTCGTCGCCCAGATCACGCAGGGTCGCCGTCATACCGTTCAGTGCGCGGTCGACGTGCACCAGCACGACGTCCAGTGGGATTGCCTCGCTCATGTGAAACTCCCTGTCCTGTCGACTGATTCGCGGTTTCGATAGGGTCTCCCCCGCTTCGCTCCTCCGCCCTACTCAACCCGCGAGACTTCCGAGCAAACGACTGAGACCAACTCGACTACAGATCGCTTCACCCAACCACCGATGAGGGCGAGCCGCACGGGACCCAACCAAGGTGACCACACGACGCTGGGCGGGACCTCGAGACGCGGCTCGTTCCCCTTCGAGACGCCCGCTCGTGCCTCACGGGCTCCTCAGGGCGCGGCTCACCGCTCCTCGGCCACCGCAGGAGGTGGGCCGTTCTCGAGCAACTCCTCGAAGCCCTCCTCGTCCAGGGTGGGGACGCCGAGTTGCTCGGCCTTGTCGGCCTTGGAACCGGCGTTGGCGCCGAGCACGACATACGAGGTCTTCTTGGAGACCGAGCCGGCCGCCTTGCCGCCGCGCGCGATGATCGCCTCCTTGGCCGAGTCGCGAGTGAACCGCTCGAGCGAGCCGGTCACCACGATCGTGAGGCCGGTCAGCGTCTGCTCGATCGACTCGTCGCGCTCGTCGGCCATCCGCACGCCGTCCTCGGCCCAGCGCTCGACGATCTGCCGATGCCAGTCGACCTGGAACCAGTCGATGACGGCCTGGGCGATGACTCCCCCGACGCCGTCGGCCGCCGCCAGCTCCTCGACACTCGCCGACCGGATCGCCTCGATCGATCCGAACTCGGTCGCGAGCGCACGTGCCGCGGTCGGACCGACGTGCCGGATCGACAGGCCGACGATCACCCGCCAGAGCGGCTGCTCCTTGGCCGTCGAGAGGTTGTCCAGCAGCCGAACACCGTTGGCGGACAATACTTTCCCGTCGACGATGTCATCCTCGGAGTCGGTCTTCTTCGCGGCGCGCGTGTAGATCGGGACCTGCACGAGCTGCTCCCGGGTGAGCCGGAAGAGCGTCGACTCGTCGGTGATCACGTCGGACTCGAGCAACGCGACCGCACCCTCCCAGCCCAGCGCGTCGATGTCGAAGGCACTGCGCCCGGCGAGGCTGAAGAGCCGCTCGCGCAGCTGCGACGGGCACGTGCGCGAGTTGGGACACCGGATGTCCTTGTCGCCGTCCTTCTCGTAGGCAAGCTCCGTGCCGCACGACGGGCAATGCGTCGGCATCTCGAACTCGCGCTCACTGCCGTCGCGCAGGTCGACCACCGGCCCCAGGATCTCGGGTATGACGTCACCGGCCTTGCGCAGCACCACGGTGTCGCCGATCAGCACGCCCTTGCGCTTGACCTCGAAGGCGTTGTGCAGCGTGGCATTCGCGACCGTGGAACCTGCGACGACGACCGGCTCCATCACCCCGAACGGTGTGACCCGCCCGGTGCGGCCGACGTTGACCTCGATGTCCAGCAGCTTGGTGTTGACCTCCTCCGGCGGGTACTTGTAGGCGATCGCCCAGCGCGGCGCACGCGAGGTCGAGCCCAGCGCGCGCTGCACCGGCACCTCGTCGACCTTGACCACGACGCCGTCCAGCTCGTGCTCGACGGAATGCCGATTGGCGCCGGCCCACTCGACATACTTCTGCACCTTGGCGGCGGAGTCGACGACCTTGTAGTGGCTCGAGACCGGCAGCCCCCACTCGCGCAGCAGGTCATAGGCCTCCGACTGTCGCTTGATGTCGAAGCCGCGCCGGGCACCGATGCCGTGCACCAGCATCCGCAGTGCGCGGCTCGCGGTGACCCGCGGATTCTTCTGTCGCAGCGACCCGGCGGCGGTGTTGCGCGGGTTGGCGAACGGCGGCTTGCCGGACTCGACGAGCGCGGCGTTGAGCTGCTCGAAGTCGGACATGCCCATGAAGATCTCGCCGCGGATCTCCACCAGCTCGGGGATGTTGTCGCCCGACAGCCGGTGCGGAATCCCTTCAACGGTGCGGACATTGGAGGTGACGTCCTCACCCGTCGTCCCGTCGCCACGGGTGACGCCGCGCACCAGCCGGCCGTTCTCATAGGTCAGGTTGATGGCGAGACCGTCGATCTTCAGCTCACAGAGGAAGTGCAGCGCCTGGTCGCCGACCTCCCGCTGCACGCGCGCGATCCAGGTGGCCAGCTCGTCGGCGCTGAACACGTTGTCCAGGCTGAGCATCCGCTCGGCATGCTGGACCGCGGTGAAGTCGGTGTTGAAGATCGCGCCGCCGACCTGCTGGGTCGGGCTGTCCGGGGTGCGCAGCGCCGGGAACTCCTCCTCGAGCGCGTTAAGCCGCCGCATCAGCGCGTCGTACTCACCGTCGCTGATCGTCGGCGCATCGCGCACGTGATAGGCGAACTGGTGGCCGCGGGCTTCCTCCGCGAGCTCGGTCCACTCGTGTCGTCGGTCCGTGGGTATGCCGTCCGTCTCGCTCACCCGCCCAATCCTGCCGTATGGCGGGGACAGTGGCTGCGGGCACTTGATCTCGATACGCGCTCTTACCTTTCGAGACACCCGCTCGTCCCTCACGGGCTCCTCAGGGCGTGGCCTCGCGCTACTCGATCAGCGTTGGTCGGCGAGCATGCGGGCCGCGTCGATGGCGAGGCGGCCGACCCGCGAGGCGTCGGCCGGCGAGAGGCCCGCCAGGCCACAGGCCGGCGTGACGACAACGCGTTCGAGCAGCGCAGGCTCCAGCCCGATCCGGTGCCACTGCTCCACGAACGGATCGACGTGGCCGCGCGGATGCCGTGCGGTCGAGTCGGTCGGCACGAGTCCGGCCCAGAATCGCCGACCGGACTCCATCAGCTCGGCGATGCCGTCCCACTGCGCCGTCCGCACGAGTGACGTGTCGAGCGCGAGCTCGAGGCCGTCGACCTGCCGCACCAGCGGCACCGGCACGTCGGGCGCACAGCAGTGCAGCACCTGCGAATCCACTTGCCCGGCAACGGTTTCGGTCACACGGATCAGGCCGTCACGCACGTCGTTGCCGTCAACGGCCCGTAACCGGCCGTACCCGGATGCGGTCGGCAGCCGACCGGCCAGGACCGCCGGTAGCCCCGGCTCGTCCCATTGCACGGTCACCTCCGCGCCGGGCACCAGCCGCCGGACCTGCGCAACGTGCTCCGCAACGGTGTCGGCGAGTGACTGCATGACGTCACGGACGGCTCCGGCGTCGCTGACCACCCGTTCGCCGCGGGGCAACGCCAGCGCAGCGACCAGTGTCCACGGGCCGCAGGCCTGCACCTTGAGCGGGCCGGTGTAGCCGTCATACACCTCGGCGAGCACGTCGAGGTCCTCACGCAGGAACGCCTGCGCGCGGGATGCGTCACGCCCGGATCCGTCGGTGAGTCGCCAGCCGGCGGGCTGCAGGTCGACCGCCAGGCCGGTCAGCTGTGCCGCGGTGCGCCCGATCAGGTCAGCGCCCGGGCCGCGCAACGGCAACTCCACCAGGTACGGGATGCCGCCGTCGCCATACAACTCACGAATGGCGCGTGCCGCCCCCTGCACGTCGGTGCCGGGCAATGACCCGACGCCGCTGGCTGCCGACCCACTCATTCGAACTCCTTCAACGGCCGGGCGTGCCTTCACTTGTACGCCGACAACGGCTTGTTCTTGATGCCCTTCAGCGGCTTCGTGAATGTGCCGTTCGTCGCCTCGACGAAGCAGGCGGTCATCGTCGTGCCCTGCTTCCAGCCCCGCGCCCCGGTGCTGTTCGCAGCGGCGATCACGTCGCTGCGACCGGCGCCGATGTAGTTCTTGGCCAGCGGAACGCACTTCTGGAGGGCGCGCTTGTCGACGGCCTTGCTGCCGGGGTACTTGCCGTCGGCCGTGCCGATCACGTAACCGCCGATGGTCTCGGCCCGGTGCGGGTCGGTGCACGGCACGATCTTCGGGGAGTCGGTCTTGCTCGGCCGCTCCTTGGTGCAGATCCGGTAGTTGACGTAACCCTTGTCCTTGATGCGGTTCTTCAGGGCGTAGTTGATGTCCTCATACCCGGAGTCGTCCGGCTTCGCGACGGCTGCGGCACAGACGATCTGGTGTGCTGCGTCGGAATCCACGGCTGTCGGCACCGGCTGGTCGAGGATCCGGGAGAAGGCTGCGCTCGGCTCACCGACATACTTCGCGACGGCGTTGTTGCAGGTCCAGGTGCGCAGCACGCCGCGCTTGAGAATGTCGTCGGCGTCCTTGGACGTCTTGACGACCGACATGACCTCCAGCTTGTGCTGCTGGTTGCACGGAGTGACGGCCCAGTCGACCGTGTCGGTGAGGCACTGCCCGACCTTGAACGCCGCAGGGGCGGCGGCGGAGCTGCTGCTCGGCGTCGCCTCCGAGGAGGACGACGAGGGGGAACTGGACGACGGCGTCGACTCGGAGGTCGGCGCTGCCGATGAGGTCGTCGCCGTCGTGGGAGGCGGGGTCACCGCCGGCGAGTCGCTCCCGCCGCACGCGGTCAGGCCCACGCACAGGGTGCCGATGGTGGCGACAGCCAGTAGTGGTCGAGTCGTACGGTGGTCGGTCATAGCCATGCGAGATCCCTCGTTGTTCCCTGTGATCGGCGGCAACGATAGCCGGTGGCGGCCCCGCCTTCCTACACCTGACGTGGCCCGTCGCGGATCGGTTGCATCGCAACGCCCGCCTGTCCCCGCACACGGTGCGGCTCGAGTTGCGCGGCCGGGCGGCGCGGCTCAGGCGCGGCCGGTGGCGGTGATCGTGGCGGAGCCGACGACCCGGGTGCCGTCATACAGAACAACCGACTGGCCGGGTGCCACGCCGCGTGCGCGCTTGTCCAGACGCACCGTCACGCGGTCGCCATCGGCGACGGCACGACCGGCGAATTCCTCACCGTGCGCACGCAATTGGGCTCCGACTGCCAGCTCACCGGTCGGCGCATCGCCGCACCAGCGGGCATGCTCCCCCACGACCAGGTCAATACCGAGCAGGTCCTCGGTGCCGACCACCACGGTGTTGGACCGCGGCTGCACGTCGACCACGTAGCGCTTGGCACCGTCCTCGCGCGGCACCTTCAGGCCGAGGCCGCGGCGCTGGCCGACGGTGTAGGCGAAGGCGCCCTGGTGCTCACCGACGACCGCACCGTCGGTGTCGACGATGTCGCCGGGCTGCTCGCCCAGGCGCCGTGTCAGCCAGCCCTTGGTGTCGCCGTCGGCGATGAAGCAGATGTCGTGGCTGTCCGGCTTCTTGGCCACCGAGAAGCCGCGCGCGGCAGCCTCCTCACGGATCTGCGGCTTGGTCGTGTCGCCCAGCGGGAAGAACGAGCGGGCGAGCTGGTCGGCGTCCAGCACCCCGAGCACGTAGGACTGGTCCTTGGCCATGTCGACCGCGCGGTGCAGCTCCCGCCCGTGCGGCCCCTCGACGATCTGCGCGTAATGGCCCGTCGCGACCGCGTCGAAACCCAGCGCGATTGCCTTGTCCAGCAACGCCGCGAACTTGATCCGCTCGTTGCAGCGCAGGCACGGGTTCGGGGTGCGGCCGGCGGTGTATTCGGCGACGAAGTCCTCGACCACGTCCTCCTTGAACCGCTGCGCCATGTCCCAGACATAGAACGGTATGCCGACCCGGTCGGCCACCCGGCGCGCATCTCCCGCGTCCTCGATCGTGCAGCAGCCACGCGCGGATTCCCGCAGTGTTGCTGCGGATTGGGACAGAGCGAGGTGAACACCGACCACCTCGTGGCCGGCGTCGACCATCCGGGCAGCGGCGACGGCCGAGTCGACGCCACCGCTCATCGCCGCGACGACACGCATCAGCGGCCTGCCCTGCTCGCCGAACGCGCCCGGCGGGCGCGGTCGACCGCGGCCGGCAACGCGTGCAGGAAGGCCGCGACGTCGGCGTCGGTCGACGTGTGACCCAGAGTCAGTCGCAACGCACCACGCGCATCGTCCTCGGTGATGCCCATGGCCAGCAGCACATGACTGGGCTGCGGCACGCCGGCCTGGCACGCCGACCCGGTCGAGCACTCGATACCGGCGGCGTCGAGCAGGTAGAGCAACGAGTCGCCGTCGCAGCCGGGTACCCGCAGGTGTGCGTTGCCCGCCAGGCGCGCGGTCACGTCGCCGATCTCGTGGGCGCCGGTCACCTCGATGTCCAGACCGAGGTCCAGCGCACCGCCGATCAGCTTGTCGCGCAGCGCGGCCAGCTTCTCCTGCTCCTGGGGAAGCTCCTGGGTCGCGAGCGTGGCCGCTACCGCCATACCCCGGATGCCCGGGGCGTTGAGCGTGCCGCTGCGCAGTTGGCGCTCCTGACCACCACCATGCGTGAGCGGCGTCAGCGTCGCGTCGCGGCGTGCGACCAGCACGCCGACGCCCTGCGGGCCGCCGAACTTGTGCGCGCTCGCCGTCAGCAGGTCGACACCGGAGGCGGTGAAGTCGACCGGCACCTGTCCGACCGCCTGCACGGCGTCGGTGTGCATCGGTATGGCGTATTCGTGCGCCACGGCCGCCACCTCGGCCACGGGCTGCACCGTACCGACCTCGTTGTTGGCCCACATCAGCGAGACCAGCGCGACCGACTCGGGATCACGCTCGATCAGGTCGCGCACCTGCTCCGGATTGCTGCGACCCGTTGCGTCGACCTCGATCCAGTCGACGGTCGCGCCCTCGGCGTTGACGAGGTGCTCGACGGCGTCCAGGACGGCGTGGTGCTCGGTCGCACCGATCAGCAGCCGGGTCCGCCGCGGGTCGTCCGCACGGCGTTGCCACCACGTGCCCTTGATCGCCAGGTTGTCCGATTCGGTGCCGCCGGAGGTGAAGACGACCTCCGAGGGCCCGCAGCCGAGGGCCTTGGCGAGGTCCTCACGGGACTCCTCGACGACCTTGCGTGCTGCCCGGCCCGCAGTGTGCAGCGATGACGCGTTGCCACCGGTGGCGAGTTGTTCGGCAATCGCTGTCACGGCCTCCGGCCGGGTCGGGGTCGTTGCAGCGTGGTCGAGATATGCCGTGAACTTCACCCGTCAAGGGTACGCGCGCCAATGGTGGGTTCGGTCCGGCCGTGGGTGCACCCCGGTCCAACCCGTCCGGCAGGCGTTCAGCACACTCCCAGGGGCGCATTGAGCGGCGCCGGCGTCCCGCGGCGTCCGGCGGATTTGCGAGACTATGCCGTGTGTCAGCCCTCGCTCGTAGCTCCCGGACTCGACCACGGACCCTGCTGGCCGCCACGGCCTGCGCCGCCGCCGTCAGCCTGACCGGCTGCAGCTCCTCCGGAGACGGCCACGACGCGGCGTCCGCATCGTCCTCGGCGCGCCCGGCCGTCTGCTCGAAGACCTCGGCACCGCGCGTCGCGGGCGCCACCGTGCCCTTCGGTATGGCGTCTCCGACCGGCTCGTCCTCCGCGTTGCAGGTGAGTGCGGGAGCACCCAGGACCAGCTCCCTGCCGTCCGGACGGCCGGGTTTCCGATTGGTCCAGGTGCCGGTCAAGGCCGGCGTCCGCACCAACGGCACGTTCGCGGTCGACCACTCCCAGTTCCTGCTCGTCGACCGTGCCGGACGCAGCTGTGAGCAACCGTCGATCAACCCACTGAGCAACGGCTTCGTGGCCCTGACCGTCGACGAAACGCACACTGGTGCGGGCTCGGTGGCCTTCCTCGTCCCCTCGTCGACGGCGCTTTCGCGCTTGAGCGTGCGGTACCTGCCGGCGGTCGACGCCACGTCGGCCACGTTGTCCTGGCGCAAGGGTGCCGTGGCACCGTCCCCGACGAAGCCGCCGGACGGGTGTGACGGCAAGAAGGCGAACCTGTCCGGTGCCGGCAGCAGGGCCGCGTTCAGTTCGTCCATCAGCCACGGCACCGACGTCGCCTCCGCATCGATCCGGGCGAGTGCCCCGAAGCGGCGGGCGTTCAAGCCGGGCACGACTCAGCCCAATGACGTCGACGCGATCGACGTGCATCTGCACGTCATCGCGAAGGGCGCCGATGCGTTCCTCGACCGCCGCTCGTTCGCCCTGGTCGACGGCACCGGTCGCCTGTGCCGCAGCTCCGACCTGTCCAGTCAGGGCGAGACGCTCACCAGTGCACTGGTGAAGGCGGGACACGCCAACGACTACACGGTGGTGTTCTGGGCACCGAAGGGCAGCGCCATACACGGGCTGCGTCTGGTGGAGCTGACGAAGCCCGGTGGCAACAAGGTCCAGTCGACCTGGTCGGATGCCAAGCTCACGCTCAAGCCACTCAAGTAGCCACTGAAGTCCTGAGCAACAGCAATGGCTCGGCACCCCTCGCGGGATGCCGAGCCATTGTCGTTCGTATGACGCGACGTCAGGACTTGGCGGCCTTGACGGCGTCGTTGGCCTGCGGGAGGACGGTGAACAGGTCACCGACGACACCGAAGTCGACGAGCTCGAAGATCGGGGCCTCCTCGTCCTTGTTGATCGCCACGATCGTCTTGGACGTCTGCATCCCGGCCCGGTGCTGGATCGCACCGGAGATGCCCGCGGCGACATACAACTGCGGGGAGACCTGCTTACCGGTCTGACCGACCTGGTTCGAATGCGGGTACCAGCCGGCGTCGACCGCCGCACGCGAGGCACCGACCGCGGCGCCCAGGGTATCGGCGAACGCCTCGACCGGCGAGAAGTCACCGGACGTGCCACGACCACCGGAGACCACGATCTGCGCCTCGGTCAGCTCGGGACGACCCGACTTGGCCTTCGCCTCGGTCGCGGTGATCTTCGCGGCCTTGGCCACATCCGACACGGTGACGTCGACCGGGACCACGGTCGCGCCGGCCTGCGCGGCCGCCGGGGCCGTCGCATTGGCCTTGACCGTCACGATCGCCGGGGACTTGGTCACCACCGACTCCACGGTGTAGTTGGACGCGAACGCCGACTGCGTGGTCGCCACGCCGCCCTCGCCGGGCTGCACGTTCGTCGCGTCGGTGATCAACCCGCCGCCGGTCTTGACCGCCAACCGGGCAGCGGCCTCCTTGTTGACACCACTGGTCGGCACCAGGATCGCCGCCGGCGACGCCTGGGCTGCGACCGCGGCCAGGGCCTCGGCCAACGGCGCCGCGACCTGCCCGGTCACGTCCGGGTTGTCCACCACGTAGACCTTGCCGGCACCGAACTGCGCCAGCCGCGGCCGCGCCGCCTCCACGTTGCCGCCGATGAAAACCGCGGACGGCTCACCCAACGCACGCGCCAGCGTCAACAACTCCGCGGTGTTCTTCTTGACCTGCCCGTCGGTGTGATCGACCAGAACCAGGACTTCAGCCATGATGAATCTCCTTGCAAATACTCAAAAGTCAGTCGGATCGCAGAAATGCGACGTTCAGGTCAGATCAGCTTCGCCTTGGCCAGGAACTCGGCCAGCTTCGTGCCGCCATCGCCCTCATCCGTGACGATCTCGCCCTGCTCACGCGGCGGACGCGCAGTGAACGACGTCACCTTCGTGGCCGCGTTCTCCAACCCGACCTGGCCGGCATCAACACCGAGGTCGGCCAGCGACCACGTCTCGACCGGCTTCTTCTTGGCCGCCATGATGCCCTTGAACGAGGGGTAGCGCGGCTCGTTGATCTGGTCGGTCACCGACACCACGGCCGGCAGCGGCGCCTCGAACGAGTCCGACGCCGTGTCGCTGTCGCGGCGGCCCTTGACCACACCGTCAGCGATCTCCAGCGTCGACAACTGCGTCACCTGCGGCAGACCGAGACGCTCGGCCAGCATCGCCGGCACCACACTCATCGTGCCGTCCGTGGACGCCAGACCCATCAGCACCAACTCCGGGCTGCCGTCGGCGGCCTTCTTGACCGCCTCGGCCAAAACCAGCGACGTCGCCGGCGCATCCGAGCCATGGATCGCGTCGTCCAGCACGTGCACACCCTTGTGCGCACCCATCTGCAACGCCTTCTTGATCGCGTCGGCAGCAGCGTCCGGGCCGACGGTCACAACCGTCACCTCGCCCTCGCTCTCCTCGACCAGCTTCAGAGCCGCCTCAACCGCGTACTCATCAAGCTCCGACAACAAACCATCCACATTCGAACGATCCGTCGTGTTGTCCTCGTTGAACGTGCGATCCGCCTGGGCATCCGGCACGTACTTGACACAGACCACGATGTTCATGCGTCTATCGTCCTCTTCCATCAGGGTGCGAGAGTCTGACGTCAGTCAGTGTTCACGGGCGGGACGCGTCCAGCGCCCGAACCTGCGGCGATCGTATGCCGAGGGCTTTGCGCCCGATTACCCGCAGCATGCTACCCGCGAGTAACAACGGGATGCCAGCGACCCTGCGCCGGCGGAGGCCCGCTGGTCAGTGGTGACGCAGCCAGATCACGATCATGCCCACGATGGTGAGCGCGACGATGATCCAGGGCGCGAGCTTGTTGAGCACGAACTGAGCGGTCATCAGCTGCTGGCCGGGCGCCACGACATACACGTCGGAACGCGAGCCCGCGGCCAGGTCGAAGACCGCGGCACCGACCGTGATCACCGCGCCGATGACGAAGACCAGCCACGGCGGCGCACCGACGGTGCTGTCGACGTCCTTGGCCATGCCGGTCCAGCCCAGCAACGCGACGAACATCCCGACCAGCCCGATGAGGGCGACCGTGATCGCCACCAGCCGGCTGCGTTCGGCCGCTTCGCTGCCCGGAACCGGGACGTGATCGGTAGTCATCATGCTCCGTTCTCGTACCACCGGGACCGGTGGTGACGCCGACATTAGCGCCACCACCGGTCCCGGTGGGTGTGAATGGTGGTACTTCTACTGCTGCTGCTGCCCGTCGGCGTCGTCCTGAACGGCGTTGGCCATGACCTGGGCAACGGCCGGCGGCTCGTCGGAGTTGGCGGCGTGCGGACCATCGCTGGTGACGGCCTGGTGCCACAACTGGACGGCGGTCAGCACCATCTGGGTGGTCGACTGGACCAGGGTCTTGACGTCGTCGGTCGGGGACACCAGGTGCTCACCGGTGACGATGAGGTTGCCGTTGGCCAGGCCGGTCTTGACGATGTTCAGGCTCAACGACACGTCGTTGGCGGCGAGGAGCTGCTTGGTGATGTCCTGCGGGAGATCGTCGGTGATCTGCCACTGGCCGAAGATGCGCATCATGGCGGGCTCACCATCGACGCAGCGCACGAAGAGCTGCTGGCCCTCGACCTTGTAGCTGACGTCACCGTCGGCGTCGAGCTCGGGCCGGAAGCCCTCCCCCTGCAGGGCGTCCATCACACGCTTCTGCAGTTGGCCGTCGCCGGCCGGGGCGGACGGTGCCGAGGCGGGCGGGGCGAAGTTGGGCAAAGAAGTCGGATCTGTCATGTGACCCACGCTACTTCACGCCACGGGGTCGCGGTCGCCCATGGGTGGGGGTCACGGTGGCTAGGCTCGCCCGGTGCCTCACACACCAACCGTGACCGCCCGCACCTCCCTGGACGCACCGCCCCAACTAGGCGCGATGGTCGACGACGCCGGCGTCGAATTCAGTGTGTATGCCGGGGCGGCGACCTCGGTCGAGCTGTGTCTCTTCGACGACGCGGGCGGCGAACAGCGGATTCCGCTGTTCGAGCATGCACACGGCATGTGGGCCGGGCACGTCGCGGGCATCGGCGTCGGACAGTTCTACGGCTTCCGGGCGCACGGCGCATGGGATCCGACCCGCGGCCACCGGTACAACCCCGCGAAGCTCTTGCTCGATCCCTACGCGCGGGGTGTGGTGGGCGAGATCGACTGGCGTCCGGAGGTTTTCGGGCACTCGGTCGGCGACGACCTGTCCGGTGACGCCGATGTGCGCGACGACCGGGACAGCGCGCCATACGTCCCACGCAGCGTCGTGGTCGGGAACGGCTTCGACTGGGGCGACGACAGGCCGCCGCACATCCCGTGGGATCGCACAGTGCTCTATGAGACGCACGTGCGCGGCCTCACCGAGCAACTGCCGGAGGTGCCGGAGCATCTGCGCGGGACCTATGCGGGCGTCGCACACCCGGCGACGATCGCGCATCTCAGCCGGCTGGGCGTCACCACGGTGGAGCTGCTGCCGGTGCACGCGTTCACGTCGGAACCGCAACTGGTGCAGCGAGGCCTGACCAATTATTGGGGTTACAACACCCTCGGCTTCTTCGCTCCGCATGCGGCATACGCGTCCGCAACATCTCCCCAGGAGGTGATCCATGAGTTCAAGGGCATGGTGAAGCTGCTGCACGCCGCCGGCATCGAGGTCATCCTCGATGTCGTCTACAACCACACCTGTGAGCAGGGCAGCGGCACAGGGGCGACACTCTCCTGGCGTGGCCTGTCGTCGGAGACCTATTACCGACTCGACGAGCGCGGCGCCGACGTCGATGTGACCGGTTGCGGCAACACCCTGGACATGCGCCACCAGGAAACAGTCCGTATGGCGTTGGATTCGCTGCGCTACTGGGCCACCGAGATGCGGATCGACGGCTTCCGCTTCGACCTCGCGCCCGCACTCGCGCGCGGGTTGGACGACGCGTTCCACCCGGACCATCCCTTCCTCATGGCGTTGCGCACCGACCCCGTGCTGTCACGGGTCAAGCTCATATCCGAGCCCTGGGACCTGGGATCGCACGGCTGGCGCACCGGCCAGTTCCCCGCGCCGTTCGCGGACTGGAACGACCGTTTCCGCGACACCGTCCGCAGCTTCTGGCTGACCGACCTGGCCGCGGACCGGGCCGGGCGGGCCGGGCACGGCGTCAGCGACCTGGGCACCCGCATCGCCGGCTCGAAGGATCTCTTCGCCCCGCGGTCACCGCTCGCGTCGATCAACATCGTGAGCACCCACGACGGCTTCACGACAGCCGACCTCACGGCGTATGCCGCCAAGCACAACGCAGCCAACGGCGAGGACAACCGGGACGGCAGCGACGACAACCACTCGTGGAATTTCGGCGTCGAGGGCCACGAGCACGCGGATGACGAGATCGAGACGACCCGTCGCCGGGCGATCCGCAACCTGCTGGCCACGACGTTCGTCTCGGCGGGGGTGCCGATGCTGCTGGGCGGGGACGAGTTCGGCCGCACCCAGCAGGGCAACAACAACGCCTACTGCCAGGACAACGAAATCAGTTGGTATGACTGGCAGTTGGCGCAGTGGCAGCGGAACCTGCTCGAGACCACGACGTTTCTCGCGGAGTTCCGGGCCGCACACCCGGTGTTGCGGCAGCGCGCATTCTTCCCCGGCGACCCGATTGCCGGCGACGCGTTGGCCGCGCTGCACTGGCACGGCGCCGACGGATCCATCATGACGGCGGACCAATGGAACGATGGCACCACACGCATCCTGCAGGTCATCTTCGACGGTTCCGACGTCGGCGACGACCGGATCCTGTTGGTGCTCAACGGCCGCGCGCACGACACCGCGGTCCGGGTGCCCGAGCAGACCGGCGTCGGCGCGTGGGAACTCGTCTGGGACAGCCGCTACGAGCGCCCGGACGAGTTGCCCAGCACCTCCGTCCCCGTCGGCGACGAACTCCCTGTCGTCGCAGGGTCGTTCGCCATACTCATCGGGGCCTGAACCGGTTTCGCTGCGCTCCCCTTCGAGACGCCCGCTCGTCCCCCTTCGAGACGCCCGCTCGTCCCTCACGGGCTCCTCAGGGCGCTGCCCCGCTACTCAACCCGCTGTGATCTCGTGGCTCTGGATCACACCGCGGTACCAGTCGAAGCTGGCCTTCGGCGTGCGCTTCAGGGTGTCGTAGTCGACGTGCACGACGCCGAAACGCGGCTGGTAGCCCCTGGCCCACTCGAAGTTGTCCATCAGGGACCAGACGTAATAGCCGCGGACGTCGACGCCCTTGTCCATGGCGTCCTTGACCGCCTTCAAATGCGCTGACACATAACGGATCCGGTCCTGGTCATCGACCCGACCATCCGCACCGACGACGTCCGGGCAGGCGATGCCGTTCTCGGTGATGTAGATCGGCGGCACCGCGTCGCCATACGTGTCGCCCAACCAGGTGAGCAGGTCCGTGAACGCGCTGGCGTCGACGGGCCACCCCATCTCGGTGAGGTACTCGCCGTCGTGGATGACCGACTCGAAGCCCAGGTCGGACGCGACGCGCTTGGCGGGGTCCGGCTCGTCGTGTGCGACCGCCTTCGGGCGGCTCGGGAAGTAGAAGTTGACTCCGAGGAAGTCCAACGGTTGGTGTGCGGTCTCGAGATCCCCGTCCTGGATGAAGGAGAAGTCGGTGATCGGCGCCCAGACCTCGCGTGCGTGCTCGGGGTACTTCCCGGCGAGCACCGGGTCGGTGAAGATCAGGTTGCCGATGAGCAGGTTGCGCCGAGCTGCTTCGGCATCAGCGGGTGAGTCCGAAACCTGTTGCACCGACGCAAGATTGAGCGTGATGCCGACCTGTGCGTCCGGCACCACCGATCGGATCCGCTGGGTCGCCAGGCCGTGGCCGAGCATCAGGTGATGCGCAGCCTTGAGGGCGCCCTCCCCCTCCTGCGCGCCGGGCGCGTGCACACCCTCGGAGTAGCCGAGGATCGAGGAGCAGAACGGCTCGTTGAGCGTGATCCACTTCTTCACCCGGTCACCCAGGTGCTCGGCGGCAACGGCCGAGTACTCCGCGAAGCGCTCGGCGGTGTCCCGCACGCGCCAGCCGCCCTTGTCCTCCAGCGTTTGCGGCAGGTCCCAGTGATAGAGCGTCACCGCCGGGTCGATGCCTGCTGCGAGAAGCTCGTCGACCAGCTTGTCGTAGAACGCCAGGCCGGCGGCGTTGACCGGCCCGTCGTCGGGCTTGATGCGTGGCCACGCGAGCGAGAGGCGGTAGCTGTCCAGCCCCAACTGCTTCATCAGCGCGATGTCCTCGCCATACCGGTGATAGTGGTCGCACGCGACGTCACCGTTCTGGCCCTGCTGGACCTTGCCGGGCGTGTGGCTGTAGGTGTCCCAGATGGACGGGGTCCGGCCGTCCTCGGCCACGGCGCCCTCGATCTGGTAGGACGCAGTCGCTGCCCCGAAGATGAAATCGGCTGGAAACTGGACGGTCACGGTGTTGCTCCTTTGGGCGAGATGCGATGGGTTTGAAGGCTGCCGGCGGCGCTCGGCTCGGCCCCGGCCAAGGGCTCGCCAGGCAACTGGACGACGGTGACTTCGTATGGCGACAACCGGTCCACGCCATACAGCTGGAGGTCGATGGTTTCGCCGGATGCGTTGATCAGCCAAGCGAATTCGCGGCCGTCCCGGTGGCTGAGACCGTCGACCAGAACACGCGGGTCATCGACCCGCGCCGCACGCTCTACACCGGCCTCGTCGGCGAGCGCGTCATACAGCTGCCAGGTGTCCTCGGGATTGACTCGAGGACTGTGCGCGGCGAAGTACTCCAGCGGGAGGGTGGACAGAATCGCCTGGCCGGCACCGTGACGACGCCGGGTCAGGACCGGCCGGTCGTGCTGGTCGACCGCGATGACTTCCGCGTCGATCGCCTCCACCGGGAGGATGCTGCGACCTCCGGGCGAACCGACCGCGGTGAAGTGCAAGGTGTCCCCGGCAGCGATCCTGCCGAAGCCGGTGCGGAAACGGACCTCCACGACGTCATCCAGCACCGGCTCGACCATGCCGTACCGCAGCGTGTGACGCACGCCGAAGATCGGCTCCAGGTCCGTCCACCACGGACCCCGCTGGATCGGCGTGTCGCCCAATCCGTAAGAGACATAAACGGTTTGGCCGTCGGCAGCGCACTCGGCCAGGTGGTGCCAGGTGGGCACCGTCAGCGCCTTGACGGAGGGAACCACCACCAGGCGCGCCTTCGCGGGGACCGGTTCCGGCTCCCGGACGAAAGCCGGGCCGAGACCTGCCTCCCGGCAGGCGACATAGGACTGCTCGAGGGCATCGGCGATGCCGGTGCGTTCACGCTCCTCGAAGGTCCAGTGCTCGGGTGCGTCGAGGTATGACGGCACCAGCAGCGCGACCTGAGCGGGCCATCGTGTGCACGATGGAAGGTCCAGCCGATCGACGAGCTGCCGGAACGCGGTGATCTCGTGCAGCTGGGGCTTCGGCGAGCCATCGGCCCGGGTCAGCCCGAAGTGCAGCTCGAACGGGTGGTGGCGATAGGGGTCCTGCTCGGGCAGATTGTCGAAATCGGTGTTGTTCCAGGCCAACCAGCCCGTCGCACCGGCGAGCAACGTGGTGTGCAGCACCTGTCGGTAGTACTCGGCGGCGTGCTCGTCCGACGCGAAGTCGGAGCTCACACCGAACTCCTCGAGCACGACCGGCAACTGCGTGACAGCAGCCAGTTCACAGACGAACGCCGCGCGCAGGTGCTGCCGGACGACGTCGTCCCCCATCGGGTAGACGTGCGGTCCGACGAACTGCGTGAGGCCCGCCAGGTCACGCACGCTGAAGCCGTTGTCCTTGCCGGTGACCTCCTGCCCCCACGCGCCATCGCCGATCGAGACGGGCTTGACCGGCTCGCCGGCACGGATCGCCGTGACCATCAGTTGCGCCCAGGCGGTGACGTCCTTGCGTGCTGCCGGACCGCCATAGATCGGCATCTCGTTGGAGACCAGCCAACCGACGATCGCCGGATGCGAGGCGAACGCGGTGGCGACCTGCGTCAGATAGCTCGACTGCTGCGCGACCATCCAGGTGTCGGTGTAGAGATCGCGACCATCGCGCCACTCCGGGTCCCAGTTCTCCCCCGACATGTGGCCGACGAGAAACGTTGGGATGGTGCGCATTCCGAGCTCGGTGTGCAGATCCAGGAACTTCGCGAAGCGGTCCATCACCGCCTCGTCGAGACGTCCCGGCTCCGGCATCGCGTGCGGCCAGAAGAGGAACGAGCGCGTGACATCGAGACCGGCATCACGCATCGTCACCAGCTCGGTACGCACGACCTCCTCGTCATACGACCGCCACATGAACGGACCGCCGGCGCGGGACCAGAAGTTGCAGCCGAACCACACCTGCTCGGTGTCCCCGCTCCGCACGAACCGCAGCGGACGCTCGATGCCGGCACTCACTTGTTCGGTCACGCCTCTGCCCTCGCCTCGGTCGGTGCTCACTTGACCGCTCCCGCCGTCAGGCCTGCCACCAGGTAGCGCTGCAGCAGCAGGAAGGCCAGCACGACCGGCACGCTGACCACGAGCGAGGCGGCCATGACTTGGTTCCAGTAGACGTTGATCTGCGTCGAATAGCTCTGCAGCCCGATCGACAGCGTCTGGGTGGCCGTGCTGGTCATCTGCGATGCGAAGAGGATCTCACCCCACGACGTCATGAATGAATAGACCGCGACCGCGATCACGCCCGGCCGGGCGGCGGGAAGCACCACCCGGAACAACGTGCCCAGCGTCGATGCGCCGTCGACTCGCGCTGCCTCGTCCAATTCCCTTGGTATGCCGTCGAAATAGCCCGCCAGCATCCAGATCGCGAAGGGCAGGGAGAACGTCAGGTACGTGACGATCAGCCCGACCCGCGTCTGATAGAGCAGCGTGAAGCCGAGCACCCTGTCGATGTTGACGAAGATGAGGAACAACGGCAGCAGGAAGAGGATGCCGGGGAACATCTGCGTCGACAGGATCGTCGTGGTGAACACGCTGCGCCCACGGAAGGTCCATCGCGACACGGCATACCCGGCGAAGATCGCCACGATGACGCTGAGCACCATCGAGATCGAGCAGACGATGAGGCTGTTCACGAAGTACTTCCCGAGCGGCACCGTGCTCCAGATGTCCTTGAACGGCTGGAACGTCACATGACTCGGCCACCATTCGAACTTGCCCTGCACGTCACCGAGCGGCTTGACCGAGCTCGTGAACAGGACCCACATCGGCACCAGCACGAACGCCGTCAGGAAGACCAGCACGACGACGCGAAACACCTTGAACGACAACGGTTCACGCACGACGGGACCTCCTGTTGAAGACGAGCAGATAGATGCCGGTGACCACGAGCAGGAAGAGCAGCAGCAGCACGGACATCGCGGAGCCGAAGCCGAAGTCCCAGTTGACGAAGGACGCCCCGTAGATGTGGACCGAGATGGTGTCGGCCGACTTGGGCGGTTGCGCACCGAAGAGTACGAACGGCGTGTTGAAGTCGTTGAAGGTCCACAGGAACAGCATCAGCACCATCACCAGGTTGACCGGTCGTAGCCCGGGCAGGGTGATGTAACGGATCTGTTTCCAGATGCCGGCACCGTCGACGGCGGCCGCGTCATACACGTCATCGGGGATGTTCTGCAGCCCGGCCAGCAGCATCAGGAACGCGAACGTCCACGAGCGCCATACCGCGACGGCGACCATCGACCAGAACGCATTGCTGCCGATCAGCCAGAAGCTGTCGCCGTTGGTGAGACCCAACGACTTCAGCACGTGGTTCACCAGGCCGTTGTCCCGCTGCAGCATGAAGCTCCAGGTCATGATGCCGGTATAGATCGGCATCGCGTAGGGCACCAGGAACAGCGTGCGGAAGAAGCCACGGCCACGGAAGCTGCGGTGCAGCACCAGCGCCGCCGCCATACCGAACGACCACGAAATGCCAACCACGAGAACGGTATAGAGGCAGGTGACCCCGAAGGAGTGCAGGAAGCTGTTGCCGATCGGCGAGGAGAAGTCCAGCGCCACCTTGTATCCCGACAGGCCCTTCCAGGGCGCGGTCGACCAGTTGGCGATGTATGCCTGGGTCAGTCCGACGAAGGACATCCACACCCCGACGACCATCGGGAGCAGGTGGATCAGGAGCTCGAGGAGGATCGCAGGAGCGATCAGCAGATATGGAGTGAGCCGGCGGGTGTTGCGCCCGCCGGCTCGCTTCGCAGGGGGGTGGGCCGCCATCAGCCGGCGGATGCCATCTTGTCCTGAGCCTGCTGCAGCGCGGCCTTGATGTCGCTGTCAGAAGGTGCCTTGCCGGTAGCGGCCTGGGCGATCAACTGGTTGACCGCGTTGCCGACATTCGTCTCGTACTGCGATTCGTTCGCCACCAGCGGCAGCGGGACGGCCTTGGTCGCCAGGATGTTCTGGAAGGTCTTGGCCTCCGCGGCGTTCTTGGTGAAGTTGGGCGTCATACCCGAGACGACCGGGAGCGCTGCGAACGGCACGTCGAGGATCTTCTGCTCCGCCTCGCTGGTCATGAACTTCACGAACTTCAGCGCGGCGTCCTTGTTCTTGGTGTTCTTGAAGATCGACATGTTGATGCCCGCCACGAAGCTGGCGGTGTCCTTCTTGCCGGTCGGTGCCGGTATGGCGACGACGCCGTACTCGCTGGTCTTCATACCGTCGGCGACCAGGGTGTTGTCGGCGTTGTTCTGGCTCATCAGCATCGCGGCCTTGCCCTTGGCGAAGTCACCGGGCGCCTCCGGACCGTTCTTGTACTGCACGCTGCTGGGGTTGACGACCTTGTTGCTCATCAGGTCGACGTACTGCTTGACGCCGGCCACCATGCCCGGTGACGTGAAGTTCGGCTTGCCGCTGGCATCAAATGGATCGGCGCCGTGTTGCTGGCCGAAGATGAAGGCGAAGTGGACGCTCTCGGTGTAGCTGCCACCTTCCATCGCCATACCGTAGGTGCCCTTGCCGGCGTCCGTGAGCTTCTTGGCGTCGGCCTGCAACTCCTCCCATGTGGTCGGCGGTTTCAGGCCAGCCTCGGCGAACATCCTCTTGTTGTAGTAGAGGCCGTAGACCAGCGAGTAGAGCGGCACCGACGTCGGGTCCTTGCCCTTGGCACCACCAGTCGCGAACGAGGCCGGAACGAACTTCGACTTGCCGCCGATCGCGGCCAGCGAGCTGGAGTCGAACGGCAGGAACGCACCGGTGGCCTGCAGTGAGGGTGCCCAGGTGTTGCCGATGTTGAGCACGTCGGGCCCCTTGCCGCTGGATGTCGCGGCCAGGATCTTGTTCAGCAGGTCCGGCCAGCCGATGACCTGGAGGTTCACCTTGACCCCGGTCTGCTTCTCGAACTTCTTCAGCTCCGGTCCGAGGACCTTCTTGTCGACGTCGATAGAGGCACCCTGGTTGCTCGCCCAGTAGGTCAACGTCTTGCCCGAGCCACCTCCGTTGCCACCGGAGGAGCTGGATCCGGAACTGCCACCGCATGCTGCCGTGGTGGCGACCATCGCCACGATCGTCAGCGCTGGAATGAGACGTCTCTTCACGATTGAATCCTTCGGCCACCCAGCGCGACACTCTGTCGCGCAGGTCACATCAGACCACTTACTCGCGTAAGCGGATAGGCCCGTTATCGAATCGTTACGTGCTGGCAGGAATGCGGGTCAGCCGATCGGACCGGAACTCGCCCGCTCCCGCAGTTCCGATCGCCGCACCGCGACCAGTGAGGGGTGCTGGCCGGCGACCAGGCTGAGCAGCGTCTCCGCAGCCTGGCGCCCGTAGAGCTGGTTGTCGCGGAACAGCGACGTCAGCTGCGGTTCAACCGCCTGGGTGAGCGGCGAATCGTCCCAGCTGACAACGGAAAATTCGCGTGGCACCGACTTGCCCCGAGCTCGCAGTTGCTGCAGGCCGGCCACCGACGTGTGGTCGTTGCTGAAGATCAGTGCCGTCGGCGGGTCTGGCTCCTCGACCAGCCGGTCGACCGCCGCACGCGCATCTGCGGGCGCGTAGGTCCCCTCGATCGTTGTGACTTCGATCCCCTGCCGCGCGGCGGCGGTTCGCACCCCGCGCTGCCGGCCGCGCTCGTGCACGAACTCACGGGGACCGCCCACATGCGCGATGTGTCGGTGGCCGAGCGCGGCCAGGTGCTCGACGATCAGCGCCGCATCGCCGGCCTGATCGGTCCAGATGCAGGGAAGGTCGATCCCCTTCCGAGGCCCGCCGCACAGAACCGCAGGCAGACCGATCTCCTCGATTGCAGCGATCCGCTCGTCATGATGACGCTCATCCACGAGGATCACGCCGTCGATGCGACCCTCACCCCACCAGCGCCGATAGGTCTCGACCTCGACCTCCGGCAGATCACCGATGACCCGCAGCAGAAGGCTCCAACCACGTTCCACCAGAACGCTTTCCACGCCAGCGAGGAACTCGAAGAAGAACGAGTCCACGGCAAAGGTCTCAGTGGGACGGGACAGGGCCAGGCCGATGACCTTGATGTCCGAGCCCATGAGCGCCCGGGCGCTCGCACTGGGATGCCAGCCCAGTTCCATCGCCAGCTTCAGCACGGCCTCACGAGTGTCCGCCGCGACTCCCGGCTGGGCGTTGAGGGCATAGGACACGGCGGCCCGGGAGATGCCCAACTGCTTCGCGATGTCGGCCATCGTCGCCTTGGCGGCCATCGGACCCTCCTAGCCGTCGACGATTTTCCGACAGCTTACTTACTCGCGTCAGGAGGTTGTGTCGAGTGTCCGGTTGCGCCGCAACCACCAGAGGCCGAGGATCGGCAGGATCAACGGTACGTAGCCGTAGCCCTGGCCGAACTTCGACCACACGGTCGTGTCGCCGGCACTACCGGCAGCGACGAAGGCCGCCTTGTCGACATACGACCAGATGCCGACGGCGATGACGCCGAAGAGTTCGAAGCTGATGGTCGCCGAAGCAACCCGCGCGCTCGCCCGATCGCCGCGTGCGAGCGCGATGGTTGCGACGAGGTAGACGACCGCTGCCACGGCGGACAGCCAGTAGGGCAGGTGCTGGTCCGGCCAGGTCTGGGCGATCTGCATGATCGACCGGCCCGTCGCGGCCAGGCCGAGCAGGCCGTAGACGGCGACGAGCATGCGGCCGGGGCCGCTGTTGATGCCGGTGCGGCGCGCTGACCGCGCCGCGATCTCGTCGATCTTCTTCATTGACCGTTCCACAGTTGTAGGAGGCGCGCGACCATGACCAGTAGGCCGAGCGTCGCGACGAGTAACACCCCTGTGCCCCAACGGGTTTCGCGCTCGGCGATCCCCCAGAAGCCGGCGACCGGCAACACGCACACCAGCCCCGCGAGGTAGGCGATGAACAGGCCCTTCGACATGTGCGCGTCTGCGTCACCGAGCCGCACGAGCCCGACCACGAGTTGAGCGATGACCGCCAGCTCGGCGGCGCACGCAATGAAGAACATCGGGTTGTCCATCGGCTTGCCGCGGGCCGTCAGATATGCCGCATCGATGGCCAAGACCGCAAGCAATGCGATAAGCACGATGGTGAGGGGCAACAGCACCCGCACATCGTACGGACCCGGCATGCTCAGCACATACGCAGCCGAGGCCCGCACGATGACGAGGCTGGTGCAGTCCCCTGTCGACGGAGATGAGGAGCAGACGAATGGTGCGATGGCAGCAAGCAACGGCCCTGGCGACGGCGGGGTCGCTCGCCGGCCTGGCGCTGCGGGACCTGGTGCAGCGCAAGCACGCAGTCCTACGCAACTACCCGGTGGTCGGTCATCTGCGCTATCTGCTCGAGGACATTCGGCCCGAGATCCAGCAGTACTTCATCGAACGCAACTGGGACGGCCGGCCGTTCGACCGTGACACCCGGTCGATCATCTACGAGCGGGCCAAGGGGACGATGGCCGAGCAGCCGTTCGGCACCGAGCGTGACGTGGACCGCTCCGGGTACGAAGCACTGGTGCACTCGACCGCTCCGCTGGAGAAGCCCGACACGCCACCCCGGGTCCGCGTCGGCGGCCCCGACTGCAGCCAGCCCTACGACATGTCGCTGCTCAACGTGTCGGCGATGAGCTTCGGTGCGTTGTCCGCCAACGCTATTCGGGCGCTCAACAAGGGCGCCCGACTCGGCGGTTTCGCGCACGACACCGGTGAGGGCGGGCTCACGCCATACCACCTGGAGAACGGTGGCGACCTCGTCTGGGAGATCGGCTCCGGCTACTTCGGCGCCCGGACCAAGGACGGCGACTTCGACCCCGACGCCTTCCGGGACAAGTCCGCTGACGACCGCGTCAAGTGCGTGTCGCTCAAGCTGAGCCAGGGCGCCAAACCGGGCATCGGTGGGGTCCTGCCTGCCGCGAAGGTCACGGCCGAGATCGCGCAGTTCCGAGGTGTTCCCGAAGGTGAGAAGTGCGTGAGCCCTGCACGGCACAAAGTCTTCTCCACCCCGGTCGAGCTCATCGAGTTCATCGCGAGGATGCGTGAGCTCAGCGGCGGGAAGCCGGCAGGTTTCAAGTTGTGCGTCGGCTCCCGTATGGATGTCCTGGCGATCTGCAAGGCGATCCGCGAGGTCGGCACCGCACCGGACTTCATCATCGTCGACGGTTCCGAGGGCGGCACCGGAGCCGCGCCCCTGGAGTACGAGGACCACGTCGGTATGCCGCTCACCCACGGGCTGATGACCGTGCACAACGCGCTCGTCGGCACCGGCTTGCGCGACAACATCAAGATCGGCGCCAGCGGCAAGATCGCCGGCGGCGCAGACATCGTCAAGCGGCTCATCCAGGGCGCCGACTACACGAACGCCGCGCGCGCCATGATGATGGCCACCGGCTGCATCCAGGCGCAGGAGTGCCACACCGGCAAGTGCCCGGTCGGAGTGGCGACCCAGAGCCCCCGGCGGGCCCGCGCACTCGACGTGGCCAGCAAGAGCGAGCGGGTCCACCGCTACCACCAGGCGACCGTCGAGCAGGCAGCGCAGATCATGGCGACGCTGGGCGCCCGCGAGCCGCACGAGCTCAGCCCCCACATGCTCCGGCACAACATCTCACCGAACGAGAGCCGCAGTTACGCGGAGTTGTTCACCTGGCTACGGCCCGGCGAACTACTGGCCGGCGCTCCGGAGAGCTGGCGTCGGGACTGGGAGGCGGCGAGCGCCGATGCGTTCACGCCGCAGCTGTCGACCTATCGGGCGGGTGAGGCTCGTCCGGCATGACCACTCGACCGAGAGGACAGGCAAATACCGAGAGGACAGGCGATTCACGGCATCAGCGGCCCGAATTGCCTGTCCTCTCGACGAACGCGTGTCCTCTCGGTAAGTGGGCGGTCAGGCGTTGACCACCAGGCCGAGTTCGGCGATGTTGGCCAGGCCCGGATGCCGAGGCAGCACGCGCACGCTGTAGCCGAAGGCGCCGGTGCGGTTCAGGCTGACACTTCCCTCGAAGCGGGCCCGCCCGTCACCGAGGTCCTCGGCGGCGTGGATCTCGGTCAGCTCGACGTCGTGCAGGTCGTCGGTGTCGCTCGCGCGCCCGTGCACCACCTGCACCATGACCTCGTCGGGTCGCAGCCCGCCGAGTACGACATACGCACGCACCGTGATGCACTCGCCGAGTGCTGGAATGTCGGTGAGGCCATCGGCCTCGACGTGCTCGATCCGCACGTCTGCGAACGCATCCCGCGCCCTGCTGCTGTATGACGCAAGGTCCTTCGCCAGGCCGAAGTCGTCGCCGGTTGCCGCGCGACCGGCGATTGCCGCCGGCGTGTAGAGCTTCGTCGTGTAGTCACGGACCATCCGGGTGGCGAGCACCTTCGGGCCGAGCACGGCCAGGGTGTGCTCGACCATCTCCAGCCAGCGCTGCGGCACACCGTCGCCGTCGCGGTCGTAGAAGCGTGCGGCGACCTGGTTCTCGATGAGGTCGTAGAGCGCGGCGGCCTCGAGGTCGTCCCGCCGCTCCGGGTCCATCTTCGAGCTCGTGGTGTCGCGCGTCGGGACGGCCGACGGGATCGCCCAGCCGTTGCTGCCGTCGAACCACTCGTCCCACCAGCCGTCCAGGATCGACAGGTTGAGGCCGCCGTTGAGCGCCGCCTTCATCCCCGACGTGCCGGACGCCTCGTAGGGACGCAGCGGGTTGTTCAGCCACACGTCGACGCCCGGCATCAGCGACTGCGCCATCTGCATGTCGTAGTTGGGCAGGAAGACGATCCGGTGGCGCAGCTTCGGGTCGTCGGTGAACTGCACCATCTCCTGGATGAGCTTCTTGCCGGTCTCGTCGGCGGGGTGCGACTTGCCCGCGATGACCAGCTGCACCGGCCGTTCGGGATCCAGCAGCAGGCCGGCGAGACGCTCGGGATCGCGCAGCATCAGCGTCAACCGCTTGTAGGTCGGCACCCGGCGCGCGAAGCCGATCGTCAGCACGTCGGGGTCCAGCAGGTTCTCCACCCAGCCGAGCTCGGCGTCGCTGGCGCCGCGGAACTGGGCGGACTCGCGCACCCGTTCACGCACGTCCAGGACCAGCTGGTTGCGCAGCTCGTGCTTGACGGACCACAACTCCCCGCGCGGCAGCTGACCGACCCGGTCCCACCCGATCGCGGCGCGTATGTCGCCCTCACCCAGGTACTTGCGGCCGAAGTCGATGACCCGCGAGTCCATCCAGGTCGGGGCGTGAACACCGTTGGTGATGCTGGTGATCGGCACCTCTTCATCGTCGAAGCCGGGCCACAGCTGGTCGAACATCGACCGGCTGACGGCGCCGTGCAGCTCCGACACACCGTTGGCGCGTTGCGCCATCCGCAGGCCCATCACGGCCATGTTGAAGATGCCGTGCTGGCCGCCCTCGTAGTCCTCGGCGCCCAGCGGCAGGATCTGCTCGGTCGAGACGCCGGGCAGCTGTGCGGACCCGCTGAAGTGGGTGCGCACCAGTTCGGCGTCGAAGCGGTCGATGCCGGCCGGGACCGGGGTGTGGGTGGTGAAGACGTTGCTGGCCCGCACCGCGCGGCGGGCCTGCTCGAAGTCGAGACCGTTGCCGGTCACCAGCTCGCTGATCCGCTCCACGGACAGGAAGCCGGCGTGGCCCTCGTTGCAGTGGTAGACCTCCGGCGCCGGCGCGCCGGTCAGCCGGCTCCACGTGCGCAGCGCACGGACGCCACCGATGCCCAGCAGCATCTCCTGCTGCAGGCGCTGGTCGCCGCCCCCGCCATACAGCCGGGCGGTGAGTTCACGGGCCGAATCGTCGTTGGCCTCGACGTCGGAGTCGAGCAGCAGCAGCGGCACCCGACCGACCTGGGCGCGCCAGACACGGGCGTGCAGGGTTCGTCCCTCCGGCAGCGCGAGCGTGATGTCGACCGGTGTCCCATCGGCCTCGCGCAGCAATGTCAACGGCAGGCCGTCGGGGTCGAGCAGCGGGTAACTCTCCAGCTGCCAGCCCTCGGCGGACAGCTGCTGGTTGAAGTAGCCCTCCTTGTAGAACAGGCCGATACCCACGATCGGCACCCCGAGGTCGCTGGCGGACTTGAGGTGGTCGCCGGCCAGGATGCCCAGGCCGCCGGAGTACTGCGGCAGCACGTGGGTGATGCCGAACTCCGCGCTGAAGTAGGCGATCGACGCCGCAGCATCCTCGTGCTGGCGGAACTCGTCGTACCAGACGGGTGCGGTCAGGTATGTCGACAGGCTGTCGGCCGCCGCGTGCACCCGGCCGACGAAGCCGGGGTCCGCTGCGAGCTCGTCGAGCCGCTGCGGCGACAGGCCGGCCAGCAGTGCGACCGGGTCGCCGTGGACCCTGTCCCACACGGCGGGGTCCATGTCGCGGAAGAGGTCACGGGTACGGCGGTGCCACGACCAGCGCAGGTTGGTCGCGAGGTCCGACAACGGGGCCAGTCCCTGGGGCAGCGCAGTGCGGACATTGAAACGGCGAATGGCTCTCACCGCACCGATCGTAGGGGCGCACGCGCCGCAGGTGAATTCGAGATTCGCGCCCACTTTCGAGACACGTCGGTGTCACCGCCCGACAGGTGTCCGCAGCGGCCCGGGATCTTGTAGCGTCGCTCAGGTGACTGATCAGCAGCTGACTGCTTCGAGACGGCCGACCCCCGCACAGGGCACGACCTCGCCGACCCCGCCCCTGCGGCCCGTCGGCAGAATCCCGGTCGTCGACGTCCGCCCCGCCGTCGGCGACGGTGCGTTTCCGACGAAATCCGTTGTCGGAGAGTCATTTCCGATTACCGCCACGGTCTTCCGCGAAGGACACGACGCAGTCAACGCGACTGCTGCGCTCACCGACCCGGATGGCGTCACCCACTACGTCCCGATGACCTGCACCAATCCGGGCCTGGACACCTGGCGCTGCGAGATCAGCGCCGACCGTCCCGGAGTGTGGTCCTACTGTGTCGAGGGCTGGTCGGATCCCTACGCCACCTGGGTGCACGATGCCGTGATCAAGATCGCAGCCGAGGTCGACACCGAGGTCATGCTGGAGGAGGGCGCGCGCCTGCTCGAACGAGCAGCTCGCGAGGTGCAGCACGACGCCGCGGGGCGCAAGGTGCTCACCGCAGCGGTGAGCGGCCTGCGTGACACCGAGCAGCCGCCCGGTGCGCGCATCTCGGCCGGCACCACCACGCAGGTGCAGCGGCTGATGACCGCGAAACCCCTGCGCGACTGGGTCAGCCCGGGCACGTCATACAGCTGGTGGGTCGAGCGGGAGCGGGCCCTGACCGGCGCCTGGTACGAGATCTTCCCCCGCAGCGAGGGCGCGCGGTTCGACGAGAAGACCGGCAAGTGGACGACGGGCACCCTGCGCACGGCCGCCCAGCGGCTGCCGGCGATCGCGGGGATGGGGTTCGACGTGGTCTACCTGACGCCCGTGCATCCGATCGGGCGGACCAACCGCAAGGGGCCCAACAACACGCTGAACGCCGGGCCGGACGACCCGGGTTCGCCATACGCCATCGGGAGCGCGGACGGCGGGCACGACGCGATCCACCCGGACCTGGGCACGTTCGCCGACTTCGACGCGTTCGTCGCGGCCGCCCGCAAGCAGCACCTCGAGGTCGCGCTCGACCTGGCGTTGCAGTGCTCCCCCGACCACCCGTGGGTCGCGAAGCACCCCGAGTGGTTCACCACCCGCGCCGACGGCAGCATCGCGTATGCCGAGAACCCGCCGAAGAAGTATCAGGACATCTATCCGGTCAACTTCGACAACGACCCGGAGGGCATCTACGCCGAGGTGCGGCGCGTCGTGCAGGTCTGGATCGACCACGGCGTCACGATCTTCCGGGTCGACAACCCGCACACGAAGCCGGTGGAGTTCTGGCAGTGGCTGATCAGTGATGTGGCGTCGTCGCGTCCGGACATCATCTGGCTGGCCGAGGCGTTCACCCGCCCGGCGATGATGGCCACGCTGGCGAAGGTCGGCTTCCAGCAGAGCTACACCTATTACGCGTGGCGCAACGACGCCGCCGAGCTGCGGGAGTATGTCGAGGAGCTGGCGCGCGAGTCGGCGCCATACATGCGACCGAGCTTCTGGCCGACGACGCACGACATCCTCACGCCATACATGCAGTACGGCGGGCCGACCGCGTGGAAGCTGCGCGCGGCGCTGGCGGCGACGTTGTCGCCCACCTACGGCATCTATGCCGGCTACGAACTGATCGAGCACGTTGCCCGGCCGGGTGCCGAGGAGCAGATCGACAACGAGAAGTACCAGTACAAGGACCGTGAGTGGTCGCGCTACGAGGCCGGTGGCGACCGGGAGGGACAGACGCTGGCACCGTTCCTCACGCGTATCAACGAGATTCGTCGCCAGCACCCGGCATTGCGCTGGCTGCGCAACATCACGTTCCATCACGTGGACGATGCGCAGATGCTTGCGTTCTCCAAGAAATATCGCGACGACGTGGTCATCGTGGTCGCGAACACCGACCCGCACGCCACCCGGCAGTCCACCCTCCGGCTGGACATGGGCGCGCTCGGGTTGGCACCCGGCGACCGCTTCGTCGCTCACGACCTGCTGACCGACGCGAGTTGGGAATGGGGCGCGGACAATTACGTCCGGCTCGGTCCCGACACCGAGCCACTGCACATCGTTCACCTCAGGAGGTTCTAGAAAATCGTGGCAGCAACAGGTTTCAACCTCCCGCAACCGGGCCTGCGTCACGACCCGCAGTGGTTCCGCAAGGCGGTCTTCTACGAAGTGCTCGTGCGTGCGTTCGGTGACACGACCGGCAACGGCTCGGGTGACTTCACCGGCCTGATCAATCGGCTCGACTACCTGCAGTGGCTCGGTGTCGACTGCCTGTGGATCCCGCCGTTCTACGCCTCACCGTTGCGTGACGGCGGTTACGACATCGCCGACTACAAGGCCGTCCTGCCGGAATTCGGAACGCTGCCGGAGTTCACCGAGCTGGTCTCGCAGGCACACGCCCGCGGCATACGCATCCTGACCGATCTGGTGATCAACCACACCAGTGACCAGCACCCGTGGTTCCAGGCCTCGCGGTCCGAGCCCGACGGCCCCTACGGCGACTACTACATGTGGTCCGACACGGACGAGAAGTACTCCGACGCACGCATCATCTTCGTCGACACCGAGGTGTCCAACTGGACCTTCGACCCGGTGCGCAGGGAGTTCTTCTGGCACCGCTTCTTCTCGCACCAGCCCGATCTGAACTTCGAGAACCAAGCGGTGCACGACGAGATCTTCGACATCGTGCGCTTCTGGATGGACCTGGGCATCGACGGTTTCCGTCTCGACGCGATCCCCTACCTCTACATCGAGGAGGGTCACAACGGCGAGAACCACCCGAAGACACACGAATTCATCGCCAAGTTGCGTGCGATGGTCGATGAGGAATACCCCGGCCGGATGCTGCTGGCCGAAGCCAATCAGATGCCGCACGAGGTCGTGGACTACTTCGGCACAGAGGAGGACCCCGAGTGCCACATGTGCTTCCACTTCCCGATCATGCCGCGGCTCTACTACGCACTGCGGGACGAGAAGGCGACGCGCATCAACGAGGTGATGGCCGAGACGCCGACCATCCCCCGCGGCGCCCAGTGGGGCACGTTCCTGCGCAACCACGACGAGCTGACCCTCGAGATGGTCACACCGGATGAACGCGCCGCGATGTACGGCTGGTACTCCCCCGACCCGCGCATGCGTGCCAATGTCGGCATCCGCCGCCGGCTGGCCACGCTGCTGGACAACTCGCGCGCCGAGACCGAATTGATCCACGCGCTGCTGCTGTCGATGCCCGGGTCCCCGTGCCTCTACTACGGCGACGAGATCGGCATGGGCGACAACATCTGGCTGCCCGACCGTGACGCGGTCCGCACACCGATGCAATGGAGCCCGGACCGGAATGCCGGCTTCTCCACCGCCGACCCCGGCAAGCTCTACCTGCCGATCATCTCCAGCCTCGTCTACCACTACAACAACGTGAACGTCGAAGCTCAGATGGAGTCCACCTCCTCGCTGCTGCACTGGGTGCGCGAAATGCTCGCGATCCGTAAGCAGTTCCCGGTTTTCGGACTCGGCGACTACGTGACCGTCGAGTCGGACAACGACGCGATCCTGTCCTTCACCCGGACGGTCGCCGACGAGGACGATCCGGACGACGAGATCGAGACGCGCTCGGTGCTGTGCGTCAACAACCTGTCGAGCCGGCCGCAGTCGGTCACCGTGTCGTTGCCCGACCACTTCGCCGGCGCACGCCTGCGCGACCTGTTCGGTGGCACCCACTTCACGCCGGTCGCCGACGACGGAACCGTCACCCTGACCCTCGGTTCACGGGACTTCTTCTGGCTCTCGCTGCAGCACCCGACAGGAGACTGACCCATGGCGATCATCCACGCCGGCGCCTCACTGGAACCAACCAAGCTGCAACTCATCCGCGACTGGATCGGCGAACGCCGTTGGTATGCCGGCAAGGGCCGCACCCCCGAGCTGCGGATGCTCGGCAGCTACCGGTTCGATGACCCCGCGGGTGAGGTCGGTATCGAGGTCAACGTCGTGGCCGACGACTCGGGCCCGGCGCCCGTCGTCTACCAGATCCCCATGACGTACCGGGACGCGCCACTGGCCGGCGCGGAGGCGGCGCTCGTGGGCGAGATGGCGCACTCCGCGCTCGGCAACCGATGGGTCTACGACGGCTGCCACGATCTGGTCTTCGTGCGGGCGCTGCTGCGAACCATGGTCACCGGTGGCCGGCAGGCGGAACTCGAGACACACGACGTCAACACCGGTGCGGTGGGCCATCGGGAGCCGCCGATCACCGTGCGCGGCAGCGGTTTCCGGCATGCGGCGGTGCCGCGCGTGCGTTCCTCCGTCGTTCTGTCCGGTGAACAGTCCAACACCTCGATCATCGTCGAGTCCGATGACGAGGAGCCGTTGGTCATCAAGATCTTCCGGGTGATCCACCCCGGTGACAATCCGGACGTCACGTTGCAGGCAGCGCTCAGCGATGTCGGGAGCGAGCGCGTGCCGCAGATGGTGGCGTCACTGCGGGGCGACTGGCCGGCGCCCGACGGCACCGGCCGGTCACAGGGTGATCTCGCCTTCGCGCAGGAGTTCTTCCCGGATGTCCGGGACGCGTGGCGGGTGGCGCTGGAAGCGGCCGACGACGACCGGTCGTTCGCTGCATCCGCCTACGCACTGGGCGCCGCGACGGCGGAGGTCCACCACCAACTCGCGGAAGCGATGCCGGTCGAGCCGAGCACTCCCGCGACGGTCACCCGGCAACTCGACGCGATCCGGCGACGGTTCGCAGCCGCCACTGACGCGGTGCCCGAGCTGGGTGACCGCCAGAGCGAGTTCGACTCCCTCGTTGACGCCGCGAAGAGCGCGGATTGGCCTGCGCTGCAACGCATTCACGGTGACCTGCATCTCGGTCAGGCACTCGACGTCCCCGAGCGCGGCTGGGTGTTGCTGGACTTCGAGGGCGAACCCCTGCGGACGCTGGACGAGCGCAACAAGCCGGATGTGCCGTTGCGCGACATCGCCGGCATGCTGCGTTCGTTCGACTACGCCGCGGGCTCCATCGAGCACCGCGATGCCACCGCGGATCGACGCGACTGGGCGGCGCGGGCCCGAGCGGCGTTCCTGGACGGCTACGCCGCGCAGAGTGGTGTCGATCTCGCGCCATACGGGCGGCTGATCGAGTTGTTCGAGGTCGACAAGGCGAGCTACGAGGTCGTCTATGAGGTCCGCAACCGGCCCGGCTGGCTGGACATCCCACGCAGCGCGATCCTGCGACTACTGCCTACGAGGAAGAGTGACGCCATGAGCGACGACCGAGGCGAGGACACGAACGCAGTGAGGCCCGGAGCCGAGGGCAGAGGCGCGACCGAGAGCATGAGCGACGACCGAAGTGATGGCACCGCAGCGAGCACAGCCATTCGCACCGAGGTCGCCCACGAACTACTCGTCGGGCGCTACGGCGACCCGCACCGGCTGCTCGGACCACATCTGGGCGAATCCGGTGCACTGGTAAGGGTTTTCCGGCCACTTGCGAGCACCGTGCAGGTGCAGTTGCCGGACGGCACCCGGGCCGACCTGCACCACGACCACGAGGGACTGTGGAGCGGCTCGCTGCCGACTGCCGAGGTGCCCGACTACCGGGTCGTCACGACGTATGACGATGGCGTCGAGCACGTCACGGACGACCCCTACCGGTTCCTGCCCACCCTCGGTGAGATCGACCTGCACCTCATCGGCGAGGGGCGTCACGAGCAGTTGTGGACCGTGCTCGGCGCCCACCTGCACCGCTACGAGAGCCCGCAGGGCCCGGTCGACGGCACGTCCTTCGCCGTCTGGGCGCCCAATGCCCGGGGCGTTCGGCTGGTCGGCGACTTCAACACCTGGAACGGCCAGGGACATCCGATGCGCCGCCTGAGCGGCGGCGTCTGGGAGCTCTTCGTGCCCGGCGTCGGTGTCGGAAACCGCTACAAATTCGACATTCTCGGGCCGGACGGCATCTGGCGGGAGAAGGCCGACCCGCTGGCTCGACTCGCCGAGACCGCACCCGCGACGGCATCCGTCGTCACGGCGTCCAACTACGAGTGGGGCGACGCGGCCTGGCTCGAGAAGCGGGCCGCCGAGGCTGCACACGAGCGCCCGATGAGCGTCTACGAAGTGCATCCGATGTCGTGGCGGCAGGGCAAGTCGTGGCGTGACCTGGCTGACGAACTCGTCTCGTACGTCTCCGAACTCGGCTTCACCCACGTGGAGTTCATGCCGGTGATGGAGCACCCCTACCCGCCGTCCTGGGGTTACCACGTGACCGGCTACTACGCCCCGAACTCGCGACTCGGCGACCCGGACGACTTCCGCTTCCTGGTCGACAAGCTGCACCAGGCGGGTGTGGGGGTCATCCTCGACTGGGTGCCCGGCCACTTCGCCACCGACGAGTGGGCGCTGGCCCGTTTCGACGGCACGCCGCTCTACGAACACCCTGACCCCCGGCGGGGCTGGCACCCCGAATGGGGTTCGTACATCTTCGATTTCGGCCGACCGCAGGTGCGCAACTTCCTTGTCGCCAACGCGGTCTACTGGCTGCAGGAGTTCCACGCCGACGGCCTGCGCGTCGATGGTGTGGCCTCGATGCTCTACCTCGACTACTCACGCAATGAGGGTGAGTGGTTGCCGAACAAGAACGGCGGTCGCGAGAACCTCGAGGCGATGCAGCTGCTGCAGGAGACCACCGCGACGGCATACCGCCGGCAGCCCGGCACCGTGATGATCGCCGAGGAGTCCACCTCCTGGCCCGGCGTCACCAAGCCGACCGATCAAAACGGACTCGGGTTCGGCTTCAAGTGGAACATGGGCTGGATGCACGACTCGCTCGATTACGTTGCGCAGCAACCGATCTACCGCAAGTACCACCACAACGAGATGACGTTCTCACTCGTCTACGCGTGGGACGAGCAGTTCGTGCTGCCGATCAGCCACGACGAGGTCGTGCACGGCAAGGGTTCGTTGCTGCGCAAGATGCCGGGCGACCGTTGGGAGCAACTGGCCGGTGTGCGCACCTTCCTGGCGGACATGTGGAGTCACCCGGGCAAGCAGCTGATCTTCATGGGCTGCGAGTTCGCGCAGGAGTCCGAATGGGCGGACGGGCGCAGCCTCGACTGGTGGGTGCTCGACCAGCCGGCGCATCTCGGTGTCGCACGGCTCGTCTCCGACCTCAACCGGCTCTACGCACAGCACCCCGCCCTCTGGAAGCTGGACCACGACCCGCACGGCTTCCGATGGATCGACGCGAACGCCGCGGACGCAAACCTCTTCTCCTACCTGCGTTTTGACAGCCCGGACCAGGACGGCGGCGTCGTCGCGGCGGTGCTCAACTACAGCGGTGCCGAAGCACGCGATGTGCGAGTCGGCCTCCCTCGTCCCGGTCGGTGGCTGGAGATGCTCAACACCGATGCGGAGCGGTATGGCGGCTCCAACCGCGGCAACCTCGGCGGTGTCGATGCCACGGACACGCCATACAACGACCAGCCGTACTCGGCGGTCGTCACTGTCCCGCCCCTCTCCGCGATCTGGTTCACCCCGGAGAAGTAGCGGCTCAGCCGTGCTCGACGATCCGGTCGAGCCACTCCGCGAAGAGCGTCCGCTCGCCGGCGCTGAGCACGTCCAAGTCGCCCACGGACGCGCGCAGCGCAACGGCGGGGGCGACCTCGGCACCCACGCCGTCCGGTGCGTCGGCTGTCGGGTGCTCGGTGGTCAGGATGCGCTGACAGAGCGCGTCGAAGAGTATGTCGGCGAGGCCGAGGTCCCGGTCGGGCTCCGGCCGACCGAGGATGGCCAGCACGGCTCCCGTGCCGGCAGCGTGGATCAGCTCGACAGCTTGCTGTTCGCTGACCCGCAGCCGGCCGGTCATCGCGACGCGGTGCACGCGCTCGCCGAGCACCCGGAGGCCGGCTTCGGCACTGGGCGAGTGACCGGTTCGTGCCGGATCACTCAGCAGTACGAAGAGCTCCGGATTTGCCAGCCCGAACCCGATCGTCATGTCCCAGCCCGCGCGCAGGCTCGCGATCGGGTCGTCCCCGCTTTCCGCCGAGGATGACGCAGCAGCTGTCTTGGCCGCCGTGAACTCCGCCATCACCTGTTCGGCGACCGCGTCGAGGAGCCCGTCCTTGTCACCGAAAAGCCGGTAGATGACCGGTGCCTGCACGCTTGCCAGCTCGGCCACCCGTCGCGTGGTGACAGCGACCCGGCCCTGCTCCCTCAGCAGCTGGGACGCCACCTCGATGATCCGCGACCGGGGATCGACACTGCTCCGCTTCGGCATATATCAACGATAACGCATCAGTGTTATCGCTCTTGCAATCAGTGATACGGTAATTCTGTAATCGTTGATAACAAGGAGTCCGACCATGATCGTCATCACCGGAGCCACCGGAGCGTTGAACGGCGCCACTACTGATCACCTGCTGCGCAGGATCCCCACGACCGACATCGCCGTCGTCGCACGCGACGTCGCGAAGGCCGCCCGCTTCGCCGACCTCGGAGTCGAGGTCCGGTATGGCGACTTCACCGACCCGGCGTCCCTGCCCGATGCGTTCGCCGGCGCGGACCAGCTGCTGATCGTCTCGGCGAGCGATCCCAAGGACGATGCGGTCGCGCTGCACCGGGCCGCGATCGACGCGGCGGTGGAGGCGAAGGTCGGGCGCGTTCTCTACACCAGTCACCAGGGCGCGGCAGCGAACTCGCCCTTCCGGCCGGGCCGCGATCACGCCGCGACCGAGGACCTCCTGGCCGCGTCGGGGATTCCGTGGACGGCATTGCGCAATGGCTTCTACCTGCACAGCATCGATTGGTTGCTCGGCCCCTGGCGGGAGACCGGCGTCATCTCGGTGCCTGCCGACGGACCGGTCTCCTGGACATCACGCGCCGACGCGGCCGAGGCGGCTGCGGCGATCATTGCGTCGGGGACGCCATACGACGGTCCGGTGACGCTGACCCGGCGCAGCGCACCGACCTTCGAGGAGATCGCGCGGCTCGCCGAGACAGTCACCGGGCGACAGCTCGGGTTCGAGGTGGTTGATCCCGAGCAGTGGGTCCGGTCCCAGGTTGCGGCCGGCAGCGCCGAGCCGATGGCGCGCTTCACGCTCGGGATGTATGACGCAGCGGCCGCCGGCTTCTTCGCCGGAACGGACCCGCTCCTGGAGTCGCTGCTCGGCCGGGAGCCCCGGACCGTGCAGCAGCATCTCGCCGCTGCCTGACCTCGTCGCCCGGGCCGGCGTGCGCCATACCGCACGATCTGCAGGGCCGAGCCCGCACGCACGAGGCGCCTCCCGGAAGTCCGGGAGGCGCCTCAATTCAGTTGCAGCTGAACGGGATCACCGCAGTGCGTTGACGAAGGCTGACGTCGAGGCAGGCACGCCGAAACCGGTCATGTCGTCGTAGCCCGGCTGCGACACCAGCGTCTGATCCTGCACCTGCTGCGAGTTGATGCCGACGGTGGCGATGGTGCCCGACGTCTTGTACTCGAAGCCGTGTGTCATGGCGTTGCCCTTGATGTCGGTGAGACCGGCGTGGCCGGGGCCGTAGATCGCCGGGTTCAGGAAACCTACGCGCTTGCCGACCAGCGCCAGGGTGCCCGCGGTCCACGGCGAGGACCAGCTGGTGCCGCCGATCTTCTCCAGTGAGAAGTTGTTCCCGGTCGTGGCGTCGTGGAAGCCGATCAGGTAGCCGGTGTAGGGGTCACCGATGCCGGCCATGTCCGGGTAGACACGGTGCGGGTCGGCGCCGGTGAACTGCGTCGGCACGACGCCCTGCTGGTAATAGGGCTCCGCGTGGTACTGGCTCACGCCACCACCTCCGCCATAGCGGTACTGCCAGCCACTCCACGCGTCGTTCTGCTGGAGGTCGCTGGAGGTGTTCCATGCCTGCTCGAACAGCACCTTCGAGCCGGAGGCGTCACCTGTCGCCAATGAGGTCCCGCCGACAGCGGTCACCCAGGGGTTCGCCGCCGGGTAGTCGGCCGAGGGCGCCGTCGTGCTCTGGTCGCCATTGGTGTTGTCGCCGTAGTCACCGGAGGAGAACAACACCGAGATGCCCTGCGCGGCTGCCTGCATGAACAGCCGCGAGTAGGCCCCGTTCGTGATGGGATCGTTCGACTCGGAACCGCCCCACGAGTCGGAGATCGCGTCGACCTGGTTGCCGTTCACGAGTTTGTACATCGAGGTGATCAGCGCGTTGTCCAAGGGAGCCGACGCTGCGGAGTAGATGATGTTCGCGTCCGGAGCGGCCCCGTGGATCGATTGCACGTCGAGAGCCTGCTCGGCATTGACCCCGCCGGAGCCCTGGTTGTCGCAGTAGAGCGGGTTGTAACCGAGGTCGGGTTCGATGACCTTGTACTGACCCGTGCGCAGCGGCTGGAAGCCCAGCGTGTTGGCCCACTTGTTGGTGTCCGCCTCGATACGCGGATCGTTGCACCACAACGTGATGCCGACCTTCATTCCCTGACCGGTGTTCGAGGCGGTCATGCCCCGCGCCGCCCGCACCTGCTGCGGGGTGTAGCCGCACAGACTTCCGGGTTGGACACCCTTCAGCGGCGAGGCGGCATTCGGGATGTTCGGCAGGTGGTATTGCCCGTAGTAGGACGAGCAGGCGTCGCTGGCGCCCGACGTCGCGTTCGGCCGCGCTCCGAGCGCCGAGAGCGTCTTCGCGGCTGCGCTGCGCTGCGCGGTCGGCTCATCGGTGTGGGTGTTGGTGGTGTGCAGGATCCGGGACTGATCCAGGCCGATCACGCCGGCGACCACACCGGACACGCTGCTCGGCACGGTCACCGATCGCGCCGGCGCCGAGACGACGTGCCCGTTCCTCAGATAGCGCTGCATGCGGGTCCCGAATGCCTTGTTGACCTGCGCGACGGAACCGCTGACCTGCACATAGCTGCGACTCGCCGGAACCGCGCCGGTTTGCAAGCCCTGGCTGCGCAGCCAGGCGACTGCCTTGTCGATATCGGGCTTCGACGCGGCGAAACGCTCGGTGAATTGCGCCGGGCTGAGGAACTTTCCGTGCTGGGGGCTCGTCGGGTCGGAAACGGCCCTCACGAAGGCTTCGGCGCCGGCCTGGTCGCGCAGCGCGAACGTGACGATGAAGTGCTCGACAGCGCCTGCGGGGGCCGCTCCGAGCGAGCGCCCGGGAGACACGACGCTGTCGGCCACGACGGTCCGGCCCTTGTCGGCAGCACCGGTTGCGAACGCCGGGCCTCCGAGTGCGCCGGCGGCGAGGGTCACGGCACCCAGCAGGGCAAGGTGTGAGCGCATCTGGCTTCCCTTTCGTAGAACGTAAGTTACTAGAAAGTAGCCGCAGGTGGGGACCGCGCGGGGCGATCGCGATCATCGAGTTGTCCGGCACTCGTGGACGCCTGTCTCGTGGCAGGCTGGTGATATGAGCGAGCGACCAGACGAACACAGGGCGAATGCCGGGACCCGACGAAGGAGGGCAACGGCATGAGCGAGCGGAGCGAGCGACCAGACGAACACAGGGCGAATGCCGGGACCCGACGAAGGAGGGCAACGGCATGAGCGAGAGCCGAGCCGGACAACCTGCCGCTGCGAGCGACCTGGTCGACATACCGCACCTGGTCACGAGCTACTACGAGATCGAGCCGGACCCTGAAAACATCGACCAACAGGTCGTTTTCGGCACCTCGGGTCATCGTGGCTCCTCGCTGAAGGCAGCGTTCAACCAGTCGCACATCCTGGCCACGACACAGGCGATCGTCGACTACCGGCGATCGCAGGGGTATGACGGGCCGCTCTTCATCGGCCGGGACACGCATGCGCTGTCCGAGCCCGCCTGGGCCTCGGCGCTCGAGGTGCTCGCCGCGAACGACGTGCAGGTGCTGGTCGACAACGCCGACGGCTACACACCCACCCCTGCGGTGTCCCACGCGATCCTGCGCGTGAACGGCGGCCGGACGACCGGCACCGGGCTCGCCGACGGGATCGTCGTGACGCCCTCGCACAACCCGCCGGCCGACGGCGGCTTCAAGTACAACCCTCCGCACGGTGGTCCGGCGGACAGCGACGCCACGAAGGTGATCGCCGCAACCGCGAACGACTACCTGCGTGCCGGACTCGACGGCGTGCGGCGGGTCCCCTTCCCCGCGGCACGGTCCGCGGCCGGGGCATACGACTTCATGACGACGTATGTCGACGATCTGGCGAACCTCGTCGACGTCGACGCGATCAAGGCCGCGGGCGTCCGCATCGGCGCCGACCCGCTCGGCGGCGCTTCGGTCGCCTACTGGGGCGCCATCGCGGAGCGCTTCGGTCTCGACCTGACGGTGGTCAACCCCCTGGTGGATCCCACGTGGCGCTTCATGACCCTGGACTGGGACGAGAAGATCAGGATGGACTGCTCCTCGCCATACGCCATGGCCTCCCTGATCGGCAAGCGGAGCGACTTCGACATCGCGACCGGCAACGACGCGGACTCGGACCGGCATGGCATCGTCACGCCGGACGGCGGCCTGATGAACCCCAATCACTATCTGTCCGTGGCGATCCAGTACCTGTATGGCGGCGCCCGCCCCGGCTGGTCGTCCGATCGGGTCGGCAAGACCCTGGTGTCGTCGTCGATGATCGACCGGGTGGTTGCCGGACTCGGCGCGCAACTGTGGGAGGTGCCGGTCGGCTTCAAGTGGTTCGTGCCCGGATTGCTCGACGGCAGTGTTGGTTTCGGCGGCGAGGAGTCGGCCGGTGCGTCGTTCCTCCGCAAGGACGGCACCGCATGGACCACCGACAAGGACGGCATCGCGCTCGCCCTGCTCGCTTCGGAGATCCTCGCCAAGACCGGCGAAACTCCCAGCCAGCACTACGCGAAACTCGTTGCCACTCACGGCGATCCGGCATACGCACGCATCGATGCACCGGCCGACCGGGAGCAGAAGGCGAAGCTGGCGGCGCTGTCCCCCGACGATGTCGCGTCCACCTCCCTGGCCGGCCAACCGATCACCGCGAAGCTGACGCGCGCACCGGGTAACGACGCACCGATCGGCGGGCTGAAGGTCACGACCGAGGACGCGTGGTTCGCCGCGCGCCCGTCCGGCACCGAGGACGTCTACAAGATCTACGCCGAGTCGTTCCAGGGCGCCGACCATCTGGCGCAGGTGCAGGCCGAGGCGAAGGAGATCGTGTCGGCGGCGCTGGGCGGTTGAGCCGGTGGTTCCCACGGTGCGCGGACACACGGTCAGACCCGCGAGAGCCACGAAGACCGGTCGACTGTTCGTGATCTCGGGGGCGCAGGCGGCCGGCAAGTCGACGGTCGGTCACGCGCTCGCGCAGGCCCTTCCGCGAGCGGTGTTCGTCGACGGCGACGCGATCGGCAACGTCGTGGTGTCCGGCGGTGCGGCGATGACCGAACCACCGCGGATGGAAGCGATCGAGCAACTCTTCCTGCGGTATGCCGGTGCGCTCACCGTCTCGGACGTCTACCGATCGGCCGGGTTCGATGCGGTCATCGCGGACAACATCTTCGGCACCTTCCTGGACGATTTCCTGATGATCGCAGCACCCGAACCGATCCACTTCGTGATGCTGACTCCGACGGCTGACGCCATACGTGCTCGCGAACATACCCGCGACAAGGACGCCTACCGGGACGGATTCACCATCGAGGGCCTCGTCGAGTCGGTCGAGAACGGATCACGACGTGTCGGTCTGTGGATCGACAACACGAGTCTTTCGGTGGCACAGACGGTTTCGCAGATCCTGGCGCAGTCCGACGAAGCGCTGGTGGACACCCGGGAGTTCGACGACAGCGCTACGTCGCAATGAGTGGTCCGGTCGGCTGGGCCCACCGTCGTCGGGCAGGACCACGACGAGCTCGCCGACTGACGGTCAGCCGAGGATCTTCTCCTCATCCTTGGCCCAGAGGCCGGTGAGACCACGGAAGTGCGCGAGGAAGCGCTCGTGCTCCTGCGGCGGGTAGGTGGACTTCACCGTCTCGACGAGCAACCGGTCGAAGTCGTCGGACAGCACCCAGTCGAGGACCATCTCGTCGACGTCGGCGAGCGCCGAGTCCACGAACTCCCGGTACCGCTCGGTCTCGAAATATTTGTCCGAAAGTCGTTGATATGCACCGAGTTTCGCCTGATAGTCGTCGTCTCGGTCGGCAATCTCGAACCAGGGCCCCGCGTCCACCTGGGAGTGGCCCTTGCGGCCGGTGACGACGCAGTAGATGGTCCACTTCAACAGTGACTTGATCGCCCACGGGAAGTAGTAGTGCAGGGACGTGATGGCCACATCGGGACAGGCGTTCGCGTAATCGATCGGGTAGACCACGCCGTCCTTGACCAGCATCTCGCAACTGTTGAACTCCCAGCGGAAGAACGCATTCACGGTCTGCGCGATGGTGGTCGTCTCGGCGCCGATCTGCGGGGTGAGGAAGTCGTAGGCGACCTCGTAGCGGTCGTGCATCGGCTGGTCAGGCCGGAACTTCATCACCATCGTCTCGGGACCGATCGTCAGCGCCCGCGCGAAGACCTCGAAGCCGTCGACCGCCCGCTGCAGATGCATCAGCATCTCGCCGGACTCGTCGTAACTGCGGTGCAGTTCGGCCTCGTCGCGGATCATCGAGACGCCGCGCCAGGCACCGCCGTCGAACGGCTTCATGTACATCGGGTAGCCGAGTTCGGCCGCCACCGAATCCAGGTCGAAGGACCGGTTGTACTTCTCCGACGTGTAGGCCCAGCGGACGTTGTCGATCGGGTTCTTGTAGGGCACGAGCACCGTTTCGGGGACGTTCATCCCGAGCCGCATCAGCGCGCAGTATGCCGAGTGCTTCTCCATCGACTGGAACGTGAACGGACTGTTGAGGAGGTAGACGTCGTCCATCAACGCGGCCTTCTTCAGCCACTCGCGCGGGTGGTAGTACCAGTGCGCGAGCCGATCGATCACCAGGTCGGTGCGCGGCTTGTCACGCAGGTTGAACGGCTCGATCGTCATACGTTCGGTGCGTATGTCGTGCCGCGAACCGTCCGGTGCGGTCACCGGGCCGACCCTGCGCATCAGCTCCTCGAAGGCGCGCGGCCAGTCCTCCTCGGCGCCCAGCAGTAGGCCGATCAGGTGTTCGCTCATCGTGCGCTCCCTTCCGTTGCCGTGCACCGTCGATCCATCAGCAGAACCGTGGTAGGTGATGTGCGAGTTGCTTCTGCCACCACGGCCAGTCATGCGCGCTGTCGTGCCCCCACACATCCAGCTGATTCGGAATTCCCTTCTCGGACAACAGTTTTGCGAATGCTGTCGTCGACGGGAGCGCCTGTGTCGGCTGCACTTCGAAGGGCCCCTCCCCGACGACGAGCAACACGCTGGCCGTACGACGCAGCCAGTCCAGGTGCTCACCGTGCATGCCGGCGACATACGACATCGGGTTGGCCAGGTAGGTGGCCTCACCGTGTTCGCCGTGCCCGTGCCAGGACGTGACGTCGTAGCTGCCCGACATACCGATCGAGAGCGGCGCCAGGTGCGCATGCGTCAGGGCGAAGTGGACCGCGTGGTAGGCGCCCATCGAGACGCCCAGGGTGATCATCGGTTGAGTGCCGCCGACCTGGTCGGCGATCCACGGCAATGCCGCACCCTCCAGCCAGCGGGTGTAGCTGCGGTGCCTGGTCGCCCGCTCCTCGGTGGTCGCGGTGTTGTCCGACCAGGTCCACCGGTCCGCCGCATCGACACAGAAGTACGAGACCCGACCGGCGTCCACGAGGTCCTGGGTGGCGGCGACCATGCCGTTGTCCTCGAAGTCCTCGGCACGGCCGGCCTCGCTCGGGAACACCAGAACGGGGCGGCCCCAGTGGCCATGGCGGATGACACCCAGCGACAGGTCCATCCCGGGCACCGGCAACTCGATGCGTTCACCCACCCGCTCATCCTGACGCACACTCGGCGTTGCGCAAGAGGTTTCGACGGATCGTTTTTGCGGATCGGGCGTGCTTCCCGGTCAGGTGGTGGTCGTACGGCGCAACGCCGCGGCCGGGCACAGCCGGACGAGTGCTTCGGTGCGTCGCCGGTCCGCCACGATCTCGGACGGAATCGGGTAGCCCCACTCATCCAGCGGGATCTGCTGCGGGTCGAGTGCGTGGCACACGCCGTGTCCACTGCACGCGATCCGGTCGACCCGGATGACGGTGGAGCGATCGGTCTCAGCTCGCATGTGCGTTCCTCCGATCGGGCTCAGCGACACAGCGGCCGCCGAGATGCGCGTCGAGGTCGTCCCCGAACACCCGCAGCGCCCCCGCGAGGTACTGCGCAACTCCGTCCGGGAAGTGGCAGGCGCCGCGACCGGGCAGGAGACCGAGTCTCCGATGCAGTGACACCACACGGCCCGCGTCGCCGGCCGCCACTGCCGCGAAGTCGGCTGCGACTGCGGGAACGCCGAACATGCACGGACCGCACTGGCCGGCGGTTTCGGCGGCCGCGATCTCCAGCGTGCGGACGACATACTCAACCGGGCACTCGTCCGCTCCGACCACACGCAGCACTCCGCTGCCGATCGTGCAGCCGTGAGCCATCAAAACCTCGGAGTCCCAACGCAATTGCTCGATCTCCGCAGCTCGCAGGAATCCACTGCTGAGGCCACCGACACTCACTGCACGGTATGGCGCCGCCCCCGCCCTCCGGAGCAGGTCCGCGATGGGCGTTCCGGCCGCCGACTCGAAGACCCCCGGGTGATGGACCGCGCCCGCCACGGTGACGAGACGCGGGCCCGGCTCGGCAGGCGTCCCGAACGACCGGAACCATCCAGGACCGTTGTGGATGATTTGGCTGACGCGCCATACGGTTTCGGCGTTCAGCACCAGCGTCGGGCGCAGCCGTCGTCCCTCGGCGTCCTTGCCGCCGAAGACCAGCGGTCGGTCCCTGCTCACCGGTCGCGCGAAGTCGCCGTGCGCGATCGAGACGATGGCCGACTCCTCGGAGGCGACATACCGGTCCGGGACCTCCAACGCCGGAAGCCCAGCTGCCAGAAGCAGATTCAGGGTCGGGCTGCCCCGCCGTGCCGCATAGCGCACGTCGGAGGTGATCGAGCGGGCGCCGTGGACCAGCTCGTCGAGATGCCGCGACACCACGAACCAGTCCTTGGCGGCATCCAACTCTCCGTCACAGGCGTTGACGATCAAGGTCGCGCGGCTGTCCTGCGCCGCGGCGACCTTCCGCGCGGTGGAGAACGACGCACCGCCGCGCCCGGCGAGACCGGCCTCCGCAAGCAGGTCCACAAGCTTCTCCGTGTGATTCATGTCCACTCCTGCAGTCGGGAGATACGCCGTTGTTCGGTATCGGGATGCGTTGCGACCATTCGCCATCCGATCGCCGCCACGCCCAGGACGGCGCACGCGAGCGTGCTGCCGAGCAACACGGGTTCATCGGACGTGCCCAGGGCGTAGCTGTGCACGATGGCAACCGGCCAGGACAGGTAGGCGCTGAGGTGGACCCAGCGCCAGGCCCGCCGGCTGACCCGATCGCGCAGCAGCGACGTCGCGACCACCGCGATCAGAATGTCGACAGAGAGTGTGCCGAGTGCCACCCAGGTCGCCTCGTAACCGGAGGTGAACGGCACCACGGACGCCAGCCAGCCGACGTGCACATAGCCGTCCAGGACGGCGCTGACGATGTGCGCGACGAGGAAGATCGACGAGCCGAGCGAGAGACTGCGGTGAACGCCCATCGCGATCGCCTGCCCGCGCGGCGTCATTCTCCGCTGCCCGGACAGCAGCATGCCGAGCACGAGCACGACGGTGAAGAGCACGAGGGCAGCGACTCCCGTCGCCCGCGACAGATACCAGAGGAACATCAGGCTGCTCCCTCCTCCGGCCATCCGGGTGTATGGCGCCGGGATCCGTCGGCGCCGATCAGCAGTGCGGGCAGGCCACGCGCAGCCAACCAGGACGGTGCCGCGCTCCCGAGTACGACGGCCGCGGTCGAGGCCGAATTCGCTTCCAGCGCAGTGCGTCCCGCGACGGTGACCTGCCGCCAGACGACCTCAGCCGGTGAGCCGGTCCGCGGATCGATGATGTGGTGTCGCTGCACGCCGGCGCTCGTCCAGGTCCGTAGCGCGGTCGAGGAGGTCGCGAACGCCTGGCCGCTGCCGAGCACCGTCTGGACAACCTTGCCGGACGGGCCCTCGACCCCGATCCGCCAGCCGCCGGCCGGCGGTGCACCCGCTGTTGCGATGTCACCGCCGAGGTCCACCAGCACACCACTGCCGGTCTCGTCGTGGATGCTCGCGGCGATCCGATCGGCGAGGAGGGCCTTCGCGGATGCGCCGAAGTCGAGCACGCCACCGGGTGGCACCGCGAGGAGGTGCAGCGCGGCGTCATACCTGATCGAACGCCAGGTCGACCGAGCCGGTGGTCCCGACACCGGCCGGTCGCCGCGAGCGCGAACCACGTCGAGGTCGTCGTCGTAGCCGAACGCCTCCATGGCCGCGCCGATCGTCGGGTCGACCAGCCCATCGGTCAGCACGGCCGCGCGCAAGGCTGCCTCGACGACATCTCCGAGCAGGGGCGAAACCCGTTGTGGCAGACCGTTGTTCGCCAACCTGCGGATCTCGGAGTCGGAGCGGAAACGAGAAGCGACATCGTCGAGTCGCTCGACGTCGTGCAGCGCGATCTCGCCCGCCCGTGTGGCGGTGAATCGGCTCGTGACGAGAATCCGGCAACTCGTCCCGATCGCGGAGAACTGTGCCGCGAGGACCGGGATGGTTCTCATGAGCCGCGGGTGTTGCTGTCGGTGCCGCCATTGCCGCCGTCGTTCACCGAGGGCACCTGGCCGTAGGTGGGGGCGGACGACTTCGAGGACGTTGAGGAGGACGCCGAAGCGGACGACGAAGCGGACGAGCCCGCGGCGCCGGAGTTGCTGGCGGAACTCGCCGGTGCTGACGGCACCGTCGTCCCCGACGCCGGGTTGTTGTCGCCCTGCACTGCCAGTTGTCCGACGAGTCCCGCCGTGAGGAGAGTGCCGGCCGCCATACCGGCGACCGCGAGGTGTCGTGTTCTACGCAAAATGGGGAGCATGGGGGTGCGCTTTCTCTGAAAGGAACACCTCGAGACTGCCCGCGACACTTCTGGGGACCGTTTGAGACGGCTGTGGAACGCTTGCAGGTCCGCGAAGCTCTTCCGACCGGCTGAGACGTATCGTCGGGTGCGTGGATATGACCTACCGCCCACTGGGCGACTCCGGACTGATGGTCAGTGCGGTCGGGATCGGCTGCAACGCGTTCGGGCAACGTGTCGACGAATCCGGTGTGCGCGAAATCCTCGACGCCGCACAGGACGTCGGCGTCACGCTGCTCGACACCGCCGACATCTACGGTCGGGGCGCCAGCGAGGAACTGCTGGGCGCGGCGTTGCGGGGCCGCCGCGACGATTTCGTGGTGGCCACGAAGTTCGGCATGGACACCGGCGGCCTCAACGGAACCGACCACGGCATGCGCGCTTCCCGACGCTATGTGCGCCGGGCGGTCGAGGGCTCACTGCGCCGCTTGCGGACCGACCACATCGACCTCTATCAGCTGCACACGCCGGACCCGGTCACGCCCATCGAGGAGACCCTGTCCGTGCTGACCGACCTCGTACGGGAGGGAAAGGTCGGCTACCTCGGCTGCTCGAACTTCGCCGGATGGCAGGTCGCGGACGCGGACTGGACCGCCCGCACCGTGGGCCTGGAGCGCTTCGTCTCGGTGCAGAACCGCTACTCGTTGCTGGACCGCACGATCGAGGACGAGGTCGCGCCCGCGGCCGAGACGTTCGGGCTCGGGGTGCTGCCCTTCTTCCCGCTCGAGCGCGGCCTGCTCACCGGCAAGTACCGTCGCGGCGAGCAGCCGCCGGCCGGTTCGCGCGCAACCTCCGGGCCGTCGCAGTGGCTGGCGGACGCGGACTGGGACCGCATCGAGGCGCTCGAGTCGTATGCCGCGCAGCGCGACCTGACCGTGCTCGATGTCGCCATCGCCGGGCTCGCCGCCCAGCCGGCCGTCGCGTCGGTGATCTCCGGCGCGACCTCGGCCGATCAGGTGCGCACGAACGCCGCTGCGCTGCGCTGGGAGCCGACGCCGGACGACCTCGCCGTCCTCGACGAGCTCACCACCCAACGCGAGTGACGGCTTCTTCGCCGAGTGACGGCCAGATAGGACCGTCAGTCGGCGAAGAAGCCGTCACTCGGCAAATATGGGCGGGCGAGGAGCGCGCGAAAGAGGCCGCGCGGCGACGACCAGGCCACGTGGATCCGCCGCGAGCGTGCGAGCGGTGTGGCCACGTGGCCTGCGAGGAGTGTGCGAAAAGGTTCAGTACAGGGCGGACATGAGCGCCGTGCGGGCCTTCTTGACGCGGTCGTCGGTCGGACCGACGACGTCGAAGAGCTTCACCAGGTGCTCGCGAGCGGCGTTGCGCTCGTCACCGGCGGTCGCCTTGACCAGGTCGATCAGCCGCGCGAAGGCGTCCTCGATGTGCCCACCCAGCACGTCGAGGTCGGCCACCAGGGTCTGCTTCTCGACGTCGGTCGGAGCAGCTGCGGCAGCCTCCCGCGCGGCGTTGAGATCGGCGCCCGAGGTGCGCTCCAGCAGCCCCACCTGACCGAGGCCGAGCCGGGCCTCGTCGTCGGCGGGGTTGTCGGCGAGCGCCTGCTTGTATGCCGCGGTCGCCGCGGCGTAGTCGCCCTTCTCGATGGCGTCGAACGCCCGCTGGTGCGTCTCGGGCAATTCCGGCTCGGCGGGCTGCTCGGCGTCCTCGGCGGCGGCGTCATCGGTCACCTCGAGTCGACCGGTCACGCCGTTGGCGGCAGCGGCTTCGAGCACCTTGTCCAGGACATCCCGAATCGCGTCGGCCGGCTGGTCACCGACATACAGGGGCACGGGCTGGCCGGCGAGTATGGCGAGCACCATCGGCACCTGCTGCACCTGCAGCGCCTGGCGGATCTGCAGTGACACGTCGATGTCGACGGTCGCCAGCTGCATGCGCCCGGCGTAGGAGCGGACCTCCTTCGCAAGGGCATCGAGGTGGTTCTTGCTCTCGGGACGACTTCCGGACCAGAGCGCAACGATGACCGGCACACGGGCCGAGGTCTGCATCGCGTCGCCGAAACTGGCGTCGTCGACCGCGATCACCAGGTTGTCGTTGGAGCCGGCGGGTCCCGCGCCGGGTGCTGCCGAGGGCGATGCCGGGCGCGCGAGGGAGGAGAGGTCGACGGCACCGCGCAGCGACGCCGGGGTGATGGGCTGATCGGTCATGTGCCCATTCTTACGCGTCGGCGCTTCGCCCGGCTGTCCGCCCATCCTTCGGCGCTGAGACTGCTCCGCCGGTGACGTCTGAAACGGCCGCTGACGGCCGAAACTGCCATTGACGGTGCAGTTGCGCCGTCAATGGCAGGTTCGACCGTCAATGGCGAGGAATCGGCACCGAACGCACCATGCGGATCTCGTCGCACTGGAGTTCGTCGTCGCGCTTGGAGCCGCCGTCGGCCGCAAAACCGAGCTTGCGGTAGAACGCCTGCGCCCGCAGGTTCTCCCGCACGACCCAGAGGTATGCCGCTCGCTCCCCCAGCGTCTCGTCGACGAGCTGCCGCGCGACACCGCTGCCATGGAAGTCGCGCAGCACGTTGAGCGCACCGAGCTCCTGCGGCACTGGTGCGTCGTCGTCACGGGCACCGCCGATCTGGCAGAAGCCGGCGAGGCGACCGCTCGGCACATGCCGGGCCAGGCGGGACCGGAAGAGCACGCCGTCCACGACTCCGCCGGCTTCGCTCTCGCGTGCACTGCCGACGCCGATCCGCCTGCGCCAGTGCGCAACTCGCGGCTCGAGCTGCATGCCGTCCAGGTAGTCCTGGGAGAGCATGCCGACATACGTGTCCCGCCATACCTGCATGTGCAGGGTCGCCAGCTCCCGGGCATCGGCGTCGGTGAACGGCGCGATCCGGAAGTCGGACCGGCTCACTGCTGGGTCTTGAGGCGCGCCTCGACGCGGTCGACCTTCTCGGTGAGCTGGCCGGTGAAACCAGCGCGCATGTCGGCCTTGAGCACCAGGCTCACGCGCGGACTCTTCGCCGCGACCGCCTCGCACGCCGCCTTCACGACGGCGAGGCATTCGTCCCACTCACCCTCGATGGTGGTGAACATCGACGTCGTTTCGTTCGGGAGGCCGGAGGCGCGCACGACGCGCACAGCCTCGGCGACCGCCTCGCTGACGGAGCCGTCGGGGTCGTCGGTCGTGCCGGGTGCGATGGAGAAGGCGAAGAGCATGCCGCCAGGCTATGCCACCTGCCTCAGCCGAGCGCCGGGTCCACCGCCTCGACAGCAGGGGTGAGGGATGCCAGGTAGGAGTGCACCGACGGTATGGCGGCCGCGCCCTCGCCGCTCGCCGACGCGACGCGCTTCATCGAGCCGAAGCGGATGTCACCGGCGGCGAAGATGCCGGGCACCGTCGTGCCGAGCGGCACCGGCGGACAGTCGTCGATCCACGACTCGCGCGGTACATCACGCCCGGTGAGCACGAATCCCTTGGGATCCTGGGCGATTTCGGCTGGCAGCCAGTCGCAGCACGGGTCGGCGCCGAGCAGGAGGAACAACCCGCCGCACGGCTTCTGCAACTCCGCGCCGGTCTTGTTGTTGCGCAACGTGACCCACTCCAACCGCGTGGCTCCCCCGGCGTCCACCACCTCACAGTTGGGCTTCACCCCGATGCGCGGATTGATCTCGATCTCCCGGATCAGGTAGTCCGACATCGTCTCGGACAGGTCCGGCCGACGAATCGCGATCTTCACCGATCGCGCGAACCGCGACAGGTGCACGGCTGCCTGCCCGGCCGAGTTGCCGCCGCCGACCACCACGACGTCCTTGCCGACACATTCACGCGCCGAACTCGTTGCCGCTCCGTAGTGCACGCCGAGACCGACGAACCGCTCGATCTGCTCCACGCCGATCCGCCGGTAGGCGACACCCGCTGCGACGATCAGCGCCCGCGCGTGCACCACGCGATCCTCCAGCCGCAGCGTGTGGACACCACCGGGCCGCTCGGCGAGATCCATACCTACGACCGGCCGGGCCGAGTAGAGCTTCGCCCCGAAGCGTGCCGCCTGGGCGCGGGCTCGTTGCGCGAGCCGCATGCCGGAGATGCCGCGCGGGAAGCCGAGGTAGTTGCGGATCATCGAGCTGGTGCCCGCCTGGCCACCGATCGCGTCGGAGTCGAAGACGACCGTCGAGAGGCCCTCCGAGGCGCCATACACCGCGGCGGCCAGGCCGGCCGGGCCCGCACCGATCACCGCGAGGTCTAAGACGTCGTCCTCCTCGAAGTCCTCGAACGCGTAGAAACGCCGCCCGATGTCGGCGATCGTCGGCTGCACGACGGTCTCGGTCAGCGGCGAGGAGAGCACCGGGTATGCCGGCTCGCCGTCCGGCCACTCGAAGCCCTCCAGCAAACCCTGCGCGACGGTCGACTCGGGCGCGTAGCTGCGGCTCGGGATGCCCAACCGGTCCAGAAAATCACGCAACCGGCCGGCGTCCACGTTGCCCGGTGGTGCGATGAGCTGCACGGCCTCGAAGACCGGCTTGCTCGCACTCCAGCCCCAGTCCGACAGCAGCTCGGTGACCGCGGTGTGGAACTCCTCGTCCCGCTCACCACGAGGTATGGCGAGCCCGGCCTCGATGCGGCCGTCGACCTGCGCCTCGCGCAGCGTCTCGCGGTTGACGCGGAACTCCTGACCGCCATAGACCAGCGCGCGCTTGGTGACGGCACTGACCGCGTGCAGGCAGTCCATCGTCACGAGCCCGGGCGCGTCCGGTTGAGTGAATTCGACGACGAACAAAGCGATTTCGACATGCTGCGCAATCAGCGACTGCACCAGCGACATGGCCGGCCCGAGCCCACGCGCAAGCTCAACGCGGTAGTCATTCGAATAGCGAGCGAACTCGTGCTGCAACTGCTCGGCATGTCCGTCCCCGACCAGGACGATGGCAGGTTGAAGAGGCTTCACCCGGCGAGTGTATGCCGGGCGAAGCCCCTTCAATCAGTGCTTATTTCGCGAGAGTGCTCATTTCGCGGCCGATCAGCTGCGTGCCTGCGAGTCGAGCTCCACCCGCTGCGGCACACGCACGATCAGCGCGTCACCCTGACCGCCGCCACCGCACAGGCTCGCGGCACCGACCCCGCCACCGCGACGCTGCAGCTCGAGGGCGAGGTGCAGCACGAGACGCGCACCCGACATACCGATCGGGTGGCCCATGGCGATCGCACCACCGTTGACGTTGACGATCTCGGGGTCGATGCCCAGCTCGCGGGTCGACACGATGCCGACGGCGGCGAACGCCTCGTTGATCTCGACCAGGTTGAGGTCGGTCGCCTTGATGCCCTCCTTGGCGCAGGCCGCGTTGATGGCGTTGGCCGGCTGCGACTGCAGGGAGGAGTCCGGACCGGCGACGACGCCGTGTGCACCGATCTCGGCCAGCCACTCCAGGCCGAGCTCCTGCGCCTTGGCCTTGCTCATCACCACGACGGCGCACGCGCCGTCCGAGATCGGCGAGCTCGAACCGGCGGTGATGGTGCCGTCCTTGGCGAAGGCCGGCCGCAGGCCGCTCAGGCTCTCCGCGGTGGTCTCCGGACGGATGCCCTCGTCATTCTTGAACTCGACCGGGTCACCCTTGCGCTGCGGGATCTGGACGCTGACGACCTCGTCGTCGAAGACGCCGTCCTTCCACGCACGCGCCGCCAGATGGTGACTGCGAGCACCGAACGCGTCCTGCTCCTCACGGGTCACCTGCTGCTCACCGGTGTTGGCCTGCTCGGTGAGTGCGCCCATCGCCTGGTCGGTGAAGGCGTCCCACAATCCGTCGAGGGCCATGTGGTCGTGCATGGTCACGTCGCCGTACTTGAAGCCACCGCGGCTGCCGGGCAGCAGGTGCGGCGCCTGGCTCATCGACTCCTGGCCACCGGCGACGACGACCTCGAACTCACCGGCGCGGACCAACTGGCCGGCGAGCGCGATCGCGTCCAGGCCGGACAGGCAGACCTTGTTGATGGTCAGCGAGGGGACGCTCATCGGGATGCCGGCCTTCACGGCGGCCTGACGCGCGGGCATCTGCCCGGCGCCGGCGGTGAGCACCTGGCCCATGATCACGTAGTCGACCTGGTCGCCGGCGACGCCGGCCTTGTCCAGGGCGCCCTTGATGGCGAAGCCGCCGAGGTCGGCGCCGGACAGACTGGAGAGCGAGCCCTGCAGCTTGCCCATCGGGGTGCGTGCGCCGGCAACGATGACGGCGGTGTTTTCGGACGAAGTCATGGAACCCACTGTAATCGCGGCGGCTGGGCCCTCCACTGCGGCCGGTCAGTGCCAGGAACCGCGCGGTGGCCGTCGATCCCGCGCGGACCAGCACGCCGTGTGCCAGTGCCGCCGGTCGGACACGTCGCCCAGGCCATCGTCGGGCCAGACCACGACATGCGCCAGCGATGACGCGAGCGCCTGCTGGCAGCCGGGACAGACGTAACTGCGCCCGGCCGTATTGCCACGCACCGGCCGGACCCGGTAGGACCTGCCGTCATACGACTCGGTGCGTATGCCGGTCTCGAGCAACCGCGACACGTCCGGACGCCGATCGGGCGAACCCGATCGGCGACTCGGACGACGGTTGCGCCGGGGCATGCTTGCCGCGGGGTCAGCCCAGGAAGGGCAGGTCGCGCACCGCGTGCTCGACGAGCAGCGGGCTCGGGACGATGGTCGGGTCGACCGACGCCTGCTCGAGCAGTCCATCCGCCACGACATCCGCGCCGAGCTCGTCGAGTATGGCGAACAGGCCGCGCGGGTAACCGCAACCGGCCGTCATGGCGGTGTCGACATCCGCCGGGGTGGCGTAACCGGCATCGACCATCGCCACGGCGTCGTTCAGGTGCTGGAAGAGCAGCGAGTCGACGACCAGACCCGGGCGGGCCGGCCCGGCGACCGGCACGAACCCGGCGGCGGTGAGGGTGGCGCGGACCATCGCGGTCTGCTCATCGGTCGTGCCGAGCGGGACGCCGAACTCGGCGACCTGGCCGTGCTTGGTCTCCTGGTGAACACGGAACGGCAGCACCGCGACGTCGTCGTCGAGCACTCCGGCCACCGCGAACTCGCTCGCCTCGTCGGCGGCGAGCACCACGGTGCGTGCATCCAGGACCTCGGCGACGTCGGAGAACCAGTTGCCCGGGGCGGCTCCACCACAGCAGGCGCAGTCCGTGGAGTCGGCGTCGTCCTCGACGTCACAGTCGCCGGCGTTGCAGTTGGCGCAGTCGGCTTCGGCCCCACCGACGAGGACGACGAGGGGTGATCCGGCCAGGTCCGCGACGTCGGTCTCGGGGTCGTCGATCGCAGCGACCGTGACACCCGCCTTCGCGAACGCATCGGTCAATTGTGTTGCCAGCTCTCCCTTTCCGACGATTGCGGCAGACGCCGTCATCGCATCGGTGCCGGCATCCTCCTCGGCGCCGGCATCGGCGGCGTAGTCGTAGAAGCCCTGACCCGTCTTGCGGCCGAGTCGCTTGGCCAGCACCAGCTGACGCAGCAGCGACGGCGACGCGTCGGAGGCGCGCTTCGTCGCGGCATACATGACCTCGCAAACCTCGTGGACGACGTCGAGGCCGACCAGGTCGGAGAGCGTCAGCGGACCCATCGGCAGGCCGATGCCGACCCGGCAGGCGTTGTCCAGGTCGACGCGGCTGACCTTGCCGGTCTCGTAGAGAGCGATCGCGCGGGCCAGGTAGGGAATGAGCAGAGCGTTGGCGACGAACCCGGCCCGGTCGCCGACGACGACGGGCTTCTTGCCCAGCTCGAGCGCCAGGTCGCGCACCGCGGTGGCGACGTCCTCGTCGAGCAGGACGGTCTTGATGACCTCGACGAGCTGCAGCACCGGCGCCGGGTTGAAGAAGTGCATGCCGACGACCCGCTCCGGGTGCCGGGTGCCCGCGGCGATCTCGGTGAGCGACAGGCTCGAGGTGTTGGAGGCCAGGACGGCCTCCGGACGCACGATGTCGTCCAGAGCGGTGAAGATCGAGTGCTTGATCTCCATCCGCTCCGGGACGGCCTCGATGACCAGGTCGGCGTCGCTGAGATCGGACAGCTCGGCGGTGAAGGTGATGCGCTCCAGCGTCGCATCGCGATCGGCCTCGGCGAGCTTGCCCTTGCTGACCGCGCGCTCGAGCGACTTGGTGACGAATCCGCGACCGCGCTCGGCGAGTTCGGTGCTGCCGTCCACTGCGTAGACCGGGAAGTCCGCCTTGGCGAAGACCTCCACGATGCCGGCACCCATCGTGCCCAGACCGATGACTGCAACCTTTGAGATGACTGGAACCATGCGCTCAGTGTCTCAGCCGGACGCCCTCCCCCGGCACCGGTCCCCGCGGGGTGGGACGCAGACGCGCACGGTATGACTACGCTGGGTCGCCGTGCGCGTTGTGATTGCCCGGTGCAGTGTCGACTACGTCGGCCGACTGACCGCCCACCTGCCCCTGGCCACCCGGCTGCTGATGGTCAAGGCCGACGGATCGGTGCTCATCCACAGCGACGGCGGCTCCTACAAGCCGCTGAACTGGATGTCGCCGCCCTGCTCGATGGCCCAGATCGACCCGACCGAGGACGAGGCCGAGGAGGGTGTCGAACTCGTCTGGTCGGTGCAGCACGCGAAGTCCGAAGACCGACTGCACGTGCGCATCCACGAGCTGCTGCACGACTCCAGCCACGACCTGGGCGTCGATCCGGGGCTGATCAAGGACGGTGTCGAGGCGCAGCTGCAGGCACTGCTAGCCGAGAACATCACCACCCTCGGTGACGGCTTCACGCTGATCCGCCGCGAATACATGACGGCGATCGGACCGGTCGACATCATGTGCCGCAACGCGGACGGCGCGACCGTCGCCGTCGAGCTGAAGCGACGCGGCGACATCGACGGTGTCGAGCAGCTGACCCGCTATCTCGAGCTGCTCAACCGGGACCCCCATCTCGCTCCGGTGAGCGGTGTCTTCGCCGCGCAGCAGATCAAACCACAGGCGCGGGTCCTTGCCGAGGACCGCGGAATCCGTTGTGTCACCTTGGATTACGAGGCTCTCAAGGGCATGGACGACGCTGACTCGCGGCTCTTCTGAGGAGATGGCGGCGATGACGAGAGCTCCGCACCCGTCGGGTATGACGCGCGCCGCCATCGCCGCACCCAACGCGCTCGCCGCGCAGGCGGGGATCGACGTCGTCGCACTCGGCGGCACCGCGGTCGACGCAGCGGTTGCCGCACTCGCCGTCACCTATGTGACCGAACCGGGCATCGTCAGCGCGCTGGGCGGTGCCTTCGTCAACGTCTGGCCTGCCGGCGGGGAGCCCCAGGTCATCGACGGCAACAGCGAGATGCCTGGCCGGTCCGCCGATCGCGAGCGTTTCGGCTCGGGGCTGCGCGCCATACATCTGGATTATGGGGGTGGCATCACCATCAATGCCGGCCCCGGATCCGCAGCCACACCAGGGTCTTTCGCGGCATACGAGCTGGCGCACGAGATGTTCGGGCGCGCGAGCTGGGCCGACATCCTGGCGCCGGCCATCGCTGCGGCCCGCGAGGGTTTCGTGCTCGGACCGGCCGCCGGTCACTACCTGCAACTCACCGGCCGGCAGCTGTGGTCCTTCGACGAGGAGACCAGGGCACAGCATTTCGACGGTGACGAGCCCGCCGGTCCCGGCACCCGGATGGTCAACCCCGACCTCGCGAACACCTTCGAAGTCCTTGCGCAACAAGGAGTTTCGGAGCTCTACACCGGGTCGCTCGGTGCCGCTATCGCCGACCATGTGACCCAGACGGGTGGGCTGCTGGGCAGGGACGACCTTGCGGCATACCAAGCGGTGTGCCGGCCGGCGTCGCGCGCCACGGTGGGCGACTGGGACGTCGCGCTCAACCCGCCACCCTCGATCGGCGGCCCGGTCCTCACGGCGATGCTGCGACTGGTCGCTGAGCGTGGACTGGACCCGGCAACCCTGATCGAGATCCAGTCGACGGTCCTCGGCTATCGCGCCGAGCACCTGGACCGTGCGACCGATCTGCGCGTCGCGGGTGCGGAGTTGCTGCTCGCCCTGGAGACCACCGGTTTGGAGTCGCTGCCCACCAGCAAGGACACCGCGCACGTCTCCGTGGTCGACAGCGACGGAAACGCTTGCGCCATCACGACGTCCGCGGGCTACTCGTCGGGCGTGACAGTCCCCGGCACGGGACTGGTGCTCAACAACTGTCTGGGTGAGCCGGAGCTGAACCGGCTCGGGCTGCACGCGCTGCCGCCCGGCACCCGCCTCGCGTCCAACATGTCGCCGGTGACCGCACGCAGCGACAGCGGCGTGACGCTGGCGATCGGTACTCCCGGCGCGGACCGCATCACCACCGCCCTCGCCCAGGTGATCGGCCGCCACGGACTGGGTGGTGAGGACCTGCAGGCGTCGATCGACGCACCACGCATCCATGTCGAGCTCGCTGCGGAAGGACCGCGGGTGCACTACGAACCGGACGACGGGGCGGCCGCCGTCATCGAGGCGCTCGGCGGCAGCGCAGTGCCGCACGAGCCGCTGGACATGTATTTCGGTGGCGTGGGCGCGGCATACGGCACGGATGCCGGAGAACTCGGTGCGGCCGGCGATCCACGACGGGCGGCAGCCACAGCGGTCAGCTGACCGTTTGCCGGCAGAAGCGCTCAGGCAGGCAGGATGACCGGCTGTGGCAGTCGCTGCACGGACAACGGGATCACCCGGTGCAGGCCGGTCGCCCGCATCAGGCGCTCCAAGCGCATCGATGCGTCAGCGAGCACCAGCCGCCGACTGGCACGCTGTGCGCGGTGATGGGCGCCCACGATGACTCCCAAGCCGGTCGCATCACCGATCTCCGCCTCGCCCAGGTGCACGATCAGGTCGCCGATGCCGGCGTCGATCGCCTGACCGAGCGCCACACGCACGTCGGCCACCGTGTGCACATTGAGTTCGCCGGTGACCGACAGCTCCGCTCCCAGGCGTAGCACGTCGATCCTTGCCTTGTCGTTCCCGAACCGCGTCATCGTTCCGCCACCTTCCCCGGCAGGGTGTCTGAACGTCCTCGCGAGCAGCACGCAGTTTGCCGCTCACGCAAGTATTGACGCACGAGAAGACGAATTCGTTGCCGAGGCGGAGGTCACGTTTTCGTAAATGGAGTAAAGATCCGTCCAACTCGGCCGCGCAGCCGGCTCCTGAGCGATACGGCATGGCGGCGGCTCGCAGCCGATGTCGGCAGCGCAGAATGGGCCCTATGGTCATTCTCAGCCGCATCTACACCCGCACCGGCGATGCCGGCACCACTGCGCTCGGCGACTTCAGCCGGACCAGTAAGAACGACCCGCGATTGACGGCGTATGCCGAGACCGACGAGACGAACAGCGTGATCGGCTTGGCCGTTGCGGCCGGCGAGCTGCGCTCGGATCTGGTCACGATGCTGCACCGGATCCAGAACGAACTCTTCGACGTCGGCGCCGACCTGTGCACCCCGCTGGTGGCCGAGCCGGAGTTTCCGCCGCTGCGCGTCAAGCAGCCGTGGATCGACGATCTGGAGACCGACTGCGACCGGCTCGGCGACGAGGTCGAGACGCTGCGCTCGTTCATCCTGCCCGGCGGCTGCGTTGGCTCCGCGCACCTGCACGTCGCACGTACGGTGGCCCGCCGCGCCGAGCGCGCCGCCTGGCTCGCCCTCGAGACGTATGGCGCCGCCGAGGCACCGGCCGGCAGCGAGAAGGGCACGGGCGGGGTCAATCCGCTCACCGCGCAATACCTCAACCGGCTCTCCGACCTGCTCTTCCTGGCGGCGCGGGTTGCCAACCTGCCCGGTGGCGACGTGCTGTGGCAGCCCGGCGGCGGGCGCGAGGAGCAGCAGAAATAGCCCGCCATACTCCCGAGCCGCACACTTGACGCCGAGTCGCACAGCTGTAGCTGTGCGACTCGGCGTCAAGTGTGCGAGTCGATACGGGCGCCTGTGGATGACCGCCACGAGCTCCGTCCATCCGTCACGATCGGTCCATGCACGATGCCTCGGGGCGCTTGCGGGCGCAGGAGATTCTGAGCTCCGCGGAGCTCGCTCGACGCGGCGTCCTCCCATGGGAAGAGACGCGCCGCGCCGAGTCGCGACTCGCGCGCGTCCGCCGCGGCGGGTATGTCGTTGCGGAGCGATGGTCCGAGCTCGACGACGAGAACCGCTACCGCGGCCTGGTCCTGAGCACCTTCGACTCCATGCTGACCGATCCGCGCCCGATGGCTTGCCTCCACTCCGCGGCAGTGTTGCAGGGCTTGCCGGTGCTGGGCCGATGGCCACAGCACGTCGATGTCCTGGTGGGGTCCGGGATCGGACACACCGGCCTGATCCGGCGGCACCAGTCCGCTCACCCGCCGGTGCCGGAGCACTGTGACGGCATCCCGGTCACGCCCGTGCCACGGACCGTCGTGGACCTGGCCCGGATGGGCGCGCTCGCCCACGGGCTGGTGACCGCCGACGCCGCACTGCATGCCGGCAAATGTTCGCTGGCGGAACTGGACAACGAGATCGCGCGTCTTCCGCCGGGCGCGCGCGGCAGACGGCGCGCAGCGCTCGCCATACATCTCGCAGACGGACGATCGGAGTCGCCCGGCGAGTCGCTGAGCCGTGCGCGCATGTACGAGTTCGGCCTGCCGCAGCCCGATCTGCAAGTGGAGCTCGTCGACGAGGCAGGGGTGTTCGGCTACGCGGATTTCGGCTGGCGGGGGCTGATCGGCGAGTTCGACGGCAAGGTCAAATACGTCTCGCAGGAGGTGCTCTGGAAGGAGAAGCTGCGGGAGGATCGGATTCGCCGCACCGGGCCGCGGGTCGAACGGTGGGTATGGCGCGAGGCGTGGCAGGCAGAACCGCTGCGACAGATCCTGTCCGCCGCAGGGCTTCGGCCCGACGCGGGAGGCGTATGGCGTCGATGGGATCCCGCGCGACAGCCCGTCCGCCGGTGGCCACCCGTCGAACCGCACACATAACGCTGAGTCGCACAGCTGTAGCTGTGCGACTCGGAGTTACCTGTGCGACTCGGGAATTACGCGACGTTGGCGTTGAGGCCCGGTGGTGCCGACTCGGACCAGGACCGCAATGCCGTGTAGTCACCCGGCGCGATCGCGATCAGGAATCTCTCCCCGTTGACCGCGCACTCGACCTGCACCGGGTCGAGGATCGCGATCGGCTTGTTACGGGTGAGCGGGTGGGGCGCACCGAGGTCGAGATCACCGCGGCGCCATACCGAGCGAGGACGGACGCCGGCACCGATCACGGCGTACAGCTGGACGCTGTCGGTGCTGAAGCGGGTCATGGCGAGCTTCCAGCCCTCACCGCGCTGCACCGCGACCATGGCCAGCGGTTCACCCCTGGCGATCAGCCGGCGCCGCACGACCAGGGCGACGAGCGCCAGCACGCACAGCAGTAGAAGACACGCGAGACCGACTGCCGCCCAGTCGATCGTCGCGATCATTCGTGCTCCTTCAGGCCCCGAGGCCGGCCGCGTCGACGCGCTCGGCGACGAGCGTCACCTTGTCGTTGTCGACCGACATGAAGCCGCCGTTGATGGTCACCGTCTCGCGCTGCCCGTCGACCGGGTCGACCTGGACGTCACCGTTGCCCAGCACCGCAAGCATCGACTCGTGACCGGGCAGAATGCCGATCTCACCCTCGACGGTGCGGGCGGACAGCTGGCGTGCGTCACCCGACCACACGATGCGATCCGGGGCGACGATTTCTACCTGCAGGCTCACGGGGAGTCAGCTCCTTGAGATGTACGGCGAAGAATCCACCGGACAGGACGGGTGGATCCTGTACCCCAGCCTACCGGGCGCCGATGGGTGCTCGGTGCACGATCCCTGGGATCGGCCTCCACATCTCGGAACCGGACGGGACCGAGCGGCGTTGAACCGATCCCATGGCCTTCATGACCAGCCCCGACCTGTGGGTCGCCTTCCTGACCTTGTTCGCCCTCGAGCTCGTGCTCGGCATCGACAACGTGGTCTTCATCTCGATCCTGACCGGCAGGTTGCCAGAGCGGCAGCGTGCCAGGGCACGCACCGTCGGCCTCGCGCTGGCGCTGCTGATGCGCATCGTGCTGCTCGCGGTCGCGTCGTGGATCATCGGCCTGACCGCGACGATCCTCTCGATCGGCGACTCGGCCGCGTTGCAGCTGTCCGGCCGCGATCTGATCCTGCTGCTCGGTGGGCTGTTCCTCGTCTACAAGGCGGTCACCGAGATCCACGAGAAGCTCGAGGGCGCCCGCCACGACGCGGCCGCCGCGGACACGGGCGCCACCTCGACCTTCGCGCGCGTCATCGTGCAGATCCTGCTGCTGGACGCGGTCTTCTCATTGGACTCGGTCATCACGGCGGTCGGCATGGTCGACCAGTTGGCGATCATGATCGCCGCGGTCACCCTGTCGATCGGCCTGATGATGATCTTCGCCGGCCGGATCAGCGCCTTCGTCAACAAGCACCCCACGGTCAAGATGCTGGCGCTCAGCTTCCTGGTGCTGATCGGATCCACCCTGATCGCGGAGAGTTTCGACATACACATCGACAAGCCGGTGATCTACGGCCCGATCGCGTTCGCGATGGCCGTCGAGGCGCTGAACCTCACCTACCGCAAGCGGCAGTCCGAGCGAGCGCCGGCGCAGTCGCCGGCCGAGTGACCTCAGTGCTCGACGACGATCGCCATCGGCGTCTGCTCGCCACCCTGACCGAGCGGATTGTCGGCGAACATCTCCTCGAAGCGTGACCAGTCACCCGGAATGTCGCTGCCGAGGACGTTGCGACCGATGTCGTTGGCGTCCATCACGATCGTCCCGCCGAAGGTGTCCTTGTATGCCGCCGGCACGCGCGCCCGGATCGCGGCCGTAAGCCGGGCGGCGACCTGGTCGGGATCCTTGGGCGCGAGCTTCGCCGAGACGTTCGAGGGGTATGCCGAGTATTCGGTCGGGCCGTCGATCGCGCGGATGTCGCCACCGACCAGGTCGTAGAACTTGCCGCGCTTGCCCAGCAGCTTGCCGGCCGCTCCCCCGGCGCTGGCGTAGAGCACGCGCGGCAGGCCGGCCTCCTGGATGGCCAGCTGCATGGTGAACGGCGAGCCCAGCCCGATGCCCGCCGGTGTGCGGGTGACGTACTTGGACAGCACGCGTGCCGGACGCCCGACATTGATGTCCCAGATAAAGTAGGACCGCCCCTGGGTGATCGCGACGATCTTCTCGGAAATGAAGTAGTACCAACGCTTTCCGGCCATCTGTGCAGCGTGCTCGGAGTCGGCGTCGAGTGTCTCGAAGAACCGGTCGATCTGCGCGAGCACTCGGCTGTCGAGGTCGTCGTCCTTGCTGAAGAGTTCGGTGCGCAGCGGGTAGCGGCGCACCGTCGCGCCGGACGCGGTGACCAGGTCGAGGTCCTTGCCCTCGTTGGCCTCCAGGTCGGTCTTGATGCGGGCCGGACGGTCGTCCTCGGGCTGCTTCTCGTCGAAGAACTCCTGCAACCAGATCTCGACGTTGAGCATCCGCCAGAAGACCATCGAGTCGACGTCATTGGTGCCCTTGATCCAGCCCTCGAAGGCGTGCAGCACCTCGGACTGGTCGAAGTAGGGCCGGTTCGCGAACGACTCGGAGAGGAAGATGTTGTAGAAGTGGTTCTTCAGCCGCATGAACCACTCGCCCTGCGGGGTGGTGAAACCGATCTTGTTGCGCCGGCGGTTGATCATGTCCGGCAGCAGGCCGCGGGTCGCGTCACGCAGCACGCGCTTGTTCCAGCCGCTCTTGATGATCGCCTCGTCGGACAGGCTGAAGATGAACTTCACGACCTCCTTGTCGAGGAACGGCACGCGCCCCTCGAGGGAGAAGCGCATGGTGTTCTTGTCCTCGTAACGCAGCAGCGACGGCAGCGAGCCGACGAACAGGTCCTCGATGAGCCGCTTCTTGAGGTTGCTGCCCTCGACCGAGTAGGTCTCGCCGCTGTGCGCCGACACGAAGTCGTCCGCGAGCAGCTGGGTCATCGGAATTCCCTTGCGGCCCTTGAGTTTTGCCTGCAGCTTGAACCGGCCGAGGCGATAGATCACGTCCAGGCTCTTGGACAGCTCGGCCGCCGCCAGCTTCGCGCCCTGTGCCTTCAGCTGCCGCAGGTAGACGAAGTAGTAGGGGATGTAGCCGGCCATCATCTCGTCGGCGCCCTGGCCGTCGAGCAGGACCGTGACGTGCTCGGTCGCCTCGCGCATCACCTGGTACTGGGCGTAGGGGCCGGAGGAGATCAGAGGCTCCTCCTGGGTCCGGATGAAGTCGCGCATGTCGACCTTGAACTCGTCGGCCGTCGGCTTGATCTTGTGCGCGTCGACGTGCCCGCGGCAGATGTCGAGCACCGCGTCGACATACTTCTCCTCGTCGTTCAGCGAGCCCGGAAAGACCGCGGAGAAGGTGTTCTGCTGAGTGCCGACGGCCTCGGTCGTCGTCTCGTCGCCGGTGTTGAGGAGCTGGTTGATGATGACCGCGACGGCGCTGGAGTCGAGCCCACCGGACAGCGACGTGCCGACCGGGACCTCGGACTGCAGCCGCAACCGGATCGCCTCGATCAGTCGCGCCTTGTAGTCGGCGGCAGCCGCCTCGTCATACGGGCGCTGCTCCTTGGCGAGCTCGGCGAGTTCCTCGCGCAGTCGGGTGTATGGCGCACGCGTGGCGCTGGCCCCCTCGGCGGTCACCTCGATCGTCATCGCCTCGCCGGGCTCCAGCCGCTCGATGCCGTCGAAGAAAGTCTCCCGACCGTCCTCGTGGATGCGGAAACGCAAGTAGCGGAAGAGGGTTCGGTCGTTGACCTTCCGCTCGTAGAGGCCGGACGCGAGGATCGACTTGATCTCCGAGGAGAACAGCAGGGTGTCGCCGACCTGGGCGAGATAGACCGGCTTGATGCCGAAGTGGTCGCGGCTGAGGGTCAGGCGCTGCTCCTGGCCATCCCAGATCGCCAGGCCCCACATGCCGTTGAACCGGTCGAACGCGTCGTTGCCCCACTGCGCGAAGGCGGCGAGGACGACCTCGGTGTCGGAATCCGTGGTGAATTCATGGCCGAGCGCGCGCAACTCCTCGCGCAACGGCAGGTAGTTGTAGACCTCGCCGTTGTAGACGATGGTGTAGCGACCGTCCGCGGTGGTCATCGGCTGCTGGCCGTGCGCCACGTCGATGATGGACAAGCGACGGTGACCGAGTCCGGCCGGGCCGTCGGTGAAGGTCCCCTCGCCGTCGGGCCCGCGGTGCGCCTGGCATTCGTTCATCCGCTGCAGCAGGGCTGCGTTGCCACCTGGGCCGAAGTACCCGACGATTCCACACATGCGGGCCAGCTTATTTGCCGCGACCTGCCTCGGCCTAAACGGACCCGCTCAATCCTGACCGAGAGGAGTACCGAACGACCGAGCGGAGTACGAAAGACAGGCGAATTCGTACTCCTCTCGGTCAGTTGGTGCTTCTCTCGGTCGGGAGGGCGGATCGCCTACAACTCGCGCAGGTTGGTCCGCGCGAGCTCGACGATCTCGCTGCCACGGCCGGACAGCACCGTGCGCGTGGCGTAGAGCGTGAAGCCCTTGACCTGCGCGAGCGTGATCTTCGGCGGCAACGACAGCTCCTGCCGGGCGACGCGCAGGTCGACCAGGGCCGGCCCGTCATACTCCAGCGCCTCCCGAACGGTGTCCTCGACGTCCGAGGTCCGCTCGGCCCGCAGCCCGCGCATGCCGATCGCGTCGGCGATGCCGGCGAAATCGGGGTTGTCCAGGCCGGTGCCGAAGTTGATCAGCCCGGCCTGTTTCATCTCCAGCTCCACGAAGCTGAGCGCGCTGTTGTTGTAGACCATCACCTTCACCGGCAGGTTCAGCTGCTTGAGCGTGATCAGGTCGCCGAGCAGCATGGCCAGCCCGCCGTCGCCCGCGAGCGCGATCACCTGCCGTTTCGGGTATGCCGCCGAGGCGCCGATCGCCTGGGCGAGAGCGTTGGCCATCGAGCCGTGGTTGAAGGAACCGAGCAGCCGCCGCTTGCCGTTCATCTGCAGGTAGCGAGCCGCCCACACGGTCGGTGTGCCGACGTCGCAGGTGAAGACCGCGTCGTCGGTGGCGAGCTTGTTGATCGTCGCGGTCACGAACTGCGGATGCAGTGGCGTTTCGTTCGGCCGGCCCGGCTCGGCCAGCTCGTCGAGCTTGGCCCGCCGCTTGCGATGGTGCCGGACGATCGTGTCGGCGAAACTGCGGTCACTCTTGGATCCGATGCGAGATTGCAGCAATGGCAACGTGTCTCGGACGGTGCCGACGAGCGGGTGCGACACCTGCACGCGGCGTCCGATGCGCTCGCCACGCACGTCGAGCTGCACGACCGGCACGTCGTCGGGCAGGAACGGCCGGTAGGGGAAGTCGGTGCCGGCCATGATCAGCACGTCACAGTGCTCCATCGCGCGGTAGCCGGAGTCGTAGCCGATCAGCCCGGTCAGGCCGACGTTGAGCGGGTTGTCCCACTCCAGCCATTCCTTGCCACGCAGCGAATGCACCACCGGAGCCTTGATGGCCTGCGCGAAGGCGACGAGCTCGTCATGTGCTCCGGCACACCCGGCGCCGGCGAGTATGGCGGGACGCTGCGCCCGACCGATGACCTCGGCCGCGGCTGCCAGCTCCTTGTCGCCCGGCACGACCGCGGACGGGCTGGTGTGCACGGGCAGCACGTCCCTGCCGGACCACTCCGCCATGAAGATCTCGCCCGGGACGACGATGACCGCCACCCCGCGACGGGTGATCGCGGCCTGCAGCGCCTGCTGGAAGACCACCGGGAACTGCTCCGCGCACGACACGAGCTCTGTGTAGACACTGCACTCGTTGAAGATCTGCGTCGGGTGCGTCTCCTGGAAATAGCCGCTGCCGATCTCCTCCCGCGGGATCTGCGCGGCGATCGCCAGCACCGGGGCGTGGCTGCGCCCTGCGTCATACAGGCCATTGATGAGGTGGACGTTGCCGGGCCCACAGCTGCCGACGCAGACGGCGAGCTCTCCGGTCAGCTGTGCCTCGGCACCCGCCGCGAACGCACCGACCTCTTCGTTGCGCACGTGCGCCCACTGCAGGTCACCGTCGCGCCGCAGCGCCTCGGTCAATCCGTTGAGGGAGTCGCCGGGCACGCCATACAGCCGGCGGACGCCGCTTGCCTTGAGGGTTCGGATGATCGAGTCAGCAATCGTCGCCATGAAGCACATTGTGTCGTGCGGCACCGGTCCGGCAAGGATTTCCACGCGACTTCCCACGCTCACAGATCGATCGCGCCGGTCCCCCCGATTGCACCGGCCGATGCGGCATCATCGGTGGCGGCTGCAAGACGCCCGCTCACTCACGGTTGGCTTTCCACCCGGATGTTATGAAATCGTGATTATGGGCCCATTGACACGGGTAGTGGAATGTCGTCGATCTGAGCAAAGGGTGACCGGGTGGCCGCAGTGCTCCCAACAGCCAAGGACGTCCCGGACCAGCAGCCTGGTCCGGCGCACCGCTCGCGCAGTGCCGCACGATCCGCGCGGCACGCGCACAGTCACGCGCACAGCGCCGGCCATGGCCAGCGTCCGGACATCCAGGGCATGCGCGCGATCGCCGTGCTCCTGGTGGTCGCCAGTCACGCCGAGATCAAGCACATCCTCGGCGGCGGTTACATCGGGGTCGACGTCTTCTTCGTGGTCTCCGGCTTCCTGATCACCGGACTCCTCGCCCGCGAGGTCCGCTCGACCGGACGTGTGTCGTTCTCGACGTTCTACGCCAAGCGCGCTCGTCGCATCCTGCCGGCGGCCTCCCTCACCCTGTTGCTGACGCTCCTCGTGTCGACGCTCGTCTACACCGATGGTGACCTCAGCAAGGTGGCGACCGACGTCAAGTGGGCGGCGTTCTTCGCCGCGAACCTGCACTTCGCACAGGGTGGCACCGACTACTTCGCGGCCGCGACCTTCGAGACGCCGGTCCAGCACTTCTGGTCACTGGCCGTCGAGGAGCAGTTCTACCTGCTGTGGCCGCTGCTCATCGCGCTGATGCTGCTGCCCGGCCGGCGACGCCTTCGCGGCAGCGGCCCGCGCGCCACCCGCAGCCGCATCGCTCTCGGCCGGGTGCAGGCGCTGCGCCGCGCGGCGGTGCTGATCGGACTGCTCAGCCTGCTCTCCCTGGCGTGGTCGATCCACGACACGAATGTCTCGCCGCACTCGGCATACTTCTCGACCTTCACCCGGGGCTGGGAACTCGGGCTCGGCTCGCTGCTCGCGCTCACCGCCGACCGGATCGGTCGCCTGCCGGACGTGCTCAAGGCGACGATGTCCTGGGTCGGCCTGGCCGCCGTGCTGTTCGCCGCGGTCGTCTACACACCCGCGACCCCCTTCCCCGGATCCGCTGCGTTGGTGCCGGTCCTCGGCGCTGTGCTGATCATTGCCGGCGGCGTCGACGGCCCGCGCTACGGCGCGACGATGGTGCTCGGGCTGCGACCGATGCGGTTCATCGGCGACATCTCCTACTCGGTCTACCTGGTGCACTGGCCGGTGCTGATCCTCGCCAATGCGTATGCCGGGGACCACCTGCGCATCCGGTACAAGCTGCTGCTCATCGTGATGGCCATCGCGCTGGCCTGGTTGAGCTACCGCTGGGTGGAGACGCCCTTCCGGCGCACCAAGCGCCGCGGCCTGCACGCGACGGTGCGTTCACTGGCGCTGTGGCCGGCCGCTCTCGCGATGGTGCTCGCGCCGGCCGCGGTCATCTACCAGTCCACGATGGCGCAGTCCTCGACGACGGCGGCCGCGGCGCAGAAGGTCGCCCAGAAGGAGGCCAAGAAACCGTCCGCCGTGTCGTCGCTGCGCGCCGAAGTGGCCAAGGCCAGCGACAAGGCCCGGGCCGGTGACGCGCTGCCGGCCAAGCTGGTCCCGAGCCTGGTGCACCTGCCGGACGACAAGACCGAACCCTCGGACGCCTGCTGGGCGGGTACCCGGGACAAGACATCACACAAACTCTGTCCGTCCGGCGACACCAAGGCGACGACAACCGTTGTCATCTATGGCGATTCGCATGCCGCACAGTGGCTGAAGCCGCTGAGCGCGATGGCGAAGCAGCACCACATCAAGCTGATCCCGCTGACCAAGGCCGGCTGCATGCCGGCGGATGTCCATCTGCGCTACAAGGGCATCGCCTACGACCAGTGCGACACCTACCGCACGTGGGCCATGCAGCAGATCAAACAGATCAAGCCGAAGCTCGTCATTCTCAGCGGCCTGCTGGACACCCCGATCCTCGACCCCGACACGGGCAAGGAGATGCCCGGCGCCAAGGGCACCAAGCTCTTCAAGGACGGCGCGGCACGCACCCTCGAGAAGTTGCACAGCCTCACTGACGAGGTCGACATCATCTCCGACCAGTCGCGACTGCCCAAGGACGCCGGCACCTGTCTCGGCTCACGCACGGCGAATCTGAGCACCTGCGCCGAAAGCCCCGACAAGGTGACGGTCGCGCGCGATGCGGTATGGAAGAGTACCGCCGCCAAGCACGGCGCCGACTACATCAACATGCAGCCGTGGGAGTGCCACGACGACGTCTGCCCGATCGTCGTGGACGGCACGATCGTCTATCGGGACGACCATCACCTCACCACGACGTATGCCGAGCGGCTGCGGCCGGTGCTCGCCGAGAAGATCGACTTCACCGCGCTGTGACCTGACCGGCACGCGCAGGCTGACGTGACACCATCACGGCATGCTGGCGTTGCTGGGTGCGGTCCTCGCGGCCATCGCGTATGGCGCGGCGACCGTGCTGCAGGCCATCGGCGTCCAGCGGATCGCGGCGGCACCGGCGGGCGCGTCCTGGCTCGAGCGTGGCCGCGCCGGCTGGTTGTATGCCGTCGGCCTCGCACTGGATGCGGGAGGGTTCCTGGCCAGCCTGGCCGCACTGCAGTCGCTACCGCTCTTCCTCGTCGAGTCGATGCTCGCCTCCTCGGTCGGAGTGACCGCAGTGCTGGCAGTCGTGCTGCTCGGGGTGCGGCTGTCCCGGCGCGAGGTCGCGGTACTGGTCATGGTCGGCATCGGACTGGTGCTGCTGGCCGTCAGCGCTCACGAAGGGAACGCGCGACTGGTCGGCACAGCCGGGAGCTGGCTGCTGCTCGGTGGCGCCGGGCTGGTCACGGCCGTCTTCATCGCCGGCCTGCTCGACGCCGATCGCGGGCGGTCCTCGCTGGTGCTGGCCAGCGCGAGCGGCCTCGGCTTCGGCTTGACCGGGATCGTCGCGCGGGTGCTGGACACGTCGAACCCGTTGTGGCACACGGTGTTCCAGCCGCAGCTGTGGGCACTGATCGTTGCCGGCGCGGTCGCGCTGGTGGCCTACGGCTTCGCCCTGGATCGCGGTCGGACCACGAGCGTCGCCGCGATCACGTTCGCGACGGAGACCGTCATACCGGCCGCCATCGGGCTGGCTTTCCTGGGCGACGGCGTCCGGTCCGGCTTCGTGATCGTCGCGGTGCTCGGCTTCGTGGCGACCCTCGGCGGCTGTGTCGCACTCGCCGGCCACGCCGAGGTGGAGCCCCGCCGCGCCGAGATCGAGCACTGACGATCAGCCGGCGTCCCGGGCGGCCGCGGCCGCTCGCTCGACCCAGCGCGGCACCGCGCCGTACCGCTGGCTGGGGATGAGTCGGCCGGCTGCACTGTCCTCGATGAGCTGCGTCATCCGCCGGTCCCGGCTCGACTGCTGTTTCGCGGTGATGACCCAGTTGACGCAGATCCGGCGGTAGGTCGGTGTCGCGGCCTCGAAGAAGGCGGTCGCGGCCGGTGACCCCGCAAGCTGCGCGGCGTAGTCCGCCGGCAGCTCCAGCGGGCCCTCCTGCTCGTGCGTGTATGGCGCTGCCTCGCGACGACGCGCCTCCCAGATCGCCAGGCCGGCGGGTTGCATCCGGCCGTCGGCGCGCAACTTGTCGACCAGCTCGAGATTGACCTTGCTCCAATGGCTGGTGCGCTTGCGCGGAGTCCAGCGCTGCCGCACGAAGTCGTCGTCGATCCGCTGCGCCACGGAGTCGATCCACCCCCAGCAGAGCGCCTCGGGCACCGCCTCGGCCCAGGTCAGGCCACGGTCGGTCACGTGCTTCTTGGCCAGACCCACCCACAACTCGGTCTCGGTGTCGTGATGGATCGCCAGCCAGGCACCGAACTCGGCGGCATCGGTGAAGAAGCGCGCCGGTCGCTCCGGGGTGCCGCCCATGCGTCCCGGAGACAGGTCTTTCGTCATACGCCACAGCCTGCCATCGGGCGGTGACAAGGTCAGTGCTCCGCGCTCACTTCACCAGGTCGACGCTCGGCATCGTCGTCGACCCATCGGCCCCGTCCAGCTGGACCATCGGAGCCGGGGTGGTCGGGTCGGGCAGCACGCGACTGAACCGGTTGATCGCGCGCATCACGTGGTAGGCCAGCAACACCGCCATGGTGCCCAGCGCGATGCCCGCAAGCTGCACGTCGCCGATCGTCCAGGTGAAGTCCGCGATACCGATGATCAGCCCGATCGCTGCGGGCGTCAGGTTGATGGCGTTGCTGAAGTCGATGCGCGCCTCGATCCAGATCCGAGCCCCGAGCAGCCCGATCATGCCGTAGAGCACGACGCCGGCTCCCCCGAGCACACCGACCGGGATGGTCGCGATGGCTTCACCGAACTTCGGGCAGAAGCTCAGCACCAGGGCACCGAACGCCGCGAACCAGTACGCCGCCGTCGAGTAGACCTTGGTCGCCGCCATCACCCCGATGTTCTCGGCGTATGTCGTCGTGCCCGACCCGCCGCCGACACCAGCGAGCGCGGTGGAGATGCCGTCGGCGAACAGCGCCCGGCCCTGCACGCCGTCCAGGTCGCGTGCGGTCATCTGGGCGACCGATTTCACGTGGCCGATGTTCTCGGCGACGAGCACGAGCACCACCGGCACGAAGAGCGCGATGACGCCGGCGTCGAAGTGCGGGCTGTGGAAGGTGGGCAACCCGACCCAGTCGGCCTTGCCCACCGCATCGAAGTCGACCTCGCCGCGCACACAGGCCGTCACATAGCCGGCGGCGACACCACCGAGGATCGCGAGCCGGCCCAGGATGCCCCTGCCGAGGACGGTCACCAGGCAGATGAGAGCGACGGTCACGGTCGCGGTGACCGGTGCCTTCACGTAGTTGTCCTTGGCGGCTCCCGCCAGGTTGAGGCCGATCAGTGCGACGATCGCGCCGGTCACCAACGGCGGCAGCAGCGCGCGGATCCACCCAGCTCCGGCGACCTGCACGATGAGGCCGATCACAGCGAGCGCGACACCCGCCAGCACGATGCCGCCGAGTGCTCCCGCCATACCGTGATCGGCCTTGGCGGCCGCGATGGGTGCGATGAACGCGAACGAGGAGCCGAGGTAGCTCGGCACCCGGCCGGCGGTCAGCAACAGGAAGATCAGCGTCCCGATGCCGGAGAAGAAGAGCGTCGTCGACGGCGGAAAGCCGGTCAGCAGCGGCACCAGGAAGGTCGCTCCGAACATCGCCACGATGTGCTGCAGCCCGATGCCCGCGGTGCGCGGCCAGGTCAGCCGCTCGTCGGGGGCGACCACCTCCCCCGCCGGAACCGATTTGCCGTCACCGTGCAGGGTCCACGTGGGAAGCAGATTCACAGGAGTTGATCCTATGTCGCCCAGCGCACGTCCCGACATACCGACCGTCGGCACTTCGGGACCAGTTCGCCGCCCAGGCGCGTCCCGACATACCGACCGTCGGCACTTCGGGACCGGGTGGACTGCCCGAACACGCGAAAACCCCCGAACCACAACGTGATTCGGGGGTTTCGCTACTGCCGTGTATGCCGGAAGGAGACTCAGTCTTCCTTCGCCAGCTCGGCGGCACGCTTCTCGACGTCGTCGAGGCCACCGCACATGAAGAAGGCCTGCTCCGGCGTCTGGTCGTAGTCGCCGTCGGCGATCTTGTTGAACGCCTCGATCGTGTCGGCGAGCGGCACGGTCGAACCCTCGATGCCGGTGAACTGCTTGGCAACGTAGGTGTTCTGCGACAGGAAGCGCTCGATGCGACGGGCGCGGTTGACGAGGATCTTGTCCTCTTCGGAGAGCTCGTCGATACCGAGGATCGCGATGATGTCCTGCAGTTCCTTGTTGCGCTGCAGGATCTGCTTCACGCGGACCGCGGTGTCGTAGTGCTCCTGGGTGACATAGCGCGGGTCGAGGATGCGCGAGGTCGAGGTCAACGGGTCCACCGCCGGGTAAATACCCTTCGAGGCGATGTCACGCGAGAGCTCGGTCGTGGCGTCCAGGTGCGCGAACGTCGTGGCCGGGGCCGGGTCGGTGTAGTCGTCCGCCGGCACGTAGATCGCCTGCATCGAGGTGATCGACTTGCCCTTGGTCGAAGTGATCCGCTCCTGCAGCTCACCCATCTCGTCGGCCAGGGTCGGCTGGTAACCCACCGCGCTCGGCATACGACCGAGCAGCGTGGAGACCTCGGAACCGGCCTGGGTGAACCGGAAGATGTTGTCGATGAACAGCAGGACGTCCTGCTCCTTGACGTCGCGGAAGTACTCCGCCATCGTCAGCGCGGAGAGCGCCACCCGCAGCCGGGTGCCCGGCGGCTCGTCCATCTGGCCGAAGACCAGAGCTGTCTGGCCGAGGACGCCGGCCTCCTCCATCTCGGTGATCAGGTCGTTGCCCTCGCGGGTGCGCTCGCCGACGCCGGCGAACACCGACACGCCACCGAACTCCTGGGCGACGCGGCGGATCATCTCCTGGATCAGCACGGTCTTGCCGACGCCGGCACCGCCGAACAGGCCGATCTTGCCGCCGGCCACGTACGGGGTGAGCAGGTCGATGACCTTGATGCCGGTCTCCAGCAGCTCGGTCTTGCCCTCGAGCTGGTCGAACGCCGGCGCCGGCCGGTGGATCGGCCAGGTTTCGCCGGCCACGAAGTCGGGGTCGTCCAGGCACCGGCCGAGCGCGTTGAACACGTGCCCCTTGACCTGGTCGCCGACCGGCACCTCGATCGGGTGGCCGGTGTCGGTGGCGGTGGCGCCTCGGATGAGCCCGTCGGTGGGCTGCATCGAGATCGTCCGCACCGTGTTGTCGCCGATGTGCTGGGCGACCTCCAGCGTCAGCTCCTTGTTCAGCGGGTTGTCCTCGCCGAGGTCGACGTCGACGTGCAGGGCGTTGTTCAACTCCGGGATCTCGTCCCGGCCGACCTCGACGTCCACGACCGGGCCGGTGACCCGCACGACCCGGCCGATGCCGGTG
>NZ_DASZNO010000044.1:0-131887 GCF_035551235.1 Flexivirga sp. | reverse complement strand
GTCGTCAAGCTGTGGTCCTTCATGTTCTTCTTCGTCTGGCTGCGTGGCGCCCTGCCACGGGTCCGCTACGACCAGTTCATGCGGTTCGGGTGGCGGTTCCTCATCCCGGTCACGCTGGCCTGGGTGGTCGTCGTCGCCTTCATCCGCGCGAGCCAGCTCGGGTACGTCACCGGGCCAACGTTCAGCATCGCGGGGCGGCAGTACCCCCTGCTCAGCTTCATCTTCGTGGCCGTCGTGGCCGCCCTGGTGCTGCTCGTCTACTACTACTGGGAGAACCGCCGGATCGAGCGCGAGGCGGCGAAGTCGGCCCCGCCGCCCGAGGAGGTGGACCCGTTCGCCGGTGGGTTCCCGGTCCCCCCGCTGCCCGGTCAGCGGCTGCGCGAGCCCGCGCTGCGGATCTCCGAGCGGTCCGCCGAGGACGTCCCCGAGAAGGAGGCAACACGTGGCTGACGAGAAGCCAGGGTTCTTCGCCGACCTGTTCGCCCCGGTCGGCGGGTTCGGCGTCACCTTCGCCACCATGTTCCGCAAGCTCGAGACCGAGGAGTACCCGGAGGAGAAGCGGCCCACGCAGCCGCGCTACCACGGCCGGCACCAGCTGAACCGCCACCCCGACGGTCTCGAGAAGTGCGTGGGCTGCGAGCTGTGCGCTTGGGCGTGCCCCGCCGACGCGATCCTCGTCGAGGGCGCCGACAACGACGACCGCGAGGGCGGCGCCGGCCGGTTCTCCCCGGGTGAGCGCTACGGTCGCGTCTACCAGATCAACTACCTGCGCTGCATCTTCTGCGGGCTGTGCATCGAGGCGTGCCCGACACGTGCGCTCACGATGACCAACGAGTACGAACTCGCCGACAACAACCGCGCGGACCTGATCTTCACCAAGGACCAGTTGCTCGCTCCGCTCCAGCCCGGTATGGCGGACGCCCCGCACCCGATGGTGGAGGGCATGACGGAGAAGGACTACTACAAGGGCGCGGTGACCGGTGCGACGACCGCCCAGCAGGACTGGGTGGCCGAGCACGCCGGCGCGGCCGATTCGGAAGGACACACAGCATGAGACTCGGTGGTGCGGAGGCGACGCTGTTCTTCTTCGGCGCTCCGCTCGCGGTCATCGGTGCGCTGGGGCTGCTGTTCGCTCGCAAGGCGGTCCACGCCGCCATGGGTATGGCGCTGACCATGATCATGCTCGGCGTGTTCTACATCGCCGAGCAGGCGGAGTTCCTCGGGATCATCCAGATCTTCGTCTACTCCGGCGCGGTCATGATGCTCTTCCTCTTCGTGGTCATGCTGGTCGGTGTCGACTCCTCCGACTCCCTGGTCGAGACGATCAAGGGACAGCGGCTGGCCGGCCTGCTGCTGGGCCTCGCCGTGATGATCAGCCTGCTGGTCAGCGTCGCGAAGATCAGCTTCGGCGGCGCCAAGGGCCTGGACAAGGTCAACAGCGACACCGGCAACGTCAGCGGACTGGCCAACCTGATCTTCGGGCCCTACGTGTGGGCCTTCGAGGTCACCTCGGCCCTGCTGATCACCGCCGCGATCGGCGCGATGCTGCTGGCACACCGCGAGCGGCTGCGTCCCAAGGCGTCGCAGGCCGACTGGTCGCGGGGCCGCGTCCGCCGCAACGAATTCGTCGCCGGCCTGCCGGTGCCCGGTGTCTACGCCCGGCACAACGCGGCCGACGTCCCGGCACTCCTGCCCGACGGCACACCTGCCGAGTCCTCGGTGCAGCGTGTCCTCAAGGCACGCGGCCAGGTCGGGTCCGCCGAGTCCTACGTCGCGGCCGCCCAGGAGATCGAGGGCGAAGCCGGCGACATGAGCAGCAAGGAAGTCGGTGACCGACAGTGACCCTCACGTCATACATCTACCTCTCGGTGATCCTGTTCTCGATCGGCAGCGCCGTCGTGCTGCTGCGTCGCAACGCGATCATCGTCTTCATGGGCATCGAGTTGATGCTCAACTCCGCCAACCTCGCCTTCGTGACCTTCGCCCGCATGCAGGGGTCGCTCGACGGTCAGGTGATCGCCTTGTTCGTGATGGTGGTGGCCGCCGCGGAGGTCGTGGTCGGCCTCGCGATCATCATGGCCATCTTCCGCGCCCGCAGGTCCGTGTCGGTCGACGACGCCAACCTGCTGAAGCTGTGAGTTAGGGAGTATTCGTGACCATGCATGACGCCACAGGTGTGGCATCAATCGGCTGGCTGATGATCGGCCTGCCTGCGCTGGGCGCTGCCCTGCTGCTGCTCGGCGGGAAGAAGCTGGACAAGGCGGGGCCCTACCTGGCCGTGCTGCTGTCCTGGGCCTCGTTCGTCATCGGCCTGCTCGTGCTGCTGCAGCTGCGCGGCAAGCCGGCCGACGACCGCGCGATGCACCTGCACCTCTACTCCTGGCTGCCGGCCGGCCGGATCAACCTCGACGCGGGCCTGCTGCTGGACCAGCTGTCACTGACCTTCGTCATGCTGATCACCTTCGTCGGGTCGCTGATCCTGGTCTACTCGCTCGGCTACATGGAGCACGACCCGGACAAGCGCCGGTTCTTCGCCTACCTCAACCTCTTCGTCGCCAGCATGCTGCTGCTGGTCCTGGCCGACTCCTACGTGCTGCTGTTCGTCGGTTGGGAGGGCGTCGGTCTGGCGTCATACCTGCTGATCGGGTTCTGGAACTGGAACCCCGCCTACGCGACCGCGGCGAACAAGGCGTTCTTCCTCAACCGCATCGGTGACATGGGCATGCTCATCGCGATGTTCGTGATGTTCTGGGCCTTCGGCCGCCTCGACTTCGCCGGTGTCAACGCCGGTGTCGCGCACGCCGGCAAGGGCACCCTGCTCGCGATGGGCCTGGCCCTGCTGGTGGCCGCGTGCGGTAAGTCCGCGCAGTTCCCGCTGCAGTCCTGGCTCGGTGACGCGATGGCCGGCCCGACACCCGTGTCGGCCCTGATCCACGCGGCAACCATGGTGACCGCGGGCGTCTACCTGATCGTCCGCAGCCACGTGATCTTCAACGCCTCCGAGAACGCCCGCCTCGCGGTCTGCATCGTCGGCGCGATCACGCTGTTCGCCGGAGCGGTGATCGGTTGCGCCAAGGACGACCTGAAGAAGGCACTCGCCGCGTCGACCATGTCGCAGATCGGCTACATGGTGCTGGCGGCGGGTCTCGGACCGGTCGGCTACGCCTTCGCGATCTTCCACCTGGTGACGCACGGCTTCTTCAAGGCCGGGATGTTCCTCGGTGCCGGTTCGGTCATGCACGGCATGAACGACCAGGTCAACATGCGCCGCTTTGGTGGGCTCGGGATGATCATGAAGATCACCTGGATCACCTTCGGGCTGGGCTTCCTGGCCATCATCGGCTTCCCGGGCCTGTCCGGCTTCTGGTCCAAGGACAAGATCATCGAGGCCGCCTTCGAGGGCAGCGGCTGGAAGCCGTGGGTCTTCGGGCTGACCGCGCTGATCGCCGCCGGTGTCACCGCGTTCTACATGTCGCGGATGTTCTTCATGACGTTCATGGGCAAGCGCCGCTGGACCGAGGACGTCCACCCGCACGAGTCGCCGCTGACGATGACGATCCCGATGATGGTGCTCGCGATCGGCTCGGCGTTCCTCGGCCTCATCCTCGGCCCGACCGGCATCATCACCGACTGGCTGGAGCCGGTCGTCGGCAAGCACGAGGGCAGCGAGCACGTCCTCGGCGCCGGCCCGCTGATGGTGGCCACCTTCGTCCTGATGGTCATCGGCATCGCCATGGCGTGGAAGATGTACTGGCGCGACGATGTGCCGATCACTCCACCGGTCGGTTCGCCGCTGACCCAGGCCGCCCGTCGTGACCTCGGTCAGGACGACTTCAACCAGGCCGCCATACAACGTCCAGGTCTGCACCTGACCCGCGCACTCGTCTTCTTCGACAACAAGGTCGTCGACGGCGTGGGCAACGGTTCGGCAGCCGGGATCGGCGGCAGCTCCGCTCGACTCAAGAAGATGCAGAACGGATTCGTGCGTACTTACTCCCTGACGATGCTCGTGGGCGTCGTAGCAATCCTCGGCGCCCTGTGGGTGGTGCAGTGATGACTGACTTCCCCTGGCTGACGACACTCGGCGTCATACCCCTGGTCGGTGCCGCCGTCGTCGCGCTGCTGCCCAAGGGCGCGTCCCGCAACGCGCGACCCGTCGCGCTGGCGTTCGCGCTGATCACCCTGGTGGTCGGCATCGTCGCCGCGACCCAGTTCAAGACCGGCGGCGGCCAGCCGCAGTTCCAGCTGGCCGAGACCCATTCGTGGATCCCGCAGTTCGGTGTGTCCTACGCCGTGGGTGTGGACGGTATGGCGCTGACGCTCATCCTGATGAGCCTCGTGCTGGTGCCGGTCTCGCTGCTCGCCGCGTGGAACGACATCCCCGAGGGCGGCCGGCGCCAGCAGAGCTACTTCGCGCTGCTGCTGGTGCTGGAGACGTTCATGGTCGGGGTCTTCGCCGCGACCGACGTCTTCCTCTTCTACGTCTTCTTCGAGGCGATGCTGATCCCGGTCTACTTCCTGATCGGCATGTTCGGCGGCCCGCGCCGCCAGTACGCCGCGGTGAAGTTCCTGCTGTTCTCGCTGTTCGGCGGGCTCATCATGCTGGTCGCGGTCATCGCGCTCTACCAGCAGGGCCCCGGTGGCGACCACGGCTTCCTGGTCAGCACGCTGACCGGCCTGCACCTGTCGCAGGGCACCGAGCGTCTGCTGTTCGTCGGCTTCTTCCTCGCCTTCGCGATCAAGGCGCCGATGTGGCCGGTGCACACCTGGCTGCCCGATGCCGCGACCGAGGCCAAGCCGGCCGTCGCGGTGCTGCTCGTCGGTGTGCTCGACAAGGTCGGCACCTTCGGGATGATCCGCTTCTGCCTGCAGCTCTTCCCGGACGCCAGCAAGTGGGCGACCCCGGTCGTCATCATCCTGGCCGTCATCTCGATCATCTACGGCGCGATCGCGGCCGTCGGCCAGAACGACATGATGCGGCTGATCGCCTACACGTCGGTCAGTCACTTCGGCCTGATCGTGCTCGGCATCTTCGCGGTCACCCAGACCTCGATGGTCGGCTCGCAGCTCTACATGATCAACCACGGCATCACGACGGCCGCGTTGTTCCTCTTCGCCGGGTTCCTGATCATGCGGGGCAAGAGCAAGAACATCACCGACTACGGCGGCTGGCAGCGCACCACCCCGGTGCTCGCCGGTGTCACGCTGACGGCCGGCCTGTCCGCGCTCTCGCTGCCCGGCCTCAACTCCTTCATCTCGGAGTTCCTGGTCCTGGTCGGCACGTTCGAGCGCTACCCGGTGGCGGCAGGCATCTCGGTCGTCGCGGTGGTGCTCGCGGCCCTCTACATCCTGCTGATGTACAAGAACATCTTCACCGGGCCGAAGCAGCAGTTGGTCGCGGCCGCCGACGGCACGCTCGCACTGGGCGACAACGGCATCCGTCCGTCGACCGGTGTCACCGACACGCTGTTCGACGAGCCCGAGACCGACATCGCGGACATTCCGGCCGAGGCCAAGGTGCGCGGCTCCGCCATACGCGATCTGAACCTGCGGGAGCGGGTCGTCGCGGGTGTGCTGATCGCGCTGATGCTCGTGCTCGGGTTCTTCCCGAAGCCCGCGCTCGATCTGCTGCGGCCGGCGGTCACCTCGACGCTGCAGCACGTCAACGTTCACGACCCGGCGCCGCATGCCGGCGTCACCACAGACGGGAGCAGCAAGTGACCACGCCCGCCACCTTCACCCAGGCACACATCTCGTATGCCGCTGTCGTGCCGATGCTCGTCATCTTCGGCGCGGCCATGGTGGGTGTCCTCGTCGAGGCCTTCGTGCCCCGCGCCCAGCGCTACTGGGCACAACTCGGCGTCACCGCCATCGGGCTCGTGGCCGGCTTCCTGACGCTGGTGCTGATCTCGCGCGACCACAAGGGCGCCACCGCGGCCGACGCGGTCGTCATCGACGGTCCCGCACTGATGCTGCAGGGCACCATCCTGGTGCTGTCGTTCCTCGCGGTCATGATGATGGCCGAGCGGTTCGACACCAAGGCGGCCGACGCCTTCACCCAGTCCGGTGCCTCGGTGCCCGGATCACCGATGGAGACCAACGCCGTTCGGCTCGGAGCCACGACGACCGAGGTCTTCCCGCTGGTGCTCTTCTCGGTCGGCGGCATGATGCTCTTCGTCGCAGCCGGTGACCTGCTGGTCATGTTCATCGCGCTCGAGGTGCTGTCGCTGCCGCTCTACATCCTGACCGGCCTGGCCCGGCGCCGGCGGCTGCTGTCGCAGGAGGCCTCGCTGAAGTACTTCCTGCTCGGCGCGTTCTCCTCGGCGTTCTTCCTCTTCGGTTCGGCGCTGGTGTATGGCGCCACCGGATCGATCAAGTTCGGCGAGATCGCCGATGCACTCGGCACGGTCAGCGGCCGGGACGACATCCTCATCCCGGGCGTCCTGCTCGTTGCGGTCGGCCTGCTGTTCAAGGTCGGCGCCGTGCCGTTCCACGCCTGGACGCCGGATGTCTACCAGGGCGCTCCGAGCCCGGTCAGCGGTTTCATGGCCACCACCGTCAAGGTCGCCGGCTTCGGCGCGATGCTGCGGCTGTTCTATGTCGCGCTGGAGGGCCTGCGCTGGAACTGGCAGCCGGTCGTGGCGATCGTCGCGGTGCTGACGATGGTGGTCGGCGCGGTGTTCGCCGTGACGCAGACCGACATGAAGCGACTGCTCGCCTACAGTTCGATCTCCCACGCCGGCTTCCTGCTGGTCGGAGTCGTGGCACTGAACAAGACCGGTCTGTCCGGGACGATGTTCTACCTGGTGGCCTACAGCTTCACCACGCTGGCGGCGTTCGGCATGGTGCCGATGGTGCGCTCGGCCGGTTCCGAGGCGACGCACCTGTCGCAGTGGGCCGGCCTGGGCAAGACCAGCCCGGTGCTCGCGGCGACGTTCTCGTTCCTGCTGCTCGGTTTCGCCGGCATCCCGCTGACGTCCGGTTTCACCGCGAAGTTCGCGTTGTTCTCCGGCGCGGTCGGGCACGGTGCGACCTGGCTGGTGATCATCGCGATGCTGATGAGCGCGGTCACCGCGTTCGTCTACATCCGGATCATCGTGCTGATGTACTTCTCCGACCCGACCGGTGACACGCACGTGCTGATCCCGTCGCCGCTGACCGGTGTCGCGGTCACCGTCGGTGCGCTCGCCACCCTGGTCCTCGGTGTGGCGCCGGCGCCGCTGCTGAACCTCGCGCAGCACTCGTCCTTGTTCATCCGATGAGCGGACAGTCCCGGGCGCAGACGCTGATGCCCTCGGCCAGCGATGCGCTGACCGAGCGGCTGACCGACGGGTTGCTCGCGGTCGAGTCGCGGCTGGCCGCGGTGGTCCAGCACGAGGACGAGTTCATCGCGGGCGCGTCACAGCACCTGCTCGGCGGCGGGAAGCGCTTCCGGCCGTTGCTGACCCTGCTGTCCTCCGAGCTCGGCACCGGCGTCAACGACGCCGTGATCGACGCGGCGGTCGGGGTCGAGCTGACCCACATCGCCTCGCTCTACCACGACGACGTCATGGACGCCGCCGAGCGACGACACGGCAAGGCCAGCGTCAACGCGACCTACGACAACATCACCGCGATCATCGTGGGCGACCTGCTCTTCGGCCGTGCCTCGGAGATCGTGGCGGGCCTCGGCAGCGAGGCCGCGCGGATCCAGGCGCAGACGTTCGTGCGGTTGTGCGCCGGGCAGATCCGCGACGACCGGCAGGCGCCGGCCGACGCGGACCCGATGGAGCACTACCTCGGGGTGCTCGCGGACAAGACCGGGTCGCTGATCGCCACCGCGGCACGCTATGGCGCGATGTTCGGCGGGTGCCCGCCGGAGACGGTCGAGCTGATGCGGCAGTACGGCGAGTACATCGGCATGGTGTTCCAGCTGTCCGACGACGTGCTCGACATCGTGTCCGACGAGTCGGGCAAGACGCCCGGCACGGACCTGCGTGAGGGTGTCACGACCTTGCCGGTGCTCTATGCGCGCGCGTCGACCGATCCGGCTGACGCCCGCCTGCAGGATCTCCTGTCGCACCCGCTCGTCGACGATGCCGAGCATGCGGAGGCGTTGCAGCTGATGCGGTCGCACCCGGCGCTGGATCAGGCTCGGCGCCATACCGCCTCCGTCGCGGAGCGGGCCGTCGCGCTGCTCGAGTCATTCGGCGAGAGCGACGCGCTCACCGTGTTGCGGGCCCTGCCCGGACAGGTCGCCTCGCGGACCGTGTGACAACCTTGCGGGTGGAGTAGGGCGAGGTACGAGCCCGTATCGAGACCCGGCGTTCATGGACGCTTGTCCAAGTTGCTGGCTAGACTTGTCCCATGTCACGCCTGTCTGCCAAAGACCGTCGCGTCGAGTTGATCGACGCCACGGTGCGCGTTGCGGTCGCGGAAGGACTCGACGCGGCCACCGTGCGTCGCATCGCCCAGGAGGCCGGGGTGCCGCTCGGCACCGTGCACTACTGCTTCGGCTCCAAGGCGGCGCTGATCTCGGCCGTCGCCGACAGCATCGAGCAGCCGACCATCGACGTCGCGCTGCTCGAGACCCTGCCGACGGACGAGGCGCTCGTCACCGCGTTCCGTGCCTACTGGGAGCAGATCGGCAGTGACCGCCGCCGCCAGCTGCTGATCTACGAACTGCTCGCGCACCTCTCGCGGGGCGACGAGGACAGCAGGCAGATCGCCCGCAAACTGCTCGATCGTGCGTATGGCGTGGTGCTGGGCGCGCTGCGCGCATACGCCGAGGACCTCGGGCGTGAGCTGCCCGTGGAGCCGGACGTGCTCGCCCGGCTGATCATCGCCGTGACCGATGGCGTCAGCCTCGCCTGGATCGTCACCAGCGATGACGCGCAGGCGCAGGTCGTGCTGGAGACCTTCGCCCGACTGCTCGCGGCCGCCTTCGACCAGGGGAGCGCATCGGCATGAGACTGGGCCTACCGCAGCGTCGGCGCGACCGTGGTGCCGAGCTGTGGGATGCGGTGCAGGGTGTCGGTGCGCCGGTGGCCGTGCTCGATCTGGCGGCCTGCGATCACAACGTGGCGGAGATGCGCTCGCGCGCGGGCGAGCTGCCGATTCGCCTGGCCTCCAAGTCGATTCGCGTGCGCGGGCTCATCGAGAAGGTACTTGCGGAGCCGGGCTACCACGGTGTGCTCGCCTATTCGGCGGCCGAGGGACGTTGGCTCGCCGAGCACGGTGTCGACGATGTGCTGGTGGCCTATCCGACGGTCGACATCGCGACCGTCTCCGCCGTCGCTGCCGACCCGGCGTTGCGCGAGCGGGTCACCTTCATGGCCGACCTGCCCGAGCACCTGCAGTTGCTGGACCGGGCGGCGCGGGGGTCGCGGGTGCGGGTCTGTCTCGACGTCGACAGTTCCCTCGATCTCGGGCCGGTGCATCTCGGTGTGCACCGCTCCAGCGTGCACACCGCCGTTGAGGCGGGCGAATTCGCCCGTACCGCAGCAGGTTTCGCTTCGCTGCGGCTCGTCGGTCTGATGTTCTATGACGCACAGATCGCCGGCATGCAGGACACCGGCGCCGCCATACGACTGGTGAAGCGGAAGTCCGCCGACGACCTGCGGGTCCGGCGCCAGGAGGTGCGAGCCGCCGTGGAGCAGCACGTCGAGCTGGAGCTGGTCAACGCCGGTGGCACCGGCAGCTTGCACGCCGACTGGGACAGCTCGGTCACCGAACTCGCAGCGGGGTCAGGCCTTTTCACGCCCACCCTGTTCGACGGGTATGACGACACGGACCTGCGGCCTGCCGCCTTCTACGCCACCCCGGTGGTGCGCAAGCCTCGTCGCGACGTGGCCGTCGCGTTCAGCGGCGGGTATGCCGCTTCGGGCGTCGCGGGCCCTTCGCGGGCGCCTCGGCCGGTGCACCCCAAGGGGCTGTCACTGATCAGGACCGAGGGCGCAGGAGAGGTGCAGACTCCGTTGCGGGGCAAGGGCGCTCGTGGTTTGGAGCTCGGCGATCTGGTGTGGTTCCGCCATGCCAAGGCCGGCGAGATGTGTGAACGCTTCAACGAGATCGTGCTGGTGCGTGACGGTGCGATCGTCGATCGGATGCCGACCTATCGCGGAGAAGGGCAGAACTTTGGCTGAGTGGAGCAACTGGGCCGGCACGGTCACCAGCCGGCCGGAGGAGACGGTCCTGGTGCGGGACCTGCCGCACCTGCAGCTGCTGTGCGAGGAGTCGATGCTGGCCGGCCGCCGGGTGAAGGCGGTCGGTGCCGGGCACTCGTTCACCGGGATCGCGGAGCCGACCGACGTGCTGGTCCGGATGGATCGGCTGTCCGGGATCCGTTCGGTCGACGAGGCGACCTGCCGCGTATGGGTGCACGCGGGGACGCCGCTGCACGTGCTCGGCCCGGAGTTGCAGCGCCGCGGGCTGGCGATGACCAACCTCGGTGACATCGACCGGCAGACGATCGCGGGCGCGGTGTCGACCGGAACCCATGGCACCGGGGCGCGTTTCACCGGTCTGGCCGGGCAGCTCACCGGCATCGAACTGGTGCAGGCGGACGGTTCGCTGCTCACCGTCACCGAGTCGGAGAACGCGGAGTTGCTTCCCGCCGTGGCGCTGAGTCTCGGCGCACTGGGCATCGTGACCGCGCTGGAGATCCAGTGCGTGCCGAAGTTCCTGTTGCACGCCGTGGAGGCACCGGCCTCGCTCGACGAGACACTCGACGGGCTGTCCGAACGCGTCGACAGCGCAGACCATTTCGAGTTCTACTGGTTCCCGCACACCGATCGGGTGCTCACCAAGACCAATACGCGGCTCGTCGACGAGTCGGCGCGCGCACCGCTGCCCGCCTGGCGGAGTCGCCTCGATGACAACCTGTTGTCCAACAAGCTTTTCGGCGTCCTCAACAAGGCGACGACCCGTGCGCCGGGGATCATCCCGGCCGTGAACCAGGTGTCGGCCAGGGCGCTGTCCCGTCGTGAGTTCACCGACTGGTCCTACCGCGTCTTCGCATCCGAGCGTGAGGTCGTGTTCCGGGAGTCCGAGGTCGCCATACCGAGGGACGCAGTGCCGGAGGTGCTGCGCGAGCTGCGGTCCTGGCTGGCGCGCAAGGTGGAGGTCGTGACCTTCCCGGTCGAGGTGCGTTTCGCCGCGCCGGACGACCTGTGGATGTCGACGGCCCATGGACGGGAGTCGGGCTACATCGCCATACATCAGTATGCCGGGCGGGACCACCGCCGCTATTTCGAAGCCTTCTGGTCGATGCTCGAGCGGGTCGACGGCCTCGGCGCACGACCCCACTGGGGCAAGATGCACGACCTCGGCGCGGCTGAATTACGTTCTCGTTACCCGAAGTTCGATGATTTCGTCGCACTGCGCGACCGCCTCGACCCGCAGCGCGTCTTCAGCAACCCCTACCTGGACCACGTCCTCGGGTAGCGACTGCGGCATCCCTCCCCACCCACCCTTCTTGCCGAGAGGACACCTTCGCGCCGAGCGGACACGCAATATGGCCCCCGGATCGGCCATTTTGCGTGTCCCTTGGGTGATCGGGTGTCCTCTCGGCAAAGGGTATGGCGAAGCCTTCTTGGTATGTAACCTTGCGGGTACGTAACAAGAAGGATACATTCATCTGCATGGACGCAGTTCTGCAGGCGCTGGCCGATCCGAGCCGGCGCACCGTGTTGGCGATCCTGCGCGATCACGAGGCGACGGCCGGCGAGCTGGCTGACGCGTTGCCGATCGCCCGGCCGGGAGTGTCGCGTCACCTTCGGGTGCTGCGGGAGGCCGGTCTGGTCGACGTGCGCCAGGAGTCACAACGTCGGATCTACGCGCTGCGTCCGGAAGCGCTTGTGCCGGTTGATGATTGGCTGGAGGACTACCGAGCCCTGTGGCAGAACCGCCTCGATGCGCTGCACACCGAAATCGCCCGAGGGAAGAAGGCCCGGAAGTGAGAACCATTGCCACGACACGAAAGCTCGACCACGCGCGCGGCGCGGTCCGCGTCGAGGATGTCTACGACACCGGCATCGACGATCTGTGGGAGGCGTGCACGAACCCGGAGCGACTGGCGCGCTGGATCGCGCAGGTTGAGGGTGACCTGCGCGAAGGCGGCATCGTGCACACCACGTTCACCAGCACGGCCTCCGGGGCGTCACGGATCGTGCAGTGCGAGCCGCCGAATCACCTGCTGATCGCCTCGGTGCCCGAATCGCCGGACCAGCGGGAGGATCTCGACGGCGACAGCGAGACCGAGGTCTGGCTGACCGCCGAAGGCGGCAGGACGCGATTGGTGGTCGAGGAGCGCGGGCTGCCTGCCGACAAGTTGCACTTCTACTGCGCCGGCTGGCAGGCACACCTGGAGGATCTGGCGACGACCCTCGGCAGCGGGAAGACGGCTCACCCCGGTGGCTGGTCCCCGCAGCGTCCGGCTGCGGCGTTCGACACGCGTTTCAACGAGCTCATCCCGGTCTACGAGAAGGCCGGCGTCTGAGCTGTTCGGGCGCGCGGTTCAGATCGCGCAGTTCTCGGCGGCCCGTGCCAGCCGGCGTGCTCGCGTCGTCGTCGTGAGCGAATCGATCGTCAACAGGATCAACGCGATCCAGACGATGCCGAAGCCGATCCAGCGTGCGATCGGCATGTGCTCGTCGAGTAGCAGCACACCGCACAGCAACTGCAGGATCGGGGTGATGAACTGCAGCATTCCGATCGTCACCAACGGCACCCTGCTCGCGGCTGCGGCGAAGAGCAGCAGCGGTACGGCGGTCACGATGCCGGCGCACAGCAGCAGCAGCGAGTGGCCGGTGCCGTGTCCGCTGAAGGTGGCGTTGCCCGTCATACCGACGATGATCAGGACACCGATGGCGATCGGCGTGAGCACGGCGCTCTCGGCGGTCAGGCTCTCGATGGCGGTGAGCGAGCCGCCGATCCGCTTCTTCATGAACCCGTAGCTGGCGAAGGAGAGCGCGAGGACGACCGAGATCCACGGCGGCCTGCCGTAGTCGATCGCCAGGTAGACGCAGGCGAGCGCACCGACGCCGACGGCGACCCATTGCAGCAGGCGCAGCCGTTCCCGCAGCACGACCACGCCGAGGCCGACGGTCACCAGCGGGTTCAGGAAGTAGCCCAAGGCCGCCTCGACGGTGTGGCCGGTGATGACGGCCTGGATGTAGACCGTCCAGTTGACCGCGATGAAGAGCCCGGCCAGGGAGGTCGCCACGAGTTGCCGCGGGTTGCCGGCCAGGCGGCGCAGGAAGCCCAGGTTGCGCGTGACCGCGAGAGCCGCAAGGCAGACGACCAGGGTCCACACGATGCGGTGCGACAGGACTTCCCAGGCGCCGGCCGGCTTGAGTGCGTTGAAGTAGAGCGGGAAGGCGCCCCAGATCAGGTATGCCGCGAACCCGTATGCCGCGCCGTTGCCGTCCGTCGTCGAAGCCTCCCGGGTGGGTGTCTTCGTCGACGTGGAACGCACGGCTGTCATTGTTCCACTGTCGCGCACCAGCACTATGAAGCACCAGCGAAATCTCCTTCACAACCATGAAGCCCGGCTGGAACGTCGGCGGCATACCGTTGTCCCATGACCCGTCGCCTTCTGCTGGTTCTCCTCGCAGTCTGCGCGGCAGTGCTCCTGCCGTGGACGACCTACCTCGGGCACACGTTGCCTACCAGTTATCGGGCCGACGGCTGGCGCGTCGCCTGGGTGGGCTTCGACATCGGCCTGCTGCTCCTGCTCGCGGCAGCGCTGTGGCTCGGTCAACGGCGGCACCCGATGGCGACGTCGGTGATGACCGCGACCGCCGCACTGCTGGTCGCCGATGCGTGGTTCGACATCGTGCTCGACTGGGGATCGGACGATGCCTGGGTCAGCGTCGCCTCGGCCGTCGTCATCGAGATCCCGCTCGCCGTGGTGCTTTTCGTCTCCGGCCGCCAACTGCTCTCCGGCGGTATGGCGCGCCATACCCTCACCGCGCAGGACGTGGAGCTGCAGCGCCGGCCCAGCACGTCGCAGGTCCTGGACGTGCTCGACCAGGGCCCCGCAACGGCGGACCGCATCCAGGAGGTGACCGGACTGGAGTCATCCGTGGTCGACGAGACGCTGCGCGGTTTGCGGCGCTCGCGGCATGTCCGGCGTGGGCGCGGCGGCCGGTGGATCGCGGTGCCGATCTCGCTGCAACGTCCCGCCTCGGACTCCCTGGACCCGGCGGACCGGGAGACGATCGAGGCGTTCTACGACAGCAAGCTGCACCAGGAGCTGGAGCTCTTCGAGTGGGCGGCGGCGCAGCACGCGGTCCTGGCCGACTGGACGAAGGGCAGCCGGTCCCGGATGCTGCTGACCGAACGTGAGCTGATCAGGTTCGACCACGAATACCTGGACCTGGTGATGCGCTACGCCCAGCTGCACGGCGTGCCGACCCGGCAGACGCGGGAGCTCGCGGTGCGCTGGTATGCGTTCCCGACACCCGAGGACCAGGAACGCGTGGCTGCCGCCGGCGCCACCGACTGAGAACCGTCGGTCTCAGCCCGCGACGTTCCAGGTGTCCTTGCCGCGCAACAGCTCCAGCAGCTCGTCGTCACCCGCCGGTCCGGCCGGCGACGCCGCCGCGACCTGGGCGCGCACGCCGTCGTCATACGTGGGGCGCTGCACGCTGCGGAAGATGCCCATCGGCACGTTCGCCATGTCGGCACCATCGAGCCGGGAGAGGGCGAACGCCGTGGACGGGTCCTCATCTGCCACATCATGGGTGACGACCCGCGCCGGATCGGCCTCCGACTCCGGCACCAGGGTGAGCCGTCCGTGGCTGTCGCGTATGACGACCCGGGTGGCGTCGCCCTCGCCCGCACGCACCGGCTCACCGTCGATCAGGCGCAGCATCCGGCCCTCGCCCTCGTCGGCGTCCTTGAGGATGTCGAACGCACCGTCGTTGAAGATCGGGCAGTTCTGGTAGATCTCGACGAGCGCGGTGCCGCGGTGCTGGGCCGCCGCACGCAGGACCTCGGTGAGGTGCGCGCGGTCCGAATCCATTGTGCGCGCAACGAAAGTCGCTTCCGCTCCCAGCGCGAGTGACACCGGGTTGAACGGCTGGTCGACCGAGCCGACCGGCGTCGACTTCGTCACCGCGCCGACATCGGAGGTGGGGGAGTACTGGCCCTTGGTGAGCCCGTAGATCTTGTTGTTGAAGAGCAGGATCTTGAGGTTGACGTTGCGGCGCAGTGCGTGGATCAGGTGGTTGCCGCCGATCGACAATGCGTCGCCGTCGCCGGTGACGACCCAGACCGACAGGTCCGGCCGGCTGGTTGCGAGCCCGGTGGCGATCGCCGGCGCGCGCCCGTGGATCGAGTGCATGCCGTAGGTGTCGAGGTAGTAGGGGAAGCGGCTCGAGCAGCCGATGCCGGAGACGAAAACGATGTTCTCCCTGCGCAATCCGAGCTCCGGCAGGAAGCTCTGCACTGCGTTGAGGATGATGTAGTCGCCGCAGCCGGGGCACCAGCGGACCTCCTGGTCGGAGGTGAAGTCCCGCTTGGTCTGCTTCTCGCCGTCGGCCAGCAGCGGGACGCCGGCGATGCCCGAGGCACCCGGCATACCGAGATCGATGGTGCTCATGCGTGGCTCCCTTCGCCCAAAGTGTCGAGGTGGTCGCCGATCACCGCTGCGATCTCCGCTGCCGTGAAGGGCAACCCGCGCACCGCGGTGTGGCTCTGTATGTCGACGAGGTACTTGCCGCGCAACAGCAGCGCGAGCTGGCCGAGGTTCATCTCGGGCAGCACGACGCGCTCGTAGGAGCGCAGCACCTCGCCGAGGTTGGCCGGTAGCGGCGCGAGGTGGCGCAGGTGCGCTCGGGCGACCTTGGCTCCGGTGGCACGAGCCAGGCGGGCACCCGCAGCGATCGGCCCGTATGTCGAACCCCAGCCGAGGACAAGGAGTTTCGCGTCACCGCTCGGATCGTCAACCTCGATGTCAGGGACCGCGATGCCGTCGATCTTGGCCTGCCGGGTGCGGACCATGTGGTCGTGGTTGGCCGGGTCGTAGCTGATGTTGCCGGTGCCGTCGGCCTTCTCGATGCCGCCGACGCGGTGCTCCAGGCCCGCGGTGCCCGGCACCGCCCAGGGACGCGCGAGAGTGTCGGCGTCGCGCAGGTAGGGGTGGAAGACCGGCTTGCCCTTGGCATCGGTGGCGTTGGGCTCGGTCGCGAATTCGACGTCGACAGTGGGCAACTCGTCGATGCCGGCCGGCAGGCGCCACGGCTGGGAGCCGTTGGCGAGGTAGCCGTCGCTCAGCAGGATGACCGGGGTGCGGTAGGTGGTCGCGATCTGCACGGCCTCGATGGCCGCGTCGAAACAGTCGGAGGGTGAGTTGGCAGCGATCACGGCGACCGGCGACTCGCCGTTGCGGCCGAACATCGCCTGCAACAGGTCGGCTTGCTCGGTCTTGGTGGGCAGGCCGGTCGACGGGCCGCCGCGCTGCACATCGACGATGATCAGCGGGAGCTCCAAAGAGACTGCCAGACCGATGGTTTCGGACTTCAGGGCCAGACCCGGACCACTGGTGGTCGTCACACCGATCGACCCGCCGAACGAGGCCCCGAGTGCAGCGCCGATGGCTGCGATCTCGTCCTCGGCCTGGATGGTCGTGACGCCGAAGTGCTTCAGGCGCGACAGGTTGTGCAGCAGATCCGAAGCCGGTGTGATCGGGTAGCTGCCGAGCACGAGCGGCAGCTTCGCGCGGTGCGCCGCAGTGGTCAGTCCGTATGCCGTGGCGACGTTCCCGGTGATGTTGCGGTAGGTGCCGGGCTCCATCGGCGCTGGAGCGACCGCGTATTGCACCGAGAAGGCTTCGGTGGTTTCGCCATACGCGTGACCGGCGCGCAGCGCGGCGAGGTTGGCCTCCAGGATGTCGGGCTGGTCGGCGAACTTGGTGGCCAGGAATGCACGGGTCCCGTCGAGGGTGCGGGTGTACATCCAGGAGAGGAGTCCGAGCGCGAACATGTTCTTCGCGCGCTCCTTGTCCTTGCGACCCAGGTCGAAGTCGGCCAGCGCCTCGACGGTGATCGACGTGAGCGGCACCGGGTGGACCTGCCAGGCATCGAGCGAGTCGTCGTCCAACGGGTTGCCGGTGTAGCCGACCTTGGACAGGTTGCGCTTGGTGAACTCGTCGGTGTTGACGATGATCGTCGACCCGCGCGGCAGGTCGCCGAGGTTGGCCTTCAGGGCTGCCGGGTTCATCGCGACGAGCACGTCCGGAGCATCGCCGGGTGTCAGCACGCTGTGGTCGGCGAAGTGCACCTGGAAGCTGGAAACGCCGGGCAGGGTGCCCTGGGGTGCGCGGATCTCGGCAGGGAAATTGGGCAACGTCGACAGGTCGTTGCCCAACACCGCGGAGTCGCTGGTGAAGCGGTCGCCGGTCAGTTGCATGCCGTCGCCGGAGTCTCCGGCGAAGCGCACGACGACGCTGTTGATCTGTTTCAGGTTGCTCACGAATTCTCCCGCTATTGGCTCTCTACCCAAATCTACGCGGCCGACTCCAACGGATTACAGCCGGGTGGAATTGCATAACTCGGACTTATAGTTCGAGCCTGCTGGAGGTTTGGTCGAACGCCGTCGAGCGGGGTGACACGGCTCAGGTGGCGCCGAGCTTGTCGGGGTTGCCGGCCACGAGCAGCTCCTCGATCCGTCCGTCCCGGACCCGCAGGCTGATGAGCCTGGTGATCCCGTCGGGGTGGATCTCCAGAGCGGGCAGGCCGTTGATGTCGACGACGCGGATCGCATCCGTCTCGCGGGTGACACCGACCATGAACCGGGCAATCTTGGCGGGGCCGTGGATCGGCTTGAGCGCCGAGCTGACCTTGCCGCCACCATCGGCCCACAGCACGGCGTCATGCGCGAGCAGCGTCTCCAACTCGCGCATCGCACCGTGTCGTGCAGCGTGCAGGAGGGCATCGAGCAGGCGGCCGTGAGTGGTGGGATCGGCGTCGAAGCGCGCGTCCGCGCCCAGGCGTGCTGAGGCTCGGCGGAACAGCTGCCGGCAGGCGGACTCGGTGTGGTCGATGACCACACCGATGTCCTTGAACGAATACGCGAAGCCGGTCCGCAACACGTAGGTGGCCCGCTCCGGTGGGCTGAGCCGCTCCAGGAGTTGGATCGCGGCCAAGGACAACAGATCCCGGTCGATCGCCGCATCCTCGGGGAGCCGGTCGGAGGCGACGGGCTCGGCGATCCACGGGCCGATGTAATCCTCCTGGCGGCGCTGTCGCTGACGCAGCCGGTCGATCGCCAGGCGGGTGACGGTCGTCGTGAGGAACGCGTCCGGATTGCGCACCCCGTCGGCGTCCGCCATACGCAGCCACGCCTCCTGGACGACGTCCTCGGCGTCCTGCCAGGAACCCAGCATCCGATAGGCGTGGGCGAGCATCCGACCGCGTGCGGCTGCCCAGGCCTGCGCGCGATCGGTGGCCTGGGCAGTGCAGTCGGTCGATGTCACCGCTTCGGCGGCTGCATCCGGGTCGGTATGGCGATGCGGTTCCACACATTGATGGTCGCAATCGCAACCAGGAGGTTGGCGACTTCGGCCTCGCTGAATTCGTCGCTGACGTTGTCCCACACCTCGTCGGTCACGCCCTCCTCACCGAGCCGGGTGACCTGGTCCACGAGTGCGAGTGCCGCGCGCTCCTTGTCGGTGTAGCAGCCGACCTCGCGCCACGCCATCAACTCGAAGAGCCGCTGCGGTGTTTCGCCGGCCTTCAGCGCGTCGTGGCTGTGCATGTCGATGCAGAAGCCACAGCCGTTGATCATCGACGCGCGCAGCTTCACCAGCTCGTAGAGCTTCGGATCGACATTGGCGGCTGCGTACTTCTCCAGCGCCATGACCTTCTCGTAGGCCTCGGGTACGACGTTGCCGATCTTCATCCGCGGTTCCATGGGTGCTCCTTCACAGCGTGTTGCTCTGTCCAAGGTATGACGAACGGCGGCGGTCGAAACGTGACAGTCGGGAATCTCACATGGTGCGCGCGGCGCCGATCTCGGTGGCCGTGCGGCGGTAGCCGAGCCAGTCGTTGACGGCGAGCATCGGGCCGTTGCGGTCGTCGTTGGAGGTGTAGGCCGCAGCCACGCCGGCGGCCGTGGCCCGATGGAGCGCCGCCGCCTTCACCAGCTTGGACAATCTCCGCCCGCGGTATGCCGGAACGGTGCCGCTGAATGCCGACCACATCCGATCGCCGTCGGTCTCGGAGATGGTGAAGGACGCGACTTCGTCGCCGACCAGGGCCGCGAAGCTGAGGTGCTTGTCGATGGCCGGGTCGTTCCAGAAGTCCTTGATCCATTCGTCGTAGGAGATCGAATCCGTTGGGGTGTCTGTCGGTTCGTCGACCGACGCGAGCATCTCGGCGGTGTACGCGGCGCGCGGGTCGAGTTCGTCATACGAGCGCAGGGTGACGCCGTCCGGCGTTGCCGGCCGGTCCGGTAGCTCGGCCAGTTGGACGCCGGAGAAGTGCATCCGGCGGATCTCGGCATACCCGCGCTCGGCGGCGAAGCCCATGCTGTCCGGCTGGATGAACGACTGGGTGCGTTCGGCTCCGGCGTCGGCGAGGTGTCGGTGGAGACGTTCGGACAGCTCGCTGCCGATGCCCGCCCTCCGGTGGTCCGGGTGCACGAAGATGGTTGCCTTGCCCTGACCGGGGGTGCTGGTCCAGATGTTCAGTCCGGCGTTCCCCCAGCCGACCACGGCGCCGTCGCGTTCGGCGACCAGCGCCACGGACTGCTCGCGGGGGCGGTGCGTGGTGATCGCACGGCGAACCATGTCGGCGGGCATCACCTTGTAGGGGAACACCAGCCGCCGGACGGCTGCCACGGCGGCGGCGTCCTCGGGTCGAGCCGGTCGGATGGCAAAGCCGGTCGTCATACATTCGAAGCTAGTCAGGGTTGCGAGGGCCCGCCACGCATTATGGTGCGGAGATGACCGTTGGACACGTAGTGGTGGGCTCCGGCCCCGTTCATGTGCTCGCGCTGCACGGCTGGTTCGGCTCGGCGAAGGGATGGGGCGATCTGCCGCTGCTGATCGACCAGGACCGCTACACGTTCGCCTTCCTGGACTACCGCGGTTACGGCAGCCGACAGGACGAGACCGGCGACTACACGCTCGCCGAGATCAGCGCCGATGCGCGGGCGCTCGCCGACGAACTCGGTTGGGATCGTTACGCATTGCTCGGTCACTCGATGGGCGGCACTGCGATGATGCGCACCTTCGCTGACGCGCCCGAGCGTGTGACGGCGATGGTGGGCGTCTCGCCGGTGCCGCCGACCGGCATACCTTTCGACGAGGAGTCGTGGGCGCTGTTCGACGGCGCTGCCGCCAGCGACGACAACCGCGCCGCGATCATCGCCTTCACGACCGGCAACGCACATCCGACTGAATGGGTCCAGGAGATGGTGCGCTTCTCGGTCGCCAACTCCCGGCGCGAGGCGTTCGGTGCCTACCTGTCGTCGTGGGGCACGACAGATTTCCACGACGAGGTGCCGACGGTCGACGTCCCGTTGCGGCTCATCGCCGGTGCCAGGGATCCTGCGCTCGGGCCGCAGACCTGCGAAGCGACCTGGCTGGAGCTGTTCCCCGACGCGCAGCTGGACGTCATCGAGGATGCCGGTCATTACCCGATGTACGAGTCGCCGGGCGAGTTCATGGACGACCTGAACCGCACGCTCGACGCACTGGCCTGAGCTGTATGGCGAATCCGACCGCCGCTCTGCACGATCCGGACACCTACACGACCGGCGTGCCGTTCGAGCTGATCGAGCAGCTGCGCGCGATCGGGCCGGTGCACTGGGTGGATGAGCCCGAATTACCAGGGCTTCCGGCAGGTTCCGGCTATCACCTGATCATCGATCACGGCCCCGTCACGGAGGTGGTGCGCGACCCGGCGACCTACTCCTCGGCGCTCGGTGGCACCCAGATCCGCGACCCGGCGACGGAGCGCGATCTGCACTACGTGCAGCGGATGATGCTCAACATGGACCCGCCGGAGCACACGCGGTTGCGCAGGATGATCGCCGCGTCCTTCACACCACGTGCCGTGCGTGCGCTGGAGGAGCGAATTGCCGGGCATGCCAAGGGAATCGTCGACCGGATGCTGGATGGGCCGCATGAGTGCGACTTCGCCAAGGACGTCGCGGCCGACCTGCCGCTGCTCACGCTGGCCGATGTGCTGGGGGTGCCTGCCGAGGACCGGGGGCTGATGTTCGACTGGTCCAACCGGGTGATCGGATTCTTGGACGCCGACTACGCCAGCTCGGCGAGTTTCGATGCGGGACAAGGGACTTCGCTGGCACGCGAGGCGGTGGCGCTGCGTCCTTCGCCGGACTCGAACGGACACATGCCCGACCCACGTGGACGTGACGGTATGCCGGACCTCTACCGCTACGCGCATCTGCTCGGCGATGCGAAGCGTGCCGATCCCGGTGACGACGTGATGTCGATCCTCCTGGCGCAGCGTGAGGAGGACGGCGGTCAGCTGTCCGTCGAGAAGTTCGAGAACATGTTCTGGCTCTTCGCCGTCGCGGGCAACGAGACGCTGCGCAATGGCCTGCCCGGTGCGATGATCGCCTTGCTGTCGAACCCGGCGGCGATGGCTGCCCTGCGCGAGGATCCGTCGCTGATCCCCGGAGCGGTCGACGAGCTGCTGCGCTGGTGGACACCGGTGATGACCTTCCGGCGCACCGCGACGCGCGACACGTCACTCGGCGGCACGCAGATCCGGGCCGGCGACAAGGTGGTCGTGTCCTACCTCGGCGCCAACCGGGACCCGGCGGTGTTCGACCGGCCGGACGAGCTGATCATCGGCCGGAAACCCAACAACCACCGCGTTTTCGGGCACGGACCACACGTTTGCGTCGGTGCGCACTTCGCTCGCGTGCAGATGACGCATCTCTTCCAGGAAGTGCTGGGCCGCACGCGCGCCATACACCTCGCCGGCGAGCCGGTGCTGCTGCGCTCGAACTTCCAGCGCGGTGTGAAGCGACTGCCGATCCGGTGGGAGTGACTGCGTGCTGATCTGGATCAACGGGGCCTTCGGGGCGGGCAAGACGCAGACCGCTCACGAGTTGCAACGACGGCTGGCGAACGCGCATGTCGCGGACCCCGAGCTGCTGGGTTACGCGCTGCACAAGATGCTTCCGGCGCACGAGCGGGGCGACTTCCAGGACATCCCGCAGTGGCGGTCCGGCGTCCTCGAGACGCTGCAACAGGCCGAGCGCGCCGCGGACCGCCCGGTCATCGTGCCGATGACGATCGTGCGGGACGACTACTTCGACGAGATCGTCGGCGGCCTACGAGATCGCGGCGTCGATGTGCGCCACTACGCGTTGTCGGCAACTCCGCAGACCTTGAAAACGCGCTTGAGATCACGACTTTCGACAATCGTTGGTTTCGAGGACACGTGGGCGTTGAGCAATATCGATCGCTGCGTCGCGGCACTGAGCAACGACCGCTACGCCACACAGGTCCCCACCGATGAGCTGTCGATCGACGAGGTGGTGGAGTGGATCGCGGAAGACGCGCAGCTTCCGCTGGTGCAGCCCCGGATGCGTCCGGCCCGTTACCAATTGCGTCGCCTCGCGGTCGGCATACGACACATCCGGCTCTGAAGGTCGCCCGACGATGCATCAACGCCTCGTGTCACCCACTCCTTGAAGACATGGAAGACAATCTGGAGATGAACGCCGAGGTCACGACCTACCGCTACCTCCGGTTCTGCCTGCTGGCGCTGCTCCTGGGACTGACGGTCTCGATCGGCATCGAGACGGTGCGCGGTGGATGGCAGACGTCGCTCAGTTCGTACTACTACACGCCCGCCGGGCCCATCTTCATCGCGGTGCTGGCGAGTGTCGGGGCCTGTCTGGTCGCGCTGCGCGGCTTCACCGATGCGGAGAACGTCTGCCTGAATCTCGCGGGGATCAGCGCGCCGATGGTGGCGTTCGTGCCCACGCCGGAACGCGGCCACCAACCGGACGTGGTTGCGATCACCAACAACGCGGCGACGTTCCTGACCGTGCTGGGGATCGGCTATCTCGTGGTCCTCGGTTTCGCGGTGCGCAGGGTCCGGCGGCACGAGCCGGTCTCCACCTGGAGCTACATCGGCTTGGCATCCGTCGCTTTGGCGTGGCTGGTCGGGGTCGTGTGGTTGGCGGTCGATCGCCAGTCGTTCGCCGGGCATGCGCATGCTCTGGCGGCAACCTTCACGTTCCTGCCGTTCGCCGGCGTCGTCGCCCTCAACACCGACTGGGGTGTGCGCGTGATCGCCCGGCAGGAGACTAGGAGCCGGACTCGTTTCGACCGGGCCTATTGGGCCGTCCTCATCGGCATGGGCCTGGTCGTCATACTTTTCGGTGCCCTGCAGTCCTGGGCTTACGCGCTGCTCGGCCTCGAGGTCGGGATTCTGGGTCTCTTCGCAGGGTTCTGGATCCTGCAGACGATCGACCTGATGGATCCGCGACGGGACGCCGCGGTCAGTGCGTCGCTCCGATCAGCGCCGAGTGTTCTACCTTGAGGCACCGGTCCATGACGACCGTCAGTCCGGCCGAAGTCGCTGTGAATGCTGCCTTTTCGTCATACAGGCCGAGCTGGAACCACAGCGTCGTTGCTCGTGCCGCGATCGCCTCGTCGGTGACGCCCGCGAGTTCGGTATGGCGGCGGAACACGTCGACCATGTCCGGTGCGGCCGGCAGGTCAGCCAGGCTGGCATACACCGGCCGGTCGAAGAGCGTGGTGAGGTTTGGGTTGACCAGCCAGACCTCGTAGTCGGTGTGGTCGATCAGGTATGACGCAACGCCGTGGCTCGGCCGCATCGGATTGTCCGAGACGCCGACCACCGCGACGGTCCGGGTGGCCTGGAGGATCTTCGTGCGCTCGGCGGCTGTCGGAGAGGTCCAGGACGGCGCATCGCTCATGGCACCAGGCTAGGCCACGGGCATCTGCTGCGATCCCGCTGCGAAGGCGGGCCCCGGACCGCAGTCGATTCGCAGTGGGTCTCCCTAGTGTCCGGACCGTTGCCGAACACTGCCGTCAGGAGAAACGTCATGAAGCTACGTCGAACCGCCGCCGCCCTCGCGCTCGGCGCCGCAGCCGCCACCGGTGTGGCGGTCGCGACGCCGGCACACGCCGCGTCATACCGACCACCGGTCTCGACCTTCCCGGTCGGCGACCCGGGGATCATGTGGGACAGCGGCCAGTTCGTGAATTTCTACACCGGCTGGCGCGCGAAGGTGGCGACCGCGCCCTACGCGAACGGCCCGTGGAAGCAGGTGAGCCACGCGATGAACGCCGATCCGGTGTGGTCGAAGCAGTCGACCTCGACCTCGCATCCCGCGGTTTGGGCGCCGTCGGCGATCAAGGTCGCGACCGGCAAGTACATGCTCACGTATGCCGCGCAACGCAAGGACTCCAGCTACCTGCGCTGCATCGGCGTCGCGTTCGCCAGTAAGCCGCTCGGGCCCTACACGCCCGCCACCACACCGCTGTCCTGCATCAACGGTCGGTATGGCGCCCCCGACGTCATGTCCGGCGCTGCGTCGAACGACTCGGTGATCGACGCCACCCCGCGCTTCCTCACGGTCAACGGGTCGCGAGGCCTGTACGTGACCTACAAGACGCAGCACAGCGTCGGCACGAAGGGACAGCCCGGGTTCCACTACTACTCGACGATCCGGATGGTCCGGGTGCAGACCGCCAGCACCGCGTCGTCGGTGAAGATCTGGGGCTCGAGTCACATCCTCACGACCCGTCCCGACAACATCGAGGAGAACCCGGTGATGGTGCAGCGCGGCAACACCTTCACGCTCTTCACCTCGCTCGGCGGGTACACCCTGTGCACGTATCACACGGAGTACCGGAACTCGACGCACCCGTGGAGCTGGCCGACCACCTCCCACCGGTTGAGCTTCCCGTCCAACACCAACACCTGCGGCACCGGCGACGCCGACGTCTACTACTCACCGCAGGCGAAGGCGTACCGGATCTTCTGGTCCGGCCGGCCCGGTGGGGCGGGGAAGACCAACCCGTTCTACCTCTACAGCGGCGAACTCGGGTTCTTCAGTGGCGTCCCGAAGGTCACCGGCGTCGACGCGCGCAAGTCGTGACACAGAACGGCCGGGCGGAAGCAGTCTTCCGCCCGGCCGTTCCGCCGAGTGTCAGGCGGCGCTGTGCGCACCGCCGCTCGACGCGGTCTCGAACGCGAGCTCGAGGATCTGCGCCACGTCGCTCACCGGCCGTATGTCGAGAGCGGCCTTCACCTCGTCCGGCACGTCGTCCAGGTCCGGCTCGTTCCGCTGCGGGATGAACACCGTTGTCAGCCCTGCCCTTTGAGCGGCGAGCAGCTTCTGCTTCACGCCACCGATCGGCAGGACACGACCGTTCAGGGTCACCTCTCCCGTCATACCGACGTCGCTGCGGACCGGGCGGCCCGTGGCCAGCGACGCCAGCGCCGTCACCATCGTGACGCCGGCGGACGGGCCGTCCTTGGGCGTCGCGCCGGCAGGGACGTGCAGGTGGATCGGCCCGGTGAGCGAGGCGGTGTCGACGCCGTGCTCGGAGCCGTGTGCGCGCAGGTAGGACAGCGCGATCTGCGCGGACTCCTTCATCACGTCGCCGAGCTGGCCGGTGAGGGTCAGGCGCGGCGCGGAATCGCTGCCCGCAGAGGCGGACTCGAGCTTCGCCGTCGCCGGCTTGGCCGCTTCGATGAAGAGCACGTCACCACCCATGCCGGTCACTGCCAGCCCGGTGGCGACGCCCGGCACTGCGGTACGTTCCGCCGACTCGGGGGTGAAGCGCGGGCGACCCAGGTAGTCCTTGAGGTCGTCGACGGTCACCTGCACGGGTGCCTCGGCCTTGTCGGTCGCGAGGTTGGTGGCGACCTTCCGCAGGATCTTGCCGAGCATCCGCTCCATCTGTCGCACGCCGGCCTCGCGGGTGTAATTGCCTGCCATCTCACGCAATGCGGCATCGTCGACGGTGACGTCGTCGGCCGTGAGCGCAGCGCGTTCCAGCTGCCGGGGCAGCAGGTGCGTCGACGCGATGGCGACCTTGTCGTCCTCGGTGTAACCGTCGAGGGCGACCAGCTCCATCCGGTCCAGCAGCGCGCTCGGGATCGTCTCGAGCGTGTTGGCGGTCGCGATGAAGACCACGTCGGACAGGTCGAGGTCGAGCTCGAGGTAGTGGTCGCGGAACGTGTGGTTCTGCGCCGGGTCGAGCACCTCGAGCAACGCCGCCGCCGGGTCGCCGCGGAAGTCGGAGCCGACCTTGTCGATCTCGTCGAGCAGCACGACCGGATTCATCGAGCCGGCTTCCTTGATGGCACGCACGATGCGGCCGGGCAGGGCGCCGACATACGTGCGCCGGTGGCCGCGGATCTCGGCCTCGTCCCGCACGCCGCCGAGGGCGACCCGCACGAACGACCGATCGAGCGCCCGCGCGACGCTCTCACCGAGAGACGTCTTGCCGACCCCGGGCGGGCCGACGAGCGCCAGCACGGCACCCGACCCTCGCCCGCCGACGACCTCCAGGCCGCGCTCGGCGCGGCGACCACGCACGGCGAGGTATTCGACGATGCGGTCCTTCACGTCCTCCAGGCCGTGGTGGTCGGCGTCTAGCACCTCGCGCGCCGCGTTGATGTCGGTGCGGTCGGAAGTCTTGTTGTTCCAAGGGAGTTCGAGGACGGTGTCCAGCCAGGTGCGGATCCAGCCGCCCTCGGGGCTCTGCTCGCTGGAGCGTTCGAGCTTGCCGACCTCGCGCAGCGCGGCCTCCCGCACGGCGTCGGGCAGATCGGCTGCCTCGACCCGGGTGCGGTAGTCGTCGGCGCCCTCGGGTTCGTTCTCGCCGAGCTCCTTGCGGATGGCGTCCAACTGCTGGCGCAGCAGGAACTCGCGCTGGCTCTTGTCCATGCCCTCGCGAACGTCTGTTGCGATCTTGTCGGAGACCTCCTGCTCGGCAAGGTGATCGCCGGTCCACTTGATCAGGGTCTCGAGCCGCTTGTCGACGTCGGTCTCCTCGAGCAGCTGGATGCGCTGCTGCGACGAGAGGTAGGACGCCCACCCGGCCAGGTCGGCCAGGGCGTGCGGGTCATCGGTCGACTCGACGTGATCGATGACCTGCCACGCGTTGCGGCGCTTCAGGGTCGCGACCACCAGGCGCTTGTAGTCGGTGGCGAGTTCGGCGGTGCGCTCGGTGGGTTCGCCGGGTTCGACGACGTCGACCTCCACCCAGAGCGCGGCACCGGGTCCGGCGACGCCGCGACCGATGCGGGCACGATCGGTGGCGCGGAGCACCGCGGCGGGGCCGCCGTGCGGCATCCGGCCGACCTGCTCGATGGTGGCGACGGCGCCGACCGTCGGGTACTTGTCCTCGATGCGCGGCGCGAGCAGCAGTTGCTCCAGCCCCGCAGCACGGGCTGCATCGACGGCGGCACGCGCCTCGTCGTCGAGCTCGATGGGCAGGGTCATGCCGGGCAGTGCCACCTGGTCGTGCAGAAAGAGCACCGGCAGCTCGGTTGTTCGGGTCATCGCTCTCCTTGGGTAGTTAATAGGAATGGAGCGGGCGGATGCGGTCAAAGTTGCCGGTCAGGCGCGGAGCGACTGTCCGGCAGCTTTGCGCGCACCACACTCGTGAGGCGTATTGGCGACACGAACGGGTTCGTCGGCCGGTGCCGGTGGACGAGTCGTGTCGCTGCGAAAAGTTGAGTCTTATGGGCTCAAGGCTCCCGTTGGGAGTTTTGTTCCCGAGGGGTCTGGACGCTGTCCTGCCTGTCCTGCGAATGGTGCGGCCCGTCGTGCGCACCATCTGCAGGCCGGGGTGGGTCTGCGGCCCCGGTGCGGGGTTGGGACCAGCAGCTGGTGCGCGCGAGCGCACGTTCTACTGGCCCCACATTGGGCGTCGGCGCCGAGGCGGATTCGGCCCTGCAGGAGGTGCGCGAATGGTCGGGCGGGAGTCGCGCTCGTAGTGGACGATGGCCGGATGGCTGCCGATCGTGGATCCGAGAACTGGTACGAGACGGTGTATGCCGAAGCGCGAGCCGGCGCCTCACCGGTCGCGTGGGATCACGGCGAGCCCACGCCATACCTCGTCGAGTGGATGGCGGAGCGCTTCGCAGGTGGTCGCGGACGAGGGCGGGCGGCCGTCATCGGTTGTGCGTATGGCGACGATGCCGAGCTCGTCGCGTCCTATGGCTTCGACGTGACGGCTTTCGACATCTCGGCCACCGCGGTAGAGGTAGCGCGGGAGCGGCATCCGGAGTCGGTGGTGGACTATCGGCGCGGCGATCTGTTGGACCTGCCGGCACGGTGGCTCGCCGCGTTCGACCTGGTGATCGAGTGCACGACCCTGCAGGCGCTGCCGCCGGAACTCCACGCGGCAGCGGCGGCCGGTGTTGCGTCGTTGTGCGCGTCGGGAGGCGAGATTCTGGTCGTTGCGAGGTGCCCCGGTGAGGGCGACCCACCCGGTCCGCCCTTCCTGTTGGCGCGTGATGAGGTGGAACGCGTTGCAACCGAAGGAGTTCGACTCACCCGGCTGCGACGGATCCCGATGCGCGGCGGCGATCGCTGGGTCGGCGAGTTCGGCCGTCCTGCGGAGAAATGACTCTCAGGCCGGCCCGAAGAACGGCCGGCACGGCTCAAAACCGGTGACAGTCGGGCTGGTTCGGTGTTGTGCTGCCCAGTCGGAGTGGTCCAGGACGAGGTGCCGCAGCTGGACGATCTCGGTGCCGGTGTCGTGCGGCTTGACGCCATCGTCGCGGTAGCCGAGGTGCCGGCTGACGCCGAGCGAGGCATGGTTGGTGACGACCGCGGACGTGATGGCCTTCTCAGCCCCAAGCGTTTCGAAAGCAAAGGCCAGCGCGAGCTCCCGAGCCTGTATGCCGAAACCCTTGCCACGGAAAGGTTTTGCGATCCAGGATGCGCTGTCCACGGTGTGCTCCTGGGCGAACTCCGTGCCCTCGAGGGTTTGTATGCCGAGGGGCGCGCCGTTGCGCCATACACCGAAATCGAGTGCCCAGTCGTCGACGGACCAGCAGCCGCGATGGCGCCAGATGCTCTGGACGAGCCGGCGTTCGTGGTCGATGGCCGGCGGCACTCCGTGGAGCGGAGGGTACGTCGGATCGAGGTCGAAATCGTCGGGGAAGATCGCCACGAGGCGCTCGATGTCCGCATCGCGCACGGGTCGCAGGACGAGCCCCGACCCGGCGATCGCGAGGCCGTCGAACGGCCATCGTGGTGTCATGTCCCCACCTTCGCAGAAGGGCGGGTGTCGGGCATCTCGTATAGGCTTTCGGTGGCTCTGTGTGATCAGAGCGGCAGCATCAAACGTGTTCTGAATCAACAAGATTGATGGCCCTAGCGCTTGAAATCGAATTCGAACACAGTTATCATTTGAGTATGTCGAAACAGCCGCCGTTGATCCCTGGTGAAGCCATCACCGGGGCATCCGTCGACGTGTTGTTGACGACCGCACAGACACTGCTGCGGGAAGCGTCGGACCGAGTCCGCGCGGGGACTTCCGATGTGTCACGTGACCAGTTGCTCGACCAGGTCGTCACGTGTCAGCAGGTGCAGAACACCGCCTGGGCGGCCCAGTCGGTTCGTCTCGCGCAGGTCGCCGCGATCGAGGAGGTTCTGTCGCCCACGGGCGCGGGGCCGCGCGAGGTCCGGCACCCGATTGGCGCCTACGCCGACGAGTGGTTGCCGCAGGAGGTGGGCGTGCGTCTCGGCTGGTCAGACCGACAAACCACCAACAGGCTCGGCGACGCTGTGGACGCGATTCGTTGCACGCCAAGGCTGTTCGGCCTCGTCTCCGCCGGGGCGCTCGACCCGCGCAAGCTCAGCGTCGTCGCCGAGACCCTTCGCGACTCGTCACCCAAGGTCGCCCGGGAGGTGGAGTCGCAGCTACTCGCTGCGATCGATGACGCACACGTTGCGGAGGAGGCAGAGGACGGTGCGTGCGAGCCGGTTCCGCTGACCTCGACCAAGCTCGTGCGACGCGCACGGCGGCTGCTCGCCGACGTGGCTCCCGCGGACGCCGAGAAATCGGCCGGCAAGCGGCGGGCCCAGGCGAAGGGAGTCCGGGTGTTCCCACATCACGAGCCGGGGCTGAGCGCATTTCAGGCGATCCTCCCGACAGAGGACGCGATGCGGGCAATGGCCGGTGTCAACGAATTGGCCCGACAACTGCACCGGGACAACACCACTGGCAAGAGCCTCGACGAGTGCCGGGTCGACGCCTTCATCGACCTATTGCTCGGGAACGTCTCGATCAGCGCTACCTGCGTCGTGCAGATCCCGCTTCGGCCGGTCAAGGCCGAGCCGGCCGGTTCTGTCGGCGATCACGACAAAGACGAAGACAGCGACAAAGACAGCAACAACGACCACGACAAGGAGAACGAGCCCACTGTTCGTCCGCTGTACTCCTTCGTCGAGCCGCAGCTGGAGGAGCTGCTGCGGCAGAGCACTCGCCAGGGTTTCGATGAGCTGACCCGGCTGGACACACCGACGATGAACCTCGTCGAACGGCGGCCGTGCACGGTGCGCGCCGGGAGCGATCCGACTGTGAGCGATCCGGGCATGGGGGATCCGGCTCAGGGCCGCCGGATCGTGACAAGGGTCGAAATCGACCTCGGCGCAACGCAATCCGACAGCTCGCAACATCTGGATCCCCACGCCGCGCGTCCTTCGAGGCATCGACAGGACAAGAATCCGGCAAGCTCGTACCCGGACGGGTGTCGCCTCGATCCACTGGCCCGCTATCGCATCGGCGACGTCGTCATCGAAGGGCTTGGCGTCATACCCGCCGCCGTGCTGACGGAGCTGTGTCAGAAACTTGGCACCGAACTGACCCGTGCCCTAGTCGACGCCGAAACCGGTGCGACAGTGGAGACCTCCGACATCACCTACCGTCCGGGTGCGCGATTACGACGATTCGTCGTGACCCGAGATCAACACTGCCGATTCCCCGGGTGCACGCGTCCGGCGCGGCTCGACGACGTCGACCACGTCAACCCGTGGCCCGACGGCGACACGAGCGCGAGCAACCTGCAATGCCTGTGCCGGCACCATCACCGCGCCAAACATGAAGGCGGGTGGCGCGTGTCGATGACCGCCGACGGAGTCTGCACCTGGACCAGTCCGTCCGGCCGTCACTACCTGACCCGCCCGGGCGACTGACGGCATACGACGGCGCATGCATACCGACCGCGGTCCGGAAGCGCACGGTTGGCTGGTTACTCGAGTCGGTCGGAGCCGTCACCCTGCGCCCCGGGTTGTTGCCGACGGGACGCACCGTTGTTCGCGATACGCACCAGCGGCCACGCTCCGATCAGAACGGATCCGTAGCCGAGAATGAAGAGCACGACTACGGCAGGACTCGTGTCCGCGGCCGAAGCCATCGCACCGGCGACGATCAGCGCGACCCCGAAGATCGTGGCCACGATCGAGAGCAGGCGAGCACACGGCATCGCTGCACCGTGTGCCGCCACCCACGCCTCATCGGATGCTTGCGTGATCGCAGTCCTGATCCCCATGCGCATGCCTCGTGGCAATGTGCCGCGTGCGGCAGCCCGAGTGGTGAAGAAGATCGCCGCCGCACAGGCGAGAAGACCGATCCCGCCGATCAGACCCATCGCCATGCACATGACTGTACGGAAGTTACGACGCGGGCAGCCGGCTCAGGGCACCTCCAGCAGCTCGATCTCCATGCCCGCGATGGTGTCCTGATCGGCGCACATGTCGATCCGCACGATGCGACCGTCGCGGATGCGAGCCGCGATCGTGGAGAGCACCTTCCCTCCCGGCGCGTAGACCCCGCCGATGAGACCGTCGATGAGCGCCAGCTGCGCACCCTTCGCACGGCCCTGGAACGCCGCGGCGACGGCTTGCGCGCCACGGAGCCGATGATCGATATCCGGTGCGCCACCGGGCGCGGCCGCAGCGGCCGCCACCGCGACCCGGTCGGCGCGCAACTCGATGTCCGGATCGAGCACCCGGAGCAGTCCGGCCAGGTCGCCGCTGCGTGAGGCCCGCAGGAACGCCGAAACCGCCGTGCGTTGGCGGTCCCGTGCCTCCGGCAGAGCGGCGCTGCGCACCTTGCGCCGTGCCCGGGAGGCCAGCTGGCGCGTCGCGTCGGACGACTTCTCCACCACCGGCGCGATCTGCTCGAACGGCGCTCCGAAGAGGTCGTGCAGTACGAACGCCAGTCGCTCCGCCGGAGTCAGCGAGTCGAGAACGACGAGCAGCGCCGCCCCCACCGAATCTGATTGCACAGCAACATATTCCGGGCCCTCTGTGGTCGGTTCCTCCAGGTCGGCCTCGTCGTCCAGTTCCTGCTCGCCGCGGGTGCGACGTGACCGCAGCATGTCCAGGCAGATCCGCGAGACGACCGTCGTGAGCCAGCCGCTCAGGTTGTCGATTGAACTGCGGTCGGTGCCGGCCAACCGCAGCCACGCCTCCTGTACGGCGTCATCCGCGTCGCCGTACGTGCCGAGCACGCGGTAGGCCACCGCCCGCAACCGCGTCCGATGGGTGTCGAACTCCTTCGCCAGAAATTCTTCGTCACTCACCTGTCACATTCTCCCTGCGTCATGCGTCACCCGCTGTGAACGAATCCGAACCTAGACAGATCCAACCAACAGAAGGAGCCCATCCACCATGGAACCCCGTATGACGAACCCGGCCTACCTGCTCGACCAGTCCGGCGTCAAAGGCATTTACGCGCTGGTCGCGGCCACCAAGGGGCAAGGAGTCCCGGATGCGACCCTCGAGCTCGTGCACCTGCGGGTCAGCCAGATCAACGGCTGCTCGTGGTGCCTGCAGTACGGCCTGGAGAACGCGAAGAAGGCAGGCGAGAGCGACGAGCGGTTGATCTCCCTCGCCGGCTGGCGCGACGCGCCGTACTACAACGACGATGAACGCGCCGCGCTGCTCCTCGCCGAGCACATGACGCGGATCGCCGACAGCCTCGATCCCGTCCCCGACGCCGTCTGGGACGAGGTGGCCGACCGGTATGACGAGAAGGCGCTGGCCGCGCTCGTCACCTGGATCGCCACGACCAACCTCTTCAACCGGATCAACGTCACGACACGTCAGGTCGCCGGCACTCGCTGAACCCGTGCGTCATACGGCAAGCTGAGCTGACGCAGTGAGCTGCAAGCGAGGTGAGCCGTATGACGCACTGGGTCCTGCACGTCGACATGGACCAGTTCCTCGCTGCCATCGAGATCCAGCGTCATCCCGAGCTCGAGGGCAAGCCGGTCGTCGTCGGCGGTCGCGGTGACCCGACCGAGCGGGCAGTGGTCTCGACCGCGTCCTACGAGGCGCGCGAATTCGGCATCCGCTCAGGTATGGCGCTCAAGATCGCCGTCCGTCGATGCCCGGACGCAGTCTTCCTACCCGTGGATTTCCCTGTCTACGAAGCGGTTTCAGAGAGGGTGATGCAAACCCTCCGGGATTTCCCCGGCGCAGTGGTCGAGGTGCTCGGTTGGGATGAGGCTTTCATCGGCATCGACACCGATGATCCGTGGGGGACGGCGCAGGCCGTGCGCGGCGCCGTCCTCGACGCGACCGGCCTGCACTGCAGCGTGGGCATCGGTGACACCAAGATCCGTGCCAAGGTCGCGACCGACCTCGGTAAGCCACGGGGCGTCTTCCAGCTCACCCGCGACAACTGGCTCGAGGTGATGGGCGACAAACCGGTCAAGGCGCTGTGGGGCATCGGCAGCCAGACCTCGAAACGGCTGGAAACACACGAGATCCGCACGGTCAACGACCTTGCCGCTGCCTCCGACGAGTTGCTGGCGGCCGAGTTCGGGCCCAACACCGGACCGCACATCGGACGCCTCGGCCGCGGTGCGGGCAGCGCCATCGTCGACGACACGCCGTGGATAGCACGAGCGCACGGGCACGAGACCACCTACCAGCAGGATCTCCGGACCCCCGACGAGATCCGCGCCGCGCTGGGCGAACTCGCGGCACTGGTGGAGAAGGACCTGCGCCGCGAGGACCGGGCCTGCACCCGGGTGCACCTCAAGATCCGCTTCGCGCCGTTCTTCACCGTCACCCGGGTCCGGAAACTGCCCGAACCGACCTACGACGCCACCGTCATCGCCGACACTGCATTCGCCCTCTACACACGGCTTTCCGACGAGCGACCGGTTCGATTGCTCGGCGTGCGCGGTGAGATGGTCCCGCCCGACGGTGGGTATGACGCCCCGCGCACCCACGGCCGCCGCGGCGGCCCGTGAGATCTGCCACGTCGAAAACCTGCCGGTGCGAAGCCCGAATCCCGCCTAGCGTGGTCCCATGACACAAACCGAACTCGCCGCCACCTTCCACGCCCTCCACGACGACCTGCTCGTGCTGCCCAACTGCTGGGATGCCGCGTCGGCGACGGTGATCGAGCACGCCGGCGCGCAGGCCCTGGCAACCTCGAGCGCGGCGGTCGCCTGGTCGCTCGGCACCCAGGACGGAAACGTGCTCGATCGCGAGCTGATGCTCGCGCACCTGCGCCGCATCTGTGCCGTCGCTACCGTGCCGGTGTCCTGCGACATCGAAGGCGGATTCGGCGACAGCACAGCGGATCTCGCCGAAACGACCCGCCTCGTCATCGAAGCAGGCGCCGTCGGCGTCAACATCGAGGATGCGTTCGCCGGAGCGTTGCGACCGATCGATGAGGCGGCTGATCGAGTCCGTGTCGTGCGGGAGGCAGCCGCGGACGCCGGCATCGACCTCTACATCAACGGACGGACCGACAGCTACCTGCTCGGCGCCGCAGACTTCGACGACACCATTGCGCGCGCGACGGCCTACCTCGACGCCGGCGCGAGCGGGATCTTCGTGCCCGGCGTGACCGACCTAGAGGTCGTCTCGCGGCTGACGGCGGCGATCGACGCGCCGGTCAACATCCTGACCGGCCCGAGCGCCCCGGCCATCCCTCGTTTGAAGGAGGCCGGAGCACGTCGGGTGTCAGCCGGATCGTCATTGGCAGGAGCGATATTCGGGCATCTCGAACGAGCCGCCCGCGAACTCCTGGACGCCGGCACGTATGACGAACTGGCCGGCGCACGTAGTCACGGCGAACTGAACGCGCTGTTCGGCTAGGTCTCGATACGGGCTCGTTCCTCGCCCTACACGACCCGCATTCGGAGGTCGATCCGGGTCTCGGTCTGCGGCCAGCCGACATCGGCGAACGCGCGAGCCATCGGCACGTTCGCATTGTCGGTGTCGGCGATGAGCACCGTGGCGCCGTCGGCGATCAACTGCCGCGTCTGCCAGGCGAGCAACTCGCGTCCGTAGCCATGTCCGCGGTGCTCCAGCGCCACACCGACGAACAGGACGAAGGCGCGTCCGGTCGGCATCGTCCGCCCCGACACCATCCCGACCACTGCTCCGGATGCGTTACGTGCCAGGTGAATACAGTCGACGGGATCCGCGTCAAGCAGATACGCGAGTGACTCCTCACAGGCCGCATCGAAACCCAGCCGTGCAATGGCATCGGCGTCGTGGGCGTCCAGTGTCTCGCGCATCACCTCGCGATGACATGCGGCAAGTGCCGGGTCACCGGGATCATTCACCCGCGCGAACGAGAACTCGGCCGACCGGCCGTCCCCGAGCCGGACAGTCGGTTCGAACTCGTAGTGGCGCCGCTCGACGAACAGCTGCCAGCCGGCAGCACTGAGAGCACCCGCGAGGGGCCGGAGCACGGGCGCGTCATACGTCGTCCCGGGCGGCGCGTAGAGGCACACCTCCTCGGCGCCGCTCTCGACGGCAGCGTTCGTGGCGTGCTCGACGAGTGCCCGAGCCGCGTGCGGATCTTCGGGAAGCCCGAAGAAGTCCAGCACGTAGGCGTGTTCGGACGGCTTGTCGGCCCCCAGGGCGGCGATGACCCCGAGGGAGGCGTTGGCCTCGTCCCGGACCTCCCACACCCATTCGGGGCGGCGGCGCCCGGTGTCGAAGGCATCGAGCAGGTGCAGCTCGGTGCGGAAGCGGTGTTGCGTCGGAGAGTCCAGCGGCGCCGGTGACGACGTCAGGAGGTCGATCGCCTCGGCGTCGGTGGACGGTGAGTGGAAATGCAGAGTCATGAGGTTCCTTGCGTCAGGAACCGGCCTGCTTCTGGAGGCCGGCAGGTGGAGTGGACATCGCGGCCTCCTCTCGCTCGTCGGAAGTGATCACCCTAAGCAGCCGTGTGCCGGCACCGCAATAAGGTTGGTCTCGATACGGGCTCGTTCCTCGCCCTACTCGACCCGCGGCTACCGGCGCAGCGCCTTGCGGGCCAGGGCATTCCCGCCGAACTGCGCCAGCTGCACGAGCACGATGATCGCAGCGACAGCCACCCAGGTCACGGTCCAGTCGAAGCGGTGGTAGCCGTAGGTGATCGCGAAGTCACCGAGTCCGCCGCCTCCGACCGCTCCGGCGATCGCCGTCATGTCGACGACCGCGACGAAGATGAAGGTGTACCCGAGGATCAACGGGCCCAACGCCTCGGGCACCAGCACGGTTCGGACGATCTGCCACGGTCCGGCGCCCATCGCCTCCGCAGCTTCGATCACGCCGGGATCGACTGACACCAATGACTGTTCGACGATGCGGGACACCCCGAATGTCGCGGCGATGACGAGCGGGAAGAGCACCGCTTTGGTGCCGATCGTCGAACCCATCGCGTGCAGGGTCAGGGGGGCGATCGCAGTCACGAAGATGATGAACGGGATCGGCCGCACGATGTTCACCAGCACGTTCAGCACCGCGTTGACCGAGCGGTTCTCCATCAGTCCGCCGCCACGCGTGGTGAAGAGGGCGACCCCGAGCACCAGGCCGAGAATCCCGCCGATCAGGATCGTCACGACCGCCATCAGCAGCGTCTGCCCGATCGCCGTCTGGAACGTCGGCCACAGCGTGGACCAGTCGGTCGAAGTCATCGCCGGCTCCCTTCCACGGTGCCGGCGGTGCGCAGCGCCTCGATCGTCGCGTCCACTCCGGCAGCGGGCCCGCGCAGCGCGAGCGTGAACGATCCGAGCGACTCGTGCTTGAGCTCGGTGATCCCGCCATACACGATCTCGAAGTCGATGCCGTGTTCCCTGGCTGCGGCGCTGAGCAGCGAACCCAGCCCACGGTCGTCGCTGACCGTCACCGTGACGAGCGTGTCGTCGGATGAGTCGCGAAGCTCTTGCAAACGTTGGGCATCCGGGCGGTTGCCCACGGTCGCCGCGAGGAAACGCTGCGTGGTCTCCGCCTGCGGCGCGCCGAGTATGTCGCGCACGGCACCCGTCTCGACGACGCGCCCGGAATCGAGCACGGCGACGCGGTCTGCAATCGTGCGCACGACATCCATCTCGTGCGTGATCACGACGATGGTGATCCCGAACTGCTCATTGACCCGGCGCAACAGGGCGAGCACGTCCTGAGTGGTCTCCGGATCCAGAGCCGACGTCGATTCGTCGGCCAGCAACAGGTCCGGCTCGCTGGCCAGCGCCCGCGCGATGCCCACTCGCTGCTTCTGACCGCCGGACAACTCCTCCGGGTAGGCCCACGCCTTGTCCAGCAGCCCGACGAACGACAGCAGCTCGGCGACCCTGTCCTCCTGCTCCACGCGGCTGAGACCGGCGAGCTGCAGCGGGTAGGCGACGTTGCCGAAGACCGTCCGGGATCGCATCAGGTTGAACTGCTGGAAGATCATCCCGATGCGACGACGTATGGCGCGCAACGGTTTGCCGCGCAGTTTGGTGATGTCGACCCCGTCCACGGTGACCGACCCGGAGGTGACCCGTTCCAGCCCGTTGATCAACCGGACCAGCGTGCTCTTGCCCGCGCCGGAGTACCCGATCACGGCGAAGATCTCGCCGCGGTGGATCTCGAGGTCGACGTCCGACAGCGCATGGTGCCGGTCGTCACCCTTGCCGAAGACCTTGCTCACGGACTCGAGCCGGACCAGGGGGTCCGTCGAATCTGCAGCAGGCTCAGTGCTTTTGCCGAGTGTGGCGGTCACTTGGACGCCACCGTCTTCTCAAGGCCGGCCAGCAGCTTGCGCAGCGCGGCGGCCGGCTTGCGGACCAGCACACTGGTGTTCTTGGACTCGGCGACGACGAGCTTCGAGACGCGCGGGTCCTGGTAGAGCTTGACCACCTCGGCATACGTCGGGTTGTCCTTGTCCTGCTCGCGAGCCACGATCACGTTGATGTAGGGCTGTGCCGTTGCGGACTTCGGGTCGTCCGAGTAGAGCGCCGACTTCGGGTTGAGCTTCCCGTCCAGCGCGAAGTCGTTGTTGATGACGGCGCCGTCGACCGACGACAGCGAGGTGACGGTCTGCGACGCGTCGACCGGCGTCACCTGCACCTTGGACGCGCGCTTGTCGACGTCCGCGGGCGTGGACAGGATGTTGCCGCCGCCCTTCAGCTTCAGCAGGCCGGCCTGCTGCAGCACCAGCAGCGCACGCGCCTGGTTGGTCGCATCGTTCGGGATGGCGATCTTGGCGCCTGCCGGGATCGACCGGACCGACTTGTGCTTGCGCGAGTAGAGGCTGAGCGGCACGACATACGTCGAGCCGACCGGGGTCAACGTCTGGTGCGACTGCTGGTTGTAGGTCGCGAGGAACACCAGGTGCTGGAAGAGGTTGAGGTCCAGTTGTCCTTGCGCCAGAGCGGGATTCGCCTGGGTGTAGTCGGAGAAGTTGACCGTCTGGATCTTGATGCCGCGCTCGCGGGCGAGCTTCTTGAAGACCGTCCAGTAGTCCTGGTCGGCGTCGGTGACACCGATCTTGACGGTGGTGAGTTTCTTGCCGGACGCCGCGTCGTCGGACGACGCGCGACCGGCGGCGAACCCGCCGCCGCCACCGACCACGAGGCCGAGCACGGCGGCACCGATCCAGCTGCGGCGGGTGTGCGTGCGGCGCGGCGGCAGGGTCGGCCGGTCCGGCAGTGCGGGGACGTTCGACGGGTCGGGGATGTCAGGCATGGTGTCCTCAGGGTCGCTGGTATGACGGATGCGCCCGGCCGTGCTCAAACCCGCCGCACGCGATCGGCGTGCCGGCGGGCAATGGGTGACTGCCGTGCTTGCCGCACTGTCGATCGCATGAATCGGGCACTGCGGCCTAGTCATTCACCTGGGGCACCCCGCCACGTGCGTGAGGGTTGCCGTCCAGCAAGCCAGGGCTTGTCGCTGGAACTCGTGACTGGTTCAAACATAAGGAGTAGTTACCAGATAAGTCAAAATCAGTAGCATCGCTACTTTGTTGTGACCTGGCTCACGCAAGCGGGTCGAGTGCCTGAGGAGGGTCCATCAGGCGCTGTGTCGCACCGGCGCGTCCTTCATGACTTCTTCGATCGCCTGCAGCAACCCGGTGACGGCGGGCGTCTCCCGCTCCGCGGGGACGAGGGCGAAGATGCTGCGGCTCAGGTTGAGCCATGGTGCCTGCAGGGTGATCACTCCGTCCGGGATGCCCGCGCTGACACCGAGTCGTGGGACCGGCGCTGCGCCGAGTCCGATGGCCACCATCCCGAGGGTCGCCTGCAGGTCGTCGCAGTAGGCGGCAACGCGCGGTCGCATGCCCATCCGGGAGAACACCGCGTCCGTCATCGCGGCATCGCCGGTGCCCGGCACATTGAGGATCCAGGGCAGGTCGAGGAACTGCTCGATCGTGTATGGCGACGGTGGCGCCGGCCACTGCTCGGGGTAGGCGACGACAAACGGGTCCTCTGCGAGCCAGTGCCGGCGCAGCGACGACGGCCACGACAGGCCGCTCTGCCCGACCTGGTAGACGATCATCGCGTCCAGGTCACCCGTCGCCCCCAATTGGCCCAGTAGAGAGGACGGTTCGCCGACCGTCAGGCGTAAGCCGTCTCGCGCGGCGGGGTCCATGCGCTGCAGCAGGGGAGGCAATGCCCACGTCGCGAAGCTCGGGAAGAGACCGAGCCGGATGACCTCGGCGGACTGGTTGCGGGCCTGCTCGGCCGCCGCCACGAGACGGTCGATCTCCGTGAGGACGACGGTCGAGTGCCTGGCGAGCGTATGTGCCGCCTCGGTCGGCACGATCGAGCGTGCCGAGCGGTGGAAGAGCGTCACTCCGATCTCTCGCTCGAGTGCGGACATCTGCTGAGAGACCGCCGATGACGTGTAGCCGAGCCGGTTCGCCGCCTGCGCGAATGACCCGAGGCGCAGCACTTCGCGCAACGTCACCAGGTGCTCCGGTCGAAGCATCAGTTCTCCTTACTCTCAGCTGGGCGCATCGTCGTGTCCAGGGGTCTTCTCAAGAAGTGACCTGGCTCATACGGTCTAGCCAACGTAAAGCAACCACGCGCTGATTCACCGAGGATTCCCGGTGATGGTGCCGGCCCAGCCCGCAATGGGCTTCTCGACGAGCAAGAGGATTACTGATGCCCGTGCAGGTCTTCCGTCACGCCCGGATCCGGACCGGAGTGCCCGGCGACCCCGTGGCGACCGCGATCGCGACCGAGGCCGGACGCATCGTCGCGGTCGGTGACGAGGCGGATGTGCACGCTGAAGTTGGTGCCGGTGCTGAGCTGGTCGACCTCGACGGCGCCTGCGTGCTGCCGGGCATGTATGACGCGCACATCCACACCGAGAACCTCGCCGAGAGCCTCACCGCGGTCGACCTTCGTGGCGCCCTCGACCTGGATGATGCACTGCGCAGGGTCGGAACCTTCGCCGCGGAAACGACCGCGGGGCAATGGATTTCCGGCGGACGATGGGATGCGAACCGCTGGGCGGGCCGTGGCAGACCGAGCCGGCTGGCGCTGGACTCGCTGCTCGGCGATCGCCCGGCGGTGCTGGACAGCATCGACGGCCACAGCGCGTGGGTGAATTCCGCTGCCCTCCGCATCGCAGGCATCGACACGGGCACTCCGGACCCGGTCGGCGGGGCCTATGACCGCGACGAGAACGGCGAATTCACCGGCATCGTGCGCGAGTCGGCGATCGCCCAGTTCCGTGAACTCGCTCGCGAGGCGTCGCGTGCGGACCTGCCCGAGCAACTGCTCGGCGTCCAGGAGCTGCTGCACAGCGTCGGCCTGACGAGCATCCACGACATCGACGGTGAAGTGGTGCGCGCGGCATACCTCGGACTGCGCGACCAGGGACATCTCGGGCTCCGGGTGCACAAGGCCATCCCGGTCGGTGCGCTGGAGGTCGCGATCGACGAGGGCCGCAAGACCGGTGACGGCGACGACTGGGTCACGACCGGTCCGGTGAAGCTCTTCGGTGACGGGGCGCTCGGGTCGCACAGCTGTCATCTGACCGAGCCGTTCACCGGCACCGAAAACCATGGCATGGCAGTCACTTCCGAGCAGGAGCTGCTGCGCCTGGTGTCGCTCGCGGACGCGGCCGGGATCGCCGTCGCCACGCACGCGATCGGCGACCGCGCCGCACAGTCGGTGCTCGACGCCTACGAACACGTCGCAACGCGAGGCAGCGGCCTGCGACACCGCATTGAGCATGCTCAGCACCTGCGACCCGTCGACATCCGCCGGATGGCCGCCCTCGGCGTGGTGGCGTCGATGCAGCCGACGCACTGCACGAGCGATATCGAGCTGGTCGACACGCTGCTCGGTGATCGCGACGTTGCGTCATACGCCTGGCGGGACGTGCTCAATGCCGGGGTGCCGCTCGCCTTCGGCTCCGACGCCCCCGTCGAGGAACCGAACCCCTTCCACGGCCTGTATGCCGCCGCCACCCGTGCTCGCGCCGACGGCTCGCCCGCCGGGGGCTGGCAGCCCGAGCAACGACTGGGCGTGGGTGAGGCGATCACGGCATACACGCTCGGATCCGCGTATGCCGCAGGCGAAGAGCAGCACAAGGGGTTGCTCACGCCGGGGCGGCTGGCCGACTTCATCGTGGTCGACACCGACCCGCTGGAAGCCACGCCGGCACAACTGCGCGACACCGCCGTGCTCACCACCGTGGTGGGTGGGGTCGTCCGGTGGCAACGATGAACCAGCACCTCCCGAAGGAGTCTCGATGATCGCCCGTTCCCGACATCTCGTCGCCTGCTCGGCCGCAGCGCTCGCCGGCGCGGTCCTGGTCGCCGGCTGCGGCGCCCGGCCGCTCAGCGACCTGCATGCGTCCGAAGCGGCCGCTGCGACAGCGCTGACCTCCGAGGACGCTCCGAAGCTGGAACCCGCTGCGAAGACGATCAACTCGATCTCTCCGGACCCGAAGCTGGCGAAGCTGGTGCCGACCGCGGTGCGCAAGAACGGCCTGCAGTTCAGCACGTCCCAGGGCTACCCGCCGATGGAACTCTTCGCGTCCGACGGCTCGACCATCATCGGTGTCGACCCCGCGCTCGGCCGCGCCATCGCACGCGTGCTCGGCCTACGGATCACCATCAACGACGCCGACTTCAACGCGCAGATCCCGGGCCTGCTGACCAAGCGCTACGACATCGTCATGTCCTCGATGTCGGACACGAAGGAGCGCCAGCAGAAGGTCGCATTCGTCGACTACGTTCTGGCGGGCGCCGCGATGCAGGTCCGAAAAGGCAACCCGGACAACCTCACCGGCCCGGGCGACCTCTGCGGGCGGACGGTGTCCGTGGTCGACAACGGGTCCTCGCTCGCGGTCACCGAGAAATACAGCAAGGCCTGCACCAAGGCGGGCAAGAAGAAGATCAAGATCCTGCGCTTCACCGGTGACCAGGACGCACTGCTCGCGCTCAAGAGCGGCCGGGCCGACACCAACATCACCGACTACGTGGTCGCTGCGAGCCATGCTGCCGATCCGAAGCAGCAGCTCGACGTCGTCGCTCTCAAGGGCACCGAGAGTCCATGGGGCATCGCGATGAATCCCACTGGGAAGAAACTGATCTCGGCCGTTCAGAGCGCGTTGGACAAGCTGATCGCCGGTGGGCAGTACCAGCGGATCCTCGCGGCATACAACATGAAGGGGCTCGCCGTGCAGAAGGCAACCATCAACGGGGGCACGCAATGAGCGCGCGGACAGCACCGATCGTCGACCCGTCCGACGGGCGCGAGATCCCGGTCGCCCGGCCCAAACACGTGCAGCGCTGGATCGCCGGCATCGTCGTACTCGCGATCGTGGCGTGGCTGGTCTGGGAGATCGTCGCCAACCCGCGACTGGAGTGGTCGGTCGTCGGTGACTACCTGTTCGACAAGCGGATCATCGACGGCATCTGGGTGACCATCGAGATCTCGATCCTCGCCACGGTCCTCGGTCTCGTCCTCGGCGTCGTGCTGGCGGTCATGAAACTGGCCCACAACCCGGTATTGCGTTGGACCGCAACGGGTTACATCGGGTTCTTCCGTGGGACACCGCTGCTGGTGCAGCTGATCTTCTGGTACAACCTGGCCTTCCTCTTCCCGCTGCTCATCGTCAAGATCCCGTTCACCGAGACCGGCGTCTACTGGGACACCAACGAGGTGATGACCGGCTTCACCGCGGCCATGCTCGGCCTCGGTCTCAACCTGGCGGCCTACTTCGCGGAGACGGTCCGGGCCGGCATACAGGCCGTGGACTCGGGTCAGACGGAGGCGGCATACGCACTCGGTATGACGCCCGCGAAGCGGATGCGGGTCATCGTTCTCCCGCAGGCGCTGCGGATCATCATCCCGCCGACCGGCAACGAGTTCATCTCGATGCTGAAGACGACATCGCTGGTGTATGTCGTCGCCGGCCACGACCTGATGACCAACGCCAGCCAGATCTACAAGCAGAACAACCAGATCATCGAGCTGCTGATCGTCGCGAGCGTCTGGTACATGGTGCTGACCGCCATCGCGACCGTGTTGCAGTCGCGGCTGGAGCGGCGCTTCGGCTCCGACGCGGTCCGCATGGTCCGCACGGGCGGTGTGGCCGACCGGCTGCTCCGCAAGCAGAACGCACCCTCGGCAGGAGTCATGGCATGAGTGAGAAGAGCCCCGTCGAGAACGCGCCGGTCGTCGTTGCCGAGCAGGTGCGGATGGGCTTCGGCGACGTCGAGGTCCTGCGCGGCGTCGACCTCGAGGTCGATGCCGGGGAAGTGGCCTGCATCGTCGGGCCCTCCGGCTCCGGCAAGTCCACGTTCCTGCGTTGCATCAACGGTCTGGAGGCAGTCGAGCACGGCAGCCTGCGCGTGCTGGATCAGCAGGTCGGCTTCGACCGTGCCCAGGACAAGTACCACCCGTGGAACGCCAAGCGTTTCGCGAAGTTCCGCACCGACATCGGCATGGTCTTCCAGCGGTTCAACCTCTTCGCGCACCAGAGCGTGATCGAGAACGTCATGTGCGCGCAGGTGCAGGTTGCCGGCCGGTCCAAGAAGGTCGCGCACGACGAAGCGGTCGCCCAGCTCGAGCGGGTCGGCCTGGCGGCGCACGCGCACAAGAAGCCGCATCAGCTGTCCGGCGGTCAGCAGCAGCGGGTCGCCATCGCCCGGGCACTCGCCATGCACCCGAAGGTGATGCTCTTCGACGAGCCGACCTCCGCGCTCGACCCCGAGCTCGTCGATGAGGTCCTGGTGGTCATGAAGGCACTCGCCGAGGACGGTATGACGATGGTCGTCGTCACCCACGAGATCGGCTTCGCCCGCGAAGTGGGTGACACGTTGTCGATGTTCGCCGACGGTGTGATCGTCGAGCACGGCCGAGCCCGCGAGGTTCTCGACGACCCGCAGCACGAGCGCACCAGGAACTTCCTGGCCAGCGTGCGGTGACTCGAGGGTCAACGGGCTACTCGGCTCCCGTCGCGGCGTCGATAACCTCGGGTCGTGCCCGGTTCGGAGATCGTTGTCAGTGCTGTCGTGTTCCGGGACCCCGAGGGCCGCGTGCTGACGGTCCGAAAATCCGGCACGACGAAGTTCATGTTCCCCGGTGGCAAGCTCGAGCCGGGGGAGCGTGCCATCGACGCGGCCGTGCGGGAAGTCGGCGAGGAGCTCGACATACAGGTGCATGCCGCAGACCTGCGGCTGGTCGGCACGTTCGCCTCGGATGCCGCCAACGAACCAGGTCATACGGTCACCGCGACCGTGTATGAGCACGCCTATGTCCCTGTGGGGGATCCTGCCGCCGAGATCGCCGAATTGCGTTGGGCGGACCTGTCTTCCGAAGCACCGGCCGACCTTGCGCCATTGCTGGCACTCAGGGTCTTCCCAGCCCTGCGTGCTGGTCACTGATCCGGCGCGCAGAGGTCGCGGAGAGATCGCCCAAGGTATTGACCCGTCGGTAACTTGTGCTCCACAGTTACCCGGACGTGATGTGCGTCACAGGTCTGGTGGCCTCCATCGGGACGACACGGTCCCTTGCGGTCCCTGCTCCTGCATGCTCTCGAACGATCGGATGACTCGTGAATCCCTTGAAGCACCACCGTCGTCGGGCTGCTGTCGCACTCGCAGCAGCTGTCGTCGCATCTGCCGGCCTGGCCGCGCCGGCGGCCACCGCCGCACCCGCCCCGCTCAACTACGTCGCCATGGGGGACAGCTACAGCGCCGGTTCCGGCATCCTTCCGCTGTCGGATGCTGCACCCGAGTGCACCCAGTCGTCGCTGAACTCCGCGCACGTCATCGCCGCTGCCAAGGGGTTCGCGCTCACCGATGTGTCGTGCGGCGGCGCGACGACCGGTGACTTCACGGCGAAGCAGTTCGGTGTCGTGGCGCCGCAACTCGACGCGCTGAGCACCTCCACCGATCTGGTCACCATGACGATCGGCGGCAACGACAACAACACGTTCATCAACATGATCGCCGCCTGCGGCAGCGCGGGTATGGCGACGGCCGGCTACGGCAGCCCCTGCAAGACGATGTATGGCGACAGCTTCGCCAACAGCATCAACAACTCCACCTACCCGAACCTCGTCGCTGCGCTGAAGTCCGTGCGGGCGAAGGCGCCGAACGCCCGGGTCGCGATCGCCGGCTACCCGCACGTGATGCCGGCCGACAATTCGAGTTGCTTCGCCGTGATGCCCATCGCATCCGGGGACGTCGCCTATGTGAACTCGATCGAGGCGACGCTCAACAGCGCGGTGCAGCGCGCCGCAGCCGCAACGGGCGTCACCTACGTCGACATGTCCGCGCCCACTGTCGGGCACGACGCCTGCAAGCCCGTCGGCACCCGCTGGGTCGAGCCCGCCTTCTGGGGCAAGAACTACGTGCCGGTGCACCCGAACGCCGCGGGCGAGCAGGCCTACGCCGACCAGTACATCTCCCGGCTCGGCCTCTGAGCGAGGGGAGTGGCGCCGAGACACCCGAAGCAGCGCCGTTGACCGGTTGCACCGTCCATTCCGGGAGAGCCTCATGCACGGGACCCCGCCCGCTGGTTAGGCTGCCCGGGTGTCCTCGGGAGTGACCGGTTACTTGGTGCTGCTCGGCGTCGGTGTCGCCGGAGCGGTGCTTTTCGTTGCCGCGATGCTGTCCAGGCGCCTGCTGGCGCCCAGTGCGCCGGACCTGGCGAAGCTGACGACCTACGAGTCGGGCGTCGATCCGGCGACCGGTGGCTGGGCCCAGACTCACTTCCGCTACATCACCTACGCCTTCCTGTATGTCGTCTTCGCCGTCGACGCGGTCTACCTCTTCCCGTGGGCGCTGGTGCTGCGCGACCACGACCTCGGCGTTGCGAGCCTGGTCGAGATGGCGATCTTCATCGCCGTCGTTCTGGTCGGGCTACTGCACGCCGCCCGTCGCGGCCTCCTCACCTGGGACGATAAGAAATGACCACTGACCTGCCCATGCCCCGCGTCGGTGTCGGCCAGGCCGTCGCGCCGAAGCCGATGCGGCTCGTCCTCAACTGGGGACGTCGCTACTCCCTGTGGGTCTTCAACTTCGGACTGGCCTGCTGCGCCATCGAATTCATCGCCGCGTCGATGGCCCGACACGACTTCATCCGGCTCGGCGTGATCCCCTTCGCGCCTGGCCCGCGGCAGGCCGACCTGATGGTCGTCTCCGGCACGGTCACCGACAAGATGGCGCCCGCCGTCCGGCGGCTCTACGACCAGATGCCCGAGCCCAAGTACGTCATCAGCTTCGGCGCCTGCAGCAACTCCGGCGGACCCTACTGGGACTCCTACTGCGTCACCAAGGGCGTCGACCAGCTGATCCCGGTCGACGTCTACGTGCCCGGTTGCCCGCCGCGTCCCGAGGCGCTGCTGCACGGCATACAGGTGCTGCAGCAGCAGATCGCCGATGAGCGGCTGCAGACCAAGGGGCTGCGCGCCAAGCTCGGCGGGTATGCCGGGCGCAAGGCGTCCGCCGCCGAGATGAGCCGTCCGCTGGTCGCTCCTCCCACTGAGGAGAAGAAGGCGTGACCGAGCAGACCTACGAGGTCCCCGCGGTCAACTGCGAGCCCGGGGACTGGCTGAGCACCCTGGAGCGCCTGCGCGGCGAGGGCTTCGGCTTCTTCGACTTCCTCACCGCCGTCGACCAGACCGACGCCGACGAGACGGCCGGCTTCGACATCGTCGTGCACCTGTATGACGTCACCCCCGGCGCCCTGCGCGAAACTCTCGTGAGCACCCGCATCGCCGACGGCGACACCCTCCCCAGCTGCACCAGCCTGTGGGCCGGCGCCGCCTGGCACGAGCGCGAGACCTACGAGATGTTCGGCATCGGCTTCGACGACTACACCGACGCCAACCATGCCAAGCTGCGAAAACTGTTGCTACCGGACGGTTTCGACGGTCACCCGCTGCGCAAGTCGTTCGTTCTCGTCGCTCGTGCGAGCAAGCCTTGGCCCGGCGCCAAGGAGCCAGGCGGTGGCGGCACGGACGGCAAGCCGGCCCGTGCGCCGCGCCGCCGCATGCAGCCGCCCGGCGTTCCCGACGAATCCTGGGGTCCGCGGTAGATGGGCAGCGACATCCTCGACATCGTCCTGCGTTCCGTCTGTGTCCTGGCGGCGTTCCTCGTGCTCCCGCTGCTGGTCGGACAGACCGAACACAAGGTCATGGCACACATGCAGGGCCGCCTCGGACCGATGGAGGCCGGCGGCTTCCACGGCTGGGCGCAGTTGGTCGCCGACGGCGTGAAGTTCGCCCAGAAGGAGGACATCGTCCCGCTCGCCGCGGACAAGAGCGTCTTCCGGGTGGCGCCCGCGCTGGGCATCGTGTCCTACCTGCTCGCGCTCGCGGTGATCCCCTTCGGCCCGGACTTCTTCGGTGCCGACGTCCCGGGCAGCCTGGTCTGGGTGCTCGCGGTCAGCGGCGTCGGCACGGTCGGCACGCTGATGGCCGGCTGGTCCAGCGGCAACAAGTACTCCCTGCTCGGCGGCATGCGCACCGCCGCGCAGCTGGTCTCCTACGAGTTGCCGCTGATCCTGGTCAGCGCGTCGTTCGCCATCGCCGCCGGCTCCCTGTCGCTGGTCGGCATCGCGCACGCGTGGAACCCGTGGTGGCTCATCTGGCAGCTGCCGGGCGCACTGGTCTTCCTCGTCGCGGCGACCGCCGAGCTGCAACGCCCGCCCTTCGACATGCCGGTCGCCGACTCCGAGCTGGTGATGGGTCCCTACACCGAATACACCGGCCTGCGGTTCGCGCTCTTCCTGCTCGCCGAATACGCCGGCATCGTCGTGATGTCGTTCCTGCTGGCCACGCTCTGGCTGGGCGGCTGGACCGGACCCTTCGACCACCACGTCGGCTGGCTGTGGATGCTCATCAAGGGCGGCATCTTCTCGTTCCTGATCATCTGGATCCGTGTCGCGTGGCCCCGGTTGCGTGAGGACCAGCTGCAGCGGGTCGCCTGGCTCGGTCTCGTCCCGATCGCGTTGCTGCAGCTCGCAATAACGGCAGTCGGAGTGGTGGTGACGTCTCAATGAGTAAGTTTCTGAGTGGCCTCGCAAAGGGTATGGCGACCACGGGTCGCACGATGGTCACGCACGCCCACACCCAGCAGTACCCGCACGTGCACCCGGACCTGCCGGAGCGCAGCCGTGGCGTGATCGCGCTGCTGGAGGAGAACTGCACCTCCTGCATGCTGTGTGCCCGCGAGTGCCCGGACTGGTGCATCTACATCGACTCCCACAAGGAGACGACGCCGGCGGAGACCGAGGGCGGCCGCGCCCGACAGCACAACGTGCTCGACCGGTTCGCGATCGACTTCAGCCTGTGCATGTACTGCGGGATCTGCATCGACGTCTGTCCGTTCGACGCGCTCTTCTGGAGTCCCGAGTTCGAATACGCGGACGGCGACATCCGGAACCTGTTGCACGAGAAGGACAAGCTGGGCGAGTGGATGCCGACCGTCCCGCCCCCGGCGCACATCGACACGGGCATCGACACCGGCGCGGGTGAGGTGCCGGAGTGACGACATACGACGTGCTGTTCACCATTGCCGGGGCGATCAGCGTGGCCTCCGGCCTGCTCGCCGTCAGCACCAAGCACCTCGTGCACTCAGCGCTCTGGCTGATCGTGAGCCTGGGTGCACTGGCGGGGTGCTACATGGTGCTCGGCGCCGAATTCGTAGCGCTGGTGCAGCTTCTCGTCTATGTCGGCGCGGTCGTCATACTCGTACTCTTCGCCCTGATGCTCACGCGTGCGCCGGTCGGTCGCAGCCACGAGCACGACACGTCGCTGATGCAGCGTGCGGCGGCGCTCGTCGTCGGTGCGGCCACCGCGGCGTTGCTCGCGACCGTGCTGATCAGTGCGTTCGGCAATCACCGGACGCGGGTCAACGGCGGCACCACGCACCTCCTCGCGACACGGCTCTTCGGCAGCTGGGTCTGGCCGTTCGAGCTCCTGTCGGCATTGCTGCTGGTCGCGCTGATCGCCGCACTCGCCCTGGCGCGCCTGCCGATCGGTCGCGGCCCACGGCAGGATGCAGCGCCCGACCCGACGCACGAGACAGCGCACGACACGGTGAAGGAGGGCGCGAAGTGATCCACTCCGCGCTGCCGATGGTCGTCGTCGGGCTGCTCTTCGGCATCGGGCTGTATGGCGTACTCGCGCGTCGCAACGCCGTGCTGGTCCTGATCGGTGTCGAGTTGATGCTCGCCGCGGCGGGGCTGCTCTTCGTCGCGGTCGGATCGCTGACCCCCGACACGATGCGCGCCGGTCAGGTGATGACGATCTTCGTCATCACCATCGCCGCTGCCGAGATCGCCGTCGCGCTCGGCGTGATCCTGGCCGTCTTCCGCGCCCGCGGCAACATCGACATGGCACAAGCGGGTGAGCGCGAATGATGCTCAGCCACCTCGTGGCCGACGGCCGGTTCGACGCCAGCACCCTCGCGGTCGACTTCCCGATCCAGCCCAGCCATCTCGCCGTGCTGCTGCAGGTCGCGATCCCGGTGCTGATCGTTCTCGGCACCCGGCGCAGTTCCCGAGCCTTCGCGATCGCGAGCGTGTTCAGCTTCCTCGGCCTCGTCGCGGCGATCGCCCTGCTCGTGCAGGAGACCCGCGGTGGGGCCGTCGCAGGCCCGGACAGCATCGGGTCGCTGCCGCTCGGACCGGGCTTCGACGTGCCGCTCCACCTGCAGGTCGACCGGCTGTCGGTGCTGGTCGCTGTCGCCGTCGGCCTGGTCTCCTGGGTCGTCCAGCTCTTCACCCGGTGGTACCTCTACAGCGACCCGCGTTATCGCCAGTTCGCCTCTGCCGTGGGCCTGTTCACCGCCGCCATGCAACTGGTGGTGTTGTCCGGCGACGTGCTGCTGATCCTGGTCGGCTGGGAACTGATGGGCTGGTGCTCCTACCTGCTCATCGGTCACGAGTCCGAGCGGGAGAAGGCGCGGCGGGCGTCATACAAGGCATTCATGGTGACCCGCATCGCCGACACCCCGCTGGTCATCGGGCTGGCCATCCTGTCGCTGGGCGCGCACAGCACCGGCGTCGAGGACATCGTGCGGCACTGGTCGGCCGTGGCCGACACCCACGGCACGGCACTGACCGCGGCGCTGCTCTGCCTCATCTGTGCGGTGGCCGGCAAGTCCGCGCAGGTGCCGTTCCAGGACTGGCTGCCCGACGCGATGGAGGGCCCGACCCCCGCCTCCGCGCTGATCCACGCGGCGACGATGGTCGCGGCCGGCACTGTCGTGCTCGGCAAGCTGATCGCCCTGCTCGAGCTGTCCGACACCGCCCGTGTCATCCTCGCGCTCGTCGCGTCGGTCTCGATGGTCGGCGCCGGCATCCTCGCCTTCTGTCAGCACGACCTCAAGCGGCTGCTGGCCTGGTCGACGGTGTCCCAGGTCGGTCTGATGCTGCTCGGCCTCGCCGTCGTCGCGGCGGACGGGTCGGCGGATCTCGGCATCGCGCACCTGCTCTCGCACGCGATGTTCAAGGCGTTGCTGTTCCTCATGATCGGCTGGCTGTCGGTCCTCGTCAGCGGCACGACCGTCGAGCGACTGTCCGGAGCGCTGAGCAAATATCCCGAAGCCCGGCGCATGGTCGGCATCGGCCTGCTCGCGCTCGCTGCGGTCCCGCCGCTGGCCGGCTTCGCCTCCAAGGACCTCATCATCGACGAGGCCGCCCGCCGCGGCATCGACGGCGACCTCCCCGCGCGCATCGCGTTCGCCGCGCTGATCTGTGTCGTGCTGCTCACCGCGGCGTACACGATGCGGATGTGGCTGATCCTGATCCACCGCACCGGCAGCCAGCGGGTGCAGGTGCGCGAGTGGGTCGAGGACAGCTACGACGTGCAGGACGTCGGCATCGTCGAGATGCTCACCGACCTGCCGCAGGTCGACATCCACGGCCGGCAGACCGAGCACCCGGACCTCGAGCAACCGCTGGAGGACGAGCCGCCGCTGTCCGAGCAACAGCCGGGTGGGGGAGCGCGCTTCGGCCTGCAGCTGCTCGCCCTGCTGTCCGTGGTCGGCGGACTGCTGGTCTTCTCACCGATGCTCGACGTCGACTGGAAGCACCCCAACGTCTGGTTGATCGGCGCCTCCCTGCTGCTGATGGGCGCCGCCGCGCTGCTCGTCCGGTTGATGTCCGTCGGCACCGTCTACGGTGACGCCGCGGCCCGTATCCCGACCTTCGTGCGCGCGTCCGCGTCCCGCGGCTTCGACGTCGATCGGCTGTATGTCGCCTTCGGTCGTCCGATCCTCGGCCTCGCGCACCTGGTCGCTCGCACCGACGACCGGATCGACGACGGCGTGCAACGCCTCCCCGAACTGTCCGGGGCACTGATCAAGCGCGCCGAGCGGGTGCACAACCACCGCCCCACCAGTGGCCTGGTGGCGGTGTCCTTCGGACTCGTCGTGGTCGGTCTGATGGGAGTGATCCTGTGGTAGCAATGCTTTTCATCGCTCCGCTGGCACCCGTCGTCGCCGGTCTGGCGCTGGTGGTCGGTGACCGCAGCTTCCGCTCGGTGGGGCGGCACACGGCATACATCGTGTCGCTGGTCGCGACGATCGCCTCGCTGCTCGCCACGATCCTGATCGCGAAAGAGCGCCCGGTGCTCAACCGGCAGTGGGTCCCCGAGATCGGGATGCGCCTGCACCTGGCGGTCGACGGCATCAGCGTCCCGTTGCTGTTGATGACCGCCGCGGTCGGCGTGCTCGTCGTGTTGCACGCCCGGCACGAACTCCCCGCCGGTGGCACACCGGCGACCTTCTTCGGGTGCCTCCTGCTCGTGATCGGCGGTGGCATCGCCACCTTCCTGGTGCAGGACGCCATCAGCTTCTTCCTGGCCTTCGAGGTCGTGCTGGTCCCGATGTGGGTCCTCATCGGGCGCTTCGGCGACCGCCGCGATGCTCGCGAACGTTCCCGTGCCGCAAACACTTTCGTGCTCTACACGGTGCTCGGCTCGACGCTGATGCTGGTCGGCATCCTGACCATGTCCTTCGCCGCCGGCACCACCGACCTGGCCGGTATCGCCGCGAACCAGCTGTCGCCCGGCAAGCAGACCGCCGTCGCCGCGATCCTGCTGATCGGACTCGGCATCAAGGTGCCGATGTGGCCGCTGCACTCCTGGCTGCCGCGCGCACACACCATCGCGCCGACCGCGGGGTCGATGCTGCTCGCCGCGGTGCTGCTGAAGATGGGCACGTACGGCGTGGTCCGCCTGGTCGTGGCGCCACTGCCGGACGGTGTTCAGCGCCTGGCGCCATACATCGGGACACTGGCCGTCATCGGCATCGTCTGGGGCGGGCTCGTCTGCATGGTCGAGCGCGACCTCAAGCGGCTGGTCGCCTGGTCGTCCGTGGCGCACATGGGTTTCGTGCTGCTCGGCCTGATGAGCGGCACCACGATCGGTCTGCAGGCGGCGCTGTTCGCCAACATCGCGCACGGTGCGATCTCCGCGTTGCTCTTCGCCGTCGTCGGCGGGCTCAAGCACCGCTGGGGTGACGACGACTTGGAGGCCGTTCCGCGCTCGTTGCGGGACGTCTCGCCGCGGCTGAGCCTGGCCCTCGTCATCGGTTTCGCCGCGTCGATGGGGCTGCCCGGGCTGGCCGGTTTCTGGGGAGAGGTGCTGGCGATCTTCGGAGCCTGGACCCCCGGCGGCGACCGGCCGATGGGCTGGTTCCGTGTGCTCGCTGCGTTCGCGTCGATCGGCGCGGTCCTCGCGGCGGCCTACGCGCTGCGTGTGCTGCGGATCGTCTGGCAGGGCTCGGCACACGGCGGCACGCCGCCCGAGCCCGAACCTGCCACCGACGCCCGTGGCAACGAGTGGCTGGTCACCGGTGTTCTGAGCGCTGCCGTGATCGTGCTCGGCGTCATACCCCTCACCCTGCTGAACACCACGTCCGGGGCGGTCGACCAACTGATGGCGGTGATCGGGCGATGAAGCTGACCTACGACTGGTGGCTGCTGGCCCCCGTCCTGATCCCGGCCGTCGGGGCCATCCTGCTGCTGGTGATCGACGCCATCGTGCCCCGGCTCGGCCGGGTGCACTGGGCGATCGCTGCCGCGCTGCTGCTGATCGGCGCCGCGACAGCGGTGCCCGGCGCGCTGCCCTCGGCCGACAACCCGCGCCGTACCCTCTGCCTGCCCCAGAACACCTGCCTGTATGCCGTCGACCACGTCGGCGTCGGACTGCAGCTGACCGCACTGGTCAGTGGCGCGGTGGTCGCCCTGCTGGCGTTGCCGATTCGTGTCCCGGCCGAGCGCGCTGCGGTGCAGGCGACGCTCGTACTCACGGCGACCGCCGGCGCCACGGGTGTGGTGGCAGCTCGTGACCTCGGCTCCTGGCTGGTGATGCTCGAGCTGGCGACCCTGCCCGCCATCGCGCTGGTGGCGTTGCGCGCCCGCCGTGCCGCGGTCGACGGTTCGCTGGCATTGCTGACGACGTCACTGGTGAGCTTCGCGATCACCGTCATGGGCGCCGCGCTGTGGTTCGCGGCGACCGGGTCCGCGCTCTTTTCTGGCAACGCGGTGCTGGACGCCTCCGCGGACCCGGACTCGCGCCGGATCCTCGTCCTCGCAGTCGTTTTCATCGTCGCCGGGCTCGCGTTCAAGCTGTCGCTGGTGCCGTTTCACGCCTGGACGCCCGAGGCGTTCGGTGGCGCGTCGGTCCCGATCGGGGCCTTCCTGGCCGTGACCTCCAAGGTCGCGGCGTTGGCGGCCCTGCTGGTGATCTTCCGTGGCGTGACGGTGCTCGGCACGTCGGCGCTGGCCGCGATCGGGGTGCTGTCCGCGCTGTCCATGACGCTCGGCAACCTGATGGCACTGCGCGAGAAGAGCACCCTGCGCTTCCTCGCCTGGTCGACCGTGTCACAGGCCGGCTGGGTCGTGCTGCCCTTGGCGACCGTCTCCTCGCGGGCGGTCCGGTCGGCTGCCGCCTACCTGATCGTGTATGCCGTCGCCACACTGGTCGCCTTCATCGTGGTCACCGCGCTCGCCCATGCGGACGGACGCGAGCACGCGAGACGCCTTGCGTCATACGGGGGACTGCTGCAGCGCCGGCCGCTGCTCGCGGTCACTCTCGCCCTCGCGCTGCTGACCCTGATGGGGCTGCCGCCCGCGGTGATCGGTCTCGTCGCGAAGGTCGCCGCGATCGGTCCCGTCGCCGGTAGCCGGCTGTGGGTGCTGGCCATCATCGCCGCGATCAACGCAATGCTCGGCGTTGCGGTCTACCTGCGCTGGCTGCGGATCCTCTTCGGCAAGCGCAAGGATCCCGACAACCCCGAGGCGCTGCACCCGGTGCACAACGCCCTGGTGATCGTCGGCGCGCTGGCCCTGGTCCTGACCAGCATCGCCCCGCACTCGCTGCTGCAGCTCGTCGGTCGATAGGTCCGGAACAAACCTGCTGGTCACGCACGTTTCCCGGGTATGCACCGACACTTCAACGGCCTGAAGACCGCTGCGCTCTTCGGCGGCATCTGGGTCGTGCTGCTCGCGATCGGCGCGCTCGTCGCCGGCGGTCGCTACATCTGGATCTTCGCGCTGATCGGTGTGGCGACCACGGCATACAGCTACTGGAACTCCGACAAGCTCGCGATCAAGGCGATGCGTGCCTACCCCGTCAGTGAGATCGAGGCACCGGGCATGTACCGCATCGTCCGGGAGCTGTCGACCAAGGCCGGGAAGCCGATGCCGCGCCTGTTCATCTCACCCACCGACGCGCCCAATGCGTTCGCGACCGGGCGCAGCCCACAGCACGCCGCAGTGTGCTGCACCCAGGGCATCCTCGATCTGCTCGACGAGCGAGAGCTGCGCGGGGTGCTCGGCCACGAGCTGATGCACGTCTACAACCGCGACATCCTCACCTCGTCGATCGCTGCCGCGCTCGCCGGCATCATCACCTCGATCGCCCAGATGATGATGTGGTTCGGCATGTTCGGCGGTGGCGGCGGCAACGACGACGACCGCCCGAACCCGCTCGCGATGCTGGCGATGGCGTTCCTGGCGCCCGTGGCCGCGAGCATGATCCAACTGGCGATCAGCCGGACCCGCGAATACGACGCCGACGAGGACGGGTCGCAGCTCACCGGGGACCCGCTGGCCCTCGCCTCCGCGCTGCGCAAGCTCGAGGTCGGCACGGCTCAGACACCGCTCGCACCCGAGCCGAAGGTCGTCAACGCGAGCCACATGATGATCGCCAATCCCTTCCGGGCACAGGACGTTTCGCGCCTGATGTCGACCCACCCGCCCACCGCGAAGCGCATTCAGCGACTGGAGGATCAGGCATACGGCCGGCAGATCTCTCGCTGACGTGAAAGTCTGCCCATCATGGGTTCCTTGTTGCGCACCGAGGCACAGGCACGTGCCGACCTGATCGCCGTCACCTCCTACGACCTGGCACTCGATCTCGATCAGGGTGACGAGATGTTCGGTTCCGAGACGACGATCAGCTTCACCTGCCGCGAGCCGGGCGCGTCGACCTTCCTCGACCTGGACGCCGTCTCCGTCGCGTCGATCACCCTGAACGGCAACGAGATCGACCCGGCATCGGTCGCCGGCGAACGGGTGCCGCTCGCTGACCTGCGTGCGGAGAACGTCGTGCGCGTGGTGTCGACCATGCGCTACCGGCACGACGGCGAGGGCCTGCACCGTGCGGTCGACCCCGCCGACGGGCAGCACTACGTCTACGGCATGTCGTTCCTGGACGCCGGACCGTCGATCTTCGCGTGCTTCGACCAACCCGACCTCAAGGCGCCGTATGACGTGCGGGTCCGCGCCCCGCAGGACTGGATCGTCGCCGGCAACGGTGCCGCGCAGCGGACCGCGCCCGGCGAGTGGACCCTGGCGACGACGCCACCGCTGTCGACATACTTCGTGACGGTCTGCGCCGGCCCGTATGCCGTCGAGACCGACGAGCACGACGGCATCCCGCTCGGCATCTACGTCCGTGCATCGCTCGCAGAGCAACTGCACGCGCAGCGCGACGACATCTTCGAGGTCACCAAGCAGTCGTTCGACTACTACCACCGGCTCTTCGGAATCCGTTATCCGTGGGGCAAATACGACCAATTCTTCGTCCCGGAGTTCAACGCCGGCGCCATGGAGAACCCCGGCTGCGTGACGCTGCGTGACCAATACGTCTTCCGCGGCGCACACACCCGCACGCAACTGCTGACCCGCGCCAACACCATCGCCCACGAGATGGCGCACATGTGGTTCGGCGACCTGGTCACCATGCAGTGGTGGGACGACCTCTGGCTCAACGAATCGTTCGCCGAATACATGGCGCACCGCACGACCGCCGAGGCGACCCGCTACACCGAGGCCTGGGTCGACTTCGGCATCTCCCGCAAAACCTGGGGATATGGCGTCGACCGCAGCCCGTCGACCCACCCGGTCGCCGGCGCCCCGGCACCGGATGCCGAGTCGGCGCTGACCAACTTCGACGGCATCTCCTACGCCAAGGGCGCGTCGGCGCTACGCCAGCTCGCCGCGTATGTCGGGGACGACGCCTTCCTCGCCGGGGTCCGAAAGCACCTGACGGACAACAGTTTCGGCAACGCGACGATGGCAGACTTCCTCGGTGCGGTCGAGCACGCCGGCGGCCGATCGATCGACGAGTGGACGCAGGGTTGGCTGCGCAGCTCCGGCGTCGACGACATCAGCCTCGACGTCGACGATCAGGACGGGACGATCACCCGGGCCGACCTCGTCGTCACGCCGACGACGGACGACGCCACGACGCGGTCGCACGTGCTGGACATCGCCGCGGTCCGCGACGGCGGCGTGGACAAGGCGGTGCGCGTGCACGCGGACACCGCTCGGACGGCCGTCCCCGAGCTGACCGGCCGGTCGCGCGCGGGCCTCCTGCTGCCGAACTCCTCCGACCTGACCTGGGCGACCACCGTCCTCGACGAGGCGTCCCTGGAGTCGGTCAACACCGAGCTCGCGGCAGCGACCGACCCGCTGATCCGGCTCGGTGTGTGGACCGCGCTGTTGGGTGGAGCCGACACCGGACGCATCGACCCACGGCGCGTCGTCGAGGTGTTCGCCGCCTGCTGGCCGCTGGAGGACGTGTCGTCCCTGAGCGACATACTGGCCGGCCTCGTGCGCAGGCTCTTCCCCTATCGCCTTGTGCCACACCAGGATTCGGCCCGGGCACGGACGCTCCTGGTGGACGCCGGATGTCGTCGTCTCGGTGCTGTCGACGAGACGTCTCCGGAAGCCCTGACCGCGGCACGCCTGGTGGCAGCGACCAGCACCGACGCCGAGCTCCTTTCCCGATGGGCGGCGGATGACGGCCGCCCGGCCGCCGCATCGGGCGACGACGACTTCGGCTGGTCGGTCCTCGGACGCCAGGCCGAACTCGGATTGGTCGACGGTCCCGCCATCGACGCCGCTGCTGCCCGCGACGAGAGTCTGAGCGGCCACCTCTCGACGCTCGAGGCGCGCGCGGCGCTGCCGTCGGAGGATGCCAAGGCCGCGGCGTGGGAGCGGCTCTACGGCGAGTCGGCGCTGTCCAACTACGAGGCGCTCGCGGTCGCCCAGGGCTTCTTCGCGGGGTATGGCGAGAACGACGCGACCGACCTCATGCATTCCTACATCGACCGGTTCTTCGCCGAACTGCCCACTGTCCCCAAGAAATTCGGCGACATGGCAGCCGAGAAGTTCGTGGTTTCGGCCTTCCCGCACCGCGCTGTCGAACCCGCCGTCGCGGACGCAGCCCGCCGGGCGATCGCCTCCCCGGACAACTCACCCGGAGTACGCCGCGCCCTGACCGATTCGCTTGATCGCTTGGATCGAGCCCTGATCGCCCATGAGCGGTTCGCCGAGTCGCCACTGCATCCGACCACGAAAGGTTGATCACTGTGCCGTCCTTGTTGCGCACTGAGGCCGAAGAACGCGCTTCCCTCGTCGACGTCCACTCCTACGACGTGTCGCTGGACTTCACCAGGGGTGACGAGCTCTTCGGCTCCGCCACCACCATCCGCTTCGCGTGCTCCGCACCGAGCACGTCGACCTTCGTGGAGCTCAGCCCGCTCGAAGTCCACTCAATAACGTTGAACGGCAAGCCGATCGACGCATCCGAGGTCAAGGACGGGCGCTTGTGGCTGGACCATCTGGCCGCCGACAACGAGCTGGTGGTCGACGCGACGATGGCCTACGTGCGCGACGGCGAGGGCATGCACCGGGCCATCGACCCGCAGGACGGCAAGGCATATCTCTACGGCAGCCCCGCCTCGTCGACGGCGGGGAAGATCTACGCCTGCTTCGAGCAGCCGGACCTGAAGGCGCCATACAGCGTGCGGGTCAAGGCACCGCGGGACTGGGCGGTCATCTCGAACGGTGCGGCGAAGAGTGCTGCGAACGACGCGGCCGGCGATGGGTGGCACACCTTCGAGACCACCCGGCCGATCGCGACCTATTTCTTCACGGTGTGCGCGGGGCCGTTCGCGATGCAGGCCGGCGAGCACGACGGGATCCCACTCGGCATCTATGTTCGCCGGACACTCGCCGACCGGCTGGCCGAGCAGGCCGATGAGATCTTCACCATCACGGCGCAGGGCTTCGACTACTACCACCGGGTCTACGGCATCCGCTATCCGTGGGGGAAGTACGACCAGGTCTTCGTACCCGAATTCAACATGGGTGCAATGGAGAACCCCGGTTGTGTGACCCTGCGCGACGAGTTCGTCTTCCAGGGCCACGCCTCACGGGCCGAGCATCTGCTGCGCGCGGTGGTGGTGATCCACGAGATGGCGCACATGTGGTTCGGCGACCTGGTCACCATGCAGTGGTGGGACGACCTCTGGCTCAACGAGTCCTTCGCGGAGTTCCTTGCCCAGCAGGGCACCGCCGAGGCGACCGAGTTCTCCGAGGCGTGGATCGACTTCTCCGCCATACGCAAGAACTGGGGGTATGCCGCCGACCGCGCGCCATCCACCCACCCGATCGCCGGGACGCCCGCGCCCGACGCGAACGCCGCGCTGGAGAATCTCGACGGCATCACCTACCCCAAGGGCGCTTCGGCGCTGCGTCAGCTCGCGGCATACCTCGGGGAGGAGACGTTCCTGTCCGGTGTGCGGAAATACCTGCGAACACACGAGTTCGGCAACGCCAGCCTGCAGGACTTCCTGCGCGCCATGAGTGAGGAGAGCGGCCAGGACGTCGACGACTGGGCGCAGGCGTGGCTGCTGACGCCCGGCACCGACGTCCTGGAGGCTTCCACCGACGGCGGCACCGTTGTGATCAACAGGTCGACCCCGGAGCAGTTCCCGGCCCAGCGGCCACACGTGACCGATATCGCCGCCTACCGGCGCGGCGTGCGGGTGGCGAAAGCAGACGTGCGCATCGACTCCGACCGCACCGAGGTTCCTGGCCTGCGGTCCTCCGAGTCACCGAACCTGTTGTTGCCCAACGCAACCGACCGGACCTGGGCGATCGTCGCTCTCGACGGCGCGACACAGGCGAAGCTGCCGGAGGAACTGCCGAACATCGATGATGCGACTGCCCGCGGGGTGGTCTGGTCATCGTTGCTCAACGGACTCTCCCTCGGCACCGTCGACCCGGCGCTGTTGCTGGACACCTTCGAGGCGGCCTGGCCCGTGGAGGACGTCGATCCGCTGCTGGAGGCTGTCGCGACCATGACAGCCGGTCGGCTCCCGGGCAAGTTCCTGACCGTGGCGCACACGCCGGCTGCGCTGGATCGCCTTGCTGCCACGGGGAATCGAGTCTTCGACGCGACCGGCGCCGGCGACTCGCGGCGGTTGACCGCAGCTCGTCTCGTGTCGGGGACCACCGCGGACATCGATCTGCTGCGCGAGTGGCTCGCCGGTCGTGGACTGCCCGGCTTTCTGGCGAACGATGACCAGTTCCGTTGGTCCGTCATCGGGCGGCTGGCCTCCCTCGGCGCGATGGACGCCGCGGAGATCGATGACTGGCGGGCCAAGGACCCGTCGGTGAGCGGTGTGCTGCGCTCGTTGTCGGCGCGCACCCGGGTCCCGACCGCTGAGGCGAAGGCCTGGGCGTGGTCGCAGCTGACCGAGTCGGACAACCCGAGCAGTCACGAACTCGGTGCGGTCGCAAGCGCATTCTTCGGCGCGACGGACCAGGAGATCACGCGACCGTATGTCGAGCGCTTCTTCGACGAGCTGCCGAAACTCTCCAGCAGGCTCGGAGACATGGTGCTGCATCTGCTGGCCGCGGACGGTTACCCCATCACGGTCGTGGAGCAGCGAACCCTCGACCTCGCCGAGAACGCCCTGGCCGGTGAATTGCCCGCCGGTGTGCGGCGTTCGTTCGTCGACGGCACCAGCAGGTTGCGGGAGCAGTTGCGCTCGCAGGAGAAGTTCGGTGCGCAGCAGTGAGCATTCACTGGAGTGTTCAGGTGGTGCGGTTGGACCAGCCCGACGCGGCACCGTGGATCCAGCAGTCGCCCGATCTGGTCCTGAAGACGGCATCGGTCGGCAAGCTGCTCGTCCTCGGCGACGTCGCCCGGCGGATCGATGCCGGGGAGCTGGCGGCGGACCATCGGGTCAGCAGGGTCGGTGCCCGCTTCGTGCGCGACTCGGGGCTGTGGCACACGCTCGACCAGGAGGAACTCACCGTCGTCGACGCCTGTCGGCTGGTGGGCGCAGTCAGCGACAACCTGGCGACGAATGTGCTGATCGACCTGGTCGGCCTGGATGCCGTTGCGGCATACGGGGATGCGATCGCCGCCAAGCCGATGGAGATGCTCGACTATGTGAGCGGCGAAGCACGGGACCGCTCGGTGCCCGGCACCCCGCCGACGCTCTCGCGCGCCAGCGCAGCTTCGCTCGTGCACTACCTGCGTCGGCTGTATGACGGCACCGTCTCGCCCCGAGTGGAGGAGTGGATGTCGCTGAGCACCGACCTGTCGATGGTTGCCTCCGCATTCGGCGAGGATCCGCTGGCGCACAACACGATCGGCGGGACGGGGCATCCGACACTGATCAACAAGACCGGCACCGACGACGGCATCCGAGCCGATGTCGGGCTGGTTCGCGACGGTGACCGCGCCGTGGGTTACGCAGCGATCGCCAACTGGCCGACGGACGACTCGGCACCCGGCGTCGCATCGGTGATGGCGCGAATGCGACGTATCGGCGCGGAGATCCGCGACCGGCTCGCCCAGGAGCCGGATCAGTCAGTCCAGTAGCGCGCGCTGGCGCGCGAGGTCGACCGCCTCGGTGCGGGTCGCCGCACCCAGCTTCGCCAGGATGTTGGAGACGTGGACGCTGGCAGTCTTGGTGCTGATGAAGAGCCGGGCGGCGACCTGGCCGTTCGTCATACCCTCCGCGACCAGGTGCAGCACGTCCTGCTCGCGTGGTGTGAGGGCGCTGTCGCGGGGATTCTCGGCACGTGACCGACCGCGGAGTTGCCTGACGAGGTGTGCCGCTCCGAGCTGCCGAGCGGTCGCAAGTGCGCGCTCGGACAGCGACCGTGCTTCGGATCGTTCACCGTGCGCCTGCAACTCGCGGGACAGGAGGAACTCGACGACTGCTCGCTCGTAGACGAATCCGGCATCGTCGAACTGCCTTATCGACTCTTGGTATTCGGTGACAGCTAGCTCGTGGTCGCCGTCAAGACGCGCCAACTCGGCGCGGGCGCGGGCGAACCACGCACGTGACTCGACGCCCAGCGACTCGCGCCAGCCGCGCACGGACAGCACGGCTTCGAGCATCTGGTCCAACTGCGCGATGCGCGTGGCCCATTCGGATGCCGAGCGCGGCCTTTCGTCGATGGAGTCGGCGAGGTGGGTCAGCAGCAGCGCCGCCATCCGGATCTGGGCGTCGAAGACCGACAGGCGCCATACCTTGTGCACGATGGCGACGGCTTCGTCGAAGAGTGCGAAGGCGCCGTCGAGATCACCGGTCAACCCGAGCAGGTCGATGGTCCCGGCCGCATCGCTGACCAGGATGAACATCTCCCGCGGCCAGTGCTCGTGGAGTTTCTCGTGCGCGGACAACGCCTGGTCGAACCGGCCACGTGCGACATCGACCGTCAGCCGCACGGCGCCGGCAGAGGCCCGCGCCAGGGGCGGGAGGTCCTCGGTTCGAGCGAGCAACCGATCGACCGATGCCCAGTCGCCCGTCTTCGACGCGAGAGTCGCGGCGAAGATGATCGAGTCGATCGCGTAGATCTCGGTGCCGGCGTGCGCCTCGGTGGCCCGGCGGATCGCCTCGGCATAGGTGTCGGCGGCCTCGGCGATCTGGTCGGTGCGGGTCTGCAAGCCGGCGATCTGATGCAGTGCACGCAATTCCGCCCGGATGTCGTCCTCGGCCGCTGCCCGTTCCCGAACCTGCCGCAGGGTCGCCAGCGCCGAGGTCATGTCTCCGGCGAGCCCGTCGAGCTTCGCCTGCGTGGTCGTCGCGTCGCTGATGATCGACGGCTCATCGACGATGCGGCCCACCGTCAATGCGTCATTGGCCGCGACCGCCGACTCCTCGTGCCGCTCGAAGACCAGCAGGTAGTGCGCCTTGAGGGCCAGTAGTTGGCCGAGCAACACGTTGTCGTCGGCGTCCCTGGCCCAGCCGATAGCGATGTCGAGCAGTTTGTCGGCCTCGCCGGGCAGGTCCGGGACACGGAGCTTGACCTCCATCGTCGGCATGTCGGTCAACAGCACCGCGGACAGGTAGAGCCGCAGCAGGCGAGCACGCTCCAGGCTGGTCCCGGTGAAGTCACTGAGGACGTGCCGGATCAGGCCCGCAGCCCGATGTGGATCGCCGGCGGCGAGCAGTGCCTCGGCGGCACGCTCGGAGAGATCACCGGGGACCTCGGTCAGCTCCGGGTGACCGGTGGCGAGCTCGATCGCGCTCTCGAAGTGCCGGGCGGCGTTCGCCGGCGCCGCCTTGTCGAGGGCTTCCTGGCCGGCCAGCACCCGTGCCTGCAGGGCGTCAGCGAAGCGGCCGGCGCGTTCGGCGTGCAGGGCGACGGCGGCTGCGGTGCCCGGACCCGGTTGCGCGAGAAGCAGATCGGTGAGTCGATCGTGCAGGCGCACGCGCTCCCCGGGAAGGAGATCGTCATACATGGCCTCGGCCAGCAATGCATGGCGGAAGTCGAAGAGTCCGGTGCGGCTCGTGACGAGCAGATGCGCGTCGACGGCGGCCCGGAGCGCGGTGTGCAGGCGATCGGTGGGCAGCTCGGTGAGGCCCTGCAGCGTGTCCTCCGACGCGTCGGAGCCTGCGACCGACGCAGCGCGCAGGGTGAGCCGCGCATCGTCGCTCAGGGCGTCGGTCCGCACGAGCAGCAGGTCGGCGAGGTCCGCCGGCAGGAAGGGTTCGTCGGGGTCGCAGCACATCGAGGTGGCGACGAGTTCTTCGGTGAAGAACGGGTTTCCGCCGGCACGGCGGATGATCTGGCGGGCGGCATCGTCGGCGAGTTCGGGTTGCAGGTGCCGCACCAGGTCACGGGCGGGCTCAATCTCCAGTGGTTCCAGCAGGACTCGTCGTACCTGGGGGAGCCGGGACCACTCGGCCAGCGACGGGCGCAGCGGGTGGCGGCGGTGCAGGTCGTCGGTGCGGTAGGTGGCGACCAGGTGGACTCCGGCAGGGACCCCGTGGGTGAAGAGATAGGTCAACAGCTCCCGGGTGGACCGGTCGGCCCAGTGCACGTCCTCGAAGACCACCAGCGCGGGCGCGCGACCGGCGAGTTCGTCGAGCATCGTAGCGATGGCTTCGAAGAATTCGATCGGTCGCGGGCTGGCGGCCGGCGCGAGCCGATCGATCGACACGATGCCGTCGATCGTCGGCAGGTCACGCAGCGTACGCACGATGTCGGTGATGGGCAGGTATGGCGCGGCGTCGTCGCCGAGGTCCAGGCAACGCCCCACCAGCGCAACGCCGCCGGCCCGCCGGCAGTGAGCGGTGACCTCCCGGACCAGTCGGGTCTTGCCCATACCGGCGTCCCCGCCGAGCAGGGTGATCGACGACTTCGTCCGGTCGCGTAGCAACCGTGCGAAGTCGTCGATCTCCTGGGCGCGACCGAAGATCGGTCCATCGGGGGCGGGGTCGGAGATCACGGCACCATTGTTGCCTGTCCCCGGCTCCGGCGGATCAGCCAAGACCGACCCGCCGAGGTTCAGCGCCATCCGAGGCGTCCGGGCGTGAGCACCTGGGCGTTGGGCCGAGGCGCCGGCTGCTTCTCGGCCGGCCGGCGGCGGCGCCCGAAGAGACGTCGGACGCTCAGCTCCCAGCCGTGCGCGACGGCGAAGTCGTGCGCGATCTGCTGCTGCCGGAACGCGATCTCCGCGTCGACGATGGGTGAGGTGGAATACGAGTACTTCATCAGCGTGCCTTTCGATGTCTTCTGCTTGTGACATCGACAGTCGTCGCCTGAGGTACTCCGCCGCGTCGGGCGGATGCCCTATTTCCCGCCTGAGGTACTACCTCAGAGGGTGCCCACCACGGAGGGCACGTACCGATCAGTCGTAGGGGCCGCCCGCGACGTACAGGACCTGACCGCTGACGAAGCCGGCGTCCTCGCCGCAGAAGAACGACGCCGCGTTGGCGATGTCGGCCGGACGGCCGACGCGCTGGACCGGGATGTCCTTGGCCGCCAGTTGCTGGAACTCCTCGAAGTCGATGCCGACGCGGTCGGCGGTCGCCTTGGTCATGTCGGTCACGATGAAGCCGGGCGCGATCGCGTTGGCGGTGACGCCGAACTTGCCGAGCTCGACGGCCAGCGTCTTGGTGAAGCCCTGCAGGCCGGCCTTCGCGGCGGAGTAGTTCACCTGGCCGCGGTTGCCCTGGGCCGAGGTGCTCGACAGGTTGACGATGCGGCCGAACTTCGCCTCGGTCATGTACTTCTGGGCGGCACGGGTCATCAGGAAGCTGCCGCGCAGGTGGACGTTCATCACGGTGTCCCAGTCGTCGGCGGACATCTTGAAGATGAGGTTGTCGCGCAGCACACCGGCGTTGTTGACCAGCACGGTCGGTGCGCCGAGCTCGGTCGCGACCCGCTCGACCGCGGCCGCCACGGACTCCTCGTCGCTGACGTCACAACCCACGGCGAGGGCCGTGCCGCCGGCAGCGGCGATCTCGTCGACAACGGCCTGGCAGGCGCCCTCGTCGAGGTCGAGTACGGCGACCGCGAGGCCGTCGGCGGCCAGCCGCTGGGCGATCTCGGCGCCGATGCCGCGCGCCGATCCCGTGACGATGGCGGTTCGTTTCTCCGTCATTTCTCTCCTGAGTGTTTCGTTGGGTTCAGCGTGTCGGGTGCCAGACCAGTCGGCCGACGGTCCTGCCCTCGGCCAGCTCGGTCAAGCCCTGCGGCAGCTCGTCGAAACCGAGCCGCCTGCTGATCAGCGGCCGGATCTTGCCGGCAGCAGCCAGCCGGGAGAGCTCCGCGTAACCCTCGGCGATGACCGACGGGCGCATCGTTTGGTAATAACCCCAGTGCAATCCGAGGATCGAGTAGTTCTTCAGCAGCACATGGTTGAGCGGCGGCGCCTGGATCCGGCCGCCGGAGAAGCCGATGACGACGATCCGTCCCTCGAAGGCCACACACTTGGCGAGCAGGTCGTAGGCATCGCCCCCGACCGGATCGAAGATCACGTCGGCGCCACGTCCGTCGGTTGCGGCCTTCACCTGGGCGACCACATCCTCGACTCTGCGGTCGATCACCACATCGGCGCCCAATGCCTTTGCGGCTGCGGTCTTTTCGGGTCCGCCGGCGATGGCGATCACTCGGTTGCCGTTGATTTTCGCCAGCTGCACCGCGGCCGAACCCACCCCACCGGCCGCTGCCTGGACGAGCACGATGTCGTCCTTGCTCAGCTGCGCGCGGTGGAACAGGGCCGCCCACGCCGTCTGGTAGCCGATGGTCAGCACCGCCGCCGCGTCGTCGTCGAGGTCCTCCGGTGCGAGTGCGCTGTCCGCTGGCATCAGGGCGATCTCGGCGAATCCGCCGTGTGGCAGGGCCGCCATCCCGATGATCCGGTCGCCCACCTTGCGATCGGTGACGCCTTCGCCGAGAGCGGTGATCTCACCGCAGAGTTCGGCGCCGGGGGTGAAGGGCAGCTCCGGACGGACCTGGTAGAGCCCCTGACACATCAGGACGTCGGGGAAGTTGAGTGCGGCGCTGCGCACCTTGACCTGGACCTGACCGGCCTTCGGCTCCGGGGCAGCCACCTCGGTCGGCTCCAATGATTCCGCCGGCTTCGCCAGCTCCTGCACCTGCCATGCCTGCATCACGCTTCTCCTGCTTCGTCGACCCGAGCCTGCAGCCGCTGCATACCCTTGAGCCACTTGTCCGTGTCGGCCGCGCGCATCGCGAAGTAGTCCTTCACCTCCGGGTGTGGCAGGACCAGGAACTCGCCGTTCGCGAGGGAATTCACGAGAGTCTCAGCCACATCGGCCGGCTCGAGGGCACCGTCGTGGCCGATGACTGCGGCGACCGGATCGTTGCCCGGGCCGGGGTACATGTCGGTGCGCACGCCCTGCGGGCAGATCGCGTGCACGTCGATGCCGCGGTGCCCGTAGGTGACCGCCAGCCACTCGGCGAAAGCCTCGGCACCGTGCTTGGTCACCGCGTATGACGGCTGGCCCAGCACCGTCAGCAGCCCGGCGGCGGATGCGGTGACGACGAATCGCCCGGACCCGCGTTCCAGCCACTCGGGTAGGAGCAGCCGCGACGCCCGTACGTGGGCCAGGACATTGACCGACCAGGAGATCTCCCAGTCCGCGTCGGGGCTCTCGAGGCCGGATCCCCGTGCGACGCCGGCATTGCCGACCCAGACGTCGATGCCGGTGAGGATCTCGCGCGCGCCCTCCACGACCGAGCGCACACCGTCCTCGGTCGAGATGTCGGCCGAAAGCGACTGTGCGCCAATGTGATCCGCAGTTCGCTGGAGCTCGTCCTCGAGCAAGTCGGTCACCAGCACGCGTGCTCCGAGCGAGGCGAGCCGTTCGGCGATCGCCGCACCGATGCCTCGCGCAGCGCCGGTGACCACCACTCGTTGGTCCTGCCAGGTCGTGAGTGGTCTGGGCACCATGGCTCCTTCGGACTCGGTCAATGGGCGGCGCGCCGATGGCACGCTACTAAGCGCTTGCTTAGCGTCGCACGCTGCGGCATGCTCGTCAACGCACCGGCAACAGTCCGGCGTGAGTCGACGACGAGGGAACGCGATGGCCGAGCCGGTGGAGGTCCCGCCGAGCGCCACACAGCGCAGATTGCTCGATGCCGCTCGGGATGCGTTCGGTGCCAAGGGTTTTCACGGCACGACGACGCGTGACATCGCCGCGGCGGCCGGGATGTCGCCTGCGGCTGTCTACGTGCACCACCGCACCAAGGAGTCGCTGCTCTTCGCGATCTCGCTGGAGGGACACCAGGCCACCCTGGCCGCTCTGCGTGACGCCGGGGCGACCGCGGCGGACCCGACCGCGCAACTGGCTGCGATGATCCGCCGTTTCGTCCACGGACACACGACCGACCACACGCTCGCACGCGTCGTCAACTACGAGCTCGCCGCCCTCACACCCGAGCATCGCGCCGCGATCGACGCACTCCGCCACGACATACAGGAGCTCATCCGCGGGGTGGTGACGGCAGGGGTCGCCACCGGCGAATTCGACTGCGCCGACGTCGGTATGACGACGAACGCGATCATGGGCATGTCGATCGACGTCGCCCGCTGGTATGACGAGAGCAAGGCCTGGCCGCCGCAGCGCATCGCCGAGCACAGTGCGCAGATGGCGCTGCGCATGGCGGGAGCCCGTGCTGAGTAGCCCGGAGCGTCAGCGGTAGTTCGTGAACTGCAGCGCGACATCCAGGTCGGCGCCCTTGAGCAGGCGCTGGACCTCCTGCAGGTCGTCGCGGGACTTGCTGGTGACGCGCAGCTCGTCGCCCTCGATGCGCGACTTGACCGACTTCGGGCCCTCGTCGCGGATGAGCTTGGAGATCTTCTTGGCGTTCTCCTGGCTGATGCCGTCCTTCAGGGTCGCCTCGAGGCGGTAGTCCTTGCCGGACAGCTGCGGCTCACCGTCGTGCGACAGTTCGAGCGACTTCAGCGAGACGCCACGCTTGACCAGTTTGGTCTGGAACACGTCGAGCACGGCGAGCGTCCGCTCCTCGGAGTTCGCCTTCATCAGGATGGTCTCGCCGGACCACTCCAGCGATGCCCCGACGTTGCGGAAGTCGTAGCGGGTGGAGATCTCCTTGGCCGCCTGGTTCAGTGCGTTGCTGACCTCCTGCTTGTCGGTCTTGCTGACGATGTCGAACGACGAGTCGGCCATGGTGCTGCTCCTTCGGGCGGGTGCATTGAAGTTCATTGCGCTCGCCCCGAGTATGCCGCGCGGGAGCCGGTATGACGGGTGGGGGACGCCGATTGGCCCATGCCGCCCGATGCTTGTTATCCTCGTCCACGCACCAAAGAAGTTTATTCTGAACAAGCACAGCGAGCTTGAGCTGCGTCGGCATGGCGGCAGCTTGCTGACGCTCTTGCGGACGCAGAATAAGCCTCCACGCCAGGTTGCCCGAGCGGCCAATGGGAGCGGACTGTAAATCCGTCGCGAAAGCTACCTAGGTTCGAATCCTAGACCTGGCACCAGTGCCCGAAAGCCCCGGCGATCTCGCCGGGGCTTTCGGCTGTGCCGGACCGGCCGTCATACGGCGATGAGGGTGATGCCGGCGAGCACCACGACGGCGCCGGCGAACTTCCGCGCCGGAGCCGGCTCATGGAAGAGTCGCCACGCCAGCAGTGACCCGACCACGATGCTCGACTCGCGCACGGGCGCGACCAGCGCGACCGATGTCGTGGTCATCGCCTGTAGTACGAGGATGTAGGCGAGTGGGGAAAGCACTGCGACACATACGATTTCGCGCCAGTCCCGCCGGGCCACAAGTCCGAGTCCGGCCCACCGGCCACCCAGCCCGGGCGCCATCAGCAGGCTCTGCCACGCAGTGCTGAGCGCGAAGTAGGGGATCGGCAGGAGTGCGAGCTCCGACATCGAGTGGTCGTCCCAGAGCGTGTATGACGCGATGGCGAGACCGGTGAGTGCGCCCCACTGCACTCCCTTCAGGGCCGACCGCGTATGGCGACCGGATCCGCCGGGCGGACGGGCCGACGCGACGACGGCCACGCCGGCGACGATGACGAATCCACCGACGACTGCGATCGTCCCCGGTCGTTCGGCCAGCACCAGGATCGCGAAGAGCATGGTGAGCAATGGACCCGTCCCGCGGGCGACCGGGTAGACGACGCTGAGATCACCCTTGCGGTAGCCGGTTTGCAGCGCGAGGCCGTAGGCGATGTGCAGCACACCCGAGAGCGCCGACGCACCCAGCAACGCCACACCGAGTCCGGAGTCGCTGCGTGCGAGAACCACCATCCCGATCGGCAGCCACAGCACCGCCGACAGCGCCGCGTAACAGAAGACGAAGAGGTATCCGCCGTCGGCGACGCGCTTCGCGGCGATGTTCCAGATGGCGTGCAACACCGCCGCGCTGAGGACCATGGTCAGAGCGGATGCCGTCACCGGCTCGACGCTATCGAACGCGGGTCGGGCATTTGACGGGGAATGCCTGCGGCCGCGTCCGCCTTGACCTGCACGTGACCGTCGACACCGAGCCGACCCGGCTGCTCGCGATGAACGAGCCGGCCGGACGCCGCCTGCTCGTGACGACGGTGCTCGGGTCCGGGCTCGGCTTCCTGGACGGCACCATCGCGAATGTCGCCCTACCGCACATCGGCGACGACCTGGATGCCGACCTCGCCGGGTTGCAGTGGGTGGTCAACGGTTACACGCTCGCGCTCGCCTCGCTGATCCTGGTGGGCGGCTCGCTGGGCGACCGACTGGGTCGCAAGCGCGTTTACGGCTGGGGTGTAGCGGGTTTCGCGGTCGCGTCGGCACTGGTGGCGCTGAGTCCGACCATCGAGCTGCTCGTGGCCGCCCGCGTCCTGCAGGGCGTGGCCGCGGCGCTGCTCACCCCGGGCTCGCTGGCGATGCTCCAGGCTTCCTTCCGCAAGGAGGATCGGATGAGGGCGGTCGGCGCGTGGACCGGCACTCTCGGCATCGCGACTGCGGGCGGCCCCGTCGTCGGGGGCTGGCTGGTCGGCATCGACTGGCGCATCGCGTTCTGGATCAACCCGCCGATCGCCGCCATCGTGCTCTGGTTGCTCCGTGCCGCGCCGGAGACACGAGACCCCGCGGCATCGCACCGCCTCGACTGGTCGGCGGTCCTGCTGGCACCGGTCGCACTGGCCGGCATCACCTGGGCACTGACCGCCTGGCCCGACACGGGAGCGTCCGCGACCACTCTGGGCGCGCTCGTGATCGGCGTGCTCGCCGGTATGGCGTTCGTCCTGGTCGAGTTGCGCACGACGCACCCGATGGTGCCGCCCCGCTTGTTCGCCTCGCGCGATTTTTCGGTGATCAACCTCGTCACACTCTTCGTCTATGCGGCGCTCACCGGCGCGATGCTCTTCCTGGCGATCTTCCTGCAGGTCAGTGCGGGCTGGACACCGCTGCAAGCCGGGGCGGCGACCGTCCCGGTCTCAGTGCTCATGTTCTTCCTGGCGTCTCGATTCGGTTCGCTCGCAACGAAATTCGGCGCTCGTCCGCTGATGGTCGCTGGGTCCGCCGTGCTCGCGGTGGGCTTCGCCTGGCTGGCGCTCGCGCCGGACGACCCGTCATACCTGCGCCAGATCCTGCCCGGCGTGCTGGTGATGGGCCTCGGCCTGTCAGTGCTCGTCGCCCCGCTCACCGGCGCCGTGCTGGCGGCTGTGCCGGACGCCCAATCGGGGCTGGCGAGCGGCATCAACAACGCGGTGTCGCGCACGGCCGGCCTCATCGCGGTCGCGGTGTTGCCCCTGCTCACCGGTTTGTCCGGAACGGCGTATCGGGACGCCGTCGCGGTCGGGCACTCGTATCGCGCATCGTTGTGGTGGTGCGCCGCTCTCGTGCTGGCCGGGGGAGTTCTTGCTGCTGTCGGGTTACGCCGGGCTGCAGCGACCCCGGTGAGGACGACGTGAAGCACTCGGTGCGCGCGCCACGGGTCCTGTTGCGTGAGACCCGGCCGCCCGGAGTGCCGCGTCTGTCCCCGATGGCAGGTAGACTGTTCAGCGGTCAGCAGTTGTTTGCAGTTGTTCCTTCACGTCTTGAGCGCGCTGGATCTACGCAGCGCTCGACGAAAAAGTATTGACGACTCCATGTCCGACATATTTGACGTCAACGTTTGGCCCCGGTCCGCGCAAGGTGCACGGTCCGGAAGTTACCGAAGGGAATCGCCAATATGGCAACAGGAACCGTCAAGTGGTTCAACGCGGAAAAGGGCTTCGGCTTCATTGCCCCCGAGGACGGAAGCCCGGACGTGTTCGTCCACTTCTCCGCAATCAGCGGCTCCGGCTACAAGTCGCTCGAGGAGAACCAGCGTGTGGAGTTCGACTCCGCCCAGGGCCAGAAGGGCCCGCAGGCCGAGAACGTTCGCGCTCTCTGATTCACACCTGAATCGCTGAAACGAGGCGGGCGTCTCCGGGAATTCCCGGAGGCGCCCGCCTCTTTCGTTCCCCCTGGATCACAGCTCTGCGGCCCGAACCTCACGTTTGCCGAGTCCCGAGCGTCTACCCGGTGATGATGAAGCAACCCTTCGAGAATGCGATCGACGCGCACGGTCCGACCGTGCTGCGGGTATGCCGCGCAGTTCTCGGTGCGACGGCCGATGCGGACGACGCGTGGTCCGAGACGTTCCTGGCCGCGCTGCGTGCATGGCCGGATCTGCCGGACGACACCAACGTCGAGGCGTGGCTGGTGCGGGTCGCCCATCGCAAGGCGATCGACGTGACCCGGGTGCGCAAGCGGCAACCGGTGCCGGTCGATGACCCACCGACGTCGGCACCGAGTACGGACGGCATCCCGCACGAGTCGGACACGGACCTGTGGTCCGCAGTCGCGGCACTGCCCGAGCGCCAGCGCCTCGCCGTTGCCTACCACTACGTCGGCGGGCTGCCGCACAAGGAGACGGCCGAACTCATCGGCGGCACCGCGGAAGCGGTCCGCAGATCGGCCGCCGACGGCATCAAGAGATTGCGGATGACGTACGGCGCTAGCGCACCTGGGGAAGGATCACGATGATGGACACCAACAACACTCCGACCTTCGACGTCGCCGCCGCGTTCCCGGTCGGTGCGGACGAAATGGACTCTCTGCGCAGCGAATTGGTGCGCAGAGCAGCGAACGACGACCTGCTCGACGTCACCTACCGCACGGTCGACACACCACTGGGCACGTTGCTGCTGGTCGCGACCGAGCGTGGTCTGCTCCGGGTGGCGTACGAGCGCGAGGAGTTCGAGCGAGTGCTCGACACGATCGCGCAGCGGGTGAGTTCGCGCATCCTGCGGACCCCGGCCCGACTGGACGACGCCGCACGCGAGCTCGACGAATACTTCATCGGGCGCCGCACCGTTTTCGACCTGGCACTGGACCACTCACTGTCCTCAGGGTTCCGCGACGAGGTGCAACGCAGCCTGCCGACGATCGCGTACGGCAGCACCGCGTCATACAGCGAGATCGCGAAGCTGGTCGGGCGACCGCGTGCGGTGCGCGCGGTCGGCACCGCCTGCGCGACGAACCCACTGCCGATCGTCGTGCCGTGCCACCGGGTCGTGCGCAGCGACGGCTCCTACGGACAGTATGTCGGGGGCGTCGACGCCAAGACGACGTTGCTCACCATGGAAGGTGCGGTCCGATGAGCACGTCGATCGACCGGAGCGAAAGCGATTCCGGCGCAAAACGATTCACCCTGCTCGGCCCAGACGGCATCCCCTACGGATCGGACGTTCCTGGTGTGCTCGGCGGCAACCGCCTGGGTCATATCTACGGCCGGCTCGATTGCCCGTCGGCGCTACGAGCCCTTCGTCAGGGTGGCTACGTGGAGCATCGAGTCTTCTTCGCGGACGAATCCACCGCGATCGCCGCAGGATTCCGGCCATGCGGAACCTGCCTGCGCGAGAAGTACCGGGTCTGGAAGAACCAGCAGCAGGGGCCGCCCGCCTGAAACCCGCCGGGAAACCGGTGAAGGCGCATCGAAACCGCACTGAAAGCGGCGCTCCCTAGCTTCTTGGGCAGACCGAGTCCCTCGAGCCCGCCCAGGAGGCCACCATGACCAACGCCACTCTCGCACCACCCCCGACGAGAACACCCGGTTCACGCACATATCCATCGATCCGCGCCGCCTGGATCCCGCTGGCTGCGCTCTGCCTGGCGTTCTTCGTCGAGATGGTCGACAACACCCTGCTGTCGATCGCGCTGCCGACCATCGGTCGCGACCTCGGCAGTGGCACGACCGCGCTGCAATGGGTGACCGGCGCCTACTCACTGACCTTCGGCGGCCTGCTGCTGACGGCCGGCTCGATCGCCGACCGTTTCGGGCGCCGTCGCGTGCTGCTCATCGGACTCGGCCTTTTCGGGCTGCTCAGCCTGGGTGTCGTGTTCGTGGACTCGACCGGCCAGCTCATCGCACTGCGCGCCGCGCTCGGCATACCGGCCGCCGCGATGGCACCGATCACCAACTCGCTGGTCTTCCGCCTCTTCGACGACAAGGCGCTGCGGATGCGGGCGATGACGGTGATGATCGTCGTCGGCATGTCCGGTTTCATCCTCGGCCCGCTGCTCGGCGGCACCGCGCTGGCGCACATCCGCTGGGAGTGGCTGCTGGTCGTCAACGCGCCGATCGCGCTGATCGCCGCCGTCGGTGTATGGCGCGGCGTCGCCCCCGACGACCGCGACGGACTGACCAGTGACCGGCTCGACCTGCCCGGCGCGGCTCTCAGCATCACGATGATCGGCCTCGCCTGCTACTCACTGACCAGTGGCGTCCAGCACGGCTGGCTGTCGGCAGCGACCCTCGCGTCGATCGCCGGCGCCCTCGTCGCCGGCATCGCCTGGGTATGGCGCGAGCGCACCAGCAAGGCACCCATGCTCGACCTGTCGGTTCTGTCGAACGGCACGGTGCGTGGCGCGATCCTCGCGCAGATCGGCACCGCGATCGCGATGGCAGCGGTGATGTTCGGCCTGATCCTGCACTTCCAGTACGCCTACGGCTGGAGCCCGGTCCGCGCCGGTCTGGCGAACCTGCCGATGATCGTGACCATGCTGGTGGCGACTCCACTGTCGGAGTGGCTCGGCAAGCGTTTCGGTCACCGCATCGCCTGCCTCGTCGGCGCGGCCTGTCTCGGCGGCTCCCTCCTCGGTATGGCGTGGGGCGTCGAGCACGGTTACCTGGCCATCGCAGCTTCGATGGTGGTGATGACGGTCGGCCTGCGCACCGTGATGACCATCTGTGCGGTCGCCCTCGTGGACGCGATGCCGGCCAACCGCACGTCGATCGGCACCGCGCTGAACGACACTGCCCAGGAAGTCGGCACCAGTGTCGGCACCGCGATCGTCGGCACGCTGATCGCCGCGCTGGTCACCGCGACCTTGCCGGCCGGTGCATGGAGCAGCAGCCTGGTGGCGTCGTTCTTCCACGGCGAGCGCGTGACCTACCTGGTGCTCGCAGCGGTGGTCGGAGCCATCGCCACCCTCGGCGCCCTCACCCTGACCGACTCCCACTCGGTCGAGGAGCAGCACTGAGAGCGCGGAGTCGATCAGACGAGGGTCTCGAAAACGTGCTGCGGTCCGGCGTCCCCGCCCAGGTACATCTCGCCGGTATCGGAGAACCCGCTGGCGAGGTAGCTGCGGATCGCTGCCGGATTCGCCTGATTGACCGTCAGCACCACGCGATTGATCTCGGGCGCGTGGGCACGCACGAAGTCGGCGACCTGGGCAACGGCGGCACGCGCGTAGCCACGACCCTGGTGCGCGGGAGCCACGTAGAAGGCCCGCAGCAGGATGGCCTTCGGATCAGGGTCGAACTCGCGCAGATAGCCGTCGCGATCCAGGGCGAACATGCCGACGGGCACGTCCCCCACGACGATCGCGACGGAGACACGATTCGGGTCGGCATCGCCGAGGGGGAGCGAGGTCGATGCCGTTGCGGCGAATCGACTTTGTTCGGCCGGCAGTTCGTGGGTCATCAGGATGTCGCGCCACCGGGTGTCGGCTTCGGTCAGCCGGACGAGGCGAACAGCGCTGTCGCCGGTCGGCTCTGACAGTGGGGACGAGGCAGTCACCAGGCAACCCTAGCCGTGAGCGAGGTATCGGAAGCTGAGGCGTACACCGGTTCACGAGATCACGGTCAGTGCACGATCGGCGCCGTGATCAGGTCGTCCGGCACGCCGAGCGCATCGACCGGTGCGGCGTGAACCCGGAGCATTCGGCTGGGGTTCACACGCCGTTGGCCGTGCTTGAAGCAGCGTCCCAGCTTGGGCCGATGGTGTTGGCGAGCACTCGGGGTCATCACCGGAAGAGAGATTGTTGATGCATCGTCACCGCACCACGGCCATGACACTGGCCGCCGCTGCCGCCGTCAGCGTTGGCGCCGCCACGGCCGCAACAGCACACGCGGCGCCGAGCCACCACCGGACCGCACAGCCGCAGCACGTCCTGCTGATCTCGGTCGACGGTATGCATCAGAGCGACCTGGACTGGTATGTCGCCCACCACCCCGGTTCGACGCTCGCCAAGTTGACCCACACCGGGCTCCAATACACGCACGCCGCGACCTCGAACCCGTCCGACTCCGATCCGGGCGGCACCGCGTTGATGACAGGCGGCAACCCCCGGACGACGGGCGTCTACTACGACGTCGAATACAGCCACACGACCGACCAGCCGGGCGTCGCCTGTACCCCGGGCAAGCCTGCCACGGGCGGCGACGTCGTCTATGACTCCCCGGACGATGCCCTGGCCACCGTGAAGGACTTGATCAACCCGGCGAACGGGACATTTCCGTCATTCGACGAGAACGGTTCGATCTACGCGCACGGTGTCGACAAGAACCCCGCTGCGATCATGGACCTGCAGAACAATGCCTCGTCGTTCAACAGCTCGACGTTCCCCGTCGATCCGGCGACCTGCAAGAGCATCGCGCCGTGGGACTACCTGGGCGACAACACGATCTTCCAGGTCGTCCACCGGGCCGGACTGAGAACGGCCTGGTCGGACAAGCACGCCGTCTATCTGTCCTTCAACGGTCCGGGCTCGAACGGCAGGAGCATCGACGACTACTTCGGGCCGGAGATCGACTCGCAGGCCGTCGAGCCGAATGGTGTGCCGTATCCGCAGGACGATGATTGGGCTCACATCGACGCCGCCACCAAGCAGTACGACGGCTACAAGGTGAACGCCGTTCTCAACGAGATCAACGGTCGCGACCACTCGGGCAGGAAAGTGGTGGGTGCTCCGGCGATCTTCGGCATGAATTTCCAGGCGCTCTCTGTCGCGCAGAAGAGCCGCTCGACCTCGACGACGCTGATCAAGCGTGCCGATGGCACGTATACGACGAGCGCTCTGCAGCCCGGCGGCTACCAGTGGGTCGGCGGACAACTGGTGCCCGGTCCGGTCGTCTCGAGCGCCCTGGACTACGTCGACGCGCAACTCGGCCTGCTGGTCTCGCGGGTCCACCAGGACGGTCTGGCGAGTTCGACCACGATCATTGTCACCGCCAAGCACGGCCAGTCCCCCCAGGACCCGAACAAGCTCACCACCGTGCCGGACGGCCCCATTGTCGACGCGATCAATGCCGCCTGGCACAAGACGCATCCGGGCAATGCCAAGCTCATCGTTGCCGGGACGAACGACGACCTCTGGCAGTCCTACCTCTCCGACAACTCAGTGGTCGCAGACGAATTCGTCGAGGGCTACCTGTGGAGCCACACCGCCCAGGGGTATGACGTCAACAAGCGGCCGGTCACGGTCCAGCATTCGGGTCTGGCCCGGGTGTGGGCTGGTGCCGGTGCAGCCCACTTCTTCGGTGTGCCGGTCGACAACGGTCACTACCCCGACGTGTTCGGCAAGGTTCAGGAGGGGATCGTCTACGGCGGCTCCTCCAAACTGGCCGAGCACGGCGGCATGAATTCCGGTGACCGGCACGTGCTCCTGCTGATCAGCGGCGCCGGCGCGCGGGCCGGCGTCGAGTCCGCGCCCGTCGAGACCACGCAGGTCGCTCCGACCATCCTCGAACTGCTCGGCCTCAACCCCAAGCAGCTCAGCGCAGTTCGGGTCGAGGGCACCCGAGTGTTGCCGGGCGTCACTGCACGATCGGTGCGGTGATCAGGTCGTCGGGCACGCCGAGCGCATCAACCAGCGTCGGCACGTGGGCCCGCAGTTCCCGGCACAGCGAGTTGACGGATGCGGTGACCGCGCGACTGCGGGTCGTGGTGATGCGCCCGTGCTCGATGAACCAGCCCTTGTCCTCCTCGATCGAGCTGAGTGCGTAGAGGATCAGCACACGTTCCAGTAGGTCCCTGGCCGGGCCGTCCGCCATCGGCTCGAGCGCAGCGACTGCGGCCTCGAGCACACACCGGTCGATGTGGGTTCGGGCGGCGAACAGCACGTGGTCCTGCGCATTGTTGAACAGCTCGAAAGCGTTCTCCTTGGTCGCTTTTCGCAACCTGTTGCCGAGCGTCTCCAGCGCGTGATCGGCACGCTGCTCGAACATCGAGCCGGCCCACGCGAGGCTGTCGGTGGCGGTCTCGTCGTCCCGGCCGGTGGCGGCGTCGATCAGCCGCTGTATGCCGGCCCGGCCCGTCGTGCGCTCCACGATGCGCTCGCCCACCTGACCGGCGATCTTGCCGACCATGCCCGGCACGTCGAGGTCACCCCACATGGCCTTGTAATCGGTGAGCAGCCCCTTGGCGGCCAGCTGCAGCAGGACGGTGTTGTCGCCCTCGAAGGTGGTGAAGACGTCGACGTCGGCGCGCATCTGGGTGAGTTGGTTCTCGCCGATGTAACCGGCGCCGCCGCAGGCCTCGCGGCACGCCTGGATCGTGTCGAGCGCGTGCCAGGTGGTCACGGCCTTCAACCCGGCGACGCGTGACTCCAACTCGCGCTGGCCCTCCGGGTCGCGCTCGGCATCCGGCGCCCCACCCTGCAACTCCTGCAGGCGCTCGGTCACGGCGTTCTGGGCGAAGCTGAGTGCGATGGACTTGGCCAGTCGGGGCAGCAATTTCCGTTGGTGCGCAAGGTAATCCAGCACGACGATCTCGTCCTGGTCATCGCTGGCGGCGAATTGCCGACGGGTCGTGCCGTAGCGCAGCGCGATCGCCAGGGCCTTCTTCGCCGCGGCACCCGACCCGCCGCCGACGCAGACACGTCCGCGCACGAGCGTGCCCAGCATGGTGAAGAACCGGCGGTTCGCGTTGTCGATGTCGGAGACGTAGTGCCCGTCGTCGTCGATGTCGCCGAATGCGTTGAGCAGGTTGGCTTTCGGCACGCGCACGTGGTCGAAGGAGAACGTCCCGTTGTCCACGCCCGGGAGGCCGCCCTTGGGGCCGTTGTCGCCGATGGTGACGCCGGGCATCGGATTTCGGGCGTCGTCGCGCACGGGCACGAGGACCGCGTGCACGCCGTGGTTCTCGTCGCCGGTCAGCAGCTGCGCGAAGACGACGGCCATCCGGGCGTCTCGCGCGGCGTTGCCGATATAAGTCTTCACACCACTGTCGGTCGGTGTGTTGATGACGATCTCTTTGGTCGAATCGTCATACGTCGCAGTGGTTTCCAGGGCCTGCACATTGCTGCCGTGGCCGACCTCGGTCATCGCGAACGATCCGAGCAGTCGCGCGGACATGATGTCCTCGAGGTATGCCGCGTGGTGGCGGTGCGTGCCGAGTCGGGCGACGGCCCCGCCGAAGAGCCCGAACTGGACGCCGGTCTTCACCAACAGCGACAGATCACCGAAGGCCTCCATCTCGAACAGCACGCACGACGAGGCGTAGTCGAGCTCACCGCCGTATGCCGCGGGGAATCCGGCGCGCCCGTAGCCGAGCTCGGCGAGCTTCAGCAGGGAGGAGGTCGTGTGTTCGCGGTGCTCCTCGACGGACAGGCCGGCCGGCGCGAGCATCAGCTCGGCAGGCAGTTCGGTGCGGGCGCGCCGGCGCAGCTCGATCCAGCGACCATCGAGGACGTCGCGCAACTGATCGGCAGTGCTGTCGGTCATGTCGTACTCCTTCAGGCTTGTTCAGCGGGGAGAGTTCTTGTCGAGGCCGAGGGCCCCAGTCAACCCATAAGTGGCGAAATCCGCCATGTGCCGGACGACGACGGGTCGTGGCGGACGGTCGGGATCGGCCAGCCAGCGGTCGGCGGACTCCCGAACGAAGCCGATCAGGCCATGGGCCCAGATACGCGCCGCACTGGTCGGCCGGCCGGCAGTGCGCAGTGCCTCGGCGAAGATCGGTTGCAGCACGTCGGCGATGGTGTCGCTGATCCCGATGACCGGGTCGTCCTCGGGGGAGACGTTCAGCGCGGGCCGGCGGACCACGAACCGGTAGACCTCCGGATCGCGTTCGACCTGAACGAAATAGCTGTCGATGACAGCCTCGACCACCGCTCGCGAATCGCCGGCGAGCGCAGTGGTGCCGGATCCGTCGCCGGCGTGTGTGAGTGCCTGCTGCAGATCGCCGAGCACATTGCTGTCGACGCTGGCGCACACGGCGAGGTAGAGCCCGAGCCGGTCACCGAAATGGCGGTAGATCACCGTCTTGCTGGTGCCGGCCTCGGCGGCGATCTCGTCCATCCCGACCGTGGCGCCGTGCTTGCGGATGGCGCGCAATGCCGCGTCGGTCAGCTCGCGTCGGCGCTGCTCGCGATGCTCGGTCCAGCGGGCATCACGGCCGTCCACACGAGCAGCGACTCGGGGGTCCTGCGGAGGCGTCATACCAGCGAGAGTATCCGAAACGCGCTGTACCTGCTACTCTCGGTATCGGTAAGTTTCAGAGAATCAATGGGAGATCCTCAATGAGTGTTCGCGACGTCTACGTCCTCGGTGGCAACCGCATCCCGTTCGTCCGGTCCGGGGGCAAGTACCTCAAGGCCTCCAACCAGGACATGCTGACCGCGGCCATCGACGGCCTCGTCTCGCGCTATGGCCTGGTCGGCGAACGTCTCGGTGAGGTCGCCGCCGGCGCGGTGCTGAAGCACTCGCGTGACTTCAATCTGACCCGCGAGTCGGTGCTCGGCTCGCATCTGTCGCCCACGACCCCGGCGTATGACGTGCAGCAGGCGTGCGGCACGGGGCTCGAGGCGACCATCCTGACCGCGAACAAGATCGCACTCGGCCAGATCGACTCCGCCATCGCAGGCGGCTCCGACACGACCTCGGATGCGCCTCTGGCAGTTAACGATTCACTGCGCCGGACCCTGATGAAGGTCAACTACGCCAAGACGCCGCAGCAGCGCATCTCGGCACTGACCAAGATCCGCCCCGGCCAGCTCGCGCCGGACCAGCCGACCAACGGCGAGCCGCGCACCGGCCTGTCGATGGGCGAGCACCAGGCGATCACCGCCAAGGAGTGGGGCATCACCCGTGAGGCGCAGGACGAGCTGACCGCGCGCAGCCACCAGAACCTCGCCGCCGCCTACGACCGCGGCTTCTTCGACGACCTGCTGACGCCCTACCTGGGCGTCACCAAGGACAACAACCTGCGCCCCGACAGCACCCCGGAGAAGCTGGCCAAGCTGAAGCCGGTCTTCGGTAAGGGCGAGGGTGCCACGATGACCGCCGGCAACTCCACGCCGCTCACCGACGGCGCCTCCGCGGTGCTGCTCGGTTCGCGTGAGTGGGCCGACGAGCACCGGATCACCCCGCTGGCCCGCTTCGTCGACGGCGAGACCGCCGGTGTCGACTACGTGACCGGCAACGAGGGCCTGCTGATGGCCCCGCCGTACGCCATCGCCCGGCTGCTGCAGCGCAACAATCTGACCCTGCAGGACTTCGACTTCTACGAGATCCACGAGGCGTTCGCCTCCACCGTGCTGTGCCACCTGGCCGCGATGGAGAGCCCGGAGTTCTGCAAGGAGAAGCTCGGTCTGGACGCGCCCCTCGGCGCGATCGACCGGACCAAGCTCAACGTCAACGGCTCCTCGCTCGCAGCGGGGCACCCCTTCGCCGCAACCGGCGGCCGGATCGTCGCATCCGCCGCAAAGATGTTGCACGAGAAGGGCTCCGGCCGTGCACTCATTTCCATCTGCGCCGCCGGTGGACTCGGCGTCGTGGCAATTTTGGAGGCTTGCCGATGAGCTCCGACCGAGCCAAGGACACGAGCTTGCGAGGCCAGCAGGCAAGGAAAGAGGAGCGACAGAAAGCATGACCGACACCTATTCGAACCTCGTCAACACCAACCCGGTCGGCAAGAAGATCGCCGGACAGCTGGGTCTGCCCCGGCCGGCGCGGCTGCGCCGCTACGAAGAGGGCCAGGACCTGCTCGGTGGGCCCGCCGCCGTCGCGGGCATCGGTGACGCGCCGGTTGCCGCCGCTGCGACCGGCATCATCAAGGCGTCCGGTGCCGACGTGGTGGAGGCGTCGCCCGAGGCGTCATACGACAGCAAGCTCGGCGCGATCGTCTTCGACGCCAGCGCCGCGCGCACCCTCGACCAGCTGGACGAGCTGCGCACCACCGTCGCCCCGGCGATCAAGAAGCTCGGCTCGTCCGCGCGCCTGGTCATCATCGGCACCCCGCCGGCCGAACTCGAGGACGCCGAGGCCGCCGCCACCCAGCAGGCGCTCGAGGGCATCACCCGCTCCATCGGCAAGGAGATGCTGCGCGGCAGCACGGCCAACCTGCTGTGGGTCGACCAGGACGCGCAGCACGACCCGTCCGTACTCGCGGCGCCGCTGCGCTTCTTCCTGTCCTCCCGCTCGGCATACGTCTCGGGCCAGCCAGTGCGCGTGCGCGCCGCCGATGTCCCGGATGCGACCGACTGGCGGCACCCGCTGGCCGGCCGGATCGCCGTCATCACCGGAGCCGCTCGTGGCATCGGCGCCGAGATCGCCAAGGTCTTCGCCCGCGCCGGTGCGACGCTGATCCTCGTGGACATCCCTGCCGCCGGTGACTCGCTCAGCAAGGTGGCCAACCAGCTTGGCGCGACCGCGCTGCAGCTCGATGTCACCGCCGAGGATGCCGGTGCCCGCATCGCCGAGGCTGTCGCACGCAAGGGCGACAAGCTGCACGTGATGGTGCACAACGCCGGCATCACGCGCGACAAGCTCTTCGTCAACACCGACGAAAGCCGTTGGGGCAGTGTGCTCGACGTCAACCTGCGTTCGCAGTTCCGCATCAACAAGACGCTCCTCGACCCGTCGGTCCAGGGCGGCCTGGCCCAGGGTGGCCGGATCATCGGCGTCGCCTCGATCAGCGGCATCGGTGGCAACCGCGGCCAGTCGAACTACGCGGCGTCCAAGGCCGGCGTCATCGGCATGGTCCGTCAGCTGTCGCAGAACCTCGCCGATCGGGAGATCACCGTCAACGCGGTCGCGCCCGGTTTCATCGAGACGGAGATGACCGCCAAGATCCCGTTCGCCACCCGCGAGGTGGGCCGCCGGCTCAACTCCCTGCTGCAGGGCGGCAGCCCGACCGACGTCGGTGAGGCGATCGCCTTCTTCGCCGAGCCCGGCGCGGCCGGCGTGACCGGCCAGGTGCTGCGTGTCTGCGGCCAGAGCCAACTGGGCGCTTGAGGCGAGTATGACGAAAGTCATCGAGCTCAAGTCGGCCCCGAGCCTGCCGAAGATCTTCGCCCGCGCCGTAGCGACCTCCAAGGCGCACAACGGGAAGGGTGGGCTGCCCGACATCCAGGTGGTCCGACGCGGGGTGCAGGTCGACCCGGACGCGCTCGCGGACTATGACCACGTGTGTGGTTTCACGCTTCGCGAGCAACTGCCCGCGACATACCTGCACAACCTCGTATTCCCTTTGCAGGTAACGCTTTTCGCGGACAAGAGCTACCCCTATCCACTGATGGGGAGTGTGCATCTCGACAACACCCTCACGGTGCGCCGGCCGATCCGACTCGGCGAGCCGTTGGACCTGTCGACCTGGGCGACCAACGCCCGCCCGCACAAGAGCGGCGTGCAGGTCGACGTGGTCTCACAGGCCCACGTCGGTGACGAGCTGGTGTGGGAGGGCCTCGCGACATACCTCTATCGCGGCCAGAAGATCGACGGGGACGTGCCGGAGCGCCCGGAGGAGTCGGAGGCTCCGGACGGCGCGGGGATGATCTGGCGCCTGCCCAGCAGCCTCGGGCGCCGCTTCGCGGCCGTCAGCGGCGACGTCAACCCGATCCACATGAACTCCGTCACCGCCAAGGCGATGGGTTTCCCGAGCACGATCGTGCACGGTATGTGGAGCCAAGCGGCGATGCTCGCCGCCATCGAGAACCGCCTGCCCGATGCGTATGTCGCCCGGATGTCCTTCCGCAAGCCGGTGCTCATCCCCGGGACCACGCGTCTCGTGGCGCACCAAACCGCGGAATCATGGGATCTGGCGCTGCGCAACAACCGCAAGGGGACCGTGCTGGCCCGCGGGGAGGTTGCGCCGATTTCGTGATCGAAGAGGCCTACGGTAGCCTTTTCGCTGCGCTGCCCGAGCAGAGCGACGACTCGTCGCGCTCGGACAGGCAGGCCCCTATAGCTCAGTCGGTAGAGCGTCTCCATGGTAAGGAGAAGGTCAACGGTTCGATTCCGTTTGGGGGCTCTGATGGACCATCATCCATCCGCCCGAGGCGGGGTAGCTCAGCTGGTTAGAGCGCACGACTCATAATCGTGAGGTCGCGGGATCGTGCCCCGCCCCCGCTACAACGACAGACATATTCGCTTCACAGACAAAGTAACTCCGAGAGCAGGTTGCCGTGGCCAGCAAGAGCGCAGACATTCGCCCCAAGATCACCTTGGCGTGCACTGAGTGCAAAGAGCGCAACTACGTGACGAAGAAGAACCGTCGCAACAACCCCGACCGCGTGGAGTTCAAGAAGTACTGCCCGCGCGACAAGAAGCACACCGTGCACCGCGAGACTCGTTGATAGCGAGGATTCGTTCCTCATCCTCGTATCGACCGGTGTTTGATCGGACAGCCTGCGGCTGAGGTCTCTCGCACCAACGCATCACGAAGTGCCCCGAACCGGAAACGGTGCGGGGCATTTCTACGTCCCCACCACCCCTATGCCGAGTGACGGCTTCTTCGCCGACTGACGGCCTGATCTCGTCGTCACTCGTCGAGGAAGCCGTCATTGGGCAGGTGTGGGGGTCTGGGTCGCGGGGAGAGACCGCGCGCCGACTAGTCTGACGCCATGGCTGTGAACCCCGAAGTGGCCGGGCGGAGTTATCCGCCGTCTGCGCCGTATGTCGTGTCACGCGCGAAGATCGCCGAGTTCGCCAAGGCGGTCGGTGCGACCGATGAAGCGCACTTCGACCCCGAGGTCGCGCGGCAGCGCGGCTACACCGATGTCATCGCGCCGCCGACCATGGCGGTGATGATCTCCCAGCAGGGCGACGCCAACGTGATGACCGATCCGGACGCCGGCATCGACTACAGCCGCCTCGTGCACGGTGAGCAGGGCTTCGAGCACCACCGGCCGCTGGTCGCCGGCGACGAGGTCCGGGCGACCACCACCATCGCCAAGGTCCGTCAGGCGGGCGGGCACTCGATGGTCACCATGACCACCGACATCACGACCGCCGACGGCGAGGTCGTGACGAGCGCGACCTCCGTGGTTGTCATTCGAGGGGACGAGGCATGAGCCAGATCGAAGCCGGCACGACCATCCCCGGCCGCACCATCCACGTCGACCGCGCCACGCTGATCCGGTATGCCGGGGCGAGTGGCGACTTCAACACCATCCACTGGGACGAGCAGTTCGCGAAATCCGTGGGCCTGCCGGACGTGATCGCGCACGGCATGTGGACCATGGGCGCCGCGATCCAGCCGGTCGTCGACTGGCTGGGCGATGCCGGTCGCGTGACGTCATACAGCGTGCGCTTCAGCGCGCCGGTGCCGGTGCCGCACGACGGCGGGGCCGACATCGAGGTCGGTGCGACGGTCAAGTCCGTGGACGGCGACACTGCCACTCTCGACATCACCGCCACCTCCGGTGAGCAGAAGGTGCTGGTGCGTGCACGGGCGACCGTCGCGCTGAAGTCCGCCTGATGCAGGAAGCGAACGGCGTCGAGCTGGCACCGCTCACCACGATGCGCGTCGGCGGGCCCGCCGCCCGCTTGGTCGTGGCCGAGACGACCGACGAGATCGTCGACGTGGTGCGTGAGGTCGACGACGCCGACGAGCCGTTGCTGGTGCTGTCCGGCGGGTCCAACATGGTCGTCGCCGACGACGGATTCCCGGGCACGGTGCTGCGCATCGCCAACACCGGCATCGACGTGGAGTCGGCGGACGACTGCGGGGGAGTGCACGTCCGGGTCGCGGCCGGCGAGGAGTGGGACGACTTCGTCGCGCGGTGCTGCACCGATGGGTGGTCGGGTGTCGAGGCGCTGTCCGGCATACCGGGGCTGACCGGTGCGACGCCGGTGCAGAACGTCGGCGCCTACGGCCAGGAGGTCGCGCAGACGATCGCCTCGGTGCGGACCTGGGACCGGCAGGATCAGACCGTGCGGACCTTCGCCAACGCGGACTGCGAGTTTGCTTATCGGCACTCGCTTTTCAAGGGTTCGCCATACCGCGGTGGCGGCCGCTACGTCGTCCTCGACGTGCTCTTCGCGCTGCGTCCGACCGAGCTGTCGCAGCCGGTCGGTTACGAGGCGCTCGCCAAGGGCCTCGATGTGACGATCGGTGACCGTGTGCCGCTCGACGACGCGCGCGCCGCGGTGCTCGAGCAGCGTCGGCGCCGCGGCATGGTGCTCGACGCCGAGGACCACGACACGTGGTCGTGCGGGTCGTTCTTCACCAACCCGATCATCAGCTCCAGCGCGTATGACGAACTGGCGCGCGTCGCCGCGGACCGTTTCGGCGCGGACGCCCCGGCTCCGCCCCAGTGGCCGACGGACGGCACTGGCGTGAAGACCAGTGCGGCCTGGCTGATCCAGCACGCCGGCTTCGACAAGGGCCACGGCATGCCGGGCCCGGCAGCGCTGTCGACCAAGCACCCGCTGGCGATCACCAACCGCGGTGACGCGAAGGCCGCTGACGTCGCCGACCTGGCGCGCGAGGTCCGTGACGGCGTGCGCGACGCGTTCGGGGTGACGCTCGTCAACGAGCCGATCTTCGTCGGCCACGACTTATAGCGACTGCGCCGGGAGCAGCCGGCACGGCACCGTCCTCGACTCCGTGGGCATCGAGTGAGGTCAACAGCTTTCCGAGCAGCCGCCCGAGTTCGTCGAACTCGCTGCGGCTGAGTCCGGCGGTCAACCGGCGGGCGTTCGCGAGGTGCTCCGGGGCGCAGGTCTCGAAACGCTGACGACCGGCATCGGTGAGTCCGACGAGCTGGCCACGGCCGTCCGCCGGGTCGGGCACTCGCGCCACCAGGCCGTCACGGACGAGCCGGTTGACGCGGACACTGATCGTGCCCGGGGTCAGGTTGAGCTCCTCGCCGAGTCGGCGCTGCGACAGGGGATCGCCACCCGTTCGCACGATCGTGGCGAGTACGGCGAAGTCGGCGCCGCTGAGCCCGTGGGCGACGAAGACTGCCTCAAGCCGGGTGCCCAAGACCTGACGGAGCCGCGACAGCCGAGCGGTGACGGCGATGGGCGCGACGTCGAGGTCCGGGCGCTCGACGCGCCAACCCGCCAGAACGCGGGCGATGGGGTCGGCAGCTTCGGGGTGGCGAAATTCGCTGGGCGGTCCCATCGAGGAAGCGTAACGTGCATGGGCACAAAGTTTGAATCCAAACTAGTTCTCGTGAGGGTTCGTATGAATGTCGAAATCAGTGCAGTGGGAAGCGCGGGCGCCCAGGCGGCGCAGCGACGACGGGCCGGGTCGTTCTGGTTGAGCGCCGGGCTGCTCGCGCTGCTCATGTTCGCCGCGAGCGCGCCCTCGCCGCTCTATCCGACCTACGCGGCCCGATGGCACTTGTCGCCGATCACCGTGACCGCGGTGTTCGCCGTCTACGCCGTGACGCTGCTGGTCGCACTGCTCGTCCTCGGTGCGCTGTCCGACCACATCGGGCGGCGGCCCGTGATCGTCGGTGCCCTGGTCGCGGAGGCCCTGGCGATGGTGGTCTTCCTCAGCGCACACGGTCTGACCGCGTTGTATGCCGCCCGCGGCATACAGGGCCTGGCGACCGGTGCCGCGACGAGTGCGCTGAGCGCGGCGCTGCTCGAGCTGCAGCCGCCCGGCCGGGCGGCGACTGCATCCCTGGTCAACAGTTGTGCGCCATCCTTCGGCCTCGCGCTGGGCGCGCTGGCGACCAGTGTGCTCGTGCAGTACGGGCCCAGTCCCACGCGCCTCATCTACTGGATCATGCTGGTGACGACCCTGATCGGTCTGGCGGCGGTGGTCCGGATGCCGGAGCCCGGGCGACGGTCGCCGGGTGCGCTCGCGTCCCTGCGGCCGACGGTCAGCGTGCCGGCGAGTTCCCGCGGTGCTTTCCTGGCGGCGCTCCCGTGCCTGATCGCGACCTGGTCGCTCGGCGGCCTCTACCTCTCGCTGGGTCCGGCGCTCGCGGCACAACTCGCGGGCTCGGCGAACCACCTCTGGGGCGGCCTGCTGATCTTCCTGCTCATGGCGACGGGTGCCGCCGCTCCCGTCGCGGGCCGCGGGCTGGCCGCGCGCACCGCGATGACGGCGGGTTGCCTGACCCTCATCGGCGGGCTGGCGGTGACGGCGCTCGCCATCGGACAGCTCTGGGTCTGGCTGCTGATGGTCGGCTCGGCGATCGCGGGCGTCGGCTTCGGGCTGTCCTTCATGGGGGCGTTCCGGACCGTGACCGCGTCGGCGCCCCCCGCTGATCGGGCGGCACTCATCGCGAGCGTCTACACGGCTTCCTACCTCGCCTTCAGCATCCCGGCAGTGATCGCCGGCATTATCACGACGCACCTCGGGCTGCGGTCGACGAGTCTCGGATATGCCTGTGCGGTGGCGCTGCTCGCGGGTATCGCGGTCGTCGGGTCCGCCGTCGTGCACCGCGGACGCCGGCCCGAACCGTCCGCTGACGTGCCTCCGTGTCCGTGCAGCGTGCCCGCACCGCAGGCGAGGTAGCCGGCCGATTGCCTCTCGTATCTTCGGCCCGACGGTGCCACCATGGAAGTGGCAAGTGGGAGGTCGCGATGTGGCGACTGGTCGAATACGCGGCGGCGTGTGTGGCACCGGCGGGGCTGCTGCTCGCCGCCGACAAGGCGGTGCATGCCTGGACCCAGCCGCATACCAAGTGCACCGGTGAACCGGCCCCGGCCACGCGCGACATCGCCCGCCTGTCCTCGGACCTGACCCGCCTGTATGCCGAGCTCGATGTCCTGCGCTCGTCACAGGCGGCGGCACGGGTGCATCGCCTGCGGGCCACCACCCTGGCGTATGACGACGTGCTCGAATCCTGTTGCACCGCACTGCAGGTGCGCGAGGGCTTGCCACCACGGGAGTGGTCGTCGGTGGAGCGCCTGGAGGTGGAGGCAGCGCTCGAGGATGCGGGCCTGCGATGGTGACCCACCATGCGAGGATCGCGCGCATGCACTTCACCGATTACGACATGCGCCTCGCGGCATACGCCGTCATCGTCCGGGACGGGCACATCCTGCTGACCTGGTACAACGGCAAGGGCAACGGCAAGGCGGGCTGGACGCTGCCGGGCGGGGGAGTCGAGTACGACGAGTCGGTCGAGGACGCCGTCGTACGAGAGGTTTTCGAGGAGACCGGCTATCACATCACGTTGGGTGCGCCGCTCACCACGGACTCCTTCACCACCGCCGATGGACGTCTCGGAGGCCGTGCCTTCAAGTCGGTCAGGATCCTCTTCGACGCCACGATCGAGGGTGGCGACATCGGCACGACCGAGGTCGACGGATCGACCGACTTCGCCCGCTGGATGCCGCTCGCGCTGACCGGCGAGATGGGCTATCGATCACGCATCGTGGACATCGCGCTGCAGCTGATCGCCCGGCGCTGACGCGAGCCAGGCGTCGATGTCGGCGTACGCCGCCTTGCGGACGTCCGCCGGAGCCAGCGACGCATCGATCGACGAACGCGCCAGCCCGGCCAGCTCCTGGTCGGTGAACTCGTGGTCCTCGCGGGCCGAACGGTATTGATCCGCAAGGCGATTGCCGAAGAGCAGCGGGTCGTCCGCGCCCAGTGCGATCGTCGCCCCGGCGTCGACCAGCGTGCGCAGCGGCACCTCGTCGGAGGACCGGTAGACGCCGAGCGCGACGTTCGAGCCCGGGCACACCTCGAGGGCGATGCCGGAGTCCACGACGCGGTTGAGCACCGATCGTGATTCGACGGAGCGGACCCCGTGGCCGAGCCGAGTCGGTCGCAACGACGCGAGCGTCTCGTTGACGGCGTCGGGTCCGAGCAACTCGCCCGAGTGCGGCATCGCCGCCAGGCCCGCCCTCCGGGCGATCGCGAAGGCATGCGCGAAATCGGTTGTCACACCGCGTCGTTCGTCGTTGGACAAGCCGAAACCGACGACGTCACCGGGCTGGTCCCCGGCATACCGTGCGGCCAGCCGGGCGAGTGCGCGGGCGTCCATCGGGTGTTTCAACCGGGACGCCGCGACGATCACACCCACCCCGATCGGCAGCTCGGCGCTCGCGGAACGCGCCTCGTCGAGCACGATCTCCAGCGCGGGCGTGATCCCACCCAGCCCCGCAGCGTATGACGTGGGGTCGACCTGGATCTCCAGCCAGCGCGACCCTTCCGCGACGTCGTCCTCGGCGGCCTCGCGGACCAGGCGGCGCAGGTCGGACTCGTCCTTGACGCACGCGCGGGCTGCGTCATACAGGCGCTGGAAGCGGAACCAGCCGCGCTCGTCCCGGGCCGACAGTTTCGGCGGCCATTGCGCGAGCAACGCCTCGGGCAGTCGCACGCCGTGCTTGGTGGCCAGCTCGCGCAGCGACGTGATCCGCAGCGACCCGGTGAAGTGCAGGTGCAGGTGCGCCTTCGGAAGCGCGGCGACCGAGCGGGCGCCCGTGGGTTCCGGCATGTCCCGAACCTACTGGAGACGACCGAGAGGACCACATACCGACCGAGGGGAGCACGAAATCCGGCGGATTTCGTGCTCCCCTCGGTGCCTTGGTGCTCCTGTCGGTCAGCCCAACGGCACGAAGCGCAGCGCCTGTGTCGCCGGCTTCTGGTCCGGCGAACCGCCGACCCAGTTGCGGTAGGGCCGGGTCGCCGCGGAGCCGCCGCCGAGGTCGAGCACCAGCCCGCTGTAGCGGTTGACCAGGCGGAACGCGTTGCCGCCCCTGCCCTTCGTCGCCTGGATGAACCACTGCTGTCCGGCCGATGGGCCGTCCTTCGCAACGGCGGAAACCTCGGTCGCCGCGCCCCAGGCCCGACCGGCGTTGTTGCTGTCGTTCACTCCGAGAGCGAGATCGGAGACGGAGTTGACGACGGTGAACGAGCCGTCCCCGTTGGACCGGAACCTCCAGTGCGCGGATGCTGAGATCTGTTGGGTGACAGACGTTTTCGACCCGTCCTGGACCAGGAACCCGCCGCCCGCGGTCAGCAGGTAGTCCTTGCCGAGCTGCACCGGTGCCGTCGCCGGCTGGTCGCTGTCGATGGTGATCGTCGCGAAGTCGCCGTCCGAGCCGTTCGCGCAGGCGATCGAGCAATAGCTGTCGAACGTCTTCCCGACCGTCGTGCCCTGCGTCTTGCTCACCGGATCCAGCAGCCAGCGATACCAACTGCTGTTGGCGTATGCCGAGCCGGTGTCACCGACGAGCGTCCACTTCGGGTGCGCCAGGTCGTCCGTGGCGTAGATGCGCTGGGGAGTGTTGTCCGCCATACGTTCCGGAGTGCCGATGTACTTGCCGAGGTAGGCGTCATACGCGATGTTCAGGATGAACAGGTCCGAATTCCCCGGCAAGGTGCCCGCCGCCTGCTGCTGCCGCCAGGTGCCCTTGTTCGTCGGGTCGTACTCCTTGTCCGGCGCGACATACCCGGTCGGCGAGCTGTCGGTCGAGACGACGCCGCTCTCCTTGCCGCCGACGCCGGGCTGCTGCCACGCACCGTCGTAGTACTTCTGCCACGTGCCGGTCGCCATCTTCCCGCTGATCGGCGCTCGCGCGACGTGCTCGGTGAAGCCGCCCCAACTGCCGCCCTTGTCGACGATCCGCGAGCCGTAATAGACGTAGAAGTAGCCCGACGCCATGTCGACGAACAGCCGCGGGTCGCCGTCGCCGTAGTAGTAGGTCTGCTCCGGGAATGCCGTCGTGTCACCGCGCTTCGTGCTGTATGGCGAGGTGAGCGCGTGGCCCTTGATCTGCCAGGTCCTGCCGTGGTCGGTCGACACGGCGTAGTCGATCGCGTCGTAGTGCAGGCCGTCGCCGAACGGCTTCGGGGTGAATTCGTTGTGCACCAGGCCGATCCAGTTGCCGGTGTCGGGGTCGACCCAGGTGCCGACCAGGTCGCAGTAGTTGGCGAAGGAGTAGCCGGTGGGCGTCGGCGTTGCGGTCGCCTCGCGTCCGGTCGGTCCGTTGAGGCAGCGCCATACGGTGTCGTCGTTGCGGTCCTGCGGGTTCTTCGGGTCCGCGGCGGTCGACAGCGCCTCGTCCTTGGTCGCGGTGTCCATGTCCTTGCCCGTGTAGAACTCCCACTCGTGGACGCTGTCCGCGCTGTAGAGCGACGCGGACTGCTGGAAGTGGAAGGTGCCGTCGGCGTCGATGAACGGCGCCGCGGGCGTGTCGGTCGGGTGGTGGTACGTGCCGATCGCGCCGACATCGATCGTGTATGACGGCGCTGTCGCGGCGGCGTGCGCTCCCGGTGCGGCGGCGACGGTGGCCAGTGCGATGGCAGTCACGCCGACGGTGCGGAGGGTGGTGGTCCGGTGCATGTGGTCGACCTCTTTCTCTGGACGGGTGCAGTAGGGGACTGCGGTCCGATGAATTCGAGGCTAGCCAGCGTGTGACGTTAGATGAGCGTTCAAAGCGAAAAGATTCAGCAAAGATCAACATCGGCTGCTGTGTGAACCTGTCGGGCAGCTAGGCTGCTGACCATGGATCTCGCCCGGGTGCTGTGGATCGGCGGTGGCAGCGGGGCGGGGAAATCGACTCTGGCGCGGCGACTGGCCTACCGTCACGACCTGCGGCTCCATCCCGTTGACGCCTACACCTTCGCGCACATCGAGCGGACGGATCCGGCGACGCATCCGGTGATGGCTCGCACCCACGCGATGGGTTATCAGCAGTTGCATGTCGAGCCGAGCCCCGAGGAGCAGGCGGCGAACTTCGTCGCCTACGCCGCGGAGCGATTCGGGATGATCGTCGACGACATCGTCGCGCGCGGGAGTGGGCCGATGGTGGTCGCTGAGGGCCCGCAACTGCTTCCCGAGCTGGTCGGTCCGGTGATGGCTACTTCGGGTCACGGCGTCTGGCTGCTGCCCACCACCGACTTCACCGCGCGCAGCCTCGGCATCCGCAACAGTCCGACACCGCTGGCTCGGGAGACCGACAAGGACCGCGCCCGCCGCCGCAGGCTGGAGCGGGACGCGCTGCTGACCGACCGGATCCGGCGCGACGCCGAACAGCGCGGCCTGGCCGTCGTGGACATGGACGGCAAGCAGAACGAGGACGAGAGCGATGGGGCGCTCGCGGAACTGTTCGGCTCCCTCCTGGAAGCCGGACCGCGAGCACACGACGGCGAGGAGCGTCGCGCCATCCGACGGGAGGAGAACGCCGCCGCGAACCGTCAGATCGGGGCGTTCCGGGCATCGCTCGGCGACACGGCTCCGCCGGAGGGCGACTTCCCCTACGCGTGCGAGTGCACGAACCTGGGATGCGATGTGCAGGTGGAACTCACGCCGACTGCCTATCGCGCCGCCGGCGGGGCGCTGGCCCACTGACGGCCGGGAACGGAAAGCGACCGGCCGCCGTTTTGTGAGGAGCGGGCCACAACCCGTATGCTTGACCCACCGATCAATCTCAAGCTGATGTGGCATGCCCGAAACAGGGCGTGCAACGCGGCCTGAACGCTCGGAGGGCACTAGCTCAATTGGCAGAGCACCGGTCTCCAAAACCGGGGGTTGGGGGTTCAAGTCCCTCGTGCCCTGCAGGACAGATCCAGCAGTAACGACAAGTCAGGAGTCACCGTGAGCACGAGCACCGCCTCGACCCGCGGCTCCGCGGACGAGAAGTCCAAGGGTGGTTTCTTCGGCCAGATCGTGCTGTTCATCCGCCAGGTCATCGATGAGTTGCGCAAGGTGGTGCGGCCGACTCGTGACGAGTTGACCAGCTACACCATCGCGCTGGTCGTCTTCCTGGCGATCCTGATGGCGTATGTCGTCGGCTTGGACCAGCTGCTGGTGCACCTCGTCGACTGGGTCTTCGCCGGATAGGTATGACGCCGACGGCGTCATACACACGGCGTCCGGTACGACATCGGAACACGAAGGAAAGCAGGGCAATGACTGGCGAGCTGGACCCGCAGAACGCTGCGGCGGTGGACGCAACCCGCGCCGAGGACGAGGCGTGGAACTCCGACCTGCGCGCCGAGGACTCCCAGGACGCCGAAGCGCTCGACATCGAGCGCGACGCGGACAGCGACGCCCCCGCCGACGACATGCGCGAGACGATCGAGGACGACCTCGATGTCGCCGACGGCGACAGTGACACCGACCAGGCGCTCGCCGCGGCCGGCGAGGGCGCTGACCCGGACGACCCGGCCGAGCTGGATGCGATCCACCGGACCGAGTCCGACATCGAGGACGACGGCGACGACTTCGACGCCGATGCCGACGAGGTCGCCGACGACCCGCAGATCGACGCCGAGATCGCCGAGGCCGATGGTGACGCCGCCGCCGAAGCCGACGCGGAGCGCGACGAGGAGATCGTCGACGGCGCGGAGGGCTACGAAGAGGCGGAGGCCGAGGTTGCCGGTGAGGCCGCCGACCTGGGTGAGGACGTCGCGGGCGACGAGACTGCCAATGATGCGGACGACTCCGCGGACGAATCCGAGGATGAGGCTCCCGCGCTCAGCGCGGAGGAGCAGCGCGCGGCGTTCGTCGCCGATCTGAAGATGCAGTTCGGCGAGTGGTACGTCGTGCACTCCTACGCCGGCTACGAGAAGCGCGTGAAGGCCAACCTCGAGACCCGTATGACGAGCCTCAACATGGAGGACTACATCTTCCAGGTCGAGGTCCCCATGGAGGAGTTCACCGAGATCAAGAACTCCCAGCGCAAGACCGGCACCCGCGTGCGGATGCCCGGTTACGTGCTGGTGCGCATGGACCTGACGGACGAGAGCTGGGGCGCGGTGCGCCATACCCCTGGTGTGACCGGTTTCGTGGGCAACGCCCACCAGCCGTCGCCGCTGTCCATCGACGAGGTCGTCACGATGCTGAACCCCGTCTTCGAGGAGCCGGCCGGCGAGACCGGAACCGGTGCGGCTGCGTCCTCCGGGGCCAGCAAGCCGAAGACCACCGGCAGCACGGATGTCGACTTCGAGGTCGGCGAGTCCGTCACCGTCATGGAGGGTCCGTTCGAGACGCTGCCCGCCTCGATCTCCGAGATCAACACCGACACCCAGAAGCTCAAGGTGCTCGTGTCCATCTTCGGCCGGGAGACTCCGGTCGAGCTGGCGTTCAACCAGGTCGCGAAGATCTAGCTGGACGCCACCCTGACCGGGACTGCCGGTTCAGGAATTGCAACCGGGTCATCGCCCACGGCGTAGGCCCACGAAGAGGAATACAGCATGCCCCCGAAGAAGAAGGTCTCCGGCTTCATCAAGCTGCAGATCCAGGCCGGTCAGGCCACCCCCGCCCCGCCCGTGGGCCCCGCGCTCGGTCAGCACGGCGTCAACATCATGGAGTTCGTCAAGGCGTACAACGACGCCACGGCGGACAAGCGCGGCAACGTCATCCCGGTGGAGATCACGGTCTACGAGGACCGCTCCTTCACCTTCATCACCAAGACCCCGCCGGCCGCCGAACTGATCAAGAAGGCTGCCGGTGTTGCCAAGGGTTCCGGCGAGCCGCACAAGACCAAGGTCGGCAAGCTGACCAAGGACCAGGTCCGCGAGATCGCCACCGAGAAGATGGCCGACCTCAACGCCAACGACCTGGACCAGGCGTCGCGCATCATCGCCGGCACCGCTCGCTCGATGGGTATCGAGACCGAGGCCTGAGCAACACCTCACCAACCGTGGTTGGGCCTGCTTCGGCCCGCACAACCACAATTCCGGAAGGGAATCCAATATGAAGCACAGCAAGGGCTACCGCGCAGCAGCGGAGCAGATCAACAAGGACACGCTCTACGCACCGCTCGAGGCGGTCCGGCTGGCCAAGTCCGGCGCGAAGACGAAGTACGACTCGACCGTCGAGGTTGCTTTCCGCCTCGGTGTCGACCCGCGCAAGGCCGACCAGATGGTGCGCGGCACCGTCAACCTGCCCCACGGCACCGGTAAGACCGCCCGCGTGCTGGTCTTCGCCAACGGTGACAAGGCCGCTGCCGCTGAGGCCGCGGGTGCGGACTTCGTCGGTTCGGACGACCTGCTGGCCAAGGTGGCCGGCGGCTGGACCGACTTCGACGCCGTTGTCGCCACCCCGGACCTGATGGGCAAGGTCGGTCGTCTCGGTAAGGTCCTGGGTCCCCGCGGCCTGATGCCGAACCCGAAGACCGGCACCGTGACGATGGATGTTGCCAAGGCCGTGTCCGACATCAAGGGCGGCAAGATCGAGTTCCGCGTCGACAAGCACTCCAACCTGCACTTCATCATCGGCAAGGTCTCCTTCGACGAGAAGGCCCTGGTCGAGAACTACGGTGCGGCGCTGGACGAGATCCTGCGTCTGAAGCCGTCGGCTTCGAAGGGTCGCTACATCTCCAAGGCGACGATGTCGACCACGATGGGCCCGGGCATCCCGCTCGATGCGTCCGTCACGCGCAACCTGCTGGGTGAGGACGCCGACGCCTGATCCGTCGTCCCACAGCCAAGCGGCCGTCGTCCCTCACGGGGCGGCGGCCGCTTGCTTGTGTGTATGGCGGTGCGGTTCAGAAGTAATCACGGACCTGCGCGGGCACGTTGAACAGCGCGTCCCACAAGGCGTCGTGGTCCGCAGGACCGTCGAGCAGGCCGCCGGCGCGTAGCCCGGCGCAGCGCTGCGCTCCGCCATACAGGGCAGCGAGTCCACGGGCGTGGAACGTCGGGCCGACGCCGGAACTTCCCCTGCTGCAACGCAATTCGTCACCGGACACCTCCAGGACGTAGTGCCCGTCGACGTCCTCGGCGAACCCGCCGGTGACGCCGAACGGCAACTGCGCGGTCAACCCCGGCAGGCCGCGCCGAGCAGCGAGGGCAGCAGGTATGTCGACCAGCGCGAGCATGTAGCGGTGTTCCTTGACAGCCGGTGCCGGCTCGGCGGGCAGAGCGGTGAGCGACTCGTCGCCGGAGGGGAGTTCGACATTCACCCGACCGCTCACGGAGTCGAACGTGCCCAGGAAGCGCCACAGTGCACGGGTGGCGTCGGACGTGCGGCCGATCAGGTCCTCGACCTCGATGATCGACGTCGCGGGGTCATAGCCGGTCCCGCGCGTCCAGCGCACACTGCCGACGATCTCGCCGGTGGTGTCGATCGCCAAGGTCACCGACGCAGGCGATGCGAGGTAGTCGCCGGACAGGATCGGTGCCGATGGCCGAACGCGGGTGAGGGGTCCCAGCCGCTCGGCGGCCCAGGCGGCATACAGGCGGCGGAGCTCGCCGAGGTCGTCGTTCGTCGCCCGACGCAGCGAAATGCCCTGCGGTGCTTTGACTTTCGCCAATGCCGAGACGGCAATCTCGCGCTGTTCGAGGCTGCCGACCAGTTCGTAGCCGAAGCGGCGATAGATGCCGGCCGCGGTCGGGAAGAGGATGCTGATCGGCTGACCGAGTCGCCGTGCCCGGTCGAAGCCGGCACGGAAGAGCGGCGACAGCAGTCCGCCGCCACGGGCTTCGGGATGCACCGCCACGCCCTCCACGCCGAACATCTCCATCGTCCGGTTGCCGGGCAGGTGGATCCGGTCGTCGCGTGCACGGATCTTGGCGGTGAGTTCGTCGCCGACGAACGCGCCCAGGACGGCGCCGCCGACCGGCGGTAGTGCACTCGGTTGCCGGTCCGCCGCGTAGCCGAACGCGTCCGCGCCGAGCCGGTGGTTGGCGTCGCGGTCGGCATCGGTCAGTTCACGGATCAACGGCTCCACGATCGGAGCCTACGTGGAGCGGTGCTGCGACTACTGCGCGGTGCCCACGCCGATGAGGGTGGCCAATCGGCGGATGGCGAATTCGTAACCCTGAGAACCGCATCCGACGATGACTGCGGCAGCGACGTCGGATAGGTAGGAGTGGTGCCGGAACGCCTCTCGTGCGTGCACATTGGAGATGTGCACCTCGATGAACGGCGCCCGGACGTTGGCCAGGGCATCACGGATCGCGACGGAGGTGTGGGTGTAGGCGCCGGCGTTGAGGACGATGCCGGCCGTGCTCTCGCGGACGCTGTGCAGCTTGTCGACGATGGCGCCCTCGCTGTTGCTCTGGAAGCAGTCGACGGTCAGTCCGAACTCCCTTGCGGTTGCTGCACATTGGGCCTCGATGTCGGCCAGGGTCTCGTGACCGTAGATCTCCGGCTCGCGGGTGCCGAGCAGGTTGAGATTGGGTCCGTTGATCACGGTCACGGACTGGGTCGTCGGCATGGCACTCCTTGGTGGGCTCGACTGGTCGGCTCTGACGGTCAGCGTATGCGACACGGTCCCGTTGACCCGCGCACGACCAGATGCGTGGGCAGCTGCCAGGACTGCTCGGTGCGAGTTCGCTGAAGCCCCAGCTGGATCAACGTGTCCACTGCCCGCGCTCCGGCATCCTGGGTGTGCTCCGCCAGGGTGGTGAGGGTCGGAGTGCACAGGTCGGCACCGAAGATGTTGTCGAAGCCGACGATGCTCACGTCCTCCGGCACCCGCACACCACGCTCGAGCAGCCGCCGGATGACCCCCAGCGCGAGCATGTCGTTGTGACACACCGCGGCAGTCGTCCCAGAGGTGATCACCGCGTCAGCGGCTGCGGCGCCTGCCTCCCGGGTCGGCGCGTACGGGCCGAGGCGACTGACCGTCATACCCGTGGCGTGTGCGGCGTCCTCGAGGCCGGCCCACCGGCGGCGGCCGGACCAGGACTCCGGAGGCCCGGCCAGGAAGACCGCGGATCGGTGCCCGTGCGATGCCAGGTGATCGATGATCTGCCTGGTGCCGGAGGCGAAATCTGCGACCACTCCGGTGATGCCGGGGATCGCGCGGTTGAGCAGCACCAGGTTGTTGAGCTCGGCCGCCCGGCGCAGCTCGCTGTCCGGGAGGCGCGACGCGCTCAGGACGAAGCCGTCGACGGCGGGTCCGAGCCGGCGCAGCAACTCCGCCTCAGTGGCCGCCGATTCCTGCGTGTCGCCGAGCACCAGGGTGCGACCGGATCGTGCGGCGGCACCTTCGGCGCCCTTGATGATGCCTGCGAAGCAGGGATTCGTGATGTCGGGAACGAGCAATGCGAGCGTCTCGGTGCGGCCGCTCTCGAGGGCGCGCGCCATCGGATTCGGTGTGTAGCCAAGCCTTTTCGCGACTTCGAGCACGTGGTCACGCGTCACCTGGTTGACCCGGCCCGGGTTGGTGAACGAGCGGGACACCGTCGAGGCCACCACACCGGCCTCTCTGGCCACATCGGTGATCGTGGCGCGCTTTCGAGGCGATCCGGGGCTCATGAGAAACAGTATGGCAAATTATGGCAAACGATTGCCAGGTGATCTGGGTCACTCATAGCGTCTCGTCCACGCACCGATGCAGGACGATGGAGGACGAAGAGATGTCACACACCAGCGAGCAGCAGCGCACACCGCGCCGCGCGGCGATCGCCGCGTGGACCGGCAGCGCGCTCGAGTACTACGACATGGCCATCTACGGCACTGCCGCAGCACTCGTGTTCCCGAAGATCTTCTTCCCGGAGGCGGATGCGTCGACGGCGACGATCGCATCCCTCGCGACGTTCGGTGTCGGGTATGTCGCCCGCCCGATCGGCTCGTTCTTCATGGGCCACATCGGCGACAAGCTGGGCCGCAAGCGGGTGTTGATCGGCACCATCATCCTGATGGGGCTGTCGACCTTCCTCGTCGGCTGCCTGCCGACATACGACCAGGTCGGCCTGCTGGCGCCGGCCCTGCTCGTCATCCTGCGGCTGTTGCAGGGGCTCTCGGCGGCCGGCGAGCAGGCGGGGTCCAACTCGATGACCTTCGAGCATGCCCCACAGCACCGCCGTGGGTTCTTCACCAGCTTCACGCTGAACGGCACACAGGGCGGCCAGGTGCTCGCGCCGCTGGTGTTCCTGCCGATCGCCGCGCTTCCCGAGCACCAGTTGCTGACCTGGGGATGGCGCATCCCGTTCCTGCTCAGCGCCGTCGTGGTCGTGATCAGCTACTTCATCCGGGCCCGCCTCGAGGAGACGCCCGAGTTCCGCGCCGAGACCGCGAAGGCCGAGGTGCCGCAGGCGCCACTCGGCGTGCTGTTCCGCGAGCACTGGCGCGGTGTGCTCCGGGTCTTCTTCGCGGCGTTCGTCGCCATGGTCAACACCGTGTTCGCAGTCTTCGCGCTGACGTTCGCCACCTCGGACGCTTACGGCATCGGGATCAGCAAGACGGCGATGCTGTGGCTCGCGATCATCGCGAATGTCGTTGCGCTCGGCACGATCCCGGCCTGGGCAGCGCTGTCGGACCGGATCGGCCGCAAGCCGGTCTTCGTCGGCGGGCTGATCGGCACCGGCGTGATGGTCGTCGTGTTCCTCTGGGCCATCTCCACCGGCAGCCTCCCGCTGGTCATGATCACCGGGATCGTGCTGGCCGGCGTCGTCTACTCGATGCCCAACTCCGTGTGGCCGGTGACGTATGCCGAGTACTTCCCGACGAGCGTGCGGCTGTCGGGCATGGCGGTCGGCACCCAGTGCGGCTTCGCGCTGGCCGGCTTCACCCCGTCGATCGCCGGAGCGCTGATGGGCGGCGACGCGGGCAACTGGTATAAGGTCGCGGCCTTCGCACTGCTCGCGTGTGCTGCTTCCGCGATCGCGGTCCTGAGTGGTCCGAGCCGGACGCACACGATGCCGACCGCGGAGCTCGGCGCCAAGCGCGAGTGCGGCCGCAAGCTCGTGCCCGCCGTACCCGCCAACTGACCCGGTGCAGGAGCACACGATGACGCAACAGACCTCTTTCGTGCTGGGCCTGATCGGCGCCGGCATCAGTGCCTCGCTCACACCGGCGATGCAGGAGCGCGAGGGTTCGGCGTGCGGGCTGAACCTCACCTATCGCCGCATCGACGCCGGTATTCAGCGGTTCACCAGCGTCGACCTGCCGGAGGTGCTGGACTGGGCCGCGCGGCTCGGCTTCGACGGGCTCAACATCACGCACCCGTTCAAGCAGGCCGTCATACCGCTTCTCGACGAACTCACCGACGATGCGCACGACCTGGGCGCCGTGAACACCGTCCTGCTGCGGGACGGGGCGCTCATCGGCACCAACACCGACTGGTCGGGCTACGGGCAGGCCTTCCGGCGGGTGCTGCCCGAGGCCGTTCATGACCGGGCCGTGCTGGTCGGCGCAGGTGGCGCCGGGTCTGCGGTCGGCTACGCGCTGCTGCAGCAGGGCGCCGCGCACGTGAGCGTGGTGGACGTGGAGCGCGAGCGGGCCGACAGCTGTGTGACCCGGCTGGCCAAGGTGTTCGGTGACGAGCGGGTCGAAGTCGCGACTGACGTCGCCGCGGCGCTGGCCGACGCGCACGGCCTGGTCAACGCAACGCCGATCGGGATGCTGGGCAAGGAGGGTATGCCGATCGCCGCCGACCTGCTGCGCCCGGACCTCTGGGTGTCGGACGTCGTCTATTTCCCCTTGGAGACGGAACTGATCGAACGAGCGCGTGAGCTCGGTTGCCGAGTGCTACCGGGCGGGGGTATGGCGGTCTTCCAGGCGGCCGACGCGTTCGCGCACTTCACCGGTCGGACCCCGGACGCCGATCGGATGATCCGGCACTTCGACGAGTTGACTGCATCATGAGCGCCGCATTCCACAAGGGGATCGCGACCGTTTCGCTCAGCGGGGTGCTCTCCGACAAGCTGACCGCGATCGCCGACGCCGGATTCGACGGCGTCGAGATCTTCGACAACGATCTGATCGCCGCACCGATGCATCCCGCGGAGGTGGCGACCCGATGCGCCGACCTGGGCCTCTCCGTGGACCTGTTCCAGCCGGTGCGGGACGTGGAGGGCGTGCGACCGGAGGAGTTCGGCAGGGTGCTGCACCGGTTGCGCCGGAAGTTCGAGACCGCGCAGCAACTCGGCGCGCCCGTGGTGCTGGCCTGCTCGAACGTCTCGCCGACTGCGATCGATGACCCGGGGCTGCGGGCCGAGCAACTGCACCGGATCGGCGAGTTGGCCGCGGCATACGGCATCGTCGTCGCGTACGAAGCACTCGCCTGGGGCCGGCACGTCAACCGCGTCCGACAGTCCTGGCGAGCCGTGCAGGACGCCGGTCACCCGGCGATCACGCTGGCCGTGGACACCTTCCACATGCTCGCGCGCCGCGACGACGGAGCGGCCCTCGACGGCATACCCGGCGATCGCATCGGGTTCCTGCAGGTCGCCGACGCACCGATGCTCGACATGAACGTGCTGGAGTGGTCGCGGCACTTCAGGTGCTTCCCGGGCCAGGGCACACTCGACGTCGCGGGGGTTGTCTCGGCGACGCTCGAGGCGGGGTATGCCGGGCCGGTGTCGCTGGAGGTCTTCAGCGACGTCGTACGCGAGGCCCCGCCCGCGGTGACCGCCCGCGACGCGATGCGATCGCTGCTCTTCCTGCAGGACCAGGTGACCCGTGAGCTGCCCACCGTGGCCGCGCACGATGTGGCGTTCGTCGAGCTGGCGGCCCCACCGGGCGATTCGCAGGTCGGAAACACCCTGGCAGCACTGGGTTTTCGGCAGGTTGGCGTTCACCGCACCAAGCCGGTCACGTGGTGGCGCAACGGCGGGGCATCGATCGTGCTCAACGAGCAGGAGGGTGCGAGCCACGGGCGGCCGCAGGCGCTGGGTCTGGTGGCGCCGTCGGTCTGCGCCATACAGGATCGGGCTCGCGCGCTGGACTGGCCGGAGCTACGCCGCACGCGTGGCGCCGACGAGACCGCCCTGCCGGGCATCACCGCACCGAGCGGGATCCATGTATTCATCAGTGCGCCGCCCGGCGAGCCGGACGACTGGCACCTCGACTTCGGGTCCGGCGACTTCGGGTCCGGCGACGCCGACGCCGATGGCGGCGGCTGGCTCGGGGTGGACCACGTAGGTGTGACGGTCACGCCCGACCGGCTCGACGAGGAGACGGCCTTCCGCCGCGTGCTGCTCGGCCTGGAGCCCGGGTCCCTGCAGGAGTTCATCCAGCCGCATGGACGGTTGCAGAGCAGAGCCCTGCGGCCGGAGCGCGGCGGACTCCGCGTCGTGCTCAACGTCTCCCAGGTCGGTGCCGCGACGGACCGGCCGAGCGGCATCACCCAGCTCGCGTTCGCGTGCCGGGACGCGGTGGCCGAGGTCGACCGGTTGCGCGCGGCCGGCGTCGAGCTGATGCCGGTGCCGGACAACTATTACGACGACCTCGATGCGCGCCTGGAGGTGGACCCGGGCCTCCTTCGGACGGTGCGTGAACATCGGCTGCTCTACGACCGGGACGACGCGGGCGGCGAGCTGTTGCACGCCTACACGATGCCCCGCGAGGGCGGCCATTTCATCGAGATCCTCGAGCGCAGAGGCGGATACGACGGGTATGGCGCCGCCAACACCCACGTCAGACTGGCGGCACAACTCCGCGAATGACGGCTTCTTCGGCGAATGACGGCCCGATCCGACCGTCATTCGCCGAAGAAGCCGTCATTCGGCATGGGGTGGCGCGTCAGGTGGTGGGCAACGGGCGGGTCCGGCGGTGCGGGTCCGGGATGGGCACGGCCGCGAGCAGCGAACGTGTGTAGGGGTCCTGGGGGTCGGAGTAGATCTGCTCCACAGGTCCCGACTCGACCAGTCGTCCGCTCTGCATGACCGCGACCCGGTCGGCGATGCCGCGCACCACCGTGAGGTCGTGCGAGACCACGAGCAGCGCTAGGCCGCGCTCATCGCGTAGGTCGCCGAGCAGGTTCAGGATCTGTGCCCGGATCGACACGTCGAGTGCCGACACCGGTTCGTCGGCAATGATCATCCGCGGCTGGGTGGCAAGCGCCCGCGCGATGCCGATGCGCTGGCGTTGCCCGCCGGAGAACTGGTGCGGGTAGCGGTTCAGGTGCTCCGGATCCAGGCCGACCGACGTGATCAGGTCGACCAGCACCTTCTCGTCCCGCGGCAGCCCGTGGTTGCGCAGCGGACCGCTGATGATGCGCGCCACCGTCTGTCGTGGGTTGAGCGAGGTGTAGGGGTCCTGGAAGACGACGCTCAGCTCACGCCGCAGGGTGCGCAGGCCCCGGCCGTGCAGTCGGGTCACGTCCGTGCCGTCGAACATGACACGACCGGAGGTGACATCGGTCAGGCGCAGCGCGAGCCGGGAGAGCGTGGACTTCCCGGAGCCGGATTCGCCGACGAGAGCGACGGTTTCACCGGGCGCGACGTCGAGCGTGACGTCCTGCACGGCGTGGGTCACGCTCGCCGATCCGAACGGTGACGAGCGACCGGTGAACGTCTTGGTGACGTGCTCCATGCTCAGCAGGGGTTCAGTCATCGGGTAGCTCCCGGTCGGCGGTGAAGTGGCACGCCGCGCGATGTGCCGGTGACCCGGGGCGCAGCTCGAGTACGGGTCGCGTCGTGCGGCATACGTCTCCCAGCTGTGCGGCGAACTCGCACCGCGGGTGGAAGGGGCAGCCGGGCGGCAGGTTCGTGCCCGACGCAGGAACACCGGGTATGGCGGCGAGCCTGCCGGGGGAGTCCAGGTTCGGCGTCGCGCGCAGGAGAGCCTGCGTGTAGGGATGCGATGGGTGGTCGAAAACGTCGAGCACTCCACTGGATTCGACGATCCGGCCGGCATACATGACGGCGATCCGATCGGCGGTCTCGGCGACGACGCCGAGATCGTGCGTGATGAGGATCAGCGCCATACCCAGGTCGTCGGTGAGGCCGGTGAGCAGGTCGAGCACCTGCCGTTGCACGGTGACGTCGAGTGCGGTCGTGGGTTCATCGGCGATGAGGATCGTCGGGTCGTTGACGATCGCCATGGCGATCATGGCCCGTTGCCGCATGCCGCCGCTGAACTCGTGCGGGTAGTCGTCGACGCGGCGTTCGGGCTCGCGGATGCCCACTCGGTCGAGCACCTCGACGGCGCGCTTGCGGGCGGCCCGCTTGTCGACGTCGTGGTGCAGCCGGTAGGCATCCATGATCTGCCGGCCGATCGTGCGATAGGGGTTCAGCGCGGCCAGCGCGTCCTGGAAGACCATCGCAATACTGCTGCCGCGCAACGGAACCCGCTGCTTCTCGGGTATGGCGTTGAGGTCGGTCCCGTTGACCAGGACACTTCCCTCGACGGTCGCTGAGTCGGGCAGCAGCCCGATCGACGCGAGGGCCGTCGCGGACTTGCCCGAGCCGGACTCGCCGACGATGGCCAGCACCTCTCCGGCCCGAGCGTCGAGCGAGATGCCATTGACCGCGGGGACCGGTCCGGAGGTGCCGCGGAAGGTGACCCGCAGGTCACGCAGACGGAGAGCGGGATCAACCACGACGAACCCTCGGATCGATCGAGCCCTGCACGACGTCGACGATGAGGTTGCCGACGATGATCAGAGCGGCGCCGAAAAGCGCTGTGCCCACGACGATTCCGAGGTCGTGCGAGGAGACGCCACCGATCAGCAGATCGCCCAGGCCGTGCATGCTGAAGACGCGTTCGGTGAAGATCGAGCCGCTGAGCAACATCGCCAGGTCCAGTCCGAAGAGGGTCGTGATCGGCACCCACACCCCGCGTCGCGCGGCTCGGCGCACGGTGCGCCTGGGTGCACCGGTCGCGCGCTGGGCGAGCAGATGGTCGGAGCCGAGTTCGTCGAGCATCTGGTTGCGCGCGAAGCGTGCGTAGCCCGCGGCGTTGATGAATCCGATGACGCACCACGGCAGGACCAGGTGCCACGCCCAGTCCACCGGGCTCTCGGTCAGCGGGACGTAGCCGGACACCGGCACGACGTTCAGCTGGAAGCCGAAGAGCAGGATCGCCAACAGTCCCAACAGGTATGCCGGGGTCGCGACCAGGAACAACGACCCGCCGCGGACCGTCGCGTCCGGCCAGCGGCCGCGGAAGATCGCGGCGAGCGGACCCAGCGTCATACCGACGAGCAGGGAGACCGCGGCACCACCGAGGGCGATCGATGCGGTGACCGGCAGGCGCGACCAGATCAGGCTGGTGACCGACTGGCGCTGGTCGAAGGAGAAGCCGAAGCACGGCGCGGAGCAGTGTGCGGCCTCGGCGCCGGTGCCGTAGGTGCGGCCGACGAACAGCCCCTTGAGGAAGTCCAGCCACTGCACGAAGGCGTTGTGGTCGGTGCCCATGAACTGCTTGACCTGCGCGAGCCGTTCGGGTTGGCATGGCTTGCCGCACATGACACGCGCTGGATCGGAGGGCCCGCTGTAGAAGAGCATGAAGACGCAGAAGGAGATCGCGACCAGCACCAGGAGGGAGACGCCCAGACGACGGGCGATGTAGGAGGTCATGTAGTGGTCACCGCGCGTTCTCCTCGGTGCGAACGTCGAAGGCATCGCGTAGCGCGTCGCCGAGCAGGGTGGCGCCCAGCACGATGAGCAGCAGCACGATCGACGGGAAGATCAGATAACCGGCGTCGGCGCCGGTGTAGGTCCAGGTGATCGACGAGCCGATGAGGACGCCGAGGTCCGGGGTGTCGGCCCCGATGCCGACGCCGAGGAAGCTCAGCCCTGCCGACACCGCCACCGTTGCGGGGAAGCTGAGCGCGACGACGACGGCGAGCGTGCCGACCAGGTTGGGCAGCAGTTCCCCGCCGAAGACGCGTCGCAGGGGAGTCCCGGAAGCCTTTGCGGCGTCGATGAATTCGCGGGCCGCCAATTGCTTTGTCTGGGTGTGGATCAGCCGCGCGGTGCCGACCCAGCCGAAGGCCGCGAGCACGACCGCGAGCACCACCGGTTTGGGGATGTCGGCAGGCACGATCAGTTGCAGGGCGATCAGGAAGAGCAGGCTCGGGAAGCCGAACATGAAGTCGACGAACCTGCCCAGCACCGCCTCGAACCAGCCGCCGAGGTAACCCATCGCCATACCGACGGCGGCGCCGATGATCACCGAGACGATGGTCGCGGCCAGCGCGATCAGGATGGTCGTGCGCAGCCCGTAGGCGACGAGCGCGAACAGGTCGCGGCCGGTGCCCGGCTCGACGCCGAACCAGTGGCTGCCGCTCACCCCGCCGAAGCTGCCGTAGGGGTTGCCGCCGTTGTTGCCGTCGACCAGGTCCCCGTTGAAGTCGCTGGGGTTCTGCCCCTCGAGCGCGGTCAGCAGCGGAGCGCAGAACCCGGCGACGATCACCAGGAGCAGGGCGAGCGCTCCGAGCCGGCCACCGCCGGACCGCATGGTCCGGCGGATGGCGACGGCGATCGGTGAGCGGCTGCGCGCAACCGCCGTCGTCACTTCTTCAAGCCCTGGACCAACACGTTGGGGTACGTGGGGAAGGTCGGGATGTAGGTGCCGGTGACGTTGCTGCCGTTGAGGTAGGCCTGGTGCGAGTAGTAGAGCGGCACGACCGGTGCCTGCTGCAGGATCTGCTTGTCGAGCGCGGCCCATGCGGCGTCGGCCTTGGCCGGGTCGGTGATCGCGGTGGCCTTGTTGATGGCCGCGTCGACGGCCGGGTCCTTGAACTTCGACAGGTTGAAGTTGCCGCCGCCGATCTGGTTGGACGCGAAGACTGGCTGCAGTTGTGCGTAGGCGCCGGGGTAGTCGGCCTGCCAGCCCGAGATGGCCAGGTCGAAGTTGTTGCTCTGCGAGACGGTCGCGTACCAGGTGTCGCTGTCCTGCGGGGTGGTCTTGACGTTGATGCCGATCTTCTTCAGGTCCGCCTTGACCGACGCCGCCTGCTTGGCCTGCTCGGGGGTGGTCGAGTCGTAGACGAGGTTCAGGGTGGGCACCTTGGCGTTGCCGAGCAGCTTCTTCGCCTGGGCGGCGTCACCGGTGTCGGGCGCCTTGTAGAGGTCGTACTTCTTGTAGCCCTGGACGCCCGGTGGGATCAGCGTGCTCGCGATGGAGCCGGCATACGTCGGGCCGCCGGCGATGGTCTGCAGCGACTTCTTGTTGATCGCGTATTCGAGCGCCTTGCGGACCTTGAGGTTCTTCAGGCCCGGCCGGCTGGTGTTGAGCACGAGGTACTCGGCGGCGCCCGACGGCGACACGGTCGTGCGTGCCTTCACGGTCGGGTCGGCGTTGATCTTCGGCACGATCGCCGCCGTCACCGGGACACCGGCGCCGTTCTTGTCGTTGCCCTGGTCGTCGACCATGCGCTGCGCGAGGGTGTCGGGGTCCAGGCCCATCTCGTAGACGACCTTGTCCGGCGCCGCCGGGCGAACGGCGTCAGAAGCCTTCTGCCAGTGCGGGTTTCGCTTCAGCGTGACGTTGGAGCCGACCTTGTATGACGCGACCTGGTAGGGCCCGGACGAGGGTGGGGTGTGGTCGTACTTCGGGATGCCCATGCCCGCCTTCACCGGAATCGGCGCGAACGCCGGCATCGACGCCACCCAGCCCCAGTCGGCGAACGGGCGCACCAGGTGGAAGACGATCGTGGTGGAGTTCGGCGTCTCGATCGAGGCCAGGTGCTTGCCCTTGGCCGGGCCCTGGTACTTCTCGCCGCCGACGAGGAGCGCCTTGTGGTAGCTCAGGCCGCCCTGCAGCTGCGGGTCGAAGCTGCGCTCGATGCCGAACTTGATGTCCTGCGCGGTGATGGTGGTGCCGTCGGCATACTGCTGTCCCTTCTTGAGGGTGAAGGTCCAGGTCTTGCCGCCGTCGGACGACTTCCCGGTCGTGGTCGCCAGGTCCGGGACGAGCTGCGTGTCGCCCGTGGGTGAGGTCTTCCAGGCTGTCAGCCCGCGCACGATCAGGTGGATCGAGCTGGTGCCGAGGTTCTGGCTCTTGGCCGGATCGAAGTGGATCTCCTTGGTGGAGGAGTATTCGTAGAGCGTGCCGCCCTTCGTCGCCGCGGCGGTGGCACCGTTGCCGCCACTCGTGGAGCCGGTCGACGAGGAGCCGTGGGAGTTGGCGTTGCAGGAGGCCAGCACGAGGCTTCCGGTGAGAGCAGCGGCAGCGATGAGCGAAGCGCGACGACGAGACATGTCGACCTTTCGAAGGACCTGGGGAGTTATCGACATACTAAGTGAACGTTATGACAACCGTTAACGCCGGGCAGCGCGCCGCAGGAAGTCACGCGTGCGCGGCGCGCGTGAACTTTCCTGAGACTAGTGCGGATTCGCAGTCAGGTGGCGTATGGCGCGTGGGCTATCGGCGCGACCGGTCCGCCGTCATACCCGGCGACGCACGCCCAGCACCGCACTGCCCAGCGTCAGCAGGCCGGTCACGCCGATCAGGTAGAGCAGGGCGTGCTCGAACGCCACGCTCGGACCGTGCGATGTCGCGCCGAAGAAAACGATCCCGATGAGGGCCACCCCGACCGTGTTGCCGACCTGTTGCACAGCCGACAGGGTGCCGGACAACGACGCCGCGCGAGCCGGTTCGACGGACGACATGATCGTGGCGAGCTGATTGGTCAGCGTGATCCCCATTCCGAGTCCCGCGAGCACGAGTCCGGGCGCCAGCCACGGCACACCGGTGTCCGTCGCGTCGACCACCACGACCGCGGTCACGACATGGCCGAGCAGACCCAGGCCGGCACCGATCATTCCCGCGCGTGCGCCGAGCCTGCTGGTCAGCTTCTTCGCCTGCGCGGTGCCGACCAGGTAGGACACCGCGAGGAAGGTGAACATCCCACCGGATTCGAGGGCACTGAGGCCGCGGCCGCCCTGCAGGTAGACCGCGAGGACGAGGAAGTACGACGCCATACCCAGGAAGAGCAGGACCTGCATGACGAGCCCGGTGCGCAACGTGGCCGAGCCGCGCAGCACGGCGCCCAGCATCGGCTCCTCACCGCGCGCCAGCAGCGTCCGGCAACGCAGGACGAGCAGCGCGGTGAGCACGACCGACGCACCCAGGCACGCCCAGGTCCAGCTCGGCCAGCCCAGCCGGCGGCCCTCGAGCAGTGGCAGGAGGAGCGCCGTGAGCGCGGCCGTCGACAGCGCGATCTCGGCAGCATCCAATCGCGGCGGGTCGACCGAGCGGGTGCCCGGGAGTCGCCGCACGAGCGCGAGTATGCCGCAACCGATCGGGACGTTGACCAGGAAGATGGAGCGCCAGCCGAGACCGAAGAGGTTCAGCTCGATCAGCGCTCCGCCGATGAGCTGGCCACTGGCGGCGGCCAGGCCCATGGCCGTGGAGTAGGCGCCGATCGCGCGTGCCCGCGCCGGCCCGGCGTAGATATCGCCGATCAGTGCGAGCACCATGGGCGTGATCAGCGCGCCGCCGACTCCCTGCACGATGCGGGCGCAGGTCAGCGTCAGGATCGAGGGCGCCAGCCCGCACGCCGCGGACGCGACGGTGAAGAGGAGCACGCCGGACGCGAAGACACGCCGCCTGCCCCACCGGTCGCCCGCCCGGGCGCCGGCCATCAGGAGCCCGCCATACGTCAGGCCGAAGCCGGCGATCACCCACTCGATGCCGGTGTCGTCGGTGCGCAGGTCCTGTTGCATCGCCGGGAGAGCAACGTTGACGATGAAGAAGTCGAGGACGACCACGAAGACGCCCGCGAGGAGCGCCAGCAGCGGCAATTGCCTGGCAGCCGGCGAAAGAGATTGATCCGTAAGGGTTTCGGGTGTGCGGCGACTCGAGGGTCGCGCCTTTTCCGTTGTTGTCATGCCTCCTTTCTCCGGCCTCCCGCAGGGGGAGACTCAACAGTGCGCGACGAAGGGCTGCCAAACGGGCTGACATTGACCCTCCTGTTGGAGGAGGGTTGAGCGTCGTGGGCATGACAGAGCTACTGAGCATCGGCGACTTCTCCCGCATGACCTTCCTCAGCGTGAAGGCGTTGCGGCACTACCACGATGTGGGCCTGCTGGAGCCGGCCCGCATCGACCCGCACTCGGGGTACCGCTACTACCGGCCGCAACAGGTGGGCGATGCGCAGCTGATCCGACGGCTGCGCGAACTGGACATGCCGGTCGACGCGGTCCGGCGGGTCGTCGCGGCACCGGACCCGGCCGCGCGCGACGCGGTCATCGCCGACCACCTGGACCGGATGACCGAACAGCTGCGGCAGACGCAGGAGACCGTCGACTCGCTGCGGCGCATCCTGCAGGACGAGCAGCCGTCACCCGAGGTGGAAACCGTTCGGGAGCCGGAGATTTCGGCGCTGCTGGTTCGCGCGCAGGTGAGCGCCGACGAGGCGATGGCCTGGTGGGTCGACACCTTCACCGCGTTGCACCGCAAGCTGCGATTGAGCCACGGCACGCGCACCGGACCGGACGGCGTGATCTTCCCCACCGAGTTCTTCACGGAGGGTGCCGCCGAGCTGGTCGCCTACGTGCCGGTCGAGCCCGGCACCCGGGGAGCCGAGCCGGTGCCGGGTGACACCCTCGCGGTCATCTCGTATGACGGGCCGTTCATCGACCTCGATCAGGCGTATGGCGTGCTCGGCCGGTCGGTCATCGACCGGGCGATCGCTGCGGACGGACCGGTTCGCGAACGCTACCTGCCACGCGGCGGCGACGACGACCTGCTGGACCACACGACCGTCGTGTGCTGGCCGGTCGTGGCCTGAGTGTGGTGCTGCTGACCCGTGACCTCGCCGGCCACGGTGCCGTCGATTTGCTCGCCGGTCGCCCGGAACCGTACTCTGGAGCCACCGAAGACCGCCGGTTGTTCAGTCGCTCACGCGGCTGGCCGAAGGTTCCGCACACGAGCGGGCGACCAGCGCAGGTGAACCAGGCAGCACGATCGCCACGTCATACACCCTTGTATGTCGGCACGATCTCTTGTGAGCCCCGGGCATCTGCGCCGGGGCTCTTTTTCGTATGCCGGACTCTCCGCGGTGGCCCATCGGCACGAACATCCACCAATGAAGGAGGTCCGCATGGCCAAGTCCGACAAGTCGGCAGCCATCGCCGAGCTCACGGACAAGTTCCGTGACTCGGGTGCGGCCGTGCTGACGGAGTACCGCGGCTTGTCCGTGGCCCAGCTCACCGAGCTGCGCAACTCCATCCGTGAGCACGCGACCTACACCGTGGTGAAGAACACGCTGACCAAGCGCGCCGCCGAGGCGGCTGGTGTGACGGCATTCGACGCGGACCTGCAGGGTCCGTCGGCGATCGCCTTCATCACCGGCGACCCGGTGGAGGCGGCCAAGGGTCTGAGTGACTTCGCCAAGGCGAACCCTCTGCTGGTGATCAAGGGCGGCGTCCTCGACGGCAAGCCCCTGTCATCGGAAGAGATCACCAAGCTCGCGAGCCTCGAGTCTCGCGAGACCCTGCTCGCCAAGCTGGCCGGCGCCATGAACGCGTCGCTCAGCCAGGCGGTCTACCTCTTCGCCGCGCCGCTGTCGCAGACCGCTCGGGTCGTCGACGCGCTGCGGGCCAAGGTCGAGACCGAGGGCCCGGTTGCCACCGACGCCCCCGCCGAGACCCCGGCCGCCGAAGAGACTGCCGAGGCTCCGGCCGAGGCTGCCACCGACGTCGCCGAGGGTGGCGACGAGAGCTGATCGCCGCACGGCGCATCACGCTCGAATCTTTTTAGAAGACAACGCCACTCACGGCATACGACTCAGGTCGTAGAAACAACGAAAGGTTGCCAACCATGGCAAAGCTCAGCACCGCAGAGCTCCTTGACCAGTTCAAGGAGATGACCCTGATCGAGCTCAGCGAGTTCGTCAAGGAGTTCGAGGACACCTTCAACGTCACCGCTGCCGCTCCGGTCGCCGTCGCCGCTGCTGGTGGCGCCGCTGGTGGCGCCGCCGAGGCCGCCGAGGAGAAGACCGAGTTCGACGTCATCCTCACCGCCGCCGGCGACAAGAAGATCCAGGTCATCAAGGAGGTCCGCGCGCTGACCTCCCTCGGCCTGAAGGAAGCCAAGGACCTCGTGGACGGCGCCCCCAAGCCCGTCCTGGAGAACGTCGACAAGGCTGCCGCCGACAAGGCCAAGGAGCAGCTCGAGGGCGCCGGTGCGTCCGTCGAGGTCAAGTGAGCTGACGCTTCACTGAACTCCTGAAGGAGCCCCGATCCGTTTCGGATCGGGGCTCCTTCGCGTCGTGCGGCGTCATACCCGGGTGCCGGTGACGATGACGTATCCCCACTCCATCGCGAAGCCGCCGTCGGTCGCGGTGTTGCGTGTGGTGGCGACCTCCTCGACCGCCGCGTCCAGCGCACGGGTCCTGCCCGGGTCGTTCGCGTGCAGCCGGTAGGTCGCGAGGGAGGGCCCGTAGTTGTCACGGAAATAGTCCCGGAACTCCGTGCCGCTGCCGAACCGCGCGACCGGAAGCGTATGGCGCTCGACGGCGACCGACTCCAGGGTGCCGCCGAACAACTCCCGCACGTGCTGCTCGTCGCCCCACAACGGAGGTGGTGAAGCGCCCTCCGGCGGTGGCGGCATGAAGTCCCGCATCGCCGCGAAGAGCCGGCCGATGGTGCCGTCGGGGGTCCACGACAGCACGCCGACCCGCCCGCCCGGCCGGCATACCCGTGCCATCTCATCGGCGGCGCGCTGGTGGTGCGGCGCGAACATCACTCCGATGCACGACATGACGACGTCGAACGACCGGTCGGCATACGGCAGCGCCTCGGCGTCCGCGACCTCCCAGTGCACACCCGCATCCGGGGCGGTGCGCTGCCCGGCGTCCAGGAGCTCCGGCGTGAGGTCGGATGCCGTGACCGCGGCGCCCGCGCGGGCGGCGGGCACACTCGCATTGCCGGTGCCGGACGCGACGTCGAGCACGTGCTGCCCGGGACCGATGCCGAGCGCGGCGACCAGCTCTCGGCCGAGCGGCGCGACGAGTTCCCTTGCGATCAGCGGGTAATCACCGCTGGCCCACATCGAGCGGTGCCGTTCCTTCAGGGCGAGGTCGGCCGGTATGGCGGACGGTATGGCGGACATGGCGTTCCTCCTTCGGAGCAGTGGCCGAGGCTTCGGCCGGCTGCGATCCAGCGTGCTCGGGCGCCGGGCCGGTCTCCAGTTACGGATCTGTACTGGTCCCGGCCACCACACCGGCGCACCATGGTTGGAGGACGGCGTAGGAGGCGATGGAATGGCGGCGACATACGGCCAGTTCTGTCCGCTGGCCAAGGCGATGGAGATCCTCGACGAGCGCTGGACGCTCCTGGTCGTGCGCGAGTTGCTGCTCGGCAGCAGTCACTTCAACGAGATCCGCCGCGGCGTGCCGCGGATGTCCCCGGCGTTGCTGGCCAAGCGGCTGCGCACGCTCGAGCGGCACGGCGTCGTCACCCACACCGCGGACGGCTATCAGCTGACCGAGTGCGGCCGCGACCTGCACGCCGCCGTCACGTCGCTGGGGGTCTGGGGGCTGCGCTGGGTGACGGAGCTCGGTCGTGAGGACCTCGATCCGCAACTGCTGATGTGGGACATCAAGCGCACCCTGCCGGTAGATCGCTGGCCGGCCGAACCAACCTGTGTCGCAGTCGTTTTCACCGATCTCGAGCCCAGGCGAAGCCGCTGGTGGGTCGTCGTCACGCACGGTGTCCCGGACTGCTGTGACTTCGATCCGGGAGTGGAGCCGTGCGCCACGATCAGCGTGCCGCTGCCGTTGCTGACGTCGGTATGGCGCGGCGACCACCCCTGGTCCGAGGCGATGCGCAGTCAGGCCGTCCGCATCGACGCAGTCGCGGGAGTCCGTGGCGCCATACCGCAGTGGTTCGGGCAGTCGCGTATGGCGGACGCACTGGCCGCGATGGACGCCGGCGACGCGGTCAGTCGGCCAGGCTGAAGTCGGCGAAGTCGAAACCGGGGGAGACGACGCAGGCGACGAGCGTTGCCCGCTCCGGGTCGGCGGGAGCCGCCGACTGCCACTCGTCCGGTTCGACGAGATGCTGGTCGCCCGGTCCGAGGGTGACGCTTGCGGTCTCCGCGGGTGTGTCCGCGGTGCCGCCGACGGTGAGGCGCACCGGGCCGCCGCCCTGCCAGATCCACAGCTCCGCGGACCGGACCCGGTGCCACGCGGAGACGTCTCCCGGCTGCAGCAGGAAGAGCACCGAGGTGGCCAACGCCCGTGTGCCGTATGGCGTTTCGACCGTCTGCGGGTGACGCCAGGTCTCCCGGAACCAGCCGCCCTCCGGATGGCGCTCCAACCCGAGCTCACTCGGGTCGGACGGGATCGGATCGGATGCGTACGTGCTCACGATGGATTCCACAGGGTCTCCGATTCGGTTGACGGTCGGTGCTTTTCATCCTGGGCGGTGCTGGTGGAAATCTACTGCTCGCCACGCTTCGGGCACGGGGAGCCACCCGATCGGGATTTGCTAAGCAAGCGCTTAGTGATTGAGTTACTGTGAAGTAGCACACCCACGATCAGGAAGGGCCGCTTCGCCATGCGCCTGCAACTGTCCGACGAGGACGCTGCCTTCCAGCAGCGGATGCGTGATTTCTTCACCACCGAGATCCCGGCCGACGTGCGCGAGCGCTGGGCCGCCGGTGGTGAGCCGGATCCCGACGACATGCGCCTGTCACAGCGCCTGCTCAACAAGGCCGGTCTCGCCGTCCCGCACTGGCCGGTCGAGGCCGGCGGTCAGGACTGGACGCAGCTGCAGCGTCACCTCTACCTGCAGGAGATGCAGGCCGCGAGCGTGCCGCCGCCGCTCGCCTTCAACGCCAACATGGTCGGCCCGGTCATCGCGACGTTCGGGAACGAGGAGCAGAAGAAGCGCTTCCTGCCCGCCACCGCGAACCTCGACATCTGGTGGTGCCAGGGCTTCTCCGAGCCCAACGCCGGCTCCGACCTGGCCAGCCTGCGCACCTCGGCCGTCCTCGACGGTGACGAGTGGGTCGTCAACGGCCAGAAGACCTGGACCACGCTCGGGCAGTATGCCGACTGGATCTTCGCGCTGGTGCGCACCGAACCCGATGCGCCCAAGAAGCAGATGGGCATCTCGTTCCTCGTCATCGACATGAAGACGCCGGGCATCACCGTCCGGCCGATCCAGCTGATCGACGGCGGCCACGAGGTCAACGAGGTCTTCTTCGACAACGTGCGCGTCCCGGCCGATCAGCTCATCGGCGAGCGCGGCAAGGGCTGGACCATCGCCAAGTTCCTGCTCGGCAACGAGCGGGTCGGTGTGGCACCCGTGGGCACCATCAAGCGGGCGCTCGGCGATGCCAAGAAGCACGCCGCCGCGACCCGGTCCGGCGAGGGCACACTGCTGGACGAGCCGCTCATCGCGCTGCGATTCGTGGAGTTGGAGACGCAGCTGGCGGCGCTGGAGCTGACCGTCCTGCGCGTCGCGGCCAACTCGCACGGCGAGAAGCCGGAGCCCGCATCGTCGATCCTGAAACTGCGCGGCTCGCAACTGCAGCAGGACGTCTTCGAGTTCAGCGCCGACATCGCCGGCCCGGCCTCCCTGCAGTGGACCCAACCGGACGACACCGACCTCGGAGCCTGGACGGCGCTCGCCACCCCGACCTATCTCAATTTCCGCAAGGCGTCGATCTACGGCGGGTCGAACGAAGTGCAGCGCGGCATCATCGCCTCGGGCATCCTCGGACTGAAAGGCTGACCTGACAATGGATTTCACCTTCGACGACGAACAGAAGGCACTGCAGGGCGCGGTCCGGGAGTTGGCCTCGCGCCATGCGCCCGCCGAGGCACACGGGGACGTACCCGTCGGCCCGGGCTCGCACGACCCGGCCGTGTGGTCCGCGCTCGCGGAGATGGGCCTCATCGCCCTCCCGTTCGGCGAGGACCTCGGCGGGGCCGGTGCGACCACGGCCGAAGTCGCCATCGCCGCAATGGAACTCGGCAAGGCGCGCATCGTGACGGCATACGCCGAAGCCCTGACCGCCGCGGGCCTGATCGCCTTCGGCGGCAGCGACGAGCAGCGAGCGAAGTTCCTGCCCGACCTGCTCGAGAGCACCTCGCTGATCGTGCCCGCCTTCGCCGAGCCCGGTCGCGCCTGGTCCCTGGAGGCGTATGACGTCACGGCGTCCGGTGCCGATGGCGACGTGACGCTGACCGGCACCAAGGAACCCGTCCCGTACGCCGACGCCGCCGACCACCTCGTCGTCACCGCGCGGGTGGGGGACCGGACCGGTCTCTTCCTCGTCAGCGGCGCGAAGGCGTCCGGCATGCGGGTGCGTTTCGACGACACCCCGGCGGTGGCGCTCGGCACGATCGAGGACGCCGCCCGCGCCATACAGGCCGGCGTGAACCTCGGCATCCTCACGGTGACCGCCGAGGCGGTCGGTGCGATGGACGCGGCGCTGCCGATGACCGTCGAATACCTGCAGACCCGCAAGCAGTTCGGTGTTCCGCTCGCGGCGTTCCAGACCCTGACCCAGCGGGCCGCGGACATGTACGTCTCGCTCGAGCTCGCACGCAGCAGCGTCCTGCACGCGGGTATGGCGCTCGCGATCGATCCGTATGACGCCGCCAGCGCCTCGCGCGCCAAGGTCGTCGCAGGGCAGTCCGGCCGGCACATCGGCCAGGAGGCGATCCAGCTGCACGGCGGCATCGGGATGACGGCCGAGTATGTCGTCGGGCATCACACCGCCCGCATCACCGCGATCGAGCACACCTTCGGCGACACCCGGTGGCACCTCGCGGCACTGGCGCGGGACGTCGCGGGCCACGACCACGTGGAGGTCCTCCGGGGCGCCTGACACAACGCAGGATCCGGCGAGATGGGCGCTTGACCAAGAGCATGTAAACACTTGGTCAAGCGCCCTTCCGGCTTTGGCAAGAGTTGTCCGCGCACCCTTGTGTGCGTCCGGCGTGGCGGCGAAAGTAGCTGGGCCGCAAGCGGTTTCACGCGCCTGGCGGCATACCCGTCGATTCGATCCCAGAAGAAGGCAACACATGCGCAGCCTCACCCGCCTGGCCCTCGCGACCGTCGCCACCGCGGCACTCGCCGGAGCCGGCACTACCTCCGCCTCGGCCACCGCCGTCTCGGGCGACACCGTCAGCCCCCACATCATCGGCGGCACGAGCGGCAGCTCGCCATACATCGTCCAGCTGGTGTTCGGGCAGAGCGGCGGCACCTACGGCTGCACCGGTGAGGCCATCGCGCCGCAGTGGGTGCTGACCGCGCAGCACTGCATCGACGGCACCCAGTGGATGAACGTCTACTACAGCAACTCGGTGACCAACCCCGGCACCCCGGTCGCAGCCGACCAGGTGGCCGGCTCGGCCAACCGCGATGTCGCGCTGGTCCACCTGTCGTCCGCGAAGTCGCTGAGCGGGTACGCCCCGCTCGCCTCGTCCTACACGCCCCGGTCCGGCGACACCGGCACCATCTGGGGCTACGGCCTCACCGCCGGCGGCGCCCAGCCGACCCACCTCAACAAGGCGACGGTCAACGTCGTCGGCTCCAGCACCGACGCGTATGGCGGCAACGCGATCCACGTCAAGGGCGTCGACGGCGCCTCCAATCACGGTGACTCCGGCGGCCCGCTCTTCGTCGGCGGCGTCGTCGTCGGCGTCTGCTCCACCGGCGACGTCGCCGACCCGGGCAGCGACATCCACGCCGGGTCCAACTACGCGAACCTGACGGCCAGCCGCTCCTGGATCAAGTCCGTGGCCGGCGTCTGAGCCACCCGGCGTTCCACGCATGACGAGCGCCGCCGCACCCGCTTTCTCCCCGGGTCCGGCGGCGCTCGACGTATGTCGGGACGCATGCGCATGTGCGTGAGCGTCTGGCCGATGGTGACGCGCCCGCGGCGGCGATGGACTGAAGGTGCACGGTCCGCATCGGGCGGGCCACTCACCACGGAGCAGCCCATGACATCTCGAATCACCACTGCCGCAGGGATTCTCGGCGCAATCACCTCGGCGATCACCGCAGGCGTGTACGCCGACTTCTCAGCGCGGATCATGCCGTCGTACGGCCGTATGGCGAACGCCACCGGCATCGCGAAGATGCAGTCGATCAACCGGTCCATCGAGAACGGACCGTTCATGCTCGCGTTCTGCGGCGCCGGTCTCGCCGGCGGATACCTGGTCTTCCGGGCGCTGCGCGGTGAGCGGGCGCTGTCGGATGTGTTGCTGGCGGCCGGGGGTTCGGCATACCTCGCGGGCCTGCTGCTGACGATGCTCTACAACGTGCCGCTCAACAATCGGCTCGCGGCCGCGGACCCGCACGCGGCATCGACGGTCGAGCTGTGGCGCGACTACCTGCAGAACTGGACGGCGGCCAATACGGTGCGCGCGGTGCTGTCCGCAGCCGCGGCCGGGCTGATCATCGTCGGGCTCGTCGTCGGTCTCGTCGTCGGCGCCCGCGCCCGGACGAACCCGGTCGACGCGCCGTCGTCCCTCGGGGACCCGGTGGCCGTGCGTGGCTCCCGCTGACCTCGCGATGCTCGCCAGGTGTCACGGCCAGTCGCTAGGGTCGGATTTCATGGCGGAGCTGGCCGGCGCACCCGACGTTCTCGACGGACCCCGTGCCCGGGGAGCTTTCCTGCTGCGGGTGCTGATGGAGCCGCCGTGGACGCTGGAGATCACCGAGGACGCGCCGCTCACGATGGTCGCGGTGTTGAGCGGAGGCTTCTGGCTGCGTCGCTCCGCCGAACCCCCGCAGCGACTCGTCGGCGGCGACGTGTTGCTCGTCAGGGGCGCCGCGCGTTACCTCCTCGGTGACGATCCGACGAGTTCCCCCGACATACGCATCGGGCCGGGGCAGACCTGCTCGGGGCGCGACGGCCGGGACCTCTCCGACGAGCTGGCCGCCGGTGTCCGGGCGTGGGGCAACGATCCGGCGGGCCGTGACTCGATGCTCGTGGCCAGTTACCCGAGCGAAGTGCAACTCGGCACGGCGCTGGCCGCTGCGCTTCCCGAGATCGCGCTGGTCAGTGGCGCCGACAGCCCCCTGCTGCCGGTGCTCGTGGCCGAAGCCGCACGCGATGCGCTCGGCCAGGAAGCCGTGCTCGACCGGATCCTGGACGTCGTGCTCATCTCGGTGGTGCGGGACTGGGTGGCCGGGACGCCGGCCGGTGTGGCCGGGCTGCACGTGGTCACCGATCCGGCCGTCGCCGAGGCGGTGCGCCTCATCCGGTCGAGACCGTCACATCCGTGGACCGTCGACGAGCTCGCGGCGAACGCGGGCGTCTCGCGGTCGGTGCTCGCGCGGCGTTTCCAGGCCGTGGTCGGTATGCCGCCGATCGCCTACCTGGCGCACTGGCGACTCTCCGTGGCGGCCGACCTGCTGCGCGACACCGACCGGACCCTGGCATCGGTGTCGCGCGAGGTCGGCTACGGCAGCGCGTTCAGCCTGAGCACAGCCTTCAAGAAGGCGTATGGCGTGAGTCCGGCGGCCTACCGGTCCGGTGGCCCCGCCGAGCGCCATGCATGAGCTGAGCACGGCCGGTGCGACACGCCCTTCGGTCCCGGATGCCTTGACCCACGGCGCAAGAGGGTGCACCCTCTTCAGCATCGGATGTCGAGCCTGGGGGGCTGTGGGGTTCGAGCGCTACCGCGTGTGGACACGCGGGGCTTTTTCATGTAGTGTGTTGCTTTGCGCTGCCCGTATCCAGCCAACCCACCTTTGACCGTGCTCTGTCCTCGTGCCCGATTTTGCATCGGAAACGTTGAAATCTCCAGGGCCATGCCGCCGTGCTTCACGGCCGGTGTGCCGAGGTCGCCGGTGGTGCCGCAGGTTCAGGGGATGCGCGCTTCGAACCGCCCGCTTTGAAAGCCTTTGGAAGGATCCATCCTTGGCTGCCTCGCGCACTGCGACACAATCCCTCTCTACGGCAAAGACGGCTTCGGGCCGCTTGTCGTTCGCGAAAATTCGCGAGCCCCTGGAAGTTCCCGACCTGTTGGCCCTGCAGACCGACAGCTTCGACTGGCTGCTCGGCAACGAGCGTTGGCAGGCCCGCGTGGCCGAGGCCAAGGCCGCCGGCAACACGCACGTCCCCGACCGTTCCGGCCTGGAGGACATCTTCGAGGAGATCTCCCCGATCGAGGACTTCTCCGGTTCGATGAGCCTGTCCTTCCGCGACCACCGGTTCGAGGAAGTCAAGTACTCCATCGAGGAGTGCAAGGAACGCGACATGACGTATGCCGCGCCGCTGTTCGTCACCGCGGAGTTCATGAACTCCACCACCGGTGAGATCAAGAGCCAGACGGTCTTCATGGGCGACTTCCCGCTGATGACCGACCGCGGCACCTTCATCATCAACGGCACCGAGCGTGTCGTCGTCTCGCAGCTCGTCCGCAGCCCGGGCGTCTACTTCGAGCGTGCGCTGGACAAGACGTCCGACAAGGACATCTTCACCGCCAAGATCATCCCCAGCCGCGGTGCCTGGCTGGAGTTCGAGATCGACAAGCGCGACCAGGTGGGCGTGCGTGTCGACCGCAAGCGCAAGCAGTCGGTCACCGTGCTGCTGAAGGCCCTGGGCTGGACCGAGGCGCAGATCCTCGAGGAGTTCGGCGAGTACGAATCGATCCGCCAGACGCTGGAGAAGGACCACACCGCCACGCAGGACGAGGCGCTGCTGGACATCTACCGCAAGCTGCGCCCGGGCGAGCCGCCGACCCGTGAGGCCGCCCAGAACCTCCTGGACAACCTCTACTTCAACGGCAAGCGCTACGACCTGGCCAAGGTCGGCCGCTACAAGATCGACAAGAAGCTCGGTCTCGAGGCCTCGATCAACGACAGCACGCTGGCCGTCGACGACATCGTCGCCACGATCAAGTACCTCGTGGCACTGCACGCCGGCCAGGAGACCATCAAGGGTCAGCGCGACGGCGAGGAGGTCGAGCTGCGCGTCGAGGTCGACGACATCGACCACTTCGGCAACCGCCGCATCCGCAACGTCGGCGAGCTCATCCAGAACCAGGTCCGCACGGGCCTGTCCCGGATGGAGCGCGTGGTGCGTGAGCGGATGACGACCCAGGACGTCGAGGCGATCACGCCGCAGACCCTGATCAACATCCGGCCGGTCGTCGCCTCCATCAAGGAGTTCTTCGGCACCAGCCAGCTGTCGCAGTTCATGGACCAGAACAACCCGCTGTCCGGGCTGACGCACAAGCGTCGCCTGAACGCGCTCGGTCCCGGTGGTCTGTCCCGTGACCGCGCCGGCATGGAGGTCCGTGACGTCCACCCCAGCCACTACGGCCGCATGTGCCCGATCGAAACTCCTGAGGGTCCGAACATCGGTCTGATCGGTTCGCTGGCGTCCTACGGCCGGATCAACACCTTCGGTTTCATCGAGAGCCCCTACCGCAAGGTCAAGGGCGGCAAGGTGACCGACGAGATCCACTACCTGTCCGCCGACGAGGAGGACAACTTCGTCATCGCGCAGGCCAACGCGGCGCTGACCGATGACAGCCGGTTCGCCGAGGACCGGGTGCTCAGCCGACGCCGCGGTGGCGAGTCCGAGGACGTGCCGGCCGACGAGGTCGACTACATGGACGTGTCGCCGCGCCAGATGGTCTCCGCGGCCACCGCGTTGATCCCGTTCCTGGAGCACGACGACACCTCACGTGCGCTGATGGGCGCCAACATGCAGCGTCAGGCCGTGCCGTTGGTGCGCGCCGAGGCGCCGCTGGTCGGCACCGGCATGGAGCACCGCGCGGCGCTCGACTCCGGTGACGTCGTCCGTGCCGAGAAGGCCGGCGTCGTGACCGAGGTCTCCGCCGAGTTGGTGACCGTCCTCAACGACGACGGCACGCAGACGACCTACCGGATCAGCAAGTTCATCCGCTCCAACGCGGGTAACTGCTACAACCACCGCGTGGTCGTCGAGAACGGCTCCCGCGTGGAGGCCGGTGCGGTCATCGCCGACGGTCCCGCGACCGACGGCGGCGAGATGGCGCTCGGCAAGAACCTCCTCGTGGCGTTCATGTCCTGGGAGGGTCACAACTTCGAGGACGCCATCATCCTGTCCCAGCGTCTGGTGCAGGACGACACGCTCAGCTCGATCCACATCGAAGAGCACGAGATCGACGCCCGCGACACCAAGCTGGGTCCGGAGGAGATCACTCGCGACATCCCCAACGTCAGCGAGGACGTGCTGGCCGACCTGGACGAGCGCGGCATCATCCGCATCGGTGCCGAGGTCCGCGACGGCGACCTGCTGGTCGGCAAGGTCACCCCGAAGGGTGAGACCGAGCTGACCCCGGAGGAGCGCCTGCTCCGCGCGATCTTCGGTGAGAAGGCGCGCGAGGTGCGCGACACCTCCATGAAGGTCCCGCACGGCGAGACCGGCACGGTCATCGGCGTCAAGGTCTTCGACCGCGAGGAGGGCGACGAGCTGCCTCCGGGCGTCAACCAGCTGGTGCGTGTCTACGTCGCCAACAAGCGCAAGATCACCAACGGTGACAAGCTCGCCGGTCGTCACGGCAACAAGGGCGTCATCTCCAAGATCCTGCCGGTCGAGGACATGCCGTTCCTGGAGGACGGCACCCCGGTCGACGTCGTGCTCAACCCGCACGGTGTGCCGCGTCGTATGAACCTCGGCCAGATCCTGGAGTTGCACCTCGGCTGGTCCGCCTCGCGCGGCTGGAAGATCGAGGGCGACCCCGAGTTCGCCAAGCAGATCGCACCGGACGCTCAGGAAGCCCCGCCGAACTCCCGCGTCGCATCGCCGGTCTTCGACGGTGCGTCCGAGGACGTCGTCACCGGTCTGCTCGACGCGACGTTGCCGACGCGCGACGGCGTGCGACTGGTGGACCACACCGGTAAGACCCAGCTCTTCGACGGCCGCTCCGGCGAGCCGTTCCCGGAGCCGGTGTCGGTGGGCTACATGTACATCCTGAAGCTCCACCACCTGGTCGACGACAAGATCCACGCACGCTCCACCGGTCCCTACTCGATGATCACCCAGCAGCCGCTCGGCGGTAAGGCCCAGTTCGGTGGCCAGCGCTTCGGTGAGATGGAGGTCTGGGCACTGGAGGCGTATGGCGCCGCCTACGCCCTGCAGGAGTTGCTGACCATCAAGTCGGATGACGTGACCGGCCGCGTGAAGGTCTACGAGGCCATCGTCAAGGGTGAGAACATCCCCGAGCCCGGCATCCCGGAGTCGTTCAAGGTCCTGATCAAGGAAATGCAGTCGCTGTGCCTCAATGTCGAGGTGCTCTCCAGCGACGGCACCCTGATCGACCTTCGCGATTCCGACCAAGAGGTCTTCCGCGCAGCGGAGGAGCTCGGCATCGACCTGAGCCGGCGTGAGCCCAGCTCGGTCGAGGAAGTCTGAAACAGACAACCGGCGAGGTATGCCGGGCCCGGCTCGGCATACCTCACCAAACCCCTTAGAACACCAGCTATTTCAGACTTTCGCTAGACACGAGAAGGAAGGCACAACGTGCTGGACGTCAACTTCTTCGACGAACTCCGCATCGGCCTCGCCACCGCTGAATCCATCCGTCAGTGGAGCCACGGTGAGGTGAAGAAGCCCGAAACCATCAACTACCGCACCCTGAAGCCGGAGAAGGACGGGCTCTTCTGCGAGAAGATCTTCGGTCCGACCCGCGACTGGGAGTGCTACTGCGGTAAGTACAAGCGAGTCCGCTTCAAGGGCATCATCTGTGAGCGCTGCGGCGTCGAGGTGACCCGTTCGGCGGTCCGTCGTGAGCGCATGGGCCACATCGAGCTCGCCGCTCCGGTGACGCACATCTGGTACTTCAAGGGTGTTCCGAGCCGGCTCGGTTACCTGCTGGACCTCGCCCCGAAGGACCTGGAGAAGGTCATCTACTTCGCGGCATACATGATCACGTCCGTCGACGTCGACCAGCGTCACAAGGACATGCCCTCGCTCGAGGCGCAGATCGAGGTCGAGAAGAAGGAACTCGAGAACGCTCGCGACAACGCCGTCAACACCCGCGCCGCCAAGCTCGAGGCCGACCTGGCCGAGCTGGAGAAGGACGGTGCCAAGGCGGACGCCCGCCGCAAGGTCCGTGAGTCGGCCGAGCGCGAGATGAACCAGATCCGCAAGCGCTCCGACCAGCAGATCGAGCGCCTGGAGCAGGTCTGGGACCGCTTCAAGAACCTCAAGGTCCAGGACCTCGAGGGCGACGAGGTGCTCTACCGCGAGATGCGCGACCGGTTCGGCCTCTACTTCGAGGGCGGCATGGGCGCCGAGGCGCTGCAGAAGCGCCTGCAGACCTTCGACCTCGAGGCCGAGGCGGAGTCGCTGCGCGAGACCATCGCGACCGGCAAGGGCCAGCGCAAGACGCGTGCCCTGAAGCGGCTGCGCGTTGTCACCGCGTTCCTGCAGACCAAGAACCACCCCACCGGGATGGTCCTGGACTGCGTGCCGGTCATCCCGCCGGACCTGCGCCCGATGGTGCAGCTGGACGGTGGCCGCTTCGCGACCTCCGACCTGAACGACCTCTACCGCCGGGTCATCAACCGCAACAACCGGTTGAAGCGACTGCTCGACCTCGGTGCGCCGGAGATCATCGTCAACAACGAGAAGCGCATGCTGCAGGAAGCTGTCGACTCGCTGTTCGACAACGGCCGTCGTGGCCGTCCGGTCACCGGACCGGGCAACCGTCCGCTGAAGTCGCTGTCCGACATGCTCAAGGGCAAGCAGGGCCGCTTCCGCCAGAACCTGCTCGGTAAGCGCGTCGACTACTCCGGCCGTTCGGTCATCGTCGTCGGTCCGCAGCTGAAGCTGCACCAGTGCGGCCTGCCCAAGCAGATGGCGCTGGAGCTGTTCAAGCCGTTCGTGATGAAGCGCCTGGTCGACCTCGACCTGGCCCAGAACATCAAGTCGGCCAAGCGCATGGTCGAGCGCCAGCGCGCCGAGGTGTGGGACGTCCTCGAAGAGGTCATCACCGAGCACCCGGTGCTGCTGAACCGCGCGCCCACGCTGCACCGGCTCGGCATCCAGGCGTTCGAGCCGCAGCTGGTCGAGGGCAAGGCCATCCAGATCCACCCGTTGGTCTGCACCGCGTTCAACGCCGACTTCGATGGTGACCAGATGGCGGTCCACGTGCCGCTGTCCGCCGAGGCCCAGGCCGAGGCGCGCATCCTGATGCTGTCGAGCAACAACGTCCTGAAGCCGGCCGACGGCCGTCCGGTCACCATGCCCAGCCAGGACATGATTACCGGCCTCTACTTCCTGTCCGCCCAGGACGGGGAGGCCAAGCTGGAGGACGGCGAGCACCTGCGTGCGTTCTCGTCCGCAGCCGAGGCTCGTATGGCGTTCGACCGCGGCGAGATCAAGCTGGGCGCACTGGCCAAGATCCGACTCTTCGACCAGGTCCCGCCGGCCGGATTCGCGCTGCCCGAGGGCGCCGAGCCCGACGAGCTGGGTCGCCTGAAGTCCTTCGAGCTGGACACGACCCTCGGTCGCGTGCTCTTCAACGAGACACTGCCGGAGGACTACCCCTTCCTCAACTACGACATCGACAAGAAGGCGCTGTCCGCCGTCGTCAACGACCTTGCCGAGCGTTACCCCAAGGTGCAGGTTGCCGCGTCCCTGGACGCACTGAAGGCTGCCGGCTTCCACTGGGCGACGCGTTCCGGTTGCACCGTCGCGATCAGCGACGTGCAGACGTCGTCGAACAAGTGGGGCATCCTGGTCGGCTACGAGGAGAAGGCCGCCAAGATCCAGACGCAGTTCGACCGTGGTCTGATCACCGATGACGAGCGCCGTCAGGAGCTCGTGGAGATCTGGACGCAGGCGACCAACGAGGTCGCCACGGACATGCAGAACAACTTCGACCGCAAGAACCCGATCTTCCGCATGGTGTCCTCGGGCGCCGGCGGTAACTGGTTCCAGGTCCGGCAGATCGCCGGTGCGCGTGGTCTGATGGCCAACCCGAAGGGCGAGATCATCCCGCGCCCGATCAAGGCCAACTTCCGTGAGGGCCTGTCGGTGCTGGAGTTCTTCATCTCCACGCACGGTGCCCGTAAGGGTCTGGCCGACACCGCGCTGCGTACCGCCGACTCGGGTTACCTGACCCGACGTCTGGTGGACGTCTCGCAGGACGTCATCATCCGTGAGGACGACTGTGGCACCGACCGCGGCCTGACGCTGCCGATCGGTCAGCGTGGCGCGGACGGCGGCGCGCTCGTCGAGCACGAGAACGTCGAGACCTCGGTCTACGCCCGCACGCTGGCGACCGATGTCGAGATCGATGGCTCGGTGCTGGCGGAGGCCGGCGCCGACCTCGGCGACGTCAACCTCGACAAGCTGCTCGCAGCGGGTGTCGAGGAGGTCAAGGTCCGCTCGGTCCTCACCTGTGAGTCCCGCGTCGGCACCTGCGCCAAGTGCTACGGCCGTTCGCTCGCGACCGGCAAGCTGGTCGACATCGGCGAGGCCGTCGGCATCATCGCCGCCCAGTCGATCGGTGAGCCCGGCACGCAGCTGACGATGCGTACCTTCCACACCGGTGGCGCCGCGGGTGACGACATCACCCAGGGTCTGCCGCGCGTCGTCGAGCTCTTCGAGGCTCGTACCCCGAAGGGTGTCGCGCCGATCGCCGAGGCGAGCGGTCGCATCCAGATCGAGGAGACCGACAAGGTTCGCCGCATCCTGCTGACCCCGGACGACGGCTCGGACGAGCACGCCTACCCGATCAGCAAGCGTGGCCGCCTCCTGGTGCAGGACGGTGACCACGTCGAGGTCGGCACACTGCTGATGCAGGGTGCGATCGACCCGAAGCAGGTGCTGCGCATCCAGGGCGCCCGCGACGTGCAGAAGCACCTGGTCGACGAGGTCCAGAACGTCTACCGCCAGCAGGGTGTGTCGATCCACGACAAGCACATCGAGGTCATCGTGCGGCAGATGCTGCGTCGCGTGACGATCATCGAGGCGGGCGACACCGACCTGCTGCCCGGCGAGCTCGCCGAGCGTGGTCGCTTCGAGGACGCGTCGCGTCGTGCGCTTGCGGAGGGCGGACGCCCGGCGTCCGGTCGCCCGGAGCTCATGGGTATCACCAAGGCGTCGCTGGCGACCGACTCGTGGCTGTCGGCGGCGAGCTTCCAGGAGACGACGCGAGTCCTCACCGAGGCGGCCATGCACGCCAAGAGCGACCCGCTGCTCGGCCTCAAGGAGAACGTCATCCTCGGTAAGTTGATCCCGGCCGGCACCGGCCTGCCGCGGTACAACAACGTGAAGGTCGAGCCGACGGAGGAAGCCAAGGCTGCGCTCTACGCGCTGCCGGACTACCAGCCGTACGACTACCCGGTCTTCGGCCCGGGTTCGGGAGAGGCCGTCCGCCTGGACGATGCTTCCCTCGGGTTCGACAGCTGATCGACGTTCCGTAGCAACGAGAAAGCCCCCGGCCACGTGGCCGGGGGCTTTCCGTTCCTGCTCAGTCGACGGGTTCGTCGGTCTCCGGGGAACCCAGCGGCCCGGTGTGCTCCGAGTCGTAGGCGACGTAGTAACTGGGTCGTTGCTGCAGGGCGCTGTAGGTGCGCCCGACATACTCACCGAGGATGCCCAGACAGAGCAGCTGCAGGCCCGAGAAGATCGCCAGGATCACGACCGTCGAGGCCCACCCCGAGGTCGTGCCGCCGGAGATCTTGCTCCACACCACGTAGACCAGGACCAGCGCGGCGACCACGAAGCCGAGCAGGCTGAACCAGGTGGCGAAGCGCAGCGGTGCCTGTGAGAAGCCGGTGATCGAGTCGAGGGTGAGGCGGATCATCTTGGACAAGGGGTACTTCGAGTCACCTGCGGCGCGGGCGTCCCGTCGGTATTCGACCGTGGTCGACGGGAAGCCGAGCGTCGGCACGACCAGGCGCAGCACCCGGTTGTGCTCGGGCAGGGCCGTGATCGCGTCGACCGTGGACCGCGACATCATCCGGAAGTCGCCGGCGTCCTGCGAGAGGTCGAGCTTCGCCAGTCGCCGCATCATTCGGTAGAAGGCGCCGGCGGTATGCCGCTTGAAGGCCGAGTCGGCGGTGCGGTCGGTGCGGACGCCGTAGACCACGTCGACCTGCTGGCTGACCGCGGCGTCATACATGCGGGCGATCGTCTCCGGCGGGTCCTGCAGGTCGGCGTCGATCGTCACGACCCAGTCGCCGAGCGAGCGTTGCAGGCCGGCCGAGATCGCCGCCTGGTGCCCGGAGTTCGCGCGCAGCCGGACGACCCGCAATGCCGGCCAGTCGCGCAGGGTGCGTTGCAGCAGCACGGCGGTGTTGTCGGAGGAGCCGTCGTCCACGGCGACGACCTCGTAAGCCACCGGCAGGTCGTCCAGGACCGGGCGCAACCGCTCGACGAACAGCGGCAGCACCGCCTCCTCGTTGTACATCGGCACCACGACGGAGAGCACGGGGTGTGTGGGCGGCGGGGTTCCCGGCACGAGTGAGTCAACTTCCAGGTCGGACGACGGGCGGTGGCACCCGCAAATCTGCCAGATCGCGGCCGGGCATGTCCGCGCCAGGGGGCAATCGGAGGGGCAATGCGCCGATTTTGCCGTCATGTGGCGGAACGGTACGATTGGTATCCGTGCGTGGGCTCTGCCCTGCCCGCTGGTCCGCCGCCCTGCTTTCGAGGGTATGCCGGGCGGCGTGGCACCAGACCACCACACGCTTTCGCCGGGCAGCTCATCGAGCGCGTCGGCCGGTCGGATTCGACAGGTCAGTTCGCTTGCGGGAAGTGCGGGGGAGGGCGCCGGTCCGACACTCCCGAGCGCGGGGGTCGTACGGCCCGGGAAACCCAAGGAGTTGGCCAGGGTGAGAACCCGTGCCAGCAGACAAGATTCGATCAGTTACGGAGACAGTAGGTTGCCTACAATCAACCAGCTCGTCCGCAAGGGTCGGCAGGACAAGATCGCCAAGGTCAAGACGCCGGCCCTTAAAGGCAGCCCCCAGCGACGCGGTGTGTGCACCCGCGTCTACACCACGACCCCGAAGAAGCCGAACTCCGCGCTTCGCAAGGTCGCGCGTGTTCGCCTCACCTCGGGCATCGAGGTGACCGCCTACATCCCGGGCGTCGGCCACAACCTGCAGGAGCACTCCATCGTGCTGGTGCGCGGTGGTCGTGTGAAGGACCTGCCGGGTGTGCGGTACAAGATCATCCGCGGTTCGCTCGACACCCAGGGTGTCAAGGGCCGCCAGCAGTCCCGCTCCCGGTACGGCGCGAAGAAGGAGAAGAAGTAATGCCTCGCAAGGGCCCCTCCCCGAAGCGTCCCCTGGTCGTCGACCCGGTCTACGGTTCGCCGCTGGTCACCCAGCTGGTCAACAAGATCCTGCTCGACGGCAAGAAGTCCATCGCCGAGCGCATCGTGTACGGCGCCCTCGAAGGCTGCCGCGAGAAGACCGGCACCGACCCGGTCGTCACGCTGAAGCGCGCGCTGGACAACATCAAGCCGAGCCTCGAGGTCAAGAGCCGCCGCGTCGGCGGTGCGACCTACCAGGTCCCGATCGAGGTCAAGCCGGGCCGCGCGACCACGCTGTCGCTGCGCTGGCTCGTGGGCTACGCCCGCCAGCGTCGTGAGAAGACGATGACCGAGCGCCTGATGAACGAGATCCTCGACGCGAGCAACGGCCTGGGTGCCGCGGTCAAGCGTCGCGAGGACACCCACAAGATGGCCGAGTCCAACCGGGCCTTCGCGCACTACCGCTGGTGATGCGTGCCGTCGCCCGATGCCACGGCATCGGGCGACGGACCCGGACGGCGACGCCGTCCATCACAACCGAGTCTGAACCACTCAAGAACTCACGAAAGAAGACAACGTGGCACTCGACGTGCTGACCGACCTGAAAAAGGTCCGCAACATCGGCATCATGGCGCACATCGATGCCGGGAAGACCACGACGACCGAGCGCATCCTGTTCTACACCGGTGTGAACCACAAGATCGGTGAGACCCACGACGGTGCCTCGACGACCGACTGGATGGAGCAGGAGAAGGAGCGGGGTATCACCATCACCTCCGCTGCCGTCACCTCCTTCTGGGACGGCACCCAGATCAACATCATCGACACCCCGGGTCACGTCGACTTCACCGTCGAGGTCGAGCGTTCGCTGCGCGTGCTCGACGGCGCCGTTGCTGTCTTCGACGGCAAGGAGGGCGTGGAGCCCCAGTCCGAGACCGTGTGGCGTCAGGCCGACAAGTACGACGTCCCCCGTATCGCGTTCGTCAACAAGATGGACAAGATGGGCGCCGACTTCTACTTCACCGTGCAGACGGTCAAGGACCGCCTGGGCGCGGAGCCGTTGGTGCTGCAGCTGCCGATCGGTGCCGAGGCCGACTTCCTCGGCGTCGTCGACCTGGTCGAGATGCGCGCACTGGTGTGGCCGGGTGACGCCAAGGGTGACGTCACCATGGGCGCGAAGTACGAGACCCGCGAGATCCCGGACGACCTCAAGGCCAAGGCCGACGAGTACCACCAGGCACTCGTCGAGCGCGTGGCCGAGGCCGACGACGCCCTGATGGAGAAGTACCTCGAGGGTGGCGAGCTCACGGTCGACGAGATCAAGGCCGGCATCCGCAAGCTGACGGTCAACTCCGAGCTCTACCCGATCCTGTGTGGCTCGGCGTTCAAGAACCGTGGCGTGCAGCCGATGCTCGACGCGGTCGTCGACTACCTCCCGTCGCCGCTGGACGTTCCCCCGATGATCGGTCACAAGCCGGGTGACGAGTCCGTCGAGGTCACGCGCGCACCGAGCAAGGACGAGCCGTTCTCGGCGCTGGCCTTCAAGGTCGCCGCCCACCCGTTCTTCGGCACCCTGACCTTCATCCGGGTCTACTCCGGCCGCATCGCCGCGGGCAGCGCCGTCGTCAACTCCACGAAGGGCAAGAAGGAGCGCGTCGGCAAGCTGTTCCAGATGCACGCCAACAAGGAGAACCCGGTCGAGGAAGCAGTCGCCGGGCACATCTACGCGGCGATCGGTCTGAAGGACACCACGACCGGTGACACGCTCTGCGACCCGAACGAGCAGATCGTTCTGGAGTCGATGAGCTTCCCGGAGCCGGTCATCCACGTGGCGATCGAGCCCAAGACCAAGAGCGACCAGGAGAAGCTGGGCACCGCGATCCAGAAGCTGGCGCAGGAGGACCCGACCT
>NZ_DASZNO010000043.1:0-1921 GCF_035551235.1 Flexivirga sp. | reverse complement strand
ATGCCTTCACGCGATGAACTGCACGCCAGGCTGTTCCTGCTGCGCGCAGCCGAACCACCAGCACCCGCCATCCACCAGTACGTCGCCGTCCACGGGCCGGTCGACGCCCTCGCGCGCATCCGGCACGGCACCGCCCCCGCTGCCGTCCTCAGCGAAGTCACCCGGCCCGAAGCCCAGATCGACGACGACCTGCGGGCCCTCGACAACGGCTCGGCGCGCTTGCTCACGCCCGAAGACGGCGACTGGCCGCTCGGGCGGCTGACCGGCCTGGCCAGCCTCGGCGTCCCGCTCGCGCTGTGGGTGCGCGGTAGCGGCTCATTGGCCGAGCTCACCAGCCTCGCCGTCACGGTCACCGGCGCACGTGCCTCCTCGGCGTACGGAAACACGATCGCTGCGGACCTCGGCTACGAGCTCGGCCGCGCCGGGGTGACCGTCGTCAGCGGCGGCGGCCTCGGCGTGGACGAGGAGGCGCACCGCAGCGCACTGGCTGCTGACGGCCGGACGATCGTCGTACTCGCCAACGGCGTCGACCTCACCCATCCGCACCAGCACGCACGGCTCTACCAGACCGTCATCGAGCAGGGCGGATTGCTGGTCAGTGAGTACCCGATCGGCACACCCTCCGCCCGCATCCGGTTCCACGCGCGGTGCCGGCTGTTGGCTGCTCTCGCCGCGGCGACCGTCATCGTCGAGGCAGGACAGCGCAGCGGTGCCCTCGGCGTCGCCCGTGCCGCTGGAGAACTCGGCCGCCGGGTCTACGGCGTGCCGGGCTCGATCCACTCCGTGACGTCGAAGGGCGTGAACGAGTTGCTGCGCACCGGCGCGGCCACGGCGGCCAGCTCGGTCGAGCACATCAACTACCAGGAGGGAGTGCGATGACCGGCCCGGACGCCTTCCGGGCCGCCCTGGCCGCCCTCGACCTGCCGCCCGAGTGGCAGGTCGAGGTGGCCATCCGTCCACGACGGCGCAAGACCGGCCTCCAGGTCAATCCGGGAGGAGGTGTCGCCGCGCTGATCCCACCGACGGCCGCCCCGGAGCAGGTTGCGCGGTTTGTCGGCAGCCATCGTCGATGGATCACCGAGAAGGTCGAGAGCGCCACGCGGTTGGCCCCGAATCACGCGGTCAAGCAGTTCGTCGACGGCGAGGAGTTCGACCTGCTCGGCCGGCGCTACCGGCTCCAGCTCGTCGACGCCGCGCCCGCGGGCACCGCACAGCTACCTCTGGTCACGTCCGACGGCATCCTGTCCGTGCGGAGACAGCGGACAGAGCTGGTCCGCCGGGCAGTGATCGGGCTGTACCAGCAGGTCGGGCTCGCCTGGTTGCGCCGCGAGGGACGCCAGTACGAACTGGACGGCCACATCACCGGCCTGAGCTACGCGGTTCGCGACCTCGGCCGGCGCCGATGGGGCATCTACGAGGGACCGTCGAAGCACACGACGACGCTGCACTGGGCCGTGTTCGGCCTGCCGCTCCGGTTGATCGAGTATGTGCTCGTCCACGAACAGGCCCACGCCACCCAGCCCAACGGAGCAGCTCATGGCCGCGCCTGGAAACGGCAGATGTACCTGTGGATGCCCGACTGGCAGCACCGCAAGGCCGAGCTTGCGGAGGTCGGCAGGCACGCCTGGCTCGGAGACCACAAGCCAGGCGTGCGGTCGACCTAGTCGCGAGCAGCCAACCGGCGGGCGACCTCGGGCGCGACCGGAGGTCGCCCGCCAGCACCAGATGTCCTAGCCACAGGGATGATAGACATGTGTGATAGACACAACGAGACGACGAACGTTCACCGTGAGCAAGACGGTGACGCCCTGCGAGAGAGGCTCCCCGATGAGCGACCCCGAGGAAGTCCTTCAGCTTCGTGCCTGCCGAACCGAGGTCGAGGGGATCAAGAAGGAACTGGACGACGCCCGCACCCAACAGG
>NZ_DASZNO010000042.1:0-12046 GCF_035551235.1 Flexivirga sp. | reverse complement strand
AGCGCGCCACCGCCGACCAGGCCGAGGAAAGTACGCCGGGATGTCGTGTTGGGATCCACAGTGATCTCCGTACTCCGTGCTGCCCCCACAGGTTGCGGAAGCACCTGCCGATATGACTTGTTTTCGAAACATAGATTTCGGAGATAAGGCTGTCAAGACTTGAACTGAAGACTTTTCGGGGTCACAGTGAGGTCACGTAATCGCCTGGTCATGCAGGGGATTCGTGCTCGGTGGCGGGCTCGCCGGAGCAACCGGTAGAGTTTCGAAAAGTTTTCGATAATTGCTCACCGAAACGAATGTTGATCAAGGGAGATTTTCTTGTCCATCTCGACCGACCGGCCCTGGCGCGACCCGCGGCTACCCGCCCCCGAGCGGGCCCGCCTGCTGCTGGCCGCGATGACGCTGGAGGAGAAGATCGCGCAGCTGGGCAGTCGCTGGACCGGCAACGACATGTCCGACCAGGAGCTGCCCGAGGACGAGACGATCAACGTCGCCCCGATGGAGGACGTGTTCTCCACCGCCGGGTCGCTGTCGCTGGAGGACGCGAGCCGCGACGGGCTCGGTCATCTCACGCGGGTCTGGGGCAGCTACCCGCAAACGGTCGAGCAGGGCGTCGCGGAGGTGATCCGCCAGCACGAGGTGGTGCTGAAGGAATCGCGCCTCGGCGTGCCGGCGCTGGTCCACGAGGAGTGCCTCACCGGCTTCACGACGTACGGCGCGACGGTCTACCCGGCGTCGATCGCCTGGGGCGCGACGTTCGACCCGGAGCTGCTGGAGCGGATGGCGGCCGCGATCGGGCGGGACATGGCCGCGGTCGGTGTGCACCAGGGGCTCTCGCCGGTGCTCGACGTGGTTCGCGACTACCGGTGGGGCCGCGTCGAGGAGACGATCGGCGAAGACCCTTACCTGGTGGCGATGCTGGGCTCGGCGTACGTTCGGGGCCTGCAGAGTGCGGGCGTGGTCGCGACCCTGAAACACTTCGCCGGGTACTCCGCCTCACGCGCCGGCCGCAACCACGGTCCGGTCTCGATGGGCCGCCGCGAACTGCTGGACATCATCCTGCCGACGTTCGAGACCGCGATCGCGACGGCCGGCGCCGGATCGGTGATGAGTTCGTACGCCGACCTCGACGGCCTGCCCGCGAGCGCGGACCCGTGGCTGTTCACCGACGTACTGCGGGAGGACTGGGGCTTCGAGGGCACGGTCGTCTCGGACTACTGGGCGGTGCCGTTCCTGGCGTCGATGCACCGGGTCGCGGCTGACGATGCGGACGCGGGCGTGCTCGCGCTGACGGCCGGCACCGATGTCGAGCTGCCGGACACCATCGGGTACGCCGCTCTGCTGGACAAAGTGAAGGCCGGGGAGGTCTCCGAGGAGCTGGTCGATCGGGCTGCGCTCCGGGTGCTGTTGCAGAAGGTGCAGCTCGGGCTGCTCGACGAGGACTGGACGCCCGCGGGCTCGATCCAGCCAGGCGCGATCGATCTGGATTCGGAACAGAACCGGGCCATCGCGGCCGAGTTGGCCGAGAAATCGGTCGTCCTCCTCGAAGCGGGCTCGGTGCTCCCGATCAGCAGCTCCACCAAGGTTGCGGTCGTCGGGCCGTGCGCCGACGACGCCCGCACGCTGATGGGCTGCTATGCGTTCCCGAACCACGTGCTGCCGCGCTATCCCGAGCGCGGACTGGGGATCACGATCACTACTCCGTTGGATGCCTTGCGCAACGAGCTGCCGAATGTGTCGTACGCCAAGGGCTGTGAGGTGACCGGCGACGATCGCTCCGGGTTCAGGGAAGCTGTTGCGCTGGCTCAGGACTGTGAGTTGACGGTTGCGTTCGTCGGTGATCTGTCGGGTCTGTTCGGGCACGGGACGTCCGGGGAAGGGTGCGACGCCGAGGACCTGCGGTTGCCCGGGGTGCAAGGTGAGCTGCTCGACGCCCTGCTCGAGACCGGGAAGCCGATTGTTCTGGTGGTGGTGTCGGGTCGGCCGTATGCGCTCGGCGAGTATGCGGATCGCGCGGCCGGGATGGTGCAGGCGTTCCTGCCGGGCCAGGAGGGCGCGGCGGCGATCGCCGGGGTGCTGAGCGGACGGATCGTGCCGAGCGGCAAGTTGCCGGTGCAGATCCCGCGGCACGTCGGCGGGCAGCCCGGTACTTACCTGCAGCCGGCGCTCGGGAGCGTCGAGAGCGCGGGCATCAGTGGGCTCGAGACTCGGCCGTTGTACCCGTTCGGGTACGGCTCGTCGTACACGACCTTCGAAGTCGCCGACCTGCGATTGAGCGCACCGGAGATCCGCAGCGATGGCGAGTTCACCGCCACGGTCCGGGTGGCGAACACGGGTGACCGGGCCGGAGACGAGGTTGTGCAGTTGTACCTGCGCGATGTCGTCGCGCAGGTAGCGCGGCCGTTGAAGCTGCTGACCGGCTTCGCGCGGGTCTCGCTGGCGCCGGGCCAGGCGGCCGAGGTCACGTTCGTTGTGCATGCCGACCGTACGGCGTACACCGATCCGGATCTGCGCCGGATCGTCGAGCCGGGGGAGTTCGAAGTGATGATCGGCACGTCGTCACGGGACCTGCCGTGTCGTGCGATGCTGCGGGTAGCCGGCGATGTGAGGGTGGTGGGGCACGACCGCGTCCTGACGACGCCGGTGACGATCAGCACAGATCCTGGAGGAGGGTGATGAGATGTCGAGGTTGAAGGGACGCGTCACCCTGGCCACCGTGGCCGGCTCGGCCGGCGTCTCGGTCGCCACGGTCTCCAAGGTGCTGAACGGGCGCAGCGACGTCTCACCGTCCACCCGCGCCCGCGTCCAGGACATCCTGGAGAAGCACGGGTACGTCGGACGCCGCCCGGAGCCGGTGCAGCGGGAGACCGTTGAGCTGTTCTACCAAGGCGTCGTGAACGCCTACTCGGTCGAGGTGATCCAGGGCGTGGTCGAGGCCGGTCAGGCGGCCGGGGTCGACATCGTGCTGAACTCGCGGCCGAAGCACCCGCCCGCGGCGAACGCGACGCCGGGACGCGCGGCGCCCTGGATCCGGCAGGTGATCGCCAACGGCCGCCGGGCCGCGATCGGCCTCACCAGCGAGCTGACCGACGCCGACCTGGCCGCGCTGGCGCGGGCGCGGTTGCCGCTGGTCGTCATCGACCCGGCGAACACCCCGGAGCCCGACGTGACGAGTGTCGGCTCGACGAACTTCGCCGGCGGCATGGCGGCCGCCCAGCATCTGCTGTCGCTGGGGCACCGCCGGATCGGGTACATCGGCGGCAAGCCGACGTCCGGCTGCAACCAGGCCCGGATGAGCGCGTTCCGCAGTGCGATGGAGGCGGTCGGCGCCGAGGTGCCGTCGAAGTACATCTGGCTGAGCGACTTCCTGTACGACGACGGTGTGGCCGGCGGGTCCGCGCTGCTCGACCTGCCGGACCGGCCGACGGCGATCTTCGCCGGCAGCGACGAGGTGGCGCTCGGCGTCCTGGAGGCGGCGCGGGCGCGCGGTCTGCGGGTGCCCGAGGACCTGAGCCTGGTCGGGTTCGACGACACCGAGGTGGCCCGGCTCGCGTCGCCGCCACTCACCACGGTCAGGCAGCCACTGCGCGAGATGGGCGCGGTCGCGCTCCGGACGGCGTTGCAGCTGGCAGCCGGCGAGCCGGTCGCGTCGCACCACGTGGAGCTGGCGACGACGCTGATCGTCCGCGGTTCGGCAGCCCCGCACGGGCTGTCGTCGGTCGCGGCTTCCTGATCACTCCCGCCGGTCGGCGACCGTCCGGGTGATCAGAACGGCCGCGATCATGACGGCGAGGCACACCAGCGCCAGCAAGGTCGTCGGTACGGCGTTGGCGGCGGCGGACTTCTCGTCGGACAGCACCTTCATCAGCGCGCTCACCGGCGAGATCCGGCGCACCATCATCAGCAGGATCAGCGTCGCCGCGGCCAGCATCGCGATCCCGATCCGCCGGATCAGCAGCCGCGAGCACAGTACGCCGATCGCGATCCCGATCATCGCCGACGCCAGGTGCGCGACCGCTCCGACGAGCAGGTCGCCGGCGGTCGCCCGGTGGTCCCCGGTGACGAGCGGGCAGATCAGCCCGAACGCGAGCAACGGCAGGCACCACGTGACGACGACCCCGATCGTCGTCGCCAGGACCCGCAGCGAGCTGCCGACCGTGACCAGCGTGATCTGCCGCTGGGTCGGGTCCTCGTGGTTCACGATCGCGACCGTCAGCCAGGTCGAGCAGACGACCATCACCAGTACGCCGAACGCATACGACGACTGCAGCGGCCCGTTGTCGGACGCCGTACCGACCGCGAGCGCGCCGAAGAAGATCAGCATCGGCGGCAGGTAGCGCTGGGAGAGCAGGACGCTCTTCATCAGGTACCGGTACAGGGCGCTCATCGCACCCGCCGTACCGTCGTGACCGACCAGCCGTGGTTGAGCGCGGTCAGCAGCGCCGCGTCGTGACGGCCTGTCGGCAGCGTCAGCGTGACGTGCCCGTCCTGCCGCCGTACGTCGAGAACGTCGGGCTGCAGCGTCCAGTCGATGTCGCTCCCTGGCACGAGCGAGACCTCCGTGAGGCTGAGTTGCTGCTCGGTCGTGGTCAGCCGGCCGTTGGTGATCTCGCAGACCCGGGTCGCGGTCGTGCGGACGGTCTCGGCCGAGTGTTCGGTGAACGCGACGGCCGCGCCTTGCCCGGCGGCTTCGGTGAGGAGCTCTCGCAGCGTGCTGTGCGCGTTGGCGTCGAGGCCGGACCAGGGCTCGTCGAGGACGAGCAGCTGGGGCGGATCGAGCAGTGCCTGTGCGAGCGCGACCTTCTGCGCGTTGCCTTTGGACAGCTTGCGCATCGGTGTATCCGCACCACCGGCCAGGGCGAGCCGGTCCAGCAACTCGAGGCCGCGGTCGCGCGCCGCACTCGTGCTGAGCCCGCGGATCCGCCCCAGGTGCGTCAGGTACGCCGAAGCGGACAGCCTGTCGTGCGACGCGAACACGTCCGGCACGTAGCCGACCACGCGGGCGTCGCGCTGAACGGAGCCCGCGGACGGGCGGGACAGGCCGACCATCAATCGCAGTACCGTCGACTTGCCGGAGCCGTTCGCCCCGATCAGCGCGACCAGCTCACCCGCGTTCAGGTGCAGGTCGACGCCGTCCAGGATCTCCCGCCGCCCGTACCGTTTGGACACCTTCCGCAGCCGGACCACTTCCATGCGCCGAGCCTATCCGCCGCAACGGGTGACCGCCCGCGAGTTGGGTCAGCCACGGATCGCCGTTGTCTCACGGGTGAACTGGCGGCGGCCGATCAGGTTGTACGCCCACCGTGCCGGCGCCGGCACGACCTTCAGGAACCGCTGCCGTTCCGCGTCGTCGGTTTCCTCGGTGATGTGGCCGAGCATGACCAGCCGCCGCGTGAGCGGAATCGCGCTCATGCCGTGCTTGCCGAGCGCGTCCCATTCGCTTTGGGTCAGCGTGACCGCGATGATCGGGAGCAGTTGGTCCTCCTCCTCGGCCAGGTGATCGATCAGGGTCGGCATCGTGGCGTCGATGACGGACGCCATCCGCTCGCCTGCGGCGGCGTTCGCGCTCGTCGTCCACCTCGGCAGATCCGCGGTGACGGCCTTGACGGCGGCGTCGACCGCCGCGTGCTGCGCGTCCATCCGGTCCATCAGCTCCGGATCGAGCGTGGTTCGCTTGCGCAGCAAGGGAAAGAGGAGTTCGTCCTCGCCGGTGTGGTGCGTGTGGAGGAACTCCAGCATCTCCTGGGCGTGCGCGCCGATGACCTTGGATCGCGCACGATTGCCGGCCGCGGTGCGGAACAGTCGCGGTAGCTGACCGAACTCGCGCCGGATGACGCGGTGGATCAGCACCATCTCGTGGGTGTCGACGAAGGTCCCGGACGGGGTCATCGTGGCTCCCCGGCTGCCACGGCGTCGCGGACGGCTTCGTGGGCCGTGATCGTCGGCCGGCCGATCAGCTTCTCCAGGTCGTTGCTGTCGGTGTACAGCTCTCCACGAGCCAGGCCGGCATCGGCGTCGGCGAGCGCGGCGGCCATCTCCGGGGGCAGCCCGGCGCCGGCCAGTATGCCGGTGTAGTCGGCGACCGACATGTCCTGGTAAGCGATGGGGGTCCCGAGGACGTCGCTGAACACGGCGGCAAGTTCGGTCAGCGTGAACGGTGCTCCGCCCAGCTCGTACGTCGCCCCGAGGTGCCCGTCCTGCGTCAGCACCGCGGCCGCGGCGGCCGCGTAGTCGCGCCGGGCGGCCCCGCTGACGTGGCCGTCCCGGGCGCTGCCCAGCAATGCGTGGTACTGGGTGATCATCGGGAGCAGGTCGGTGTAGTTCTCCAGATACCACCCGTTGCGCAAGATGACGAAGTCCGAACCGCTGTCCCGCAGATAGTCCTCGGTCCGGCGATGTTCGTCGGCGAGCGTCATCTGGGCGGTCGACGCGTTGAGGAGGCTGGTGTAGACGATCCGGGACACGCCGGCGCGCCTGGCAGCGTCGATGGCGTTGCGGGCGTTCTCGAACCGCTGTCCGACCGTTGTCGTCGAGACCAGCAGCATCGTGTCGGCGTTCGCGAAAGCCTCGTCGAGCGTGGCCGGATCAGCGAAGTCGGCGCGGCGCACCGTGACTCCGCGCTGTCCGAGGTCGGCGAGCTTTTCGACGTCGCGGCCGGTGGCCACGATCTGCTCGGGTGGCGTTCCGATGGCGAGGAGCTGCTCCACGACGAGCCGGCCGAGGTGACCCGATGCTCCGGTGATGACAAAGGACATGACGTTTCCCTTCGATGTGGACTGTGAATGAGTTGTTCGGCAGAACGGCAGGCTCAGTTCCAGCCGCCGTCGGCCTCGATGGTGGCGCCGGTGATGTGGGCCGCTTCCGGGGAGAGCAGGAACGCGACCACGGCGGCGATGTCGTCCGGTTCGGCGAACCGGCCGAGTGCGCTCATCGAGCGGAGCAGCGCTTCGAACGGCACGTCCGCGAGCGCGGGGTGGGTGTAGTTGGCGCCGTAGCTCATCCCCATGCGGGTGGCGGTGGCGCCGGGGGAGATCGCGTTGATGGCGATGTTCCGGTCGGCCAGCTCAGGAGCCAGATTGCGCACCATGGCCGGGACGGCGGCCTTGCTCGCGGCGTACAGGGTGTGGTGGTAGACCGACAACCGCAGACTGACCGAGGCGCTGAGCACGATGCGGCCGCCGCCGGTCATCGCGGCGGCCGCGGCCTGGGTGACGAACAGCTGTCCGGCAACGTTGGTCCGGAAGATGCGGTCGAAGTCGGCCTCGGTGATGGTTTCCAGCGCGCCGAAGTGCTCGACCCCGGCGTTGCTGACCAACAGGTCCAGGCCGCCGAACTCGGCCACCACCGCGTCGACCAGCTCGTGGGCCCGCGCCGCCTCGGTGAGGTCGGCCTGGAACGCCGCCGCCGTAGCGCCTTTCTTGTCGAGTTCGTCGACCAGCGCGTCGGCGGCGACCTTGTCGGACCGGTAGTTGACCGCGACCGCGGCTCCCTGGGCAGCGAGCCGTCGCACGATCGCGGCGCCGATCCCGCTGTTGCCTCCGGTGACCAGGGCCCGCTTGCCCGCCAGGCTTGATGTCGATGTCATGCGTTACCTGTGCTCTCTCCGCCGATGCCAGTCGGTCAGATGTGTTGACCAGTTAGTCAGAATTCTTTACTACTGTAGGCATGGGTTCGGTCCGATGCCAACCGCAACGGATGTGACGTGGACGGCAATCCGGCCGGACGGTCATGACGTAAGGTGTGGGCCTCGTGAAATCAGGCGGCGACGGAGCTGAGGACGGCATGGACGACGAGCAGTTGGCTGACCTGGGCGTGTTGTTGTTCATCCCGTACCGGTACATGGAGGATCGGATCTTCCGGGCCATTCAGGACGCGGGATTCGACGACTGGACCCTGACTCAGTGCAGGGTGTTCCAACGCGTGGCCCCGAACGGGTCCCGCCTGACGGACCTCGCCGACCAGGCGCAGCTGACCAAGCAGAGCACCGGTGTGCTGGTCGACCAGCTGGAAAACCTCGGTTACGTTCGCAGGGTTCCCGACCCCACGGACGGTCGCGCCCGGTTGATCGTGATCGAGAAGCGTGGCCGGCGGGTGGTCAAGGTGGCCAAGGCGGCGGCCGAGGAGATTCTCGCCGAGTGGAAGTCGTACCTCGGTACTCGCAACTTCGCGCTGCTGCAGCAGATCCTGGGCCAACTCCGCGAGATCACCGACCCCTACGCCCGGTGAACCGGGCCGCGCCGAGTTGTCCGCCCTGCGTCGCGAGGGTCGGCGAGGTAGTCAGATTTATTGACCAGAATTTATGGTTGGCGAGATTCGCGTGGCTCAGGCAGGTGCGGCGTGGTTCAGGATGTGCGCGATCGCGACATCCAGGGCCGCTTCGAGGGCCTCGGTGTTGTGCTGGGCCTGCGCGAGGACGAGCCCACCCTGCACCGCCGCCAGCAGCGCAAACGACAGCGCGGTCACATCGGTCTCCGGCCGGAGGATTCCGTTGTCGACCATGGCATCCAGGCCGGCGCGAATCGCTTCGGACCACGCGGCGAAGCCGGCGGCCAAGGCGTCGCGCGCCCACCGGTGATCGTCGGACAACTCGCTGGACAGGCTGCCCAGCGGGCAACCCCCGGCCCCGTTCTGCCGGCGAGCGGCGTCGACCACCACGTCGCGCCACGACCGCAGCGCCTCGACGCTGTCGAGGGTGGCCAGTAGTGGCGCCTGGTTCGACAGGATCGTCTCGGTCTGGAATGCGATGACCGCGCGGGTGAGGTCATCCTTGTCGGTGAAGTAGTGGTAGATCTGCGATGAGCTGACCCCGGCGGCATTCCGCACCGCGGGAGTGCTCGTGCCAGCTACTCCGTGGCGGTACATGAGTTCCGCCGCGGCCGCGACGATCCGGTCCCGGGTCGCCCGCCCCTTGTGCGTGCTGGGTGCCTCCGGCGCTGCGCGTACCGACATCGAACCTCCTCTCATATTGGATTTGCCTATCCAATCCTACCGCGCCTAGATTGGATAGGTCGATCCAATGCAGACGCAGACAAAGCGCTCCACAGTCGCTAGCGAAAGAGGACAACATGATTCTGGTTACCGGTGCGACCGGCACGGTCGGGTCCGAGGCTGTGCGGCTGTTGTCCGCGGGGCGCCGGCCCGCCCGGGCTTTGGTTCGTGACCCGGTGCGCGTCGCGCAGCGCGGCGATCTCGCCGACGGGATCGAGATCGTCACCGGCGATTTCGATCGGCCGGACACGCTGGACGCGGCCCTCCGCGGTGTCGACACCGTCATCCTGGTCAGCCCGGCTGTGCCGGCCCAGGAGATCGCGGTGATCGACAGCGCCGCGCGGCAAGGAGTTGCGCACGTCGTCAAGGTCACCAGCAAGGCGTCGGCGGATTCCCCGGTCGACCGACGGCGAGGACAGGCGCGCATCGAGGCGCACCTGGTGACCACCGGCCTCGCGTATACGTTGCTCCGATCCAACGCGTACCTGCAGAACCTGTTCGCGTTGGCTCCGATGGTCAAGCAGACGCGGGGCTTCCTGATGTCAGCCGGCGAGGGACAGGTCGGGATGATCGACGCTCGGGACGTCGCCGCCGCGGCGTGCGCGATCGCCAACGCGCCGACCGCGCACGCGGGCCAGACCTACTGCCTCACTGGCCCTGACCTGATCACTTACACCGACGTCGCCCGAGAGTTGTCCGCCGTGCTGGGACACGAGATCGAGTACCGGCAGATTCGCGCCGACGAGCATCGGGCCGCGATGATCCGCGCCGGTGTGCCCGAGGCCGTCGCGACCTCGAACGCCCAGGCGTTCAGGCTGATCGCCGAGGGCGACGCGGCGTGGCTGACCGACGACGTGGCGACCCTCACCGGCACCGCGCCGCGCAGCCTGCACACCTTCCTCACCGAACACCGCGCAGCGTTCAGCTAACGGACGTCGAGTTGGGTGTGGAGCGGTAGGTCCGAGACCGACGAGCCGGCTCGGATGGTGAAGGAACCGGGTTCGGTGGTCCAGCCCGTTGATGTGGCGCCGTCCCAGTGCTCGAAGGTGTGTTCGTGCAGGTTGATCGTGATCTCCCGGGCCTGACCCGCGTCGAGCCGTACGACGGCGAATCCGGCTAGCCAGCGCACCGGGCGGTCGATCGTGCTGTCCGGGCGTTCGACGTACACCTGGACAACGTGCTTGCCCGCGCGCCCGCCGGTGTTGCGGACGGTCAGTGCGACCGACGACGGGTCGTTCGCGCGGAGGTCCGACAACTCCCAGGTGGTGTACCCAAGCCCGTGACCGAACTCGTACGCCGGCTCGGTCCCCGCCTTGAGCCACGCCCGGTACCCGATGTGGATGCCCTCGTCGTACCGTACGACGCCGTTGTCCGGCGTCACGTTGATGACCGGTACGTCGGCCTGCTCGCGCGGCCACGTGGTGGGAAGACGGCCGCCGGGCTCGGTGCGGCCGAGCAGCACGTCCGCGAGCGCGTCGCCGTACTCCTGACCACCGAAGTACGTCGCCAGCACTGCCGCGACCTCGTCCCGCCAGGGGAGCAGCACGGGGGAGCCCGAGTTCACGACCACGACCGTGTGCGGGTTCGCGGCAGCGACCGCGCGAACCAGGTCGTCCTGACGTCCGGGGAGGGCGAGCGACGTACGGTCGTACCCTTCGGATTCGACCTTCGAGTTGGTGCCGACGACAACGAGTGCCACGTCGGCGTCCCGGGCCGCCGCGACGGCCTCGTCGATCAGCGCCTGCGGGTCGTCGTTGCCCGGCTCGACGCCGACCGTGATGCTCAGCGCGTTGCTCAGACCGCCTTCCACCTTGGGCAGATCGAGCTCGACGCGGACGTCGATCGGCTGACCGGCGGTGATGTCCAGCGGAGTCGAGATGGACGGCGGCGAGAGCAGCGCGGCACCCAGGTCGTTGCCCACCGGTACGGCAGTGTCCTCGCGGAGAAGCTTGCCGTCGGCAAAGATCCGCCCGTGGCCGACCGAGGCGAAGCCGAGCCGGACAGTGCCGGACTCGCCGGGGGTCCAGGTGGTGCGGAACTCGAAGACCGCGGACTCACCGATCGGTGCGTTGCCACCCAGGTACACGAGCGCGCTGGAGAACCGGTCCTCGGCGAACAGCTCCGCGCCGTCGGCCCCGAGGAACCGTACCCGCGCGCCGGCCGCACCGGACTCCGGGTTGGTCATCGTCGCCACCGGCAACTCGGCGACGCCCTCCTGGACGATGGCGCCGATCGAGTAGGTGATCTCGGCGTCCGGGAGAGCTGCGCGGAGCCCGTCGAGCGGCGAGACGACCTTCTCCGGTATGACAGTCGCGCTGCCGCCACCCTGCGTCCGGGCATCACGAGCGTTGTGTCCGATTACGGCAACCTTCGTCAGCCCATCCGCCCGCCACGGCAACTCGCCGCGGGCAGCGCCCGCGGGCCCGCCCGCCCGGCCGGGCTGCTCGCCCTGGACGGCGCCCGCTCGCTCGTCAGGGTCTCGGTTGGCTAACAGGACGGTGCCTTCGGCTGCTGCCGTTCGTGCGAAGGCTGGGCCGTCGACCTGCGGTGGGTCGGAGGGCTTCGCAGTACCTTCCAGCGCGCCGACGCGGGCGGCGAGGGCGAGGATCCGGCGTACCTTGCGGTCGATCGCCGCCTCCTCGACCTCGCCTGACCGGACGGCGTCGACCAGGGCGTCACCCCAGGCGCCGACCGGACCGGGCATGGCCAGGTCCTGCGAATGCTTGGCGCTCTCCACGCTGCGAACCGCGGTCCAGTCGCTGACCACGACGCCGTCGAAACCCCAGTCGGTGTTCAGCGGCGTCTCGAGCAGGTCGTTCTCCGAGGCGGTGGCGCCGTTGATCGAGTTGTAGGCGCTCATCACCAGCCACGCCTTCGACTCGGTGACCGCCTTCTCGAACGCGAGCAGGTAGACCTCGCGGAGCGTCCGCTCGTCGACCTCGACGTTCGCGGTGAAGCGGTCGGTCTCGAAGTCGTTCGCCACGTAGTGCTTCGGGGTGGCGCCGACGCCGAGCTCCTGGACGCCGGCGACGTACGCCGCGGCCAGGTCGGCGGTCAG
>NZ_DASZNO010000041.1:0-38944 GCF_035551235.1 Flexivirga sp. | reverse complement strand
CCCGCGCAACCAACACCGCGAATTCTGGACTCACCGGAACCCCATCTCTGACCATCGCTCATCATGAGCAATCGCCCATCAGGTGTTACCGATGTCCTGAGACATCCAGTGCTACCGATGTCCTGAGACTCGACAGTGCGCCATACCGCACCTCCTGCTGGTCCTAACTGCGGTCTGTCGACGTCAAGCGCGGTTGGCCTGCAGATGGTGCGTTCACATCGCCGCACCATCTGCAGTGCACTGATCGCACGTCACATGTTGCGCGTCAGCCGCGCCCGGTGAGGCGCCATACCGCGCCCCGGATCAGCAGCTTGAGCATCGGTAGAGGGGCGTTGCCGACATACAGCGTCATCGGGTCACCCCGATGGACGCCCTTGCCGGTCGTCCTGATCACGTCGTCCCGCAGTGTCCGCAGCTGCGCGACCGTCAGCGGGAGCGGTGCCTCGTCGCGGTGGAAGCGCGTCCGGACCGGGTAGTCGCCCCCGTGCGTGTCGTTCTCGATGTGGGCACCGAGCACCGTGTGGACACCGTGGGTGTCGGCGAGCTCGACCATCGCGGCGAGGGACGTCTTCGCAGCCGCAAGGTCGTCGATGTAGAGACGGCCGGGATAGGCCGTGTCGCCGGAGAACATCACGCCGGACGTCGGGTCGACCGTCGTGATCGACCGTGCGTCGTGACCCGGAGTCGCCATGACGATCAACGTGCGGCCACCGAGGTCGAATTCCGTTGTTGCACCCACGGTTCCGGACAATCCGAAGAACCTGTGCACCGCGTCGACATCCTTTGCCACGATCGTCGTGTCCGGCCGGTCGACGAACTGGGAGTCACCCTTGACGTGGTCGTAATGACCGTGCGTGTGTGCGACGACCAGGGTCGGGTCGGGCAGCCCGCGTCCATCGGCCCAGTCGTGCAGCAGGACGTCGACGGTCTCTCGCAGCGGACACTCCACGGCCGACTTCGCATCGCCCGTGTCGAGCAGGAGCGCGCGCCGGGTCCCACAGATGAGGTAACCGATGGGTGCCTCCGTGCTCACCCGGGACGACTGCCGCAGCGCGAAGGTCGCGTCGTCGATCGGGCGGACCTGCAGCTTCACCTGCCGGGCGGTGTCCTCGCCGACGCCGTCCCACGGTGCATCGAGTGGTTCAGCGTCTCGCAGCACGCCCTCGGGCAGCATTGTCATGTCCCCATCGTCGCAAAGGAGATGCGGCCCCGTCGCCGGAACCGGCCCTGTGGACAACTTCTGCGGAGAGAGCACGGAGCGTGCGACCGTGCTGTGCGTGGACACAGCATCCGAGGACTCGTCGCAACGCCCCGAGCTGCCCGGGTATGACGTGCTCGACCTGCTCGGTCGCGGTGCGACCGGTGCGGTGTGGGCGGTGCGCAACTCTGACGGAGTCCGTTTGGCGGCAAAGGTTTTCGATGCCGACCTGGAGCAGCTCGACTACGAGCTGAGCGTGCTGGAGTCGCTGAGGCACGACCACGTGGTGCGGTTGCAGGAGGTGGTGGCGGACCTGTCGACCAACCCCGTCGGCACCGCAATGATCATGCAACTGGCCGAGGGCGGCTCGCTGGCCGACACGCTCGACCGGCGCGGTGTGCTGACGCCGGGGGAGCTGGTGACCGTGCTGTGTCCGGTGGCCCGGGCATTGCACGACCTGCACGGAATGGGTCTCGTGCACGGTGACCTCAGTCCGGGCAACGTGCTGCTGACCGCGGCCGGCAAGCCGCTCATCGCCGACCTGGGCATGTCCCGGCTCGCCGGGCACGCGGGGGACGAGGTCTGGGCGACCGAGTCGTGGGCAGCGCCGGAGGTGCTGGCCGGCGGCAGTCCGGTTCCTGCGTCGGACGTCTACTCACTCGGCGCCATCGCCTGGCGCGCACTGACCGGTGCCCCGCCGGAGCCGGCCGCGCTGCGTCCGGACCTTGCAGAGCTCGCGCCGGAGGTGCCGGATGAGCTGCGTGATTTGGTCAACGCTGCTCTGGCGCATACCGATTCGGCACGACCCCTACCTGGGGAGTTCGCGATCGCCCTGTGGCAGTGCGCCACTCCGGAGCCGGCGCCGGTGCAGGGATCTCCCGCGCGTCGCGCGGCGGCCGCTGCGCCGGCGAGCAATGAAGCGGATGCCCTCACGCGGCGGATCCGTGCCCAGGCGGCGGCCGACAGCGGGAGGCATCGTGCGGCGGAGCCGGCGCAGAGCGGCACGCGGATACCCTCCAAGGCCCGCTGGCTGCTGGCGGGCGCCGCCGTGGTGGGCGGTGCTCTTGCCCTGGGTGTCACCGGGTTCGGCAACGGATCGTCGTCGGCTCCCGCACAGGCCGCCGAGCACGGTCCGTCCAGCGCGGCGCCGACGCGGAGGTCGTCGAAGCCCGCGCCGACGGGCCGTGCAGCGAAGACACCCAGCGCCAAGAGTGCAGCCGTGAAACCGAAGGATGCTGCGAAGGCGCTCGGCGCACACCCGGTGCATGTCGTGCAGGGCCTCGCCGCTGCACGTGCCGCGGCGTGGACCCACGGTGATGCCGGGCGGCTCGGCGCGGCCGAGCTGGCCGGGTCCCCGGCATACCTGAGAGATCGCAAGGACCTGCGCACGGCAGCCGACCAGAAGGCGCGTTACGACGGCTTGACGTTCACCGTTCGCTCGGCACAGGTCCAGCAGGGCACCGGTGACGTCGTGCACGTGACTGCAATGATCGATCGCTCTGCGTATGACGTGGTGACGGCGAAAGGACAACGGACCGTTCCCGCCGCAGCGGGACAGCAGACCGATCTGTCCGTGCAGTGGACCAAATACGGCTGGCGAGTAGTGGATTGGGCTGATGCGTCCGCCGGCTAGACGTTCCGGCATACAGTCGAGGTCAGCACGATCAACGCGCCGCAACGCCGGGAGGCACACATGGAGGTTGTCCGTCACGAGGTGGACAAGGACGCGGACCCGGAGGGCCTCGTCTACACGTTCGGCGGAGCGCAAGCCGTGGCGACGATCCGTCCCGGGACGGTCGTGTCGACCTGGACCGCCGACTGCTACGGCGGCCGGGTGCGTCGCGAGAGCGATATGGCCTCGCAGGTGATGGACACGCGGTTCATCAACCCGCAGACGGGACCTTTCCACATCGAAGGCGCGGAGCCGGGCGACACGATCGCGGTGCACTTCTGCTCGATCACACCGAGCGTCGACTTCGGCGTCTCCACGACGATCCCGCTCTTCGGGGCGCTGACCGCGACCCCCTACACCGCGCTGCTGCACGAGCCACTGCCGGAGCGCACGTGGATCTACGACCTCGACGTCGCGGCACGCCTGGTGCGCTATCACGCACTGGACTCCGAGCTGACGATCGATCTGCCGATGGAGCCGATGCACGGCACGGTCGGTGTCGCCCCTCCGCTGGGTGAGGTGCGGTCCGCCCTCACGCCCGGGTCGTGGGGCGGCAACATGGACACCCCCGAAATGCGTGCCGGCACAACGTGTTACCTCGGCGTCAACGTGCCGGGCGCGTTGCTCAGTCTCGGCGACGGGCATGCCCGCCAGGGTGAGGGAGAGACGTGCGGTGTCGCCGTCGAGACCGCGATGGACACGACGTTCGCGGTCGAGTTGATCAAGGGCGTTCCCACCCCATGGCCGAGGCTCGAGGACGACAGCTACATCATGTCCACCGGCTCGACCCGGCCGCTGGAGGACGCCTTCCGGATCAGCCACGCCGACCTCGTGCACTGGATCGCCGAGGGCGTCGGCCTGTCGCAGCTGGATGCCTACCAACTGGTCTCACAGACCGCGCTCACGCCGGTCGCGAACGTGTGCGACTCGAACTACACCGTCGTCGGCAAGGTCGCGAAGGCACACCTGCCGGGATTCACGGCGTACGCCGGGGTGCATGACCGGTTGCGGGAGATCGCGGCGTCACTCGGCTGACCGGACCGATCAGGAGACCCCCGCGACATACCGCATGGCCTGGTTGATGTCCGTGTAGGTCCACTCGAAACCGCTGTGCTGCAACACCGTTGGCGCCATACGGGTGCTGGCGAGGGCGTCGCCCGCGAGTTCGCCGAGGACGATCCGCAGCGCTGGGGCGGGTGCCGGCACGAACGACGGACGATGCAGCACGTGACCGAGTGAGTGCATGGCGTCGCGCTGCCGCACGGCCGACTCGGCCGGCACCGCGAGATTGATCGGCCCGGTGATCTCCGGGTGGTCGATCAGGTGCAGGAGCGCGCGCACCTCGTCCTGCAGCGTGATCCACGACCACCACTGGCGGCCGTTGCCCAGCGGACCGCCGAGCCCGAGCTTGGCCAGCGGCAGCACCCGATCCATCAGGCCACCGTCGGGGGAGAGGACCAGCCCCGTGCGCGCGATCGCGACCGGCAGGCCCGCGGCCGCAGCGGGTGCCGTTGCGGCCTCCCACGCGGTGACCAGGTCCACGAGGAATCCGGAGCCGGGCGTGGACTCCTCGTCCACGGTCTCCTCGCCACGATCGCCGTAGTAGCCCATGGCCGAGCCGTTCACCAGGCGCACCGGTTCCCGCAGCCGGGTGAGCGCATCGACGATCGTGCTCGTGCTGTCGACCCGTGAGTCGACGAGCGTGCGCTTGTATGCCGCGGTCCACCGCTTGTCACCGATACCGGCTCCGGCGAGGTTCACGACCGCCGAAACACCGTGCAGGGCAGTGTGATCGAGTTCGCCGCGGGCAGGATGCCAGGTGATCTCGTCCGCGGCGGTCGCCCCCCGGCGTACCAGCTTGACGACCTCGTCCCCCCGCTCCTCGAGCGCACGGGTCAGCGCGGTGCCGATCAGCCCCGATGACCCGGTGATGGCGATACGCATGAGGACCTCCTGATCGCGTGCAATGTCAGGTGTCCAGTCTCGCGCACTGCGGCGTCGGTACGACGGCCGCGGCACCCCTGTCGACATACAGAACGACCCGAGCGGTCACGAACCGGCGAGTAGACCGCGTCTACCGGCAGGTAAGTGACCGCTCGGGTCGAATCGTGTGGTCTCAGACCTCAGACCTCAGACCTCGAATTCTCTGTCGGTCTTCCTCGCGTTCCGCTCCGGCCGGATGCCTCCTTCGTCGGCCTCCAACCTGCACTGCACGCTTCGTCAGACCTCGAAGGCACCTTCTTCAAGACGTTCCTTCATCGCCACCAGGAACCGCGCGGCGTCCGCGCCGTCGACTATCCGGTGGTCGTAGGATAGGGCGAGGTAGACCATCGAGCGGATCGCGATCGTCTCGCCGCCGTCGGCGTCGGTGACGACGACGGGCCGCTTGACGACCGTGCCGGTGCCCAGGATGCCGACCTGCGGCTGGTTGATGATCGGGGTGTCGAAGAGTGCACCACGGCTGCCGGTGTTGGTCAGCGTGAACGTGCCGCCACCCAGCTCATCGGGCTTGACCTTGTTGGTGCGGGTCCGCTCGGCGAGGTCGGCGATCTTGCGGGACAGCCCGGCGATGTTCAGGTCACCGGCGTCGCGGATCACCGGCACCATCAGGCCGCGGTCGGTGTCCACGGCGATGCCGAGGTTCTCCTGCGGGTGGTAGACGATCGAGTCACCCTCGACACTGGCGTTCACCTGCGGGTAGGCCTTCAACGCCTCCACCGCGGCCAGCGCGAAGAACGGCATGAAGCTGAGCTTGACGCCCTCGCGCTGCTCGAACGCCGCCTTGCTGCGCGCACGCAGCCGTGCGACCTTGGTGACGTCGACCTCGACGACCGTGGTGAGCTGCGCCGAAACCTGCAGCGACTCGACCATGCGCGTGGCGATGAGCTTGCGCATGCGGGTCATCTTCTCGGTGGTGCCCCGCTTGGCCGAAACCTCCGGCACCGCAGCGGGTTTCGCGGATCCCGATGCTGCCGGTGCAGGTGCTGCCTCCGGTGCTGCTGCGGGCTCCGGCTCGGCCGGCTTGGCCGCGTCGAGGACGTCCTGCTTGCGGATGCGGCCACCGACGCCGGTGCCGGTCACAGTGGACAGGTCCACGCCGTTCTCGGCAGCGAGCTTGCGCACCAGCGGCGTGACGTACGACGCGGGTTCGCGATCGCCCGAAGCACTCGACGCCGCCGGGGCAGCGGGCGCGGGTGCAGCGGCCGGAGCGGGGGCGGGTGCAGCGGCCGGAGCCGGTGCGGCAGCGGCTGCCGGCGCCTCCTGCTTCGGCGGCTCGGGCTGCGCCGGTGCCTCCTGCTTGGCCGGCTCCGCTTCCTTGGCCGGCTCCGCCGGCTTGTCGGCGGGCTTCTCCTCGGCGGCTGCCGGACCACCGGAGGACTCGCCGCCGATCACGGCCAGGTCGGCACCGACCGGAACGGTCTCGTCCTCCTGCACCAGGATCTTGCTCAGCTTGCCCGCAACCGGGGACGGCACCTCGGTGTCGACCTTGTCGGTGGAGACCTCGAGCAGCGGCTCGTCGACCTCGACATCGTCACCCTCTGCCTTCAACCAGCGGGTGATCGTGCCCTCGGTGACGGACTCGCCGAGCGCCGGCATGGTGACCTTCTCGCCGCCGGTGACCTCGCCACCGGAAGGGGCTGGGGCGGACTCCTGCTCGGCCTGCTGCTGCGCCGGTGCGGTTGCTGCAGCTGGCTCCGCTGCAGCAGCCGGTGCCTCGGCGGGCGCAGCCTGGTTGCCGGATCCGGAGTCGCTCGCCGGTGCGGCCGCGCCGTCACCGATCACCGCGAGGTCCGCGCCGACAGGGACGGTCTCGTCCTCCTCGACGAGCACCTCTTGCAGTGTGCCGGCGACGGGCGACGGGATCTCGGTGTCGACCTTGTCGGTCGAGACCTCCAGCAGCGGTTCGTCGACCGCAACCTCCTCGCCGACCTCCTTGAGCCACCGAGTCACGGTGCCCTCTGTCACCGACTCGCCGAGTGCGGGCATTGTCACGCGTTCAGACATGGACTCAAGTCTCCTAGATCTTGGGGGCTAGATGTGCAGTGAGGCTCATTCTGCGTTGCGTTGCGAGTCGCAAGCTCCCTGCAACGCCAACGCATCCTAAGCCTGCCGTGCTTGTTCGGATTTAAATTCGGTTTTCTCACGCATGGGCGTGCAGGGGTTTACCGGCGAGGGCCAGGTGGGCTTCGCCGAGGGCTTCGTTCTGGGTCGGGTGGGCATGGATCAGTGATGCGACATCGTCGGGCAGTGCCTCCCAGCCGACGATGAGCTGGGCCTCGCCGACCTGCTCACCCATCCGGGCGCCGATCATGTGCACGCCCACGACGGCGCCGGTGTCACCCGCGCGGACGACCTTCACGAAGCCCTGGGTCTGCAGGATCTGGCTCTTGCCGTTGCCACCGAGCGGGTACTCGTAGCCCGTCGTGGAGTCGCCGTGCTTCTCACGCGCGGCGGCCTCCGTCAGGCCGACCGAGGCGATCTCGGGGTCGCAGTAGGTGACGCGCGGTATGCCGGATTCCTCGATCGGTGTGGGCGCCTTGCCGGCGATGTCCTCCGCCACGAAGATGCCCTGTGCGAAGCCGCGGTGCGCCAGCTGCAGGCCAGGCACGATGTCGCCGACCGCGTAGACGCCGGGCACGCCGGTCCGGCAGCGCTCGTCGGTGATGACGAAACCGCGGTCGATCGTGACGCCGGCTTCGGCATACCCGAGGTCCTCGGTCACCGGCCCGCGGCCGACGGCGACGAGCAACAGGTCGGCGGTGAGCGTGTCGCCGGACTCCAGTGTCACCGTCACCTCGTCGCCCGCCTGGGTCGCGGACGCGAGCTTGGCACCCGTCAGCGCCTTGATCTTGCGCTTCTTGAAGGCACGCTCGAGCTGCTTGGAGATCGCTTCGTCCTCGGCTGCGACGAGCCGGGGGAGTGCCTCGACGATCGTGACTTCGGCGCCGAACGAAGAGAAGACTGAGGCGAATTCGACGCCGATGACCCCACCGCCGAGAACGATGACGCGAGAGGGGACGTCCTCGAGGGTGAGTGCCTGGTCGCTGGTGACGATCCGGCCGCCGATGTCGACTCCCGGCAGCGTCTTGGCGTAAGAGCCGGTCGCGAGCACGACGTTCTTGCCGGTGAGGACCCGGTCACCGACCGTCACGGTGCTCGGGGAGCTGAGCCGCCCGGTGCCCTCCACGTAGGTGATGTCGTGCGACTTCACCAGGCCCTGCAGCCCCTTGTAGAGCCGGCCGATGACGCCGTCCTTGTAGCGGTGCACCCCGGTCATGTCGACCGACTCGAAGGTCGTCTTGACCCCGAACCTGGCGCCGTCCCGGGCGGTGTCGGCAACCTCGGCCGCATGCAGGAGTGCCTTGGTCGGAATGCAGCCACGGTGCAGGCAGGTGCCGCCGACCTTGTCCTTCTCGACGAGTGCGACCCGTAGTCCGAGCTCGGCTGCCCGGAAGGCGCAGGCGTAGCCGCCGCTACCGCCACCGAGGATCACCAGGTCGAAGCTGTCGGCGGATGCCGTCATACTCGGAACGCTCCCTTGCGTCTCGCGATGAATGTCGGTGACACCCAAGAGGCTTGCTCTGCGTTGGCACTGCGAGTCGCAAGCTCCCTGCAACGCCAACGCACCTCAAGCTTCCTGTGCCTGCCAGATTAACTTCCTGGCGAAGGCGAAGGTGCCATCGCCAATCTTGGCACTTGCCCACTCGTCGCGTGGCAGCGGTCTCACGACAACGCCGCGACGGCAGCGTTAACCGGTGGCGACCGGTGGCCGCGCGTGCGAGAGTGGTGCACTCAAGCCGTGCTGAATCAACTGCGAGGAGGCCCTTTTATGACGGACAAGCAAGGACCGAGTGACGAGGTCAAGCGCAAGTTCCGCGAAGCCTTGGACAAGAAGCACGCACACGGCGGCACCGACGTCTCGGACAAGTCGGCGCACACGAAGGTCAACGGTGCGCACGACGCCGAGACCAGTGGCGCGCAGCAGATGTTCCGCCGCAAGTCCGGATGATCGATCCACGCACCAGAACAGAGAGAATCCCACACCGGATCGGTGTGGGATTCCCTTTGTTCTGAACGGTTTTCGGCCTCAGCCGCGGCTGCGCGCCAACTGCACCAGGGTGCGCACGCCGTAGCCCGAGGCGCCCTTGCCGACATACCCGTAGGCGTCGTCGGTGGAGTATGCCGGGCCCGCGATGTCCAGGTGCGCCCACGGCAGCTGTGCGCCGTCCGCGTCGTCACCCACGAAGTCCTGCAGGAAGAGCGACGCGACGATCATGCCGCCCTGCCGGGCACCGGTGTGCTTGGTGTCGGCGACGAGCGACTTCATGCCCGAGCGCAGGTGCTGCAGCAGGGGGATCGGCCACAGGTCCTCGCCGGCCGCACCGGCCGCGGCGACGACCTCGTCGCGCAGTGCGTCGTCGTTGCCGAGCACTGCGGCGGTGCGCGTGCCGAGCGACAGCACGGCCGCGCCGGTCAGGGTGGCGACGTCGATGAGCAGGTCCGGCTCCTGGCGGGAAGCGAGCGCGAGACCGTCGGCCATCACGAGGCGACCCTCGGCGTCGGTGTTGATGATCTCGACCGTGCGACCGTTCGGCATGGTGACCACGTCACCGGGACGTTGCGCGTCGGAGCCCGTCAGGTTCTCGGCGAGGCACAGGTAGGTCGTGACGGCGACCGGCAGTCCGAGCTCGGCGATGGCGGCCGTTGCAGCGGCGACCGCAGCGGCTCCCGCCATGTCGCACTTCATCGTGACCATGCCGTCGGCCGGCTTGATGCACAGGCCGCCGGAGTCGAAGGTGATGCCCTTGCCGACGAACGCGAGATGCGACTTCGCGCGGGCGGGTTCGTAGCTGAGCACGACCATCCGGGGCGGACGGGCAGAGCCACGGCCGACGCCGATCAGGCCGCCGCACGACTCCTTGGCCAGCGCCTTCTCGTCGAGCACCTTGACCTTGACCTTGGTGCCGGCGAAGTGCTCCTTCACCGAGGCGGCGAACGACTCGGGGTAGAGGTCCAGCGGGGGAGTGTTGACCAGGTCCTGGGCCCACGCGCGGTGCGTGCCCACGACCTGTGCCTGCTGCACGCCGGACTTGACATCCTTGTCCTTGGCAAGCGAGGTCAACACGGTGATCTTCGAAAGTTGTTTCGTTGCACCGCCATTCGACTTGTATGACGTGAAGGTGTACGACCCGAAGAGGGCGCCCTCGGCGGTCGCGACGACCTGCGCCGCGCTGGAGGACGGGAACGCGACCGTGACGGTGGCGACCTTCCCGGACAGGGCGCGGACGGCGGCACCGGCCGCGCGGCGGAGCGCCTCGGCGTCGTCGTCGGACGGCGCACCGGCGAGTCCGGAACCGGTCACGACGACAGCGCCGTCGATGCCGGGAACGCCGGCCAGCCGGGTGATCTCGTCGACCGCTCCGGTGGCGGACAGGGCCAGCAGGTTGGCGTCGATGTGCTCGCGGGCCTCCGGCGCGAGCGCCGGCGTGGCGGCCACCTGCGCGTTGTCACCGTCCTGGACCGCGAGCACGACCAGTGCATCGCTCTTGCTCTTGGCGACCGGGCGGTCGACGACGGTCAATGTGGGCACGGGCATTCTCCTTCGAAGGGGGCGGGACTCCGGCGACGATACGCCGGGCTGGTGCGTCGTGATGTTCGGGCAACGGGAAACCGGAATTGCGGTGCGGGGCTCAGCCGATGCCGAGTTGTCGCGGCGCGAGGTCGTTCTGCAGCACCAACGACGCGGCGCCCACAGCGGCTGCGTCGGTGACCTGCATGGACAGTTTGACGGCGACTCGGTGGATGCCGGCGACATACGACTCGGCACGGACCCGACGCTCGATCAGGCGCAGGTACAAGGAGCCGGCGATCGTGAGCGAGGGCCCGGCGAGCACGACCGAATCCAGGTCGAACATGTCGACGGCGATCAGCGCGGCGTCGGCGAGCCGGTCCGCCGAGCCTTCGATGAGTTCGATGCACAAGGCGTCTCCGCGGACGGCCGCGGTGGCGACGGCGCTGAAGTCGCTGAATGGATCACCGTCGGCGGACAGGCGAACCTGCGACGGTCTGCCGCCCGCAAGTGCGGCGCGCGCCTGCGCCGCGACGGCCGCCGGGCCGGCGAGTTCCTCGAGCGTGGGACGATCGGCCGCACCGAACCGTAGGCGACCCAGCGGGCCGGTGTTGGAACTGGCGCCGCGGTAGACCGAGCCGGCGATCACGATGCCCGCGCCGATGGTGGCCCCCATGTAGATGGTCCCGTGTGCCACCGATGCCGAGATGGCTCCGTTCCAGAACTCGCCGATGGCCGCGGCCGTCGCATCGTTGTCGAGCACCACCGGTAGACCGGTCCGCTGCTCCAACAGCTCCTGCACCGGGTAGCCCTCCCACGTCGTCAGACTCGGGGAGAAGCGGATCGATCCGGCGTCGAGGTCCAGGGCGCCGGGGGCTACCAGGCCGATCCCGGCAACGGTCGCATGCTCGACACCGGCGATGCGCAGCGTGAGGTCTACGTGGGCGGCGACGTCGCTCACCACATCGTCCGGCTGACGACCGCGGGCTCCGTGCACACGTGTCCGGGCCACCTCGGCTCCGCTGGCGTCGGCGACGACGATGACGATCCAGTCGGCGCCCAACTGGACGCCCACACCGCATCGCGCCGACGGGTCGAGGGTGAGCATGACACGCGGCTTCCCGCCGGTGTAGGTGCGCTCGCCGGTCTCGACGAGGAGCCCGTCGCGCAGCAGAGCGCGGACGAGGTGGGAGATGCTGGCCTGGGTCAGACCGGTTCGTTCCGCCAGCTCGACGCGGCTGATCGGGCCCTCGGAGCGCACCACGTCGAGGACCAGCCCTCGGCTCGTGGCGGCGGTCACCTGTGGGTGTGCCACGCGACTGGCTCCTCCGTGGTCGTCCTCACGGGTGCAGTATGTCGTGCGGTCACCGATAATGCCCATCATGGGTGACAACGTCGCGGTGGCGCCGCGGTTCGCGATCGGTGTGCAACGCAGCGACGCGGGGCACGGGACGAACCCCTTCTACGAGGCCCTGCTGGCCGGATTGGAGGCGGCCCTCGACGAGCACGGGGCAAGTATCGTGTTGCGGCTGTTCGTCTCCGAGGAGGAGGAACTCGCGGAGTTCGAGCGGTGGGCGGGTGTTCCCGAACTCGCCGGCGTCGTCCTCGTCGACCTCGCCGAGGGAGACCGGCGAGTGGACAGATGTCGCGAGTTGGGGCTGCCGGCGGTCGTGCTCGGAGGACAGATCGAGGAGGCGACAGAGCGGATCTCGGTCGTCGACGTCGACAACTCCGCGGCCATGACGACAGCGGTGGAGTTCCTCGTCGGCCTCGGTCACCGGGTCCTCGGTCGGGTATCGGGCCCCCAACGGCTCAGTCATACGGGTGCGCGGACGGCCGCATTCGACGAGGCCGTTGCCCGGGCCGGTGTCGTGGGCAGCACTGTCGAGGGTGACTACTCGTCGCGGTCCGGGGTCGCTTGCGTGCGGGAGCTGCTCGCCATACCGGAGCGACCCACCGCGATCATCTTCGACAACGACTTGATGGCGGTTGCCGCGCTCGAGGTCGTCGGCGAGCTCGGACTGGCCGTGCCGCAGGACGTTTCGTTCCTCGCGTGGGACGATTCGCCGCCGTGCCGGCTGGCCGATCCGCCACTGTCCGTGGTGAGCAGGGATGTCCACGAACTCGGCCGGATCCTGGCGTCGGTCCTTCTCGACATGCATCGTGGCGAGCTCCAGACGATCGTTCACGCCGCCGGTGCGCAGATCGTGCAGCGCGGCACGACGGCGCGCCCACGGAACTGACTACTGGACTGACTACTCCGCGACGACGTGCAGGATGAACGCCTGCGCGGGCCAGAGAGCCGGGATCTGCAGGCCATGGGTGGCCAGTGCACTTCCCGGCAGCGTCACCCCGCCCGCCGAGATCCAGGGCGGCGTGATCCAGTGCTTCGGCACACCCACGTCGTCGCGGACCCGGACCCGGTAGCGCCGGTTCGGATCGAGGCCGTGCAGCCGAATGCGCTCGGGCAACGCGTCCTCCAGCGTGCCGACGGTCGCGACGGTCCAGACACCTTCGCTGCGGTCGGGGAGCACGGCACCGGTCACGCGCAGCGCGGGGTCGAGGGTGTCGGCGTGCACGATCGTCCCGCCGTGGATGACATGACGTAACTCCTTGTACAGCGCGGCGAAGGCGGTGATCGCGGTCAACTCGGTATCACTGCAGTCCAACAGGTTCCACTCGAGGCCGGCCGAGCCCATCAGGCTGGTCGCGACCCGATAGGACAGGTCGATCGCGCGACCGGTGGTATGTGCGGTGTCGGGTCCGACGTGCCCACCCACGAGCTCGGGTGGCAGCAGCAGCTGTGTCCAGCGCTGGATGTCCTGGCGCTCGATCGCATCGTTGCAGTCGGACGCCCAGACCCGGTCGGTGAGTTCCAGGATGCCAAGGTCGGTACGAGCGCCACCGCTCGAGCAGGATTCGATCTCCAGGCCGGGATGCGCGGTCCGTAGCTCGCGCAGCAGTCGGTATGTCGCCCGCGTCTGCGTGTGTGTCCCGGGCCGTCCGGCGTGGACCGGCGCGACCAGGTCACGGTTGTGGTCCCATTTGATGAAATCGAGGGACAGTTCATCGATCAACGCGCTCAGCTGTGCCCGGATGTGGGCGAATGCCTCCGGGTCGGCGAGGTCCACGACGTACTGGTTGCGCCAGGACAGGCCATCCGGGGCGGGCACGACGACCGGGTCGTCCAGCAACCAGTTGGGGTGCTGCCGGGCGAGCTCGGAGTCCAGGTTGGTCATCTCGGGCTCGAACCAGAGGCCGAACTGCATGCCCAGTCCGTGGACCCGATCCGCGAGCGGCCGGAGGCCCGACGGCCAGACGGTGCGGTCGACGATCCAGTCGCCGAGGCCGTGTGCGTCGTCGCGTCGGGCGGGGAACCAGCCATCATCGAGAACGAAGCGCTCGACGCCGACCGAGGCGGCGCGTTCGGCCAGGGCGAGGATGCGGTCCGGTTGATGGTCGAAGTAGACGGCTTCCCAGGTGTTAAGGACCAGCGGGCGCGCGGTGCGCGGGTGTCCCGGCCGCGCGCGCAGGGCGGTGTGGAACGCGGCGGACAGGCCATCCAGGCCGGCGTCGCTCCAGCCGAACCAGGCGACGGGAGTGCGGTAGGACTCGCCGGGTCCCAACCGGATCTCCCCGGGACGCAGCAGTTCGCCGGCTCCGAGCAGCGTGATCGCCTCGGGCATCCGGTCGGTGCGGTAGCTGACGTCTGCGCTCCACCCGAGGTGCACCGACCACAACTGGCCGGACCGGTCACGCGGCGTGGTTTCGGACAGGATGAGCAGGTGCGGTGCGTCGTGGCCGCCGCGTCCGCGTCGGGTCTGGCGGACCACCGAACCCCTCGGGAGCGAGGCGGTGTGCGGTGCCTTCTCCCGGGTCCAGCGGCCGCTGAACGAAGTGGCGGTGTCAGCTGATTTCGGCACCGGCAGCGTTGCCTCGAGCCAGTGGATGTCGAGCGTCGCCGGGCCGGTGTTCTCCAGTTCGTGGGTCAGGGTGGCGATCCCGCCGTCCTCGAGCGCGAGCCGGGTCCGCAGCCGAAGTCCGTTCTGCTCGTCTGCGGCGGTGAACTGGAGTGCGTGATCCCGGTGGTTCGTCTCGACGGTTCGCCACTGCGGCCACACCGGTCGCGCCTCGGACGAGATCAGGATTCCGGGCCGACCTGCCCAGCCATCGACCTCGTGCGGCAACACGCTGAGCTGCCAGGCGGCGTCCAGTGTTCCCGGTGGAGTCTGTCGCCCACCCGCGTCGCAGAGCGCGCGTAGATCCGGAGCGCCGAGCTCGCCCGGATCCGCACCCCAATGGACAACCGTGGGCAGCCCGTCCTCGGGCACGTGCACGACGATCCCGACGCCGTCCCGGCGCAGGAGGACGTTGTGGGGCAGGTCGCGACAGAGCATGGGTCACCTCTCGGCGGGCGCCGGCAGACGGGTTCGAATGTGATCGGGTGAATATCTTGACAAGGTTAATTTAATAACGCAAGTATGACCTGCATCACTCGGGAACGCCGCCGGCCGAGGCCGCCGCCCCTCTCATGAAAAGGACCACTCAGATGCCGAACAACCCTCGATCTCCCCAGATTCGCCGCCGTCGCGGGCTGCTCGCCCTCGGTGCCGGTGCGGCGGCATGCACGCTGCTCGTCACCGGATGCAGCGGCTCCGGCGGCACCGGTTCCCCTTCCGGTCATGCCTCGACGCTCGTCGCGTACACCGGACAGTCCGGCGACTACCAGATCAACTTCAACCCGTACTCGCCCTCCAGCATCGGGGGCGTCGGCACCATCTACGAGCCGCTGTTCTTCTACAACAAGGCGAAGGCCAGCAAGCCGGTGCCGCTCCTGGCCACCAAGCAGTCCTGGAACAAGTCGGGCACCCGGCTCGCGGTGACGTTGCGCAGCGGGGTGAAGTGGAGCGACGGCAAAGCGTTCACCGCCGACGACGTCGTCTTCACCTTCAACCTGCTCAAGCGGAACCCGTCGATCAACGCGATCGGTTTCAAGGGCTCGGTCCGCAAGGTGGACGCCACACACGTCGTCTTCAGCTTCGCCGAGCCGGCGTTCGTGAAGGGCCCCGACATCCTGAGCTCGGTCATCGTGCCGAAGCACTTGTGGGCGAGCATCAACCCCACGAAGGACGTCGTGGCCAAGCCCGTCGGCACCGGCGCCTATCTGCTCAAGTCCTTCAAGCCCCAGGCCTTCACGTTCGCAGCGAACCCGCACTACTGGGGAGGCGCACCCAAGGTGCAGCAGATCCGCTGGATGGCGCTGTCCGGCAACCAAGCGGGCGCGGACGGGATCGCCGGCGGCACGATCGACTGGAACACCGGTCCCATCCCGAACGTGCAGAAGACCCACCAGCAGTTCCCGAACTACGACGCGTTCACCCAGTGGCAGAGCCAAATGGTGCTCGCTGCGTGTTCCAGCGCGGCACAGGGGTGCACCGGCCCGCAGACCGATCCGGCGGTTCGGCACGCGCTCTACTACGCGATCGACCGCACGCAGTTGAACAAGCTCGCATTCATGGGTACGGCGGGAAAGATCTCGCCCAGCTTCGCGCTGACGCCGAGTCAGGACAAGTACGTCTCCGACGCGGTCGACGAGAAGCTCGCGCCGTCCACCGCCAAGGGTGACAAAGCGGCGCAGATCCTGCGGGCCGACGGCTGGACGAAGGGTGCTGACGGGATCTATCAGAAGAACGGCCGGCGCCTGTCGCTGACGATCCAGGTCGTCACCGGCTGGACCGACTACATCACCGCAATCAACACCATCACCTCGCAGGCCAAGGCCGCAGGCATCGAGATCAGGGCGGAGCAGTCCTCCTGGAACGAGTGGACGGACAAGAAGGTCAACGGCAAGTTCCAGTTGGTCATCGACTCGCTCTACCAGGGACCGACATCAGACCCGTACTACCTCTACAACTACTTCTTCGACTCGTCGTCCGGGGCCAAGGTGGGCAAGCCCGCCGGCAACAACTACGTGCGGTACGCCAACCCGAAGGTCGACGCTGCGATCAACTCGCTCAGTCGTATGCCGTTGGGTGACAGCCCGGCCAGAACACGAGAGTTCGCCACGATCCAGAAGGCGATCGTCGCCGACATGCCCTACATACCGGTGCTCACCGGCGGGACGACCAGCGAATGGAACACCGCGAAGTTCACCGGGTGGCCCTCCGAACAGAACCTGTATGCGTTCCCGGCGGTGTGGTCGCGTCTCGACAGCGCACAGGTCTTCAAGCACCTGCAGCCGAAGAACGGCTGACCCGCGGAGACGCCGGGAGAGATCACCATGAACTACTTCGTCCGCAAGCTCGCGTTCTACCTCGTGGCCCTATGGGCGGCGCTGACGATCAACTTCGCGATTCCACGCCTGTTGCCCGGAAACCCGGTCGACATACTGCTCGCCAAGCTCCAGCAACGGGGCGGGACGATCACGCCCGAGACCCGCAAGGCCTATGCACTGCTGCTCGGGGGTGACGACTCGCAGTCGATCGTGACCCAGTACTTCCAGTACTTGAACAACATCGCCCACGGCGACCTCGGGGTCTCCGTCAGCTACTACCCGGCGAAGGTGACCGACGTGATCGGTGCGTCGCTGCCCTGGACCGTGGTTCTGGTCGGTGTCGCCACCGTCATGGCGGCGACCCTCGGAGTCGCGATGGGCGCCTTCGTGGGCTGGAAGCCGGGCACGTGGCTGGACTCGTTGGTGCCGGCCACATCGCTGCTGGCAGCGGTTCCATATTTCTGGCTGGCGCTCATCCTGGCGTACCTGCTGTCACGTGTTCTCGGCTGGCTACCGTTCCAGGGCGGTTACGACGCGGCCTTCGACCCCGGCTGGAACGGTGCGTTCATCGGTTCGGCGATCTCGCACGCGATCCTTCCGGCGCTCACGATCGTGCTTGCCTCGGTCGGCGGCTGGCTGCTCGGCATGCGCAACATGATGGTGTCGACCCTGTCCGAGGACTACGTCCTGACGGCGGAGGCGAAGGGCCTGGCCCCCCGACGGATCATGCGGTCCTACGCGGCGCGCAACGCGGCGCTGCCCTCGATCGCAGGGTTCGCGATCTCGCTCGGTTTCGTGGTCTCCGGCTCCGTCATCACCGAGCAGGTCTTCTCCTACCCGGGAATCGGCAGCCGTCTGCTGAACGCCGTGACCAACAACGACTACGCGCTCATGCAAGGGGTCTTCCTCTTCATCACGCTCGCCGTCCTCGGCGCGAATCTCGTGGTGGACCTGCTGTATGGCGTCATCGACCCGCGCACGCGGGCACGGTCCTGAGAGGTGAGCACTCGAATGAGCACTATGAACCCCGGCGACGGCGCTGCGATGGCAGCGGCAGCCGACCAGTTGCCCGCCGAGGCAGGCCCGCATCCGGTCACCGAGAAACGGCGCAGCTCGCTGCTTCCGACGATGACACCGTGGTTGGCGTTGGGTATGACGCTCGTCGGCTCGATCGCGCTGTTCGGCATACTCGGGCCGTTCCTGGTCGGCGATCCCGACCAGATCCGCGACATGGGCCTCCGCGCACCGTCCGGCAGTTTCCTGCTCGGCACCACCAACACCGGCCAGGACGTCCTCGCCCAGCTCGCCTACGCCACCCGGGGATCGTTGGAGATCGGCGTCCTCGTCGGAATCCTCGCCACGGTGCTCTCGGCGTTCTTCGGGATCTACGGCGCCTACCGGGGCGGCTTCATCGACGAAGTGTTCTCGCTGCTGTCGAACGTCTTCCTGGTCATCCCGGGCCTGCCCCTGGTGATCGTGATCTCGGGCTTCGTGCCGCAGTCGAGTCGTGGCCTGTGGACCATCGCCGTCGTTCTCGCCGTGACCAGCTGGGCGGCATCGGCGCGCGTACTGCGCGCCCAGACCCTGTCGGTGCGCCACCGCGACTACGTGGCGGCCGCGCAGACCTCCGGTGAGAAGCCCTGGCGGGTGATCGTCGTGGAGATCCTGCCGAACCTGCTGCCGGTGCTGGCGTCGCAGTTCGTCTTCGCCGTGATCGCGGCCATCCTGGGCGAGGCAGGGCTGTCGTTCATCGGTCTCGGCGCCTCGAACTCCGCGACGCTCGGCACGATGCTGTACTACGCGCAGAACGGTTTCGCGCTCTCCCTCGGCGCCTGGTGGTGGTTCGTCCCGCCCGGCCTCATCATCGCGCTGTTCGGGATGGGCATGTCGCTGATCAACTTCTCGATCGACGAGATCATCAACCCCCGGCTGAAGAACCTTCGCCGGCACCGCAAGCTCGCCAAGCGCGCCGCGAGGCTGGAGCGCCGCCGGGCCGGCAGCTGCGACTCCCCGGGCCCCGAGACATCCGGCACGTCGAACGGCCGCGTCGAATCCGCCCGAGACGACGCACCCGACGACGCACCCGACGACGCACCCGACATCGCACTCGACGACGCACACAACACCGCACTCGACACCGACGTGGACGCCAAGGAGGAGGTCCGATGAGTCAGCAGGCACACCCCGACAGCGGATCCGCCGTACTCACCGTGGAGGACCTCAGCGTGCTCTACGAGGTGGAACAGCCGGTGGCCGCGGTCCAGAACGTCAACCTCACCCTGCACCGCGGTGAGATCCTCGGCCTTGCCGGCGAATCCGGCTGTGGCAAAACAACTTTGGCGTATGCCATCAACCGGCTGCACCGCCCGCCGGCGCGGATCTCGTCAGGCCGGGTCACCTTCCACGATCGATCGGGTGACGACATCGACATCCTCGCGTTGCGGGAGTCGCAGTTGCGAGTGTTCCGCTGGGACAAGATGTCGATGGTGTTCCAGGGCGCCATGAACGCCCTCAACCCGGTGACGACGGTGCAGGCACAGCTGAAGGACACCCTGCGCACCCACCGCCCCGGCATGTCCCGTGCGCAGATCCGGCAGCGTTCGCAGGAGGTGCTCGAGCGGGTCGGCGTCGACCCGCGCCGGCTCGGCTCCTACCCGCACGAGCTGTCCGGCGGTATGCGGCAACGAGTGATGATCGCCATGGCGATGCTGCTCGAGCCGCAGATCATGATCATGGACGAGCCGACGACCGCGCTCGACGTCGTCGTCCAACGGGAGATCCTCCAGGAGATCGTCCGGCTCCGCGATGAACTCGGCTTCGCGGTCGTGTTCATCACGCACGACCTGCCGCTGCTGCTGGAGATCAGCGATCGCATCGCGGTCATGCTTGCTGGAGAGATCGTCGAACTCGACTCCGCCGAGCACCTTTATCAGCACGCACAGCACCCGTACACGCGCAAGCTGCTCGGATCCTTTCCGAGTCTGTCGGGCGAGCGTGGTGCCTTCATCCGTACCGGCGTCGAGACGGTGCCGTCCGTCAAGGAGTACTCATGACCACGCTGCACGTGACCGATCTGGTCAAGGACTACACGGTTCGCTCCGGCGTACGACGCACTCGGATGCGTGCGGTCGACCATGTCAGTTTCGAACTGCTGCCCGGGCGGACCGTCGCCCTGGTGGGTGAGTCCGGATCGGGCAAGTCGACCATCGCCAAGATCCTGACGAGGATGGAAACACCGACCGCAGGAACGGTGGATGTGCGGCTCGCCGACCGCACACCGGTGGTCGGTTCGATGTATCGCCGGCAGGTCCAGATGGTCTTCCAGGATCCGTTCGCGTCATTGAACCCGTTCCACACCATCGAGCACCACATCGCCCGACCGTTGCGGATCCACGGGCGCACACGAGGTGCGGCGCAGACGCGTGAGCGGGTGCTGCAGATGCTGGAGCGGGTCAATCTGACACCGGCCGAGCAGATGGCCCCTCGACGACCGCACGAACTGTCGGGGGGACAGCGGCAGCGGGTCGCCATCGCTCGCGCCCTCGCGCCCGACGCGAAGGTCCTGATCGCCGACGAGCCGGTCTCGATGCTCGACGTCTCCATCCGCCTGGGCGTCCTGAACCTGCTCGGCCGACTGCAGCGCGAGGACCAGCTCGCGGTGCTCTACATCACCCACGACCTGGCGACCGCACGGCATTTCTCCGACGAGATCGTCGTGCTCTACCGCGGGCGGGTCGTGGAGCGCGGGCCGTCGGATGCCGTGATCCTCGACCCGCACCACGACTACACCAGATTGCTCGCACAGGCCGCGCCCGACCCAGAGCGGCTGGGGCGGGTGGATTCCGGACAGACGATCGATCGCACCCTCATCGACAACTCGAGGTGCTTCAACCACTTCTCGGGTCAGTGGGAACGGGCCGGAATGCCCACCCAGGACCGAGCTTCCCAGGAGAGGACCAGCGCATGACCCACGTCCCCAACACGTTCCGGCCGCTGCACGACGGCTGGACCGTCACAGCCGTGGACCCCGGGTCAGTCCCGGCGGGCCTGCTCGACGATGCCCCCGTCCCGGCGATGGTTCCCGGAGAGATCCATGTCGATCTGTACCGAGCCCGCATCATCGACGACCCGTTCGACGGCGACAACGAGGCCGCCCAGCAATGGATCGGCGACACCTCCTGGCGTTACGAGACGACCTTCCAGTGGGAACCGGGGTCAACGGATCGACACGATCTGGTGGCGCTGGGCCTCGACACCCTTGCCACGGTGGAGCTCAACGGCCGGGTGCTCGGCGAGACCGAGAACATGCACCGCTCCTACCGGTTCGATGCCCGTGGCGCGCTGCGACCGGGGGAGAACACCCTGAGCGTGACCTTCGCGCCGCCGGTGCCCGCGTCGCAGGCCCGTGCGGAGCAGTTCGGCGCCCTGCCGCGCGTCAACCACCACGAGTACAACCAGCTGCGCAAGATGGCGTGCAGCTTCGGCTGGGACTGGGGTATCGACGTCGCCGGCGCCGGCATCTGGCGACCGATCGGCCTCGACTCGTGGTCGGGTGTCCGCGTGGCCGCCGTCCGTCCGCTGGTCGGGGTCGATGACGGTGACGGCGTGCTGAGCGTCCACGTGGACATCGAGCGGGACGGGACGACGACCGCCGCCGTGCCGGTGGAGGTCGTCGTCTCCGCGCCGGACGGTCAGCCGGCCGTGCGCGCGACGGGCACCGTGCCCGCGGGCCGGACCTCGGTCGTCATCGAGACTCGGGTGCCTCAGGCGCGACTCTGGTGGCCAGTCGGCCACGGCGATCAGCCGTTGTATGGCGTCGAGGTTCGCGCCGGCGAGGCCGCTTGGTCCGGCCGGGTCGGTTTCCGCACCGTCGACGTCGACACGAGTCCGGACGAGGGCGGCGCCGGCTTCACCCTTCGCGTGAACGGCGAACCCGTGCTGGTCCGTGGCGTCAACTGGATACCCGACCACGCCTTCCTGACCGAGATCGATCGGCAGCGGTACCGCGCTCGCCTCGACGATGCGCTGGAGGCCAACTGCAACCTGGTCCGTGTCTGGGGCGGCGGCATCTACGAATCCGACGACTTCTACGACCTGGCCGACGAGCGCGGCCTGCTGGTCTGGCAGGACTTCGCGTTCGCCTGTGCGGCATACAGCGAGGAAGCCGCCATGCGCGCGGAGATCGAGGCCGAGGCCCGGGAGAACATCACCCGATTGACACCGCACCCGTCCCTGGTGGTGTGGAACGGCAACAACGAGAACACCTGGGGCTCGGTCGACTGGGGCTGGCAGCAGCAGCTCGCCGGTCGCGGCTGGGGTGACTGGTACTACCGCACCCTGCTGCCGACCCTGCTGGCAGAGCTCGACCCGACCCGCTTCTACTCGCCCGCGAGCCCGTACTCGTTCGGGGACTACCGCCACCCCAACGACGAGCGGTACGGCACCATGCACATCTGGGACGTGTGGAATCGCGTCGACTACACCGTCTACCGCGACTACCGGTCGCGGTTCGTCTCCGAGTTCGGCTTCCAGGCACCGCCGGCCTGGTCCACGCTGGCCCGGGTCGTGCACGACGAGCCGCTCACGCCGTTCGGCCCGCAGATGCTCGTCCACCAGAAGGCCAACCTCGGCAACCAGAAGCTCGAGCGGGGCTGGCAGGGCCACCTGCCGGACCCCGCCACGATCGAGGACTGGCACTGGACCACGCAGCTCAACCAGGCCCAGGCGGTCCGCTTCGGCGTGGAGCACTTCCGTTCCCTGACCCCGCACAACACGGGCACGATCCTGTGGCAACTCAACGACAACTGGCCGGTCGTGTCCTGGGCGGCGGTTGATTTCGACGGTCATCGCAAGCCGTTGTGGCACGCGTTGCGGGCGTCATACGCACCACGGCTGGCGACGTTCCAGCCCCGCCCCTCCGAGGCGGCGATCGCCGCCGCGTGGGAGGGTGCCGAACCCGAGGCGGATCGGACGGCGCTTGTCCTGGTCAACGACACGGCCGAGCCGTTCGCGGGCAGTTTCACGCTGACCCGGCGTACCTTCGCCGGTGAGGTGCTCGCGGAAACCTCGATGCCGGTCTCGATCCCGGCACGGGGAACGGCGAGCGTCCTCCTCCCCGAGGAGATCGCAAACTTCACCGATCCCGCGGCCGAGGTCGTCGTCGCCACCACGGGGGACGCCGCCGGTTTCGCTCCCGCCTTCTGGAACGCTGCCGAGGTGGTGGCCCAGTCCCTGGACCCCAAGCCGGTCACGGCACAGGCTGTGCGGCGCGCCGGGGGTTACGCGGTCACGATCACCGCGACGTCCTACGTGCGGGACCTGTTCTGCCATGTCGACAGGGTCGACCCCGAGGCGCGGGTCGACCGCGGCATGGTGACGCTCCTCCCGGGAGAGAGCGTCACCTTCGATGTGACGTCGGCCGTCGACGTCGACCCCAGCGAGTTCGCCGATACGGTCCGCAGCGCCAACGACCTGCTGATGTATGCGGGGGAGAAGCGGTGACCCCGTGGACCGAACAGGCCACGCATCGATCGTGGCTGGAGCAGGAGAGCTTGCGGCTCCTCGCATTCGGGCGGCGAGCCCACCTGCCCGAGGGCGGCACCGCCTACCTCGACGAGTTCGGGCAGCCCGATTCCCGCCAGGGCGTCCGCACGTGGATCACCAGCCGGACGGTGCACGTCCACTCGCTCGGCGTCCTGCTGGGGATCCCCGGGAGTGCACCGGTGGCCGACGCTGCGCTGGCAGGCCTCACCGGACCGTTGCGCGACACCACCGATGGCGGTTGGTTCCACGGTCTCGACCCGGCCGGCAAGCCGCTGGTCGACGCCGGAAAGCGTTGCTACGACCACGCTTTCGTGCTCCTGGCCGCGTCGAGCGCACTGCTCGCCGAGCGGCCCGGCGCCGACGGTCTGCTCGCGGAGGCCACGGCCGTCTACTCCGAACGGTTCTGGGATGAGGAGGCCGGGCTGCCTCGCGACTCCTGGGACCGCGCGTTCAGCAGGCCGGAGGACTACCGCGGGCTCAATGCCACCATGCATTCGGTCGAGGCCGCCCTGGCGGTCGCCGATGCACTGGAGGCACACGCGGGTGGCCGCACCGACGACAGCGCTGTATGGCGGGCTCGGGCGAGCCGGATGGCCGGCTTCGCCGTCGAACTCGCGGCGAAGTACGACGGGCGGCTGCCCGAGCACTTCGATGCCCGGTGGAGCGCCGACCTCGACCTCAACCGGGACACACCGCGCGACGCCTTCAAACCGTTCGGGGCGACACCGGGGCACGGACTGGAGTGGTCGCGACTGCTGCTCCAGCTGGAGGCCGCCACGGAGCCGTCCCCGGAGCTGGTCGACACCGCGGTGCTGCTCTTCGACCGTGCCGTCGCGGACGCCTGGGCAGTGGACGGAGCCGACGGCTTCGTCTACACCACGGACTGGGAGGGCAGGCCCGTCGTCCGTGAACGGATGCACTGGGTGGTCGCCGAGGCGATCGCTGCCGCCGCCGCATTGCACACGCGCACCGGGCAGGACCGCTACGCCAGGTGGTATGCCACCTGGTGGGACTGCGCCGAGCGCCACCTGCTGGACCGGGCCGGCGGGTCCTGGTGGCACGAGCTGGACATTGCCAACCGGCCGGCCCGGACCGTCTGGTCCGGCAAGCCGGATCTCTATCACGCCCTGCAGTGCACGCTCAGCCCGCGGCTGCCCCTCGCGCCCACCGTTGCGCGGGCGCTCCGCGACGATCTGCTCGCTGCACCGTCCCGACAGGAAGGTCAGCGATGACCACCACCACTGCTCGGAGCCGCCGACGGCTGCGCGCATCGCTCATCCTGGTGCTGAGCCTCTGCCTGGCGACGTTGGTGCCGGCGGGTGCCCGGGCCGCTGCGCGGGCCGACATGCGGTCCTCGGTCGGGCAGGCCGCGGCGGCTGCGGGCGCGCCGGTCGATCTGGCCGACCCGGACGCCACGCCGGCCACCCGCAGCGTGTTCGCTTACCTGCGCGATATCGGCGGCAAGGGAACTCTCTTCGGGCACCAGGAGGATCTGCTGTCCGGCGAGTCCTTCACGCAGCCCGACGGGACCTCCTCGGACGTTCGCGCGGCGACCGGCGACTACCCGGCCGTGATCGGCTTCGACACGCTCGAGCGGACCGGGATGTCCGCCGACCAGCGACAGCAGAAGGCGGCCGAGCTCGCCACCGACATACAGCATGCGCACGACGTCGGCGCCATCAGCACGATGACCGTTCACATGGAGAACCTCGTCACCGGCAACGACTTCTATGACACGTCGGGCGATGCGCTGCGTGCGGTCCTGCCCGGCGGGTCGCACCACGCAGCCCTGGTCGCCTACCTGGATCGGATCGCCTACACCGCTCAGCACGCGATCGCCCCGGACGGCACACCGATACCGATCATCTTCCGGCCGTGGCACGAGAACGCGGGGTCCTGGTTCTGGTGGGGCGCGGCCTTCGGAACGCCGGGGGAATACCGCGAGCTCTACCGCTTCACCGTCGAGTACCTGCGCGATGTGAAGGGCGTGCACAACTTCCTCTACGCCTTCTCGCCCGGTGGCGGCTTCGGCGGCGACACCGCACGCTACTTGCGCACCTACCCCGGTGACGACTTCGTCGACGTGCTCGGCGTGGACAGCTACGACGACAGCGGCGCCTCGTCGTCCTACCTGTCCGGTATGACGGCAGACCTCGGCATGATCGCCGACCAGGCGGCCCAGCGGGGCAAGATCTGCGCATTCACCGAGTTCGGGCTGAACGGCGGCGTGCGCCCGGACGGACAGAACAAGGACGTCACCTGGTACACCGACGTCCTGAACGCGATCAAGGCCGACCCGTCCGCGGCCCGGATCTCCTACCTGCTGACCTGGGCGAACTACGGCGGATCGACGACGCCGTACACCCCGGTCGACGGCGAGATGCTGCCCGACTTCCGGGCGTTCCACGATGACCCGTTCACCGTGTTCGCCACCGATCTGCACGGTGTCTACGACACATCGACGACAGCGGTGCCCGCGCGACCCACCGCCCACCTCGCGAGCCCGGCCGACGGTGCCCGGGTCGCCGACGGGCCGGAGACGATCCGTGCCTCGGTCACCGGCGTCGACGCCGAACGGGTCTACGTCTCGGTCGACGGGTCGGACCAGACCATCGAGCTCAGCCCACCGGCACCCGGCCAGTTGTGGTGGACCGGCACGTGGGACATCCCGGCCGACGAGCTCGACAACTCCTCGCGCGGACTCACCCTGCACGTGATCTCCGGCGGGAAGGAAGTCATGGCGGTGCCGAGCACGGTGTTGCTCGGGCCACGTCCGCGGCCGGTTCCCGGCGTGGTCGACGACTTCGAGAGCTACGGCGACGACGCGGCGCTGCGCACCGAATACGTCCCCTACAACGCGAACACGATCTCGTTGTCGAGGGCGAGCGACGGCGGTCCGGTCGGCTCCGGCCAGAAGGCGCTGCGTTTCTCCTACTCCTTCGCCCACCAGTCGTACACCGGGATCGGTAAGCAACTGGGCACGGACTGGTCGAAGTTCTCCGCCTTCCGGTTGTGGGTCGACCCGGACGCCTCCCACAACAAGCTGGTCCTGCAACTCGTGGCCGGTGGAGTCGCGTACGAGGCGTATCCGTCGCTGGCGGGCGACACGCCATACGCGCTGACCATCCCGTTCGCCGACTGGCGGCCCGCACCCTGGGACACCGCACATGCCGGGCGCCGGCTGACAGCCGCCGATCTGGCCGACGTCACCCAGTTCAACATCTATGTGAACGCCGCTGACGACGGCTCCGGGGCCGGTTCGGGTTCGATCGTCCTGGATGATCTGCACGCCATTTCATGGCCGCCGGTCTACCGCGACGTGGCACCGGACCGCCCGCAGTACAACGCGATCCAGTGGCTGCACTCCGTCGACGACCTCGGCGACGCCCAGCACCGGTATCACCCGGACCGCGCGACGTCTCGCGGCGAATGGGCCGCCGTGCTGCGCGCCTACGATCCGCACGCTCGGGTCGGTGACCCCGATCACCCTCAGGCGGCGATGCTGCGGCTCGATGCCGCCCGGTCGCTGTGGAAGCTGGCCGGCTCGCCGGCCACCCGGGTGACGACGAGGTATGACGACGTGCCCGCCGACGACGCGGAGGCCGTCGCCTGGGTCGTGCGCAATGCGGTGATACCTGCTGACGGCGCGACGAGTTTCGGCGCCGGGGAGGAGGTGACCCGCGCCGACCTCGCGGCATACGTGTACTCCTACGATCAGCTGCCGTAGCCAGCCCGGGCCGCGACTCGGCGGGCCGCGCTACTCCAGGGTTGGACTCCGGCGACGATACGCCCTCAGCAGCGCGCTACGGTGCGTCGCATGACCGCGGAACAGAAGACGTCCCCCTTGCACGATCGCCATGTCGCACTCGGTGCCAAGCTGGCCGATTTCGGTGGCTGGCAGATGCCGATCGAATATCCCGGCGGCGGGGTCCTGCGTGAGCACACCGCGGTGCGGGAGCGGGTCGGCATCTTCGATGTGTCCCATTTGGGCAAGGCGCTGGTGCGTGGCGATGGTGCGGCGGACTTCGTGAACCGCTGCTTCACGAACGACCTGCGCAAGGTCGCCCCGCCGAAGGCGCAGTACACGATGTGCCTCGACGATGCGACCGCCGGCGTGGTCGACGACCTCATCCAGTACCTCAAGTCCGACGACGAGGTGTTCCTCGTGCCAAATGCGGCCAACACCGCCGAGGTGGTGCGTCGGATGCAGGAGAAGGCGCCGGCGGGCCTCGAAATCACCGACCAGCACATGGAATTCGGCATCATCGCCGTGCAGGGTCCGAAGGCCCCGGAGGTCGTCGAGGCACTCGGGCTGCCGACCGACCTGGACTACATGTCGTTCGGTGTCGCGCAGTGGGAGGGCCGCGAGGTCATCGTGCTGCGCTCGGGTTACACCGGTGAGAAGGGCTTCGAGCTCGTCCCGCGCTGGGACGACACACCGGCGTTGTGGGACGCGCTCGTCGAGGCGATGAAGCCGTATGACGGACTGCCATGCGGCCTCGGCGCGCGCGACACCCTGCGCACCGAGATGGGCTACCCGCTGCACGGCAACGAGCTGTCGATGGAGATCACCCCGAACATGGCGCGCGCCGGCTGGGCGGTCGGCCGCACCAAGGACGCGTTCTGGGGCAAGGAAGCTCTCGCTGCCCAGAAGGAGGCCGGTGGCTACCGGCTGACCTGGGGCCTGAAGGCCACCGGCCGGGGCATCCCGCGCGCGCACTGCGACGTCAAGAACGCCGACGGCACCGTGATCGGCGAGGTCACCTCCGGCACCATGTCACCGACCCTGAAGGTCGGCATCGCGATCGCGCTGATGGACCGCGGCACCAAGGAGGGCGACGAGGTCGTCATCGACGTGCGCGGCCGGGAACTGCCGGCAGTTGTGGTGAAGCCGCCGTTCGTGCAGACCGAGGTCGACTGATCCTTTTCGCCCGACTCCTCGCGCCCGGAGCCAGGCACGCGTCACTTCGTTCCCGCGTGCCTGGCTCCGGGGCGGTCGTCGTCGTGCGGGCGTTCGCCTGCCGGGCGTCTCAGTCCTGGCGGGCGTCGTGCACGAGGATCGCGACCTGCACGCGGTTGTCCGCGTCGAGCTTGGTGAGCACCCGTGACACGTGCGCCTTCACGGTCGGCACGCTCATGTAGAGCCGGCGCGCGATGTCGGCGTTCGATAGGCCGTGGCCCACGAGTTCGGCGACCTCCAGCTCGCGCTGGGTCAGCGCGGCCAGCCGGTCGCGCGCTGCGGCATACCCGCTCGGTGGCGCTCCGGTGACCTTCTCGACCAGCTGACGGGTGACGCTCGGCGACAGGATGGGATCGCCCGCGACGACTGCGCGCACCGCATCCACGAGTCGTTCCGGTGGGGTGTCCTTGAGCAGGAAACCGCTTGCTCCGGCGCGCAGCGCCTGCACGATCAGATCGTCGGAATCAAAGGTGGTCAGCACGATCACCTGCGGTGAATCACCTTGCGCGACAATAGTTCTCGTCGCTTCGATGCCGTCGGTGCCGGGCATCCGGATGTCCATCAGGATGACGTCGGGTCGCTGTGTGCGAGCCGCCTGGACGCCGGCCGCTCCGTCCGCGGGGTCGTCGGGCAGGACCTCGATGTCGGGGGCACCGCGCAGGATCAACCGCAGGCCGGCGCGCACGAGGGCGTCGTCATCGACCAGCAGGACCCGGATCGGCGGGGCGTCAGGAGTCGTCACGGGGCCACGGTAGTCGCGCGCGGACAACGAAATCGCCGGCCCGGTCACGTCCCGACCTCAGTTCCCCGCCGACGAGTTCCGCTCGCTCGGTCGCACCGACCAGGCCCAGACCGGAGTCGGGCAGCTCGCTCCCGCCCGGGGCGACGTCCGGCATGCCGTTGCGCATGGTCAGCCGAAGGTCATCCTCCTCGTGCGCGAGAACGATCGACATCGGCTTGCCGGGCGCGTGCTTGCGGCGGTTGGTCAGGCCCTCCTGGACGATGCGGTAGGCGTTGCGGGACGTCAGCTCGGTGAGCCCGGTCAGGTCGCCGGGAACGCTGAGTTCAATTGGCCCATCAGTCGATTCGAGCGCCGCGACCAGTGCCGGCAGGTCGCCCAGAGTGGGTTGTGGCGCGTCCGGGCGCAGCGGTGCCGCCGTCGGGTCGCGCAGCACGCCGAGAACCTCGCGCAACTCGGTGAGGGCTGCGTGCGCGTTGTCCCGGATGATCGCCGTCGACTCGTGCAACTCCTCCTGCGACAGGTCGGTGCGGTAGGCGAGAGCGCCGGAATGCATTGCCACCACTGAGATCCGGTGCGCCAGCACGTCGTGCATCTCGCGCGCGATGCGGGCGCGTTCGGCGACCTTGGCCTGCTCGACCCGCAGGTGCTGGCGGTCCTCGGCGACCGCGAGCTGGGTGCGCAGGTTCGCGACGAGGAGCCGCCGCGCTCCGATGGCCCAGCCGATCGCCACACACAGCGCGACGGCGAGCACGCCGATGACGGTGGTCGTGATCCACTCGCCGACGCCGTCGTCCTGTTGACCGGGGAAGAACAGCTCGAAGAAATAACCGGCGACCAGCGCCTCGGCGCAGCACAACAGGGTCGGTCGCCACCGGCGGTGGGTCGCCAACGAGATGAGCGCCAGGCAGGAGGCGGCCGCGGAGACGACGGAGAAGGCGGACAGCGCGGTCAGCACCACGCATACGCCGAACGGCCACCGGCGGCGCCACAGCAGCAGCACCAGCGCGCCGGCACCGATCGCGACGTCGAACGCGATCCAGCTCCCCGGATCGTGGTAGCCCCGGACATCGTCGCCGATCTGCGCAGCCAGCAGCAGGCCGCCGAGAGCGACGGCCGCGAGCTCACGCCATACCTCACCCCAGACGTGGCGACGGCGGCTGATGCCGGGCAGGGCGAGGGTCACGACCGCCAGCGTAAGGGGCCGGGTGGCTGCTGCAGCAGAGCCATGAGACTCGCGAACGCCATACCAAAGTAGGAGGCGGGTTCAGTCCTGCGGCCGATGTGGGCGGACCGTGCTCCCCGGCAGGGTTGTCACCATGATCGAAGTCGAAAACCTCACTCGCCGCTACGGACCGTATGTCGCGGTCGACGACGTGTCGTTCCAGGTGCGCCCCGGGACCGTGACCGGATTCCTCGGACCCAACGGCGCCGGGAAGTCGACGTGCATGCGGATGATCTGCGGTCTGACGCCGCCCAGCGCGGGTGTCGCCACGGTGCTCGGCAGGCCGTATGCCGCACTGGGCAACCCGGGCCGGCAGGTGGGCGTCCTGCTCGACGCGTCGGCGCAGCACAACGGCCGCACCGGCCGCGAGATCCTGACGCTCGGCGCGATCATGATGGGCCTGGACCGCACCCGGGTCGACGAGATGCTGGAGCTGGTCGGTCTGACACCGGCGGAGTCGCGGCGTCGGTTGCGCAACTATTCGCTCGGCATGCGCCAGCGCCTGGGCATCGCGCACGCGCTGCTGGGGGACCCGCGCGTGCTGATCCTGGACGAGCCGGCCAACGGGCTCGACCCGGCCGGCATCCGCTGGATGCGCAGTCTGTTGCGTGGCTTCGCCGACGAGGGCGGCACCGTGCTGCTGTCCTCCCACCTGCTGCACGAGATCGAGGTCGTCGCAGATCATCTCGTGGTCATCGGGCGGGGAAAGATCGTCGCCGACGGGACGAAGGCGGAGCTGATGTCCGCCGCCGGCACCACCGTCCGCAGCGACGACGACGCACGCCTGGCAACCGCCTTGGAGGTCGGCGGTTTCCAGGCGGCGCCGGTGAACGGCGGCGGCATCCACACCGATGCCGAGCCGCGCGTGGTGGGCCGGCTCGCGCTGCAGCAGGAGGTCATCCTGACCGAGTTGCGCGCGGCCGGGTCCGCCGGGCTGGAGGAGATGTTCCTGCAGCTCACCGCCGACGACGCCAGGGAGGGAGTGGCCGCATGAGTACCGCTACATCCATCAAGGAGAAGGACGTTCAGATGCCGTCGCGGTTGGACGGTGCCGACTCCGGCATACCGTTCACTCGACTGATCTCGCTCGAGCTGCGCAAGCTGACCGACACTCGTGCCGGTCGCGTGCTGGTGCTGGTGGTCGCCGCCCTCGTTATCGCGATCGGACTCATCGGGGTGTTCAGCGGGAAGGCCGATCAGGACAAGGACCTGACCGACTTCCTGGCACTCGCCTCCCTGCCGCTGCAGATGGTGTTGCCGCTGCTCGGTGTGCTGGCGGTGACGTCGGAGTGGTCCCAGCGGACCGGTCTGGTCACCTTCACCCTCGAGCCGCGCCGGGCGCGCGTCGCCTACGCCAAGTGGACGGCCGCGCTCGTCCTGGGCGTCGCGGGTGTGGTGCTCGCGCTGGTCTCCGCTGTCGCATTCACCGCCCTGGCCGGTGCGCTGCGTGGCGGGGACCCCTCGTGGAGCCTCGGCTGGCAGGTGCTGCTCGGTGTCGTCGTCGGCCAGTTGCTCTACATGTCGATCGGGGTCGCCTTCGGCATGCTGATCCAGAACACACCCGGCGCGATCGTCGCGTTCCTGATCCTGCCGACGCTCTGGTCGATCCTGGGCAGCTTCTCCTGGTCGGAGTCGGTGGCCAAGTGGGCGGACACCAACCGCACGCTGTCCCCGCTGTATGACGGATCGATGCATGCCGACGACTGGCCGAAGCTGTTCGTGTCGCTCGTGATCTGGCTCGCACTGCCGATGATCGTCGGCATCTGGCGGATGACGCACAGCGAGGTGAAGTCCGCTTAACGAATCCACCCGGTTTGGTCACCGGGTCCGCGAAACCCACTGCACCCTTCGGGGGAGTGCAGTGGGTTCTTCGCGTGATGAGGCCGTGACGGTGTCACCGATGGTGGCTAGGGTTCCGCACATGAGCGATGGCTGGCACTGGACCTACGAGGACGCGCGCGGTGCCGCGATGAGCGGTGCGCAGTTGGTGACGACGCGTTTCCCGACACAGAGTGACGCCGAGAGCTGGCTCGGGGAGCAGTGGCGGTCGCTCTTCGCCGCTGGTGTCGCCGCGGTGACGTTGCATCACGACGATGCCGCGGTCTACGGCCCGATGGTGCTTTCCGACGGAGGCTGACCCCATCGAAGTGCGGTCGTCCCGGAGAGCCTCAGATCTTGTCGCCGCGCTTGACCCGGGGTCCGGGGCGGCGGCCGGCGCGCAGCTGGAACGCCCGCATCACGGCGTATGACGCGGTGCCCCGCGGCGGCTCGGTGTGGAAGCGCTCGCGGATCTCGGCCTTGATCCGGCGCACCATGAGCGTGGCGTCGATGATGCCGAGGAGGACCACCAGCCAGACCAGGAAGAACGCCGACATCTGCAGCGTGCGGTTGGGCAGGATCGTCAGCACCAGCACGATCAGCATCAGCGGCAGCAGGATCTCGCCGAAGTTGCGGCGTGAGTCGACGTAGTCGCGGATGAAGCCCTTGACCGGTCCCTTGTCGCGCGGCGGCAGCGCCTTCTCGTCGCCGCGGGCGAAGGCCTCACGCTGCTCGATGCGCGCCTTGCGGGCGTCCTCGCGCGACTCGCGCTTGGCGGCCTTGCGGTCCACCGGCACGAGAGGCTTCCGACGGGCGGCCTCGCGCTCCTTGCGGGTCGGGGTCGGCCGTCCCTTCTTGGGGGTCTGTCCAGCGGCCGACACCTCCGCGGTGGACTCGTGGGTCGACTGGGAGGTCAACGCCTCAGCGGAAGAATCGGACTCTGTCAGGGTCTTGTTGCGGCCGAACACGCTGTCCAGTGTACGGGGCGCTAGCGTGGCCGCGTGACCGACAACACTCCACAGGACCAGTCCAGTCTCAGCGCCACCGTGCAGGGGCTGATGCCCGCCATACGTGCCGACCTCGAGGCACTGACGCGGATCCCGAGCGTGTCGCTCGATTCCTTCGACCAGTCCCACGTCGACGAAAGTGCGGAGGCCGTCGCGCAGCTGCTGCGTGACGAGGGACTGGAGGTCGAGATCGTGCGTGAGGGGGGCCGGCCCGCGGTGATCGGCCGGCTGGCGGCACCGGACGGTGCGCCGACGATCACCCTCTATGCGCACCACGACGTGCAGCCGCCCGGTGAGGACAAGGATTGGCACAGCGCGCCGTTCGAGCCGACCGAGCGTGACGGCCGGCTCTACGGTCGCGGAGCTGCCGACGACAAGGCCGGTGTGATGGCCCACATCGCGGCCCTGCGGGCACACAACGGTCACCCGCCATGTGGCGTCAATGTGTTCGTCGAGGGCGAGGAAGAAGTCGGATCCGATTCGCTCGCAACGATTCTGGAGCGTCACGGCGACAAGCTCGCAGCCGATGCGATCGTGCTGGCCGACTCGTCCAACTGGAAGATCGGCGTGCCCGCACTCACGACCTCGCTGCGCGGCATGATCCGGGTGGTCGTCTCGGTGCGCACGCTCGACCACAGCGTGCACTCGGGAATGTATGGCGGACCCGTCCCGGACGCGCTCACGGCGCTGATCCGGCTGCTCGCGTCCCTGCACGACGAGAAGGGCGACGTCGCTGTCGCCGGTCTGGTGAGTGGTGACGCCGCGGACCTGGACTTCGACGAGGCCCGACTGCGCGAGGAGAGCGGGCTGCTGGACGGTGTGCAGGTCATGGGCACCGGTCCGTTCCTGTCCCAACTGTGGACCCGCCCCGCGATCACCACCATCGGCATCGACGCTCCGGCTGTCGATGTCGCCTCCAACACGCTCGTGCCGAGCGCCCGCGCGAAGGTCTCCATGCGCATCGCGCCGTCGGAGAACCCGCGGGCGGCATACGACCTGCTGCGCAAGCACCTGGCCGACAACGCGCCCTGGGGTGCGCAGGTCGAGATCACCCTCGACGACGAGGGCGCCGGCTTCGACGCCGATGCCGACGGCCCGATCTACACCGCCGCCCGCTCCTCGTTCCGGGACGCCTGGGACGGCACCGAGCCGGTGGACATCGGCGTCGGCGGGTCGATCCCGTTCGTGGCGGCGTTCGCCGAGAAGTTCCCCGACGCGGCGATCCTGGTCACCGGTGTCGAGGATCCCGACACACGTGCGCACGGCGCCAACGAGAGCCTGCACCTGGGCGAGTTCGAGCGCGTCTGCCTCGCGGAGGCGCTGCTGCTGGCGAGGCTCGCCGAGGCTAAGTAGTCCGGTCGGCGGAGGGTAACGTCGACACATGGCACAGGGCAGCTACGTCGAACCCACATTCGAGCGCGATACGCGGTACATCAACGACCGCATCACCCGGGACAGCGAGGAGTGGCCGGTCGAACCCGGACGCTACCGACTGGTCGCGGCACGAGCCTGTCCGTGGGCCAGCCGGGCGATCATGATGCGCCGGCTGCTCGGCCTGGAGGACGCGATCTCGCTCGGGCTGTGCGGTCCGACGCACGACTCGGACAGCTGGACCTTCGACCTCGATGAGGGCGGGCTGGATCCGGTGCTGCGCATCCCGCGGCTGAAGGACGCCTACGACAAGCGCTTCCCCGGCTACCCGCGGGGCATCACGGTGCCGGCGGTCGTGGACGTGCCGACCGGAGGCGTCGTCACCAACGACTTCGCCCAGATGACACTGGATTTCGTCACCGAGTGGACGCAGTTCCACCGCGAGGGCGCGCCGGACCTGTGGCCGGTCGACCTGCGCGACGAGATGGCGCCGGTGATGAAACGCATCTACACGGAGGTCAACAACGGCGTCTACCGATGCGGCTTCGCCGGCACGCAGGAGGCGTATGATGCGGCATACGAGCGGCTCTTCACCGCGCTCGACTGGCTGGAGGAGCGGCTGTCGTCGCAGCGCTACCTGATGGGGGAGCACCTGACGGTCGCCGACATCCGGCTCTTCACCACGCTGGTGCGCTTCGACCCCGTGTACCACGGGCACTTCAAGTGCAACCGGTCCAAGCTGACCGAGTTGCCGACCCTGTGGGCCTACGCCCGGGACCTGTTCCAGACGCCGGGCTTCGGCGACACCGTCGACTTCGTGCAGATCAAGCGGCACTACTACGAGGTGCATCGCGACGTGAACCCGACCGGCATCGTCCCGCTCGGCCCCGACCTTTCCGGTTGGCGGACGGCGCACGGCCGTGAGTCGCTGGGTGGTTCACCGTTCGGCGACGGCACCGCGCCCGGTGACATCGCGCCGGCCGAGCGGGTCCCGCAGGCGAACAACCCGGCCGTCGGTCCGGATGGTCAGCTGCTGCGCTGACGTCGTACGCGCAGCTCACCGGTAGCGGTGAGGGACGAGCCGTATATCGAACTGCCGCGCTACGGTCGAGAGATGCAGAAGACTCCGGTCATCATGGACGTCGACACCGGCGTCGACGACGCGTGCGCCCTGCTGCTCGCAGCACTCGATCCCACCGTGGACCTGCGAGCGGTGACGTGCGTCGGCGGCAACACCGATGTCGATCAGGTCACCCGAAACACACTGGCAGTGCTGGAGATTGCCGGTCGTGAAGATGTCGTGGTCGCTCGCGGCGCCCAGCGTCCGCTCATCGAGCGGGCGGTGCATGCGCGCCACGTGCACGGCGACGACGGGATGGGCGACCTGGGCTGGGTGCACACGCAGCGCGACCCGGACCCGCGCCATGCGGTGGAGTTGTTGCGAGACGTCCTGGGCGCTGCCACCGAACCGATCACCCTGGTGCCGACCGCGCCGATGACCAATATCGCGCTGCTGGCACGTACCTATCCGGAGGCGTTGCGCGGTCTGGGGCGGATCGTCTTCATGGGTGGCGCGGCCCAGCGCGGCAATGCCACAGCCTCGGCGGAGTTCAACGTCTTCCACGACCCCGAGGCGACGGCGATCGTCCTGGACGTGGCGGCCGAGCGCGGCATACCGGTGACGATGTACGGACTGGATGTCTTCTACGACCCGACGGTCACCCGCGCCCAGGCGAAAGAACTGATCGCGTCCGGCGGCGACACGGCACGCCTTGCCGGAGAGCTGATCGAATTCCAGTGTGAACGCTTCGGATCCGAGCAAGCGACGATCGGTGACGCCGGAGCAGTGTGCGCGGTCATCGACCCGGATGGCATCGGCACGACGGCGCTGCCGGTGCGGGTGGAGCTCACCGGCACCTGGTCGCGTGGGCGGACGATCGTGGACGTCCGCGACTGGAGCGGCGACCTGGCCCACGATCCGCACGGTCGCGCCGATGCCATGGTCGACGTCGCGCTCGAGGTCGACGCACGCCGGTACGCCGACCTCTGGCTGAGCACCGTCGACCCCTGAGCATCCTGGCGCCGGAACGGATCCCGACGGCCGGGCGTTGCGGCCGGTGTGGGTGACTGGTGGGAGCGCGCGACCGCGACGACGCCGGCGCCGGACCAGCGCGTCACGGTGCTGCTGGCGCTGCTCGCCGTGCTGTGCATCGCCTGGGCTCCCGTATGGCGAATGACACGACACCTCGTCACGGTGGTGCACGAGGGCGCACACGGCGTCGTCGCGCTGCTCGTCGGTCGGCGTCTTTCCGGCATACGACTGCATTCGGACAGTTCCGGGCTGACGGTTTCCCGGGGGCGGCCCGCAGGTGCCGGCATGGTGCTGACCCTGCTCGCCGGATATGTCGGGCCGTCCCTGCTCGGACTGCTGGTCGGCGTCGGCGTGCACACGGGGCATGCCATCGCGACCCTCTGGCTCCTGCTGATCGCGCTGGTGTTGCTGCTGCTGCAGATTCGCAACCTCTACGGGTTGTGGGTCGTGCTGGTCAGCGGCGTGGTGCTCTTCGCCGTCACCCGGTGGCTCGACCCCACGGCGCAGACCGGAGTGGCGCAGCTGATCGGCTCGTTCCTGCTGCTCGCGGGTCCTTGGTCATTGGTCGACCTACAGCGGAGCCGACGGGCCGGTATGGCGCGGCACTCCGATCCCGATCAGCTCGGGCGGATCACTCGCGTTCCAGGTGGCGCTTGGTGGACGCTGATGCTGCTGCTGTCGATCGGCTGCCTGGTCGGGGGAGCGCGACTACTGCTTCGTTGAACGCGAAGTACCGCAGTCACAATGGTGCGGTGAAAGAGATGAGCCGGTAGTGCATGTTCTGATCTGCGGTGACCACTGGGAGGAACTCTCCGCCGTCGACATCACGGCCGCGATCGCGCAGGGCTGGAGCGCGCGGCAACCACACACCGAGGTGACGGCCCTGCCGTTCTCCTCCGGTGGTAGGGGTTTCGTCGACGCCTTGTCACACGCTCTGGATGCGGATCCGCAGACACCGCAGACCGATTGGTCGCTGTGGCAGCACGGGGTCGCATACCTGGACGGAGCGGCACTCACCCGGGACGGGGACTCCGCGCCGCTCGGTTCCGCACTCGCAAATGCAGTCACGGACGGTGCTCGGCGGATCGTGGTCGGCGTCGGCGAGTCGGGTGGCGTCGACGGCGGTGCGGGCCTGTTGCGTGCTCTCGGTGGCAGCGACGACCTCGCCGTTGCGGTGCCGCGAGCGAACGAGATCCTGCGGACCGTGCAGGTCGTTGCGGCATACCGCGAGGACATGGCGCTGGTCGGCCTCAAGGGAGCGTCGGCGTCCGCGGTCGAGACGCTGGGCTGGACCAGGCAGGAGGCGCAGGACAACGAGCGGCGGATCGGCGAATTCGCTGACCAGGTGCGCCGGCTGCTGCCCACGCGCAAGGACCTGTTGACCGGCAAGGTTCACCGGCTCGACAGCGATGCGGGCAGCGGTGCCGGCGGGGGAGTCGGTTTCGCGTTGGCCGCCCTGGGCGCGCGACTGGTGCCGGGCGCCGACGTCTTCGCCGAGGCGGTCGGTCTGCAACGTCACATCGCGAACGCCGACCTCGTCGTCGTCGCGACGGAGGTTCTCGACTGGCGCAACCTCGATGACGACACCGTGGCGACCACCGTCCGAGCCGCCGCTGCCGATGCGACACCGGCCATCGTGCTGGCCGAACACGTCGACCTCGGACGCCGCGAAACGATGTCGCTGGGCGCGTCCGCGGCATACTCGCTGGTCGACCCGCACGCCATGCGCCGCCGCGTCGACCCCGACAAGCGGGCGGCGCTCGCGGCACTGGCACGCCGACTGGCGGGGACCTGGTCGGCAAGCTGATGAGAAGGTCGTACGCTGGACGGGAACAAGAACGGGAAGCACTGTGTTGTCGCAGCTGATCACCACCCGTTCGACCGCAACGAGAAGGACTTGATGCAATGAGCGTCGACACCAACGCTTCCTCGACCACCGAGACCCACAACGTCGCCGTCACCGACGTCGCCGCATCGAAGGTCAAGAGCCTGCTCGAACAAGAGGGCCGCGACGACCTGCGACTGCGCGTGGGCGTGCAGCCCGGCGGCTGCTCCGGCCTGATCTACCAGCTCTACTTCGACGAGCGCACCCTCGACGGTGACCTGGTCCGCGACTTCGACGGTGTCGAGGTCGTCGTCGACCGTATGAGCGCCCCCTACCTGGACGGCGCCACGATCGACTTCGCCGACACCATCGAGAAGCAGGGCTTCACGATCGACAACCCGAACGCCGGCAGCTCCTGCGCCTGCGGCGACAGCTTCAGCTGAGCCAGCCCCACGCCGAGCCCCCGAGCGGCCCCGCCACCACTGGTGGCGGGGCCGCTCGCACATGCGTACCCTCCAGGTGACCCGGCTGCGGCGAGTGCCGCGGTGGACCGTGCGCCCGTCCGGGCAGGTAGGTTCTTCCCGTGCAGATCGCCATCACGGGCTCCATCGCCACCGACCACCTCATGACCTTCAAGGGCAAGTTCGCCG
>NZ_DASZNO010000040.1:0-76855 GCF_035551235.1 Flexivirga sp. | reverse complement strand
CCCTCCTCATTGTATCGCGCGGCTGTTCTTTTGGGGCTGCGCTCCTCCTCCAGCGGGACTCGCTGGCGCTCGCCCTGCTGGCATCGTCGCTTCGCCCTGACATCTGACGTCACCATTTCTTCAAACTCACCAGCGCGAGCGCTCGGAGACCTCCCACATTTTTCGAGCGGCTGTTTCTTCTCGGCTGCGCTCCTCCTCCGCCGGCGCTCGCAGGCTCGCGCCGCCGGCATCGTCGCTTCGCCGTGTGTCCTTCATTTCCGAGTCGCACCGCCGGCATCGTCGCTGCGGCGTATGTCCTCATCTCCAAATCACGCCGGCGGCATCGTGTCTTCGCCGTTTGTTCTTCGTTTCGTCCCACTATGTGGTGTTCTCCGTCTCCTTACTTACCCGTCGGTAGAAATTGGTGGACCCGGTATCGACTCTGCCGCGTGAAATGTGCGATGGTGCAAGGACAAGCCGTTGACGTGGGGTCGGCGGCTAACCGAAGGAGATATTCCAATGGGTCTGTTCGACAGCGCCAAGGACAAGGCTTCCGAACTCGCCGGGGACAACCAGGACAAGATCGGTGAGGGTGTCGACAAGGCGGGCGACGCCATCGACGACAAGACCGGTGGCAAGTACTCCGACAAGATCGACGGTGCGGGCGACGCCGCCAAGGACAAGCTCGGCGACCTCTGAGCCGCTGAGAACAACGCGAAGGGCCCGGGTTCACACCCGGGCCCTTCGCTGTGTCCACCGTGTCCTGTGTGTCAACGGCACCGCACGCCGGGCCGGACACACACGCTCATTCGCGCCAGATCACGACGACCGCGCGATCGTCCGCGAGTCCCCCGCTGCCCATGGTGCAGATGCGGGTCGCAGCACCGCGTGCACCGACCGACAGCGCCCGGTCGGCATGGCCGAGCATCCGGTCGACACCCTGCATCAGGTCCATGCCGGGCTGCTCGATGACACCGTCGGTGAAGAGCAACAAGGCGTCACCGCGCTCGAGTCGCCCACCGACCCGCGTGAAGTCGTCGGCCGACTGCCGGTCGAGTATGCCGAGGGCGATCCCCGAAGCCCCGTCGATCCTCGCGAACCGGCCCGACCCGGCCCGGAAGTGCATCGCCGGCGGATGCCCTGCGGAGCCGATGCTGTAGTCGCCCGTGGTCAGATCGACCGAGGCGTGGACGGCGGTCGCGAAGCCCTCCGACCAGCCCTGCCGCATCAGGTAGTCGTTCGCCGCGGGCAGGAACCGCGCCGGTTCCATCGCGCCGAGCAATCCCGCGAACGCCCCTCCGAGGAGCAGCGAACGGGTGCCTGCGGTGCAGCCCTTGCCGGAGACATCGACCAGCGCCAGGTCGAACCTGTCGCGTGTCGGGCAGTTGCCGACCACGAAGTCACCCGAGAACGAGTCGCCGTATGCCGGCTGCACACTGGACTCGACGTTCCAGCCCGCGGGCAGGATCGGCAGTTGACCCTGCACCCGCAGCCGCTCGCGCAGGTCGACCAGCATCGAGCCGCCGACCGCAGCCGTGACACCCGCGCGGGTGTGCCGCCGGTCCACGACCGTGACGACACCCATCGTCGACGCAAGCACCAGCCCGAGCGCAAACGCCTCCGAGCCACCGCTGTCGACGGCGCTCATCAGGTAGACGACGCCGATCGCAGCGAACACGAGCATGGCGCGGCGGGCGGAAAGGATCATGCGCGCCGCAACGGCGAGCGGAATGAACAACGCGAAGGTGATGTCACTCGGCCACGCGACGGTGACCATGCCCAGGAGCAGCACGAGGCAGACGAGTGCGCCCGTGGCGCTACCGGATCCGGGTCGAACAGTCGCCACCGACGGGCGGGTCAACCGCCGCGGGGCAAGCGAGAGATCGATGGCCATGTCGAAATCCTCACCCGCCATACGGCCAGGATCGACAGAATTTACTGACTTCTTACCCATCCCATGCCAAATCCATGGGATAAGGTGCGCGGTCACTCCTCGGGAGGCAGCTGACCGCTCTTCTCGTAATCGCCGACCATGTCGATTCGCCGCTGATGACGGTCGGCTCCGGAGAACGGTGTCTCCAGGAATACCTTGATCATTTCCTTGCTTTCCTCGACGGTGTTGAACCGGCCGCCGATGGAGATGACCTGCGCGTTGTTGTGCTGTCGGGCCAGCTGCGCCAGCTCGGAGTTGTAGCAGAGCGCCGCCCGGACGCCCTTCACCTTGTTGGCGGCCATCTGCTCGCCGTTGCCGGAGCCGCCCAGGACCACGCCCAGTGAATCCGGCTCGGCCGCGACCGCCTCGGCGGCACGCAGCACGAACACGGGGTAGTCGTCGAGCTCGTCATACTCCCTGGCCCCGTGGTCGACCACGTCGTGGCCCTCCTCGGCGAGCCAGGTCACCAGCGCCCGCTGCAGTTCGTATGCCGCGTGGTCGCCACCGATGTGCACTCGCATGCTGTGTGTCTCCTCAGCTGAAGTCGGGACCCTTGGTGCGGGTCCTCTTGATCTCGTAGAAACCAGGGGTGCCCGCGACCAGCAGGCAGCCGTCCCACAACTTCCCGGCGGCTTCGCCCGTGGGCGCGGGCGTCACCACCGGGCCGAAGAACGCGGTGTCACCGAAGGACACGACGGGAGTGCCGACGTCCTCCCCCACCAGGCCGATGCCGCGCTCGTGGGACGCTCGCAGCTCCTTGTCGATGTCGTCACCGGGGACGTTGTCGTAGTGGTCGATCAACTCGGCCGGAAGCCCGACCTCGGCCAGCGACTCCACGACCGCCTTGCGCTGCCCCTCGTCGGTGCCGCCCATCTCGCCCGGATGCAGGCGGGTACCGATGGCGTCATACAGCTTCTTCTTGTATTCGTCGCCGTGCTCGCGGGCCGCCGCGATGATGACACGCACGGGACCCCAGCCGCGGTCGAGCAACTCGCGGTAACTCTCCGACAGATCATCGCGGCCCTCGTTCAGCACCGAAAGGCTCATCACGCTCCAGGTGATGTCGATCGGACGAACCTTCTCGACCTCCATCAGCCACCGGGACGTCATCCACGCCCAGGGGCACAACGGATCGAAGAACATTTCCGCGGACTGGCGCTGCTCGTCATCTTTCGTCACGGTCTCAATCCTGCCATTGCCCCCGTGCGAGGATGACGCCATCCCATCCCACTTCGATGACGGAGCTTTCGTAGTGCCCAACACCAACCTCACCCGTGAGGAAGCGCAGCGTCGCGCGTCCTCACTCACCGTCGAGTCGTATGACGTCAGCCTGGACCTCACCACCGGACCAGAGACCTTCCGCACCACATCCACGGTGCGGTTCGACGCGACGGACACCTCCTCGGATCAGCAGGGGACCTTCATCGACTTCCTCGGACCATCTGTCGAGTCGATCACCCTGAATGGCGAATCCATCGACCCGGCAACGGCTTTCGACGGTGCCCGGATCACTCTCCCGGCACTGGCCGAGTCCAACGAGCTGACGGTCGTCGCGACCGGTGCCTACATGAACACCGGCGAGGGTCTGCACCGCTTCGTGGACCCCAGCGACAACGAGGTCTACCTCTACACACAGTTCGAGGTGGCCGACAGCCGCCGCGTCTTCGCGGTCTTCGAGCAGCCCGACCTCAAGGCGACGTTCGCGTTCACCGTCACCGCGCCGGCCCGCTGGGAACTGATCTCCAACCAGCCCACGCCGAAGCCGCAGGCAGCGGAGCAGACCTACACGGGGCCGTCCGGCGACGCCGAGCCCGCCGCGACGTGGCACTTCGAGCCGACGCCGCGCCTTTCGTCATACGTCACGGCCCTGGTGGCCGGCCCGTACGACGTGGTGCGCGACGAGGTGCAGGCGACCGGGCGCACCGTGCCGCTGGCCGTTTACTGCCGCAGGTCCCTGCGCGAATACCTCGATGCCGACAACCTTTTCGCGGTCACCAAGAAGGGTTTCGCGTTCTTCGAGGAGCAGTTCGGCGAGCCGTACCCGTTCGAGAAGTACGACCAGATCTTCACGCCGGAGTACAACGCCGGAGCGATGGAGAACGCCGGCTGCGTCACCATCACCGAGACCTACGTCTTCCGGACCCAGGTGTCCGAGGCGCTCATCGAGCGCCGCGCCCTGACGGTCCTGCACGAGCTCGCCCACATGTGGTTCGGCGACCTGGTCACCATGCAATGGTGGGACGACCTGTGGCTCAACGAATCGTTCGCGGAGTGGGCATCCACCTGGTGCCAGGCCGAGGTCACCGAGTGGGACACCGCCTGGACGACCTTCTCCAGCTCGGAGAAGACCTGGGCCTACCGGCAGGACCAGCTGTCCTCCACGCACCCGGTCTACGCCAACATGCGACACCTCGAGGACGTCGAGGCCAACTTCGACGGCATTACCTACGCCAAGGGCGCCTCGGTGCTCAAGCAGCTCGTGGCGTATGTCGGCGTCGAGCCCTTCGTCGCCGGATTGCGTTCGTACTTCACGAAATTCAAGTGGGGTAACACGACGTTCGACGATCTGCTCGGTGAGCTCGAGGCAACCTCTGGACGTGACCTGTCGAACTGGCGCGAGCTGTGGCTGAAGACCTCCGGCGCCAACATCCTGCGCCCGGTGGTCGAGGTCGACGGGGCCGGCGTCATCACCAAGCTGCAGATCGAGCAGGCCGCACCGGCCGACCACCCGACGCTGCGCCCACACCGGCTGGCCATCGGCAGCTACCACCTCTCCGGTGGCTCGCTGACCGTGCAGGAGTCGATCGAGGTCGACGTCGAAGGCCCGCTCACCGACGTCCCGAAGCTGGTCGGCAAGCCGATGCCCGACCTGCTGCTGGTCAACGACGAGGACCTCACCTACGGCAAGGTGCGGCTCGACCCGAAGTCGCTGGAAACGGTGCTGGACAATCCGACGGCGATCACCGACTCGCTGACCCGGGCCGTCGTCTTCGGTGCGCTGTGGGACATGACCCGCGACGGCGAGCTCAACCCGCGCCGATACATCCGCTACGGCGTCGACGCACTCGCCACCGAGACCGACTCCACGCTGCGGCAGACCCTGATCAGCCAGGTCACCGGCGCAACGACCGCGTTCCTGACCTCCGGCGCGTTCGGGCACACCACGTCGTTCCTGCGCCCGGAGCACCGGGGACAGGTTGCGGACGAGGTCGCGGCCGGCTTCCGGAAAATGATGTCCGGTGCGGAGCCCGGCAGCGACGCGCAGTTGCAGCTGACCCAGGCGTTCGCCCGCCTCGCCCGCCAGGAGGGCGATGTCGCCCACGTTCGCGGACTGTTCGACGGCACCGAGGTGCTGGAGGGCCTGGTGCTCGACACCGACATGAAGTGGACGCTGCTGACCTCCCTGGCAGCGGCCGGCGCCGCCACCGACGCGGAGATCGACGCACAACTCGCCGGCGACAACACGGCCACGGGCATCGCTCGTGCCGCAGGCGCCCGGGCGGCATACCCGACCGCCGAGGCGAAGGCGAAGGCGTGGCACGACCTGGTCGAGACCGACACGTTGCCCAACGAGACCGCACGGGCAGTCGCGCTCGGCTTCGGGCGCGTCCACGACACCAAGCTCCTCGAGCCGTATGTCGAGCGCTACCACGCGGCGCTGCGTGAGGTGTGGGACGCACGTACCTTCGCGATGGCGTCCAACTACGTCACCGTGCTCTACCCGATCGCGCTATCCAGCCAGGGGCTGATCGACGCGACCGAGGCATGGCTGGCCGCCAACCAGGACGCCCCGGCCGGCCTCGTGCGCCTCGTCGCCGAGAACCGCGACATCGTGCGCGTCTCACTGACCGCGCAGGCGCACGACGCCTGAGTCCGCTCACGGTCGATCTGAGGCGTGGCCCATGCCAGCAGTGAGCAATGGCTCACTGCTGGCATGGGCCGGCTGCGTTTGTGGACGAGCCGGCGCGAGTTCGACTCGCACCACCAGCAATTCGCTGCCCAGCACCTGCACCTGTATGGCGTTGAACGCCCGCAACGGGTGCCATGCCGACAGCCGACGCTGTACGGCGACCGGGTCCAGGTCGGGCCGTAGTGTCGCCACACCATCGACCCAACGGAACCGCAGCCCGACCCGCATCCGGATCCGAACCCGCGGCTCTCTCGCGATGTTGCGCACGTACCCGGCACGCCGGCCATGCTCCGCAACGATCCAGAAGACGTCGCCGTCCCGGCCGTTGCCGACCGGCGTGCGGCGTGCCTTGCCCGACCGGCGCCCGGTGCTCTCCAGCAGTGCGTAGCCCAGCGGCATCACCCCCAGGTGCAGCAGTAACCGAACGGGCGGGTTGATCACCCACCGCTGGACGAACCGTACGACCGCCGCCTTACCACGCGGAATGGCAAGGGTGAGAACGAAATTCACCGGCAGGGCGATTGCGTAGATCCACGCAGTCGTCACACCCGTCCAGCCGAGGCGCACCTGCGCGACCTGCAGGACCAACAGCACGACCGATGCGACCCCCATCGCGACTCCCCGTCGAACCATACGCTTGTATTGTCCCATACGAATGTATGGTAACCCTCATGAGTGAACCGTCAAGGGCGTCGTCCTCCCCCGCTGCCACCCGCCTGGTGGAGACCGTCTGCTCGATCATCGCCACCGAGGGACTCGACGCGGCCACGGTGCGCGAGGTCGCGTCCGCCGCCGGCGTGTCCATCGGCGCCGTGCAACATCACTTCCGCACCAAGGACGAGATGCTCGTCGCGGCGTTCCGCCATGTCGTCGAGACCACCGAAAAGCGAGTAGCAGCAGTCGAACTCGGCACCGAGGTGCGGCAGAACCTGTCCGCCATACTCCGTGAACTGCTGCCGCTGGACGACATCAGGTTCCAGGAGGCGAAGGTGTATGTCGCATTCGCCGCCCGCGCGACGACGTCGCCGGCCCTCGCCGTGATCCAGCGGAGCACCCTGGATCACATCGGCACACAGCTGGCCGAGGCGTTCAGGGCCGCCGCGAAACGCTCCGGTGCACGGACCACCGCCGCCGCCGCGCGCCGAGAGGCCGAACTCCTCCTCGCGGTGACGGACGGGCTGACGTTCGACGCCGTCACTCGGGGGGTGCGGCCTGACGCCAAGCGGCTGGGTGCCCTGCTGGACACCTACCTACGGCGCGCGCTGGGCGAATAACCCGGTCAGCGGTCGCCGCGCCGAGTCACCGCGCGGATCAACCGTTTTGCCCGGCGGGAGACCATCAGGTCGTCCAGGGTCGTCGGCCGTCGATCGGGTCCGCTCATCGGCAGCCGCCAGTTGGGGTACTCCTCATCGGTGCCCGGCTGATTGATCGTCCGGACATCTCCGGCGAGGTCGTTGACCGAGACGGCGAGCAGCTTGCTCGGCGACCAGGTCAGGAACTTGTGCAAGGCATCGACCTGGTCGTCCACCGATGTTCCCGGGCGCAGCAGACCGCGTGAGCGCAACTCATCGAGCACCGCCTCGCGCTGCTCACGGTCGACCTCCTGCTCCTCCTTCAGCGGACGCGTCAGCAGGCCCAGCTCGTGCCGCACCGTGATGTGCTCGCCCTGCAGATAACCGGCGGTCGGCGGCAGGTCGTGCGTGGTGACGCTGGCCAGGGCGAGCGAGCGGTAGGTCTCCGGCGGCTTCGGACCACCCTTCTCGGTCCGCTCGAACCACAGCACCGAGGTGCCCAGAACCCCGCGGTCGGCGAGGTAGTCACGCACCCAATCCTCAGTGGTGCCAAGGTCTTCCCCGATCACGACGGCCCCGGCGCGATGCGCCTCGAGCGCGAGGATCCCGACCATCGCCTCGTGGTCGTAGCGCACGTAGGTGCCCTCGAGCGGCTTCTTGCCCTCCGGCACCCACCACAACCGGAACAAGCCCAGTATGTGGTCCACGCGGAGGCCGCCGGCCATGCGCAGGCTGGTGCGCAGCAGGTCGCGGTAGGCCTGGTAGCCGGTCTCGGCCAGTCGATCGGGCCGCCACGGGGGCTGGCTCCAGCCCTGTCCGAGCTGGTTGTAGTCGTCCGGCGGCGCGCCGACCTCCATACCCTTCGCCAGGACGTCACCGAGCGCCCAGGCATCCGCTCCCCGGGCGTGCACTCCGACGGCGAGGTCGTGTATGACGCCGAGCGACATTCCCGCAGAACGCAATTCGCGCTGTGCGTCGAGGAATTGCGACTGCACGACCCACTGCATCCAGCAGTAGAAGTCAACGTCCTCGGACAGTCGCTCCCGCTCCTTCGCCACGGCGGCGCTGCGCGGGTCCTGCAACTCGGCGGGCCAGCTCGGCCATTCAGTGCCGCGATCGGCGGCGATCGCGCACCAGGTGGCGAAGTCGGTCAACGACTGCCCCTCGCGCTCGATGAAGCTCTCCAGGTCGCGGCGGCGGCGGTGGGTGCTCTCCGTCCGGAAGATCATCCGTAGCGCTGCCCGCTTGGACTGCCAGCTGCCGTCGCGGTCCAGGTGGTCCAGCTTGTTGAGGCGGCGTGCGTCGTCGCTGTGCCACTCGACCAGCTGATGCTGCGCAGCGGACAGATAACCGAGCTCGGGGACCTCCTCGACCCGGATGTAGAGCGGGTTGACGAACCGCCGGGTGGTCGGCAGGTATGGCGAGGGCTCCATCGGCGGCACCGGCTCGGCCGCATGGATCGGGTTGACCAGCACGAAGTCGGCGCCCTGCCGCACCGCCCAGGTCCCCAGCTCGGCCAGGTCTGCGACATCGCCGAGACCCCAGGAGCGCTCGGAACGGACGGAGTAGAGCTGCGCGGTCAGGCCCCAGGCGCGGTCGTGTGCCAATGCCGCCGGCAGTTCGAGGCGCTCCGGCGTGACGATGATCGTGGCCGCGGCGTCGCGCCCGGCGCCATACGAGACGTGCAAGCGGTGGTAGCCGAGCGGCAGATCACCGGGCAGCTCGACGGTCACCTCGCTGGTCGGCAAGCCGTCGATCTCGCGCGTCTCAACCGCTCGATCCATCGGGCGCAGATCGCGAACAGTGCCGTCTTCCAGGGTGATTCGTGCCTCGACGGAGTCGCCGTCGGGAACGTGAACGGGAACCCACGGCGTCCAGCTCTCCCGCATGACGATCACCGGTGGCAGGACGCGGCGCCAGGGCTCGAGTTCCTTGTCGGCGAGCGCCTGCTCGGTCGCGGCGTCATCGGCGGCGTCGACGTCGATCGCCGCCAGCACCTCACGGATGGTGTCGGCGCCGACGGTGACGTGGTTGCCACGCCAGTCCCAGTATTCGGTCGCGACGCCGTGAGCGCGGGCGAGACGAGCGAGTGCTTCGGAGGGGGCTTCTGGCATGGGAGCAGTCTGTCAGAGGCGGTTTGCCAGGCCATGACGGTGGGCCGTAATGATGGGGCCCATGCCACTGCGAGTAGCCGCCACCGACAAGCAGTCGACCGTCGAATGGGCGATCGGCGCCCCCTTGATGATCGTGTGCATCGTCCTCGGCGCCATCGCGCTGCGCTGGATCGTCGTGCGCGCGATCGACCGTGCGGTCCACGCCATGGAGAACCGGCAAACGCCGGAGCGCTCCTCCCGGGCCGGACGGGCGCTGCGTCAGGCGACCGGCCTCGACTCCCAGCGCCGCAAGCAGCGGGCCGCCACGATGGGGTCCATCCTGCGATCGGTCGCGACGATCCTGATCTTCAGCATCACCGCCCTGACGGTGATGGCCCGGCTCGGCGTACCGCTGGCGCCCTTGCTGGCCTCCGCCGGGGTCGGCGGCGTCGCCATCGGTTTCGGGGCGCAGAGCCTGGTGAAGGACTTCCTCTCCGGCATCTTCATGATCATGGAGGACCAGTACGGCGTGGGCGACGTCATCGACACCGGTGAGGCCATCGGCACCGTCGAGGAGGTGACCCTGCGGGTCACCCGGCTGCGCGACGCGCAGGGCGTGGTCTGGTACGTCCGCAACGGCGAGATCCTGCGCGTCGGCAACAAGTCGCAGGGTTACGCGACGACGTTCGTGGACATCCCGATCGCCATCGACCAGTCCACCGAGAGGGCGTTGCAGGTGCTGCGGCGGGTCGCCGCCGAGGTCGACGACGAATCTCCTTGGAAGGAAAGGCTGCTGGAGGAGCCGGTCGTCGCCGGCGTGGAGTCGATGGCCAATGGTGCGGTGACGCTGCGGATCATCGCCACCTGCGTGCCGAACGAGCAGTACGGCGTCGCCCGGGAGATCCGCGAGCGGGCCAAGATGGCTCTCGACGAGGCCGGTGTACGCGGGCCACAACTGCCGCCGTACGGCCCGACGATCGGCACCTGAGAGGATCGCACCGTGAGTTCCTTCTATGACGAGGTCGGCGGGCACGAGACGTTCCAGCGGCTGGTGCACGAGTTCTACCTCGGGGTCGCCAAGGACGAACCGCTGCGCGCGCTGTACCCCGAGGAGGATCTCGGCCCGGCCGAGGACCGGCTGCGGCTCTTCCTGGAGCAGTACTGGGGCGGCCCGACGACCTACAGCGAGCAGCGCGGGCACCCGCGGCTACGGATGCGGCACGTCCCGTATGCCGTCACCCCCACCCAGCGCGACCGCTGGCTGCTGCACATGATGAACGCGATCGTCACGCTCGAGCTCGATGCCACCCACGACGGCATGCTGCGGGACTACATGACCCGCGCGGCATACTCGATGGTCAACCGACTGGAGGACTGACTCCGGGACGATGTGCATTCGCCATACCGAATCGGCACACTTGACCGGGTGACCGTTTCCACCAACGCTCCCCGGCAGCTCGTGCACAGTGTCCACCCGGAGGTCCACCCCGACGGCGAGTGGTGGCGCAGTGCCGTGATCTACCAGATCTACCCGCGGTCGTGGGCCGATGCCGACGGCGACGGCGTCGGCGACCTCCCGGGCATCACCGCACGGCTGCCCTATCTGCGCGCGCTCGGCGTCGACGCGGTCTGGCTGTCGCCGTTCTACACGTCACCGCAGGCGGACGCCGGGTATGACGTCGCCGACTACCGCGATGTCGACCCGCTCTTCGGCACGATGACCGACGCCGACGACATGATCCGTGCCGCGCACGACAACGGCCTGCGGATCATCGTCGACCTGGTCCCGAACCACACATCCGATGAGCACGCGTGGTTCCAGGCGGCGCTCGCCGCTGCTCCCGGGTCGGCCGAGCGCGAGCGCTACATCTTCCGCGACGGGAAGGGTGCCTCCGGTGAGTTGCCGCCCAACGACTGGCAGAGCGTCTTCGGCGGTGACGCCTGGACCCGCATCACCGAGCCGGACGGGGCGCCGGGCCAGTGGTACCTGCACCTCTTCGACCGCAAGCAGCCCGACCTCAACTGGGAGAACCCCGTCGTACGAGCCGAATTCGAGGACGTACTGCGTTTCTGGCTGGATCGTGGCGTCGACGGCTTCCGGGTGGACGTCGCACACGGCCTGGTCAAGGCCGCGGGGCTGCCCGACTGGCGGGGCTCGATGAACATGCTCGACATGACCGAGGACCAGACGCCGCCGCCGATGTGGGATCAGGACGGCGTGCACGAGATCTACCGCGACTGGCGCAAGATCCTCGACTCCTACCCCGGTGACCGCGCGATGTGCGCGGAGGCGTGGGTCGAGCCGGCGGAGCGCTCGGCGAGGTATGTGCGCGACGACGAGTTCCAGCAGGCCTTCAACTTCGACTTCCTCGTCACCCCGTGGCGGGCATCCGACCTGACCGCCGCGATCGCGCGGTCCTACGCCGCGAACGACGGGGTCGGCGCGCCGACCACCTGGGTGCTGTCCAACCACGACGTCGTGCGGCACGCGACCCGCCTCGCCCTGCCGGTCGGCACGCCCCGACCCAACGGGATCTTCGCCAGCGACCCGCAACCGGACGCGGCGCTCGGCCTGCGCCGGGCACGGGCGGCGACCACGCTGATGATGGCCCTGCCGGGTGGCGCGTACGTCTACTACGGCGAGGAGCTCGGGCTGCCCGAGCACACCACGCTGCCCGACGACGTCCGCCAGGATCCCGCCTACGCACGGACCGGCCACAAGGAGGCCGGACGCGATGGTTGCCGGATCCCGATGCCCTGGGAAAAGGACTCACCCGCTTACGGATTCGGCACCGGCGAGCAGCCGTGGCTACCGCAGCCGGAGTCGTATGGCGACCTTGCCGTCGACCAGCAGGACGGTGTCGACGGATCCACTCTGGAGCTCTACCGCACCCTCCTGCGGATCCGCCGCGAGCTGCGGCTCGGCGAGGGGTCGGCCACCCAGCTGGATCTCGGTGCCGACGTCGTCGCGTATGACGTCACCAGCGGCGACGCAACCGTGCGCGTGATCCTCAACCTCGGCGAGTCCGACGTCGAATTGCCGTCCGGCAGTGAGGTTCTCGTCGCCAGCTCCTCCGTACTTGGTGGCCGAGGAGCGAGGAACGAGCGTCTCGAGGTCCCGACCGACGCTGCCGTGTGGGTGCGCGCCTAGCGCACGAGCACGTGCCCGACGGGCGTCGTGAGCCGGTGCCAGCGCCCGGCGGCATACACCTGCGCGGTGTCGCCCACCAGGAACCCCAAGGTGTATGACGCGAAGGCGACCGCCGCCGGGAGCCCGTCGATGCCGCCGGTGGTGGCGATGGACCGACTCCACACCCGTCGTCGCAGTGCGTCGACGGCGTGTGCGCCGGAGCCCTCCGGCGCACCGGCGGCGATCTCCGCAATCCCTTCTGCGGCAGCGGTGTTCAGGCTCTGCGTGGAGATGTCGCCCACCCGCGCCCACCCGCCCTGCGGTGGTGACACGGACGCCCAGCCGGCACGCACCTCGGTCGGTGGCACCGGCAGCTCGGTGTCGTTGCCGGCCCGCGCGAAACGGTCGCTGAGCCCGGCCAGCGGCACGACGACGTCCAGCCGGGCCGGCTGTACGAGCGGCAGGGTGCGCAGCCCGAGGGTGGTGCCCTCCCCGGTCAGCCCCTGACCGGCGAGGACACCGACCCAGACCGCGAGGACATCGCCGACGGCCTGCAACCGGACCGCGCCGTCGGCGTCGAGCTGACGCGCCCGACCGACATACGTCTCCAGATCCGCTCGTGTGTCGGCGTCGGCCAGTTGCAGGATCACGCGTGGCCCTTCGGCCGGCGCTTCATCCGCACGGGCTCGCCGGAGTACTTCTCGAGCAGCGGGCGGTGCTCGGCGGCGATCCGCACCGGACGTTGGGTCTGCATGTCGAAGACGACCTGCGTCGTCTCGCCCGACGCATAGACCTCGGCGTCCGGTTCCCGCGAGGAGCGCACTTCGTAGCTGGTGTCGAAGGACGCACCCGAGAGCTGTGACACCCAGATCGCGACCACGATCGGCTCCTTGCGCCAGTGCAGCTGCCGCAGGTAGTCGATCTCGGCGCGCGCTATCAGCAGCGGTGGACGGCCGTCGGGTCCGGTCTCGACCGACTCGAACCACTGCGCGAACGCGATGACGCGCGCTTCCTCCAGCAACCGGAGGAACTGCACGTTGTTGACGTGGCCGAGCGCATCCATGTCCGACCAGCGCAGCGGAACGTCGACGTAATAGGGGCGGGGACTGGCAGCCATGCCGTCATCGTCCCAGGGTCGTTACGCCGAACAAACACGGGATGTTGGTCTCGGTCGGCAAGGGCGGGGAGCTTGCGACTCGCCAGGCCAACCGAGACCAAGCCTTCACGATCGTTACGCTCACCGGGTGACCTCCGACGATTCGACCCATCAGCTGCCGCCCGTCGAAGACCTGCTCGACGTCCTCGACCTCCGCCCGGTGGGCGTGGCGCGCTCCAACTCGGTGATCACCGCCCCGGACGGTGCGCCGGAGATGGACCTGAGCGAGCGCTCCCTGCAGCTCTTCTCCGGCCGTAGCCAGGAGACGCCGCACGGGCGGGCCTTCGGCGGGCAGGTGCTCGCACAGAGCGTGATCGCGGCCGGCCGGACCGTGGCGTCGGCCGGTTTCGCGACGCGACCGATCCATTCGCTGCACGCCTACTTCATCCGGCCCGGCGACTCGACCCACCCGATCGAATTCGGCGTCGAGAACCTGCGCGACGGCAATTCCTTCTCGGTGCGCCGGGTCTACGCGATGCAGTACGGCCAGACCCTGCTGTCGGCGACGCTGTCCTTCCAGGAGCCCGCCGAGGGCCTGGACCACCAGGCGGCGATGCCGTCGGTGCCCGACCCGGACCGGGTGCGCACGACCGCCGAGGAGCTCGAGGGCATCGACCACCCCGCCGTCGAGCACTGGAAGCGGCGCGCACTCGACGTTCGCACCGTCGAGGGCGCGATCTACCTCGTCCCCGGCCGACAGCACGCCGCGCACCAGAACGTCTGGATGAAGACCGTGGCAACGCTCCCCGACGACCCGTTGCTGCACGCGGCGATCCTTGCCTACGCCTCCGACTACTCGCTGCTGGAGTCGGTGCTGCGCCGGCACGGCCTGGTCTGGGCCGACCGGCGCCTGCGCCCCGCGAGCCTGGATCACGCCATGTGGTTCCACCGGCCGGGCCGAATCGACGAGTGGGTCCTCTACGAGCAGGAGTCGCCGTCGGCCTCCGGCGGTCGTGGACTCGGCCTGGGCAAGATCTTCGCGCTGGACGGCAAGCTGATCTGTTCGGTCGCCCAGGAGGGCATGGTGCGGGTCAAGGAGTAGGCGATGCCGGACGAGCGCGGACCGACCTCCGGCGAGCCGTCCCGCGCGACGCGAAAACGCTTCTGGCTCAAAGCGATCGAGGCGACGTCCGGGTGACTGCGCTCAGGGAACGATGACGACCTTGCCGCGCGTGTGGCCCTCTCGGCTCAGGTCGAAGGCCGCGCCGACGCCGTCCAGCCCGAAGGTCTGTGCGATCTCGACAGTGAGCTTGCCTGCGTCCGCGAGTTCGGCGAGCGTCACCAATCCGTCGTGGTCCGGGCGGACCCAGAGGTAGTCACCGCCGTGCGCCGTGACGGACGCGTCCGCGATCGATGCGTGCCGACCGTCCTTCGCGAGCACTGAGAGCGTGATGTCCTCGACGTCGCCGACGAAATCGACCGCCGCATCGACACCTTCCGGCGCCAGGTGACGCACCCGGTCGGCCAGGCCCTCGCCATACGTCACGGGCTCGGCTCCGAGCGATCGCAGGTAGTCGTGGTTGCGCGTGGATGCCGTGCCGATCACCCGCGCGCCGGCCGCGGCGGCGATCTGCACGGCGGCACTGCCGACACCGCCGGATGCCCCGTGGATGAGCACGGTCCTGCCGGCGCCGTCGGGGCTGATGCGTGTCGCCTGCAGCGCGCGCAGCGCCGTCAGGCCCGCGAGCGGCAACCCGCCGGCCTGCTCGAACGTGAGCGAAGCCGGCTTGTGGGCGACCGCCACTGCGGGCACCGCGACCAACTCGGCGAAGGTGCCGGCGTGCACGGCCTCCTTGCGGGCGTAGGCGTAGACCTCATCACCGGCCGTGAACTCCGGAGTGTCGGGTCCGACCGCACGGACGACACCGGCGACGTCCCATCCGGGGATCACCGGGAACACCGCGTCCATCAGGCCGTCCAGGTAGCCGGCCATGACTTTCCAGTCGACGGGATTCACCCCCGCTGCTCTCACCTCGATGAGCACCGCTCCCGGCGCGACCTTCGGATCCGGGACGTCTCCCACTGTGAGTGTCGAATTGTCCTGTGCGTAGGACGAATAGCTCGCTGCACGCATCGCTTGCTCTCGGGTCGGGGAAGGCTCACATCGAGCCGATTCCAGTCTAGGAGCGCTTGACGGTCGTATGACGACACGATGGCCAACCGGGCGAATGTGCCTGATTTCGGCGCGTTCGCGCCATACCCTCCTCGCATGGGGTTCATTCAGGACAAGTACAGGGGGCTTGCCATGGTTTGGCGTTGCAGGGAGCTCGCGACTCGCAACGCCAACACGGGGTGAGCCCCATGGGCGAAAGAACCCACTGGCGCCAGGAGCGCATTTATGTACGCCGCAGGCGAATCGCCTTCACACTCGCCGCGGTGCTCGTGCTGGCGCTCGCAAGCTCGGTGGTCGCACTCTGGCAGGTCGTCAAGCCGGGGCCGGCCCAGGCGGTGGGCACCGCACCATCCTCGTCAGCCGGCACCGAACCCCTCGGCACCGACGCGCCGACGACGCCGAAGGTGATCCAAACCGATCCGTCGTCGGCGACCAGCCTGGGACAGATCGACCGGTTCACCGGAGGCATCACGCCGAAGTCGGTCGACGCGAGCGGGCAGGGCCTCGTGCTCGCCAACAACATGATCTACAGCCACTCGATCACCGTCTACGACAGCACCACCCACAAGCTCGTCAACCGGCTCTCGGACTCGATCGACCTGTCGAAGTTCGGTTTCGCCGAGCACAAGGGCATCGCCAAGGGCGGCCCGGTCGAGGCGGCCTGGACCCAGGACGCGAAATACGCGTATGTCTCCAATTACGTGATGTCCGGCCCAGGTTTCAAGGGCTTCGCCAAGGACGAGTGTTCCCCGAAGAGTGGCTTCGACAACGGCTTCGTCTACCGCTACAACGTCGCCAAGAAGACCTGGGACCAGGCGATCGAGGTCGGTGCGGTGCCGAAGTTCGTCGCGATCACGCCCGACCAGAAGAAGGTCGTGATCAGCAACTGGTGCGACTTCACCATCAGCATCATCGACCGCGCAACGGCCAAGCAGACCAAAGTCATCAAGCTCGCCGCACAGCCCCGCGGCATCGTGATCATGCCGGACAACAAGACGGCATACGTCGCGGCGATGTACGGCAACAAGGTCTTCCGCGTCAACATGGAGACCGGCGAGCACCACGTGATCATGGACGTCAACCGTCCCCGGCACCTGGTGTTGTCTCCTGACAACAAGTTCCTCTACCTCGCCGCCAGCGGCACCAACCGGGTCTACAAGATCGACACGGCCACGGACAAGGTTGTCGCTCAAGTGGTTTCGGGCCCAGAGCCGCGGAGTATGGCGATCTCGCAGGACGGCACCGCGCTGTATGTCGTCAACTACTTCGGCAAGTCGGCCAGCAAGATCACCACCGCGGACATGAAGGTGATCCAGCGTGTGCCGACCGATCCGTCGCCGATCGGCATCACGTATGACGACGCGACGCATCAGGTCTGGGTTGCGTGCTACGGCGGCAGCATGCTCGTCTTCGACGACACGAAGCGCGCGAGCGGCTCGGCGCCGCCCACGGGCTACTCGCCGTCGTCCGTTCCGACAGCGACTGCGACCGCGGAGTGACGCGAGGCGTGTGCTGAGATCGTCGTATGACGATCCCGCTCCCCCTCACGCCGACCACTCTCACCGGACGACTCGTCCGGCTGGAGCCGTTGAGCCACGATCAGCACGACGGTCTCGTGGAAGCCGCGTCCGATGGGGCGATGTGGGACCGGTGGTACACCTCGGTCCCCCGCCCGGAGGACATGCATGCGGAGATCGACCGGCGGCTGGCCCTGCAGGAGGCGGGCACGATGCAGCCGTTCACGGCGGTGCGCACCGCTGACGACGCCGTGATCGGTATGACGACCTTCATGGACATCGTGCCGTCGGTGCCCCGGCTGGAGATCGGCTCGACCTGGAACCGCGAGTCGGTCCACGGCACCGGCACGAACGCCGAGAGCAAGCTGCTGCTGATGACGTATGCATTCGAGACCTGGCAGGTGGAGGCGGTGCGGTTCCGCACGCACAAGATGAACCTGCAGTCGCGTGCCGCCATCGAACGACTCGGCGCAGAGCTGGAGGGCATCCTGCGCGCCGACTCGATGGACCCGTATGGCGTCGTGCGCGACACCGCGCAGTACAGCATCGTCGCGCGCACCTGGCCGATGGTGAAGGCGAACCTCCAGCACCGGTTGCGGAACCGCTGAGATCCACCCACGGAGTTCTCCGGTCCTTCGTCGCTCCGATACGTCGCGAGGACCCGGAATGAGCGGCGATATCTCGTTGCCCCGTGTCGGCGAGAGCCGACACGATGGAGCGCATGACTTCACGAGCCGCAAATTTCTGTTTCGACGCAGCCGACCCGTATGCCCAGATGATGTGGTGGAGCCAGGTCCTCGGCGACTACCACCTGGAGGAGGACGACCCGTCACGTCCCGGCGACGAGGAAGCCGGGCTCATCGGCCCGAACAACACCTTCCTGATCTTCCTCAAGGTCCCCGAACCCAAGACGATCAAGAACCGCGTGCACTTCTGCCTCCGCTCCACGGACCTCACGCGCGACGAGGAGGTCGACCGGATCCTCGGACTCGGCGCGACCATGGTCAACGACCTGCGGAAGCCGGACCGGGGCTGGGCGGTGCTCGCCGATCCCGAGGGCAACGAGTTCTGCGTGCTGATGTCTGACGCCGAGCTGGCCGCCCGCGAAAACGCCTGACCCCTGCCAGCCACTTTTACCGAGAGGACACGAAAACACTCACAGGACACGTAATTCGGGCCCATAGACGCCTGATTGCGTGTCCGCTCGGTGCATCGGGTGTCCTCTCGGCATGATGGGCGGACCGCCGTCGCCGCGTGGGGCCCGGACAACGCGAGGGGCCTGGACAACGCGAGCGAACCGGGAGAACGCGAGGGGCCCGGACAACGCGAGCGAACCCGCACAACGCAGGGGCCGGGACAACGCGAAGGGCCGGGTCCATGTGGACCCGGCCCTTCGAGATGCGCGACGTGCGACCGAAACGTCAGTCGCGGGTCAGGCGGCGGTGGGTGACGCGGTGCGGACGAGCGGCTTCGACACCGAGGCGCTCGATCTTGTTCTCCTCGTAGGACGCGTAGTTGCCTTCGAACCAGTACCAGTTCGAGGGGTTCTCGTCGGTGCCCTCGTAGGCGAGGATGTGCGTCGCGACCCGGTCGAGGAACCACCGGTCGTGGCTGATGACCACGGCGCAGCCCGGGAAGTCGAGCAGGGCGTTCTCCAGCGAACCGAGCGTCTCGACGTCGAGGTCGTTGGTCGGCTCGTCGAGCAGCAGGAGGTTGCCACCCTGCTTGAGGGTCAGCGCGAGGTTCAAGCGGTTGCGCTCACCACCGGAGAGCACACCGGCCTTCTTCTGCTGGTCCGGGCCCTTGAATCCGAACTGCGAAACGTAGGCGCGCGAGGGGATTTCAACCTTCCCGACCTGGATGTAGTCGAGTCCGTCGGAGACGACCTCCCAGAGCGTCTTCTCCGAGTCGATGCCGGCGCGGGACTGGTCGACATACGAGATGTCGACGGTCTCGCCGACCTTGACCGAGCCGTCGTCCGGCGCCTCGAAGCCGACGATGGTCTTGAAGAGCGTGGTCTTGCCGACGCCGTTCGGGCCGATGACGCCGACGATGCCGTTGCGCGGCAGGGTGAACGACAGATCGTCGATGAGGACGCGGTCGCCGAAGCCCTTCCGGAGGTCCTTGACCTCGATGACCTGAGCACCGAGCCGTGGGCCCGGCGGGATCTGGATCTCCTCGAAGTCCAGCTTGCGGGTCCGGTCGGCCTCGGCCGCCATCTCCTCATAGCGCGCCAGACGCGACTTGCTCTTGGTCTGCCGTGCCTTGGCGTTGGACCGCACCCACTCCAGCTCGGACCGCAGCCGCTTGGCGAGCTTGGCGTCCTTCTTGCCCTGGACCTGCAGGCGCTCCTCCTTCTTCTCCAGGTAGGTGGAGTAGTTGCCCTCGTAGGGGTAGAGCCGGCCGCGATCGACCTCACAGATCCAGCCCGCGACGTGGTCGAGGAAGTAGCGATCGTGCGTCACGGCCAGGACGGCGCCGGGGTATGCCGCCAGGTGCTGCTCGAGCCAGTTGACCGACTCGGCGTCGAGGTGGTTGGTCGGCTCGTCGAGCAGCAGCAGGTCCGGCTTGGACAGCAGCAACTTGCACAGCGCCACGCGGCGGCGCTCACCACCGGAAAGGACGGTGACGTCGGCGTCCCCGGGCGGGCACTGCAGGGCGTCCATCGCCTGCTCGAGCTGCGAGTCGAGGTCCCACGCGTCGGCGGAGTCGATCTTCTCCTGCAGCTTGCCCATCTCGGCCATCAACGCGTCGAAGTCCGCGTCGGGCTGGGCCATCTCCTCGGAGATCTCGTTGAAGCGGTCGAGGTCGGCCTTGATCTGCCCGAGGCCCTCCTCGACGTTGCCGCGCACGTCCTTCTCTTCGTTCAGCGGGGGCTCCTGCAGCAGAATGCCGACGCTGTAGCCGGGCGACAGGCGGGCCTCACCGTTGGATGGCTGGTCGAGGCCGGCCATGATCTTCAGGATCGTGGACTTACCGGCGCCGTTGGGACCCACGACGCCGATCTTCGCGCCTGGGTAGAAAGACATGCTGACGTCATCGAGGATCAGTTTGTCCCCGACAGCCTTGCGCGCCTTGGTCATGGTGTAGATGAACTCGGGCATGTGCGAAGGCTATCGGGGCGATGCCGTGGCACCGAAATCGTGTCACCGCACCGGCCCCGCCCCGACGCTGGTGCGCGCTCTCAACTGGCCTGTTGCTGGACCAGCGGACCGGAGGAGGACGAGACCTCCCCGTCGGTCGAACCCGCGAAATCGGGCGCTTGTGCGGGCACGTCCGCGTCGCTCCCCCACGAGTCGGCGGCCGGAGCGGCGTCCGTCCGCCAGCTGGCCCGCTCACCGCCGACGCTCCCGCCGCGTCGACTCTGGCCGGGCACCTTCTGGTAGGTCGCGATGCCGAAACGCAGGTCGGGACCGACGTTGAACGCCTCGATCTCGGGCGCCGACCGCGTCTCACCACTGGCGGTCTGCCACTGGCTCATCCGCAGGACGCCGTGGATCAACACCGGCATGCCCTTCTTCAAGGACTGCTGGACGTTGGAACCCACATCCCGAAACGCCACCACCTTGTAGAAGGAACTGCGGCCGTCGACATACCCACCGCCGGCCTGATCGCGGTAGAACTCGTTGACCGCGATGCGGAAGGTGGTGAAGTCGCCCTTGGCGCTGGTGATGCGGTCCGGATCGGCGACGACGTTGCCGCGGAGTGTCACGTGTGTCTCGTTCATGTCGAGCCCCTGTCTGGCCTGATTGCCTGGTCTGTCCGGCGCACGCGCTTCACGTGCGTCGGAGTGGACCTTCAGGCTGGAGCCGTGGGCAGCACAGGGCGAGTGCATCGTGTCGCCGTTGTGGACGACGCCGGCACCGACAGTGGGATGTGGACAGGCGTCAGCGGGCCGCTACAGCCAGCGACTCCCGGGTGCTGCGGTGGGCCTGGAGCACCCGCGCGACCGGGTTGACGATCTGCTCGATGCCGACCGCCGCAATGGCGGCGCGCAACCGCGCGTGCACCTGATCGGCGCGGCGCTGAGCACCGCGCGCCGCGGCCCATCGCGAGACGAGCGCGAGCAACACACCGGCGAGGAGCCCGAAAACCAGCATCAGCAGCGGGATCGGCAGGCCGATCCATTTCGGCGACGAGGCATCGACGTGCGCAAACCCGAGCGCGACCAGCAGTCCGAGCCACACCAGGCCGACCAGGGCGACGGCGGCGAAGACCCACTGGAGTACCGAAGCGACCGACCACCACGCCGGACGCTTGTCGTGCAGCTCCGTGCCGATGACCGCTTGGTCGAGGTTGTCGTGCAGGTGCTCGTCACCCGGTGTCGCGGCGTTCTGGGCGGCCTCCGCCCACGGCGCGGGCAGGCCCTGCGCCGCATGCCGGCCGAGCTTGTGGGTCGCGACGTCGACGGCCGCCCGGGCAGCCGGCCCGGCCGGAGGCAGCGAGGAACGACCGAGCGCCAGCTTGGCGCCCGAACGGTTCATCGTGTGCGCCTCGTCCAGGCGCAGCCGTCGCAACGGCTCGGGACGCAGGCGGTGCACCCACCGGGTGAACGGCCAGCCGGTGTGGTGCTCGGCCTGCCGCCGGTAGTCATGACGCACCGCGTCGACCACGGCGGGGACACCGGCCGCTCGGCAGAGCGCGTCGGTGAGCTCGGAGTCGTCCTGCCCGGCCAGATCCACCTCGGCGGGCGCGACGCCGGTCGTCAGGGTTCGGGCCGCGCCACGCACGTCGGCCAGCAGTCGCTGCTCGGCAGCGTTGCGTTCCTGCACGACCGTCCCGATGGTTCCGGCCAGGTCGTCGACGCCGAACCCGCGCACCGCGGACGTCGGCAGGATCGGCACGCCGGCGAGCCCATCGGCGGTCAGCAACCGGTGCAGATCGTCGGCACACTCGGAGATCTGCGCGCGGTCGAGCCGGTCGATCTGGTTGAGCACGACCAGCGAGACGGCGTCGTGGCCGGCCAGCCGCTTCACGTAGTCGTCGTGCAGCACGGCATCGGCATACTTCTGCGGATCGGTGACCCAGATGAAGACGTCCGCGAGCTCGATCACGCGGTCGGCCTCCGCGCGGTGTTGCGCGACCTTGGAATCGAAGTCGGGCAGGTCGAGCAGCACGAGGCCATCGAGTGTGTCGGCGCGCCTGGTGTTGCGCGGCACCTGGTGACGGGTGCCGACGCCCAGCCAGTCGAGCAGTTCGCCGCTCGGCTCGTCACCCCAGATGGCGGCGGTCGGCACCGACGTCGTCGGACGGCGAGCGCCGATCCGCGAAACCGGCTCTGCCACAAGGGCATTGAAAAGACTCGACTTCCCGCTGCCAGTCGCTCCGGCGAGCACGACGACGGTGCGGCCACCGACCATGCCCTGCCGGGTCGGCACCTTGCGCAGGATCTGCTTCGCGTGTGCCACGCCGTCCGCGGGAAGCTGCTCCTCGCCGGTGCGCAGTGCGTCACCGAGGGCGTCGGCGTGCGTGGCGACGTCCTGCCAGCTGATCTTCTGTTCCGTCATCGCTTCGACGTGCCCTGGCTCGGCCGGCGCTGCGCCGACCGCACCTCGTCGATGGCCGCCCTGAGCTGCTCGGCGGACGAACCGCTGCCGGTGGTCTCGGTCAGCACGTCGTCGAAACGGGTGCGTTGTGCGTCATACAGCTCCTCGGTGCGGGCCAATAGCTGGGTGCGGGCTTTGTTCGCCAGGGTGCGCACGGCCTGGTCGCCGAAGACGGCTTCGAGCAGGCGCTGCGCCAGGATCGCGGATCCGCCCGCGATGCCGACCTCGGCGCCGGTGAGTCCGGCGGTCGCGGAGAAGACGACGAGCATCAGCAGCACGGAGATGCCGTTGACACCGAACGCCAGGAAGCGCGCGGTCGTGCGCTTGCCACCGGCTTCCTCGCGCACCATGGCCAGGACGTCATCCTGCCAGGCACGGACCAGCTTCTCGGTATCGGCGGCGAATCCGCTGGAAACAGAGGAGAGTTCGGGGTGTGCGGTGACCAACTCCGCTCCTCCTGGTGTATGGCGCCATTGCCGGGTCACCGAGATCGTGGCCGTCTCGCCATGTGCCTGCAACAGCGCGGCGACGCCGGTCTGCAGTGCGGCGCCGAGATCGTCGGCAGGCCGACGGGTGTGCGAGCGCAGGGCGGAACTGATCCGGTCGCGCATGCGGCTGACGCCGGCCTCGAGCTGCCGGAAGACCTCACCGGTGCCGACGAACTCCTGCCATCGCGCCAGCACCTCACCACGCAGCAACGTGCCGTCCTGCATGCCGTCGGACACCCCGGAGAGGGCTGCGGCATACCCGTCGGCGGCGATCTTGCTGAGTTCCTGCCGGGCCGAACCTTGTTGCCGGAGCGCACTTTCCAGCCCGGATGCGCGTCCATCGAGCGAGTCGAGCGCACCCTGCAGAGTGCGTCGGATGACGATGCTTCGTGCGTGCTGGTCGGCCGCGAGTGACGCCAGCCAGCCATTGATGCGGGCAACCTCGACGCCGGGCAGCAGCCCGTCGGGGCCGAGCTCGGACTCGGCGATCGCGAATACCGGCGACTGGCCGAGTCCCTGCTCCATCAGCATCGTCGCGAAGTCGGCGCGCACTTCCTCCATCGCATCCAGCGGCACCCGGTCGAGCACCACTGCCACGGAGGTCCCGCGCTCGATGGCCTGCTGCAGGAGGTTCCACGGCACCGCGTCGGCATACCGCATCGCTGTGGTGACGAAGATCCACAGATCGGCCGCCGAGAGCAGCTGCCGCGCGAGGTCCCGGTTGGCCGACACGACCGAGTCGATGTCGGGCGCATCGAGCAACGCCAGCCCCTGTGGCACGTCGCCGGCAACCAACCGCAGCGTGCCCGGGTCACCGGCCTCGGCCTCGGCTCCGGTGAGGCGGGCCAGGCCGGGCAGCACCCGAGTGCTCGTGAACCATTTCGCGTCGGCCGGGTTGTGGATCAGGGTCGAGGCGCGTGTGGTCGGCCGCAGCACACCGCTCTTGGTGACGGCCTCACCGACCAGCGAGTTGACCAGTGTCGACTTGCCGGCCCCGGTGGAGCCGCCGACGACGGCGAGCAACGGCGCGTCCAGCGCAGCCGCCCGCGGAAGGATGTAGTCGTCCAGCTGGGCGAGCAGTTCCGCGCGCTCGCGCCGGGCGTGCTCGACGTCCGACAGTTCCAAGGGGTATGCCGTCGCGTCGACACCGCGGCGCAGTGATTGCAACGCGGCCAGCAATCGCGCACCTTCGACGTCGTCCGACACGTCGCACATCATTTCGTGGCGAGGGCCGCGACTCAACTTGGCCCGCCGTTACCCGCCGAATCGGCCACTGTTAGATACGCCACGACGGCTTGTTGCTACCGCAAGCCGCAGCAAGCTGCTGACGGGCACCCCCGTCGGCGCCTCGTCCGACCTCGTTCCTCGGTCGTCCGATACGCCTGTTACTTCTGCCGGGCGTGCAAAAAAGCCAGCAGCAAGCTGCTGGCGTTTTGCACCCCCGTCGGTGCCTCGTCCGACCTCGTTCCTCGGTCGTCCGACGCACCTGTTACTTCTGTCCTGGGTGCCAAAAAGGCCGCAGCAAGCTGCGGCATTTTTGGCACCCCCGGCAGGACTCGAACCTGCGACCTAGAGATTAGAAGGCTCTTGCTCTATCCAGCTGAGCTACGGGGGCAAACCGGCCCCTTCAGAATAATCTTCGGGGCTCGGGCAGATTACCGGACGGCCACGTCACGGCTCCGGTCGATCGGTCGGGTTCGCCGCACTCAGCAACCGCCGCACCTCGTCGTTCGAGGTCTGGCCGAACACCCGGTATGCCGCACCGACCGCCGAGAAGTCCGGGGGTTGCCAGGGGCAGACCAGTTCGTCCGCCTCGCCGGCCAGCGCCGCGCACACGTCCGGTGGACCGACCGGGGCCGCGAGCACGATCCGTGCCGGTTCCCGCCGTTGTATGACGTGCGCCGCGACCCGCATCGTCGCGCCCGTGGCCAGTCCGTCGTCGACGACGAGGACCACGCGACCCTGCAAGGACACGGACCGCCGGCTGCCGCGGTAGATGCTCTCGCGGCGGCGCAATTCGTCGACCTCGGCGGCCAGGACGCGGTCGAACTCGTCATCGGTCACGTGCGCGTGCTGCAACACCTCCGGATTGCGCACAACCTCCAGTGCGCCCGCCGCACCCGCGACGGCTCCCATCGCGACCTCCGGATGACGCGGCAGGCCGAGCTTGCGAACCACCAGCACGTCGAGCGGCGCCCCCAGGTGTCGCGCAACGGCTGCCGCGACCGGCACTCCACCGCGGGGCAGACCCAGCACGACAACGTCGGAGCGACCGTCATACGCCCGCAACCGGGACGCGAGCGCTGCACCGGCCCCGGCGCGATCGGCATACAGCCGATGCCTTCTCACGCTGGCCATCACCGCTCCCTCGCTACCGGGCCGTCATCCCCCGGTCGTCGTAATAACGGTAGAGCGCCGTGTCGAGGAAACGCACCCGCAGGTGCGCCACGATCTCCAGCAGATGTTCCTCCGCCTCGATCACCGGCGCGCTGCGGTCGCCGCGATCGATCCGTGCCCGCACCATCGCCAATTCGCTTGCCGCGTCTTGCAGTTCGCGCATTTCTCCCTGTGCCTCGACACCTCCGTGGTGCTCTGCCCACGCCATGGCATAGCGACGCTCCTTGACCGAGGACAGCATGAGCACTTCCGGCACGGAGAGCCGCCCGACGTCGACGTACTCACCGAGCTCCCGGGCGATGAGGGTCGCCTCATGCCTGCGGGCCAGCACGATCAGCGTCATGAAGGCGACGAAGAGCGGCAGCTGCAACAGCACATAGAAGACGAGCCAACCGTGCTGCGGCAGCAGCGCGCCGAGATTCCAGATGCCGTGCAGCGTGACGGCGCAGCACCAGCCGGCGAACGGCGCCACGAATCGCAACTGCCGGTGTGGTGTCGTGGCGGCAATGCCGATCCCGATGCCGGTGCAGACGGTGAACATCGGGTGCGCGAAGGGACTCATCACGACCCGCACGATGAAGGTGCTGAGCAACCCCTGTTCCCCCGAGTGTGCGAACCCGGACGCGAGATAGACGACATCCTCGACGGCTGCGAATCCGGCGGCGCTGAGCCCGGCATACACCATGCCGTCGAGTACGCCGTCGACCTCGCGGCGGCGAAAGAGCAACAGCAGCAACGGACCGAGGCCCTTCATCGACTCCTCGACCACGGGCGCGACCCACGTCGCGGCCGACGGGTGGGTCGCCAGCATCGGATCGATGAGCACCGAGCCGAGGTTGTTGAGGACTGCGGCGCTGAATGTCGCGATGCACGCTCCCCACAACAAGGCGAAGACCAGCATCCCGGTGGGCTCCCGCTCGAATCGGTCGAGCCACAGGAAAACCGGCACGACCACACCCAGGACGAGCAGCGACAGCACCAGCCCCAGTCCGGTGGCGATCAGGCCGGACTGGTCGTCGATCAGCACCAGCATCCCGAGTCCGCCGAGCGCGAAGAGGATCGCGATCAGCGAGACGGTCAGCCATCGGCGCAGCGTGGGGCGCCGATCTGGTCGTGGTGGCGGCAGCACCCGGGCACTGTATGACGTGCGTCCGGCACTGCGCACCACAGGCTTCCCCACCGGTCCGGAGCACGGGTCCCTAGAGTGATCCGGTGAGCGAAGACAAGGCACGCACCGACCGAATCGTCTGGATCGACTGCGAGATGACCGGATTGAGCCTGACCGACGACGCACTCATCGAAGTGGCAGCGCTGGTCACCGACTTCGAGCTGAACCAGCTCGGCGACGGGGTGGACGTCCTCATCAAGCCGTCCCAGGAGGCGCTCGACCAGATGAACGACTTCGTCCGCGCCATGCACACCAGGAGCGGCCTGCTGGACGAACTCGCCGGCGGCGTGACCATGGAAGAGGCGCAGCAGCAGGTGCTGGACTACGTCCGCGAGTTCGCGCCCGAGGAGGGCAAGTGGCCGCTCGGCGGCAACACGGTCAGCACCGACCGCGGATTCCTTGCTCGCGACATGCCGCAACTGGAGTCCCACCTGCACTACCGGATCATCGACGTGTCGTCGGTGAAGGAGCTGTCCCGCCGCTGGTACCCGCGCGCCTACTTCAACGCGCCGGCCAAGAACGGCGGCCACCGCGCGCTCGCCGACATCCGCGACTCCATCGATGAGCTGCGCTACTACCGCGAGGCCGTTTTCGTGCCGCAGCCCGGCCCGGACAGCAAGGCCGCGAAGCAGATCGCGGCGAAGTTCGGCGCTGAGAGCTGAACTGTCAAGGGGTGGTCACGAGCGAGCGCAGCGAGCGACCAAAAGGTTCTGCGGAGTGACAGCACCCGAGGCACGAGGGGGTTGTCACGACCACCCCTTGGCAGCAGGTACGATAGTCCGCGCTGCCTCCGATGGAAGTAGCCATGGTGGGTGTAGCTCAGCTGGTAGAGCGTCGCGTTGTGGTCGCGAATGTCGCGGGTTCAAGTCCCGTCACTCACCCCACACCGAAGAACCCCGGCCTCCTGCGAGGCCGGGGTTCTTTCACGTCCGGCCGCCGCCGGCTCGCAGGGAACGACCGGCCGTCGCGCAGGAAGCGTCCAGCGCTCCCCCACACGATGGCCGCATGCGTTCCAGGTCCCGGTGGGAGATCACCCTCGTGCTGGCCGCGGTGGTCTTCCTCGCGGCATACGCCGTCTCGATCCTCGACACGAGCCTCGGCCGCACCGAACGGCACCTGTGCGACGTGGTCGTCTGGGGAACCTGGGGGTTGTTCTCGGTCGACTACGTCGTGGAGTACCGCAAGTCGAACAACAAGCGCAAGTGGGTGATTCGCCACCTGCTCGACTTCGCGGCGCTCATCCTGCCGATGCTGCGTCCGCTGCGGTTGTTGCGTGTCGTGCCGATGCTGCGTGTCCTGAACCGTATGACGGTCGCGTCGCTGCGCGGCCGGGTTGCGGCATACATCGTCAGTGCGTCCTTTCTGGTCGGCTTCACCGCGTCACTGACCTGCCTGGACGTCGAGCGCAACGCACCCGGCAGCAACATCCACACCTTCGGTGACGCCGCCTGGTGGACCATCTCGACCATGACGACGGTCGGCTACGGCGACCACTACCCGGTGACGACCGAAGGCCACTTCATCGGCGCGGCGCTGATGATCTCCGGGATCGCCCTGCTCGGTACCGTCACCGCGACGCTCGCATCGTGGATCACCGAGCAGGTCAAACGCGACGACGATCTCCTGCTCGCCGAGATCCGCAGCCTGCGCCGAGACATCGCGAAACTGCAGCGCCAGCACGAGCATTCGTGATCCCGCGGCGTCGTCCGGCTCAGCGCCGCGTGTCCGGCGGAACCCTCACGGCGACCGTTTCATAGGCGAGGGCCCGACTCGGCGCGGGAGCCAGGCAGGTCAGTTGGGCGGCCGGCTCCGCATAGAACCGCAGTTCGACCGCCACCTCGGCCGGCAACGGCGCAGCGCACTCGAGCAACACCGTCCACCGGTCGCCGCGGCGCGTCGCGGAGCGCACCTGTATGGCGTGCCGCCCGGCCGGCCCGAAACGACCCAGCACCTCGGCGACGGCATACTGCTCGGCCGGCGCGAGGTCGGTGTAGCCGCGCAGGTGATCGGCCGCGACCAGCCCGCTGCGCAGCAGCCCGACCGCCTCGATCGCCTGGTCCGGCGTGACGTCACCGAAGTAGACGCCATCCGGAGCGACCAGCACGTTGGCCGCATAGCGGTCGCCGCCGACGTGGCTGCATTCCCAGGTCTCGTCGGGCCATTCCTCGTTGAGCGCGCGAGCGACGGGCCGGCCGCGGATCGCGCAGCAGGCGTCGTGGACCCCGTGCGTGCAGACCAGGTGGACCGGCGGCAACCCGGTGGCACCGGGTCGGTCGATGGCCGCCGCGATCTGCGCGAGATCGGCCTCCTCGGACCAGCTGCCCCACTCCTGGCGGTGCTCGCCCGTTGCGTCATACCGCAGGACGGCCCAGAGGGCCTCCCGCCCGGACGGCTGGCGACCGTGCCGGCGGACCAGCAGGATGCGCATCCCGGCGGACTGCGCCGCGTGGCGCACGACATGCTGCACCTCGGGGGCCAGGTCGAGTTCGGCGAACCCGCCGAACGGCCACGGGCCCGGATGCTCGATGAGGACCCAGCCGCGCGCCCGCGCCGCGGTGCCGGCCTGGCGATCCCCCCGGGCGAATGCGGCTGCAGCGCAACGGAACTGGCCCGGTCGAGTCACGGCGTTGCAGGCACCGCAACACCCGCGCGCAACAGCCGGGCAGTGAGGGCGAGTCCGATATCTCCGGCAGCTCGCGGCTGCCCGTCCAGCAACTGTTGTATGGCGGGCAGCTCGTCGGCCTCGAAGTCGAGCCAGCCGACCCGCGTGTGCAGCCGCGGAGCATCCAGCCTGGGCGCCAGGCTCTCACGCAGCCGAACCATCGACGACTCGTCCAATGTGTCGACCGCGGCCTGCTGCGCGAGCGGGCCGAGCGGACCGGGCCGGCTCTGCCGGTTGCGGGCGCGGTGGAACGCGGGCGCCGGGTCGGACTCACCCAGGACCGCGAGCAGCTGCTTGCGGACGGTGTCGACCACGTCGGCCGGGTCGTTGACTCCGATCGGCAGCGACTGCCGTGCCTCGGGGTCGTCCCGGAGCCGGGTGAGCGCGTCCTGGACGAGTTCCTCGGCGATCGCATAGCGGGTCCAGGCATGTACGCCGAGCGTGACATGGATCGACACCTCGTCCTGCGCCTGCGCCGCATGCAGCCAGCCGCGCGGAAGGTAGAGGCAGTCCCCCGGTTGCAACATCGTGTCGATCACCGGCTCGCCCTGCGCGGCTTCGGCTACGGCGGCCCGATGGTCGGTCCACGGCTGGTCGCGCAGCGGGTCCGGGTGGACCGGCTCGTGGATGACCCAGCGCTTGCTGCCGGCGATCTGCAGCACGAAGACATCGTGCACGTCGTAGTGGTCGTCGAAACCGCGATTCTGCCGCGGCGTGATGTAGGCGTTGGCCTGCACGGGGTGCCCGAGCTCGGTCGCCAGCTGCGAGGTGAATTCTCCGATGGGGGCCCAGGTGCGCTGCAACGCCTGCAGCACGATCGTCGCGCCGTCGGCGAACTGCCGCCAGATCGCGGTGTCGTCGAGCTGGTCCCCGATGGTCGCTCCGACTCCGGCCGGCGCGGTGAAGCTGCGATCGGCCAGGGTCGCGCCGTCCTTCGCCATACGCAGGAAGGGGGTGCGCAGGCCACGACGGGAGAGCAACTCGTCGACGGCCGCTGCGGAGAAGAGATCGCTGAAGTCTGCGACCTGGCGACTCAGCAACGCCTTACGGCCCCAATAGTTTTCGGCGAATTCTTCCGGGGTGACTCCGAGCAGTCGCGGCTGAGCGACCCCGGCACCGAAGCCGGTGCCGGGGTCGTCAGATGCAGTGTGGGGTGTGCTCAATTGGCGGGGCCTGCTCCGCCATCGGCGCCGCTGTCCTGCACGCCCTCGGTGCCTCCGGCACCGCCGTCGGCGGGACCCTCCTGGCCGGCGCCACCATCAGCGCCTCCGTCCTGCACACCCGATGTGCCCGAGGCACCACCGTCCGCGGGACCCTCCTGGCCCGCGCCACCATCGGCACCGCCGTCCTGCACACCTTCGGCGCCCGAAGCTCCACCGTCGGCGGGACCCTCCTGGCCCGCGCCACCATCAGCGCCTCCGTCCTGCACACCCGGCCTACCTTCGGCACCGCCGTCGGCGGGTCCCTCCTGGTACGGATCCTGCGTGGAATCACTCATGCGTCCTCCTGCGAATCTCGTGGCCCGAGTCGGGCCGTGTGCTTGCGAGCGCGCTCGCGACGACACCATGCGGCGTCGCTGCCTCCTGTCTACCCCAACCAGGTGAGGGCCAAAAGGGATAACGCGAGCGAATTCAGCGCGCTGAACGCTTCGGGTGCCCGGCGAACCACTCCTCGCGGCGCTGCAACTGCTCCTGCTCGATCTCGGCACGAAGCACGGCCGGCGCCTGCGGCTGCTTGGACTTGTGCTTGGACTCGTGCTTGGGCTTCGGCTTCTCCTCCGGCTCCGGCGGACGCTGGGCCGCCTTGGCCTGCTTCTCGGCCTGCTCCATGTCGTATGTCGCACGTCGGGCCCGCCGCTCGGCGCGGACCTGCTCGCGTTCGGCGGTGTCCGCGGGCACGAACTGGGCGCGGACCTTCTCGACCGAGTCCCAGCGGTCCTGCCGGGTCACGTAGGACTCGGCGATCTTGACCTCCCTGGCGGCCTCGGCCTGGCGCTGCTTCTCCTTCTTCGCCTGCTTGGCCCGCTGCCGATCCAGCCGGTCGCGCACGAGTCGCGCCTTCTGTGCCTTGAGCAGCCACGAGTCACGCCGCTGCAGTCGCGACTCCTCGATCACTGCTCTTTCCTCTGCACCCACGGCGATCGCACCTACCTCTGTGTTGGTGTCCACTGCGGCCCGCGGCGCCGATGCGTCGCGTGGCCCGACAAGACCAGTCTTACCCGATCGCGACGAGGTGCTCGCAACGCCCGCAACCTGGGCCGCGTGTCCGGCCGCCATCCGCGCCCGCCCGAAGACATTCGGATCGTCCGCTGCCTCACGCATGGCGTTCAGCCGCAGCTCGTGAGCCGTGTCGAATTCCTTGGCCGCCTTGAGTTCGATCCCTGCGAACTTGGAGTCGTCCTTCGGGGGCAGCAGGATCATCTCCTCCGCCGGCAGCCCGGACTTCAGCTGGCGGGTACGGATGAGTTCGGCGTCGACCTCTGCCCCGAAGAGCATCGCGATGTTGGTGATCCACAGCCACAGCATGAACATGATCGCGCCGGCGAACGCGCCATACGTCTTCTGGTAGCTGGCGCCCTGCGTGAGGCCCAGGTAGATCAGCAGCGCGGCCGATGCCACGACCCAGACGACGAAACCGATCAGCGCGCCCCAGGTGAAGATGTCGCGCTTGGTCTTGCGCACGTTGGGAGTCGCCCAGTAGAGCATCCCGATGATGAAGACCACGATCAGCACGACGAACGGCCACTTGGCGATGTCCCAGATCTGCACGGCCTGGCTCGGTATGCCGATCTCACCGGCGATGGAGCTGGCCACCTTGCCCGTCGTCACCAGGGCGAACATCACCACGATGATGAGCACGACCTCGACGATCGTCACCAGATAGAGCGCCGGGCGCAGCTTCCAGACCGGCCGGCCCTCGGGCACCTCGTAGATCCGGTTGAGCGCGCGGCTGAACCCGCCGACGTAACCCGACGCCGACCAGATCGAGAGCAGGATGCCGACGGCCAGCGCGATGCCGCCGCCGCCCTGCGTGTTGACGTGGTCGATGAACTTCGTCAGCCAGTCGAACTCACTCGGATCCTTGCCCGCGATGTTCGCGACGATCTTCACGATGCTCTTGGTGGTGCTCTTGCCGTTGCCGAAGACGTTGATCAGCGACAGCACACCGATCAGCCCCGGGAAGAGCGATTGCATCGAGAAGTAGGTCAGTGCCGCGGCCTTGTCCGTGCACTCGTCGGAGCTGAATTTGCCTGCGGCGCGCTTGAGCGCGACCTTCCAGTCGGCCTTGGCAGTGGTGTCCGGCGTCTCCTTCGGACGCTCGATCTCTTCCTCGTCCAACAGCAGCATCGACATCGGAGGTTGTCCTTCGATCGGGGTCAAAGTCTGGCTCGACTCCGAAACCTACTGCAGTTGCGAAGCCGGTTCGGGCATGGCTGGGACCGGTGTGGCGACGGGTGCGACCCTCGATTTCATTTCTGCCGGTCGGTCCTGCTATCTTTCTCAGGCGTTGAACGAGCGCCATTAGCTCAATTGGCAGAGCAGCTGACTCTTAATCAGCGGGTTCGGGGTTCGAGTCCCTGATGGCGCACCAGCCGAAGGCCAGGACACACGAAGTGTCCTGGCCTTCAACGTTTCTCGCGTGCACCGGCTTGTGCAGCGGCACGCGCCGAGCGGCCTCAGGCGAGCCAGCGCAGGCCCGAGCGGACGGCGACCTCGGACCACTTCCCGCCGAGGCCCCACGTGTGGCCGGCCCGGCAGGCGGCGAGCGCGATCGCCGTCGCGGCATACAGGATGTGCTCGTCGACGAAGGGGTTGTTCTCGAGCGGTAGCGAGGCGAGCCACAGTGAGCCCATCAGCATGGTCGCCCCCACCGCCGCGAGGCGCAGCGCGATGCCCGACAGGAGCGCCGCGCCAACCAGCAGCATCCCGGACATGAATGACCAGTCCACCCAGGCGTGCCCCGCCATCGCGTGGAACGGACCGGCGAAGGTGCCGTCGACGCTGCCCAGGAACCCGCTCGTCGGCGACCCTCCCCGCACCCACGCCTGCTCCCCCGCGGTGGCGAGGCCGAGGCCGAACGCCTTGTCGAGGAACGCCCACAGGAAGACGAATCCGAGCAGCATCCGGACCACCGCGAGGGCGGCGGGACGCAGCTCGGCCCCGGGCCGGCGAGCCGGTGTCGGCGACGCGGGATGGGACAAGGATGCGGGTGACTGGCTGGTGTCTACGCTCATCTGAACCTCCGTTTGGGATTTAGGCGAGCCTTACCTAACCAGAGCGCCAGCCGTGTCGCCAACACGTCCACAACCCCGCTCACATGCTGGACAGCGTGACGTAGCAGACTGTCCGCCGTGCGTGCACTGGCGAAGACAGGTGCCCAGCCGGGCTTGGAGCTGATCGATGCCCCCGAGCCGACCGCAGGGCCGGGCGAGGTCAAGATCAAGGTATGGCGGGCGGGCCTGTGCGGCACCGACCTGCACCTGGAGGGCTGGGACGACTGGGCCGCCGCGACCGTCAAGCCGCCGCTGATCATCGGCCACGAATTCTTCGGTGAGGTCGTCGACATCGGACCCGGGGTCACGAGCGTGCAGGTCGGCCAGCGCGTCTCCGGCGAAGGCCACGTCGTGTGCGGCGAATGCCGCAACTGCCGCGCCGGCCGGCGACACCTGTGCATCCGCACCAGCTCGGTCGGTGTCAACCGCAATGGCGCGTTCGCTGACTACGTCGTCATACCCGCCTCGAACGTCTGGGTGCAGCCGGACGACATGGACCCCGACGTCGGCGCCGTCTTCGACCCGTTCGGCAACGCCACCCACACCGCGCTCTCCTTCCCCATCGCGGGTGAGGACGTGCTGGTCACCGGCGCCGGGCCCATCGGCGTCATGGGTGCCGCGATCGCCAAGCACGTCGGGGCGCGGTATGTCGTGGTGACCGACGTCAGCGACTACCGCCTGCAGCTGGCCAAGGAGGCCGGCGCCGACCGGGTCGTCAACGTGAGCCGGGAACGCATCTCCGACGCACAGGCCGACCTCGGCATGCGCGAAGGCTTCGACATCGCCCTGGAGATGTCCGGAAACCCTTCTGCTGTCAGCGAATTGATCGACAATATGAATCACGGCGGTCGCATCGCGATGCTCGGGCTGCCCGGCGATCCCTTCGCGATCGACTGGGGCCGGGTCATCACCCACATGCTGACCATCAAGGGCATCTACGGCCGCGAGATGTACGACACCTGGTACGCCATGAGCGCGATGCTGCAGTCGTCACCCGCACTGGCGAACGCCGTGCACTCGGTCATCACCCACCGCTTCCCCGCCGAGAAGTGGCAGGACGCGTTCAACGCCGCGCGCTCCGGCGAGTGCGGCAAAGTCGTCATGGATTGGAGCTGACACAGGTCATGTACGCCAACAAGGAAGCCCTCGTCGCCACCCTGCAGGAGATCGAGGACGCCGGCCTGACCAAGCACGAGCGTGAGCTGTCGTCGCCGCAGTCTGCGAAGGTGCAGACCGCCGGGGCCGAGGCACTGAACTTCTGCGCCAACAACTACCTCGGGCTGGCCGACCACCCGGACGTCGTCTCAGCGGCGCGGGATGCGTTGGACCAGTGGGGTTTCGGTATGGCGAGTGTGCGCTTCATCTGCGGCACGCAGACCCAGCACCGCGAGCTCGAACACAAGATCGCGGCCTTCGTCGGCACCGACGACGCGATCCTCTACTCCTCCTGCTTCGACGCCAACGGCGGCATCTTCGAGGTGCTCTTCGGCGCGGAGGACGCGATCATCTCCGACGCGCTGAACCACGCATCGCTGATCGACGGCATACGACTGTCGAAGGCGAAGCGGTTCCGCTACCGGAACGCCGACATGAGCGACCTGCGCGCCCAGCTGGAGGCCGCGAAGGAGGCGGGCGCGCGCCATACGGTGGTTGTCACCGACGGTGTCTTCTCGATGGATGGCTACTACGCACCGCTTGCCGAGATCTGCGATCTGGCAGAGGAATTCGGCGCGCTGGTGATGGTGGACGACTCGCACGCCATCGGCTTCGTCGGTGAGGGCGGCCGCGGGACTCCGGAATACACCGGCACGATGGACCGGGTCGACATCGTCACCGCAACGCTCGGCAAGGCGCTCGGCGGGGCGTCCGGTGGGTATGTCGCCGCGCACCAGGAGATCGTCGACCTGCTGCGCCAGCGGTCGCGCCCCTACCTCTTCTCGAACGCCGTCGCACCATCAGTCGTTGCCGGCTCGATGAAAGCCCTTGAGATCGCAGGGAACTCACGCGAGCAGCGGGAGAAGCTGGTCGCCAACACGGTCCTCTTCCGGGCGATGATGACCGAGGCGGGCTTCGAGGTGCTGCCCGGCAGTCACCCGATCACGCCGGTGATGTTCGAGGGCGAGGACGGCGCGCGGCAGGCCGCTCAGATCGCCGACGCGATGCTGCGACGCGGCGTCTACGTGATCGCGTTCTCCTACCCGGTGGTGCCGCAGGGCAAGGCACGCATCCGCGTGCAGCTCTCGGCCGCGCACAGCGAGGACGACGTGCGTGCGTGCGTCAAGGCGTTCGAGGAAGCCCGCGCCGAGGTGCAGGGCTAGAGATACAAACCGGTATTACCGGTCTCGACCCGCTGCGCGGCGACGGCGTGCAGGTCACGCTCGCGCAGCAACAAGTAGGTCCGGCTCTGCAGCTCGACCTCGGCACGCTCCTCGGGGTCGAAGAGCACGCGATCGCCGACCTTGACCTGCCGCACATGCTGGCCGACCGCGACGACCTGCGCCCAGGCCAGACGTTTGCCGACCGATGCGGTGGCGGGTATGACGATGCCACCACCGGACTTGCGCTCGCCGCCGTCACTGTCGGCGGAGACGAGCACCCGGTCGTGCAGCATCTTGATGGGCAGGTTGCCCGGAACGGGCGAACCGCCCGAGCTGACTTCAGCCACGTGCGCGACGAAGCAGTCCCAGCGTCAGCAGCGCAGCGGAGACTCCGCCGAGCCCGATGGCCAGCTTCTGGGTGTTGAGCTCGCCGTCCGGCGTGTGGGTGATGCCACCCACCTTCAGCTTCACGTCCTCCACCTGGCGCTTGGCGAGCTCCTTGGGCTGCGCGCGGAACGCCAGCTCATCGATCGTGCCCGCCAGCCGCTCGCGCGTCGCCGCCAGATCCGCCTCGATGTCCTTGGCGGAACGGGTGGCAGGTTTCGCGGGGGCCTTGTCAGCCATGGTCTCTCCTCGACTCGAGTTCAGTGGGCACACGGTCGCGCCGCGCGTGTCAGGCTCGCCTGAGACGATAACGCAGTAGGGGCCGATGGTCCTGTCCCGCTCCCCGAATAAACTTCCAGTTCGCAGCGACAACACACCTCTCAAGGAGGATCACGATGGCTCGGCTCGAGATCGGCGACAAGGCACCGGCGTTCACGCTCACTTCGGACACCGGGAAGCAGGTCTCGCTCGGCGACTTCGCCGGGAAGCGGTTGGTCATCTTCTTCTACCCCGCCGCGATGACCCCCGGATGCACCAAGGAGGCCTGCGACTTCCGCGACTCGCTCGCAATCCTGCAGGGCGCCGGCTACGAAGTCATCGGCGTCTCCCCCGACAAGCCGGAGAAGCTCGCCAAGTTCGTCGAGAAGGAGTCGCTGACCTATCCGCTGCTCGCCGACCCCGACAAGGAAGTGCTCGAGGCCTACGGCGCGTATGGCGAGAAGAAGCTCTACGGCAAGACGGTCGTCGGCGTGATCCGGTCGACCATCGTCGTGGATCCCGACGGCAAGGTCGAGCTGGCCCGTTACAACGTCAAGGCCACCGGACACGTCGCCTCCCTGTCGAAGGCGTTGAAGCTCGCATGAACGAATCCATGAGCAATCCGTCCCGCTGGGAGCAGGGCCACCACGGCTACGGCGCACGCTTCGCGCAGCTGCTCAAGGACGGCGTCGACATCACCGGCGAAGCACGACTCGCCGACACGCTGCTGCCCCGCTCCGGCACCGTGCTCGATGCAGGTTGCGGGATGGGACGCATTGCGGCCGCTCTCGAGGAGGCCGGTCACGACGCCTATGGCGTGGACCTCGACGCCGAGCTGCTCGCACAGGCCGGCAAGACCTATCCGGCGTTGCCGGTCGCACAGCTCCGGCTGGAGGACGTCAGCCCGGAATCCCTTGCAGCGCAGGAGTTTCCCACGGCATACGACCTGATCGTGTGTGTCGGCAACGTCATGACCTTCCTCGCCGAGGACTCCGAACCCGCCGTGCTCGCCGCCCTCCGCACCGTGGTGACGCCGGAAGGCCGCCTGCTCGTCGGATTCCATCAGGACGGCGGCGACACCGGCCGGCGCAGCTACCCCGCGGACGAGTTCATCGCCGACGCGGAGGGCGGTGGCTGGCAGCTGGAGTCACGCTTCGCGACATACGACCTGCGACCGGAGCCGGGTGACGACACGTTCTTCGTGGGGATCTTCCGCGCCGTCTGAGGTCGCTCACCCACGTCGTAGACTTTGCGGCGCGCGCGAGTGGCGGAACAGGTAGACGCGCCAGATTTAGGTTCTGGTGCCTTCGGGTGTGCGGGTTCGAGTCCCGCCTCGCGCACGAATAGGGATGGGACTCGTTCCTCGTCCCTGTCCCTACTCGTGCCCTGTGCTTTCTGGCGCGTCCTTCGGCCGACGCGTGTCAGTAGGTTGCGCGGAGCTCGTCCAGCATCTGCGGCATTGCACCGATCCCGATCGACAGGTGCCCCTCGCCCTCCAGCAGGTGTGCGGTCGCACCCGGCACGTTCGCCGCGAGCCACTGCCCGTGGGCGAACGGCACCATCAGGTCGGCACTGCCCTGCCAGACGAACGTCGGCACGCGCATCGCGGCGAGGTCGAAACCCCACGGCACGGTGAAGGCCAGGTCGTCGTCGGCCCAGCCGTCGACACCGTTCTTCAGCGCCTCGCGGAAGTTCGCGGCCATCTCCTCCCCGGCCTCGTCGGTGATCTGCTTGCGGTCGACGTCCGGAAGCAGCGTGCTGAGCTCGCCGAGGATCGCTTCCGGTGTGGCGTTCTTCAGCTCCTCGCGCATCCCGTCGAGCAGCGGGCGCAGCTCGGCCTCGCCCTTGAGGGACGCACCGAACTCCTCGATGTTGCCCTCGCCCATCCCGCCGAGGAAGTCCAGGTCCTCCGCGTCGTATGGCGCCACCCCCGCGATGCTCAGCACGCCGGTGATGCGGTCGGGCAGCAGCGCGCCCGTTGCCAGCGCGTGCGGCCCGCCACCGGACCAACCGGCGGTCATCGCCTTCTCGACGCCGAGGTGATCCAGGATCGCGGTCACGTCGGCTGCGATGTCGGCAACCTTGCGACCTGCCTGACGAGCCGAATCGCCATACCCCGCACGGGAATACGTGACCAGGCGAACGCCCCGCTCGGTGGCCTGCTCCACCATGACCTTGCGCGGGAGAAGCGATCCCGGCGTTCCGTGATGGAAGACCAGGACCGGGCCGTCATCGGCACCGTTCACGAGTATGTCGAGAGCACGTCCGTCGGGCAGGGAGATCGAAGTCATGCCGTCAGCCTGCCACGCGACCGGCGGGGCCGGGCCGGCCTTCGTGAAGTACCTTCGTCGGCATGACCACACGTGCCGCCGACAACGGCAGCGCTTCCCCGATCCTCGAGTCCGTCACCCTTCCGGTGCGACCCGGCCAGGAGCCGGCGTTCGAGCGAGCCTTCGCGAGCGCCATACCGATCATCAGCCGACAGAAGGGCTTTCGCGATCTACGGCTCGCGCGATGCGTCGAGCGTCCGAATGAGTACCTGCTGCAGGTGCAGTGGGACGAGCTCACCGACCACACCGTCGGCTTCCGCCAGTCGGAGGACTACCAGCTGTGGCGTGCGGCGCTGCACCACTTCTACGACCCGGTGCCGACCGTCGACCACTTCACCGACGTGCTCCGCGGTTGATACCGGTCCCACGATTCAAGGGCCAGCAGGAAGTGCGCTGGAGCGCACCTGCTGCTGGCCCGTGAACGGATGAAACGCGTTCTCCGACTTCGGGACTGCACATGGTGCGGAAAGGTCCCCGCACGATCGGCAGGCAGCTCAGCGCGGTCGGAGCGAGAACTCGCGTCCGTCCGGATCGGCGAGTTCGATCTCGTCCTGCCGATCGTCGAGCACGGTTGCGCCGAGCGCGGTCAGCCGCTTCGCCTCGGCCGACGGATCGGCTGCTGACAACACGAACCGCTGGCGCATCCGCGCCGACTTCGGCTCGATCGGCGGGCCGCCCCATGCCAGCTTCGTGCCGCCGTACGGCGACTGGATCGCGGTCTCCCCGTTCTCGTCCCACACCAGCTCCCAGCCGAGGGCGTCGCGCCAGAAGAGCCCGACCTCGCGGGAGCCGTCGCAGCTGACCTCGCCGAGGAAGCCACAGCCGGAGAGGAAGTTGTTTCCGGGTGGTATGACGCAGAAGGCCGTGCCGTCGGGATCGGCCACCACGACGTGGTCCTCCTCGGGGAGTTGGCCGACGTCGGCGAGTTCGCCACCGAGTCCCAGGACTCGGGAGACGATCTCGTCCTGCCCCTGGGCGCCGTCACTGGTCAGGTGGAGATGCAGCTGGTCCTGACCTGCCGCACCGCCGCGCGCCGACGCGAACCGCAGGCCCACCTGGGTGTCGTCACCCGCCAGCAGGATGCCGCCACGATCCGGCCGCGGCCGGCGATCGAGCAAACGGCCCCAGAACCTCGCAGTTGCCGGCACGTCATCGACGTCGAACGTCACTGCGACGAAGTCCACCGGCATACGAGGCACGCTAGCCGCGACAACTGGCGCACCGCCAACGCATTTCGGCGTCACACGGTCAGGGACACCCACACATCCGGAGACGCATCGGGAACCCCGGGCACCGCCCGGCGCTCCACTGTGTATGACGCATCCAGACTCGCGGCGACCGCCGGCCACAATCGGACAGCTGCCGGATTCTCGTCCTGGTAGGCGATGTCCCAGCGCCCGGGGTGCTCCCCCAGCAGCGCGCGGGCGAAGTCGAAGCCGACCCCGTGCCCACGAGCGCCGGCGACGACGAAGAAGCTGTTGAGCACGCGCACCGGCTGATCGAGTCCACGAATGATCGCGAAACCGCCCGGCCGCTCGCCGAACGTCAACAGCCAAGCCTGCCAACCGGATTCGCTGAGGGCTGCTTCCAGCCGCTCGCTCCGGAACGAGCCGTCCGGGTTCGGCAGGGTCGGCGTCACCGCGGACATGTCGTGCCGGAACAGCAGCCACAGTCGTTCCAGCACCGGACGATCCGCTTCGGTTGCGCGACGGATCAGGATCGGAGTGGGCAGGTCGGCGCGGTCGGCGAGTTCAGCCATCGCCGCATGGTCTCACCGCACAGTGACCGAGATCGAGTGGTATCCCGTCGAGCCGTTGGGCGCCGGGGGTGCCGACGCAGCGATCTGGACCTCGCCCCTCTTGTCCACGGCCCGCACGGTGAGCGTGTGGTGGCCGCGCTTCGCGTTCCACTCGAAGACCCACTGGCGCCATACGTCCGCGTTCGCACCGGCACCGAGTTGCGCGTCCTGCCAGGCGCCGCCGTCGACCCGCACCTGCACCTTGGAGATGCCGACATGCTGGCGCCACGCCACCCCGGCGACCGCGACCATGCCGGCATCGACCTTCGCCCCGCCGTGCGGCACATCGATGCGGGACGCCGTCTTCACCGGCCCGAGCGGCGACCAGCCGCGAGGGGTCCAGTAGCCCTGATCCTTCTCGAAGGTCGTCAGCTTCAGCTCGGTGAGCCATTTCGTGGCGGACACGTAGCCGTACAGACCCGGCACCACCAGGCGCACCGGGAATCCGTGCTCGGCCGGCAACGCCTCGCCGTTCATCGCCACTGCGATGAGCGCGTTGCGATCGTCGGTCATCGCGCCGAGCGGCGTGCCGGCGGTGAACCCGTCGACGCTGCGCGACAGCACCATGTCGGCACCCGGCTGGACGCCGGCTTGGGCGAGCAGCTCGCGCACCGGCCAACCGGTCCAGATCGCGTTGCCGTTGAGATGACCCCCGACCTCGTTCGAGACGCACATCAGGGTGACCATCGCTTCCTGCATCGGCTTGGAAAGCAAGGTGTTCCAGTCGATTTCGATCTCGTGGTCAACCATTCCCGTGACGCGCAGCTTCCACGACGCCGGGTCGACCTGCGGCACCACGAGCGCCGTGTCGATCCGATAGAAGCTCCCGTTCGGCACGATGTATGGCGTCACGCCCGACACACCCACGGACGCGCCCTCGGGCACCGTGACCTGGCGTGCCTTCGGGACCCGCGGCATCACGAACGCCGCACGAGCCGACTGCACCGCACGCGCGCTCTCACTCCACGCCCTGCCCAGGACACCGAGCAGTGCAGCCCCCAGGGCGGCTCCCCCGCCGACCAGCACGGAACGGCGGGTGGCAGCGAAGCCCGTTGGTCGGGCCGCGTCCGCCAACACGTTGTCGCGCCACAGGTGCAGCGTCGCCAACCCACCGACGGCACCGGCCAGCAACGGGACGAGGTCTATCACACCGGCGTGGGGCCGGGAGGTGACCGCGGCCGCTGCGACGGCGATCAGCACCACGAAGAGCGCCAGCGCGGCGGTGAAGTAGCGGCGCAGCAACCAGCCGATGAGCAGGCTGAGCAGCACCAGCACCACGGCGATGCCGCCGAGCAGCACGTGCTTGTCATTCGTGCCGAAGTTGTCGACCGCGAAGGTCTTCAGCCAGGGCGGGGTCCGGTCGATGAAGGCCCCGCCGACCGCGAGCACCGGTGACGGGGTGCCGTCGCTCCAGCCCTGCCGCAGGAAGACACCCGCGAGGAACTCCGCGCAGCCGACCGTGACGACGCCGGCCACGAACCCACCCGCGGCCCCCAGCCACCCGGGTGGCTCCGACTGTGATTCCTGCGCCGCGTCGACGTGATCCTTGAGCACGTCATCATGGTCGCACCGGCAGCTGGGTGGGCCTACTGTCCTAACAACTCCGTAAGGTCTTGCCGCAACGCCCGCAGGGCATTGCCGCGGTGGGAGATCGCGTTCTTCTCCTCCGCGCCCAGCTCGGCGAGCGACCGGCCGTCCGGCAGCTCGAAGATCGGGTCGTATCCGAATCCGTTGTCGCCGCGCTGGTCCCGGCTGATCACACCGTGCAGTTGGCCCAGCCGCGAGCGCTGCGTGCCGTCCGGGAGCGCGAGCACCACGCAGCACACGAAGTGCGCGGTGAGCCGCTCGGCCGGCACATCCGCGGTCTGTGCGAGCAGCAGGTCGATATTGGCCTGGTCCGCTCCGTGGGTGCCGGACCAGCGTGCCGAGAACACTCCCGGGCAGCCGCCGAGAACATCGACCGCCAGACCCGAATCATCAGCGATCGCAGGCAGACCCGTTGCCTTCGCGACCTCGTGTGCCTTCAGCGAGGAGTTCTCCAGGAAGGTCACGCCGGTCTCCACGACGTCCTCCAGGTCGGGGAAGGATCCGACGGAGACGACCTCGACATCGTGCAGCTCCGGTACCTCGGCGACCAGCTGCCGGAACTCGCGCAGCTTCCCCTCGTTGCGCGTGGCCAGGACGAGCGTGCGTTCCCGATCGGCCATCAGGAGCGCTCCCGGGCGGGCGCCTCGAGGGCGGCCTGCTGCAGCTTGGTCAGGTCACCGATGCCCTTCTCCGCCAGCGCCAGCAGCGAGTCCAGCTCGGCGCGGTCGAACGGCTTGCCCTCGGCGGTGCCCTGGATCTCGACGAAGCCGCCGGCGCCGGTCATCACGACGTTCATGTCCGTCTCGGCGGTCGAGTCCTCGGGGTAGTCCAGGTCGAGCACCGGGGTCCCCTTCACGATGCCGACGCTGATCGCGGCGATCGACCCGGTCAACGGCTGAGCCTTCGCGGCGATCAGGCCGCGCGCACGGGCGTCGGCGATCGCGTCGACCAGGGCGACATACGCCCCGGTGATGGACGCGGTGCGGGTGCCGCCGTCGGCCTGCAGGACATCGCAGTCCAGGACGATGGTGTTCTCGCCGAGTGCCTTGGTGTCGATCACGGCACGCAGGGAGCGGCCGATCAGCCGGGAGATCTCGTGCGTGCGCCCGCCGACCTTCCCCTTGCGCGACTCGCGGCTGGAGCGGGTGTTGGTCGCGCGCGGGAGCATTTCGTACTCCGCCGTCACCCAGCCGGTGCCCTGCCCGGCCAGCCAGCGCGGCACGCCCGGAGTGAATGACGCGGCCACCAGGACGCGGGTCTTGCCGAACTCCACCAGCACGCTGCCCTCGGCGTGGTCGAGCCAGTTGCGAGTGATGCGCACCTCGCGCAGTTGGTCAGTGGCACGGCCGTCATGTCGGGTCACGTCGTCAGTCATGCTGCCAGGGTAGGAGGCGCCGCCGCCGCTTTCGCCCGCGGACCCTGGCGTATGACGCGCAGCGTCACTCCAAACCGCGAACTGCCTTCCGCAGCAATGCGTTCAGCTGCACCAGCTCCTTCTGGCTGAGTGCGCCCAGGACCTCCTGCTCGCGACGCATCCCCGCGTGCACATAGCTGTCCCATGCCTCCCGGCCGGCTCGGGTTGGCCGGATCAGGACCCGGCGCCGGTTCTTGCTGTCGGTCTCGCGGGTGATCATCCCGGACCGTTCGAGCCGATCGAGCCGGCCCGTCATGGATGCCTTGGTGACGCCCACCGCCTCGGCAAGTTGCGTCGGCGTCGCCTCCGTGGGGTACGGCTGCACCATCAGTGCATGCAGGGTGCCGTAGTCCTCCAGGGTGAAGTCCTGCCCGGCGAACGCGGCGGCATCGCGCCGGCTCTTGGTTCGCAGCAGGAACTGCATGCGGGTCATCGCCCCTTCGACTTCGCCGTCGAAGGCCGGATTGCCCTCCCACAGTGCAGCCCACCGCGCGACGTGCAGGTCGACCGAGTCCTGGGGTTTCGCCATACACCCACGGTAGTACGCCGATTAATTGTTTGTTGACTAACTATTCGTCACCGAACTATCGTCGTTTTCGTGGAACGACGCCGCGGAGACAGTCCGCTGTCCCTCGACTTCCGGCTGATCGCCACCGGACAGGGACTCTCGTGGTTCGGCAGTGCCTTCCAGCCGATCGCGCTGTCCGTCGGCATCCTGTTGCACGGCGGGTCGGTCTCCGAACTCGGTGCGCTGATGGCCGTGCTCATGGTCAGCCGCACGGTGTTCACGCTCGCCGGCGGTGTCTGGAGCGACCGCCTGTCACCGCGCACCGTGATGATCTGGTCGGATCTCGCGCGCGCCGTCCTCGCGGCCATCATCGGCATGATCTTCGCGACCGGACATGCGTCCTTCGGGGCACTCGCGCCGTTCACCGCACTGTCCGGCGGTGCATCGGCGTTCTTCCAGCCCGCCATGCAGTCGCTGAAGCCGACCCTGGTGCGTGTCGACCAGCGCCAGCGGGCGAACGCCGTGCTGAGCGTGCTGCAGGGACTCAGCCTGGTGGCCGGACCAGCCGTGGCCGGCGTCATTGTCGGATTCGCAGGCGCACCAACGGGTTTCTTCATCAACGCGGTCACGTTCCTGGTCTCGTGCGCCACCGTATGGCGCGTGCGCTCGACCGTCATACGCACGGGCAGCGGCGACAGCTTCGTCGCCGATCTGGGCGCGGGCTGGCGGGCGATGCGCGAGCGCGACTGGCTCTTCGTCGGAGTGATGGCGGCCGGCGTCTACCACGTCGCGAACGGCGTCCTGCTGGTGCTGGTGCAGGTCATCGCGCTGCGCGATCTCGGTGGTCCGCACGCCTTCGGTTTCATCGCGGCCGCGGAAGGTGCGGGCGGACTGATCGGCAGCGCGATCGCGTTGCGCGCCCGGCCGCGCCACCCGTTGCGCATCGGCTGGCTGACCTGTGCGCTGATGCCGCTCTGGGCGGCCGGTTATGTGTGGCCGGGGCGGCTGGACACCGTCATCGTGACCGGACTGATCGGCTATGCCGGGCTGATGTTCTTCAGCGTGATGTGGGAGACCGCGATCCAGGACGGCGTGCCGCATCATCTGCTGGCGCGGGTCAGTTCGTGGGACTCCCTCGTGTCGTTCGTCGGTATGCCGCTCGGCAACGCCATGGCCGGACCACTCGCTGCGGGCTTCGGGATCAAGCCGGTGCTGCTCGGCTGCGCGGTGGTCCTCGCCTGCTGTGCGCTCGCACCACTTGCCTGGCGTGGCAGCCGCGATCTGGAACGGCTCGATCTCGCGCCCGATGCCGGCATCGTCGCCACGGAGGACGCGCGCCATACCTAAGCTGTCCGTCATGGGACTCATGGACAAGCTCAGGGGCGAACTCGTCGACATCATCGAGTGGATCGACGACTCACATTCGGCGCTGGCGTGGCGCTTTCCGCGCTACAACAACGAGATCAAGAACGGCGCGAAGCTCATCGTCCGCGAGGGCCAGGAAGCGGTGTTCGTCCACACCGGCAAGCTCGCCGACCGCTTCGGGCCGGGCATCTACGAGCTGACCACCGAGAACCTCCCGATCATGGCGACGCTGCAGGGCTGGCAGCACGGTTTCAACAGCCCGTTCCGCAGCGAGGTCTACTTCATCAACACTCGCCCGGTGACCGACTTCCGTTGGGGCACAGCCAATCCCGTGACCGTGCGCGACCCCGATTTCAAAATGGTGCAGCTGCGGGCCAACGGCTTGTGCATCGTGCGCGTCGTCGACCCGGCGATCTTCCTGCGCGAGGTCATCGGCACGGACAGCCGCGTCAACATCGACGAGATCGGTGAGCTGTTGCGCCGGGTCATCACGCTCGCCTTCTCCGACATGATCATGGAGACCAAGCTCGGCGTGATCGACCTGCAGGGCAAGCAGGTCGAGCTGTCCGACAAGCTGCGATCGTTCGTCGCCGAGCGGGTGGACGACGAATACGGCCTGGGCATCGACTCCATCACGATGAACATCTCCCTGCCCGACGAGATCACGAACGCGATGACCCGCGGCGTCGCCAAGGGTGTCGAGGCGTCCGGCTGGGCGAACAACGTGGGTGACATGCAGCGTTACCAGCAGGCGACGGCCGCCGAGGCGATGGTGACCGCCGCGGGCAACCCCGGCGGCGGCGCGATGGGCGACATGATGGCCGCCGGCATGGGTGCGGCCATGGGTGCGCAGATGGCCGGCCAGGCCGCCGGCTCGCTGGGCGGACAACCCGCCGGCAGTCCCCCGCCGCTGCCGGGTGGCAAGACCTTCCACATCGCGGTGAACAACCAACAGCAGGGTCCGTTCACGATCGACCAGTTGCGCGCGTCCGGTCAGGTGACCCCGCAGACCCTGGTCTGGACCGCCGGTATGCCGGCCTGGGCCGCCGCGTCGTCGGTCCCCGAGCTCGCGCCGCTGTTCGCCGCGACTCCGCCGCCGCTGCCTCCGACCGCCCCGCCGCAGGCACCGCCCGCGACGCCGGCCGAATGATGCGATGACCGACGACGAGACGCCGCCGCCGCTCCCGCAACCCGTCCAGCTGCCGCAGCCGCCACCCCTTCCCCAGCCGGCGCAGCTCCCCGACCCCGGAGCGCTGCGCGACCCCGCGCAACTGCAAGTGAGCGAGCAGACCCGCACCTACCCGTGCCCGCAGTGCGGCGCGAACCTCTTCTACGACCCCGGCCACGACCGGCTGCTGTGCCGTTCGTGCGGTCACGGCGAGGTCATCACGGCACCGCAGGGAACGGTCCGTAAGCGCGATCTGCAGGGAGCGATGCAGGAGCTGGCCGCGCGCATCGCCGAGGACGAGAAGCACGCCGCGCAGTCGCTGACTCGCGAGGTCGTGTGCCAGAACTGTGGCGGCAGAACGTCGTTCAACGGCACGCTGACCGCGACCAAGTGTCCCTACTGCGCCACGCCGATCCAGCGCAACGACCTGCAGCGCGCCCCGCAGCGGTTGCCACTGGACGGGGTGCTGCCGTTCCAGGTCGACGAGCAGACCGCCCGGGCGAACGTCAAGACGTGGATCAACAGCCGCTGGTTCGCGCCGCGCGAGTTCAAGACCTACCGCGAGGTCGGCTCCTTCACCAGCATCTACCTGAGCTACTTCACGTATGACGCCCAGACCGTCACCGACTACACCGGCCACCGCGGGGAGCACTACACGGTGGAGGTCGGCGACGGCGACAACCGGCACACCGAGACCCGCACCAACTGGTGGCCCGTGTCCGGTCGTGTCGCCAACGATTTCCACGACGTCCTGGAGCCGGCCAACACCGGGCTGGACCACAAGAAGCTCGTCGCGCTCGACCCGTGGCCGATCCCCGCCGCGCGCCCCTACTCACCGCAGTACGTCGCCGGACACCTGGCCCGGACGTATGACGAGGACGCCGGCCGGCGCTTCGAGAGCGGAGCCCGCAACCAGATCGATCAGGAGATCCGCGACACCGTGCGCCGGGACATCGGCGGCGACGAGCAACGGATCGACGGGATCCGCACGCGCTACAACTCGCTGACCTTCGCCCAGTTGCTGTTGCCGGTGTGGCTGCTGACGGTGACCTTCGAGGGCCGCCCGTTCCAGGTCTTCATCAACGGCGTCACCGGCGAGGTCCAAGGTCGACGGCCGTGGAGCAAGGTGAAGATCGCCTTCGCGATTCTCCTCGCATTAATCATTGTCGCGATCGTCGTGGTGGTCGTGAAGTCGACCAGGTGATCGCGGCATACGCCTCAGACGTCGTATGACGCGAACGGCTCCGCGACCTCGACGTCTCCGGTCCATACGGCGGCGGCCTGCTTCCGGCACACGTCCGGGTCGTTCCACGCGGGGATGTGGGTGAGCATCAACCGCTGCACCCCGCCGGCGGCGACCGCGGCCTCGGCCGCACGACGACCGGACAGGTGGATGCCCTCGGCATCGTCGCGCTCGTCGCAGAACGCCGAGTCCGCGAGCGCCAGATCGGCACCGGCGAGCAGCGGCGTGAGCGCGGGCGTGCTGTCGGTGTCACCGGTGTAGGCGAGCACCTTGCCATCGGCCTCGACCCGCAGGCCGTACGCCTCCACCGGGTGGTTGACCCGGTATGACGTGACGGTGAACGGCCCGACCGTGAACGACACCCCGTCGGCGAGCTCGCGGAAGTCGAACTCCGGCTCCAGCAGCGACGGGTCGGTGGCCTCCTCGTCGGTGACACCGGCGCCGCGGGCGATGCGCAGTCCGGTGCCGGCGGGCCCCCACACGGGCACGGTCACCGACTGCGGGCTGACCGGGTGATAGCGCAGCACGACGTGCAGGCCGGACAGGTCGGCGCAGTGGTCCGGGTGCAGGTGGGACAGCACGACGGCGTCGATGTCGAGCGGATCGATGAACCGCTGCAGGCTGCCGAGTGCGCCGTTGCCGAGGTCGAGCAGCAGGTTCCACGTGCGGCCCTCGTGCTCGGCCCGGACGAGGTATGACGAGGCGGGCGAATCGGGTCCGGCGAAGGAGCCGGAACAGCCCACGATGGTCAGCTTCACGAGACCTCCTTCTCCTGCACGCCGAGGCTTGAAATCCGTCTGCGTTGCGAGTCGCAAGCTCCGCGCAACGCGTCGGCTCTCATGCCTCCTGCCTTTCTCGTGCGTAACTTCCATGCCGTATGTTGCCGGCGAAGACGTGATCGAACTCTGGACCCAGACCGAGGAATCGCCTTGCCAGCCTTCGGAATTGGTCCGGATCGCCGGTGGTGGTGAACGAATGGCCGGGCGTCCCGGAGGTGTCCGGGCGCAGCAGGTCGGCATCGGCGAGCACGCGGTAGAGATCCTTCGCGGTCTCCTCCGCGGACGACACCAGCGTGACGCCGTCGCCCATCACGTAGGAGATGACACCGGTCAGCAACGGGTAGTGCGTGCACCCGAGCACCAGGGTGTCGACCTCGTCCTGCTTCAGCGGCTCGAGGTAGGACCGGGCGCACTCCAGCAGCTCCGGGCCGCCGGTCGTGCCGGCCTCGACGAACTCCACGAAACGGGGGCAGGGAACGCTGACGACATGCAGGTCGGGCGCCGCCGCGAACGCGTCCGGGTAGGCGCGTGACTGGTGGGTGCCACGGGTCGAGATGACCCCGACCCGACCGTTGTTGGTGGCGCGCACCGCACGCCGCACGGCCGGGCGGATGACCTCGATGAGCGGGACGTCATACCGCTCACGCGCATCGTGCAGCACCGCGGCCGATGCGGTGTTGCAGGCGATCACCAGCGCCTTGACGCCATGGTCGACGAGCCGGTCGAGGCATTCCAGCGCGAGCGCGCGCACCTCGCCGATGGGCCGCGGACCGTATGGCGCACGGGCGGTGTCACCGAGATAGACGATGGACTCGTGGGGCAACTGGTCGAGCACCGCGCGGGCGACGGTCAGACCGCCGTACCCGCTGTCGAAGATTCCGATCGGTGCACTTTCGCGACCGAAGGATGCCTGATCGGAGACAGGTCCGATCGACGATGAGGAACGAATCGGCGTATCGGACACGAATTCCAGCCTAAGGCGTTCGGGCAGTTGCACCGACCGGTTCGGGCGTCGAACGCGTCACATTGCGGATGGTTCAGTCCTCGGCGTTGTGGCGCACGAACGGGTTCTCGAGGACGCCGATGTCACCGATCTCGACCGACACGCGCTGGCCGGGCTGCACCGGACCGACGCCCTCGGGGGTGCCGGTCAGAATGACGTCGCCGGGCAGCAGCGTGAACGCCTTGGACGCGTGCGAGACCAGTGTCGCGACGTCGAAGATCATGTCGGCCGACGTGCCGTCCTGGACGGTCTCGCCGTCGAGTTTGGTGACCACGTGCTGCTCGGTCGGGTCCAGGTCGGTCTCGATCCACGGGCCGAGCGGGCAGAAGGTGTCGAAGCCCTTGGCGCGCGACCACTGACCGTCGGACTTCTGCAGATCACGCGCGGTGACGTCGTTGGCGCAGGTGTAACCGAAGATCACCGACCGCGCCTCGTCCGGCTCGATGTCCTTGCACATGCGGCCGATGACGACCGCGAGTTCGCCCTCGTAGTCGACGCGTTCGGACTGCGGCGGCATGACGACCGGGTCGCCGGGGCCGGCGACGGCGGTGTTGGGGATCAGGAACATCAGCGGCTGCTCGGGCACGTCGTGGCCCAGCTCGGCGGCGTGCTCGGCGTAGTTGCGACCGATGCCGATCACCTTGGAGCGCGGGATCACCGGCGACAGCAGGCGCACCTCGTCGACGGTCGTCGTGACGCCGGTCAGCTGGATCTTGGTGTAGAGCGGATCCCCGGAGATCTCGGCGATCTTCTCGCCGGCTCCGTCGACCAGCCCGAACGTCGGGTCCTCACCAGTGGTGTATCTCGCGATGCGCACCGAGTCACCCTACCGACGGATCTTCCGCTCAGGACGTCAGGTATGGCGCGAGCGCCGACGCCATCACGGCGTACCCGGCGTCGTTGGCGTGGATGTTCTGCTTCGTGCACATCCAGGTCCACTCGCAGATCCGGGCGACGTTGGTGGGCAGCACCCCGAACGACGGTGTGCTGACCGGCGCCCAGTCGTCGCTCTCGAAGGCTGCGGCGACATCGGCGATCGGTGCATTGATCGTGGCCGCCGCCTGGGAGATCTCGCCGTTGAAGATCGTCGCGAGGAACGCGGACTGCTGCGCGACCGTCTGGCCGGCCGGGCCGAGCAGGTAGGCGGCGAGGAAGGGGTTGTAGTAGTTAAGGACGACGATCCGGGCGTTCGGCGCTGCGGCGTGCAGCTTCTGCAGGATGGGCGGCAGATTGGCCGAGACCGACTGCAGGCCGCCGGCGATGCAGGTCTGGTCGATGGCCCCGCCCTTGACACAGGTGTCGATGTCGTTGGAGCCGAGGTCGATCGTGATGACGCCGGCCTGGTTGCGGTGACCCTTGAGGAAGTGCAGGGCCTGGTCCTGCTGGCTGCGTTCGGCCGGGCATCGCGTCCCGGTCGTGAACGTCGTGGTGGTCTCGCCGGAACACGCGAGGTTGGTCAGCTTGACGCTCTTGTTCTGCTGCTTGAGCATCGCCAGGGCCCCACCGACGTAGCCGCCGGTCTTGTCGTCGCCGGTGCCCGGCTGGTAGCCCGCGGCGAGGGAGTCGCCGAGCGCGAGGTACCACTTCGGGGCCGGCGCGTTGCCGTGTGCCGGGCCGATGGGCGCAGCGGTCGCCGACTCCACCGGCATGGCGTTCGCCGACTCCGCCGGCAGGGCGACAGTGGCGGCCGCAGCGGCGACGACGACAACGAGGGTGAGCTGACGGCGCATGAGGCGCTCCTTCGACGGTCCGGCCCGAGCAGGCTCACTCTAACGACGGAAGTGACGCAGCCCACACGACTTCGCGAAAGTAGACTCGCGCCGATGTCCTCCCCTCTGTCGTATGCCGCCTGGGCCCCGCTCGCCGCGGCGCATGAGCGCCGGGTCGATGAGCTGACCGCAGCGCACCGGCAGCGCCGCAAGGGCGGCAGGTCGCATCCGGTGGAGGACTTCCTCTTCACCTACTACTCGCACCGGCCGCGGCTGTTGCGGCGCTGGCATCCCGGCGTCGGGGTCGGCCTCGAGGACGCCGCGGAGCACGCCGGCTGGCCGCTCTACCGGACGGTCGATGGGGCTGCGGAGGTCGATCTGGCCCTCTTCCTCGAAAAGCGTGCGCCGACAGTGCGTTTCATCCGGTCACTGCTCGCTGCCACTGCGGACCGACCGCCGACCCTCGGCTGCTTCGGGCTGCACGAGTGGGCGATGGTCTACCGGGCCGGCGACGTCCGCCACGAGGACTGGCCGCTGCGCCTGGGCAGCACCGGCACCGACGAGGTGGTGGAGCGTCATACGGTGCGGTGCTCGCACTACGACGCGTTCCGCTTCTTCACCGAGGACGCTCGACCGCGCAACACGGTGCAGCCCACCCGCGAGCAGCAGGTCGCGTTGGAGCAGCCGGGCTGCCTGCACGCCGGCATGGACCTCTACAAGTGGGCCTACAAGCTGTCGCCCGCGGTCCCGAGCGCTCTGGTGCTCGACTGCTTCGAGCTGGCCCGCGACGTGCGAGTGCTCGACATGGAGGCCTCGCCATACGACCTGAGCGAGCTGGGCTATCAGCCCGTGCGCATCGAGACGCCCGAGGGCAAGGCCGAATACGTGCGCCGGCAAAAGGAATTCGCCGCCCGCGGGCAGGCGCTGCGGGCCCGACTGATCGAGGTGTGCGACGACATCCTGAAGGCCGACGTGCCTATTTCCTAGGTTCGATGCCCCGCTTGAGCAAGCCGTAGGTGAAGGAGTCCACGAGCGCCAGCCAGCTGGCGTGGACGATGTTCGGGGCGACCCCGATGGTCTGCCAGCTGCCGTTGTCGTCGCTGGTCTCGATGAGCACCCGGGTGGTGGCGTCGGTGCCGTGCGACGCATCCAGGATCCGCACCCGGAAGTCGGTCAGCTCGAATGCCGCGAGCTCCGGGTAGGCGTCCGCGAGCGCCTCGCGCAGCGCGTGGTCCAGGGCGTTGACCGGGCCGTTGCCCTCGCCCGTGGCCACGACCCGCCGGCCCGCGGCGGACAGCTTCACCGTCGCCTCCGACAGCGACGGACCCCTGTCCGAGGCCGAGTCCATGATGACTCGCCAGGTCTCGGTGTCGAAGTACGTCAGCGACTCCCCCGTGACCTCCTCGCGCAACAGCAGCTCGAAGGTCGCATCGGCCGCGTCGAAGGTCCAGCCCTGCTGCTCCAGGTCCTTGACCCGCGTGACGGTGCGCGCGGCCAGCTCCGGATCGTGGGTCAGGTCGTAGCCGAGTTCCTTGGCCTTCAGCTCGATGCTTGCGCGCCCGGCCATGTCGGACACCAGCGTGCGCATCGAGTTGCCGACCAGGGCCGGGTCGGTGTGCTGGTAGAGATCGGGGTCGACCTTCAGGGCCGACGCGTGCAGGCCGGCCTTGTGCGCGAACGCGCTCGCCCCTACATACGGCTGGCGCCCGTAGGGAACGATATTCGTGACCTCGCTGATCGCGTGGCTCAGGTGCAGCGCACGGCCCAGCCGCTCCGGCGCGATCACCTGCTGACCGAGCTTGAGCTGCAGGTTGCTGACGACGGTCACCAGGTCGGCGTTGCCGGTGCGTTCGCCATACCCGTTGATGGTGCCCTGCACGTGGCTGGCGCCGGCCTCGACGGCAGCCAGCGAGTTCGCGACGGCGCAGCCGGTGTCGTTGTGGCAGTGGATGCCGAGCCGGGCTCGCGTGCTCTCGAGCACCGCACCGACGACATCGGTGACCTGCGGTGGCAGCATGCCGCCGTTGGTGTCGCAGAGCGCGATCACCTGGGCGCCGGCGGCCGCGGCGGTGTGCACGACTTCGAGTGCGTATGCCGGGTCGGTGCGGTAGCCGTCGAAGAAGTGCTCGGCGTCGAGGAAGACCGAACGCCCTTCGCGGGTCAGGAAACTCACCGTGTCCCGGATCATCGCGAGGTTCTCCTCGGGCGTGGTGTGCAGCGCCTCGGTGACGTGCCGCGAGTGCGACTTGGCGACCAGCGTCACCACATCGGTCTGCGCGTCGAGCAGCGCACGGACCTGCGGGTCGTCGGCCGCGACGCCGTGGGCGCGCCGGGTGGAACCGAACGCGGCAAGTGTGGCGTTCTGCAGTTGCAACTCGGTGCGTGCCCGGGCGAAGAACTCGGTGTCCTTCGGGTTCGCACCCGGCCAGCCACCTTCGATGAATCCCACGCCGAGCTCGTCCAGGTAGGCGGCGATCGCCAGCTTGTCGGTCACCGAGAGGTTGAGCCCCTCCTGCTGCGCACCGTCGCGCAGGGTGGTGTCGTAGACGTGGAGGTCGGTCATGGTGCGCCTTTCGAGGCGAAGCTGTTGTGGTCCCTGGTGGTGGCCACGCCGGGCCGGTCCTTCGCTCGCGCCCGGGTGCGGGTGGCCCGGAAACGAAAAAACCTCCCGGGGTAACGGGAGGTTGCGCGTCGGACCGGGTCCGACGCGCTAGCTGATAATGACCGATGCGGTGGTAACCGCGGCCACTGAAAGTGCCACGTGCGTAGTGTGCCACCGCGAGTCCGAGGCATGACACCACCGTCTCGCCATACGAGATCAGTGCTGGACGTCGCCGAGGACAGGCTGAGCCCGGACGAGATCGTCATCGCCTGCCACCCCGACTGACGACCCGCGTCACGCGCCGGTTACGACGAGAAGTCCCACGGCCAGCAGAAGATCGGCATGCAGCCCCGCGGCTTCGTCGAGGTCGGCGACGGCTTCGGCGGCAGGGTGTGGGAGGGGCTCGGGCTCGTCGAGGTCGGCCTGCTCGTCGTCGTGTGCGTCGCCGGCGCCGTCGAGGTTCCGGTGGCCGTCGAGGTCCGCGACACCGAGGTCGTCGAGGTGCCGGGTCGGGTTGCGGACGACCGCCGGCTCTGCGATGACGTCGTGGTCGTGGATGACTCGCTGCCCGTCGTGGTGCTGGTGGTCGTGCCGGTGGTAGAAGTCGTGCTCGACGAGGAGGCCGCCGAGGACGAATTGCTCGCCGACTTCGCCGCACTGGACCGCTTGGCCGCGCTCGAGGCGGCGCTGCTGCTCTGCGTGCCGGATGGGGCGGCGCTGGAGTTCGCCGATCCGGTGCCGGAGTGGGCGGCAGCCGCTGCGTTCTGCGACGCCGCCGGCGCGAGCGCTTCGTAGGGCTTGGTGGATCCGGAGTGCGTCAACGCGAATGCCGCGCAGGTCCCGGCGACGATCACGCCTGCCGCCGTACCGGCGATGGTCAGCGTGCGCGTCCGGTCGGGCCCGCGCCACCAGTTGAGCCACGCGGCCCCGCCACCTGCGGCAACGTGGGTCGCCTGCGCCCCGGTGATCCACGCGATGCCCGGCCCGAGGGTCAGCAGGGCCGGCAGCAGGGCGCCCCCGAGATCGGCGTCGATGATCCGCAGGTCGGCCAGCCGGCGCGCGCACCTCGGACAATCGGCGACGTGCTCGCGAACGTCAGCGGTCGCCACGGTGTCGGCATCGGGCAGCAACTCCACCAGCCGCGAGGCGTATGGCGCACAAGCCTCGGCGACACCGTGTGTGGACTCGTGGGCCCGCAGATAGGCGACACGGAATCCCTGCCTGGCGCGCTTCGCCAGGGCCGCAATAGCATTGGGCGACCTGTCCAGGTCGGCCGCGATGACCGTGTTCTTGTCGTGGTCGACGGCCGTGCGCCACAGCACGATCTGCCAGGAAGCGGGCAAGGTGGCGAACGCCTGCCGCACGAGGCCCAGCTCGGCGTGATGCGCGACCGGATCGTGGCCGGTGCGGTCGGGGTCCTCGAAATCGGTCAACTCATCGGTGAGAACGTCGTTCGCCGAGGCACGACGGGCGCGGTTGGCAGCCTGGTTCCGGACCGCGGTGAGCAGGTAACCCCGCACGGAAACCGACGGGCCGCCGTCGTTGCTGATCGCGTGCAGCATGCCCGAGAAGGCGTCCGAGGCGAATTCCTCGGCGTCCTGGGGCTGGCGACTGATCCGACGCGCGGCGGTCAGCGTCGCCGGGTAGTGCCGCGACCAGAGTTCGGCCATGGCGTCGGTGTGGCCGTCACGGACCAGCAACAGCAGATCCGTGTCGTCGGTATCGGCCCAAGTAGTCATCGGGGGTCTCTTCTTCCGGGATGCGCGGTGGTTCATTCGAGGTGTCCACACACCTCGACAGCGCGCCAGATTCTCGCACAGCCGATCGCGCGGTGGCGCCGTTGTCCACGGCTCGCGTCACGGTTCGGCGAGTCAGGTGTCTCCCCTCATGACGGCTATAGAACAGCGCAGAAGGAGAACGCTCATGGACCAGCCCAGCCCGGACAAGATCGCAGCACGCCTCCCCGGTCAGCTGCAGCGCGAGCTCAGCCGCGCCCTTCTCTCGACGCCCGGCCGCCCGGATGATCTCGACCGATACATCGGGTGGCTGCAGAATGCGATCAGTCGCCTCAACTCCGCCGACGGAGTCGAGCGCGCGCAGGACCTGTATGACGAGTGGGTCGAGACGCGGCCCCGGTGCGCCCGGCGCGCGATGAAGGCACATTCGGCCGTACACGTCTGACGACGCGGACTGGAGCGTTTCGAGCACGCGGGCGACGCCGTCGTCCGCGTTGCTCTCGCACGTCCGGTCGCGAGTTCGGCCATGGAGCCGACGACCGGTTCGGACGGATCGGCGACTCCGGCAATGGGATCGGGGCCCCGCGAACTACTCGAAGGAGGTCAGCGGAGGAGAAACATCGTGGGCTGCTTCAGGCAAGCTGCGTGAGCCAGCCGTGGGTGTCCTCGACCCGGCCGTACTGGATGTCCAGCAGCGTCGAGCGGATCTTGCCCGCGATCTCGTCGACGTGGCCGTCGCGGCGGTGGTCGCACGACCCGCCGTCCCAGCGCAGTTCGCCGACCGGAGTGACCACGGCCGCCGTACCGCAAGCGAAGACCTCGGCGAGCTCACCGCTGTCGGCGGCGTCCTTCCACTCCTGGATCGGGATCCGGCGTTCCTCGGGCGACAGCCCGAGGTCCTTGGCCAGCTCGAGGATCGAGCTGCGGGTGACACCCTCCAGGATCGAGCCGGTCAGCTCCGGGGTGACGATGCGCCCATCCTTGTAGACGAGGAAGAGGTTCATGCCGCCGAGTTCCTCGATGTAGGTGTGCGTCGAGGAGTCCAGGAACACCGCCTGGTCGCAGCCGGCCGCGATGCCCTCCAGCTGTCCGGCGAGTGAGGACGCGTAGTTGCCGCCGCACTTGGCACCACCGGTGCCGCCCTCACCGGCGCGCGCGTAGTCGGTCGAGATCCACAGGTTGATCGACTTCACGCCACCGCCGCCGAAGTAGGCGCCGGCCGGGGACGCGATCACCGAGTAGGTGACCTTCTTCGCCGGCCGGACGCCGAGGAACGCCTCGGACGCGAACATGAACGGACGCAGGTACAGCGAGGACTCGCCGCCCTCCTCGGGCTCGGGCACCCAGGCCCGGTCGATCGTGACGATCTCCTTCAGCGACTGGATGAAGTCTTCCTCCGGGAGCACCGGAAGCGCCAAACGCGTTGCACTGCGGGCGAATCGGGCGGCATTGGCCTCGGGGCGGAAGGTCCAGACCGAGCCGTCGGCGTGATGGTAGGCCTTCATCCCCTCGAAGATCTCCTGCGCGTAATGCAGGACCGCCGCTGCCGGGTCGAGCTGGAAGGGACCGTATGCCGCGACGCTCGCGTCGTGCCAGCCGGCTTCGGAGTCCCACTCGATCCGCACCATGTGGTCGGTGAAGTGATCCCCGAAGCCGGGGTCCGCCAGGACCTTCGCGCGGTCGGTCTCGCTCGCGCGGTCGGACCGCTCGGTGACCGTGAACTCCAGGGCCATGACTTCCTCCGGGGATGGATCTGTTCTTACTTGGACTTCCTACCAATAGCGTAGGCCCACGTCACCCACGGGCTTACGGGCGGTGGGTGACGTGGGCCACACGCTGCGTGAGGCTCAGTTGAGGCGGCTCAGTTGAGGCGAGCTGCGATCGCGTCACCGACGGCACTGGTCGAGCGCTGGACGGTGCCACGCTCGGCGAGATCGGCCGCCACCGCGTCCTGGATCCGGACGGCCTCCGCGTCGTGTCCCAGGTGCGCGAGCAGCAGGCCCACCGACAGGATCGCGGCCGTCGGGTCGGCGATCCCCTTGCCGGCGATGTCGGGCGCCGAGCCGTGCACGGGCTCGAACATGCTCGGGGCGGTGCGATCGGGGTTGATGTTGCCCGATGCAGCCAGGCCGATGCCTCCGGTCACCGCAGCCGCCAGGTCGGTGATGATGTCGCCGAAGAGGTTGTCGGTGACGATGACATCGAACCGGCCCGGGTCGGTCGCCAGGTAGATCGTGGCGGCGTCCACATGCGCGTAATCGGTTTGTACGTCGGGGAATTCGGCGCCGACCTCTTCGACGGTGCGACGCCACAGGTGACCGGCGTGGGTGAGCACGTTGTGCTTGTGCACGAGAGTCAGCTTCTTGCGCTCGCGCGCCTGCGCGCGAGCGAAGGCGTCACGGACGGCACGCTCGGCGCCGAAGCGGGTGTTGACGCTCACCTCGGTCGCCAACTCGTGCGGGGTGCCGACGCGCAGCGCGCCGCCATTGCCGGTGTAGGGGCCCTCGGTGCCTTCACGCACCACCACGAAGTCGATGCCGTCCGGCGCGACCCGGTCCACATCCAGCGGCGACGACGTCCCCGGGAAGAGCTTCGAGGGACGCAGGTTGATGTAGTGGTCCAGCTCGAACCGCAGGCGCAGCAACAGATTCCGCTCCAGCACGCCGCTGGGCACCGACGGGTCGCCGATCGCGCCGAGCAGGATCGCGTCGTGACCACGCAGCTCCTCGAGGACGGTGTCCGGGAGGGTCTCGCCGGTCGCGTGCCACCGCTGGGCACCGAGGTCGTAATCGGTGCGCTCAACCTTCACGGCGGACACCGCGTCAAGGACTTTGAGCCCTTCCGCGACGACTTCCGGCCCGATGCCGTCACCGCCGATGACGGCGAGATTGATGTTCTGCGTGGGAGCTGTGGTCATGCGTTCAGGGTAGGACGACGTCTCGTCATTCGATATCCGAATCTTGCATTGCGGACGCCCGCCGAGCGGTCCGGCACTGAACGCAAAACCAGGGCCCCGGTTGAGTTCACAACCGGGGCCCTGGCGGGAGAATGCACCGAGCGCTGAACACGATGCGTTGCGGGACTGCGTTGACGCCCAACGCAGTCCAGCGTCTAGGAGCCGCTCTCGCAGCAGGCGAGGAGTCGAAGCGGGGAGGTCAGTCCCGGAGGTCCATCGACTCCTGCAGAGCGCGACGGGCGTCCAGCTGTTCTTCGGTCATGATGCGGTCCTTCACGTGAGGTGCGCGGCCACAGTGCTCCCCCGTGTGGAACCAGGCCGGGCGGTCATTCGAAATTTGGCGAGTCGTCAGCGCAGCGCAGGGTCTCCGCGGCGAGGAGCTGACTCAGAACTCGCCGCGGCAGCCGATGAGGATGAGGCTCCGCGTCATGTAGCCAAAGGTACGCCGAGCTGTCCGCTTCCCGATACCCGAATCTCACCATGTGGTTATCGCGTGCAGCACCCCGCGAGAGAGATGTCGCCGACTAGGCTCACAGAGTGACTGTCCGGTTGATCGTGCTGCCCGAGATCGCGCTCGACGGCAAGGCTGTCACCAGCACCGCGATCGGCCGCCTCGTCCTCTCCTTGGCCGCCGACCTGCGCGCCGGCGTCAGTAGCGCCCGGCTGATCGACGAGCTGTGGCCGAAGCAGCGACCCGAGCATCCGAGCAAGGCGTTGCAGGTGCTGGTGTCGCGAGCGCGCTCGGCCCTCGGCCACGACCTCATCGCCAGCACGCCGGCCGGTTACCGGCTCACCCTCGCCGAGGAGGAGGTCGACGCCACGGCGATCCGGTTGCGCACCGTCGCCGCGCAACGGGCCGCCCGCGAGGGCGACCCGGAGGGCGCACTTCGACACTCGGACGCCGGTCTCGCGCTGTGGTCCGAGGCTGCCACCAGCGACCCCGATCCGGACGACCCCGTGCAGCAGCTGCGCCGGGACACGCTGTCGATGCTGACGGTGCTGCGTCGTGAGCGCGGCCTCGCCCTGGCGGCGCTCGGCCGCCATATCGAGGCCAAGGACGTGCTCGCGCAGTGCGCCGAGAGTGGCGCGGAGGACGAGACGGTGCTGGCCGCACTCATCCGGGCGGAAGCAGCGACCGGATCACGTTCGGCCGCACTGGATCGCTATGAACGACACCGTCGTTCGCTGCGCGACCACCTCGGCACCGACCCCGGTCCGGCGCTCCGAGCGGTCCACCGGGAGCTGCTGGACAGCGATCGCCCGCAGATCCGCTCCGGGGTCGAGCACGACCCCAACCCCCTGCTCGGCCGGGACCGCGACATCGACGCCCTGTGCGCGCTGACCGGCACCGTCCGGGTGACCTCGATCGTCGGCCCCGGCGGACTGGGGAAGACCAGGCTGGCGCACGCCGTCAGCCGCCGGTCGTTGCAACGTACGGTGCACTTCGTCGGCCTCGCGGGCGTGACCGACTCCGCGGATGTGGCGACCGAGGTGGCCACCGCGCTCGGCGTCACCGGCGTGAGCACCCGGGCCGGCCGGACCACCGAGGCGCCGACCGACCTGACCACCGGGATCGCGCGCAACCTGTCCGGCGGCTCCGCGCTGCTGGTGCTCGACAACTGTGAGCACGTGCTCGACGGCGCCGTGGCCCTGGTGCGTTCCCTCGTCGCGATGCTGCCCGAACTGCGCATCCTCACCACGACGCGCGCACCGTTGGGACTCTCGTCGGAGACGACCTACCCGCTGGCCGAGCTGCAACCCGACACGGCGGCCGAGCTCTTCACCCAACGCGCCCGTGCCGTGCGGCCGGCCATCGAGCTGCCCGACGACGTCGTACACCGCCTCTGCGCCCGTCTCGACGGGCTGCCCCTCGCCCTGGAGCTGGCGGCCGCACGCACCAACGTGCTGTCGGTGGAACAGATCGAGCAGCGCCTCGGCGACCGTTTCGCGCTGCTCAACCGCGGCGCCCGTGATGCGCCGGATCGGCATCGCACGCTGCAGGCGGTCATCGACTGGAGCTGGCAACTGCTCGGCGCTGCCGAGCAGGAGGCCCTCGCCATACTCTCGGTCTTCGCGGACGGTTTCGAGCTGGAAGCCGCCGGCGCCGTACTCGCCGACGCCGCGTCGGCCACCGGCATCGATCCGATGGATGACCCGGTGGACATCGTCGAGCACCTCGTCGACCAGTCGTTGCTGCGCAGGCTGGACCGCGACGGTCGACCACGCTTCCGGATGCTGGAGACGGTGCGCGAGTTCGGCGCCGAACAGCTGGCACGCACCGACCGCACCGAGGCCGCGCTTCGAGCGGTGACCGTCTGGGCCGCCACCACGAGCCGCACCTACGGGCCACTGCTCTTCGGACCCGAGCCGGACGCCGCACTGCACTTCCTGCTGGCCGAGGAGGACAACCTCACCGCAGCACTGCGCACCGCGATCGAGTATGACGACCCGGTCGCGACGGCCGCCGTCTTCGGCGCTCTCGGCGCGCTCTGGTCGGTGCAGTCACGCCACGAGCAGGTCTTCGGCCCGGCCGCGGATGCCATGCGGGTGATCAGTCATTACCGGCCCGGCCCGCAGGACGTGGAGATCACCCGCCAGGCACTCGTCCTCGGCGCCGTCAATCTCAACATCGTCGGCAACCCGACGGGGCTGCGTGCGATCGTGCTGCTGCAGCGCATGCCCCCCGCAGCTCATCGCGGCATGGTCGAGGCGCTCGGCCGGCTCATGACGGCCGAGGACGGCGGTCGTCTCCCGACCGGCCGCCGCCTGCTGGACGCCGAGCGCGCGCTCGAGCTGGCCGAATCCGGCGACTCGATGCTTCGGGTCACCGCCATGCTGCTCGCCTCGCACGTGTTGGAGAACGACGGCCGGGTGGCGGAGGCGCTGCAGATCGCCCGGCGGGCCGTGCATCAGGAGGCGCTGGCCGACACCCTGTGGGGGACCCTGGTGAACCAGTCGCGAGTCGCCGAATTGTCTTCCGCCATCGGCGAATACGCGGAGGCCGAGAGGACGGCCGAACGCATCCTGCCGTTGCTGGAGCGCTTCGGCGCCCAGGGCGACATCACCTCCATGCGATGGCTGCTCGCCACGCTGCGCCTGCACCGGGGTGACCTCGCCGGGGCCACCCGCCAGCTGCAGGCCGTGAGTATCGATGAAGCCGAGGATGCGTTCGGCGAGGGCACGACGGGACTGGCGATCCGCGCCGAACTCGAGCTGGCCAAGGGACAGGTCGACTCCGGGCTGCACCGTTACCGGGCGGCAGTGGAGCACGCCGAAACCAGGTCCCACCTCGCACCGTTCATCGGCGAGGAGACCGTCACGCCGTGGGTGACCATCGCCCGGGCGGGCTGCCTCGCCGCGCACGCGGTCCACGGGCGACTCGAGCAGGTCGCCGGTCTTGCGCAGCAGCTGGCCGAGTCGTTGCGCGAGGTCTCCAGGGACATCGGGAAGCCCACGACCCTGGTCATCCGAGTGGACCTGCCGGTGTGCGGCTGTGCGGTCCTCGGCCTGAGCTACGCGCTCGCGTCCTCGGCGGCCGCCACCGCTGCCGAACGCGCCCAGGCGGCGCAGGGCGTCGCGTTGTCCAACGCACTCGGGGTGTCACGCACGCCGCCGGCCATGTCGTTCGCGCCGGCGGAGCGGTTCGCCATACAGACCGATGCGCCGGCATACGCCTCCGGTCAGAAGATGTATGCCGGCACCGGTCGCGACGAGTTGCTCAAGCAACTGGCCGAGTGGCTCGACGGGCTGCCTCAGAGCTGACGGCGGTAGCCGCGGACCGCGAGCGGGACGAAGACGGCGACCACTGCGGCACAGGCGAGCAGCGCCCAGCCGACCTCGCCGTTGACCGCACCGTCGTTCGCCAGCGAGCGCAGCGCGGACACCACGTGCGAGACCGGATTGATCTTCACGAAGGCCTGCAGCCAGTCCGGGAGCGTCGAGGTGGGCACGTAGGCGTTGGACAGGAACGTCAGCGGGAAGAGGACCATCATCGAGATGCCCTGCAGCCCCTGCGCCGACTTCATGATCGTGCCGAGGAACGTGAAGACCCACGAGAGTGACCAGGCCGCGAAGATCACCAGCAGGCCGGCGCCGAGGACGCCGAGGACCCCACCGCCGGGGCGGTAGCCCATCGCGATGCCGACCCCGAGGGTCAGCGCGGTGGCGATCGTGTACCGGATCGTGTCGGCGACTGCCGGGCCGGCAAGCGGTGCGACCCGGGACATCGGCAACGACTTGAAGCGGTCGAAGACGCCCTTCTCCATGTCCTCGCGCAGCGTCACGCCGGTCGCCATACAGGTCGTCAGTGCGGTCTGCACGAGGATCCCGGGGATCAGCAGGGGCAGATACTTCGACACTCCCCCGGCGACGGCGCCACCGAAGATGTAGCCGAACATCGGTGTGAACAAAAGAGGTTGGAGCGTCACGTCGAAGAACTGCTCCGGGTTGCGGCGCATCTTCTGCAACGCGCGACCGGCCATCAGCAGGATCTGCCGCAGTGTCTCCCGCGGGCTGACCCGTGCGTGCAGTGCGGGCGCAGCTGCGGCGCCCGGGGCGATGAGCGTGGTCATCGGCTGACCTCCATCCGATCGAGTTGTTCACTGGGAGCGTTGGTTGTGTCCTCGCCGGCGGTGTCCGGCTCGGCGCTGGCGGGTGCTCCGGTCAGCGCCAGGAAGACCTCGTCGAGAGTGGGTTCCTCCACCTTGACCTCCTGCACGCTGATTCCGCCGTGACGGAGCGCGATCAGTGCCTCGGCGGCGTCGTCCGCGCGCTCCATCGGCACGGTGAGACGCGCCGCCTCCGGTGTGCGGGATGCGGGGCGACCGAGCACCTTGGCCACCGCCCGCGCGGCGGAGTCCATGTCCGCCGGATCTGCCAGCCGGACCGCGAGTGTCGACTGCCCGACCGACGCTTTCAGCTCCCCCGAGGTGCCTTCGGCGACCTTGCGGCCCTTGTCGATCACGGCGATCCGGTCGGCAAGCTGATCGGCCTCGTCGAGGTACTGCGTCGTGAGCAGGATCGTCGAGCCCTGCCGCACGAGGTCACGGATCGTGTCCCACATCTGACCGCGCGTGCGCGGGTCGAGGCCGGTGGTCGGCTCGTCGAGGAAGATCAACGGCGGAGACGAGATCAGGCTCGCCGCAAGATCCAGCCGCCGGCGCATACCGCCGGAGAACTTCTCCAGCAGCCGGTCGCCGGCGTCGGCCAGCCCGAAGCGGTCGAGCAGGTCTCCGGCGGTCCGTCGGGCCCGCTCGCGGGGCTGGCCGTGGATCCTGGCGAACAGCACGAGATTTTCTCGCGCAGTGAGCTTTTCGTCGACCGATGCGTACTGGCCGGTGAGTCCGATCAGTTGCCGCACCTTGTGCGGCTCGCGGTGGACATCGATACCGAAGATGTGTGCTGAGCCCGCATCGATGCGCAGCAGCGTGGCGAGCATGCTCAGCGTCGTCGTCTTGCCGGCGCCGTTGGGGCCGAGCACGCCGAAGACCTCCCCCGGGCGCACCTGCAGGTCGATGCCGTCGACCGCCCGGACCGTGCCGAACGCTTTCACGAGGCCGGTTGCCTCGACTGCGAGTTCGTTCCTGGTTGTTTTCATGGCACCACCGTCGCCGGTCCCGGATTCGACCCGGTTTCAGTGCGGTTTCAGCGCCATACAAATGCCGAATGACGGCTTCCTCGCCGAGTGACGGCCCAATTGGACCGTCAGTCGCCGAGGAAGCCGTCATTCGGGATGGACTTCTCGGGGTGTCAGCGCGCGGCGCTGCCCTCCACGTAGTCGCTGTCGGTGTCGTTGTCCTTCAGCCAGCTCATCAGGCCACGCAGCTTCTTGCCGGTGGTCTCGATCGGGTGCTGGGCGCCCTTCTCACGGAAGGCCTTGAACTCCGGTGCGCCGGCGTCCTGGTCGTCGATGAAGCGCTTGGCGAACGAACCGTCCTGGATGTCGGCCAGCACGGCCTTCATGTTCTCCTTCACGTGCGGGTCGATGACGCGCGGTCCGGAGACGTAGTCACCGAACTCCGCCGTGTCCGAGATCGACCAGCGCTGCTTGGCAATGCCGCCCTCGACCATCAGATCGACGATGAGCTTCAGCTCGTGCAGGCACTCGAAGTAGGCCACCTCGGGCTGGTAGCCGGCCTCGGTCAGCACCTCGAAGCCGTACTGCACCAGCTGCGACGCACCACCGCACAGGACGCTCTGCTCGCCGAAGAGGTCGGTCTCGGTCTCCTCGGTGAAGGTCGTCTTGATACCGCCGGCGCGCAGCCCACCGATGCCCTTGGCGTAGGACTTCGCGAGGTCCCAGGCGGTGCCCGACGCGTCCTGCTCGACGGCGAGCACGACCGGCACACCGCGACCGTCGACGTACTCGCGACGCACGATGTGGCCGGGGCCCTTGGGCGCGACCATCAGCACGTCGGCGTCCGCCTTGGGCTTGATGTAGTCGTAGCGGATGTTGAAGCCGTGCCCGAAGACGAGCGCCGCGCCGGGGTTCAGGTTGGGCTCGATCTCCTCGGCATACAGAGTGCGCTGGACCTGGTCGGGAGCGAGGATGACGACGACGTCGGCTTCCTTGACGGCGTCGGCGACGGGCAGCACGCGCAGCCCTTCGTTCTCGGCCTTCTCCTTCGACTTCGAGCCGTCACGCAGGCCGATCCGGACGTCGGCGCCCGAGTCACGCAGGTTGAGTGCGTGCGCGTGGCCCTGGCTGCCGTAGCCGATGACGGCGACCTTGCGACCCTGGATCACCGACAGGTCGGCATCGTCGTCATAGAACATTTCGGCCACTGGAGTCTCCTTGGTTGATATCTGAAATTAATTGGTATGTAAAAGGATTGGCGCGACTGCTACGCGCTGCGGCGTCCCCGGTCGGTAATGGACTTGCCACCCCGGCCGACTCCGACGAGACCGGACTGCACGATCTCCCGCACGCCATACGGATCGAGCACCTCGAGCAACGCCCCAAGCTTGCCCGGCGTACCGGTCGCCTCGATGACCAGCGCGTCGAGGCCGACATCGACCACGTTGCAGCGGAACATCTCGGTGATCTGGACGATCTCGGCGCGCGTCGTGGCGTCGCATCGCACCTTGATCAGCACGAGTTCGCGCTGCACGGACGCACTGACGTCGAGTTCGACGACCTTGAGCACCTCGATCAGCTTGTTGAGCTGCTTGGTGACCTGCTCCAGCGCCGTCTCGTCGACGTCGACGACGATCGTCATACGGGAGACCTCGTCGTTCTCGGTCGGTCCCACCGCGAGTGAGTCGATGTTGAAGCCGCGTCGAGAGATCAGTCCCGAGATGCGCGCGAGCACACCGGGCTTGTCCTCCACGAGCACCGACAAGGTATGACGTGCCATCAGCGAGTCCCCTCTGCATCGTCGTCGCGGTCCCAGACGGGCGTCATCGCCCGCGCCGTCGTGACCAGATCATTGCTCACACCGGCCGGCACCATCGGCCACACCATCGCGTCGCGCTCCACGACGAAGTCGATGACGACGGGAACATCGTTGACCGCCAACGCTTTTGCGATGGTCGCGTCGACGTCCTCGGTCCTCTCGCAGCGCAGTCCGACACACCCGTAGGCCTCCGCGAGCTTGACGAAGTCCGGGATGCGCGACCCAGCGGCCGACGTGTGCAGGTCCGTGTTGGAGTAGCGCTCGTTGTAGAAGAGCGTCTGCCACTGGCGCACCATGCCGAGGCTGGAGTTGTTGATGATCGCGACCTTGATTGGGATCTTGTTGATCATGCAGGTGGCGAGTTCCTGATTGGTCATCTGGAAGCAGCCATCCCCGTCGATCGCCCAGACGACGCGGTCGGGTTCGCCGACCTTCGCGCCCATCGCGGCGGGCACCGAGTAACCCATGGTGCCCAGGCCTCCGGAGTTGAGCCAGGAGTTGGGGCGCTCGTAGTGCACGAACTGCGCCGCCCACATCTGGTGCTGGCCGACGCCGGCGGCATACACCGCGTCGGGTCCGGTGAGCGCGCCGATCCGCTCGATGACGTACTGCGGCGGGATCGCCGTCGCATCGTCGGCAGGGCTGTAGCCCAGGGGGTAGGTGTCGGCCCAGCCGCGGGTGCGCTGTTGCCAGGAGGTGAAGTCGGGTGCGTGCCCGGCGTCGCGGTCGGCGCGCAGGGCGGCCGTGAGGTCCTCGATGACCTCCTTGGCGTCACCGACGATCGGGACGTCGGCGACACGGTTCTTGGAGATCTCGGCCGGGTCGATGTCGGCGTGGATCACTTTGGCGCCCGGCGCGAAGGACGGCAGGTGGCCGGTGACCCGGTCGTCGAAACGGGTGCCGATCGCGATCAGCAGGTCGGACTTCTGCAGTGCCGTGACCGCGGCGACGGAGCCGTGCATGCCCGGCATACCCAGGTGCAGCGGGTGATTGTCGGGCACCACGCCACGCGCCATCAGCGTCGTCACCAGTGGGATGCCGGCGATATCGACCAGTTCACGCAGTGCCTCCGAAGCGCCGGAGCGCACGATGCCGCCGCCCAGGTAGAACACCGGTCGCTTCGCCTCGCGGATCAGCTTCGCCGCCGCGCGAATCTGCTTGTGGTGCGGGCGGGTCACCGGACGGTAGCCGGGCAGGTCGACATCCGCCGGCCATTCGAAGACGGTCTTGCCGACCATCGCGTCCTTGGTGATGTCGACCAGGACAGGCCCGGGACGGCCGGTCGACGCGATGTGGAACGCCTCCTTGATCGCGGCCGCGATCCCGTCCGGCTCGGTCACCAGGTAGCTGTGCTTGGTGATCGGCATCGTGATGCCGCGGATGTCGGCTTCCTGGAAGGCATCGGTGCCGATGGTCTTGGAGCTGACCTGCCCGGTGATGGCGACCATCGGGACAGAGTCCATGTAGGCGTCGGCGATGGCGGTGACCAGGTTGGTCGCGCCGGGGCCGCTGGTCGCCATACACACTCCGACGCGGCTGGTGGCCGACGCGTAACCCTCGGCGGCGTGGCCGGCGCCCTGCTCGTGGCGGACCAGGATGTGGCGCACCTTGGTCGAGTCCAGCAACGGGTCGTATGCCGGCAGGATCGCCCCGCCCGGTAGCCCGAAGACGACCTCTACCCCGGCAGCCTCGAGCGCGAGCACCAGGCTCTGCGCACCTGTCACGTTCTGGGGAGCAGACGGCTGTTTCGCCGTGTGCGCCACTTCTGCCGGGGTCGGGATCGTCGTCACCTTGTCGTCCTTAACTCTTACGGAAGCACGCTCGCGCATAAAAAAACCCCCATCCCGGAGTCCGGGCAGTGAGGGTCAGCGCGCGAGCCGAGTGAATCAGCTTGCGCGCCTTGGAAGTACGAGAATTCGTGCCACCGCTCCAGTGTCGTGCGGCCCCTGACGACCGTCAATATTCTGAGATTGCGATCTCAACATGTGGTCGTGACGTGGGCCACTCAACCGCCTTGGCGTCGCGATCAATCGGTGTCGGGAGCGCGTACGACGATGCGGCGCGGACGAGCCTGCGAGTCCACGCAGAGGAGGAGTGCGCGCCAGAAATCACAGGATCGCCTGGAGGAACTTCTTGGTGCGCTCGTGCTGCGGGTCGGAGAACATCGCGTCCGGCTTGGCCTCCTCGATGATGTGCCCGGAGTCGAACATCATGACGCGATGCGAGACATCGCGGGCGAACTGCATCTCGTGGGTCACCAGCAGCATGGTGATGTCGGTTGTTTCGGCGATGTCCCGCAGCACGCCCAGCACGTCGCCGACCAGCTCCGGGTCCAGCGCCGAGGTGACTTCGTCCAGCAGCAGGATCTCCGGCTCCATCGCCAGGGCGCGAGCGATGGCGACTCGTTGCTGCTGCCCACCGGAGAGGCGGGTCGGGTGCTCGTCGGCCTTGTCGCCGAGGCCGACCTGATCGAGCAGCTTCTTGGCCTTCTCCCGCGCCTCGTCCTTGGACTGGCCGAGGACATGGGTCGGTGCCTCGGTGATGTTGTCGATCACCGACATGTTCGGGAAGAGGTTGAACTGCTGGAAAACCATCCCGATCCGCTTGCGGATTCGGGCAACTTCCTTCGGCTTCATGGCGATTCGCTTGCCCGCGTCGTTCTTCGTGTGTGTCAGCGGGTCACCGTCGACGTAGATGTAACCGCCGGACAGTTCCTCCAGCGTCATCAGCAGCCGCAGGATCGTCGTCTTGCCCGATCCACTCGGCCCGATGAGGGTCACCCGCTCGCCCTTGGCGACGTTGAAGTTGAGGTCGTTCAGGACGACGTTCTTCCCGAACTGCTTCGACACGTCCTCGAAGACGATGCGCGGCGTGCCTTTGCTGTATGGCGTGGGCCGCCCCTGCGCCTGCCCGTCCGGCTGCTTGGACAGGTCCGGGGAGCCCGCACCGTCTGTCATGTCAGTAGACAAGCTTCTTCTCCAATCGGCGCATGAGGATGGCGGTGGGATAGCTCGCCACCAGGAAGATCAGGCCGGCGATCGTGAACGCCTCGGTGTAGCTGAAGTTCTCGCCACCGATGCGCCTGGCCTCGGACACCATCTCGGCAACGCTGATCGCGAGCAGATACGGCGTGTCCTTGAACATCGCGATCGCCCAATTGCCGAGCGATGGCAGTGTCGCGCGCAGGGCCTGCGGGACGATCACCGCGCGCCACGTGCGCTTGGGCGGCAACGACAGTGCGGTTGCCGCTTCCCACTGACCCTTCGGCAGCGATTCGATGCCGGCCCGGTAGGACTCGGCCATGTAGGTCGAGTAGTGCACCGTGAAGACCGCGATGCCGATGATGATCAACCGGTGCCGCAACTGGTCCGGACCGTCGAGGTGCGCCAGCCACCCGCGAGGGGTGACGATGCCGAACGTCACGATCAGCAACTGCAGGGGCAGCGGTGTCATCCGGATGACACCCAGCAGCCAGCCGAGCAACCTGCTCAACGGTCGGGGAAGCTCGCGCAGTGCGATGGCCCAGACGAGTCCGAGGATCGCCGACAGGATCGAGGCCGCAACGGTGACGACCAGCGTCACCTGGAGGAACGCCTTCAGCAGGTCGGGGAAGGCTTCCCGGGCAATGTTCCAGTCCCAGGTCATGTCATCCACCTCCCCCGCCGCCGGCCGGAGCCAGCGCGACAGCCCGATCGATCTTGAGATTTCGGCTGGTGTCGACTATCCCGAGCCTGCGCTGGGCGCGCTTCTCCAGCAGCCGCAACAACGCCGAGAAGGCGAGCGCCACCAGGTAATAGAGGACGAACGCGATGCTGTAGACCGTCCAGGTCCCGACGCCCTGCTTGCGCAGCTCGTCGGTCTGGAACGTGAGGTCCGCGAGGCCGATGAAGTAGGCGATCGCGGTGCCCTTGACGAGCATCACCATCAGGTTGTTCAGGCCCGGCAGCATCAGCGCCCAGGCCTGTGGCCAGATGATCCGGCGGATCTTGGTCAACGACGACATCGACAGCGCGGTGGTCGTCTCCCACTGGCCAGCGGGGACCGCGTTGAGCGAACCGCGCACGACCTCGGAGCCGTAAGCGCCGTAGTTGAGACCGAGTGCGACGATGCCGAAGAGCAGCAGGTGCGAGCCCCAGCCGAACGCCAACGGCGTGACGTAGGCGAGGAAGAACAGCTGCACCACCAGCGAGGTGCCGCGGAAGAACTCCACGATGACTCGCGACACCCCCCGCACGATGGCGAACCGGGAGATGGAGGCCAGCCCGAGCAGGACCGCGACGACGAAAGCCAGGGCGCCACCGAACACCGACAGTTCCAGGGTGATGCGCAAACCATCCAGGAGCGGGTGCCAGTTGTCCTGGACGGTGCTGAAGACGCCGGCCTGCGCGGTGGACGACAAATCAGGCACGATCAGCGCCTTCCGATCGTCCGATCACTTACTTCGCGTCCGGCAGCTTGCCGGAGCAGAGGTACTTGGTGTCGGTCGTCTTGCCCTTGGGCCGCTCGGCCTCGGTGAAACCGTACTTGCCGACGATCGCCTTGAACTGCTTCGGATCGTCGATGATCTTCTTCAGCTCCTTGTTGTAGGCATTGAGGAGCTTCGTGTCCTTCTTGCGGAAGACCGCCGCACCGGCACCGATCTGCAGCTTGCCGTTGACGCTGGCCGTGAACGCCTTGGTGACCTCCACCTTGCTCTGCGCCTTCTGCGTCTTGACAAGGGTGCGCAGCGAGATGGCGGTCAGCGCGAAGACGTCGGCCTGGCCACTCTCGACGGCCTGCAAGCCGTCCTGCGGGGAGCCGACAGTCTGGGTCGAGATGCCCATCGTCTTGGCGTAACCCTGTTCGATGGCGCCGTTCTCGGTGACCAGGTTCACCTTCTTGGCCTTCAGGTCCTGCATGGTGTGCAACTTCTTCGGGTTGCCCTTCGGCACCAGGAACGCCGTTTCGTAGGTGATCTCCGGGTAGCTGAAGGCCGCCTTCTTGCAACGGTCCGGCAGGATCGACATACCGGCGCTGACCTCGTCGTACTGACCGGAGTTCAGGCCGGGGATCAGCGCATCCCACTCGACCTTCTTGCCCTCGAGCTTGTTGATGCCGAGCTTCTTGTAGACGGCCCGGTCGAGCGCGATGGTGGCGCCGTCCAGCTTCCCGTCCTTGTTGATGAAGCTGTAGGGGTTCTCACCGTTGATACCGACGGTGACCTTGCCGGCCTTCTTCAGCGAGGACAGCGTGTCCCCGCCCCCACCGGAGCCGCCGCTCGATCCGCCGCACCCGGAGAGGGCCAGCGCTCCCGCTGTCAGAAAAGCAGCGGCGGCGGTTGCACGTCGTGTACGCAGTCTCATGTTTCTGGGCCTTTCGACACACGGGGAGCCACGCCGAACGCACCTCCGGAGAATCGGACCTAATCGGATCTCTTGGAGGCTATGTCGCCGTTCGGCACATCTCAATCACAGGTTTGACGCACGTCATGAGCCGGTCAAGGACGGTCGAACTCCTCTCCAGAACACCTCTGACCTGCCAAGACAACACATTGTCGACATGTCGACGATACTCGCCCTGGCACGGTTTGAGCCGAGAATTTTCGTTACCACTTCGAGACCTTCACGGTCGTTCGTCGGCCAAACTGTGTCCTTCGTCACACCCGCCATACCCGCTAGGGTGCCGAGCATGCGTGTAAGACCGATCACCGATGACGAGCTGCCGGACTACATCTCGACGTCGATGCGCGGCTACGCGAAGGACAAACATGTCAACGGCGGCATACCTCGCGAGCAGGCCGACGCAGAGGCTGCCCGCGAAACTGAGCTGTACTTCCCGGGCGGCCGGCTGACCCCCGGGCACGCGGTTCTGATCGCCGAGGATGACAACGGCGAGCGGGTCGGGGACCTCTGGATGGCGCCGCGGACCGAGAGGCAGGACGTCGCATTCATCTATGCGATCCAGGTCGAGCCCTCCGCCCGCGGCAACGGCTACGGCCGCGCTCTCATGCAGGAGGCCGCACAGTGGTCACGGGACAACGGGTTTCGCACTCTCGCGCTGCATGTCTTCGGCGGCAACGACATCGCCATCAACCTCTACGAGTCGCTGGGCTTCGTCACCACTGACCGCATGATGAAGCTCGACCTCTGACCCGGCGTCACACCCTCGTCATACGGTCGACGCATGGTTGACCGCACGCACCGAGCCCTGATCACCGCAAGCACGTCCGGCATCGGGTATGCCGTGGCCCAGGACCTGCTGCAGCGCGGGACGACCGTCACGGTGCACGGCCGGACTCCCGAATCCGCTGCGGCTGCAGCGGGATCGCTCGGCGCCGGCGTGCAGGCGCTCCATGGCGACGTCTCCCGTCCGGACGAAGTGAGCGCACTGGCCGATGAGATCGCCCGCGGTGAGTTCGACATCCTGGTCCACTGCGCCGGGCCGTATGCCGAACACACCCACGACACCGCGACACCGGACGATTGGGAGTCGGCATACCGCACCAACACCGTGTCGGCGGTTCAGTTGGCGACTGCCGCACTCGCTCCGATGCGTCGTCAGGGGTTCGGTCGCGTCGTCTTCATCGGGACGCGCGCGACCCGGACACCGATCCCGACGATGATCGAATATTCGGCCGCCAAAGCCGCGCTCGCCAACGCGACGATCAGTCTGGCGCGCACCGCGGTCGCGCCGGGTGTCACCGTCAACATGGTCAGCCCGGGCGTCATACTCACGCCGGCGATGCAGCAGTTGTTCCAGAGCCGCCCCGAGTCGGCCGGCCTGCCCTGGGCCGACGTCGAGGCGTCACTCGTCTCCGACTACGCGCCCAACCCGCAGGGGCGACTCGGCCGGGCCGAGGAGATCGCGGCACTCACCGGATTCCTCGTCGGTGACGACGCCGGTTACATCAATGGAGCCGACATCCCGGTCGACGGAGGCATCACCGGCACCCGGTGACTCCGGCCGTCAGTTGTCAGCCCCGGCTGGGCAGCTCGCGCACGGCGCCACGATCAGCCGAGGTCGCCATGGCGGCATACGCCCAGAGCGCCTTGCTGACGGCCCGCTCGCGGCTCTTGGGCTGCCACGGCTGCTCGGATGCCTGCATCTGCTCGCGACGGCGCTGCAACTCCGCGTCGTCCACCTGCAGGGAGAGCGTCCGGCTGACGACGTCGATCAGGATCGGGTCGCCGTCCTGCACCAGCCCGATCGCACCGCCGGCCGCAGCCTCCGGTGAGACGTGACCGATGGACAGGCCGCTGGACCCGCCCGAGAAGCGGCCGTCGGTGACCAGGGCGCACTTCTTGCCCATGCCGGTGCCCTTCATGAATGCGGTCGGGTGCAGCATCTCCTGCATGCCGGGGCCGCCGGCCGGGCCTTCGTAGCGCACGACGAGGACCTCGCCGGGCTGGATGATCTTGTTGAGGATGACGTTGACCGCCTCCTCCTGCGACTCGACGACCCGCGCCGGACCCTCGAAGTGCCAGAGGTCCTCGTCGATGCCGGCCGTCTTGATGACGGCACCGTCGACCGCCAGGTTGCCGCGCAGGATCGCCAGGCCACCCTCGGTCGTGTAGGCGTGCTCCTTATCGTGGATGCAGCCGTTCTCCGCGTCGGTGTCCAGCTCCGCCCACCGGTTGTCGGTCGAGAACGGCTCGACGGTGCGCACTCCCCCGGGCGCCGCGTGGAAGAGCTCGAGCGCTTCGTCGGTGGCCTTGCCGGAGCGGATGTCCCAGTCGTCCAGCCACTGCTCCATGGTCGGCGAGTGCACGGTGCTGACGTCGGGCTCGAGCAGTCCAGCGCGACGCAACTCACCGAGGATGGCGGGTATGCCGCCCGCGCGGTGCACGTCCTCCATGTGGAAGAACGAGTTGGGCGCGACCTTGGACAGGCACGGCACCCGCTTGCTGATCTCGTCGATGGTGGCCAGATCGAAGTCCTTGACCTCGCCCTCCTGTGCCGCGGCCAGGATGTGCAGCACCGTGTTGGTCGAGCCGCCCATCGCGACGTCCAGTGCCATCGCGTTGCGGAAGGCCGCCGACGTCGCGATGTTGCGCGGCAGGACCGAGTGGTCGTCGTCGTGGTAGTAGCGCTTGGCCAGGTCGACCACAACGGATCCGGCCCGCTCGAACAACGCCCGGCGTGCCGAGTGGGTCGCCAGGGTCGAGCCGTTGCCCGGGAGCGCGAGGCCGAGTGCCTCGGTCAGGCAGTTCATCGAGTTGGCGGTGAACATGCCCGAGCAGCTGCCACAGGTCGGGCAGGCGGAGTTCTCGATCGCGGCGAGCGCTTCATCGTCGACATTGGCGTCGGCCGAGGCGGAGATCGAGGTGATCAGGTCCGACGACGGGTGCACGACACCGTTGACCGAGACCGTCTTGCCGGCCTCCATCGGCCCGCCGGAGACGAAAACCGTCGGGATGTTGAGCCGCATCGCGGCATTCAGCATCCCCGGCGTGATCTTGTCGCAGTTGGAGATGCACACGAGCGCGTCAGCGGTGTGCGCGTTGACCATGTATTCGACCGAGTCGGCGATGATCTCGCGGCTGGGCAGCGAGTAGAGCATGCCGCCGTGGCCCATCGCGATGCCGTCATCGACCGCGATGGTGTGGAACTCGCGCGGCACTCCGCCGGCCGCGCGCACGCCCTCCCCGACGATCTCCCCCATGTTCTTCAGGTGCACGTGACCCGGAACGAACTGGGTGTACGAATTCGCGATCGCGACGATCGGCTTGCCGAAATCGCTGTCCGTCATGCCGGTCGCACGCCACAGCGAGCGAGCGCCCGACGCTTCGCGACCGACCGTTGTTGTCCGAGACCTCAGAGCTGGCATGGGTCCAGACTACGACTGCTGTCCACAGAATGGGACAGCGGTCCCATCAATCGGACGCGCGTGCTGTGTGCATCGAGACGAGCCGTCCAGTGCCCGGTGCGAGCTTCTTCCACGGCACGCTGATCTCGAGCACCGCCGCCGTGCAGGTCGGCCAGCCGTCGTCGAGCGACGGCCCGTCGGGATCCTCCTCGACACCCTCCGTCAACGTCGCCGCGAGACCGGGTATGCCGGGGGCGTGACCCACGAGCGCGATCGAGTGCGATGGGGCCCCTTCGTCCTCGATGACGCCGAGAAGCCGGTCCACGGAGGCGTTGTAGATGCGCTGGTCGTTCGCCACCAGCGCACCGAGACCGCTGCTGGCGACGACGTCCGCCCACGTCTCGCGGGTACGCACCGACGTCGAGCACAGCACCAGGTCGGGCCGCAACCGGTGCTCCTTGAACCATTCCCCGAGTGCCTTGGCATCGGCGTGCCCACGATCCGTGAGCGGCCGATCGTGGTCGACCTGGGCGCCGGGATCGGCTGCCTTGGCGTGCCGGACGAGAATCAGCTGACGGGTGGCCGAAGTCATGTCAGCAGCATTTCACCTCGATGCGGTGGCCACGACGTTGCGCAACGGCGCGCCTGCGGCGAACTGTGCGAGCTCCCCGCGCAGCAGGCGCAGGGCGCGCGGCTCGAACGCCGTGGTGGCCCCGCCGACGTGCGGCGTGATGAGGACTCCGTCGGTGCGCCACAACGGGTGTTCCGGTGGCAGCGGCTCCGGATCGGTCACGTCCAGCGCGGCCCGGACCTGCCCGGCTGCGCAGGCTTCGACCAGCGCATCGGTGTCGACGATGCCGCCCCGCGCCACGTTGACCAACAGGGAGTTTCGCGGCATACGCGCCAAGAACTTCGCATCGACGAGGTGATGTGTTGTCTCGGTGAGCGGCAGGATGAGGAAGACGACATCGTGGTCCGGCAGCAGCTCGGGCAGCTCGTCGATCCCGTGGACCCGCTCGACCAGGTCATCGCCGTCGCGCGCTGTGGACGCCACGGCGGTGACCGAAACCTCCATCGCCAGAAGCCGTTTCGCGATCGCGACACCGATCGAGCCGTAGCCGATGATCAGCGCGTCACGGTCGGCGAGCGAGGGCATACCGGCCAGCCGCAGCCATTCGCCATCACCTTGTGCGCGCACCGACTCGGGTATGCCGCGCTGCGCGGCGATCGCCAGCCCGACCGCCAGTTCCGCCGTCGACGTGTCGTGGATGCCCCGACCGTTGGCAAGCACGACGCCGTCCGGAAGGTAGGGCACCGCGTGCTCGAAACCCGCGGTCACCAGCTGCACCGCCCGCAGCTGCGGCAACTCCGCAAGCCGCGCCAACCGCTTCGGGTTGCCCATGTATGGCGGCACGACCAGCGCGATGTCATCGCGCGGCGGCGCGTCCTTCATGTCCCAGAGGACCGCCTCGATGCCCTCGACGTCCGCGAGCGCGGTAACCCAGTGTTCCTCCGGCAAAGACACGACCCTCTTGCGGGGTCCTCGCGAAGTATCGGAGGAACGAAGTGGGGGAGAACTTCGCGGGGTGCTGGTCATGCCCCGAAAATAGCCCGCCGTCCACGCCGACCACTTTCGGGTCCACGAGGTGACCGACACGCCCCCGGTTGTGCCGAGAGGACACGCAACGTATCGAGAGGACACGAAAAAGACGGCTCGAGGGCCGTGTTATGTGTCAGTACATCGGTGACGGTTCTGTATCAGGACATCGGTGACAGTCCGATCGGTTGTTGGTGGTGACACTTCGTCGGCTCGGATGGGTCAGTGGCGAAGAATGAACCCGTTGATCCTCGTGTCCGTCTT
>NZ_DASZNO010000039.1:0-38160 GCF_035551235.1 Flexivirga sp. | reverse complement strand
TGTTTCACAGGGTTACGGCGGTTATAGCGAAGTGGGAAACGCCCGGTAACATCCCGAACCCGGAAGCTAAGCCCTTCAGCGCCGATGGTACTGCACTCGGTAGGGTGTGGGAGAGTAGGACACCGCCGAACAATCATTAATGAAGTAGCCCCGCCTGTGTCAGGCGGGGCTACTTTTATGTTCTGTCTGTAAGATCGTCGTTGCGGTCGGAATTCGCCCGCAACAGCGTGCGGGAGTGTGTGTGAGCGACAGGGTCCGGATGCCGAAGCTGCTGCGCGGATCGTTCAACCCGTACGGCGGGCCGGCAGTCCGGCAGCGCACGGAGATCCCGTGGCGGGAGCACGTCGCGCGGTGGATCGGCCGGACGTACATGTTCGCCGCAGTCGTCTCGCTACTGAGCGTTGCGCTGCACAACAACATCGTCGTCTCGATCATCGAGGACGCTCTCGGCCTGGTCAATGTCCCGGCCGAGCCGAGCCTCTTCATCGTCTGTCTCCTCTTCGTGCTGGCCGGTGCGGTGCGGCGCCGGCTGCGATTCGGGCACACCGTGGTTGTCGCGCTCATGTTCCTGAGTGTCCTCAGCAGTCTCCTGCTGCTGCTCGGCTCGGTCCTCCGCCAGGACTGGTTGCAGGACTCGCGGCTGACCGGTTTCGATCGTGACTACCACTCCTTCGTGACGAGTGTGCCCATCACGGCGATCTCGTTCGTGATCGGACTGGCCGTGCTGGTGGTGGTGGCCGCCAGCCGCCGTGGGTTCCCGGCTCGACTTGCCGCGGGCAGCCGGGTCGCGGCCGCGGTGGTGCTGATCGTCGGACTCCTCGTTTCCTTCCTGGTGACCTTCGCGGTGTCGAGCACCGCGGACAACACGCTGCGGGGCAGCCGAGAGATCGGTCGCTTCGCGCTGCGGTCCACGTTCGGGCTGACGTCCGACGAGTCGACGCCGGGATTGCACGGTCACGTCGGGCATACGTGGGTCTACGGTCTCGCCGGCATCATGTCGACGGTCGCCCTGTTGCTGGCCAGCCTGGTGTTCGTCCGGTCGGGCCGCGGACGACACTTTCAGTCCGCCGACGAGGAGCTCGCCATACGCCGGCTGCTGCTGTTGTACGGGGAGAACGACTCGCTGGGTTATTTCGCCACCCGACGGGACAAGAGCGTCATCTTCTCCCCGGATGGTCAAGCGGCGGTGACCTACCGCAACGAAGGCAGCGTGAGCGTCGCGAGCGCGGACCCGATCGGGCGGTCGGCGTCGTGGCAGCCCGCCATACAGGCGTGGCTCGAACAGTGTCGTGAGCACGGTCTCTACCCGGCCGTGCTGTCCAGCTCCGAGCACGGCTCGCACGAGTATGTCGAGGCCGGGCTGAAGGCGTTCGCGCTCGGTGACGAGGCGATCATCGATGTCGAGACGTTCTCGTTGCGCGGCCGGTCGATGCGTCCGGTTCGCCAGGCCGTCACTCGGCTGCGGCGCGCCGGGTACACGACCTCGGTGCGCCGGCACGAGGAACTGTCCGCCGAGGAGCTGCGCCTCATCGAGGGGCTAGCGGAGCAATGGCGTGGCGAGGAGACGGAGCGCGGTTTCTCGATGGCGCTCAATCGTCTGGGCGATCCGGCCGACGGGCGCTGTGTGATCATCACCGCCCACGATGCGCAGGGAACGATCCGTGGGTTCCTCTCCTTCGTCCCATGGGGTGTGCGTGGAGCGTCACTGGACCTGATGCGCCGCGACCGGGACGCCGAGAACGGCCTGAACGAATATCTTGTTTCGGAGCTGATCGAGGCTGCCCCGGAGCACGGCATACGACGAATCTCGTTGAACTTCGCGGTGTTCCGGGAGGTCTTCAGTAGCGCCGACCAGGTGGGTGCCGGCCCGATCACCCGGTTCAACGATGCGGCGCTGTCCTTCGCCTCGCGCTTCTTCCAGCTCGAGACGCTCTACCGGTCCAACGACAAGTACAAGCCGACGTGGGTGCCGCGCCTGCTGTGCTATGACCCGGCGTTGACGGTGCCGAGGGCCGGTCTGGCGATGGGTATCGCCGAGGGCTTCGTGCCGATGATGGGCCCGCGGGTGCTGACCGGACCGCGGCCGTCGGATGTGCAGCCGCCACGACCGGAGCCCTGGTTCGTGGATCGTGTCCGGGAGCAGGAGAGCGCGCTGTTGCTGCCCGCGCCCCCTGCCGTGCGCCTGTCCGAGCAGCAGCGGGTGCGTCGCGACAAGCTGGAGGTGCTGGACGAGGTCGGCGTCAACGCCTACCCGGTCGCGGTCGCGCGGACCGATCGCGTGCTGACGATCGCGCAGCAGTACGCCGACCTGCCGGCCAATCACGTCACCGATCACGTCGTCTCGATCGCCGGCCGTGTCCGTGCCCTGCGAGACCTCGGCGGAGTGTCGTTCGCCGTCATACAGGACGAGCGCGAGTCGATGCAGGTGATGGTCACCGCGTCCGACTCGCCCGACAGTGCCCGCTGCCTGTGGCGCCGGGCGGTCGACCTCGGCGACCTCGTCAGCGTGACCGGCCCCGTCGCGACCTCCCGCACCGGCGAACTGTCGGTGGTCATGCACTCCTGGCAGATGGCCGCCAAGTGCCTGCGTCCGGTGCCGGGGATCGGTGTCCGGCAGCGTGAGGACACCCGGGCTCGTAACCGGTCGCTCGAGCTCATCCTGGATCAGCGTGCCCGCGAGTTGCTGGTGCAACGATCCGCTGCGGTGCGCGCGATGCGGGAGACCTTCCAGGACCAGGGATTCCTCGAGGTCGAGACGCCGATGCTGCAACCGGTGCACGGAGGCGCTACCGCCCGGCCGTTCGCCACCCACATCAACGCCTACAACATGGAGCTCTTCCTGCGGATCGCCCCCGAGCTCTACTTGAAGCGGCTGGCCGTCGGTGGGATGCAACGGATCTTCGAGATCGGTCGCAACTTCCGCAACGAGGGAGCCGACGCGACGCACAACCCGGAGTTCACCTCGCTGGAGGCGTATGCCGCCTATGGCGATTACACGATGATGCGTGAACTGACCCGTGAGGTGCTGCTGAACGTCGCCACTGCCGTACACGGTAGGCCGATCGCGTTACGGCCCAACGGATCCGGCGGGTATGACGAGGTCGACCTGACGCAACCGTGGCCGGTGATCAGCGTCCACGAGGCGGTGTCGAAGGCGGCCGGCGCAACGGTCACCTCGACGTCCGACCGTGATGACGTGGCCAAGGTGTGCCGGGATCACGCAGTGCCCGTGCGAGCGGACCAGTCCGCCGGCCAGCTCGTCATGGAGCTCTACGAAGCGCTCGTCGAGAAGCAGACGACATTCCCGACCTTCTACTGCGACTTCCCCGTCGAGGTGTCCCCGCTCGCGCGCCGGCACCGCGACGACGACCGCCTCACCGAGCAGTGGGACCTCGTGGCGTTCGGCGCCGAATTGGGCACGGCATACAGCGAACTGACCGACCCGGTCGACCAGCGACAGCGGTTCACCCAGCAGTCGCTCGCGGCGGCCGGCGGCGATGTCGAGGCGATGCAGCTCGACGAGGCGTTCCTCGCCGGCCTCGAGCTCGCGATGCCGCCGACCGGCGGCCTCGGGCTCGGTGTGGACCGTGTCGTGATGATGCTCACCGGGCAGAGCATCAAGGCGACGCTCGCGTTCCCCTTCGTGCGGCCGCAGGGCTGACCCGCGACTACCGCGTCACGGCATACCGCAGCTGGACCAGGCTGTCGCCGATGCGCCGTATGTCGTGCAGTTGCAACCGGGTCCGGCGTCCGGGGTCGGCAAACCCACCTCGCCCACCCACGACCGTGGGGAAGAGGACCAGTCGCAACTCGTCGACGAGTCCGGCCCTCCACAGGGTCGTCACGAGCCGACCGCTCGCGTTCACCAGGATCGTCCCGTCGACCTCCCGCAGCAGCTGCTCGGTCGCTTCGACGGGGTCACCGGAGATCACGGTCGTGTTGCTCCATTGCGGATCGCGCAAGGTCGACGACAGGACGTACTTCGGGATGTCGCGCAGCCGCTGTGCCCATGCACCGTCGCGGTCGAGCCAGCCGCGAGCGACGAAGTAGTCGTAGCTTCCGCGCCCCATCAGCATCGCCTCGGCTTCGAACGCCTCGTCGGCGAGCACCTTCGACCACTGCTGAAGATCCTCGCCGCTGACCTCCTGGAACCAGCCGCCGGCCGCGGTGCCTTCCTCGCCGGTCGGGTCCTTCATCACGCCATCGGCAGTGACGTTCTCGCTGACTACGATCGTGCTCATGTCCTTCTCCATCTCTCGAAGGTGTTCGTTCGGATAGGTGGTCAGACACCGCCGCGACGGTGAGATCGGCGCGCGCCGAGCGCCCAATTCGCCTCCTCGACGGTGTCGGTATGACGGGCAGCCGCCCCACACCGAGGAAGGATGGAACCGATGAGCACAGCCGACCTGCTGCGCGACGCGCGAGCCGGCGACAGCGCGGCGTTCGACACACTGACGACGCCATACCGACACGAGTTGCTCGTGCACAACTACCGGATGCTCGGCACGGTGGAGGATGCCGAGGACGTGCTTCAGGAGACTCTCCTCGCAGCGTGGCGGGGGCTCGAGGGCTTCCAGGAGCGGGCCTCGGTGCGGACCTGGCTCTATCGCATCGCGACCAACCGCTGCCTCAACGCACTCCGCACGATCCGGCGACGGCCGGCCAAGGCGTGGGACATGCCCATCGAGCCGCCGCCACCCACGCGGCTCGGCGAGGTTCCGTGGATCGAGCCGCTGCCCGACGCGATGGTCGGCGGCGCGCTGCCTGCGCCCGGTCCGGCGGCGAGTTATGAGCAGCACGCGTCGATCTCGTTGGCGTTCGTGACCGCTCTGCAATTGCTACCGCCCCGGCAGGTGGCGGTGCTCATCCTGTGCGACGCAGTCGGGTTTCCCGCCTCAGAGGTCGCCGAAATCCTCGACGCCACAACGCAGTCCGTACACAGTGCGCTGAAGCGGGCGCGCACGGCGCTGCGGCAACGGCAGTGTGGGGTCGACGACGCGCCGCCCCCTGCAGCCGGGTCGCGTGCCGAGGAGGAACTCGTCGAGCGCTTCGCACGTGCCTACGAGGCAGCCGACCTCGATGGCATCGTCGCGTTGCTGACCGACGACGTCTTCATGGCGATGCCACCGATCGCCCTGGAGTATGTCGGTCGCGACCTGAACGCCCGGTTCCTGGGCATGCTGTTCGCGTCCGGTCGGCGTTTCACCCTCCGGCCAACGCGCGTCAACGGACAGCCTGCTTTCGAGTCATACGTGCGAGGCGATGACGGGGAGCTGCGCCCGAATGCGCTCGTGGTGCTCGGTCTCGCGGGCAGCCGGATCAATGCACTTGTACGGTTCGAGGCCCGACATGTCGGGCGGTCGTCGGGCCGAGCTCAGCCGATCTCGGGCTGGCTCGACCAGGGGAAGTCGATCCACTGATCGGTGCGTTTCCAGACGTATTCGCACTTCACGATCGAGCGTGACTTCTCGTAGATGACGGCCGAGCGCGTCTCCTTGACGTGCCCCTCGCAGAACTTGCGAACCAGGTCGAGGGTGCCGCCGGTGTCGGCGACGTCGTCGATGATCAGCACCGTCGCGCCGGACAGGTCGACCGGTTGCGGCACCGGCGGCAGCATGACGGGCATGGGAAGCCGCTCGTCGACGCCGGTGTAGAACTCGACGTTGAGCACGTGCACGTTCTTCATCCCGAGTGCGTAGCTGATGGCGCCGGCCGGGATCAGCCCGCCGCGAGCGATCGAGATGATCAGGTCGGGCCGGTAACCACTGTCGTGGATCGTCTGTGCGAGCTCGCGGCTCGCGCTGCCGAACAGGTCCCAGGTCAGCACTTCGCGGTCGTGTGTCATGGGGACATTCAACTCCAGGGCCGGTGCCGCCGTGTGGTTAGGCTGGCGCCATGACGATCGACGAGGAACGCGTCGGATGACGACGGCCGGACCCCGGACCGACTGGGAGATCCCGGATTACCTGCGATCACTGGACATTCCGGGACTCGCCGACATCCATGTGCACTTCCTGCCCGAGCCGATGTTGCGCAAGGTCTGGGCCTACTTCGATGCCGCGACCGACAACTACGGTGCAGCGTGGCCGATCACCTACCGCTTCGACGAAGCGACCCGGCTCGCGGTGTTGCGCGGCTTCGGCGTGCGAGCGATCCCAGCGCTGACCTACCCGCACAAGCCGGGTATGGCGCGATGGCTCAACGAGTGGAACGCGGACTTCGCCCGCCGGGTGCCGGACAGTGTGCATTGCGGGACGCTCTATCCCGAGCCGGACGTCGCGGAGTATGTCGCCGACGCGCTCTCCTCAGGTGCGCGACTCTTCAAGATGCACGTGCAGGTCGGTCGCTATGCACCGGACGACGCACAACTGGACGGCGCCTGGGAACAGCTCTCCGCGGCGGGTGCGCCTGTCGTCATACATGCCGGATCTGCGCCGTTGCCAGGGGAATTCACCGGCTCGGAGCGCATCGCGCGTGTTCTCACGAAGCATCCGCGGCTGACCCTGGTGATCGCACACGCGGGGATGCCCGAGTATCACGAGTTCGCCGACCTGGTGGAGCGCTACGACAACGTGCAGTTGGACACCACGATGGTCGCCACCGACTTCACCGATCGGTTCGCACCCCTGCCTGATGGTTATGTCGCACGGCTCGCCGAGCTGGGGGAACGGGTGGTGCTCGGCTCGGACTTCCCGAACATTCCCTATCCCTACGCGCACCAACTCGCGGCACTGGCCCGGCTGGACCTCGGCGACGACTGGATGCGAAAGGTCCTGTGGGACAATGGAACTCGACTGCTCAGTGGCCCCGCAGCTGGTCGATGAGTTCCTCGCGGTCGGTGACCGGTGCCTGACAGACGAATCCATGACACACGTAGGCGGCCGAGCGGCCGCCCACGAGAGGACGGTCGGCCAGCAGGGGTGACGCGGGGGCATCGGGTGCGCCCTGCACGATCACGGTGCCGGCGCCGGCCGTCGTCCAGGCTGCGCGGGCCAGGCCACGGGATGCCCGGTCCTCGCCGACGACGGCGACCTGCACCGGACCAGCCAGTGCGGCCTCGGCGACCGCGAGGCCCCACCCGGCGAATCGCGGTGCTTGCATTGCGATTTCGCCCATCGCGGCAAGTGCTGTCTCGGCGCGTTCACGTGCCGCAGCGTCGCCGGTGAGTGCGCTGAGCGTGAGCAGGGCACCGGCAACGCTGGACGTGCCCGACGGCTCGGCGTTGTCGCCGGCGCCACGCGGTGTGAAGAACAGCTGCTCGCCGTCCGCAGCGGCGTCACGGAAGCTGCCCGACTCGCCGGCGAAGATGTCCTGTGCTGTTGCCAGCAGTTGCTCGGCGTCGGCGAGATAGCGCTGCTCGCCGGTCGCCTGATGCAGGGCGAGCAGTGCTTCACCGAAGTTGCCGTAGTCATCGGCGACGCCAGGAGCCGCACTCACCCGACCGCCCAGCGACGTACGCCGCAACCTGCCGTTGACGAGGTGTCGCTCGAGCAGAAAGTCGGCCGAAGTCCTTGCTGCATCGAGCCATTCGGATTCCTGCAGGATCATCGCGGCTTCAGCGAGTGCGCTGATCGCCAGGCCGTTCCAGGAGGTGACGACCTTCTCGTCACGGTCCGGCTGTGGCCGCTGGGCACGTCGCTCGATCAGCTTGGCACGGATCGATTCCCACCGCGCGGCGTCGTCCGGGTCGTGCAGCAACTGCAGGGTGGAGGTGCCGTGCTCGAAGGTCCCGTCCTCGGTGACGCCGAGCAACTCGGCAGCCCAGCGGGAGTCCTCGTCGCCGAGGACATCGCGAAGGTCGTCGGTCGACCAGACGTAGGTCGTGCCCTCGGCGCCCTCGGTGTCGGCGTCGAGTGCGCTGGCGAAGCCACCGTCGGCCGTTCCGAGATCGCGGATGATGAATTGCGCTGTCTCGGAGACGATTCGGGCAACGAGTGGAGATCGGCTGATACGCCACAGGTGCGCGTAGACGCGCAGGAGTTGCGCGTTGTCGTAGAGCATCTTCTCGAAGTGCGGCACCGTCCAGGTCGCGTCCACGCTGTAGCGGGCGAAGCCGCCGGCGAGCTGGTCGTAGATGCCACCACGAGCCATCGACTCGCAGGTGTGCTCGACCATGGCCAGGGCGTCGGGGTCGCCGGTGCGGGTGTGATGGCGCAGCAGGAACTCCAGCACCATGGACGGCGGGAACTTCGGCGCGCCACCGAAGCCGCCATACCTTTCGTCATACGACTGCCGGAGGGTGGTGGCGGCGTGGGCGGTGACCTGCTCGGTGAGTGCGTTGGGAGTGCCGCGGGTCGCCGCCGCCGCGAGCTGTGTCGCGACGTTCTGACCGGATGCCCTGACCTCGTCGGCGTCGGTCTCCCAGGCGTGCTTGGCCGCCGAAAGCAGTTGCAGGAACTGCGGTCTCGGCAGGTAGGTGCCGGCGAAGAAGGGCTTGCCGTCCGGAGTCAGCAAGCAGGTCATCGGCCAGCCGCCCTGGCCGGTCATCGCGGTCGTGGCAGTCATGTACGCCGCGTCGATGTCCGGACGTTCCTCGCGGTCCACCTTGATCGCGATGAACGAATCATTGATGGCTGCCGCGACCTCGGCATCCTCGAACGACTCGTGCGCCATGACGTGGCACCAGTGGCAGGCGGCATACCCGACGGACAACAGGATGGGCCGGTCCCGGTCGGCGGCCTCCTGCAGTGCGGCCGGACCCCACTCCTGCCAGTCGACCGGGTTGTCCGCGTGCTGACGAAGGTACGGGGACAGGGAGTCGGCGAGTCGGTTGGTCATGGCTTCAGCCTGTCACCTTCAGCTGCGAGGTGCGGCCAGCCCCTCGCCCTGGCCCGATCGGCGCAGCGCGTCGGCCACGAATCCGCCGGCGAGCAGCTCGTCGAGCAGTGCGTCGAGCCATCCGGTGGTCTCCGCGCGGACTGTCGGCTTGGTGGCGACGGCTTGCCGGATCTGCATGAAGGGCTCGTCGATGACCCGCAGGCCGGGATGCGAGGCGACATACGCCGTGACCGGCTCACGGATGCCGGCTGCGACGTCGAGGTCCTGCTCGGCGAAGGTGGTGGTGCCGTCGGCGCCGCGGAAGATCGTCGCGTGCTCGAGGGTCCGGGAGAGGAACAGGTCGTATGCCGAGCCCTCCTTCACACCGATCCGGACACCGGCGGCGTCGACGTCCGCCGGGGTGCGGTGCGGTGAGGCGTCGGGCACGGCATACACGCCGTCGATGAGAACGTACGGCGCTGTGAACGTGACCTGCTCGGCACGCGCCGGCTCCACGGCGAGAAACCCCAGGGTCGCCGGGCCTTCGGCCAACTCTTGGAACGACTTGCGCGCCGCGTCGAAGCAGGTGAAGCGCACCTCGGTATCGAGGCGGTGGGCGATTTCGCGGGCCAGGTCGATGGTGACGCCGCTCGGGTGCTGCGAATCACCCTGCGCGAGAACGGGATTGCCGAGGTTGATGGCCGCACGCAGGACCCCGTCCGGAGCGAGGTCGGCGCGGGCCTGATCGATGGTGGTCGTCATGGCTCGATGGTAAAGCCCCGGGCGGCGCGTCCGCGTCTTGCTGCCCACAGCAGCGAAAGCTGGTTGTTGTCAGGAGGTTTCGCGCATGCTCGAAACATGTCCGATGAAGAAGTCAAACCACCGCACCCACTCAGCCGGCAGGTCGCCGAGCAGCTGCTCGATCAACGGGTGATCGTGCTCGACACCGCACTCGACGACGAGATCGGCACCCGGCTCATCTCGCAGCTCTACCTGCTGTCCGCGGCGGATCCGCGTGCCGACATCAGCTTCTGGATCAACTCGCCGGGTGGCTCGGTCCCGGCGATGCTCGCGATCATGGACGTGATGCGTGCCATCCCCAACGACGTGTCGACCCTCGCCCTCGGGATCGCCTGCAGCGCAGGGCAATTCATCCTCACCGCGGGGGAAAAGGGCAAGCGCTACGCGTTGCCGCATTCCAAGATCCTGATGCACCAGGGCAGCGCCGGGTTCGGCGGCACCGCTGTCGACATCGAGTTGCAGGCCGACGACCTGCGCCAGACGCGGGACACCGTGCTCGGCATCATCGCCGAGCTGACCGGGCAACCGCTGGAACGGGTCTTCGAGGACTCGTTGCGCGATCGTTGGTACACCGCCGAGCAGGCCGTCAGCTACGGGTTCGTCGATCACGTCATCACCGACCTGAACCACATCAAACCGCGTAAAATGCCTGTCGGACTGGGGGTTTCGGAGAAATGAGTTCCTACACCATTCCCAACGTCATCGCCTCGTCGCCGCGCGGCGACCGGGTCATGGACGTCTACAGCCATCTGCTGTCCGAACGCATCGTCTACCTCGGCACCGAGATCGACGATGGCGTCTCCAACGCCCTGATCGCACAGATCCTGCACCTGGAGTCGGTGGCGCCGGACCAGGAGATCAACCTCTACATCAACTCGCCCGGCGGCTCCCTGACCGCGACGTTCGCCGTGTATGACGCCATGCAGTTCGTGAAGTCGCCGGTGGCGACGACGTGCGTGGGGCAGGCCTGCTCCACCGCGGCGATCCTGCTCGCGGCCGGTGCGCCGGGCAAGCGCAGCGTGCTGCCGCACTCGCGGGTGTTGTTGCACCAGCCGTCCGGGAGTGGCCGTGGCGCCATACCGGACATCATCCTGGCGGCGGATGAGGTGATTCGACTGCGCGCGGAGGCCGAGGAGGTGTTGGCGCACCACACCGGCCAGCCGCTGGACGTGCTGCGCAAGGACACCGACCGGGACCGGATCTTCACGCCGCAGGCGGCCGTCGATTACGGACTTGCCGACGAGGTGATGGCCTACCGCAGCTGAGGGGTCACGCCGCCAGGGCGACCGGTCCCCGCAACGACGAGGGTGCCGGTCGCCGGGCGTGCGCGGTGCTGTGCAACTCCAGGACCTGGGCCGCCTGAGCGCGCGACGACTCGCGTCGCAACTCCCGGACGGTCAGGTCGGTGATCTCGGCGAGGGAGGAGTCGAGGGCACCGGCGATGGCGGCGACGATCTCCGAGGACGGGTCCTTGCGGCCGCGCTCCACCTCCGAAAGGTATTGCGCGGAGATGCCGGCGCGATCCGCGGTCGTGGTGATCGTGCGATGCCGGTGCAGTCGGACGCGGCGTAGTTGGGCGCCGAGCACTTCCCGCCACAGGGGCTCGACGGTCGGACGCTGCTGTCGGAGTTGTCGCACTTCACCCATGTCTCGACGCTAGCCCGGCGGGCCCGCGGCGCCACACCTTTTCTGCTCAGGGCAGAACGCAACCCAACCCGAATGACGGCTCCCTCGCCGAATGACGGTCCCAGCTCGCCGTCACTCGGCGAGGGAGCCGTCATTCGCGGAAGGAACCGGGCGGGAGGACGGCGGGGTCGGACGTTGCGCACGCCGGTGAACGATCCTCCGGCGCGGGTGCGGGAGTCTCCGGCTCGCGCACCGCCGGCACGAGCGCGAGGGCGATGGTCGCGGCGGCACCGACCGCGAGCAGTGCGTGCAGCACCCCCACGTGCTCCCCGAGCAGGCCGAGGAAGGGTGGCCCGGCGAGGAACGCGGTGTAGGCGATCGTGCTGATCACCGAGATCCGTGCATTGGCGTGCGCCGGGTCGTCCGCTGCCGCGCTCATCCCGACGGGGAAGCCGAGGGAGACACCGACGCCCCAGACCACGATGCCGAGGTAGGCCAGCGCGGTCGGACCGAAGACGACGACCAGACAGCCCACCACGGCCAGGCTGAAGCACACGCGGAGGACGAGCACCCGACCGTAGGTGTCGAGCAGCTTGGTGCCGACGAGGCGCCCGGCCGTCATACAGGACAGGAAGATGGCGAACGCGAGGACGCCGGCCCACTTGGGCACGTGGTGGCCCTCGACGAATGCCAGCGACAGCCAGTCGTTGGCCGTCCCCTCGGTGAACGCGGCCACGAGGGTCACGACACCGATGAGCAGCACCCGGGGGTCGAGCCAGACGCTGAGGCTCGAAACCTTCTCCTGCACAGAAGGATCCGTCGTTTCGGCATCGGGTCGCTTGCCATCGAGACGTGGCACGCTCTCGAAGTTGAGGGCGGCCCACATGCCGACCGCGGCCAAAAGACACATCACCACGCCGATGTGCAGCCAGACCGGGACGTGCGCGGCCGTGGCGGCGGCGCCGATGAGGGCGGCCAGCACCGTTCCACCACTGAACATGGCGTGGAAACGCGGCATGATCGAGCGGCCCCGGTGACGTTCGACGATCGCACCCTCGAGGTTCATCACGACGTCCCAGAGGCCGATGCCCCAGCCGGCGATCATCAGGAAGGCCACGGCTGTCCAGTGGTGATGCGTGCCGACGGCCACACCCGTGGCGAGGTATGCCGCCGTGGTGACCAGGGTCGCCGTCCGGACCGCGATGCGTGCGCCGAGGCGACCGGCGACCCAGCCGGACATCGGCAGACCGATCACGCTGCCGATGGAGCCGGAGATCAGGAAGAGGCCGAGTCCGGCGGGGGAGAGGCCGAGCAGCGATTTCACGTCCGGGAGTCGGGCGGCGAAGGTCGCGAAGGCCGCGCCGTTGAGCGCGAACATCACCGTCACGGCGAGGGTCGCGCGGCGCACTCGGTCCACGTCGGGGTGGCCGCCCACGGGTGCCGCTGCCCGCTCGGTCATCGTCATGCCGTTCCTTGCCGGGGTGCTGAAGGGTCGTCGAATCGATTCGATCGAATCGATTCGATAGTCTGCTCCACATGCCAGTCGGAGGTCAAGCGGGAAACGGGCCAGCAGGCCGCGTCACCCTGCGTGATGTGGCCGAACTCGCCGGCGTCGCGACGTCGACCGCGTCCCTCGTATTCAGCGGGAACAAGCCGGTCGCGTCCGACACGGCCGAGCGGGTCATGGCCGCTGCCGCACAGCTCGGGTATGGCGGGCCGGACCCGACCGCGTCGTCGCTGCGGCACGGCCGCAGCGGTGTGATCGCGGCCGTGGTCGAGCGACGCATCCTGCATGCCTTCCGGGATCCGTATGTCGTGTCGGTGCTCGACGGCCTGTCCCAGGTCGTCGGCGACATGGGGTGCGGACTGCTGCTCCTGCCGGACACGGCCGAGGGGTATGGCGACAGCGGTCCACAGGTGTCGCGTGTCGCAGCAGACGCCGCGGTCTTCATGCTCTGCGGGGACGAGAACAACGTGCTGGCAACGCAATTCACCACCCGCGGCGTTCCGGTCGTCGGCACGGGGGCGCCCCGGGGTGCGGATGTGCAGGTGACGTCGGACGAGCGCGAAGCCTCCCGCAGCATCGCCCAGCTCCTGCGGGACCTCGGGCACCGCCGGGTCGGGCACGTGATGATGCCGCTGCGCTGGGGTGGCGACACGGGTGTCCGGAGCATCTCCGAGGTGCGGGCGAGCCATTTCCCGGACACCCGCGAGCGGGCGATCGGCGTGCGTGACGTGTTCGCGAAGGCACCCCTCATCGAGGCGCAGGAGCCCGACTTCGACTCCGGGTACGCCGCTGCCCGGCTGTTGCTGGACGGCGACCGCCCGCCGACCGCGATCGTCGCGCAGAGCGACCTGCTGGCGGCCGGCGTCGTGCAGGCAGCGCTCGACCGTGGCCTGCGGGTGCCCGAAGACCTGTCCGTGACCGGCTACGACGGTGTCTCGCTGCCGTGGTTCCCGCGGACCCTCACCACGATCGACCAGCACCCGATCGACAAGGGGCGCGCCGTCGGCGAGGTCGTGCGGTCGCTGCTCGCCGGCGAGGACGTGTCCGACGTCGTCGTGCCGGTGACGCTGCGGGTGGGTGACACGACCGGCCCGGCGCCGCGGGCGTGATCGCCCGGTCGCCGAGTGACGCTCGAAACGGCGATTGACGGCATTGCTGCGGCGTCAATGGCTGTTTGGTCCGTCAACGAGCGCCTCGGTGCGCGCGGACTTTGCCACCCGGTTGCGCGGAGCGCTCGGTTAAACTGGCGCCCAACACGACTGGCGAAGGGTGGGGCACCACCGGGGAGTGTGAGTTCGTCGTATCGCCCGCCTGGGTACGACTCCTTTCGATCGAGGAGTCGACTGATGGCCACTACTGCACAGATCCTGGACGGCACTGCGGTGTCCCGGAGGATCTTCGAGCACGTCTCGCAGAGGGCAGCGAATTTCATTGCAACACAGGGGCGTTCGGCATGCCTTGCCACCGTCCTGATCGGTGACGATCCTGCGTCCCACACCTACGTGCGGATGAAGCAGCGGCGCGCGCGGCAGCTGGGGCTCGAGTCCCGTCGTGTGCAATTGCCTGCAGCGACCACCACGGACGAAGCCGTCGCCGCCGTGCGCGCACTGTCCGAGGACGACACGGTCGACGGCATCCTGGTGCAGCATCCGGCTCCGGCGCAGGTCGACGAGCTCGCGGTGTTCGAGGCGATAGCTCCGGAGAAGGATGTCGACGGTGTCACCATGCACAGCTTCGCGGCAATGGGACTGTCTGCGAACGGTTTTCACTCCTGCACCCCGGAAGGGATCATTCGCCTGCTCGACGCGTATGACGTGCCGGTCGCCGGCAAGCGGGTGTGTGTCGTCGGGCGCAGCGCGATCCTCGGCAAGCCGGTCGGGCTGCTGCTGTTGGCGAAGGACGCGACGGTGACCTTCTGTCACTCCCGCACGACGGACCTGGCTGCACGAGTGGGCGAGGCGGACATCGTGGTCGCCGCGGTGGGCCGTCCCGAGCTGGTCCGCGGCGCGTGGATCAAACCGGGTGCGGTTGTCGTGGATGCGGGGTACAACCCCGGCAACGTCGGCGATGTGGAGACCGCGGCCGCGGCGGCGCGGGCGTCATACATCACGCCGGTGCCCGGTGGAGTCGGTCCGATGACCATCGCGGTGTTGATGGAGCAGACCGTCTCGGCCGCGGAAAATCGGGTGCGGCAGACGAGCCCGCAGTCCTAACGTCGGGGCATGCGCCCACCCGATGCCGGCTTCGCCGATCCTCGTCTGGCGGTGCTCTACGACTTCTTCGATGACGACCGCAGCGATCTGGATGTCTACGAGGCGATCGTCGACGAACTCCGGGCCCGCAAGGTCGTGGACGTGGGCTGCGGAACCGGTTCTCTCGCAGTGCGATTGGCGGCACGCGGCATCGAGGTGATCGGTGTCGATCCGGCGGTCGCCTCTATCGATGTCGCATGCACCAAACCGTATGCCGACGGAGTCACCTGGCTCGAGGGCGACGCGACGACGTTGACCGGGCGGGTCGATGGCGCAGACCTGGCCGTGATGACGGGCAATGTCGCGCAGGTCTTTGTGGACGACGCGGACTGGGCGGCGACGCTGAGCGCCATACACGGTGCGTTGCGGGACGGCGGCTGGTTCGTCTTCGAGACCAGGCGACCCGAGATGCGGGCCTGGGAGCAATGGACGACGTCGCCGGCCGAGGTCGTGCTGCCCGACGGTCGGCGCGGCACGGACACGATGACGGTGACGGAGGTGGCACTGCCGCTGGTGACCTTCGAGTCGATGCTGACGCTCGCCGACGAGACGCTGAAGTCGGTGTCGACACTGCGTTTTCGGGAGCGTGCGGAGATCGAGGACGATCTGCGCCGGCACGGTTTCGAGGTCATGGACGTGCGCGATGCGCCCGACCGCCCGGGCAGGGAGTGGGTCTTCCTCGCACAACTCCACCGCGAGTGACGGCTTCTTCGCCGAGTGACGGCGAAATTGGACCGTCATTCGCCGAAGAAGCCGTCACTCGGCATGGGGTTTGTCACTGGAAGTCGCGGGACTTGGTTCGGACGTGGATCGTGAGGTGCTCCAGGCGATCGGCGAGCAGGTTGGTGACGCCGTCCTCAGAACGCTCGAGTATGCCGCGCACCACCATCGCCGGCGAGGCACGCGCGATGCGCCGGTAGCGGTGCCAAACGCCTTTGGACACAATGACATTCAGGATGCCGGTCTCGTCCTCCACATTGATGAAGGTGATGCCGCCGGCCGTCGCGGGGCGCTGGCGATGGGTGATCACACCGCCGACCTGCACCCGCCGGCCGCTGTGGAAACCCTTCAGCTGATCGATCGGCAGCACCCCGCGCGCATCCAGGTCCGCCCGGACATGCCGGATCGGGTGATCACCCGGGCTGATCCCGGTCGCCTGCAGGTCGTGCATCAGCAGCTCGCCGATGGACAGCTCCGGCAGCAACGGTGGCTGGTAGGGGACACGGACCGGCAACTGGTCACCGCGGATCGACGCCGCCTCCGCCGAGCGCCACAACGCATCCCGGCGTGACCCGGTCAGCGCATCGAGGGCACCGGACAGCGAAAGCGCCTCCATCTGCTCGGTGTCCAGATCGGCGCGGCGGGCCAGATCGGCGAGATCGCTGAAGGGACCGGACAGGTCGCGCGTCTGCACGATGCGCTCGGCGGCACTCTCGCCCAGAGCGGTGATGTCCGCGAGACCGAGCCGCACCGCGAAGTGCCAGTCGCGCCGGTGCTCCTGCCAGTCGGGGGGAGCATCGGAATCGAACTCGCCGATCTCCTCCTGCGAGTGGTCACGCAGGCACTCGTCGCTGCCGCCACGCCGGTCGACCGCGTCGGGGGAGTCAGGCTCGAGATCGGCGTGCACGCTGGAGCGCATCAGATCAGGCGACAGCACCTCGACACCGTGCCGACGAGCGTCGCCGGTGAGCGTCTGCGGCGAGTAGAACCCCATCGGCTGCGAACGCAGCAGACCCGCCAAAAACGCTGCAGGGTAATGCAATTTGAGCCATGAGCTGGCATAGACCAGCACCGCGAAGCTGAGCGCGTGCGACTCGGCGAAACCGAAATTGGCGAAGGCCTCGATCTTGTTGTAGATCTCCTCCGCGGTCTCCGGCGGTATGCCGTTGCGGGCCATCCCGTCATACAGCTTGGTGCGCAGGGAGTCGATGCGCTCGACGCCCCGCTTGGACCCCATGGCCCGGCGCAGCAGGTCGGCGTCGGCCGGACTGCAGTCGCCGACCGCGATCGCCATCTGCATCAGCTGCTCCTGGAAGAGCGGCACCCCCAGCGTGCGCTCCAGCACCGGCTCGAGCAGCGGGTGCGAGTAGGTGACGTCCTCCTTGCCGGTGCGGCGTCGAATGTAGGGGTGCACCGCGCCACCCTGGATCGGTCCCGGGCGGATCAGCCCGATCTCGACGGCGAGGTCGTAGAAGGATCGTGGCTTGAGCCGGGGGAGGGTGCCCATCTGCGCACGGCTCTCGACCTGGAAGACCCCGATCGAGTCGGCGCGGCACAGCATGTCGTAGACGCCTGGCTCGTTGCGTGGCAAGGTCTCGATGCGCCACTGCTCGCCGGTATGGCGCTCGACCAGGTCGAAGGTGTGCTGCAGGGCGGCCAGCATCCCGAGCCCGAGCAGGTCGAACTTCACCAGCCCCATCCACGCACAATCGTCCTTGTCCCATTGCAGGACAGTGCGATCCGTCATCCTGGCTCGCTCGATCGGACACACCTCGCTGACCGGGCGATCGGTCAGCACCATGCCGCCGGAGTGGATGCCGAGATGTCGCGGATAGCCCAGCACCTGCGTCGCCAGCCCGATCACCGGTTTGGGTATGTCGTGGTCGGCGCTGGATATCTCCGCACCCCAGCGCTCGACCTGCCGGGACCAGGCGTCCTGCTGTCCCTGGCTCGCGCCGAGTGCCTTGGCCATGTCACGGACGGCGTTCTTCGGGCGGTAGGTGACGACATTGGCGACCTGCGCGGCGTTGCGGCGCCCGTAGCGCTGGTAGACATGCTGGATGACCTCTTCACGCCTGCCGGAGTCGAAGTCGACGTCGATGTCGGGTGCTTCCTCGCGCAACTCGGACAGGAAGCGTTCGAAGGGCAACTCGTAGAAGAGCGGGTCGATCACCGTGATGCCGAGGACATAACAGACCGCGGACGCGGCAGCCGACCCACGACCCTGGCACAGGATGCCGCGGCTCTTGGCGAACTGCACGATCTCGTACACGATCAGGAAATAACCTGGAAAGTCTTTCTTCTCAATGACATCCAGCTCGCGCTCGATGCGTGCGTATGCCGCCCGGTTGTCCCGCGGGTAGCGCTCGGCCGCACCGCGCATCGTCAACTCGCGCAGCCAACTCATCGGGGTGTGACCGGCCGGCACCTCCTGGCGGGGGAGATGCGGGGACGCTGCGCGCAGGCTGAAGCCGAGGTCGTCGGCGAGCTCGACGGTCCGCTCGACCGCGCCCGGGAAGCGGCGCATCCGGTCCGCCATCTCGGCGCCGCTGCGCACGTAGGCCGCGCCGTGCACCGGCAGCCAGCTGTCCAGCTCTTCCAGGCTCCGTCGCGACCGGACCGCGGCCAGTGCGGTGGCCAGTGGGTATTGGTCAGGTCCGGCGTAGTGCACCGCATTGGTCGCGACGGTCAGTGCGCCGGCGGCATCCGCGACCTCGGCCAGCTGGTCGCAGGTGGTGCTGTCGGTCGGGTCGCCATGATCGGTCAGCTCGACGAAGACGTTGTTCTTGCCGAATAGCTCCTGCAGAGAACGCAACTCGGCGACAGCGGCACCATGCCCGTGGCGGGCCAGCGCCATCGGGACACTGCCCTTCCGGCAACCGGTCAGCACCACCCAGTGCCCGGCCGCCTCCTCGGCCAGGGCATGCAGGTCGTAGAGCGGCTTGCCCTTCTCGGCGGTGTCGGCGAGCTGGCCCTCGGTGATCGCCTTGGCCAGTCGCCGGTAGCCCTCGGCACGGCGCGCCAGCACCAGCAAGTGGCTGCCCTCAGGATCAGGTATGCCGTTCTGCGGGGCGGTCAGCCCCAGCGACAGCTCCGCGCCGAAAACGGTTGTCAATCCATAACTCTCGGCAGCCTCGGCGAACCGCACGATGCCGTAGAGCCCGTCGTGGTCGGTGATCGCGAGGCCGTGCAAGCGCTGTCGCGCTGCCTCGGTGACCAGGTCCTCGGGTGCTGCGGCGCCGTCGAGGAAGCTGTAGTGGGAATGCGCGTGCAGCTCGGCATACGGCACTACCGGACCGTCCTGGGCAGTCAGCTCCGCAGGGCGGAAGGGGTGCCGCTTGCGCGAGAATGCCGGTCCGTCCCCACTGTCGGCCGGACGCCCGCGCACGCTCCGGTCCTCCGGGCGTATGCCGCGGGACAACGCCTGCTCCAGCTGCGACCACGGTATGGCGGGGTTGCTCCAGCCCATCTCAGTCGTACCTTGCCTCGAGGAACCAGGTGTTGCCTTCGGCGAGCAACAACCAGGCGGCGGACTGGGTGTCGATCAGCTGAAAACGGTTGAGGCGCACGCGCTTTCGCCACCACCTGTGATGGATCGGCCACGGGCCGGCCCATTGCGCGACGCGACGACTTCCCTCGGGCAAGCGCAACCATGCGGGGTCCCCGCTGACCGCGCCGCGATCATCGACCGTGACCGGCTCGCCGACATCGGTGAGGACCTGCACCTGACTCGCACTGCTGAAGACGGTGGCCGGAGCCGGGCCGGGCACGGTGCCCGGCCAGGGTTGCTCGAGCCGGCGCTCGCGAGTGGTCGGCAGCGCATCTCCCCAGGGTCGAAGAACCCGGCGCTCGTGCAGCAGGCGACCTCCGGCGACGGTGCTGGTCAGGATGGCGTCATGGCCCAGCCGGTGCTGCAGGGTGGTGAGGGCGTGCTCGACCTTCTCGTCCGGGCGGTCACCCCACAGCCCCTGCGCGTGGTGCTCGGCGTTGTCGACGGACTCGGGGAGCACCTGCACCGAGAGCACCGACGCACCCAGCGAGTCGTCGTCGACGGTGGCTGCTTCGGCTGCGAGATCCTCCAATTGCCAACGGATCCGGTCCAGGACCTCGACACTGCCGAACTGCCAGGGATGCCGCCAGAGCCGCTCGAAGAGGGCATCCGGCTCGAGTTGCACGATGACCCGGATCTCGGTGCAGATCAGTGCGGAGCGGGTGAGCAGCTGGGTGAATTCGCTTGCCGCAGGCTCGCAGTGGGCGATGATCTGCTCGACCCGATCGGTGGCGGGGTCGAAGGTGACGTGCATGCCCAGCTGGGGTGGCACGATGCGTGGGGTCAGGATCGGTGCGTCCTCACCGCTGGCGAGCTGATGCGCGCGCAGGCCGGCTGCACCGAACCGGGCGTGCACCTGATCGCGCGGCAGCCCAGCCAGATCACCGAGCTTGCGAATCCCCATGCGTTGCAACAGATTTTCCAGCTTCTTGTCACAGGCGACGGCGACCGACAGGCCGGACAGGAAGTCTGCCGAACCGCCTGCCGGGACGATGCTCAGCGGCACCACTGTGGAGCTGGTGTAGGCGGCCTGCTCAGCAGCGAAGAGGCCGTCGGCGACGGCGACGCGCAGGTCGACCGGAAGGCGCAGCTCGTGCTCGGTGAAGTCGTGCAGGTGCGAGAGCAGCGCCTCCGCGGCTGCGCGTTCGCTGCCGTAGAAACGGCCGGCTCCCTGTGCACGCACCGCGGCGATGCCCGGGCGTACGACGTGCACGTCGGGGATCTTGTCCTCGACGGCGTGCAGCACCGGCTCGAAGGCCCGGGCCTCGGCCGCCACGTCATACGGCAGCACGATCAGCTCGGGGCACCGGTGCTGGGCCTGGCGGATGCGCAGCCCGACGGTGACACCCTCGAGCTTGGCCGCGGCGGAGCAGGCGACGACGAAGCCGCGATCGGTGAGGGCGAGCGCCTGGTCGGCGGCGATGCCCTGGGTGAGTCGCGCGGCCAGCACCGACCAGCCCGGGCACCACAGCAACATCACGCGGACCGGCGAGCTGGTGATCATGGCCGGACCGGTATGGCGAGGTCGACGTGCCGGGTGCGGTGCCGCTCGGTCGCCTCGAGACGCAGGGCGCCACCGGAGAGGTGGCCGTGCCCGGCATACAGGCCGTCCCAGCGCACGATCCGTCCGGTGAGCGTTGCAGCGGGCCGCGGCCAGGAGCCCAGGACCACCAGCGTGCTGCCGCCGGCTCGCAACCGGGCGAGTAGCCGGGACACCTCGCCGGGGGTGACGTGCTCGGGAGGCGCCGCGACGACCAGCGCGGTGACTTCGACCAGCGCCGCGACCACCGAGGTCCAGTCGTCGGGGGAGACATGGGGGATCAGGGCCAGCCGGTCGAGCCAGACCCCCCACTCCGCGGCGGCCTCGATGCCCAGGTCGGGCAGCCCGACGACACCACACCAGGATCCCGCCATCGAGGGGCCGGCGAGCAGGGCGAGTGCCGCGCTCATCGAGCCGTGCAGGGTGTAGACCGCACCGGCGCGCAGCCCGCGGGGGAACAGCTCGGTGAGAGCCGGAAGCACCGGGACACTGTCTGCCGCAGGGGACGTCTCGTGACGCTGCAGCAGCTCGTGCAACTCGGCAACCCGGGTCGCGGTGGAAGTGCTCATGCATTCATGATCGAACAGGTGTTCGACAAAGTCAATCGGGAGTACGCCGCGCGATGCGGTGGCCGGCGGGATCGACCGGAACGACATAATCGCCTGGTGATCGCTTCTGCCGCCTGGCGCACCCTGGCACGTGGCATGGTCGAGCTGGCGTATGCCGAAACAGGCACCGGTGATCACCCGGTGGTCCTGTTGCACGGCTTGGCCGGCACCGCCCAGGAGTGGTCTGCGACCCTACGCGCCCTCTCCGACACCCATCGGGTCGTCGCGCTGGAGCAGCGCGGCCACGGGCACTCCACGCGTATGCCGCAGGACGTGACCCGGGCGGCATACGTCGCCGATGTGGTGGCGTTGATCGAGCAGCTCGGCGGTGGCCCGGTGACGCTCGTCGGGCAATCGATGGGCGGTCACACCGCAATGCTTGTTGCAGCCGAAAACCCGTACCTGGTAAGGCAATTGGTGATGGTCGAAGCCGGTGTCGGCGGTGGCGGCGATGCGGCCACCGCACCGGTCGAGCAATGGCTGCGCAGCTGGCCGGCGCGCTTCCCGGACCGGGATGCCTTCATCGACTTCTTCGTGGGTGCCGACCGGGGCACCGCAACTCCGGCGGCCGGCGAGGCGTGGGCGGACGGGCTGCAGTTCGACGCGGGCGGCCTGGTGCCGTGCTGGGATGCGGACGTGCTGGTCGAGGCGCTGCGCGCCGTGCACGTGTTGCCGCGCTGGCGGGCGTGGGAGTCCGTGAGTGTTCCGACGCACCTGGTGGTGGCCGAGCACAGCGCCATACCGAGTGGGCAGGTGGAACGAATGCGTCGCGGCGCGCACGTCGAGTGCACCACGATCGCCGGCGCCGCACACGACATACATCTTGCGCAGCCGCAGGCGTGGCTGCGGGTCCTCGAGAGCATCCTGGACGCAGACGAGCCGGTCACCGAAGAACGGTGACCGGCTCGTCCGGGACGTTGTGGGAGCGTCAGCCGCCGGTGTTCTCGGTGGTGGCCGTCGGACGCTGGGACAGCTCGTCGTCGAGACGCAACAGGCCAGGACCGTCGTCGTTGATGAGCTTGACGCGTCCGACGATCTCGTCGACCGAAGCCTCCTCCTCGACCTGCTCGCTCAGGAACCACAGGAGCAGCGGACGGGAGTCGAGGTCGCCGGACTTCTCGGTTGCCGCATAGAGGTCGCGGATCGAGGCGGACACCTTCTGCTCGTGTGCGAGGGCGGCCTCGAAGACCGAGAGCACGGTCTTGGCGCTGACCTTCGGGGCGGCGATGGCACCGATCACCGGGTGGTTGGCGCGATCGCTGAGGTGGTCGATGAACTTGTTGGCGTGGACGATCTCCTCATCGGCCTGGTGCCGCAACCACGCGGCGATGCCCGGCAGGTCCTGATCCTCCATCTCGATTGCGAGCTGGCGGTAGACCATGGAGGACTCGAACTCCAGGGTGATCTGGGCGTTGAACTTCTTCTCAAGTGCGGAGCTCATCTTCATGGCCACCACAGTAGGTGGCAACGGCCCGCGTCACCACCAAAGTTTGCCTACCCACAGTTGGGAATGCCTCACCTCATTGGGGATTCGTGTGACGCGCGCGGGGCGCGAATCAGGCCCTCGGGATCAGATCGTGGGTCACTGCGTCGATCAGCCCGTGTGTGAGCCCGTGTGTCAGCCCGGTTGCACCAGTGACTGGTAGTCGGGGTGCCGGTCGATCCAGGCCTTGATGAACGGGCACTGTGCCACGACCGACCCCTCGCCCAGGGTGGCTCGCACGTCGTCGAGCGCGTATCGCGCGATGGCGGATCCGACGCCCTTGCCCTCGAACTTCGGGCTGACCTCGGTGTGCACGAAGGTGATCCGGTCGGCGGCGCGCTGGTAGACGGAGAACCCCGCGACCGCACCACCGATGCGAGCCTCGTAACGGTTCAGGTCGGGATTGTCGCGCACCGTGATGTCGTCACTCATGGGTACATCTTGGACCCCGCCGGCGCCGCACGTCATACGACGGGGGTGGGCGGCCGGTATGACGCGTGCGCTCGATTCCCCCTGTCGGTGGTGGGAGCTAGCGTACGAACGTGTCGATCATTGAGAGGTGACACGGATGGCTGACGTGGAGACCTGGCTGCTGTCGGGAGACCCATCGGTGCGCTGGCAGGTGATGCGCGATCTGACCGGTGCGTCGTCCGATCTCGTGACGGCCGAGCGCGCCCGGGTGGCCGAGTCGGGGCAGGGGAGACGACTGCTCGATCTGTATGCCGACGGCGCGTGGGCCGGCGGTGCCTGCTTCCCGGGCAAGGACTGGCGACCACCGGACGGGCCGGTTGGCGACCCGGACGGACAGCCCTGGACCGCCACACTTCCGACGCTGCGTCTGTTGCGCGAATTCGGTGTGGATCCTGCGGATTCGCGAGTGCGCGCGGCGGTTGACGGTGTGCGTGAGGGCTGTCACTGGGAGTATGACGGATCGGCGTTCTTCGACGGCGAGGTCGAGCCGTGCATCAACGGCGGCGCGGTGTCGATCGGTGCCTACTTCGGGCAGGACGTCGAGCCGATCGTGCGGCGGTTGCTCGGTGAGCAGTTGTCGGACGGCGGGTGGAACTGCGAGGCGGAGAACGGCTCGACGAGATCGTCGTTCCACACCACGATCTGCGTGCTGGAGGGTCTGCTCGACTACGAGCGCGCCGGGGGTGACGTCGATGTGACGGACGCGCGGCGGCGTGGTGAGGAATATCTGTTGCACCGCAAGCTATTTCGGCGGGCGAGCACCGGTGAGGTCGCCGACGAGGACTGGCTGCAGTTCTCCTTCCCGCCGCAGTGGCACTACGACGTGCTGCGCGGTCTCGACTACTTCCGAGCAGTTGGCGGCACACCGGATCCGCGGCTGGACGAGGCGATCGAGCACGTGCGCGCCAAGCAACAGGTGGACGGCAGCTGGCTGCAGGAGAACACCCACCCCGGCCTGATCCATTTCGAGCTCGAGGACGGCGACGGTCGCCCGAGCCGCTGGAACACGCTGCGCGCACTGCGTGTGCTGCGTTGGTATGACGGAACGACGGGCTGAGCGCTGATCCGGTGACTCCTACCGATCTGAGCGGTCGAAATCCGGCTGACAACGGCTCTGTCAGCACCGGCAGGGGCTTCCGTTGTACTGCACGGCGGCAGACAGATAGACAAGGGGAGTGACCGACGACCAGAGCGACCATTTCGTCCATGTTCGGGGCGCCAGCGAGCACAACCTCAAGAACGTCGACGTGGACCTGCCGCGTGATGCGATGGTCGCCTTCACCGGCGTCTCGGGCTCGGGCAAATCCTCCCTGGCGTTCGGCACTCTCTACGCCGAGGCGCAGCGCCGTTACTTCGAGTCGGTGGCGCCCTACGCACGCCGTCTGTTGCAGCAGGTGGGCGCTCCGCACGTGCAGGAGATCACCGGCCTGCCGCCGGCGGTGGCACTGCAGCAGCGCCGGGGTGCCGCCAGTTCACGTTCGACGGTCGGCACGCTGACCACGTTGTCGAACCTGATGCGGATGCTCTACTCGCGCGCCGGCACCTACCCCGAGGGCGCGTCGCGGCTGGCCGCAGAGGCGTTCTCGCCGAACACGACCGCGGGAGCCTGTCCGAGTTGCCATGGGTTGGGTGAGGAGCACGACGTCAGCGAGGAGCTGATGGTGCCGGACCGCTCGCTGACGATTCGGGAAGGGGCGATCGCCGCGTGGCCCGGTGCATGGCAGGGCGCCAACCTGCGCAGCATCGTGGCCGGGCTGGGCATCGATCTGGACACTCCCTGGAACAAGCTGAGCGCGGAGGATCGTGAGTGGCTGCTCTTCACCGAGGAGCAGCCGAAGGTGATGATCAAGCCGGAACCCGGCCGGGTCGACCACGGCTACTACGGCTTGTTCCGCAGCGCACGCACCCACGTCCACCATGTGCTGAAGACCTCCCAGAGCCAGATGATGCGCGACAAGGCGATGCGCTTCGTCCAGAGCGTGCCCTGTTCGGCCTGCAACGGCACCGGTTTGCAGGCCGACTCGCTGGCGGTCACCTTCCGCGGGTTGAACATCGGCCAGCTCAACGCGCTGTCGTTCGGCGACCTGGTCGCGCTGCTGCGTCCGGTGGCCGAGCTCGAGAAGGCAGGCGCAGCAACGTCGTCGGCCGACTCGGGGGAGGCGACCGAGGTCGCGGTGCGCATCTGCGCCGACCTCGTCGCGCGGATCCAGGTGCTGCTTGACCTCGGGCTGGGTTATCTCTCGCCCGGACGCAGCTCCACCACACTCTCGCCGGGGGAGGCGCAGCGGCTGCGCATCGCGACCCAGTTGCGCTCGGGTCTCTTCGGCGTCGTCTACGTGCTCGACGAGCCGTCCGCGGGACTGCATCCCGCCGATGCCGAGCCCCTGCTGGACGTGCTCGACACCCTGAAGTCCTCGGGCAATTCGCTGTTCGTCGTAGAGCACGACCTCGACGTCGTGCGTCGGGCCGACTGGATCGTCGACATCGGCCCGGGGGCGGGCGAGGGCGGTGGCGAGGTGCTCTACTCCGGGCCGGTCGCAGGCCTCGAGCACGTCGAGGGGTCGGTCACCGGCAAATACCTCTTCGGTCGGGCGGAGCCCGTCATCCGCTCCCAGCGCCAGCCCCACGGTTGGCTGCATCTGCGCGGAGTGACCCGCCACAACCTGCAGGACCTCTCGGTCGAGATCCCGCTGTGCGTGCTGACGGCTGTGACCGGCGTTTCCGGGTCGGGCAAGTCCACGCTGGTCACCCAGGTGCTCTCCGAGCTGGTGCGCCGCCATCTCGGGCAGGCACCCGATGACGCGGAGGACAACGACTTCGAGGTCGACGTCGACGACGTCACCGGCCTGGAGTCCTTCGACCGGCTCGTGCGTGTGGACCAGCGGCCGATCGGGCGCACCCCGCGCTCCAACCTCGCGACCTACACCGGGCTGTTCGACGCCGTGCGCAAGCTGTATGCCGCAACCCCGGAGGCGAGGCGGCGGGGCTACGGCGCGGGCCGGTTCTCCTTCAACGTTGCCGAGGGCCGCTGCGAGACCTGCCAGGGCGAGGGGTTCGTCTCGGTGGAACTGCTCTTCCTGCCCGGCACCTACGCACCCTGCCCATCCTGTCAGGGTGCGCGCTACAACGACGAGACCCTCGAGATCGACCACCACGGCAAGAACATCGCGGACGTGCTGTCCCTGTCCGTGGACGAGGCCGCGGACTTCCTGTCCGACGTGCCGGCTGCGGTGCGCAGCCTGACCACGCTGCGCGAGGTCGGCCTGGGCTACCTGCGACTCGGGCAGCCGGCGACCGAGCTCAGCGGTGGCGAGGCGCAGCGGATCAAGCTGGCGACCGAGTTGCAGCGAGCCCGCCGCGGGCATGCGCTCTACCTGCTCGATGAGCCCACCTCCGGGTTGCACCCCGCCGACATCGCGCTGCTGGTCCGCCAGTTGCATCGGTTGGTGGATGCGGGCAACACCGTGGTGCTGGTCGAGCACGACCTCGACACGATCGCCGGCGCCGACTGGGTCATCGACCTCGGTCCGAGCGGTGGTGACCAGGGCGGCCGGGTGGTTGCCACCGGGACGCCCGAGGAGGTTGCCAGTGCCGAGGGGAGCGCCACGGCGCCATACCTCGCCAAGCATCTCGCGCCGCGGTCCTGACCCGCGACGGTCTACGACGTCACTGCGGTGGCAGCACCGACTGCTGGCTGGGCAGCTGGTCCTGTCGGACCAACCCGACGGGACACGTCATACCGTTCGGGCCGTGGTTGCAGTAGCCACCGGGGTTCTTGTGCAGGTACTGCTGGTGGTAGTCCTCGGCGTAGTAGAACGGTCCCGCTTCGGATGCCGGCCGAATCTCGGTGCTGATCTCACCAAAACCGTTGTCGTGCAACACCTTCTGGAACGCCTCACGTGTGGCGACAGCCGCCTGCTCCTGCTCCGGCGTGGTCCAGTAGATCGCCGAGCGGTACTGCGTGCCGATGTCGTTGCCCTGCTGATTGGCCGTGGTTGAGTCGTGGTTCTCCCAGAAGGCCTTGAGCAACAGCTCCGGTGACGTCTTCGCCGGGTCGTAGGCCACAAGGACGGCCTCGGTGTGGCCGGTCCGGCCGGTGCAGGTCTCCTCGTAGGTCGGGTTCGGCGTGTAGCCACCCATGTAGCCGGCGGCGGTCGAGATGACGCCCGGCTGCTGCCAGAAGATCCGCTCGGTGCCCCAGAAGCAGCCCATGGCGACATACAGCAGTTGGGTGCCATCCGGCCACGGACCCTGTAGCGGGCTGCCGAGCACTTCGTGCTTCTCGGGTATGCCGGGCAGCTGGGCCTGGCGGCCGGGCAGTGCTTCGTCGGAGGACACCATCGAGGTCTTGCGGCCGAAGAGGAAGCTCATGCCATGCACAACGACCGGGCGGGCTGAAGCCTTCCCGGTCAGCAGTTCCGATAACCGGTCTTGGCTCGCAACTGTGCAGCGGTCGGGATGTAGTTGCAGTAGGTGACCTTCGACGAACTCCGGAAGAGGTAGGCGGTGTCCGCCACCACTCCGGCTCGCGTGCCGTTGTTCCACGCCATCGATCGCATGCCCCAGTAGAGGTTTGCCGAGGTGTTGCGGCCCTTGCCGGTATGCACGGTGACCGTCTTGCCGGCGCCGAGCCGGAAGGTCGACGGGAAGCGGTAGGTGTGCTTGTAGCCGCGGTCGCGGATCGTGTAGCCCGAGAGGCTGATCGTCTTGCGGGTGACGTTCTTGACCTGGACGTACTCGTTGTTGAGCCGGGTGTTCGTGTAGGGCATGTCCGCGCCCGGCTGGTCGGCGTAGAAACGCGCGAACTTCAACGTGGTCGCTGCGTCGGCGGGCGCTGCGAGGGGCAGCGTCATACCGATTGCGAGGGACGCGGCGGCGAGAACGGGCACAACAGGACGCATGACGATCGGTCTTTCGGCGAGGAGGGGGTACGGCGCACTCGCCGGGTAAAGAGATCGTAAAGGAAAGTCTCGACCGATGTTCAGCGAACCTGGAGAAAGGACGACAACGGCACCTCCGCGTCGGCGAGCCGGGCGGGGTCCACCCGGACACGACCGGTGATCAGTGGACGGATCTCGTCGATGACGTCCCAGGTGTTGACGTGCAACCCCGCGATCACATGGTCGTCGCCGTCCAGCCAGAACGCGATGAACTTCCGCCGCGGCAGGTCGCCACGCACGACCACCCGGTCGTGCGGCGACGCGTGTCCGACATACTCCATGCCGAGGTCGAATTGATCACTGAAGAAATACGGAAGATCAGTGAATTCCGTTGTGGCACCGAGCAATGACGCGGCGGCCGCCGTCGGCTGGTTCAACGCCGTCGCCCAGTGTTCGACTCGGATGCGACGACCCAGCACCGGATGATCGTGCGCCGCGATATCGCCGACCGCATAGATGTCGGGGTCGCTGGTCCGCAGGGCCGCGTCGACGACAACCCCATCGTCGATCGCCAGGCCGGCCGCCTCGGCCAACTCGACGTCGGGCGCAGCGCCGACACCGATGAGCACCGCGTCGGCCGGGACGACGCTGCCGTCCGTCAGGCTCACGCCCGCGGCAGCGCCGTTCCGGGTCTGGATGCCGGTGACGTGGACTCCCAGTCGGAGGTCGACGCCGTGGTCACGGTGCAGCTCGGCGAAGACCCGGCCCAGTTGTGGGCCGAGGACCGCCAGCAGGGGTAGCTCGGCGGCTTCCAGCACGGTGACGTCCGTGTCGGCGTCACGCGCGGTCGCAGCCACCTCCAAACCGATCCAGCCGCCCCCGATGACGACGAGTCGCCTCCCGGGGCCGAAGGATTCGCGGATGGCGTCGGCGTCCTGCCGGGTCCGCAACGTCAGCACCCCCTGTGCGTCCGCACCGGAGATGGGGAGTGTGCGCGGGGTCGACCCGGTCGCGAGCACCAGCTTGTCGTAATGGTTCGTGTCACCGGCCTCGGTGCGCACCTCGTGCCGCGCGGGGTCGATCGCGGTGACCCGGGTGCCGAGCTGCAGGTCGATCCGCTCGTCGTCATACCAACTGCGGGGGTGGACGACCGCCTTGTCGAACGTGCCGGCGTCAGCGAGGTAGCCCTTGGACAGTGGCGGTCGCTCGTACGGAAGCTCGGATTCCGCTGCGAACAGGGTGATTCCACCGGTGAAGCCGCGCTCGCGGAGTGCCTCGGCGGTCTTCGCTCCGGCGAGTCCGCCACCGACGATGACGACCTTGTCGAAGTCAGGCATGATGCACGCGTCCGTGGTCGCGCACGTGGCTCGCGCTGACCTGCGTATGACGAACGAGCGGCCGGTCGTAGACCGAGGCGAGCAGTGCCAGCACGAGGGCGGCCAGCAGCAGGCCGAAGTCACGCAGGGCGATGTCGTAGAAGCCGGAGAAGGTCAGCAGGTTGATGATGATGCCGGCCAGCCAGAGGGCGACGACGTAGGCGGCATACCGCGGCTTGAGCGCCACCATGATGCCCGCGACCATTTCGATCACGCCGACGACATACATGGCCGTCTGTGCCGAGAACGGCAGCAGGTCCACGATCCAGGAGGCCAGGTAGCCGGGCCAGTCGGGGTTGAGCACCTTCAGGAACTTGTCCAGGCCCATCCACAGCGGCAGCACCACGAATCCGATGCGCAGGATCCAGAACGCGGCGTATGCCGGCTCGCGACGTGCGCGGTCCAGTACCGACGAGCTCCCCGAGGACGGACCTGTTGTGGTGGTCATGACGGCTTCCCTTCTATCGTGCAAATATGCTTCTTTTAGAAAGATTCCTCCTGGTTGCGCGGTTTGTCAATCAATCTTGGCGATAGAAATGCGGGGGTCGGTTAGCGTTGTTCGATGGGCAGAACGGACCGAGCCAGCCTCCTCATCCACGTCGACCCGGCCACGGTCTTCGCGGCACTCACGGACCGCGATGCACTGGTGCGCTGGTTGCCTCCCAAGGGAATGCGCGGCCGCTTCGAGCGGTTCGATCTGCGCGACGGCGGTTCCTACCGACTGGTGCTGACGTATGACGATGCCTCCGCGTCGCCTGGCAAGACGTCAGCGGATGCGGATGTGTCAGAGGTCCGAATCACGAGACTCATCCCGAACGAGCGCATCGTCCAGGAGATCGAGTTCGAGTCCGATGACCCGGCGTTTCGGGGCACGATGCGGATGGAGTGGAGCCTGCGCGGAACCAGCGATGGGACGGACGTCGCGGTCGAGGCACGAAACGTCCCCGCCGGGATTCGAGCCCGTGACCACGCCGAAGGGATCACTTCGTCCTTGACCAACCTCTCCACCTATCTGGAGCCGTGACGACGACTGGTGTTTCGGATCGGCGTTGACCGCTCGGACGCGAGGTGAACGAACGGCGCAGCTCTCGGTAGCCTGTCCCGGTGCTGACCGTGCAAGACGCCCTCATCCGCCTCCAGAAGTTCTGGACCGATCGCGGCTGCATGATCGTGCAGCCCAACAACACCGAGGTCGGAGCGGGAACGATGAACCCCGCCACCCTGATGCGGGTGCTCGGGCCGGAGCCGTGGCGCGTCGCGTACGTCGAGCCGTCGGTGCGCCCCGACGACAGCCGGTATGGCGAGAACCCCAACCGCCTGCAGACGCACACGCAGTTCCAGGTCATCCTCAAACCGGAGCCGGGCAACCCGCAGGAGCTCTACCTGGAGTCGCTCGAGGCGCTCGACATCGACATTCACGCGCACGACATCCGCTTCGTCGAGGACAACTGGGCACAGCCGGCGATCGGCGCCTGGGGCCTCGGCTGGGAGGTCTGGCTGGACGGCATGGAGATCACCCAGTTCACCTACTTCCAGCAGGTCGGCGGGCAGAACCTCGACCCGATCCCCGTCGAGCTGACCTACGGCATCGAGCGCATCATGATGGCGCAGCAGGGTGTCTCGCACTTCAAGGACATGCAGTACGCACCCGGCATCACGTACGGCGAGGCCTTCGGCCAGCAGGAGTACGAGATGTCCCGCTACTACCTCGACGACGCCGACGTCGCGGTCAACCAGGACTTCTTCGATCACTACGTCGCCGAGGCGACGCGGATGATCGAGCAGCGGCTGCCCGTCCCGGCATACAACTATGTGCTGAAGTCGTCGCATGCGTTCAACGTGCTCGATGCCCGCGGCGCGATCTCGACCACCGAGCGCGCCAAGGCGTTCTCCACCATGCGTGGTCTGGCGCGTGATGTCTCGAAGCTGTGGGTCGAGCGACGCGAGGAGCTCGACTTCCCGCTCCTGAAGACCGAGGCGGCCAAGGTGCTGACCGGTTCCGCCGTGCGCCATCCGGCGGACGACCCCGAGGACGTCGACCTGACCGCGCTGCCGACCGACGACCAGACCCTGGCCGTCGAGATCGGTGTCGAGGAGCTGCCGCCGCACGTGGTCGACCAGGCGATCGACTTCGTCCGCACATCGCTCACCGAGCGCTTCGATGCGAGCCGGCTGACGCATGGCGCCATCGACGTCGTCGGCACCCCACGACGCATCGTGGCCACGGTCGCTGGGCTGGCCTCTCACGAGCCCGATGCCGAGAGCCTGCGCAAGGGCCCCAAGGTCGCCGCCGCGTATGACGAGAACGGCGAACCCACAAAGGCCGCACAGGGATTCGCGCGCGGGCAGAAGGTCGACCCGAGCGAGCTCGTCCGTGCGGAGTTCGACGGTGCCGAGCACGTCGCGGTGAAGATCTCCGAGCAGGGTCGCGACGTCCTGACCGTGGCCGGCGAGATCATCGCCGACATCGTCGAGGCGCTGCGCGCGGACAAGAACATGCGCTGGGACGACCCGCAGCTGTCCTACAGCCGGCCGGTCCGCTGGATCGTCGCGCTCTGGGGTGACGTGGTCGTGCCCGTGCGCGCGTCCGAGCTCACCGCCGGCCGCACCACCTACGTGCACCGCACCGACCCGGCGCCGCTGGTGCGGGTCGATGCTGCCGACCGGTTGCGCGCTGCGCTGGAGACACACGGGCTCGTCATCGACCCCGTGATCCGTCGGCAGCAGGTCATCGACCAATCGCGTGCTCTCGCTGAATCCGTCGGCGGGGCAATCGATTTCGATGACGAGTCGGCGCTCGTCGACGAGATCACGAACCTCGTCGAGCAGCCGCACGCGGTCCTCGGGAGCTACAGCGAGAAGCACCTCGAGCTGCCCGAGCAGATCCTCACCACGGTGATGCGCAAGCACCAGCGCTACCTACCGGTGCGCGATGCCGACGGCGCGTTGCTGCCCTACTTCGTCACCGTCGCCAACGGTGACTGCGACGACGAGTTGGTCCGTATCGGCAACGAGACGGTCCTGCGGGCGCGCTACGAGGACGCGGCGTTCTTCTACGACGCGGACCTCAAGCAGCCGCTCGCCGACCTGCGATCGGGCATCAGCAAGCTGACCTTCGAGAACCGCCTCGGATCGGTTGCTGATCGTGCCGACCGGATCAACGACGTCGCCCGCGAGATCGCCTCGCAGCTCGAGCTTTCCGCCGAGGATGACAAGACGCTGGCGCGCGCCGGTGAGCTCGCGAAGTTCGACCTGTCCAGCCAGATGGTGATCGAGCTGTCGTCACTGGCAGGCTTCATGGCGCACGAATACGCAACCAGGGCAGGGGAGTCGGCCGAGGTCGCGCAGGCGCTGTGGGAGATGGAGCTGCCCCGCTCGGCCGGTGACGCACTGCCGAAGTCGGTGCCCGGAGCGGTCCTGGCGCTCGCCGACCGCTTCGACCTGCTCACCGCGATGTTCGCCATCGGCGCCAAGCCGTCCGGATCGTCCGATCCCTTCGCGTTGCGTCGCGCGGCACTCGGCCTGGTGTCCGTGCTGCGTGGGCATCGTGAGCTCGGTGCGATCACCGTCGACGCCGGACTGAATGCAGCGGCGACTCGGTTGCAGCAACAAGGCATTGCAGTGTCCGACGAATCTGTCGCAGCAGCAAAGGAATTCATCGTCGGCAGGTTCGCGCAGCAGTTGCGCGACGAAGGCGTGCCGGTCGGCCTCGTCTCGGCGGTGACGCCGCTGGCCGCTGCTCCGGGCCTCGCGACGCAGGCGTTGGACGACATCGCGACTGCGCGGAAGGACGACCGCTTCCCGGCCCTGGTCGAGGCGGTTCAGCGCATCACCCGGATCGTGCCGGACGGCACCGCTGCGTCATACGACCGGGCGCTGCTGGCGTCCGACACGGAGAAGGCGCTCGTCATCTATGTCGACGAGTTGCCCGATCACGCGAACGACGCTCTGCCGCAATGGATCCCGGACGCCCTGCCGCTCGTCACGCCCCTGGCGAAGTTCTTCGACGACGTCATGCTGATGGCGGACGACAAGACGCTGCGCGCCTCCCGGCTCGGCCTGGTGCAGACCATCGTCGAGCGTGCGCCGCGTGGCATCGACTGGCGAGAGCTGAACTCGGCCCTCTAACGCTCCCTGAGGAGCCTGTGAGGTACGAGCAGGCGTCTCGAAGGGCTGCGCGCCTACTCGGTGCGGGCGAAGATCAGCGCGGTGTATGGCGGCAGCGTCACCGACGCGATCGGCGCACCGCCGTGGTCCTGTGCGTCCGCGTCACCGACCCACGTGCCGGTGAAATCGTCGCTGTAGACCGTGGCGTCGGTGTTGAGGATCAGTTTCCAGCGCCCCGCTGACGGGAACCGCACGCCGACGTTCTGGTGCGTGGCGCCGCTCAGATTGGCCACGACCGCGACGTCGTCACCGGCGCCGCCGTCCATCCAGCGGTGGTAGGCGATCACCTTGGCGTTCTCGTCGACGTGGAGCAGGTCGACGTGCGGGCCGGACAGGCCGCGCGTCGTGTTGTCGCCGTTGCGGCGGACCCGGATCAGGTCCTGGTAAAGCACTGCGATGCCGTGGAATTCGCTCAGGTCGGACCAGTCGAGCGGCACGTTGTCGCGGAACCACTCGTCCTGCAGGAACTCCTGGCCCATGAAGAGCATGGGGATGCCCGGGGCGGTGAGTGTGAGCGCCGCGCCGAGCGCCGATGCCTTCTGTGCCCGGACGCTGGTGGGGTCGCCCGGGTCGGCCTCCTGGGGCACCCGGGCCTTGCCGTTGGCGACCTCGTCGTGGGACTCCGTGTAGACCACGCGGGCGAAGGCGTCGCCATACGACCAGGTGATGGCGTCGGCGACCGACGCCATCGAGCGTTGCCCATCATCCGCGGGGATGATCGCGTCCCTGATCGGGTGGACGAAATGGTTGTCCCACTGCGCGTGGAACCCGGAACCGCCGTCCTCCATGGACGTCACCGCGGGGTCGCCGTGCAGGTCCTCGGCGATGGAGACGCAGTCGGGGAAGTCCCGGCGGATCTCGTCGTTGACCTCGCGGCACATGACGCGTCCCTCGGGGATGTTCTCCTCGGTCGCGTCGACACTGCGGATGTATGGCGTCATGTCCCAGCGCAATCCGTCCGCGTGGTAGTTGGCCAACCACATGCGCGCGTTGTCTGCGATGAACTGGCGCACCTCGTGGCGGCCGTAGTCCGGCCGCGTGTCGCCCCATGGTGTCTTCGACCGCCAGTCCTGGAAGAAGTAGATGCCGCCCTTGCCGTCCTCGCTCCAGCCGTCGAACTGCCACATGTCGAGGTCGGACGGGCCGAAGTGGTTGTAGACGACGTCGATGATCACGGCGATCCCGTGCCCGTGGGCGGACTTGACGAGTCGCTTGAGTGCGTCCGGCCCGCCATACGCCGACTCGACTGCGAAAACATGGGCTGGGTTGTATCCCCACGAGTAGTCGCCGGCGAACTCCATCAGCGGCATCAGCTGAATGGCGTTGATGCCCAACGCTTTCAGGTAACCGAGCTTGGTTGCGGCCTGGTCCAGCCGCCCGACACCGTCGCCGTCGGTGATGAACGATCCGACGTGCGTCTCGTAGATGACGAGTTCGTTCATCGGCGGGCAGCGGAAGTCGTCGTCGCTCCAGTCGAAGGCGCTGTCGTCGTAGATGATCCCGTTGCCCACCGAATTGGTGCACTGGCGCGCATAGGGATCGATCCGCTGAGAAACGTTGTCACCATTGCGGATCGCGAACTTGTACTCGTGTCCGGGAGTTGCGCCGGCGACGTCCCCGGCCCAGACGTCGCCGTTGCGGGTGAGCGGGTTGGCTGCGTCGTCCCAACTGTTGAAGTCTCCGACCACGGAGACGGACTCCGCGTGTGGGGCCCACACCTCGAACGAGGTGCCGTCATCGTGGGGGTGGGCTCCGAGCCCTCGGAAGTCGACATCGCTCATGGCCGCCACGATGCCAGATCGACGTGACCGTAATGTTGGATCATGACCACTGAGCAGCACGGCTTCTCCACGCGCGCCATCCATGCGGGACAGGAGCCTGACCCACGCACCGGGGCCGTCGTGCCCGCGATCTATCAGACCTCCACCTACAAGCAGGACGGCGTCGGCGGCCTGCGGGACGGTTACGAATACTCCCGCTCCGGCAACCCGACGCGCTCCGCCCTGGAGGAGTGCATCGCCGCATTGGAAGGCGGGGCAAAGGGATTCGCGTTCTCGTCCGGACTGGCCGCCGAGGACTGCATCATGCGCGCGATCCTGCGCCCCGGCGAGCACATGATCATCCCCACGGACGCGTATGGCGGCACGTTCCGCCTCGTCGACAAGGTGCAGAAGGTCTGGGGCGTCGACTACAGCCTGGCGAAGGTGTCGCAGGCGGACGCCATACGCGGTGAGATCCGGCCGGGCGTGACCAAGCTGGTCTGGCTGGAGACGCCCACCAACCCGCTGCTCGGCATTGCGGACATCGGCGCCATCGCGCAGATCGCGCACGAGGCGGGCGCACTGCTGGTCGTCGACAACACGTTCGCGTCGGCCTACCTGCAGCAGCCGATCAGCCTCGGAGCCGACATCGTCGTGCACTCGACGACGAAGTACTCCGGCGGGCACAGCGACGTCGTCGGTGGCGCCGTCGTCGTCGCGGAGAACATCGGGGTCGCGGAGTTCTCGGACGCGGCCGAGCGGATCGGCTTCCACCAGAACTCCATGGGCGCGATCGCCGGACCGTTCGACTCCTGGCTCGTGCTGCGCGGCCTGAAGACGCTCGCCGTCCGCATGGAGCGGCACTGCGACAACGCGGAGAAGGTGGTCGAATACCTGCGCGGTCGCAAGGACGTCACGCACATCTACTACCCGGGCCTGGACAGCCACCCGGGTCACGACATCGCCGCGAAGCAGATGCGCCGCTTCGGCGGCATGGTCAGTTTCCAGCTCGAGGGTGGCGAGCAGCATGCCGTCGACGCGATCGGCCGCACGAAGATCTGGACGCTGGGGGAGTCGCTCGGTGGCGTCGAATCGCTCATCGAGCACCCCGGTCGGATGACGCACGCCAGCGTCGCCGGCACCGAGCTCGAGGTCCCGGCGGACCTGATCCGGCTCTCGGTCGGCCTCGAGGACCCGGACGACCTGATCGCCGACCTCGCCCAGGCCCTCGACGGCTGAGTCCTCTGCGCGTCTTCCGGCGCGACTCCTCGCCGGGCGCCCGCGCCGTCCCAGGATCGAGCGGCATACATCCCGATTGAGCGGCGTACGAAATCTGCCTGATTTCGTACGCCGCTCAATGCGTTGGTATGCCGCTCGACGCGTCGACGCCTGCGCGACATACAAAAGGCATTGACGTCTCTGTAAACGCGATATATCGTCATCTCGAACTTGCGATATGTCGCGAAAAATGACGAGCCGGTTGTCAGTGGTCCGTGAGACCGTTGAACGGCAGGTCGGGACGAGGGAGACACGATGACCGACGCAGTCACAGCCGAGGGGCTGGTCAAGCATTACAAGGACGTGAAGGCCGTCGACGGCGTGAGCCTGCGGGTGCCCGAGGGCAGTGTGCTCGGCGTGCTCGGACCCAACGGTGCCGGCAAGACGACCACGGTGCGGATGCTCACCACGCTCATCCGTCCGGACGCAGGATCGGCAACGGTCGCGGGCGCCGACGTGCTGCGCGACCCGCAAGCCGTACGGCGCCAGATCGGGGTGTCCGGCCAATACGCCGCGGTCGACGAATACCTCACCGGCCGCGAGAACCTCGAGATGATCGGGCGGCTCTACCACCTCTCGCCCAAGGACGCCAAGGCGCGCGCGGCGGAGTTGCTGCAGCAGTTCCGGCTCGACGAGGCGGCGGGCCGTCCGGCCAAGACCTACTCCGGCGGTATGCGGCGGCGGCTCGACCTGGCGGGGGCACTGGTCGCCCGGCCGCCGGTGATCTTCCTCGACGAGCCGACGACCGGACTCGACCCGCGTGGCCGTGGCGACATGTGGGACGTCATCAACACCCTGGTCGGACAGGGCACTTCGGTCCTGCTGACCACGCAATACCTCGAGGAGGCCGACCGCCTGGCCGACAACATCGTGGTGATCGACCGCGGCCGGATCATCGCCGAGGGCACCGCCGACGAGTTGAAGGCACAGGTCGGTGGTGAGCGCCTCGAGGTCACCGTCGCCGACGGCGAGCGCCTCACCGAGGCCGGCCAGATCATGACCGCGGTCGGCGCCGGAGCGGTCGAGACCGACGCGCACACCCGCCGGCTGATCGTGCCGGTCACGGGTGGCACCCAGTCGCTGTTGCAAGCGGTCCGCAGTTTCGACGAGAGCTCGATCGCGGTGCAGGACATCGGGATTCGGCGGCCCACGCTGGATGACGCCTTCCTCAGCCTGACCGGTCACAAGGCCGAGTCCGACGAGGACCTCGAAGCGCTTGTGGGTGAGCCGGCATGAGCGAGCGCAGCGAGCGACCAAACGGGCTCAGGGCGAATGCCGACACCCGAGGAACGAGGGGTTCGGCATGAGTTCGCCGCTGGAGACGAAGGCCGCGACGCAGGCATCGCCGGCCGCGCGGGACGAGCTGCCCACGGGTAGCCTGATC
>NZ_DASZNO010000038.1:0-313313 GCF_035551235.1 Flexivirga sp. | reverse complement strand
GCTCGCGGACAACACTCAATGCACTGTGTTCTTTCGCGCCGCTCCTCCTCCGCCCGACCTCGCAGGCTCGGTCGACCGGCATCGTCGCGGACGCGGTGAGAAGGAAGGGCGGGAGCAAGCTCCCGCCCTTCCTTCTCAATGCACGGTGTTCTTTCGCCTCCTAGCTGTGCTGCGCGGCCTCGACCTTGCGCAGGCGGGCGACGAGCGTCTTGAGCAGGGCCGCGGCGATGTCGCCGTCGCCCCGGACCAGCGGCATGAACGCCATGGGGGAGAGGGCGAAGGTCTCGACGCCGTCCGGGCCGGCGGTGATCGTTGCCGATCGCGGGGCGCCGTCGATCATCGACAGCTCGCCGACGTAGTCACCGACACCGATCTGACCGCGCTCCTCGCCGCCGATGACGACGCTCGCGGAACCCTGGAGCACGACGCGCAGGCCGCTGTCCTTCGCACCTTCGGTGATCACGTTGGACCCCGGACCGCTGCGGAAGTTGGACCCGCTCTCGGCGATCTGCGCGATCGCGGCCGGACTGAGCCCGGCGAACAGGTCGATGCCCGCGAGGATCTGCTTCAACTGGGCACTTGCCATGGAATGAACCCCTTGAAATGAACCGTGAAATGAATATGCACACCCGTGCGGTAACCGAGCCAACGTAGCAGCGCAGCGCGGGCTTCGCCGGTGAGATTCGCCGACCGTGATCTTTCCGGAATTCGTCGGTGGTCCGGGGTAGGTTCGCAACGTGAGGACGTGTGCTCGGTGTGGTGCGGAGCTGGCCGCCGGGGCGCGGTTCTGCTCCTCGTGCGGGGCTGCGGCGGCGCAGGGTGCGCTCCAGGCTCCGGTGCGCAAGCACGTGGTCATCCTGTTCTGCGACATCGTCGGCTCGACGACGCTGGGGGAGTTCGCCGACCCGGAGGCGCTGCGGGAGCGGCTGGGCCGCTATTTCCAGGCTGTCTCGCAGGTCATCTGGCAGCACGGCGGAACCGTCGAGAAGTTCATCGGCGATGCGGTCATGGCGGTCTTCGGTGTTCCGAGTTCCCGTGAGGACGACGCGATCCGGGCGGTCCGGTCCGCGAGCGCCATACACGAGGCGGTTGCGGGATTGTCCGCCCACGACGGGCCCGGCAAGGAGCTGCACGTCCGCATCGGCGTCAACTCCGGCGAGGTCTTCGTCGCGCACCAGCCGGACGGGCAGTTCTCGGTGACCGGTGACGCCGTCAACACCGCGCAGCGGCTGGAAGCCGCGGCGGGCACCGACCAGACGTATGTCGGCGACACCGTCGCCGAGCTCGTCCGGGGCGAGATCGTGCTCGACGAGGTCGGCGAGATCCTGCACAAGGGACGCACCGTGCCACAGCGGGTCTTCCAGGTCGCCGCCGACCAGAACCGCGAGCTCGCCGTCCGCGAGCCGGCATTCGTCGGCCGCGAGGTCGAACTCGCCGACCTCGCGACCCTCGCCGACCGATCGGCCGCGCGCAAGCAGGGTTGGCTGCTGACCTACGTCGGTGACGCCGGCATCGGGAAATCACGACTCGTCCGGCAGTTCGTCACCGAGCGCCGCGACCGCCTGCGCGTGGTGGCCGGCGGCTGCGACGCGATGAGCACCGGCGCGTTCGCGCCGCTCGCCGGCTGGCTGAGCAACCTCGCCGACGACTGGCAGGCGTATGTCGGAGAGTTGCTCGCCGACGACGCGACGCCGGTGCTGCAACGGCTGCGTTCGGCGGTGGGTATGTCGGACGCGCAGACCTCGACCGAGGACGTCGTCTGGGCAGTGCACGCCATTCTCGCGGCGATGTGCGAGACCTCGCCGGTCGCATCGGTGTGGGACGACCTGCACTGGGCGACCGCTGCTCAACTGGACTTCATCGGCCGGCTCGCGGCGTCCAGCCGGACGCTGCCGGTGCTCACGATCTGCCTGGCCCGGCCGGAGCTCTTCGATGTCGACCCCGACTGGGGCGGCGGCCGCAAGGCACGGGTCGAGGACGTCGAGCCGCTGGACTACAACGAGATGCTGGCCGTGGCCGCCGAGCGGATCGCATTGCAGGCCGGCGACGTCGCCATCACGGCCGAGGACCTTGTCGACCGCGCCGACGGCAACCCGCAGGTCGTGCAGCTCCTCGCCCAGTCGGCAGCCGCGGGCGGCGCCCTCCCGGCCTCGGTCACCCAGCTCTACGAGGCCGCGCTCGACCGGCTGAGTCCCGACGAGCGCGCGATGGTGGAGGCTGCTGCCGTTTACGGCCGGCGGTTCCCTGCCGCGCCGGTGGGTGCGGTCGCCGAGGTGTCCGACCCGGTCGCGGTGCTCGACCGGCTGCGCGAGCGCAACGTCCTCGAGGTCGCGGGCGACCGCGACTACCGCTTCGCCCAGACCGTCTTCATGCAGACCGCCTACCGCACCATGTCCAAACGCACTCGCATCACACGACATTCGGCGCTGGCCGACTGGGTTGCCGAGCACCGCGACGCGCTGCACACCGACACGGTCGCGCTCATCGCGTCGCACCGCAAGCGCGCGTTCGACCTGCTGGAGGAGATCGAGGGCTCCCCGGCCGAGCGCACCGCGCTGCGGGGTATGGCGGTCGATGCCGCCCTGGAGTCGTTGCTGGCGATGCAACTGCGCGGCGATCCGGGTCTGCCCGATGCCGTCGAGCGGCTGCTCGACGTCGCACCCACCGGAGATGTCCGGCATTTCGAAGCCGCACACGCTGCGTGGTTCCTGCGCAACAGGGTCGAGCCCGAGCGCTGGCTCGGCTGGCTGGACCGTCTTGACGTGGAGCTGGCCGACGACCGGACGTGGCAGATCATTCGTCGGGCACCCCGCACCCTCGCGGGGGCGCGCGGCGGTGACGTGAGCCTGGAGCAGACTCGTGCCGAGACGCTGCAGATGCTGGAGCAGCTCGGCGACGACGAGGACGTGACCCCGCTCGCCGTCGACATCGTCTCGAACCTGCTGGCGCAGGCCGAAGCGGATCTCGGCAATTTCGGGGCGTGCCACCGGATCTGCCTCGCCGGCATCGCCCGCGCGCAGCGAGGCGGCCGGGTCTACATAGAGCGGATGTGGCGCAGCTTCGACATACAGGCCGCCTATATCGGAGTCACTCCGTTGCCCGAGGTGATCGCCGATGCGCGGACCTTGCAGGACATGGTGTCCGGTCAACGACAGTTGTGGTGCACCACGTCCTCCGTGCTTGCGGGGGCGCTGGCGGGCGTCGGCGATCTCGACGGGGCACGGTCGCAGTGGGCGGCGGTGGAAGCCGCACATGCCGATGAGACCCCGGCAGAGCGCGCTTTCCACCTGCAGCACTACCCGCCGTTGTTGCTCGCGGAGGGGCGCCCCCGGGACTCCGCGCACTACGCGGCGGAGCTGGCCGCCGCCGCCTCGATGCCAAGCTTCGTCGCGAGCCTGCTCGGCACCGCCGCGCGGGACGCTATCTTCGCCGGTGATCTCGCATTCGCCGTGGAATGTTGTCGGCGGCTGGTCATGGTCGAGCTGCCTTCCACCCTCGCGTTCCTCGAGGACGTCAACTCCGCGTTCATGATCGCCGTGCAGTGCGCGCTGCGCGGTGACCGCGTCGGCGCATTCCGTCAGATCGAGCTCAACGCTCGCATCGAGCGCCCCGAGGAGAGCCCGCTCGACGCGGCATTCATGCACACGATGACTGCGATCGTCGAGCGCCTGCTCGGTGACGAGGATGGTGCGGCCACGGCCGCCGACCGGGCACGAGCAGCATTGACGGAGAAGGGCGCGACCGCTCTGGTGTCGCAGGTCGACAGGTGGGTGGGCAATGCAGAGCAGCTGCGTTCTGTCGCAGCGTGATCAGGGGAAGGGGGCCACGTGACAACGTGTGCTCGGTGTGGGGCGGAACTGCCCGGGGAGGCCCGCTTCTGCCTGTCGTGCGGCGCCGCGGTGGCGCAGGGAGGCTTGCAGGCTCCGGTGCGCAAGCACGTAGTGATCCTGTTCTGCGACATCGTGGGGTCGACGACGCTCGGGGAGGCGGCTGACCCGGAATCGTTGCGGGAGAGGCTTGCTCGTTACTTCGACGTGGTGTCGAAGGCGATCTGGGAGCAGGGCGGCACGGTCGAGAAGTTCATCGGGGACGCCGTCATGGCGGTCTTCGGTGTCCCGAGCACTCTGGAGGACGACGCGGCCCGAGCGGTGCGTGCCGCGAGCGGCATACACGAGGCGGTTGCCGGGTTGTCCGCGCAGTTCGAGCAGGAGATCGGCGTCGGGTTGCATGTCCGGATCGGCGTCAACTCCGGGGAGGTGTTCGTCACCCATCAGCCCGATGGGCAGTTCTCGGTCACCGGGGACGCGGTCAACGCGGCGCAGCGCCTCGAGGCGGCGGCGGGCACGGACGAGACGTATGTCGGCGACACCGTCGCCGAGCTGGTCTCGGGCGACATCGTGCTCGACGACGTCGGCGAAATCCTGCACAAGGGCAAAACCGTTCCGCAGCAAGTGTTTCGGGTCGCGGCCGACCAGGGTCGCGAGCTCGCGGTGCGCGAGCCGGAGTTCGTCGGTCGGGCCGGCGAGCTGGCCGACCTGACCGCGCTCGCCGATCGTTCCGACGCGCGCAAGGAGGGCTGGTTGCTCACGTATGTCGGCGACGCCGGCATCGGCAAGTCGCGTTTGATCCGTCACTTCGCGGCGGGCCGCGGCGACCGGCTGCGGGTCGTGGCCGGCGGTTGCGATGCGATGAACACCGGTGCGTTCGCACCGCTTTCGAGCTGGCTCGGCAGTCTTGAGGGCGATTGGGAGGCGTATGTCGGGCAGTTGCTCGGTGACGAGTCTGCGGCGGTGCTGCAGCGCCTTCGGTCCGCGGTCGGTCGCTCCGACGCGCAGACCTCGGTCGAGGACGTCGTGTGGGCCGTGCAGGAGGTGCTCGCCGCCTTGTGCGAGACCGCACCGGTGCTGTCGGTGTGGGACGACCTGCACTGGGCGACGCCCGCGCAGCTGGACTTCATCGGCCGCACGGCGGAGGCGAGCCGCGGGCTGCCGGTGCTGACGACCTGCCTGGGTCGCCCCGAGCTCTTCGACGTCGATGCGCGCTGGGGCGGTGGCCGCAAGTCGCGCGTCGAGGACGTCGTGCCGCTGGACGACGAGGACCTGCTTGCCATCGCGGTGGAGGCGATCTCGTTGCAGGCCAAGGAGATTGAGGTCAGCGCCGACGATCTTGTCACCCGGGCCGACGGCAACCCGCAGGTCGTGCAGTTGCTTGCCCAATCGGCTGCGGCCGGTGAGGGTCTGCCGGCGTCGGTGACCCAGCTCTACGAGGCGGCACTGGATCGGCTGACCGCCGACGAACGCTCGCTGGTCGAGGTCGCGGCCGTCTACGGGCGGCGTTTCCCGATCGCGCCCGTGGCGGAGACCGCCGAGCTGTCCGACCCGGCGCCGGTCGTGGCACGGCTGCGGGCGCGGAATGTGCTCGAGGTGGCCGGCGACGGCGACTACCGCTTCGCACAAGCGGTGTTTCTGCAGACCACCTATCGCACCATGCCGAAACGCACTCGCATCACTCGGCATTCGGCGCTCGCCGACTGGATCGGGGCGCATCGGGACGACATCTCCACCGACCCGGTCGCACTCGTCGCCTCGCACCGCCGGCGTGCGTACGAGTTGCTGCAGGAGATCGACGGTGCGGTGGCGGAGCGGCAAGCGCTGCAGGAACGGGCAGCGCAGTCGGCGTTGGAGATGTTGCGTGCGCAAGAACTTCGAGGCGACCCGGCCATGCCGGCCTCGATCGACGTTGTCCTCAGCCTCCTGGCACTGGGCGACGTCCGCCATTTCGAGGTCACCTACGCGGTGGCCCTGGCACGTAACGCCGGCACCGCGGAGCAGCAATGGGAGGCGTGGCTCGACCTTCTTGATACGGCGATGGCACAGGATCCGACCTGGCAGGTCGTGCGCCTCGCGCCACGCCACCTCGTCGAGATACGCAGGGGCGGACTCACGCTCGCGGCGGCGCGCGACGAGGCCGTGGAAATGGTGCGTCGATTGCGGGACATCGACGGGGTCGATGCCTACGCGGCCGACCTCGCGGCGATCTACCTCGCGCAGGTCGAGGCCGATCTCGGCAACCTGGGTGCCTGTCACGAGTTGTGTGTCGTTCAGGCAGGGATCGCCGGCGACGGTGCGCGATCGATCGTCGAGCGGGTGTGGCTCAACTTCGACCTGCAGATCTCCTATGGCGGCAACACGCCGTTGCCGGAGGTGATCGCAACCGCGCAACGACTCCAGGCGTCGGTCGCAGGGCATCGTGGGCTGTGGGGTACCACGACCGCTGTGTTGGCGGCGGCGCTCGCGAGCAGCGGACGGTTCGAGGAGGCACGGCGGCAGTGGGAACAGCACAGTCGAGCGCTCGATGGTGTGGACCGGCGCGAGACGCTCTACGACCTGCAGCACTACCAGCGGACCCTGGCCGCTGAGGGAAAGCTTGCTGCGGCCGCGGAATTCGCGGTGCAGCTCAGTCGGCGAGCGGATGACGCGATGTTCGTCTCATTCGCAACCTCGCTTCTCGGTGCGGCCGCCCGGTGGGCGCTGTTCGACGGTGACGCGCAGGCTGCTCGCGCCCACGTCGACGACGCGTTGGCAGTCGATCTGCCGAAGACGTTGGACTGGCATCGCGCCGACGTGCAGGCCTTCACCGTCGCGATCGAGCACGCCCACGCAGGCAACCGGGCGGCTGCCTTCGAACAGATCGAGATCGGATCACGCGTCGACCGCCCAGAGGAGAGCCTGGACACCGCCGGGATCGTCCACACCGTCACCGCCATCGTGGAGCACCTTTTGGGCGACGAAACAGCCTCTCGGGCGGCCGCTGTTGCGGCCAAGGACGCCTTCGACCGGAAGGGAGCGGTGGCCCTGCGCGACCAGGTCGACACGTGGGTGGGCAACGCCGACAAGCTGCGGTGCTGAAGCGTCGTTCGGCATACCGGGTGTCTGGAAGAATGACCCATCGTGATCACTTGTTGGCGTTGCGGATTCGAGTCGCCGGTCGGGACGAAGTTCTGTCCCAACTGCGGCGCGGCGCTCGCGCAGGGCGGTCTGCAGGCGCCGGTGCGCAAGCACGTGGTGATCCTCTTCGTCGACATCGTCGGATCCACCAGCCTCGGTGAGTCGCTCGATCCCGAGGCGTTGCGGGCGAGCCTGGCCCGTTACTTCGACGCGGTCTCCCGTGTCGTCTGGAAGTACGGCGGCACCGTCGAGAAGTTCATCGGTGACGCGGTCATGGCGATCTTCGGGGTCCCGGCCACCCGCGAGGACGACGCGCTACGCGCCGTGTCGGCCGCCACCGACATACACCTGGCGATGCGGGAGCTGTCCAAGCGGATGCAGGCCCGCCTCGGCCAGCGGCTGCGGGTGCGGGTCGGCATCAACTCCGGTGAGGTCTTCGTGACCCACCAGCCGGACGGGCAGTTCTCGGTGACCGGTGACGCGGTCAACGTTGCCGCGCGGCTGGAGGCAGCGGCCGGCCCCGACGAGACGTATGTCGGTGACACCGTCGCGGCCCTGGTCGGCGCGGAGGTGTCGCTGGACTTCGTCGGACCCATCACGCACCGCGGCAAGACCGAGCCGCAGGACGTCTACAAGGTGGCCGACCGCGACCACCGCTCCGGGGACATCCGGCGTACGCCGTTCGTCGGCCGCGAGGTCGAGCTGCGCGACCTGGGCGCCATCGCGGATCGGTCACGGCGGCTCGGGCAGGGCTGGTTCGTGACGTATGTCGGTGAACCCGGCATCGGCAAGAACCGCATGGTCGCCCACCTGCTCGAAGAACGCGACGGCCTGCGTGTCCTGCGCGGCACGGCACAACCGCTGGGCACCGACGGCAACTACGGTCCGCTCAACAAGCTGTTGTCGAGCATCGGCGAGGACTGGGCCGAGACCGTCACCAAGATGTTCGACGAGCGCACCGCCACCGCGATCATCCGCCGGCTGGAGTCGGCGACCGCGCGCTCGGAGGAGAGCACCTCGACCGACGACATCGTGTGGGCGGTCCGCAAGGTGCTGTCCCGGCTCGCGCTCGGCGGCCCGATCGCGGTGTGGTGGAAGGACATTCACTGGGCGAGCGAGCCGATGCTCGACCTCATCGAACAGCTCGTCGAGCCCCTGCTGACCTATCCGGTGGTGACCATCTGCACCACCCGGCCCGAGCTCTTCGAGCGCCGGCCGATGTGGGGCGGCGGACAACAGTCGCGCGTCGAGCCGGTCGACCCGCTGAGCGCTGACGAGCTGCGCGAGATGGCAGCCGAGCGCATGCCCGAACTCGAAACAGTCGCAGCCGAATCCGGCCGGTCGGTCGAGGTCACCCTCGACGCACTGATCCGCCGCAGTGACGGCAACCCGCAGGTCTTCGAGGTGCTCGTCGACTCGATGTGCGACGGCGAGGAGCTGCCGGTCTCGGTGCACACCCTCTTCGAGGCGACGCTGGACCGCCTGACCCCGATGGAACGCGCCTTCTGCGAGGTCGGCTCGATCCTCGGCCGCGAGTTCTACGCCGAAGCCGTCGGGCCGGTGCGCACCGCGCACCCCGACCCGGACGACGACGGCAACGATGTCGCCCACCGGCTGCGCCAGCTGAACATCCTGGAGCTGGGCGACCAGGACAACTCAGGCTTCACCCGCTATCAGTTCGCGCAGTCGATGCTGATGGAGACGGCCTACCGCACGCAGGCACGGCAGGTCCGCTCCGAGCGGCACCTGCGCGCAGCCGATTGGATCACCGCCCACGCCGAGGAGCTGCAGGGCTCCCAGCGGCGCGCCATCGCCGAGCACGTGCGCCAGGCGTATGCCGAGATCTCCGTCGTGTCGTCCGACACCGCACTCATCGAAAGCGTGCGGGACCGGGCGGCACAGGCATCATTCGACGCTGCCGAAGAACTCGACCTGCGCGGCGAACCCGGTGCCCGCGCGGCATACCTCGACCTCGTCCCGTTGTATGCCGACGGCGATACGCGACTGCACGACGTCGCGCACCGCGCGTTCATGCGCTCCGATCACATGAACTTCCACCAGGTGGAGGAGGTCGTGCAGCGGTTCGACAAGAAGCTCGATGAGGCACCGGCCTGGCTGGTGCACCGCGAGGGCATGCTGCTGGCCGGGCGGCTGCAGACCGCCGCGACCCTTCCGTTGGAGGGAATCGCCGTAGCCACCGAACTCGTCGGCGCAGCAACGGGTTTCGACATACCGTCGGTTTCCCTCGACGTCGGCTGGGCGCGGGTGATCGCCTACGGCCTGGCCGGTCGTATGACGGAGGGGCTCGGCGAGGTCAGCCGTCTCACCGCGCTTGCGGAGCAGCTCGAGGACCGTCCGGTGCGGCGGCGGCTGACGTCCGCGCGGGTCGAATACGGCATGTGGAGCGACGAGTCGGTGAGCCTGGTCCTGGAGGATGTCGACCAGGCCATCGCAGCCGGCGCGGCGCAGCACGACCGCGTCCTGAGCCTGCTGCCGCTGCGCGTGTGGCTGCGCGCCATGCAGGGCGACCGTGCCGGGGCGACCGCCGACTGGGAGCGGGTCGAGGAGCTGTCCAGCGGCCCGGACTACCTGGCTCGCGAGACCGACCGGTGGGCGATGGCGCTCTACAGCTTCGGCGATGCCGCGGCTGCGGCCGATGCGCTGCAGCAAGCGCTGCCGCACGTCGCCCCGATCGCGCAACTCGACAACAGCATGTGGATCACGCGGATGCTGCTGCGCACCGGTGATCTGGATGCCGCACTCGAGGCGTTCGACGGCGATCCGGAGTCCCCGACCCTCGAGGACGACGGCTACGCGCCCGGGCTGCGCGAGTCGGTTGCCGCCCAGTTGCTCGCGGCGACCGGCAACACCGAGCTGGCGCTGTCGCGCGTGCGACAGGCCCGGGAGGCCACTGCGGGTATGTCGATGCCGATCACGCTCGCCGAGCAGGCGGTGGACGAGGCGGTCGCATTGCTGCTGGTGGGGGACACGTCCGGAGCCGAAGCTGCCGCCGAACGTGCCCGAAAAGCGTACCGACGCAAGGGAACTCAGATCATGGCCGACCACGTCGACGACTGGTTGAGTGCCGCCGAGAAACTACGTCCCTGAGGTGGCCGAGGAGGGCGGAGGAGCAGGCGGGGAGCGCGTCTCGAGGTCCCGACAAGAGAGGATGACTGACATGCGCACCGAAACTCACCGATTCCACACGGGCTCAACGGAAGTCGTGCTCGACATCACCCGCGACTGCGAGCAGTTCGCCGCCGCCGGTCCGGACGGCCTGCTGCACATCTTCGTGCCACATGCGACGGCCGGCATCGCGGTCATCGAGACCGGAGCCGGCAGTGATGACGACCTGCTGGCGGCTCTCGGCGACCTGTTGCCCGCTGACGACCGGTGGCGACACGCACACGGCAGCCGCGGTCACGGCCGGTCGCACGTGATGCCGGCGATCGTCCCGCCATACGCCACGGTGCCGGTGATCGGCGGCGAGCTGGCGCTGGGCACCTGGCAGAGCATCTGCCTGGTCGACCTCAATGTCGACAATCCGGACCGATCCGTCCGCTTCTCGCTGATCCCCGGTTGACCGACGGCGTCCGACAACCCCGCGCGGTTGCGTGAAAAGATGCCAGGCGTGACGGCAACTCTCCTGGACGGCAAGGCCACCCTCGCGACCATCAAGAACGAGCTGCGCGCCCGCGTCGCGGCGCTCGCCGAGCGCGGGGTCGTGCCCGGGCTCGGCACGGTGCTGATCGGCGACGACCCCGCCTCGCAGTGGTATGTCGGCGCCAAGCACAAGGACTGCGCGAGCATCGGGATCACCTCGATCCGTCGCGACCTGCCCGCGTCGGCCACCCAGGCCGAGGCCGAGGCGGTCGTCGACGAGCTCAACGCCGACCCGGCGTGCACCGGATTCCTGGTGCAGCAGCCGACCGGTCTCGACGAATTCGCATTGCTGTCAAGGGTTTCGCCCGACAAGGATGTCGACGGACTGCATCCGGTCAACCTCGGCAAGCTGGTGCTCGGGGAGACCGGCCCGCTGCCGTGCACTCCGATCGGGGTCATCGAGCTGCTGCGCCGGTATGACGTGAACCTGAACGGCGCCGAGGTGGTCGTGGTCGGTCGTGGCCTGACCGTGGGTCGTCCGCTCGGCTTGCTGCTCACCCGGCGGTCGGAGAATTCGACGACCACGTTGTGCCACACCGGAACCCGTGACCTGGCCGCGCACACGCGATCCGCTGACGTCATCATCGCCGCTGCCGGCGTGCCGGGGCTGATCACCGCAGACATGGTCAAGCCGGGCGCGGCGGTTCTCGACGTCGGCGTTTCCCGGGTGGACGGCAAGATCGCCGGCGACATCGACCCCGAGGTTGCTTCCGTCGCCGGTCATCTGACGCCCAACCCCGGCGGCGTCGGACCGATGACCCGCGCGATGCTGCTGACCAACGTCGTGGCCGCGGCCGAGCGGCAGGCGCAGCTCGCGGAGCACGCGTGAACAAATTCCGGCTCGGACCACTGTGGTGGTTCGTGATCCTCGGCAGCATCATCGCGCTCATCGTGCTGTCGACCGGACCGGTCCGCGGGGGCGGTTACCTGCTGGCGGCGGTGCTGGCCATCGCGGGCCTGGGCCGGATGGCGCTGCCGGAGAGCGTGGTCGGCGCCCTCGTCATACGCTCGCGGGCTGTGGACGGTGCCGCGTTCCTGCTCCTCGCGCTGCTCGTCGGCGTCATTTTCAGCATCGTGAAGCTCACCCCGCTCGCCGGCTGATCCGCCGCCGAGGCGCCGCGTGCATAACCGGCAACGGTTGCTGGAAAGTTGCGTGTTTCTGCGCGTTCGGCGTGCCTTTCTGACAACGGTTGCCGAAAGCTGCGGTGTTTGAGCGGGGTCGGCATACCTTTCTGGCAACGGTTGCTGGAAGGCTCACCCGAAGTGCCGCTGCCACCCGTCCTGGATGCGGATCCGAGGCCCGTCGGCCGCGACGATCTTGTCGGTGATGCGGACCAGGACGCGCAGCGGCTCGCCATACATCGCGGTCGATGTGATGACCACAGTTTTCCAGCCCAATGCCTCCAACTCCTCCTGCCGGAGGATGTCCTTGTCCCGCTGGCGGCGCTCGAAGTGGTGACTTCCGTCGAACTCGACGGCGACCTTCCACTCGGGATACGCGAGGTCGATCTCGCGCCATTTGCTCGTGCGGTTGTCCGTGACCACATGGTTGATCTCCGGCTCCGGCAGCCCACCGCTGACGATGAGCAGGCGCAGACGGCTTTTGTTCGGCGATCGGACGTTGGAGCGGACCATCGCGGCAACTTCCCGAGCGAGCTGAGCACCGTGCGCGGACTTGTCCGCGACGAACTGGCGGAGGTACACCGGGCTGCACGGGGCGTTGCGGACGAGCGAGTCACCAAAGACCAGCAGGTCTATGAATTCCAGGGGCCTTGCCATGTCGAGGAACGTCTGACCGGGCGTTGTCGCGAGCACACCCTGGTGCATCACCAGATCCGGGTCATTCTTGTAGAAGCGCAAGCAGATGCCCCGCAGATTGCTCTTGTGCCGGACGCGGGTGCCGAAGTGCAGGTCGGATGCCGCCGGTGTGATGCCGCCGTAGAGCCGTCCGGCGCTGTGCTCGTTGACGAAGTGGGCGCTCGGCACCGCTCGTAGGCCGAACTTCAGCAGCTGGAGGTATGGCGGCCTGGCACCGACTCGTGCGTAACCGCCTCGGAAGAGCTGCCGGTAGTCATCGCCGGCGAGGTCGCGCCTGCAGAGACCGGCGGCAAACCCCTCTTGGGTGGTGAACAGGTCGGGCAACGAGCTCGTACTCATTCGGTAGATCGGCTCGGGGGAGGTCATGCGTCACGATGGCAGCGGAACTGAGCGCTCCGCAGAAGTTATCCACAGGGGGCTGACCAGCGGGGCCGGTTGCGCGTGCTTTTCTGGCAACGGTCGCTGGAAAGTTGCGTGTTCTGGCGGGTTGCGCGTGTTTTTCCGGCAACGGTTGCTGGAAAGTGTCGCGCGGGACGAGCGGCTGAGACCTCCCGACATACGAAAGCGGGCGCCGGTCGAGTGACCGGCGCCCGCTTCGCTTGTCAGCGATCGAACCTCAGATGAGGCCGAGCTCCTTGACGGTGTCGCGCTCGCCCTCGAGCTCCTTGACGGAGGCGTCGATGCGGCTGCGGGAGAAGTCGTCGATCTCCAGGCCCTGGACGATGCTCCACTTGCCGTCGGCGACGGTCACCGGGAACGAGCTGATGATGCCCTCGGCGACGCCATAGGAACCGTCGGACGGAACCGACATCGACACCCAGCCGCCGTTCGTGCCCAGCTGCCAGTCACGGGCGTGGTCGATGGTCGCTGAGGCTGCCGAAGCAGCCGACGACGCGCCACGTGCCTCGATGATCGCGGCGCCGCGCTTGGCGACGGTCGGGATGTAGGTGTTCTCGATCCAGTCCTGGTCGCCGATGGCCTCGGCTGCGGACTTGCCACCGACCTGGGCGTGGAACAGGTCGGGGTACTGGGTCGCGGAGTGGTTGCCCCAGATCGACATCTGAGTGATCTCAGTGGTTTTCACGCCCAGCTTGGCGGCCAGCTGCGCGAGGGCGCGGTTGTGGTCCAGACGGGTGAGAGCGGTGAAGCGCTCGTTCGGGATGTCAGGGGCGTTGCTCATCGCGATGAGCGCGTTGGTGTTGGCGGGGTTGCCGGTGACGGTCACCTTGATGTCGTCAGCCGCGACCTTGTTGAGCGCCTTGCCCTGCGGGCCGAAGATGCCGCCGTTGTCCTTGAGCAGGTCGCCGCGCTCCATGCCCGGGCCGCGCGGCTTCGCGCCGACGAGCAGGGCGTGGTTGACGCCGTCGAAGACCTTCTCGGCGTCGTCGCCGATCTCGACACCGGCCAGCAGCGGGAAGGCGCTGTCGTCCAGCTCCATGACGACGCCCTCGAGCGCCTTGAGCGCCGGAGTGACCTCCAGCAGACGGAGTTCGACCGGGGTGTCCGGGCCGAAGAGGTCACCTGCGGCGATGCGGAAAAGCAGGCTGTAACCGATGTTGCCGGCGGCGCCGGTAACGGCGACCTTGACGGGCGAAGCGCTCACGAGAACTCCTGATAGGGCGAGAATGATCTTTCCCGTATGACGCTAGCAGCGCCCACGACAGGCCTGGCACCGAGGTCTTGTCGCCCCCCGGCTAGCCTGGTATGGCGCGACAGCGCCACGACCACCCGGCCCACAGCACGCCGGCAACACCCCAGCAAGGAGCCCCAGCAGGTCATGGAGAAGATCAAGGTCACGAACCCGATCGTCGAACTCGACGGTGACGAGATGACACGCATCATCTGGCAGTTCATCAAGGACCGGCTGATCCACCCCTACCTCGATGTCGACCTGAAGTACTTCGACCTCGGGATCGAGAGCCGCGACGCCACCGACGACCAGATCACGATCGACGCGGCCAACGCGATCAAGGAGCACGGGGTCGGCGTCAAGTGCGCGACCATCACTCCGGACGAGGCGCGTGTCGAGGAGTTCGGCCTGAAGGAGATGTGGAAGAGCCCCAACGGCACGATCCGCAACATCCTCGGCGGCGTGATCTTCCGTGAGCCGATCATCATCTCCAACGTGCCGCGCCTGGTGCCGGGCTGGACCAAGCCGATCATCATCGGCCGTCACGCGCACGCCGACCAGTACAAAGCTCAGAACTTCAAGGTGCCCGGCGCCGGCAAGGTGACCATCACCTACACGCCGGCCGACGGCGGCGAGCCCGAGGTCCACGAGGTCGCGGAGTACGGCGACGACGGTGGCGTCGCCATGGGTATGTACAACTACAACAAGTCGATCGAGGACTTCGCCCGCGCATCCCTCAACTACGCGTTGCAGCGCAAGGTGCCCTGCTACCTCTCGACCAAGAACACCATCCTCAAGGCGTATGACGGCCAGTTCAAGGACATCTTCGCCCGCATCTACGAGGAAGAGTTCAAGGAGCAGTACGACGCCGTGGGCATCACCTACGAGCACCGGCTGATCGACGACATGGTCGCGGCCTCGCTGAAGTGGGAGGGCGGCTACCTGTGGGCGTGCAAGAACTACGACGGTGACGTCCAGTCCGACACCGTCGCACAGGGATTCGGCTCGCTCGGCCTGATGACCTCGGTGCTGATGACCCCCGACGGCAAGACCGTCGAAGCCGAGGCCGCTCACGGCACGGTGACCCGGCACTACCGCCAGCACCAGCAGGGCAAGGCGACCTCGACCAACCCGATCGCGTCGATCTTCGCCTGGACCCGGGGCATCGCCCACCGCGGCAAGATCGACGAGACCCCCGAGGTCACCCAGTTCGCCGAGACGCTCGAGCGCGTCTGCATCGAGACCGTCGAGGGCGGCAAGATGACCAAGGACCTCGCGCTGCTGGTCGGCCCGGACCAGGGCTACCTGACCACCGAGGAGTTCCTCGCCGCGATCGACGAGAACCTGCAGAAGGCCATGGCCTGAGTCGACGCGGGTCGTTCGCCGACGACCTCCGGCAATACGAAGCGGCGCCTGTCACGAATTCGTTCGTGGCAGGCGCCGCTTCGTGTCGGTCGTCTCCCCGTGCGGACTGTCCTCACGACGGCGCGCCTCTTCGACATACTTGGGGCATGACCGACAAGCGTGAGGTCCGCAGCTGGCTGACCGACATGGACGGCGTCCTGGTGCACGAGGAGCGTGCCATACCGGGTGCGGCGGAATTCCTCGGCCGGCTGCAGGCGCTCGGCCTGCGGTTCCTGGTCCTCACCAACAACTCGATCTACACGCCGCGCGACCTGCGGGCGCGCCTGCACGCGTCCGGGATCGACATCCCGGAGCAGGCGATCTGGACCTCCGCCATGGCCACCGCACAGTTCCTCGACGACCAACGGCCCAACGGCTCGGCGTATGTCGTCGGGGAGTCCGGCCTGACGACGGCGCTGCACGACGTCGGCTACATCATGACCTCCCGCGAGCCCGACTACGTCGTGCTTGGGGAGACGCGCACCTACTCGTTCGAGGCGATCACCCGCGCCATCCGGCTGGTCGCCGGTGGCGCACGCTTCATCGCCACCAATCCCGACCCGAGCGGCCCGTCGGCCGATGGCCTGCTGCCGGCGACGGGTGCGATCGCTGCGCTCATCACCCGCGCGACCGGTGTCGAGCCCTACTACGTCGGCAAGCCGAATCCGTTGATGATGCGCAGCGCGCTCAACCGGATCGAGGCGCATTCCGAGACGACGGTCATGATCGGCGACCGCATGGACACCGACGTCGTCAGCGGCCTGGAGGCGGGCCTGCGCACGATCCTGGTCCTCACCGGTTCGACGAAGCCCGAACAGGTCGCCCGGCACCCGTTCGTGCCGACCCGGGTCGTCGACTCCATCGCGGACGTCGTACCGCTCGTCGACGAGTTCGTCCCGCAGGACTGACGCGCCACCTCTCGGTGGCCCCTGACGCGTCACCGCGCCCCCTGACGTGTTACCGGCACGCCGGGAGCGCCATCCGTGGGACCGCTGTGTTCGGAGTGAAGCCAAGGCGCCACAGGACAGTCGTTCAGCCTCATGGGTCACGCTCTACGTGTCATTCTCCTTCGTGATCTCCGCGTGATTCCCTTGTTTCGCGCATACGCATCGTCTGACGTCTGACCAGTACGACTGTCTTGCAGGAATTTTATTTCGTGCAATTTAATCTGAATACGTAGTACCAGCCCCTAAGTGTGCTTTACGCTCTCTTTACCTTCATAAGACGAAGGCTTTACACCTAGGGGAGGGGCTAATGCCTCATGTCTTCTTGCCCCACGAACTGACCGCGGATCCGCCCGTCCCGCCGTTGATGCCGCGGCCGGTGGCCGTGCCGGCGGCACACCGGGTTGGTCGAGAACAGCACGTCGCGCCACGAATCGCGATAGCGCACGATTACCTGACGCAGATGGGTGGCGCCGAGCGAGTCGTGCTCTCGCTCGCGCGGGCTTTCCCGACTGCTCCGATCTACACGACGCTCTATGATCCCGGCTCGACCTTTCCCGAGTTCCGTCAGATGGATGTCCGGGCCTCGCCGCTCGATCGGGTCGCACCACTGCGCAAGCACTATCGCGCGGCCCTGCCGCTCCTGCCGTTCGCCGCGCGATCGATGCGCATCGATGCGGACATCGTCATTGCGTCCTCATCCGGCTGGGCGCACGGCTTCAGCACGGACGCGAAGAGGCTGGTCTACTGCCACACGCCCGCACGGTGGCTCTATGTGACGGACGACTTCCTCGGTGACCGGCCCAGCCCGATCGCTGCGGGGGCGCTGCGGATGTTGAGCCCGGCCCTGCGTCGCTGGGATCGGCGAGCCGCCGGGCGGGCCGATCGCTACCTCGCCAACTCCGCGGTCGCCCAGGGGCGGGTCCGCGATTGCTACGGCATCGACGCGACGGTGCTGGCTCCGCCATACCGGGTTGACGTCAAGGGCGACAGGGTGCAGCCCGAGGCGTTGCGTCGTCGCGGCTGGAGCGACTTCCACCTCGTGGTGTCCCGGCTGCTGCCCTACAAGCACGTCGACCAGGTGCTCGCCGCGTGGCGCAACCTTCCGAGCGAGCACCTGGTCGTCGTCGGCACCGGTCCATTGGCGGACGAGTTGCGTCGGCAGGCGCCGCCGAATGCCGTGATGCTCGACGGTGTCCCGGACGCCGAGCTGCGGTGGCTCTACGCGAACGCAACCGCGCTGATCGGCGCGAGCCACGAGGATTTCGGGCTCACCGTGATCGAGGCGGCCGCCTTCGGGACGCCGACGCTCGCCCTGCGGGCCGGCGGTTATCTCGAGTCGATCGTCGAGGGCCGAACCGGGTACTTCTTCGAGGAATCGGTGGCGGCGGACATTGCGAATGCCGTGCTGCGACACCGTGATCAGCCCTTGTCCCGCCTGCGGGTGAGTGACCACGCGGCGCGGTTCAGCGAGGCGAGTTTCATCGAGCAGATCCGGGCTGCGGTCGCCGAGCTGGCCGCATCTGGGTGTCGCCCGGCGGCGCGCGCCCGGTCCGGCGCCTAGCGTCGAACCCCACACGAAGCCGCCCCCGGTGACTCACCGGGGGCGGCCTCGTGTTGCGAATCGGTCGGGGCCTCAGCCCGCCGGTGTGGTGGACGTCGGCGCGGACGTGCTGCGGGGCGCCGTGCTGGACGGGGCCGGCGCGCTCGACGTGCTCGAAGCCGATGAACGGCTCGTCGTCGAGCTGGCGGACGAAGTGCTCGATGACGAGGAAGTGGTCGCCGTTGCCGGCTTCGCCGCCGCTGAGCCGGGGGGAAGGCAGTCGCCCGCGCTGTTGCTGCTGCAGTCCTGGACGGGCGCAGGTATGGCGGGGGTGCTCCATGTCTTGTTCGTGCCGGCCGCGTCGTAGCTGTAGAGGAAGGTGAGTGAGTGTGCGCTGCTCGTGCTGTTGAACAGCCGGTAGGCGTTGTCGCACGAGCCGACCGGAATCACGATCGGGAAGGCCGGACCGGTGAGGTTCTTACCGCTGTTGTTCTGCACTTCCCAGACGTAGAGGTTCCCGTCGGAGGGTGTGGGGCAACCATTGGCGAGGTTGACGCAGATCTGCAGGTAGTAGCCCCACGACTGGTTCGTCGACTGGCCCGGGCACTTGCAACTCGCGCCGCCGAAGCTGAAGGTCGGGACGCACGGCACCGACGCCGCCGCCTTCGGTGCGGCGCCCAGGGCCACGACGGCCGGCACCGCCCAGGCCGCGCCTTTCGCCACAGACCGGCGGGACACCCCGTGCGGCTGGTTGTTCTCCATGATGCCCCCCATGTGAGCTGTGGATAAGTACGTAAAAGGACGCCAAAGGTCGTCATGGACGCGCCATGATCACAAGGCACATGACAAGACGGACGACTCTGACGGACCGAGTATGCCAGTTACTGCCGTTCCGCGGATCCCTTTACCAGATTTTGGATGGTTTTGGCGGAGGGAGCAATGGGTGATGGTGACTGCTGCTGGGATTCAGGGTTTCTCAGGCACCGTATTGAGAACCCGCGAGAACTGCTCGGCGCGCTGTTCCCAGGTCGGAATAGGTGTGCTTTCACGGGTGCTTGACACCCGACTCGCCAGGACCCTTTCGAGTGCTGCCGGGAAGGCGGATGCCGCGGCGATGACGCAGTCCGGCAACTCACGGAAACCGGCAACCGGAGTGCTTACGGTCGGTCGGCCGGAGGCGGCATACTCGTACGCCTTGATCGGATCCAGGCTCTCGGTGAACGGTGTGACCAGGTGTGGCACCACCAGCACGTCGGCATGCTGCAGGTATGCCGGGACCGCGTGCGACGGTCGTGCGCCGAGGCGTATGACGCCGGACGCGTCCAGGCGCGCACGCTCGGCATCGTCGAGCGCATCCGGCCCGACTAGCACGAGGCGGACGCCCCGCGCCCGGAGTGACTCGGCGGTGGTGCAGCACAGGCCGACGTCGAGCCGGTCGCTGTGCAGCGTCCCGACATACAGGGCGAGGGGGCCGGAGGGCAGGTCTGCGGGCCGTGGTTGCGCCGAGCGGAAGAGATCGATGTCGACCGCATTGGGGATCAACGTGACGGGCCTCGCGCGTGACTTGGACCGCTGGAGCGCAGGCGAACACACGACGACCTCGGCGCAGCGTTCGAGCAGGCTGCTCTCCCAGGACCGCAGCCGGTTCAGTTCCGCTTCCGGTCGCGTGGCCAGCAGCCAGTCGTCGGTGATGTCGTAGACCGCCGGCCAGGCGACCCGATCCAGCAGCACGGCACCGCGTGGATCATTGACCCACAGCAACGGGGAGTCCAGACCGATCCGTTGCGCGGTGGTCCGCACGGAGTCGGCCCAGCGGTCGTCCTGCCGTCGATCGAGCCGGCGGGGCAGTAGTTTCGTCCCCTCGAGAACCGTGACGCCGGCCTGGCCGCCGAGCGGTCGCAGCCCTCGCCCGATGCGCGGGCGGTGCCGGCGCAGCAGTGCGTGCAACGGGTCCACCGAAGGTTCGACATACAGGACGTCACCGATGATGCCCTTCGCGCGCAAGCGGGTGAGGAGGTGCTGGTTGCGTCGCCACACCTCGTCCCAGCGTTCCAGCGAGATGAACACGACCTGTCGTGCCGTCACAGCACGCTCCGGTAGACCTGCGAGGTCCGCTCGACCTGGGCCTCGATGGTGAATCGCTCACGCTGCGCGTTGTGCAGCTCGTGTCCCAGCCGATCACGCAGTGCGGGGTCGTTCGCCAGCTCGGTCAGCACTCGGGCGCCGGCGGCCACGTCACCGGGCGCGAAAAGTGTTCTCGGCGTTACCGATCCAACGGTCTCAAGATGACCGCCGGATGAGCTCGCGACGACCGGCAGGCCACTGGCCATCGCTTCGACGACGCTGAGCCCGTAGGCCTCGGCGGGGCAGGGTGCGATGAGAACGGACGCGGATCGCATCAGTTCGCGGGCATCCGGGACGTGCCCGAGCAGGTTGGTTCGGTCCGCGATGCCGAGGTGCCGGACGCGTGCCTCGATGTCGGCGCGCAATGCGCCGTCCCCCGCGATCAGCAGTCGCCAGCCGGTATCGAGCAGACCCGACCCGGCCACGATCTCGACCGCGTCGGCAGTGGCCTTCTCCGGCTCGAGTCGCTGCGCGATCAGGATCGTGCGGTCGCGATCGGATGCGGGCACCAGATCCTGCATCGGCACCCCGGCGTGGATCACGGTGCACGGTCCGTCGACGAACGATGCCGCGTAGCAGCTCACCGCGGTCTCGGCCGCCACCACCCGCGAGACGGTATGCCGCAGGATCCGCCGGCGCAGTGGGGTGGCACCTCTCGGCTGTGGCGTATGGCGCGTCGCGACCACCGGGGTGTGTGAAAGACGCGTGGCGAGGTATGCCGCGACGTCGGCCGCGGTCAGGTGCGAATGGATCACGTCGGGGCGAACGTGTCGCAACGCGCGTACGAGGTCCCATGGTGCCCGCGCGGGAGCGAATCGCACTGCGTGCGCTGCCAATTCGGGCGCCATACGCACCGGATCGCCACCGAACACCGTCACCTGCAGACCTGCATCGGCCTGGGCACAGGCGAGCGTTCGTACGTGTGCCTCGACGCCGGCAAAGCGGTCCGATGCCGTGACGTGGACGACCGAGATCGTCATACGGGCAGGGCCTCGTGATGGGTAGTGCGCTCGGCGACCACATCGCGTGTCTCCTCGTGCTCGTGCTCGTGCGCGCCGAGGGCGGTGCCGGCGATGAGCAGTGGGAGAGAAGCGGTGACCGACAGCCAGAAGATGTCGAGCTGGCCCTGGACCGCGCGGTCGACGAGCACTGCGAGAGCGAGCGTGCCGTAGCTGGATTTCAGGCGGGAGGTCACCACGAGCGAGCCGATGAGCAAGAGGAGGAAAGCGGCCAGACCGAGCAGGCCGGTGGTGCTCAGCACTTCGAGCTCGGCATTGGGCGGCTGGAAGTTGACGGCGAAACGGTCGGAGTACCACCAGCGTTGGCCCGCGCCGAAGAGTGGGTCGTGGCGCCATACATCGAGGGCGTCGCCGAACCACTGCAGGCGAACGTGCGCGGAGTTGTGGCTGTTGTCCGACTTCAACTGCTCCCGCAGGGTCAGCGCTGAGACGATGACAGCGGGCACAGCGACCAGGGGTAGCAGTGCCGAGCGGCGCCGTTCGCCCCTGCGAACCATGGCGACCAGGATCGCGGCGGCGAGGCCGACGATCGCCTGCCGGGACTGCGTCATCGCGATCGCGACGCCGCAGAGCACGAGCAGCGGCGTCGCCCAGCGACCGAGCCGCATCCACGGCGGGTGGACCGCGCACACGACGGCGATGAAGCCGATGGTCGTGCCGAGGTAGTTCTTGCCGCCGCTGAAGAAGAATGACGGGTCGACCGGCGAGAACCTCCCGGTGGCGTAGCGCAGCAGTCCGTCGACCACGACGATTGCCGCGACGACCGCGGCGCAGGTCACCAGGATGAGCAGCGCGAGCCGGGCGAAGCCGCGACGGCCGATGGTCCACCCGACGATCAGCGAGCCCATCACCAGCACGAGTTCGTGGAACCACTCGATCACGTTGTCGCGGAACGGATTTGCCGCAACCGCAACCGCAAAGGCAGCCAGGTATGCCGCAGCCAGCCACAGCAGGCTGCGCAGTGTCGGGCTGAACGGGCGCGGTGCCAGGAGCAGCCCGGGCACGAGCGCCAGCGCGAGAGCCAGGTCGGCGAAAGTGACTCCGTTGGAGCCGATTCCGCTGGCACGTGCCGCGACGAGCATCGCCGGGAGAAGGGCCACCGGGATGAGGGCGGGCTCGACCGCGGACAGGCCGAGGAAGGCGGCCGCGGCGGCGATGAGCACGGCATACAGCGGGTGGTGCGGCAGGAGGTAGCCGACGGCGACCGCTGTGACCAGGACGAGAACGACGAGCGACACCACGCGCAGGTGACCGAGGAGCTCGTGCACGCGGTCCGTGGTCACGTGGTCGCCTCCCTACTCGATGCGCTCCGGCGACCGGGTGGCACGCAAGTGTTGGTCTCTGACAGTGCTGGGCCCCCGCAGGTAGCGAATCATGCGCGCACGCGCGTCGGCCCCCCTGTCATCTCGGAGTATGACAGATCTCAGGGCAGCGCCAGAGACGTTTGCGGCACGTGCCACGGCCCATCCGGCAGCGCCGAAATGCTTGCGGTGGAAGGTCTCCTGCGCCGCGTGGAAGTGCGCGTCGCGCACCGTGGTGTCGGTGCTCGTTGCGCCGCCCAGGTGGACCGCCGCGACCTCGGGCACGACCGTATGACGCCACCCCAGCATGGCTGCCCGCTTGGCCCAGTCGGTCTCCTCGGCATACAGGAAGAAGCGCTCGTCGAAGCCTCCGACCTGGGCGAGGGCCTCGGCGCGCAGCAGCAGCACCGAGCCGATCACGTATTCGTCGGGCGGCGGGTGGAGCCGGTCGAGACCGAGTGCCTCCCGCCATACGCGGGCGGGGCTGGGCAGCGGCCAGCCGACCCGCGCCGGGCGACATGTCCCGTCGACCTGCGCCGGGCCGACGGATGCCAGGTCGGGTGCGGCGAGCAGGTGGTGTTGCAGGCGGTCGATGTCGGCATCGGTGATGACCGCGTCCGGGTTCAGCAGCAGGACGTCGCTGCCCGGGCCGGGGCGCTGCGCCAGGCCGATGTTCACCCCGGCGCCGAAGCCGCCGTTGTGTCCGGCGTCGAGGTAGCGCACTCCCGCCGCAGCACAGACGGCCGCCACATCGGCCCGAGAACTGTTGTCCACCACCAGAACTCGGTCGGGTCGCAACGGGGCGAGGCAGCGTGCGAGGTCGTCGGGGGCGCCATACGCGACAACGATGATGTGGATGGGGCGCGGTGTCGGCAACGGTGTGTGGGTGACGGTCCGATAGAGCTCGGTGAACTGTGCGCCGATCGCACGCCAGTCGTACCGAACCGCTCGCTGCAGCCCGGCGGCGCGCAACGTCGCGCGGCCCGGACCGGCGGCCTCGCGCAGCGCCGACGACAGTGCGGCGACATCGCCCTCGGGTACGACGAGACCGGCGTCGCCGACCACCTCCGGGAGTGCCCCGGAATCGCTCGAGACGACCGGTGTGCCGCACGCCATCGCCTCGACCGCCACCCGCCCGAACTGCTCCACCCAGCTCGCGGTGGTCAGCGAGGGCACCGCGAGCACGTCGATCCGGCGATAGAAGGCGGCCAGGTCGTCGCTGCCGAGCGCGCCGAGCAGCTGGACGCGTTCGCGCAGTCCGCGCTCGGTGATCGCCGCGCGCAGCTCGTCCTCGGCCGGCCCCGCGCCCGCGACATACAGCGTGAGCTCGGGTGCAGCGGCGACGGCATCGAGCAGGACGAAGACGCCCTTGCGGCGCTCGAGGCGACCGGCGAAGCCGACCGTCACCGACGGGGACGCTTCGGTGATGGTCGCGCCCGGGTGGAAGACGGCGTGCTCGACGCCGAGTCCGATCGTGACCGGCCTGCCGGGGAACCCCTTGCCCGAGCAGATGCGGCCGGCCGCGTCGTTGCACACCTGCAGTCCGGCGGCATGGCGCAGGGCGAGGCGCTCGAGCCAGCGGAACGGAGGGGGATAGCGCTTCTGGAGGTTCTGCGCCGAATACAGCGTGTATGGCGCTCGCTGCCGGGCGAGCTTGCGCAGCAACAGGATCTGCGCGGTTGCGAGTGCGAAGGGCTCCTCGTGGATGTCCAGGACATCCATCTCGGAGCGCAACGCGCGCCACAAGGGGAGCGGGTCGTACAGGAACAGCGCGGGGTGCGTGCCGAAGGTCCGCACCGGTATGACGGGCTCGCCGGGTAGTGGACTGAGGTCGAGCGCCCGACCGGCTTCGTTCCACCGTCGCGCCGCGAGCAGTCGCACGTCGACGCCCGATTCGCGAATGGACTGCTCCCGTTGCCGCCACGATCGGACGACCGCGGAGTGGGAGATACGTAATGAGCGCATCCGGATCCACTCCTTCGCAACTGGGGGACAAGCAGGATATCCGCCGAGTACCGTTGGAATCCGGGGCTTCGGCCCGATCCGACTGCAGGGAGGGCGGCGCGTGACAGTTCGGGAGTTCTTCGGCATCCTGCGTCGCCAGTGGCTCATCCTGGTGGCCTGCATGCTCGCCGTCGTCGCCGTTGCTGCCGGTGTCACGCTGCTGCAACCGAAGGTCTACACGGCGAGTGCCTCCGTCTACCTGCAGACCGCTGCGCCCACCAAGCAGAACGCCGGCGCCGTGGTCATCAACTCGACGGATCTGGACACCTACATCGCGGTGCTGCACTCACCGGCGGTCGTCAAGCCGCTGCGCAAGCGAGCGGACCTGCCGGCGGGTTATCCGATCGACGTGTCGGCATCCGTCGGCTCGAAGGCGAACATCCTCACCGTCGTCGTCAAGGACTCCGATCCGGCCCGAGCGGCGCGCATCGCGAACGCCGTCGGCCCCCAGCTCGCCGACAGCGCGGCGACGTTCTCCACACTGTTGCGCTCGAGCGGGCAGGAAGTGCAGTCGATCCCGGTGTCCCCGGCAACGACGCCCGACGCGCCGTCGTCGCCGGACGTGAAGCGCAATGTGATCCTCGCGCTACTGACCGGGCTGCTGCTCGGCATCGGCGTCACGCTCATCCGGAACACCGTCGACACCAAGGTCCGGGACGAGGCCGACCTGCACGCCGCGGCGAAGGCGCCGTTGCTCGCCGAGCTCCCCGTCGAGAAGCAGCTGGCCTCCGACGGTGTGCTGCGTGACTGGTCGGTCGCCAGCTCCCATCACCATTACCTGGAAGCGATTCGGCGCCTGCGGACCGGTCTGATGTTCGTCGACGTCACCACGAGCGGCCACACCTTCGTCGTTACCTCGGCCGCTCCCGGCGAGGGCAAGACGACCACGACCGCCAACCTCGCGCGGGCGCTGGCAGAGTCGGGCTCGCGCACGCTGCTCATCGACGGCGACCTGCGTCGGCCGACGGTGGCGAAGATGCTGGGGCTGGAGGGCAGCGTCGGACTGACGACGGTGCTGCTCGGCGGCGCCGACGTGCAGGACGCCATTCAGCCGTTCGGCAACACCGAGCTCGATGTGCTGACGGCCGGTGAGATTCCGCCCAACCCGAGCGAGCTCATCGGTTCGGAGCGGATGGCCGGGCTGATGGCGACGCTGCAGGACCGCTACGACTTCGTGCTGATCGACAGCCCGCCGGTGCTGCCGGTGGTCGATGCGATGCTGTTGAACAAGCTGGCGTCCGGCCTCGTGCTCGTCGTGGCCGCGGGTCGCACCCGCAAGCGGGACCTGCACCAGGCAGCGAAGTTCTTCCAGAACTCCGAGGTCGAGATCAGCGGTTTCGTGCTCAACCTGTCTGGCCGCCGCCGCTCCGGCCCGAGCTACTACCGCTACTCCTACCGCCCGGAGAAGGGCACGGTCGCCTCGCAGCATTCGGCCGGCGCTCCGGCCACGCGCCGGACCGTAGCGGCCCAGAAGAGCCACAAGAAGGCGAGCCGGCAGCTCACTCGGCGATGATCAGCCCGGACTCGCGCAATGAGTCCAGGAACGCGCGTGTCTCCGCAGCGACATCGGTCGCCGGCAGTCCGGCGCGCGCCGCCACCCGGTCGACGATGTCCGTGATCTCGCAATAGCCGGTGTCGACGCACTCCCAGATCACGACGGCGTTGTCACGCAGCAAGAGGACCTCACCGTGCAGTGACGCGACGAAGGTGCGGTCGTCCCGGCGGACGACCGCGACCCGGGCAGCGCGGCGACAACGGATCATCGCGAGTGCCGCCCGTCCAGGAGCTCCCGGGCGGCCAGCCTCGCCCGGCGCACGAACTCCCGGGCCAGGTCGGCCCGGGATGGTTCCCGGGCGCCCATGGTCCGCAGGTGATCCCGGTTGACCAGCAATGAGCGCACGGCCAGGGACGCCTTGCGGCGGGGACCCGAAGCGGCCCGAATGCGTGCCCACCACTCGGTCGTCCGCGGAGCATTAGGGCTCGAATTGACTTTCCAGAGAAGGTAATCCGGTCGATCGCGGAACTTTTCCAACCCGCCGACCGCAGCGGCGAAAGCCACCTCGGCGCGCAGGTCGTCGACCAGGTCGACGATGCGCTGCCGGCTGGTGGCGTCGGCGTTGCGCCATACATGATCGACGTCGAGTGCGCCCCTGTGATCGCCGCGGGAACGCGCCGCGTGCAGCAGCACGACCAGCGCCTGCGCGTCCCGGTCGGGCACGGCGCACTCGACGTCGGCGAGCAGGGTGCTCGTGCGATTCGCCCACAGGGACGCGAACGCGTCGTCGGGTGTCAGCCCGATGCCGGGGATCAGCCGGTGCAGGTCGAGGTAGCCGAGCGTCTCGTGGTGCCAGTTCTCCGCGTGCTCGAAAGGGGAGCCGGTCGCGAAGCGCCCGAGCTGCAGCCAGCCGTGCGAGCGCAGCGCCGCGCGCAACGCGTCGATGTGGGACGGACGCACCAGCAGGTCGACATCCCGGCCGGTCCGGTCGGGATAACGCAGCTCGGGATCGAGGGCCAGCCCCTTGAGGTGCAGAGCGTCGACACCGCTGCTGTTGCACAGGAGTTGCACCACGCCGTGCGCGAGCTCGATGCGCACCTGCGCCACCTCGTGCTCGGCGACCTCTGACTCCTCCATCGGGGCTGATTCTCGCAGAACCGCCCGCGCGGCCGGGGGCACTTTGATCGGTTCCGGCACCAGGGTCGTTCCGGCGTCCGTAACCTGTGGCAGTGGCTGCTCCTTTCATCCTTCCGGCGGTGCTGCTGGCGCTCGTGCTGATCGTCAGTGCGGTGTTCAAATTGCGCGAACCGTCAACGACGGCGGACGCTTTCGCCTCCCTGCGGCTGCCGACGTGGCTCCGCACGATGAACGGCCCGGTCCTGCTGCCGTATGCCGAGCTGGTGCTGGCGGTCGCGCTTGTCGTCATACCCGCGCCGGCATACGTGGCGGTGACGGTTGTCGTGGCGCTGCTCTTCGTCGCTTATCTCGTCGTGATCGTGCGCGCGCTCGGCTTCGCGGAACGGGTGGAGTGCGGGTGTTTCGGACGGCTCGGGCTGGGTGAGGTCGATCGGCGGACGGCGGTGCGCAACGGCCTGCTGGTGGTGCTGGCGCTGGTCGCGGTCGGCGATGCGGTGGCCGGTCGGAGCGTCATACAGCGCCTGACGTCGTTCGGTGCCGCTGAGTGGACGTGGCTGCTCGGGGTTGCCGTGGCGGTCTTCCTGACCTGGTTGGTCGTCGGTAGGGCCGGCGAATCAGCAACAAGGGCAACAATTTTCGACGATGAGCCGAGGGACTACCAACGGCAACCGATCCCGTATGGCGCACTGGTCGACCGGGCGACCGGTGAGCCGCGGGAACTGGCCGCGATCGGCGGTCAGCAGCCCCTGCTGCTGGTCTTCCTGAAGACGAGTTGCGGTGCGTGTGCCCGCACGATGGAGATTCTGCCGGCGTGGGCGGAGCGCCATCCGGTCGTGCGCACCGTCGCGGTTCCGCCCGGCAGCGGCATCGAGGAGGTGCCGGATCTGGGTGCCGCGGTCACCTGGATGGACGATCCGCGCACGACGCTGGCCCGCACGTTCGGGGTGACCTATCCGGCCGCGGTGCTGCTCGGCGTCGACGGGATGCTGGCCGGCGGTCCGGAGACCGGGTTCGACGACATCAGCAACCTGCTCGAGGAGATCTCCGAGCAGCTGGCCGAGGCGGGGCTTGTCCCGAGCGAGCAACCGGTCACGGAGTGAGCGAGCCATGACGTGGGGTGGGAGGGCACCCGCGGTGCTCGGGACCGGGCTGGTCGGGCTGGCATGCGTGGTGGGTGCTCTCCTTGCCCGGCTCGTCCCGCAGGGGCAGCCGTATGACGAACCGTCGCACCTGGGCACCGTGCTGCAGTACGCGCACGGTCATCCGCTGCCGGTGCTCGGCGACCCGGGAGTGACATACGAAGCGCAGATGGGTCCGGTCTACTACGCGGTCTCTGCTCTTCCGGCGCAGTTGGTGGGCGACGGCGATCGCCACCTGCACGTCCTCTACGCGCTGCGTTTCGGCTGGCTCGTGCTCGTCCCACTGCTGGGGTTCCTCACCTTTCGGCTGGCACAGGAACTGCGTGCCCCGACCTGGGCGGCGGCGCTGGCTGCCGGTGCGGTAGCGCTCAACCCGACGATGCTCGCGATCGCGGCCAGCGTGCAGAACGACTACCTGTGCATCGTCCTCGCCTGCTGTGCCGGTCTCGTCGGTTGCCGGGCGTTGCGGCCGGCCGCCGGCACGCAGATTGCCACGGCTGCCGGCATACTCGTCGGCCTGGCCGTGCTCACCAAGGTCACCGCGGCGGCTCTGCTGATCGCCTTCGTCGTCGCGGCGCTGGCAGATCGTCGGAGCGGGTGGGGGAGGCGATGCGCTCGTGCCGGTGCTGCGGTGTTCGGCACCGTGCTCGTCAGCGGCTGGTGGTTCGTCCGGAACGTGATCGAGTATGGCGACCCGACCGGGAGCTCCGCAGTCCATCGCACCGGCGTGAGTTTCCCGCCGCTGGCGTTCACCGGTCTCGGCTCGGTCACCGCGTGGATCCGGTCGCTGATCTCGTACGGTTTCGCGCCGACGGAGTACTACCGCAACGCATTTCACGCTCCCACGGCTGTTCGTCTCCTCGCCGTCGTCGTCTTCCTGTATGCCGTGGGTGTCCTGGCGTTGCTGCTCATCCGCCGGCTCCGCGTGACGTGGAGTGTCCCCGATCCGCCGGTCGTCTTCGCCGTGTCCACGGTGATCATCACGGTCGTCGGCTACGCGGTCGCCGCGTGGACGATGCAGGCGATCGCGCCGCGGTTGGTGTTCGTTGCAGCGCCGATCGGTATGGCGTTCCTCGCCAGGCTCGTCGGCAGCCCGTCGGTGCGAGCACTGCTGACGACACTGCTCGGGACGCTGATCGCCGCGTTCTGTGTCCTGGACGCCTGGCTGCTCGTCGCCGTCGCGGGTATGCCGGCCGACCCGGTCCTGTGGAGGTTCTGACCGGTGCGCGCCATCCGTTCGCAATCATCGATGGGTGTCATCGTCAGTCGCCGGGAGGTGGGCTCTTGAGCGATTCGGACGACGACGGGCAGGCGCCGGCGAAGGCCACGATCGGGTCCGGTGAAGCCAACGCCCTCGACCGACGAGAGTTGCAGGATCGGGCGATTCGCGGTGCGGGTTGGACGATGATCCACACCGTCACCAGCGTGCCCATCGCGTTCGTGGTCAACATCCTGCTCGCGCGCATCCTCGGCGTCGCCGACTACGGCCGCCTGGCGTTCTTGATGACCTTGATGGACATCGTCAGCGGCATTGTCGCTCTCGGCGTGACGACCGGCACGCTGCAGTTCGGTGCGAAGGCACACGCATCCGGCCATCGTGACCAAGTCCGTGAGCTGCTTTCCAAGGCACAGGGTTTCCGGCTGGTCTTCGCCGCACCGGTACTCACGGTCGTCGTCGTCCTGGTTGCACATGTCGACCTGCCCATACTCATCCTCGCCCTGGTCTTCGGGGTCTGGGTGCCCGGCTTCTTCGATGGGGCGACGACCTGCCTGGCGATCGAGAACAAGACGGCGACGGGTGCCAAGAACGCGATGATCGTCAACCTGCTGCGTCAGGTAGGTGTCGTCACCGCGTTGCTGTTGGGCGGCTCCGCTGACGTCGTCTGGGCGGCCCGTCTCGCCCTGGGCAGTATCGGCATCGGGCTGGCGTTGCTCGTCGTCGACCACTCATACCGTGCCGCGGTCCTCCGGCCGCGGTTGCCGCGTCACATGCCGCTCGGTTTCTGGAAGTTCGTCGTGCCGACCGCGATCGCCACCCTGATCTCCACGTTGGCCCTGTCCCGCACCGAGGTGTTCTTCCTGCAATGGTTCTCGGACACCGCAGCCGTCGGACTCTTCGCACTCGCTTTCGGGCTCGCCTCGCACATCTTCTCGCCGGCGCAGGCACTGGTCGGTCCGCTGATCCCGGCGATCTCCGGGCTGCGGGAGGTCGACACGGCCGCGATCGTGCCGGCGTTCTTCCGCACCCTGCGGACCTCGGTCATTCTGGTCGGGGCGCTCTCCGTTGTCGGCGTGCCCGCGCTGGCGCTGTTGATCCCTGCGCTCTACGGCTCGGCCTTCAGCAGGTCCGCGGGCATGTTCGTCGCCCTGAGCATCTCTGCGGGAATCCTCGTCGCCGGCGCTCCGGTGGGTGCGTTCGTCCTGGGCCGGCTCGCGGCGCGCACCATTCTCGTCGTCGACCTCATCGCGCTGGTCGTGGACGTGGTGCTCGCCGTGACGCTGATCCCGGTCATGGGCGGGTGGGGCGCAGTCGTCGCGAACATGAGCGGGGCGCTCACGCTGCTGGGCCTGTTGGTCAACAGCGAGGTGCGTGCGTTGGGGCTGTCCTGGCGACAGCTTCTCGCGGTCGCCCGAGCGCTCTTCATAGCGTTCGGGACGTCTGTCCTCGCCTGGTTCGTGCTGCAAGCGCTCGACCTGCCGGCCCCGGTCGCGGCGATCGTGGCGTCGGCCGCATCCACGGTCGCCTGGGCACTGTTGGTCCGGGTCACGCGCGCGGGGTTGTCCGACAGTGATGTCTCCGCGTTGGTGCGGGTGGTTCCCGCGGTGGGGCAGCGTCGAACGCGTCTCGTGCTGGCGCTCGTCACGACGCACGACGCCACGTGAGGTCGTCGCCCGGTCAGTCGCCCGGTCAGTCGTTCACGACCGACTCGTAGACCCGTAAATGCTCTCGCGCCGCCTTCTCCCAGCTGAAGGTCGCGGCGCGCCGCAGGCCGGCATCGATCAACGCGTCCCGATCGACCTCGTGTCGGCCGACGGCCAGTATGGCGGCTGCGATGCCGGCTCCGTCGGGCTCCACCATCAGCGCGGCGTCCAGACACACCTCGGGCAGCGCGCCGCGGTCGACCGCGATCACGGGGGTGCCGACCGCCATACCTTCCAGTGCCGGAAGCCCGAAACCCTCGTAGATGGAAGGGACGACGACCGCTTCGGCGGCGGCCATCACCCGACCTACCGAGTCCAGCGGGATCCGGCCGGGCAGCACGGTGTTCGGCAGTCCGGCGAAGAGTTCGTCGCGTCGCGGATGCGGTGGGCCGAGCAGGACCAACTGGTGATCGGGAAGTGCGCCGACGGCGGAGCGCCATGCCTCGGCGAGTCCAGTGAGGTTCTTGCGCTGCGTGGCACCGGCGGCGTGGACGAAGAACGGCTGCCGGATGCCGAGAGTTCGCAGTTCATCGGGGGTTTGCGCTTCCGGGTGCTGGAAGGAGGCTCGCACCCCGTAGGGGACGACCGTGATGTCTCGCGCGCCGAGGAGGTCGGCGAGTTCGCTCGCGGCGAACTCGGAGGGGCAGATGACTTTCACGTCGCCGAGCGGGCGTTGTGCCCAGGACGGCATGCTGCCCTCGTCCGGAAAGCGCATCGGTGGGAGGTCGTGCGCGGTCACGACGTGCGCTCGCCCGGGCCCCGGGATGCGCAGGTCGAAGCGGTGCACCAGATCGGCGCCGCGCCCCGCCCAGCGGCCCACGGCGGCAGCGGTTGCCGGCAGCTTGAGCAGCTTCGCCGGGATGCGCGTCGTTGCATCCGTACGCCACGAACCCACGGTGTTCGCATCGAATGCCCACTGTGGGCCGGCGATTGCCCGAACGGCCTCCTGGATGGCGACCTCGTAGGTCTGCTGGCCCATCGGTACTTTCGTCGCCAGCGTCAGCCATGTCACACGTTTCGGCATGTCCCCCCACCCCTTATCCGCTCGCCGATCCGCGCGCCACGGCCCTGGGCGAGTCTATCCGGCAACCCCATCGGACTCTGCCGTTTCGGGGTTGAGCGACCACACAATGGGGCTACAGTCCGGCCATGCCGGAACCGCTGGTGACGATCGTGATCCCGACGTACAACGACGCCCCGCACCACCTGGCCGAGGCGATCGCATCGGTGCATGTGCAGAGCTACCCGCACGTAGAGCTCATCGTCGTCGATGACGGGTCCGATGTGCCGGTCCAGGTGGATGGGGTTCGCGTGATCCGACAGCAGAACGCCGGCGTATCCGCAGCTAGGAACAGCGGGATCCGTTCCGGCACAGGCGAGTTCGTCATCTGCCTCGACGGTGACGACCGGCTGTCTGCCAACTTCGCGGCTGAAGCCGTGGACGTCTTGGTCGACCCGCAGGTCACGATCGCGAGCCCCGCCGTCCAGCGCTTCGGTGCGGGATCCGGCAGATGGGCCGACAGCGGCAAGTCGTTCACGCTGCCCGACTTCGGCAATCGGTCGCCGGTTGCTGTCGCGTCAGCGTTCCGTCGGACGGACTGGGAGAAGGCCGGCGGGTATGACGAGGACCCGGCCATGCGCTCCGGGCACGAGGACCACGAATGGTGGATCAGGCTGCTCGGCCGGTGCGGCGGACGTGCCCAACCGATGCCCACCGCAGTTCTGCACTACCGGATTCGCCCGGACTCCAGGTTCCACGGCGGCGATCTCGCGTATGCCGAGCGGGTCACCCGAGAACGGATCGTCGCCAACAACGACCCTGCGACCGTCGAAGCGCTGCTGTGGGGCGCGTGGTCCCATTCCGACCGAGTCGAGAAGCAGCTCGAGCGCGCTCGGTCCTCGAACGTGCGGGCGTGGGTCTGGCGGGCCAGAAAACGCGTCAGGAAATCCGTTCGGGTGGCGCGGTGAAGGTCGCCCTCTGGATGCCGCGAGCGAGCGAGATCCCCGGCGGCCACGTCATACAGATGCAACGTACGGCTGCGGCGCTCCGGCTACTCGGGGTCGAGGTTGTGGAGACGACCGATCCGGAACTGCCCGACGAGGAGCTCGACCTCGTCCACGGGTTCGGCATGGGCGTTCACGCGCGACACGTCGAGTCGGGGAGACGACGTGGTCTTCCGGTGGTCATATCGCCGGTGTATGTCGGCATCAGGTACGACTCACGTGGTCCCGAGGAACGGATCGGCGCTCGCCAGGCATTGGGACGGCTGTCGCGCGCCGTGCGGATCGGCGCGGCTGGCCTTCGCGGCCGAGAGCCGCTCATCCGGCGCGCGCTCGCTGAGACCGATCGCGAGCTGGACCGAATCCGTGCCTGGTCCGCCGCGGACATGCTGCTGGTCAACGCAGGGGGTGAGCGCGATGAGCTCATTGCCGATCTCGGGGTGCAGACCGACACCCGAGTCGTTCCGAACGCGGTGGACCCGGGCAGCTTTGCGCCCGTGCCGGGCGTCGAGCGAGTGCGTCGTTCGGCGCTCTTCGTCGGCAGGATCGAGCCGCACAAGAACCAGCTCGGGTTGATCAAGGCACTGGCGGGCACCGACATCAGTCTGTCCATCGTCGGCCCGCCGCACCCGCATCACGATGAATATGTCCGCGCGTGCCGTGCCGCGGCGAGCGGCCGCCAGGTCGAGTTCGTCGGGTCGGTGCCGCACGATCAGCTCGCCGCCCACTACAGCGCGGCCGCGGTCCATGTGCTGCCGACCTGGTTCGAGACGACCGGGTTGGTGTCGCTGGAAGCTGCCCTGTGCGGTTGCGCTGTGGTGAGCACCTCACGGGGGCACGCCCGGGAGTATCTGCAGGACGATGCGTGGTTCTGCGACCCGGCGGACCCGGCATCGGTCCGCCGGGCCGTGCTCGACGCGGTGAACGCAGGGCCGTCGCCGGCATTGGCCACACGCATACACCAGCACTACACGTGGGCGGATACTGCGACCGAGACTCTTGCTGCCTACAAAGACGTCCTCGCGAGACGAAGCGCCCGCTGAGGGCTCTTCTCTCAGGTATCGATGGTCGCTCGGAAGTGCTCCACCGTGCGCGCGAGGCCTTCCTCCAGCGCGGTCCGCGGCTCCCAGCCGAGCGCCGACTTCGCCAGTGCGATGTCCGGCCGCCGGCGGGTGGGGTCGTCCTGCGGCAGCGGCCGGTGCACGATCTGTGACCTGCTGCCGGTGAGCTTCACGACCAGCTCCGCCAGCTCGAGCATGGTGAATTCACCGGTGTTGCCCAGGTTGACCGGGCCGGTGAACGACGGATCGGAATCCATCAGGGTCAGCAGACCCGCGATCATGTCGTCGACGAAGCAGAACGACCGAGTCTGCAGGCCGTCGCCGTAGATCGTGATCGGTTCACCGCGCAACGCGAGCACGATGAAGTTGGAGACGACGCGTCCGTCATTGGGCCTCATCCGCGGGCCGTAGGTGTTGAAGAGACGAGCGACCTTGATCGGCAGGTCGTGCTGACGGCGGTAGTCGAAGAAGAGCGTCTCCGCGCACCGCTTGCCCTCGTCATAACAGGAACGGATCCCGGTCGGGTTGACGTGACCCCAGTAGTCCTCGCGCTGCGGGTGCACCTCCGGGTCGCCATACACCTCGGACGTGGAGGTCAGCAGGATCTTGGCGCCGGTGCGCTTTGCCAGACCGAGCATGTTGATCGACCCGTGCACGCTCGTCTTGGTGGTCTGGACCGGATCACGTTGGTAATAAACCGGACTCGCGGGGCACGCGAGGTGGAAGATCTCGTCCACCTCGACATACAGCGGGAACGTCACGTCGTGCCGGATCAGCTCGAACGCAGGGTTGTCCAGCAGGTGGTGCACGTTCGAGCGCATGCCGGAGTAGAAGTTGTCGGCGACCAGCACCTCGTCGCCTCGCTCGAGCAGTCGCTCCACCAGGTGCGATCCGATGAAACCGGCGCCACCGGTCACGAGTACCCGTCGATCAGTCACGACACGTTGACCCTTCGTCCGACAATGGATCTGCTGTTCCCGCAGCCCGCCTCATCGAACCACGCGCCGGATCTTTTGGCATTCGCGTTCGCCGTACCGGTCGGCATGCGATCCTTTCGCCATGTGGGCGGGTTCCTACCAGTGGAGTCGCGGCCGCTGCACCCGCCCTGTACTCGCACAGATCGTCTCGCTGGGACTTGTCGGTGGGTTCGTGGCGGTTCTTGCGAGGACCCATGCGACGTACGGAATGGACAGTGAGTCCATCTGGTACGGCGCGCGGGGACTGGTGAAATTTCGAGATCCCTACCACCCTGTCCCCGGTCACAATCCGTTCGTCTACCCGCCGTCATGTGCGGTACTGGCCGCACCCTCGGCGCTCATGACGAACAGGGCCTTCGTCGCAGGCATGCTCGTGGTGAACATCCTTGCGCTCGTCGGAATCGGTGTGGCGTGCGGTCGGCTCATGAGAGTTCCTCGCTGGATGTCCACGCTCCTCACCGCCGCCCTGATGCTCAGTCCACTGGGACGAGGAACGATCACCTTCGGCAACGCGACAGTCCTGGTGGCTGCTCTCAGTGCGTGGGCGCTGGTCTGTGTCGAGTCTCATCGGTGGGCAACGGCCGCGTGTTTGATAGGGCTCTCGTTGAGCATCAAGCCGCTCGCGATTCTGCTTCTTCTCGTCCTGGTCGCTTCGCGCAGGTGGCGAGCGGTTTGCGGTGCGCTCCTGATTCCCGCGGTGCTCAACATCGTCGGCTTGGCCTTGGTGAGCGACTGGTCGCTGCTGATGGAAAGCGCTCGGAAACTGGCCGCAGGATCACTGTTGCCATTGCAGGCCAACGCCTCGTTGTGGGCTCGCGGGACGAGTCTGCATGCCGCGCCCGCGCTCATTTTCGCCGTGCAGGCAAGCATCGTGCTGATCGTGCTGCTCGCACTGTGGTGGTGCTGGCGGCGGACCGATCTCGTGGCGACCGGCATCGTCGCCATCGCCCCGACAATTTGTCTCTTCCTGGTGTCACGTGTGGATGAGCCCCACTACGGCCTCGTGTCGGTCATTCTCTGCGCCGTACTCGCGACCACGGGTAGGACACTCGTGACCGTCTCGGCTGGTGTCGTTGCGGCGGTCCTGCTGTTCCTGCCGGCGGGTTCGGCTCTGATTGCGGATGATTCGCTCGCTTCCTCCGTGGCTGCGGTTGCCCAAGTCGTGCTTCTGCTTGTCGCCGCCCGGCTGGCCATGCCGGCGATGGCGCCAGATCCGAAGAGTGCCCGTGTCCTCCCTGCGGATGCTGTTTAGTAGACGAGTGAGGATCTGGCTGGCGCCGAGCGCGTTCTTCCCGGCCAAGGGCGGGGTGGAAGAGCTCACCCTGCAACTCGCGCGTGACTATCAGCGGCGCGGACACGACGTGCTGGTCGTGGTGCACCGCCACCCCGCTGACCTGCCTGCGCGGGACGACATCGAGGGCGTGCCCGTCGCGCGAATCCCGTTCGAACTGCCCGGTCGTCGGCCGCAACGCCTTGCGACATACCCGGTCGAGCTCGGCCGTCAGCTGGCGGCACTGCGCCGGCTCGGTCCCGTGCCGGACGTGGTGCACGTGCAGTGCGCCGCGAACCAGGTAGCGCCGCTCGCGGCATACACGGCGTTGCACCGGGTTCCGCTCGTCATCACGACCCAGGGCGAGGTCACCATGGATGCCGCGCAGGTCTATCAGCGCAGCGCGCAGCTGCGGACCGTCCTGCGCGCGGGCTCTCGGCGTGCCGCCGCCCTGACCGCATGCTCACGCCGCGCCGGCGACGACGCTGCCACGGTCGCACCCCGGTTCGCCGGCTGCGAGGTGGTTCCCAACGGTGTGGACCCGAGCCAATGGACCGTGACCGACCTGCCCGAGGCACCGGTGTATGCCGCCTGGGGCCGACACGTCCCACAGAAGGGCCTCGACCTGCTCATCGCAGCGTTCGCGAGGGTCCGCGAGAAGCTGCCGAACGCGGTGCTGCGGATCGGTGGCGACGGTCCGGAAACTGTGCGCCTGCACGAAATGGCAGGTGCGGGAGTGGAATTCACCGGGTCGCTCGATCGATCCGGTGTGCAGTGCCTGCTCCACAGCAGTCGAGTCGCCGTCGTGCCGAGCCGGCTCGAGCCGTTCGGCATCGTGGCGCTGGAAGCGATGGCGGCCGGCCGGTCGGTGGTCTGGAGCACCCACGGCGGGCTCGCGGACGCGACCGGCGGCATCGGTTGGGGCGTCGATCCCAGCGATGAGCGCGCGCTCGCCGCGGCGCTGATCGAGGCCGACAGGCATCCGGTGGAGCCGCGTCGCGTTCGTCAACACGCCGAGTCCTTGTCATGGGCCGGCGTTGCCGATCGATACCTGGCGATCTACGACCGAGTGGCCCATGGCTGACGGCACCCGGCCACGTGTCCTGCTGGTCAATCACACTGCGCGACTCGGCGGCAACGAGCTCGGTGTCGCGCGTCTCATCCCGCTGTTGATGGACAAATTCGACGTCGAGGCACTGCTTTTCGAGGATGGCGATCTGGGACGAGTGCTGCGCGAGCACGGTGTCGAGGTGCACATCCGGCGACTGCGGACTGAGGTCGTGCACACCGACCGGCACGCGGCGGCGGGCCTGCGGGCAGCCACACTCGCCGGGCCGGCGACGGCAGCGTTCACCGGCGCGCTGCTGCAGTGGTTGCGACAGCAGCGTGTCGACCTGCTGTGGGCGAACACCTTCAAGGCCATGGCGATCGCCACGCCCGCTGCCAAGCTGCTCGGCATACCGGTGCTGTGGCACCTGCACGACAGGGTCGCGGACGACTACCTCCCGCACCGGCTCGTGCGGCCCATGCGTGCTGCCTTCCGGCGCGTGCCGGACGCCGTCGTCGCCAACTCCCGGGCGACGGCGGACACGGCGGGCTGCAGGTCGACGCCGGCTGTCGTCCATCCGGGTCTCATCCCCGAGAAGGTGCAGCTGCGCTCCGAGCTGCCGGTGGGTCCGCCGGTCATCGGCATGATCGGCCGGATCAGCCCGACCAAGGGGCAGGTCGTGCTGATTCGGGCGCTGCCGGAGGTGTTGCGGCGGCACCCGGAGGCACGCGTCCGGATCATCGGTGCGGCGATGTTCGGCGAGGGGGAGTACGAGCTGAAGGCGCGGGCCGAGGCGCAGCGGCTCGGTGTCGATCACGCGATCAGCTGGGTCGAGTTCCAGCGCGACACCCGACCGGAGCTGGACGCGATGACGGTGGCGGTCCATGCCGCGACGGTGCCCGAACCCTTCGGTCAGGTGATCACCGAGGCGATGGCCAGGTGCGTGCCGATCATCGCCACGCGTGGGGGAGGCGCGACCGAGATCGTCGAGCCGTCGACTAACCGACGACGCGGGCAACTGGTGGACCCGGGCGATGTCGCTGGTCTGCGGGACGCGCTGATGCGTGTGCTGGACGATCCGGCGTCGGCGCAGCAGTTGGCGACCCGTGTGCAGCCGGAGATCGTCGCGACGTACTCCATCGACAGATCCGCCGACGCGATGCGGCAGGTATGGCGGGGGCTGCTCGACCAAGAGGAGCCACGTCGCCATTCGATGCTCCGACCGAAAGGCTGACGAACCCTTCAGCGCCCGGAGTGCCGGCGCACGAACTCGGCCAGATCGGCGCTCTGCTGCGTCCGGGTCGGCTCGTGCACGTACGTCATGTGACCGGACTCGTAGAAGTGGTGTTCGAGCCGGGGGAGCAGCGTCGGCGCGAGGCGTGCGACGTCGTCCATCGCGCAGAAGTACGGCGTCGCGCCGTCGTAGTAGCCGTAGGCGAAATGCACTGCCAGATGGGGGTTCTGGCGCATCGCACGCGCCAAGCGGTCGATCACGTAGACCGCGGAGTTCTCGAATTCCTTGTAGCTCCAGTCGCGCCCGACGTCCTCGCTGATCGCGTGGTAGACCTGCTCGCTGGTGACACCGAGCTCGGTGCCAAGGTAGTGCTGGAAGGCCGCCGAATAGGGCCCGGTGATCGCGTCCATCGCCGGGTCCGCGTCCATGTTCTCGGCGATCCGGCTCGCGGCGAGGCCGGTGAAGCGGGAGTCGAGACGTCCCACCGTCATACCTCGGTCACGGAGCAGTTCGCCGAAGAAGCGCCAGTGCTCGATCCGCAGGTCCGCCCGGTCGATGTAGTCCTCCGTCAGGCCGGTCAGGCTTGCGAGCCGCGAAACTGCCTCTGTTCGCTCGGTTTCGATCAGGCGGTTGCCACGTGACAGCACCCATGGGTAGTCCCGTGACGCGTAGTCCTCCGCCTCGTCGAGCACATCACGCAGTCGCCGGCCTCCGTGCTTGCCGTGGAAATGGGCGGTCGCCGCATAGAACGGCAGGTACAGCGCATGCGCCCTGTCGTTGCCGTGCTCGAAATTGGCGGTGCCGAAGTCGAGCACGCTACTGATCATCATCAACCCGTTGAGATACATGCCCAGCTTCTCCTGGAGATGCTGTGCCAGGGCAGCAGACCGAGTGGTGCCGTAGGACTCGCCCGCGACGAACTTCGGTGACAGCCAACGATTTTCACGGGTGACCCAGTTGCGGATCACCTCTGCGACCGACTCGACATCGGCCGTGAAGCCGTGGAAGTCCTTGGGCTTCTCCCCGGACAGCACACGCGACAGGCCGGTGGACACCGGATCGATGAAGACCAGGTCGCTGACCAGAAGCAGCGTCTCGGGGTTGTCGACCAGCCCATACGGGGGCGGGACCAGGGCGCCCGCATCCCCCATCTCCACCCGCCGTGGACCGAGCAGGCCCATGTGCAACCAGAGGCTGGAGCTGCCCGGACCGCCGTTGAATGCGAACGTCACCGGCCGCTCGTGCGGGTCCGCGTCATCCAGTGTGTAGGCAGTGATCGCAACCTCCGCCACCGCTTTACGGCCCTGCCACACTCCGTCCTTCACCTCGTCGGTGCGCAGGACGACGGTGCCGGACTCGCTGGTGTAACTGATCGAACCCGACGGCGTGCTCAACGTGTGTGACCGGCGCACCGTGGTGTCGGTCGGGATCGGCGTGGAACCAGCGTTTTCCGACGGCGGGGTGCTCGACTCATTGTTCACGGAATCGATGCTAGGTCAGCCAGTTTTGGACAACATCCAATCTGTGCAAGATATAGCCCGCCTACCAGGCCCCCTCCTACCATGACTCTGGAGAGAAGGGGCATCGCATGAATGCTGGGGCGGTCATTACGAATCGGTGGTTACGGCGAATTGCGATGCTACCCGCGCTCGCCATGATCGCCGTTCTACCCACCGCACCAGCGGACGCGGCCACCGGCTCCTCGACCGGGAGTTGCGTTGTGGGACAGGCGGGTTGGCGTGCACCGGTCCAGCAGCGTTACGTCATCACCTCACCCTTCGGTGACCGCACCGACCCGATCTCGCATGCCTACCGACTCCATGCCGGAGTCGATCTTGCGATGTTGCCCGGCCCGGGCCCGGTCGTCGCAGCCGCCGCCGGCACCGTGGTGCGGCTGGGGCCGTATGGCGGACTCGGCAATGAGGTCACGCTCGACCACGGCAACGGCGTGCAGACGCTCTACGGCCACATGTCACGCATCGCCGACGACCTCAGGCCCGGGACCCGCGTCCAGGCGGGCCAGGTGCTCGGTCAGGAGGGATCGACAGGAGCGAGCACAGGACCCCACCTGCACTTCGAGGTGCACCTGAACGGCAAGCCGATCAACCCCGTGCCGTTCATGCAGCAGAACGGCGCACCGCTCAATGGCTCCGCTCCGGCGCCGGCCACTTCGTCGGGATTCGCTGTGCCTGCTGCGGATTCGCCACGGAAGCAGACCCTCACACAGAGCGCGCTGCCCGTGCCCGCCGACCTGATGAACCTCTACCTCGGAGCCGCGCAGAAGTATGGCGTGCCCTGGCCGATCCTCGCCGGGGTCGGCATGGAGGAGACGGCACAAGGGCGTGTCAACCACACATCGACCGCCGGGGCGAAGGGCGTGATGCAGTTCCTGCCCAGCACCTTCGCGCGATACGGCGTCGACGGCGACCGCGACGGCCGGGTCGACATCCTCAACACGGCCGACAGTGTCTACTCCGCGGCCAACGCCCTGCGTGCGTGGGGCGTGGCCGACGGGGCCGCCGGTGTCCGAAAGGCGCTCTACGCCTACAACCACGCGGACTGGTACGTCAACGACGTCCTCCACTACGCAACCGAGTATGGCGGGCGGACCGGCGGTGTGGCATGCACCGACGGGTCCGCGAGCGCCGCTTCACCACAGGCCGCGGACGCCGTCGCCTGGGCGGCGAGCAAGGTCGGCCACGGATTCCGCTTCGGTGCCGATGGGCCCGACGCCTGGGACAGCTCGGCATTCGTGCAGTCGGCCTATGCCAAGGCCGGTGTCAATATCCCGAGATCCGTGAGACAGCAACGTGATTGGCTGGCGGCCGGGCACGGCATACGCGTTCGCCCCGGCGATGAGCGACCCGGCGACCTGATCTTCGAGGACAGCTACCTGGGCCCCGATCAGGTCGGGTTCGTGATGCTCGTGACCGATCCGGCGGCCCAGCGCGCGGTGGCCGCACGTAATCCCCGGATCAACGTCACCTACGCGACCTACACCGGAGAGCAGCAGAGCAAGCACATCTTCGAGATCTGGCGGGTGAAGACCCCGGCCCACCGCTGACCCGATCCGTCAGCCGTCGGTCGGCGAGGCCTCGTCGCGCGACGCGATCACCAGGTTGATGTCGCGCTTGCTGAGCTCGCGTCGTGCCTCCTCGTCGAGGTCGGCGTCGGTCACCAGGGTGTCGACCATGTCCAGGGTGGCGATCGTCAGGAGGCCGACGATGCCCCACTTGGTGTGGTCGGCGACCACGATGACACGCTTGGCTGTTCGGATCAGCGCTCGATTGGTCTGTGCCTCTTGCAGATTGGGCGTCGTCAGTCCGGCGCTGAGGTCGATGCCGTGAACGCCGAGGATCAGCGTGTCGACGTGCACCGTCGCCAGCATTTCGTTCGCGACCGGGCCGACCAGGGCGTCGGACGGTGTGCGGACGCCGCCGGTCAGCACGACCAGGCGGGAGCTCTCCTCCGGGTCGAAGAGCAACTCGGCGACCGGCGGGGAGTTCGTCACGACCGTGAGTCTCTTGATGTCGCGCAACTCCTGGGCCACGGCATACGCGGTGGTGCCCGCCGAGATGGCGACCGAGGAGCCGGGGGAGATCAGGCTCGCCGTGGTCCGCGCGATCGCTGACTTCTGCAGGGGGTTCATGTCCGACTTCGCGGTGAAGCCGGGCTCGTCCGCGCTGCGGTCGGCGCGGGTGGCGCCGCCGTGGACCTTGCGCACGACACCCTTGCGGGCGAGCGTCTCGATGTCGCGCCGGATCGTCATGTCGCTGACGTTCAGCTCGGCCACCAACTCCGACACGCGGATCCCGCCGTGCTCGTCGACGGCGCGGGCGATGAGCTCCTGGCGTTGACGGGCCAACATCACGATCTCCCTTCGGCGAACACGGTTTCGTTCACATCTAAACACGATCAAACAATGTGTGCTGCGTGCAGTCGGGGGTGGCCGACCGCCGTTTCGCTGGTACGGGAGTGAGAGACTTGCTCGCGATCCGGTTCCAGTGCACTGAAAGCGAGCACGTACCTTCCATGAGCGACACATCGCCCAGCCGTCCCACGCCGCGGATCCTGTCCGGTATGCAGCCCACGCACGACTCGCTGCATCTGGGCAATTACCTGGGAGCCCAGGTCAACTGGGTGCGCATGCAACAGGATTTCGACGCGTTCTTCTGCGTCGTCGACCAGCACGCGCTGACGGTCAACCCGGAGCCGGAGGAGCTACGACGTCGCACCCGGGTCACGGCCGCGCAGTACCTCGCGGGTGGCGTCGACCCGGACGTGTCGACGGTGTTCGTCCAATCGCATGTGCCCGAGCACTCGCAGCTCGCGTGGGTCCTCAACTGCATCACCGGGTATGGCGAAGCGGCGCGTATGACGCAGTTCAAGGACAAGTCCGCCAAGCGCGGCTCCGACGGCACCAACGTCGGGCTGTTCACCTACCCGATGCTGATGGCCGCCGACATCCTCCTGTATGACGCCACCTCCGTCCCCGTCGGCGAGGACCAGCGCCAGCATCTGGAGCTCACCCGGGACCTGGCCCAGCGCTTCAACTCCCGCTATGGCGAGACGTTCGTCGTGCCGAACGGGCACATCCCGTCCGGCACCGCGAAGATCATGTCGCTGCAGGAGCCGACCGCGAAGATGAGCAAGTCGGCGGACAACCAGAACGGCAACCTGATGATGCTCGATGAGGTGAAGGTCAACACCAAGAAGATCAAGTCCGCGGTGACCGACACCGACAACGAGGTGCGCTACGACGTCGAGGCCAAGCCCGGCATCGCCAACCTGTTGCGCATCCACTCGGCACTGTCCAACGACTCGATCGAGGCGCTCGTCGAGCGCTACGCCGGCGAGAACAAGTACGGCGCCCTCAAGACCGATGTCGCGGCCCTCGTCGCCGACGTGCAGGCACCGTTCAAGAAGAGTGTCGAGGAACTCCTGGCCGACCCGGCCGAGCTGGACCGCATCCTCGCACGTGGCGCGGAGCGTGCTCGCTCCGTTGCGTCTGCGGTGCTCGAACGCGCTTATGCCGCAGTCGGATTCATCCCCTCGGGGGCTACTCGCTGATGAAGACGATCGGCGTTTCGATTCCGATCCCGACTCCGTTCGCGGAGGAGTTGCAGCATGCGCGACTGGAGGCCGGTGACCCGCTGGCCGACGCCGTACCCCCGCACGTGACGCTGATGCCCCCGACGCCGGTCGAGCCGGACGGGGAGGACGCGTTGCGCTCCCACCTGGCGGCCGTCGCCGACATGGTGGAGCCGTTCCGGATGACGCTGCGGGGGACCGGCACGTTCCGCCCCACGTCGCCGGTCGTGTTCGTCGCCGTCGCCGAGGGCATTGTCGGCTGCGAGCAGTTGGAGCGCGCGGTGCGCAGCGGTCCGGTCGAGCGGAAGCTGGAGTTTCCCTACCACCCGCACGTCACGATCGCCCACAGCGTCTCCGAGGAAGCGCTCGACGGCGCGTTCGCGGCGCTGGCGTCATACGAACGCAGTTTCGTGGTGACCGGCTTCGATCTGTACGAGCACGGAGACGATCAGGTATGGCGCTCGGTGCGCACCTGGCCGCTCGCTGCGGCTTAGGTGAACCTTATTTCGATGTCAAGGTACTTTGCGGCGTAACCTGAAGCCCGTGGCAACCTCAACCGTCTCCAAGCCGCCTCGAGCCCGCACCGGTAAGACAGGAAGCACCGTCTTCCTCAAGGTGCTGATGGCAGTGACAGGCATCATCTTCGTGCTTTTCGTGATTGCCCACATGTACGGCAATCTCTACAAGCTTTTCGACGGCCATCTGGCCTTCAACGAATACTCCGAGCACCTGCGCACCATCGGCGAGCCGATGCTGCCGCGGCACGGCTTCCTGACCATCATGGAAATCGTGCTCGGTGTCAGCGTCGTGCTGCACGCCTACGCCGCCTATTCCCTGTGGGCGAGGGCGAAGGCCGCCCGGCCGCAGCGCTACGTCGTGAAGAAGTCCGTGGCGCAGACGTTCTCGAGCAGGTGGATGCGCTGGGGTGGCACCTTCCTGCTGCTCTTCGTGATCTGGCACCTGCTGGAGTTCACCAACCCGAAGATCAACGTCGGTGACGGTGGCAACAGCGCGGCCATCAAGAACGACCCCTACATGCTGGTCGTGCACAGCTTCAACGTGTGGTGGCTGACCGTGATCTACGTGCTGGCGATGATCGCGCTCGGCATGCACCTGCGGCACGGCATCTGGAGTGCCGCGCAGACGCTGGGCTTCACCTCCACCGTCCGCGCCCGCACCACCGCCAACATCGTCGCCGTCGTGGTCGCGTTGATCGTCGCCGTCGGCTTCGTCATCCCGCCGCTCGCCATCGCCTTCGGCGGAATCAAGTAAGGAATTGCCGATGCCAGAACTCATCGATGACCTCTACCAACTCGGCGACAAGATCGAGGACAGCAAGGCTCCCGAGGCCCCCATCGAGCAGATGTGGACGAAGGCCAAGTTCGAGAACAAGCTCGTCAACCCGACCAACCGGCGCAAGCTGTCGGTGATCATCGTCGGCACCGGGCTGGCCGGTGGCGCCGCCGCCGCGACGCTCGGCGAGGCCGGCTACCACGTGAAGTCGTTCTGCTACCAGGACAGCCCGCGTCGGGCGCACTCGGTGGCCGCCCAGGGTGGCATCAACGCCGCCAAGAACTACAACGACGACGGCGACTCGGTCTACCGCCTCTTCTACGACACCGTGAAGGGCGGCGACTACCGCTCGCGGGAGTCCAACTCCTACCGGCTGGCCGAGGTCAGCGCGAACATCATCGACCAGTGTGTCGCACAGGGTGTGCCGTTCGCCCGCGACTACGGCGGTCTGCTCGACAACCGTTCCTTCGGCGGTGTGCAGGTGGCTCGCACCTTCTACGCGCGTGGCCAAACGGGTCAGCAGCTGCTGATCGGCGCCTACCAGGCGATGGAGCGTCAGGTCGCGGCCGGCACGGTGGAGCAGTTCACCCGCCACGAGATGCTCGAACTCGTCATCGTGGACGGCAAGGCCCGCGGGATCATCGCCCGCGACATGGTCACCGGCGAGATCGAGACACACCTCGCCGACGTGGTCGTGCTGGCCAGCGGCGGCTACGGCAACGTCTTCTACCTGTCGACCAACGCGATGGGCTGCAACGTCACGGCCACCTGGCGGGCGCACCGCAAGGGTGCCTACTTCGCGAACCCGTGCTACACGCAGATTCACCCGACCTGCATCCCGGTCGCCGGCGACTACCAGTCGAAGCTGACCCTGATGAGCGAGTCGCTGCGCAACGACGGTCGGATCTGGGTGCCCAAGCGCGCCGAGGACTGCGAGAAGGACCCGCGCGACATACCCGAGGAGGACCGCGACTACTACCTCGAGCGCAAGTACCCCGCGTTCGGCAACCTGGTGCCGCGTGACATCGGTAGCCGGCAGGCGAAGGTCGTCTGCGACGAGGGCCGCGGTGTCGGCCCCAAGGTCGGCGACTTCCGGCGCGGTGTCTACCTCGACTTCGCCGCCGCCATCGAGCGGATGGGCGAGGACGCGGTGCGGACCAAGTACGGCAACCTCTTCGACATGTACCAGCGGATCACCGGGGAGAACCCCTACAAGGTGCCGATGCGCATCTACCCCGCAGTGCATTACACGATGGGTGGCCTGTGGGTCGACTACAGCCTGGAGACCACCATCCCGGGCCTGTTCGCCGCCGGTGAGGCCAACTTCTCCGACCACGGCGCCAACCGCCTCGGTGCGTCGTCGCTGATGCAGTGCCTGTCCGACGGTTACTTCGTGTTGCCGAACACCATCCGCGACTATCTCGCGAACGGCCCGTTCGAGCCGGTGGCCGAGGACGCGCCGGAGGTGCTCGAAGCCCGCAAGTCGGTCGAGGACCGGATCGAGAAGTTCCTGTCGATCAACGGCGACCGGACGGTCGACTCCTTCCACAAGGAGCTCGGCAACATCGTCTGGGAGTACTGCGGCATGGAGCGCAACGATGCCGGGCTGCGCAAGGGCATCGAGTTGGTCCGGTCGCTGCGGCAGGAGTTCTGGCGCAACCTGAAGGTGCCCGGTTCGGCCGCGACGCTCAACCAGTCGCTGGAGAAGGCCGGCCGGGTGGCCGACTTCTTCGAGCTCGCCGAGCTGATGTTCATCGACGCGCTGCACCGCACCGAATCGTGCGGTTGTCACTTCCGATCCGAGTCGCAGACCGAGGACGGCGAGGCGCTGCGCGACGACGAGAAGTTCGCCTACGTCGCTGCCTGGGAGTTCGCCGGAGGTGACCAGGGCGGCTTCGAGCCACCCGTGTTGCACAAGGAAGACCTCGTCTACAAGAACATCGCGTTGAAGCAGCGGAGCTACAAGTAATGAATCTGACACTGAAGATCTGGCGCCAGGCCGGCCCCGATGCGCAGGGCGAGCTGGTGACCTACCCGGTCACCGACATCTCGCAGGACATGTCGTTCCTGGAGATGCTCGACGTGCTCAACGAGCAGCTGACCGAGAAGGACGAGGAGCCGGTCGCCTTCGACTCCGACTGTCGCGAAGGCATCTGCGGCATGTGCTCGCTGATGATCAACGGCGAGGCGCACGGTCCGGAGGTCACGACGACCTGCCAGCTGCACATGCGCTCGTTCTCCGACGGCGACACGATCACCATCGAGCCGTGGCGCGCGCAGGCGTTCCCGCTCGTGCGCGACCTGATCGTCGACCGTTCGGCGTTCGACCGGATCATCCAGGCCGGCGGCTACATCTCGGTCAACACCGGGGCAGCCGTCGAGGCCAACAACCTGCAGGTGCAGAAGCACAAGGCCGACCGCGCCTTCGACACGGCGACCTGCATCGGTTGCGGTGCGTGCGTGGCCGCGTGTCCGAACGCGTCGGGGATGCTGTTCCTCGGCGCCAAGATCACCCACCTGGGTGAGCTGCCGCAGGGCCAGGCCGAGCGCGACTCGCGGGTGGTCAAGATGCTCAACCAGCACGACGCGGAGGACTTCGGCGGCTGCCAGAACCTCGGCGAGTGCTCGGCGGCGTGCCCCAAGGAGATCCCGCTGGACGTCATCAGCCAGCTGAACCACGACTTCATGAAGGCCAAGGGCTGAGGTTCGTCATACGACAGCAGAAGGGCCGGTCGGGAGATTTCCCGACCGGCCCTTCTGCTGTATGACGCCCTACCGCGCGACCAGCTCGCTGATCACGGGCGCTGCCGAACCCGCCGTGAAGCGGATCCGTACGCCGGTGACCTGCCACGCGGGGTCCACGTCGCCTCGTGCGTATGACGAGGACGCCGACAGCTGCCCGACAGTCGACCACTCGCCGTCGTGCTGCACCTGCAACGCGCCGGCGCCGGTGCCGACGACAGCCACCTCGTGCAGCGAGACCGGCTCGTCATACGTGCGCGCGAGATAGGACCCGTCGACCGGCTCCGAACCCGCCCGGTATGCCGTGCCCAGGTCGGCGTCGAACGCGTCCGCGGGCCCGCTGCCGTTCGCCGCCGGCAGGTTCGAGGAGACCGGGGAGGTGGCGGACACTGCGAAATCGCGGATCTTCACCCACTTGCCACCGGGGTTCAGGGCCGTCGCGCGCAGCCGGACGTAGCGGGCCTGGACCGGGGTGGCGAAGGTATGACGAACCACCGGCTGGGTCTCGAAGTCCGCGGCCGTCGTCCAGTTCTCGCCGTCGCTCGAGTAGTCCAGCGCCGCGTGGTAGATCATGTCGCCGGTCTCGCTGTCGCTGTCGGACTGGCGCACGACGACGTTGCCCACCTGCTGCACCGAACCGAGGTCGACCTTCACGTTGCTGCCGACCGACGGTGCGGCGTTCGACCAGTAGTAAGTCGACAGATCGCCGTCGGTCATCCGGCTGACGGCATACGAGGAATAAGTGCCCATCGAGCTGCTGGGAGTGCTCGGATATCCTTTGGTGTCAAGAGGTTTCGCGCCGAGCCAGTTGATGAACTCCTTGTTCGCCATGGCAGTGAACGCCTCGAACGCCCCGTCGCCGACCGTGGGGACGATGGAGTTCGGGTTGGGCTTGCCGTCCGAACCCTGGTCGGGGACCGTGGGCTGCTTCGCAGCGGTGATCGCGTCCTGGGCGGCGAAGTATTCGCGTGCCGCCGTCGAGCCGTCCCCGGCGTCGAGAGCCTGCAGCATCGCGATCTCGTGCTGCAACGCGGTCGCCCACTTCGCGGCAGCGTTGATCCACGGCCCGGTGTCACCGGTGAAGCCGGGCTGCGCCATACCGCTGAGATTGTCCGGCAACGCGACGATCGCGGTGAGCCGCTTGGTCAGCGCGGCGGCGCCGGTCGCATGACCGTCCGAACGTGACTTCCAGAACGCCGCGATGTCCTTGCTCAGCGCGGGCGCCTTCTGCGTGGTCGGCCGGTAGGGCCAGTCCTGATTGAGGTCGGCGAAGGTCCGCAGCGCTTCGCGCGTGCCGGCATCGGGCCCGGCCAGCTCGTCCAGCACCGCCGACATCGACGCCGTGGCGTCATACTTCGGGCCGTTCCAGGTGTAGTCGCCGTAGTTGGCCAGTGCCGGCATCGACGCGTACGGCTCGATCATCGGGTTCGAGGTGAACCCGTCGATGTACTTGTAGAGGTCGGGCGCGCGCCCGGTCAGCGGGTTGAGGAAGAGACGCCCCCGCTTGCCGTCGTTCACCGGGAAGTTGTCCCAGATGTAGAGGTGGTCGGTGTTGTATGACGTGCTCGCGCGCTGCACCGACTCGGCGGTGATCGTGTCGGAGAAGACACCTTCGCCGGTCCACTGGACCAGCACGTCGTCGTCCAGCCGCTTGCCGAACTCGCCCTTGTAGGGGTCGGGTCCGGATCCGTTGTAGTTGGTGGGCACGGTCTGCAGCGGCTCGAGGCCGTTCGGCTTGATGTAGTCGTGGTTGATCCGGTTGAGGTAGTCGGCCTGCGCGTCGGCCAGCCAGTGCCAGTCACCGTTGTCGGGGTACTTCGCCTTGTCCGCATCGCAGTGGAACTTCAGTGGGATGTCATCCAGCGCGATGTAGAAGGAGCGCACGCCGAGCTCGCGCAACTGATCGAACTTCGCCTCGGTCGCCTTCAGGTCGGCATCGGAGGAGTAGCAGATGTCGTTGCCCGGCGACAGCGCGAACGTGAAGTCGACGTGGTTGTCGTTCGCCGTCTTGACCAGTTCCTTCATCCGGTCCAGGTCCGAGCCGCTGTATGGCGTGCGCCATTTCGCGCGCAGCAGCTGGTCGTCCTTCGGCGTGTAGATGTAGGTGTTCATCTTGTGCTCGCCGTAGAACTTCAGCTGGTCGAGGCGGGCCCGGTGTGACCACGGGATGCCGTAGAACCCTTCGATCGCGCCGCGGATCGGCATCAGCGGCCAGTCGCGGATGCTGACACCGGGGACCTTGTTGTTCGTGACCAGCTGCCGCAGCGTCTGCGCGGCGTAATAGGTGCCGCGCTGGTCGACGCCATTGAGCGCGATGGTCGGGTGGCCGTCATACGCACCGCTGGCCAGGACGTAGCCGTCCGCCTCCAAACCGGTGGCGTTCTTCGCACCGAGACCGTCGACGGCGTCGGCGATGGCCGGGTTGTTCGCGACCGTGCCGAGATAGATGCGCTTGCCGCCGCCGGTCGCGGTCCTGCTGACGACGGGGTCGCCGCCGGCCGCCGTGACGATGCGGCGCACGAGGGCGACGGTGGCCGCGTCCGGATCGTCCCCGGTGATGATGAGGACCTTGCCGCTGAGCGGCACCTGATCACCTGCCGCGTGCATCTGCTGCGGGACGGGGAAGACGGTGGGCAGCGCGGAAGTGGTTGTCGCTGCGGCGTTTTCGCCTGTCGCACGGGCCGGAACGACGCTCGCGCCGGAGAGGCCGAAGGCGACGGTGACGGCGGTGCCGAGCGCGACTGCGCTGCGGCCGGAGGTATGACGCGAAGCGGGTCGACGGCGGGTACGGGGCGTGGGAGCGGTCACCGGGAGTCCCTTCCTCAGGCCGGCCCGGTGGGACGCCCGGGCCAGTTGACACGCCCGACGCTAGCGAACTTCGGCGCCCGGTGGTGTTGCCGTGAGGAATGGGGCGCCGGCTCAGGCGACCCGGAGCCGCCGTCGGGTGGTGACCCGCTGGTAGATGCCGACCAGCTCGTCGACGGCGGCCGGCCAGTTGCGCAGCTCGATCTTTGTCCGGGAGCTGCGACCCATCCGCGCCCGCATGTCCGAGTCGGCGACCAGGCCACCGACGGTCTCCCGCAAGGCACCGCAGCGATCGGGGTCGAAGAGCAGGCCGGTGACACCCGGCCGGACGATGTCCAGCGGACCACCGGCAGCGGGTGCGACGACGGGCAGCCCCGAGGCCATCGCCTCCTGCAGGGTCTGCCCGAAGGTCGCGTGGCGGCCGGGGTGGACGAAGAGGTCGAACGCCGCGTAGGTCCCGGCCAGCTCCATGCCCTGACGGTGCCCGAGGAACGACGCGCGGGGCATCAGCTGCTCCAACCGGTCCCGTTCGCGGCCGTCGCCGACGATCGCCAGCGAAACGCCGGGCAGGTCGGCCAGTTCGGCGAGCCGGTGCAACTCCTTCTCCGGCGCGAGCCGGCCGACATACCCGACGATCGTCTGGCCGTTCGGTGCCAGGCACTGGCGCAGCTCGCGCGTCAGTTCACTGGTACGCCGGCTGGGGTGGAAGACGGTCGTGTCGACCCCGCGGGCCCAGTGACCGACACGGGGGACGTCGTGGTCGGAGAGCAGTTGCATCGCAGCGGTGCTGGGGGCCAGCGTCATACCGGCGACGGACAGTGAGCGGCGCAACGACTTCGACGCCGGGTGCGCCAGGCGGCCGGGCAGGTCGGTCTGGAAGATCGCGACGCTCGGGATGCCCAGGTGGTCGGCGGCGTTCAGGCCGCGGGTGCCCAGCCCCTGCAGGGAGGCGACGTGCACGACGTCCGGGGCGAAATCGGCCAGGTGGCGCTCCAATTCGGCGGTCCGCCCGCGCAGCCGCAGGCCTCCGACAGTCACGCCGCGCACGGCCCGCACCGGGAATCCGCGGTATGACGAGGGCGCGGGACCGGGGCACAGCACGATCGCCTCGTGCCCGGTGGTGGCCAGCCGGTCCAGCACCTGGCACACGCTGGTGGTCACTCCGGTGAACGCCGGAATGAAGGAATCGGTGACGATTGCTATCCGCACGCTGCTCAGATTGCGCGCCGAAGGTGGCCGCCAGGTGAATGGCCCGTGTCCGAGCCCGTGAAGTTCCGATCAACACAGGGTCGCGGGCATACGCTGCGCCGGCGTTGCAGGGCGCTTGCGACCGGCAAAGCCGGGGCAGGCGAATGCCGTGAGCGAGGAGTGAAGAACGTGCATTAGCTTGTTGGTCATGTCGACCGAGCAAACCGGACCCATCGAGGGCTTCTGGACAGTTATACCCGCCGGTGGTTCGGGCACCCGGTTGTGGCCGCTCTCGCGCTCGGGTTCACCGAAGTTCCTGCACGATCTCACCGGGTCGGGTTGGTCCCTGTTGCAGGGCACCGTCGACCGCCTGGCGCCGCTGTCGGAGGACCGGCTGCTGATCGCGACCGGTCTGCGGCACGCCCCCGAGGTGCGCCAGCAATTGCCCGAGCTCGGCATCGACTCGCTGCTGGTCGAGCCGTCCCCGCGGGAATCGATGCCGGCCATCGGCCTCGCAGCGGCCATTCTCGAGCAGCGTGACCCGGACGCGATCATCGGATCGTTCGCTGCGGATCACGTCATCCGTGACGATGCGTCGTTCCGGGTCAGCGTTCGCGAGGCCATCGCCGTCGCGCGCACCGGCCGACTGGTGACGATCGGCATCGAACCCAAAGGCCCGGCAACGGGTTTCGGCTACATCAAGCTCGGCAAGCCGCTCGACGTCGAGGGTGCGCCGAGCGCGCACGGGGTCGACTCATTCGTTGAGAAGCCCGATGTCGAGACCGCGCGTTCTTATCTCGCGAGCGGCGAATACCGTTGGAACGCAGGCATGTTCGTCTTCCGTGCGAGCATGCTCCTTGACATGCTCGACCACTACCAGCCCGGCCTGGCCGGCGACCTGCGTGCGATCGCGGACAATCCGCTGCGACTCACCGAGCTGTGGCCGCGGCTGACCGAGATCGCGATCGACAAGGCGCTCGCGGAGCCCGCGGCGGCCGATGGTCGAGTTGCAGTGATCCCAGGGCATTTCGATTGGGACGATGTCGGTGACTTCGACTCGTTGGGCTCGTTGCTGAGCGACTCGATCGACGGGGTCAAGGTGCTCGGCAACGCCGAGGATGTGGTCGCCGAGGACACGACTGGCGTCATCGCACCGCGCTCCGGGCGCGTCGTCGTGACGCTCGGGGTCAAGGACATCATCGTCGTCGACACCCCCGACGCCTTGCTGGTCACCACCCGGGAACGGGCGCAGGACGTCAAGAGCGTGGTGCAACGGCTGAAATCCGGCGGTCGCGGAGAACTCATCTGATGGCATTGCCGACCTGGGCTCTCGGCGCCGGATACCGCGCCGCCGTGCGGCCCGCACTGTTCAGGGTCGGGGGCGGCGACGCCGAAGCCGCGCACCACCTCACCCTGCGTCGGATGGCGCAGCTCGGCGAGAAGCCTTCCGCCATACGGGCATTGGGGTTGGGTATGCCGCAACCAGCGTCGCCTGTCGAGGTGGCGGGTGTGCGGTTCCCCGGACGAGTCGGGCTCGCGGCCGGCGTCGACAAGGACGGTGTCGGCGTCAAGGTCTGGAAACACTTGGGGTTCGGTCACATCGAGCTCGGTACGGTGACCGCGCACGCACAGCCCGGCAACCCGCAGCCGCGACTCTTCCGACTGCGCGGCAGCGACGCGATCATCAACCGGATGGGCTTCAACAACAACGGCGCCCAGGCGCTCGCGGACCGCCTTGCCGAGGTGGGGCCGATCGGCATACCCATCGGTGTGAGCATCGGCAAGACCAAGGTGACCCCTGTCGAGGACGCCATCGAGGACTACCTGGCCAGCCTCGCCGCACTCGACGAGCACGCCAACTACTTCGCGGTCAACGTCTCCAGCCCCAACACCCCGGGGCTGCGGTCGCTGCAGGACAAGGAGCCGCTGGCGGAGTTGCTGGCCGAGCTGGTGACCGCGACAGCAGCGCGCTCGCGCACTCCGATCTTCGTCAAGATCGCCCCGGACCTGACCGACGGCGCGATCGACGACGTGCTCGAGGTCGCGCAGCGGGCGGATGCCAGTGGCGTGATCGCGACGAACACGACGTTGTCGCGGGAGGGCCTGGCCCAGGCCGACCTGCCGCTCGCGGAAGAGGCCGGCGGACTGAGCGGCGCACCCCTGACGCGCCGTGCCCGGTATGTCGTGGAGCGCATCGCCTCCCGCTCGCAACTGCCGGTCATCGGGGTCGGGGGAGTGATGACCGCCGACGACGGTCGCGCGCTGATCGACGCCGGCGCGTCGCTGGTGCAGGTCTACAGCGGCTTCATCTACCACGGCCCGGCGCTCGTCGCCGACCTGAACCGCGCGCTGGCATCGTCCTGATCGAGCGGCGCACCGAAGGACCGAGAGGAGTAGGAAATCCGGGTGATTTCGTACTCCTCTCGATCGCTTGCTACGCCTCTCGGTCAGAGACACACCGCCCGAGACTTGCGAGGCAGCGGGCCATCGGGCACCGGCCAGCCGCCATCTCTCACCGGGCGGACACCGAGCTCGGCCATCATCCGGGCGAACACGGGCGAGTCGAGCGCTTCGCCCCAGTCCCAGTGACCGATCTTCGCCACATCGGGGTGACGGAGCAGCCGGTCGTCACGGCGCTTTGCTCGCCATACCCGTTCCTCCGCTTCGGCGCCTGTCAGACCTTCGGCGACGCGGAACTTCATTCGGCCGTCCGCCTCTCCGATGATGCCGAGCCGGCGCCAGAAGAAGTCCACTCGCCCGATGAATCCCGATGCGTCGAAGAAGTTGACCTGGAGCTCAGGTTTCGGCAGACCGAGTTGGAACATCCGGGTCCGGCTCAGCGACTCCAAGGGAGATTCGGCCCGACCGTCGGCGAGACAGAGTGCCAGCTCCGCCATCTTGCAACCGCGTGATCCTTTCGGCAGCGCACGTGCCTGGGCAAGAAGTGACCCGGTGTCTGCGATCTCCCGCTGCAGCGCGGCATCGGCGGTGGTGATGGCGGACTCGAGGCTTCGTTCGCGAGCGCTGTCGATGATCGTCCGATCGATGGTGGTCACCAGCAGTTCGTCGATCTTCAGACAAGTCGGCTCGATGGACGTCCGCCGTCGACGAGCCTGGGGCGACCTACCGGCTCTGCCAGGAGGCTTCGCAAGCTCGATCAGGTGCGAATCCCGACCGATGGACGGCAGGTCCAGGATCGCCCTGGCCGTGCTGTGGGTGAAGATCGGCGGTTGCTGCGCGGCCTGGCGTATGGCGATCGCCATCATGATGAGGCGTTCCTGTGCACTGAGGCCGGCAGGGTCTCCTGCCATGAACGCCCCCTGACGCAACCGGGACCATGACCCGGAGGCGGGCTCGGCATACGGGTCGATATTGGTGATCAGGCCGAGCTTTCCAAAGGAAGTGGGCGCAAAGAGCCCGCGCAGCCGTCGTACGTCGGCCGCCCGCTGTGCGACATGTGCGGCGAGCGACGCGGCATCGAACCTCGGCTCGGGGGACGACATCAAGGGCTGAATGGCGTTCATGCTGTGACAGCGTGGCGCGGGGACGGGATTCGGCGCAGAAGTTGTCCACAGCCACTGGCCGAGAGGAGTGCCGAACGACCGAGGGGACTACGAAATTGGGGAGATTTCGTACTCCTCTCGGTCGGTGGGTGCGCCTGTCGGTGTGTGGGGGAGGCGGTTTGTTGCGCCGAGTCGGGGCGCGTCACCGGTAACCTGGCCGAATGCTGCATCGGGTCAAGCGAATTCGGGAACTCTTCATACCCGGTGTCTTCGGTCTGCTCGCGCTCATCGCACTCATCTGCGTGCTGGCGAGTTGCGCGACCAGCTCGGGAGCGAGCCCCGCCACGGGCGTGACGCCGGGTGCGACGAGCGGCGCCCAGCAGAACAACCGCGATGACGGTATGCCGACGGTGGCCGTCGCGCAGCTGCCCGACGAGGCGCGCACGACGCTGGCGCTGATCAAGTCGGGCGGGCCGTTCCCCTACCACCAGGACGGCGTGGTGTTCCAGAACCGCGAGCGCCTGCTGCCGCGCGAATCCTCCGGCTACTACCACGAATACACGGTCGAGACCCCGGGCTCATCCGACCGTGGCGCGCGCCGGATCATCAAGGCCCGCGACGGGACGCTCTACTACACCTCCGACCACTACGAGAGTTTCATGAGGATCGTGCAATGAGCGCCGACCGAGCCGAGCACGCAGGCGAGGGCAGAGGCGCGACAGAGAGAATGCGAGCGTAGCGAGTGACCACACCAGCTGATCTCATCGAGCAGGGCGCGTCCGGCCTGCACCCGACCGACGACACCGACGGTGCGCGTGCCGCTGCCAGCGAAAAGGGCTGGCGCACGGTCGAACTCAACACTTCGCAAGGCACCGACAAGGCGCACTTCCTCGATGTATGCCGCAAGGCCTTCGACCTGCCGGACTGGTTCGGCAACAACTGGGACGCACTCGCGGACAGCCTGACGGACGTCAACGACACCCCGGGCACCCTGGTGCTGTGGCGCGGAGCGGGCACGCTCGAGGCGCCGGTGCGCGAGACGGCGGCGGAGATCTTCGCCGAGCGCGCGGGGCTGGCGCAGAGCCGCGGACTGAGCGCTTTCCTGGTGCTGGTCGCAGGTCAGGCGAACACCGGACGTACCATGAACGACTTGTGAGTGACCTTGCCTCTTCGTGCACGACGGTGGACCCTGCTGCGGCCGCTGTCGTCGAGATCGAGCGGCTGCTCCCGCAGTTGATCACCTGGCGCCGCGACCTGCACGCCCACCCGGAGGTCGCCCGCCGCGAAACCCGCACCACGACGTTCCTGCGCGAGACCCTGACCGCCGCCGGCATGGAGGTCACCGCGCTCCCGGGCACCGGACTCATCGCCGACCTCGGTGCGACCGACCCGTCCCGCCGCGTCGCGCTGCGTGCGGACCTCGATGCGCTCCCCGTCCCCGAGCGTAGCGGTCTGCCGTTCCGGTCCACGGTCGACGGCGTGTGCCACGCCTGCGGGCACGACGTGCACACCACCGTTGTCCTCGGAGCTGCGCTGGCGCTGAAGTCGATCGAGTCCTCCCTGATCGCGCGAAGTCTCGCGATCCGGTGCATCTTCCAGCCCGCCGAAGAGGTCATGCCCGGCGGGGCGCACGACGTGCTCGCGTCCGGTGCGATGGACACCGTGGACCGCGCGCTGGCCGTGCACTGCGACCCCAGCATCGACGTCGGCACGATCGGCCTCACCGCCGGACCGATCACCGCGGCCTGCGACGCGATCGACATCACCCTGACCGGACCCGGTGGCCACACCTCCCGGCCCCACCTGTCCGCAGACCTCACCTTCGCGCTCGGCAAGGTCCTCACCGAGGTTCCCGCGGTGCTGAGCCGTCGCCTCGACCCGAGGTCCGGCGTCGCGCTGGTCTGGGGGCAGGTCGACGCCGGCAATGCCGCGAACGTCATACCCGCCACCGGACGCATCGTCGGCACGTTGCGGATGCTCGACGCCGACGAGTGGAAGCGCGTGGACGGGCTCGTCGCGCAGGTGGTGCAGGAGGTCATTGCGCCATACAAGGTGGCCGCGCAGGTGCAACACATCCGGGGTGTGCCGCCGGTCGTCAACGACACCAAGGCGATTGCCGCGCTCGCAGCCGCGGCGCAGGCGACCGAGGGGGAGCACAGCGTGGTGCCGACGCGTCAGTCGCTCGGCGGCGAGGACTTCTCCTGGCTCCTGCAGGCGACGCCCGGAGCGCTCGCCCGGCTCGGCACCCGCGCGCCCGGCGGGCCGACCTACGAGTTGCACCAGGGCGACCTGGTCATCGACGAGACCGCGATCGGAGTCGGCGCGCGCCTGCTCGCCGTAGCAGCCCTCAGCGAGGTATGACGCCGCGGGCGGATAACAGTTCGGTCGCAGAAGCCCGATCTGTGGGCCCGGTCACGATCCGCCCGCTAGGCTGCCGACTTGCCCCACCGCGGGTGACTGACCTTGGGGGAAACGTCCACGCCTTCGGCACCCGCAACCGCGGAGCCACCTTCAGTAGAAGTGCACCAACAAAAGGAGACACCGTGCGTTCGGTGATGAAGATTGCGGCCGTCTCGGCCATCGCCGCGATGGCCCTGGCCGGCTGTGGCAGCAAACCGGCAGACAACAACTCCGCCAGCGGCGGCGCCAAGGGGTCGGGGGCCGCCGCGCCCGGCACCGCCTCCGGCAACAAGCTCAGCGCCTGCATGGTGCTGGACACCGGTGGTGTGGACGACAAGTCGTTCAACGAGAACTCGTGGGCGGGCATGCAGGCTGCCGCCAAGGCCAACCCCAACATCAAGGTCAAGTACGTCCCCTCGAACTCCGGCAGCGACTACACGCCGAACCTCACCAAGTACGCCCAGGGCGGCTGTGACTCGGTGATCGCCGTCGGCGGTCTGATGGGCGATGCGCTGAAGAAGGTCGCCAAGCAGTTCCCGAAGGTCCACTTCGCCGAGATCGACAACGGCAACCAGAGCGCCGCCAACATCTACGGCATCGAGTACAACACCGCGCAGGCCGGCTTCCTCGCCGGCTACCTGGCAGCGGGTATGACGAAGACCGGCACCGTCGGCACCTGGGGCGGCCTGTCCATCCCGCCGGTGACGATCTACATGGACGGCTACTGGGAGGGCGTCCAGTACTTCAACAAGACCAAGAAGAAGTCGGTCAAGGTCCTCGGCTGGAACGAGAAGAACCAGAAGGGCGGCACCTTCTCCGGTTCGTTCACCGACCAGAACAAGGGCAAGTCGATCACCCAGGCGATGGTCAGCCAGGGCGCCGACATCGTCTTCCCGGTCGCCGGGGCGTCGGGCCTCGGCGCCGGCGCGGCCGCGCAGGCCTCCGGCGGCAAGCTCAACCTGATCTGGGTCGACACCGACGGTTGCGAGAGCGCCGCCAACTACTGCAAGTACTTCATCTCCAGCGCGACCAAGAACCTCTCCGGTGGTGTGGAGACCTACTTGAAGAAGTCGGCTGACGGCACGTTCCCGACCGGCAACTACGTCGGCACACTGAAGGACAACGGCGTCGGCCTGTCGCCGTACCACCAGTTCGACTCCAAGGTTCCCGCTGACCTCAAGAAGCAGATCACCCAGGTCAAGGCGGACATCACCTCCGGCAAGATCAAGATCACCTCGCCGAGCCAGCCGAAGTAAGAATGACCAGTTCGTGGGTGGTCGGCAACTATGCTGCCGACCACCCACGGCCTGCGTGTGGGGAGTATGGCGGGGGAGCGGTGCGATCCACGGCGCCCCGCCAGTGAAGTGGACAAGGAGCACGAGTGAAACTCGAACTGCGTGGCATCACCAAGAAGTTCGGGTCGTTCACGGCGAACGATCACATCGACCTGGTGGTCGAGCCGGGGCAGATCCACGCCCTGCTGGGTGAGAACGGCGCCGGCAAGTCGACGCTGATGAATGTGCTCTACGGGCTCTACGAACCCACCGACGGCGAGATCGTCGTCGACGGTGAGCCGCAGAAGTTCAACGGTCCCGGCGACGCGATGCGCGCCGGGATCGGCATGGTCCACCAGCACTTCATGCTGGTGCCGGTGCTGAGCGTCGCCGAGAACGTCATGCTGGGCGACGAATACACCCGCTCGGCGGGCATCCTGGACCAGAAGAAGGCGCGCGAGGTCGTGCGCAACCTGTCCAAGGACTACCACCTCGAGGTCAACCCCGACGTGCTGGTCGGCGACCTGCCGGTCGGCATCCAGCAACGTGTCGAGATCCTCAAGGCCCTCGCACGGCACGCCAAGGTGCTGATCCTCGACGAGCCGACGGCAGTGCTGACACCGCAGGAGACCGACCACCTGATGGACGTCATGCGCTCGCTGAAGGACGACGGCACGTCGATCGTCTTCATCAGCCACAAGTTGCGCGAGGTCCGCGCGATCGCCGACACGATCACCGTCATTCGTCGTGGCAAGGTCGTCGGCCAGGCCGAGCCGAGCGCCAGCCCCTCGGAGCTCGCCGCGATGATGGTCGGCCGACCGGTGCAGCTGAAGGTCGACAAGGAGCCCGCCAAGGCGGGCGACGTCATCCTCGACATCGAGGGCCTGAGCGTGACCGGCCCGACCGGCCAGGTGCTCGTCGACGACGTGTCCCTGGAGGTTCGCGGCGGGGAGATCTACGCCATCGCCGGCGTGCAGGGCAACGGCCAGTCCGAGCTCACCGAGGCGATCGTCGGGCTCATCGAGCCGACCGCGGGCCGCATCCGGTTGGAGGGGGCCGATGTCACCGACGAGTCGACCGACAAGATCCTCGGCCGCGGCGTCGGCTACGTGCCCGAGGACCGTATGCACGACGGCCTGGTGGGCAGCTTCAGCATCGCCGAGAACCTCGTGCTCGACACGTATGACGAGGCGCCCTTCGGCAACTCCGTGTCGCTCAACCTGGCCGCGATCTCGCGCAACGCCCGCGAGCGGGTCGACGAGTTCGACGTGCGCACCCAGAGCGCCGAGGCCGCGGCGTCGACGTTGTCCGGCGGCAACCAGCAGAAGGTCGTGCTGGCGCGCGAGATGAGTCGCCCGCTGCGGCTGCTGGTCGTCTCGCAGCCGACACGTGGCGTCGACGTCGGATCCCAGGAATTCGTGCACAAGCGCATCGTCGAGGAGCGCGACCGCGGCACCGCCGTGCTGCTGGTCAGCACCGAGCTCGACGAGGTCATCGGCCTCGCCGACCGGGTCGGCGTCATGTATGCCGGAAAGATCATCGGCGAGTTGCCGCCGACCGCGACAGCGGAGGAGTTCGGCCTGCTGATGGCCGGCCAGACCTCCGAAACCAAGGAGACAGCATGAACGGGGACGGGCCCGACCTCGGGAAGAAGGACGCGGGGGAGGAGAGCACTCCCGAGCCCGGGAAGGAGCCGGTGACGCCCGACGTCGCGACGGCCCGGTCCGACGAGGACGACACCCACGAGACGATCTCGCAGATCCTGCGCAGTGACCATCCCGCGGTGGTCACCGTGCTCGCGGTCATCTGCGCGATGATCGTCGGCGCGATCCTGATCGTCGCTTCGGACGAGACGACCCGCAACACCGCGAAGTACTTCACCGCGGCTCCCGGCGACACGCTCAGCGCCGGCTGGAGCGCCGTCAAGAACGCCTATGTGGCGCTCTTCCAGGGCGCGATCTACAACCCGAACGGCGGACAGGCGCTGTCGCCGATCTCCGAGACGCTGGTCTACGCGACACCGCTGATCCTGGCGGGCCTGTCGGTCACGCTCGCCTTCCGCGCCGGTCTGTTCAACATCGGCGCGCAGGGCCAGATCCTGATGTCGGCGGCACTGGCCGGCTACATCGGTTTCGCGTGGGATCTGCCGGCCGTGGTGCACATCGTCGTGGCGATCCTCGGCGGCATCATCGGAGGTGCGATCTGGGCCGCGCTTGCGGGTCTGCTCAAGGCCAAGACCGGTGCCCACGAGGTGATCACCACGATCATGCTCAACTACATCGCGATCTTCTTCATCAACTGGCTGCTCACCCAGACGTGGTTCCAGGCACCGCCATACAGCCAGGCGGTGTCGCGCACCGTCGACGGGAACGCGCAGTTCTGGCACCTGTTCGGCTCGGACCTGCGGGTCAACTTCTCGTTCATCCTGGCGATCGTCGCGACCGCGTTCGTGTGGTGGCTGCTGAAGTACGGCACGTTCGGATTCCGCGTCCGCGCGGTCGGCGCCAACCAGGACGCCGCGCGCACGGCCGGCATGAGCATCTCGGCCACTTACATCGGCGTCATGGTCGTCGTCGGCGCGCTGTGTGGTCTGGCGGGAGCGTCCCAGGTGCTGGGTGACGCGAACAACTACCAGATCACCGCCAGCGTCGACGGCGGCGTCGGCTTCACCGCGATCACCGTCGCGCTGCTCGGACGGGGCACGGCATGGGGCACGTTCGCCGCCGGGCTGCTGTTCGGCGCGCTGACCGCGGGCAGCGGACAGTTGCAGGCGTCCACGCCCACCCCACCGGACCTCGTGCAGGTCCTGCAGGCCCTCGTGGTGATCTTCATCGCCGCACCCGGCCTGATCCGATTGGTCTTCCGCCTGCGGCGCAGCAAGTCCGCCGGGTCGGCAGTCCTGGCGAAGGGATGGAACGGATGAGCCCCGAGCTGAACAAGGACTCCACCGGGGTGGTGGACTCTGCGGTCGAGACCGTCGAGGTCGCGCCCGGCACGGTCATCGAGCAACACGTCGTCGAGCTGAAGCAGACCACAGCGCGACGGATCGGCACCGGCGCCGCGATCGTCGGCCTGGGCCTCGTCGCCGCGGTCGTGCTCGGCCTGTCCGCGGGCTCGTCCTCCACGACCTTCGACCTGAACGGCAACGACCCCGGCATCTCGGTGCCGAAGTTCTCGGTGCCCGGTGTGGGCGTGATCGTCGCCTGCGGCGTGATCATCATGCTGCTCGGCGCGGCACAGCTGGTGCGTGGTTTCAGCAAGCGCACGCTGCGCTGGGTCGGCATCTGCGCAGGGGTCCTCTTCCTGGTCGCGTTCCTCACCTGGGCCGGCACCGAGGGCAAGCAGTCGGTGCAGGTCGGCTCGCTGCTCTACCAGACGCTGTTCCTGGCCACACCGCTGATCCTCGGCTCGATGGCCGGCGTGATGTGCGAGAAGACCGGCGTCATCAACGTCGCGATCGAGGGCCAGATGCTCTTCGGCGCGTTCGCGGGTGCGCTGTTCGGCACGATCGCCAGCAGCTGGATCGGCCTGGTGGCCGCCGTTCTCATCGGTGGCGTGGTCGGTGCCCTGCTGGCAGTGTTCGCGATCAAGTTCACCGTCAACCAGGTGATCCTCGGCGTCGTGATCAACGCCTTCGCGCTGGGTCTGACCGGCTACCTGTATGACGCCGTGATGGCCAACAACGGCAACGGCACCAACCAGCCGGCGGTTTTCTCACCGATCAAGATCCCGGTGCTCGGCGACATCCCCGTGGTGGGTTCGCTGCTGTTCAACCAGACGATCATCACCTACCTCATGTACGCGATCGTCATCATCATCGACGTGATGCTGCTGCGATCCCGCTGGGGGCTGCGCACCCGCGCCGTCGGCGAGCACCCGAAGGCGGCCGACACCGTCGGCATCAACGTGCTGCGATTGCGCTACCAGAACGTCATCATCGGCGGCGGCATCGCCGGCCTGGCCGGTGCCGCGCTGACCATCGGCTCGGTCGGCCAGTTCAACAAGAACATGACCTCCGGTCAGGGCTTCATCGCACTGGCCGCGCTGATCTTCGGTCGCTGGACGCCGCGCGGTGCGCTGGGTGCGTCCTTGTTCTTCGGCTTCGCCAGTGCGCTACAGGTCGCCCTGTCGCTGCTGGCCACGCCGGTGAAGATCGACTCCAACCTCCTGCAGATGCTGCCGTACCTGGCGACGATCTTCGCGGTCGCCGGTCTGGTCGGCCGGGTGCGCGCACCCGCGGCCGACGGTGAGCCGTATGTCAAGGGCGAGTGACTCCATGCCGGACGTCGATTGGGACGCCCTCACCACCGAGGCGGTGGAGGCAGCCCGGCACGCCTACGTGCCCTACAGCAGGTTCCCGGTCGGTGTGGCCGGCCTGGTCGACGACGGGCGGGTCGTCTCCGGCTGCAACGTCGAGAACGCCGCGTACGGCGTCACGCTGTGCGCGGAGTGCGGCATGGTCAGCGAATTGGTGCGGTCCGGGGGCGGCAGGCTGGTCGCGGTCTCCTGTGTCAACGCGCTCGGCGAGCCGCTGATGCCGTGCGGCCGGTGCCGACAGTTGCTCTGGGAGCACGGCGGCGCCGACTGCGAGCTGCTCACCCCGCAAGGTGTTCAGTCGATGGAGCAGGTGCTGCCGCAGGCCTTCGGGCTCGCGGACCTGCAGCACGTCGCCGATGCCCCGAAGGGTTCGGTCGGCTGATCAGCCGACGCTGCTGGGCAGTGAGCCGCCGCCCTTACCCGCGGCCAGGCAGGTTGTGGTGACCTTCGCGAGCTTGCCGGAGTCGAGCGGGTTCAGCTGGTTGACCTTGCCGCTCTTCAGCGCGCGCAGCGTGTCGTCCGAGAACTGCGAATAGCCTTTGTCCGCCACACAATTGGCCACATCGTCGACCAGTGAGCGCGGAACGCCCTTGCCGACGAAGTACTTCGTCATACCGTCCGCGACCTGCGCCCTGCTGGGCTTGCCGGCATCGGCAGATGAACCGCCATCGGTGTCGCCGCTCGTCGCCGGTGCGTTGCTCGACGTGGCGGCCGGCGACGCCGGAGTGGTCGCCTTGCCGGACTTGTCCGACGAGCCCGAACTGCATGCGGCCAGGCTCAACGGAAGGGTGAGCAGGAGCGCCGCAGCGGCAGCCTGCTTGGCGGGAAGCGAACGCATGATGTCCTCTCCGGAGGGTCAACTGTCGAAGGTATGACGCAACGACGCCCCGGTCGGTTTCACCGGCCGGGGCGTCGTTCGCGGATTGTCAGGAGGAGCGTCAGCCGACGTTCTTCATATCGGCGGCAACCTTGGTCTGGCACTCCTTGCTGGCCTTGTCCAGGGTGTCCTTGTCGTCGGACTTGACCTTGGTCTCGGCGGTGGCGTTGCCGTCCTTGAGCTTGTTGAGCGTGTCCGAGCTCAGGTCGTCATACGACTTGTCGACGATGCAGTCGGCCATCTTCTTGTAGAGCGAGTCGGGGACCTTGGTGCCCGAGGCGCCGACGTTCTTCTTGATGGCCTTGATGTAGCCGGCCTTGACGTCGGCCTTGGCGGGCTTGCTGTCGCCGCCGCAGGCGCCGAGCGCCATCGGCAGGCTGATCACCAGGGCAGCGGCCGCGGTGCGGGAAATGAGCTTCATGGGGTCCTCCGTGTGACGAGTTCGTAGGGTGTGAAGTGCGTTCATGACCGGTACATGGACGCACCGATGTGCGTGATGGTTCCCGGCGTCCTCCCGGCCGGGACCGGACACCACTGTGCCCTATTCGTGGCCCGTTTCGGGCATTGGGCGTTGCCTGGCAGGATCGCGCGTATGACCGAGAACTTTGATGCCGTCGATGTGATTGCCCGCAAGCGGGACAAGCAGCCACTGGGCAAGGAACAGATCGACTGGGTCATCGACGCCTACACGCGCGGCGTCGTCGCCGACGAGCAGATGTCGGCGCTGGCCATGGCGATCTTCCTCAACGGCATGAGTCGCGAGGAGATCAAGCACTGGACCGCGGCCATGATCGCGTCGGGCGAGCGGATGGACTTCGGCTCGCTGTCGCGGCCGACCTCCGACAAGCACTCGACCGGGGGAGTGGGGGACAAGATCACCCTGCCGCTGGCGCCGCTGGTCGCCGTGTATGGCGTGGCGGTGCCGCAGCTGTCCGGCCGCGGCCTCGGGCACACCGGCGGCACGCTCGACAAGCTGGAGTCGATCCCCGGCTGGCAGGCGGAACTGTCCAACGACGCGATGCTGCGGCAGCTGGACGAGATCGGTGCCGTCATCTGCGCGGCCGGCGCCGGACTGGCACCTGCGGACAAGAAGCTCTACGCACTGCGCGACGTGACCAGCACCGTCGAGGCGATCCCGCTGATCGCCAGCTCGATCATGAGCAAGAAGATCGCCGAGGGCACCGGTTCCCTGGTGCTCGACGTCAAGGTCGGCAGCGGTGCCTTCATGAAGACCGCCGAGCAGGCTCGCGAGCTCGCTCGCACGATGGTCGACCTGGGCACCGATGCGGGGGTCAGGACGGTCGCGCTGCTGACCGACATGTCGACACCGCTCGGGCTGACCGCCGGCAACGCGCTGGAGGTGCAGGAGTCGGTCGACGTGCTCGCCGGTGGCGGGCCGGCCGACGTGGTCGAGCTGACAGTGGCGCTGGCGCGCGAAATGCTCACGGCCGCAGGCAAATCCGACGTCGACCCCGCCGAGGCGCTGCGTGACGGCCGGGCGATGGACGTATGGCGCCGGATGATCTCCGCCCAAGGTGGTGACCCGGGCGCGACGCTCCCGGTCGCCACGAATTCCGAGGTCGTGACCGCCGACAGCAGCGGGGTGCTGCAACGGCTCGACGCGCTCGCGGTCGGGGTCGCTGCCTGGCGGCTCGGTGCCGGCCGGGCACGCAAGGAGGATCCGGTGCAGGCAGGGGCCGGTGTCGTCATACATGCCAAGCCCGGGGACCGCGTCACCGCCGGGCAGCCGCTGCTCACGCTGCACACCGACACTCCCGACCGGTTCGCCCGGGCGGCCGAAGCGCTGCAGGGCGCCTGGTCGATCGGTGAATCCGAAGCAGGGACAACGCCTTTGGTGATCGACCGCATCGCGTGACCGCGATATTCGACCCATGACCCTCGCGGTACTCACTAGAGTGTCGGGATGGTTGATCATTACGTAGATCCCGTGCGCATCCCGGTGCCCGGAGGGAAGATCATCGACGAGCACATCGGCGCTGCGAGCACCGGTGAGCAGCAGGTGAGCGTCGCCCACATGCAGGCGCCGGGCGAGTGGTCCGAGCCGTTCCAGACGCCCGAGTTCGACGAGTTCACCGTCGTGTTGCGCGGCGCTGTGATCGTGGAGCATGGCGATGGGGAGACCACCACGGTCAATGCCGGTGAGTCGCTGAAAACAACTGCGGGAGAACGCATTCGGTATTCCACGGGGCCGGAGGGCGCGGACTACATCGCCGTCTGCCTGCCGGCCTTCTCACCGGACACGGTGCACCGTGATGAGTGACGACATCCGCCCCGACATCAAGGCGTTGCCCAAGGTGCTGTTGCACGACCATCTCGACGGTGGCCTGCGCCCGGCGACGATCGTGGAGCTCGCGCAGCAGAGCGGGTATGACGCACTGCCCGCGCCCGCCGCCGAGTCGCTCGGCCGGTGGTTCCGGGAGGCCGCGGACTCCGGCTCGCTCGAGCGTTACCTGGAGACGTTCGAGCACTCGGTCGCGGTGATGCAGACGGCTGAGCAGCTGCGACGGGTGGCGTCCGAGTGTGCGCAGGACCTTGTCGAGGACGGTGTGGTCTACGCGGAGGTGCGGTATGCGCCCGAGCAGCACCTCGAGGCCGGGCTCACGCTCGAGGAGGTTGTCGAGGCGGTCAACGCCGGCTTCCGCGACGGTGAGCGCGCCAGTGGCGGCCGGATCGTCGTGCGTGCGCTGCTGACGGCGATGCGCCACGCGGCGAAGTCCACCGAGATCGCCCAGCTCGCGGTGCGCTATCGCGACGAGGGTGTCGCCGGTTTCGACATCGCCGGTGCCGAGGCCGGCTTCCCGCCGACGCGGCATCTGGACGCGTTCGAATACCTGCAGCGGGAGAGCGCGCACTTCACCATCCACGCCGGTGAAGCGTTCGGCCTGCCGAGCATCTGGGAGGCGATCCAGTGGTGCGGCGCCGAGCGGCTGGGGCACGGCGTGCGCATCGTCGACGACATCACCGACTTCGGGAAGCCGACGGAGAAGCTGGGGCTGCTTGCGGCATACGTGCGTGACCGGCGGATCCCGTTGGAGATGTGCCCGTCGTCCAATCTGCAGACGGGAGCGGCCGATTCGATCGCCGAACACCCGATCACGCGGTTGAAGGACCTGCGTTTCCGGGTCACCGTCAACACCGACAACCGGTTGATGAGCGGCACCTCCATGTCGCGCGAGATGCAGTTGCTGGTCGACGAGGCCGGCTGGACCGTGGACGACCTGCGCTGGGTGACGATCAATGCGATGAAGTCGGCCTTCCTGCCCTTCGACGAGCGGCTGGCGATCATCGACGACGTCATCAAACCGGGGTATGACGGGGCCCTCGGCGCCTGAGCCCGTGCGTAAGTAAGTGACAACGGTTGCTGGTTGGGGACGCTGATCGGGCGGAAACCCGTGCGTAAGTGAAAACGGTTGCTGGTTAGGGACGCTGCTGTCTCATGAGGTCAGGCGGGAGCAGGCGGGAGCGCGTCGCCTGCTCGCGCGCCAGCCGGGCCGCCTCACGGTCGCTGCGTGCGGTCAGCACCGCCGACAGCACATCCTCCGGATGGGTATGCGCGGGCGGGGGCGGCGAGACGAGCGGCATCACCTGCTGCAGGAGGTTGGTGGTCAGCGCGCTGCGTGCCGCCGGCGTCAGCGACGCGCGACGGATCAGGAACTGCCGGATCGCCAGCGCCAGACCGTCCGGCAGGGGTGCCAGGTCCGCCCCGGTCACCCAGGCCCGCAGGTATGGCGGGGGCGGTGGCGGCGGGCTCAGCTTCAGCCCGGTCTGCTCGCGCACGACATACGTGCCGGCGGCCAAGTCACCCAGGCGCTTGCCACGGAAGTTGGAGACCGACGCGATGACCGCCGGGACCCCGCTGAGGAACGGCAACTCGATGACACCGATCAGTCCGCGCACGAAGGCGTGCCGGAAGACGATCGGTCCGCCGTCGTCGCGCACGACGCGCAGCTTGACGATGAGCTTGCCGAGCGACCGGCCACGGGTGAGCGTCTCGACGGTGACCGGCACGACCAGGAAGCAGCAGATCAGGCTGAGCAGCAGGAGCGTGTTGACGGTGGCGTCGCTGCCGCCGACGGAGGCGAAGGTCACCAGGAACACCAGGCCGACGAGCAGCAGGATGTAGCCGACCCAGTCGATCAGGGCGGCGAGCAGCCGGGTGGGCAGCGGCGCCGACGGGACGTCGATGAGCACTGCCTCGCCCGTGATCATCAGGTCGCTGTCCGCACCGCGCAGGCGACGCACGGGCTGCGTGGCGACACCTTCGCTCGGCATGGTCACCAGCCTATAGTTGCTGCGCGTGGACCTCGATGCGTTCGTCACCGCGCACTACCCCGAGTGGGAGCAGCTGCGCGCGCTGAGCGGACGCCGGACGCTGAGCGGCGCCGAGGCCGACGAGTTGCTCGATCTCTACCAGCGGGCGGCGACGCACCTGTCGCTCATCCGCTCGGCGGCGCCGGACCCGACCGTCGTGCAATACCTGTCCACCGTGCTGGCCAGGGCGCGCACCGCATCGCTGCGGCGTCGCACGATGACCTGGTCGCGGTTGGCGGACTTCGTGATCCGTGACTTCCCGGCGGTGCTCTATCGCACCCGGTGGTGGTGGATCGGCACGGCGCTGGCGAATGTCGTGGTCGCGGTCGTCCTCGGCGTGTGGGTGGCACGCAATCCCGATGTCCAGGCGTCGTTCATCTCGCCGCAGGCCGCGCAACAGCTGGTCAATCACGACTTCCGGGACTATTACTCGGAGTATGGCGGTGCCGACTTCGCGACCCGCGTGTGGACCAACAACGCCTGGGTGGCCGCGATGTGCATCGCGCTGGGCGTGCTCGGGTTCCCGATCATCTGGATGCTGTGGAACAACGTGCTCAATGTCGGCGTGCAGGGCGGGATCATGGTGTCCTACGGCCACGGCGGCGACTTCTTCGGGCTGATCCTGCCGCACGGGATTCTCGAGCTGACAGCGGTTTTCGTCGCTGCCGGATGTGGGATGCGACTCTTCTGGTCCTGGGTCGAGCCGGGTGCCCGGACTCGCGCCGACGCGATGGCGCACGAGGGCCGGTCCATCGTGGTCGTCGCGATCGGTCTGGTGGGGGTGCTGCTGGTCAGTGGGGCGATCGAGGCGTTCGTGACGCCGTCGCCGTTGCCGACGTGGGCACGGCTCGGGATCGGCGTGCTCGCCGAGATCGCCTTCCTGGCCTACGTGTTCGTGCTCGGTCGGCGCGCCGTTGCCGCGGGCGTCACCGGTGATGTCGCCGAGCTGGACCAGAGCGCGGCGCGTCCGGTCAGTGCGTGATGCTGTCCCGTCAGAGCAGGCCGCGGCTCTTCAGCAGCAGATAGTGGTCCACGAGGGCCAGCGGCAGGGCCTCCGGCTCCTCGTCCAGGACGGTCACTCCGAGGCGTTCCAGCGCGACCCGTGTGTCGGTCCGCAGCAGCTCGGTGCGCTCGGCTGCGCTGGCGTCATACACCTGCTCGACGGTGGCGCGCTCGGTCGCCATGGCACGCACGCCGGGGTCGGCGACCGAGGCGACCACCACGCGGTGCCGCAGCGCGACGTTGGCGAGCACCGGCAGCAATCCCTCCTGTATGGCGGCCGGCTCCAACGGCGTCACCAGGACCAGCAGCGAGCGCTGCTTGGGCAGAGCGCCGCCCGCACCCAGCAGCGTGCGCCAATTCGCTTCCACCAGTGCGGGTTCCACTGGGGCCATCGCGTTGATGACGGTGTGCATCAGCTCGGCGCGATCACTGATCCCGGCGACGCGGCTGCGGATCGTGCGGTCGCCGGCGACGAAGCTCACACGGTCGCCGGCGCGGGAGGCCAGGGCGGTCAGCAGCAGGGTGGCGTCCATGCCGGCGTCCAGCCGGGTGCTGTCGCCGATGCGAGCCGCCGACGTGCGCGAGGTGTCGAGCACGATCGCCACCCGACGGTCGCGCTCGGGCTGCCAGGTGCGCACCACCGGGTGCTGCCGGCGGGCGGTGGCGCGCCAGTCGATGCTGCGGACGTCGTCGCCGTCGACGTAGTCGCGCAGGGAGTCGAATTCGGTGCCCTGGCCACGGATCCGAACTGCGGAGCGTCCGTCGATCTGGCGCAGCTGCGCCAGCCGGCTGGGCAGGTGCCGGCGGGAGGGGAAGGCGGGCAGCGCTCGCACCGCGCCCGGCACCTCAACCGAGCGTTGTCGCAGCGCCAGGCCGAGCGGCCCGGCGGCCCGTGTCGTCAATCGATCGGCGCGCCGGTCGCCGCGGCGGGTCGGAGTCAGCTCGACGACCAGCCGGATCTGCTCGCCGGCGCGCAGGCGTAACGGCATACGTTCGCCCCGTGCTCCGGCGGACGGCTGCCACGCGTCGCGCACGGCACCTCGTATGGCGCGCGACCCGGTGTTGCGCAGCGTGAGCGTGCTCGTGACGGTCTCGCCCAGCCGCACGGGCGGGATTGGAAGTCGTTCCGTGGCAAGGGAATTCGTCGACGGGGCCAACCAGAGGTCAACGCCCACCAGCGCCGCGACGACGAGCAACCACCAGAAGACCGTCGCGATGCCCGGGTGCACCAGCACGACGACAATGCCGAGGGCTGCGAGCAGCGCCGTGCGGCCGGTCAGCGACATGCGAGCATCCTCATCGTGGGACCGGCACCGCGCCGATCACCGAGTCGAGCACCGCCGTGGTGCCGACACCCTCCAGCTCGGCCTCCGGGCGCAACTGGAGGCGGTGGGCCAGCGTGGTGCGGGTCATCGTCTTGACGTCGTCCGGCGTCACGAAGTCACGGCCACTGAGCCACGCCCACGCGCGGCTGGTGGCCAGCAGCGCGGTCGCTGCGCGCGGACTCGCGCCGAGCGAGAGTGACGGCGCGGACCGCGTGCCGCGCACCAGGTCCACGATGTATGACGCGACGTCCGCGCCGACCTGGACCCGTCGGACCGCCGCAGCACCGGCGGCGAGGTCGTCCGGACCCGCGACCGGTCGGATGCCCGCGGCGGCCAGGTCCCGCGGGTCGAAGTCGGCCGCGTGGCGGCGCAGCACCTCGAGCTCGGCGTCACGATCGGGCAGCGGCATGCTGACCTTCATCAGGAAGCGGTCGAGTTGTGCCTCGGGCAGCGGATAGGTGCCTTCGTACTCGACCGGGTTCTGGGTGGCGGCGACCATGAACGGCGCCGGCAGCGGCCGTGCCGCTCCGTCTACCGAGACCTGACGTTCCTCCATCGCCTCGAGCAGCGACGACTGGGTCTTCGGGGGAGTGCGGTTGATCTCGTCCGCGAGCAGCAGGTTGGTGAAGACGGGCCCGGGACGAAAGGTGAATTCCGAAGTGCGCGAGTCGAATACGAGCGATCCGGTGATGTCACCCGGCATCAGGTCGGGCGTGAACTGCACCCGCTTGGTCTCGATGGACAGCGCGGCGGCCAGGGAACGCACCAGCAAGGTCTTGGCGACCCCCGGCACCCCTTCCAGCAGCACGTGACCGCGGGCGAGCAGCGCGATCACCAGGGCGGTCACGGCGGCATCCTGACCCACCACGGCCTTCGCGACCTCGCCGCGCACCGCGCTCAGAGCGGTCCGGGCGCGCTGTGCCGCTTCGGCCTCTTCGGGGGAGAGCGATGTCTGCGTCGTCATCGTCGTACCTGCCTTTCCAGCTGTTGCAAGTGTTGTGCGAGCGCGGTCATGGCCTCGTCATCAGGTGGGTCGGCGCCGTAGAGCAGCTCGGCCACCTGGTGCGGGTCGTGCTCGGCGGCGCGGGCGGTGCGCTCGATGAGGGTCTCCGGCCGGCCGTTCGGCGCGAGACCGAGATAACGCGCCAATCGGGTGCGGGTCGCGAGCCGCAACACCGCCGATGCGCGCGTGTGGTCGTGCGCCTTGCGATAGAGCTGACCGCGGCTGCGGGTCGTCTCACCGGCGGGCACCACGACCGGCAATGGCTCCGGCACCAAGCGGCCGAAACGCCTTCCGCGCCATACGATCACGATGAGTATGACGGCACCGGCGAGCCAGATCGCCGGGTGGAACCACGCCGGCCACTTCGGCCCCTGCGCGACGTCGCTGTCGCCCGTCGCGAGCGACGGCGCGAACCACACGAGCCGGTCGGTGGCGCCGAGCGTCCGCAGGATGATTGCAGCATTGTCGGCGTCGACCACGCTCTTGTTCGAGAGGACGGCGTGGCTGCCGAGGAGCACGGTTTCCGGTGCGTGTCCCTGCGCGGGAAGCACGACCACGGCACCTTCGCCGCCTTCGCCGAAGCAGGTCCGGCCGGCGTCGGAGGGCCGGTAGGAGATGTCGGCATAGCTCAACCGCAGGCTGTCGAGCCAGGGCACCGTGCAGCGTGAAACCGGCTGGGATTCCAGCGGATCCGCCTGTGGCACGGGCAGGCCGAGTGCCTTGATGGTTGACGGGTCGGCGTCCACGATCACGACGCGGCGGGCGTTCGCAGCCAGCGCCATCGTGCGCTGCAGGGTGTTCGGCGACAGGAGCTGCGGCCGGGTGAGCACGAGGGTCGCGCCCTGCACGTCGCTGGTGTCGAACTCCCTGACCCGGTGCGCGATCTGCACATCGACGCCGTGCTGGCCGAGCACCTGCGCCACGGCACGGCTGCCGTCGGGCGCCGCCGATGCCGGGTCGAGCGGCTCGCTGGAGGTGCGCGGGGTCAGCAGGACCGCTCCGATCAGGAGGGCGAGCAGGCTCACGACGACGGCGGTGATGATCACCCGGCCGCGGGTGATCATGCCGTCACCTGCTGGGGTGCGGCGTGCTGCGGTCGGGTGTCGTCCAGCTCGCGGTCGAGTGCTTCGATCCGGCTGACGTCGGCTGCGGTCGCGTCGGTCCCGCCATACCGGACCTGATCGAAGAACGTTGCGGCTGAACGGATTGCGGCGGTGTGGCCCGGGAAGTAGGGCTCGAGCTCGGTGCCCACCTCGTGCGCGGTCCGGCCGGGTTGCGGCAACAGCAGTGCGCGCTCCTCGGCACGGCGGGCGAGCGCCCGGAAGTAGTCGACGAAGGCCGCGGAATGGGCACCCGCGGCGGACGATCGGCCGGCCCGTTCGCGCAGTTGCCGGGCCGTCAGGTCGACCTCGGTCAGGACACCGTCCTCCGCCGCGTCCTGCTTGCGAGCGGAGCCGCCGCTGAGACGGGACAGCGCGAACACGACGATGCCGAGGATGACGAGCAGCAGCGGGATCAGCACGTAGAGCGGCAGCGCACCGCCCACTCCCTGCAGCAGGTCGTCGAGTCTGTCCCGGGCCCAGTCCCAGAGCCGCTGCAGCCAGCTGCGCTGGTCGGCGTATGCCGGCTTGGCCAGCTCGCGTTGCAACCAGGCGTGCGCGGCGCCGCCACTCGGGTCCAGCGGCGGTGCATCGTCACCGGGCACCGGCACCGTCCTTGGCGGCAGCCTCCATCAGGGTGACGTCGAGGGCTTCCTTGCGGATCCGCTGGTCCAGGTAGAGCAGGGCCGTGACCCCGGCGGTGAACGGCGTGGTCAGCGCGCTGATCGCGACCGCGACGAGTTGCACGACGATGACCGCCAGGACGTTGGGGTTGCCGGCGCCGTCGCTGGTGCCGATGAGCACGGCGGCGCCGGGTAGCTGCACGACATTGCTGATCGTGCCGACGATGAGCTGCGCGAGCAGGGTGATGCCGAAGATGCGCCACCACTGCCCACCCGACAGCCCCCAGGACCGTCGTATGGCGGTCACCGGGCCGGCCCGCTCGAGGACGACAGCAGGGGCCGCCAGGGAGACCTTGATGGCAGCCCAGACGATGGCGACGAACAGGATGATGCCGAGCACGATCGCGATCATCACGGTGATCGCCTCGTTGCCACCCAGCGCCAGCAGCACGATCAGACCGATGTAGATGCCGGCCGCGACGATCACCGCGAGGGCGAGCAGCAGCGTCATACCGAGCAGCGGCAGCAGCCGGCCGCGGACCTTGGTCCAGGTCTGGCCTATCGAGATGCGCCGCCCCAGCACGGCCTCCGCTACGACCGCCGTCAGCATGCCGGCCAGGAACACACCCGCGATCGCGGTGTAGATGCTGGTGATGCTGGTGCTCAGCTGACCGCCGAGATTGACCGTCGAGCCGGAGCTGTCGGTGGTGGTGAGGTCGGCGCCGGAGAGTGCGAGCGTGGTGAGGACGGCGGGTATGGCGACCACCAGCGCGACCAGCGCCGACAGGCCGATGCTGGCGCCCGGGTTGCCGCGGATAGTGCCGAACGTGCCGCTGAAGATGTCGCCGAGGTTCAGCGGCCGCAGCGGTATGACGCCGGGCTTGGGCGCGAGCTGGAACATCGGCGGCGGTCCGTAACCCTGCGGACCGGCGCCGTACTGCGGTTGCTGCCCGTATGGCGGAGGCGGCGGACCGTACTGGCCGTACTGCGGCGGCGGTGCCTGCTGGCCGTACTGCGGTGGCGGACCGTACTGGCCGTACCGCGGCTGTTGCGGCGGCGATCCGTTGTCGCTGCCGGGCGAGTCACCCCCGGGGCTCGTCCATCCATTGCTCATGGGTCGACCCTAGTGCGGTGCGTTCCAGGTTGCTTGGCTGTTGCTGCGCGCCCGACCGGCAAAGGTTGTTCTGGTTAGACGTCGAGGACGCTTCCGACAGGTGCACGCGCGTGCCGCAGGACGCGCCCCAGGTTCTATCGATCGGTCTACGCTCGGAGCCACCGAGGTTTGCGCGAGGAAGGGGATCGTCATGGGGAGACTTCTCTGCATGTTGCGTCGACACCAGTGGGGACCAGTGCAGTTGGATGCGCGGCGGCCGTATCGGGTATGTAAACGGTGCGGAAAGTTCGAGGGCAGCAGCAAGAACGGTCCCGATGGCTACGACAGGATGCCGCCCCAGGTGATTGGCGGTAGCTTCTGAGTTGACGCAGCGCTGTCCATCAACATTGCTGCTGCTCACAGGTAACCAAGGACGCGCACCCCATCCGCATAGGGATCGTCACGCGGAGCGTGCCACAACAGGATCCCGTTGCGGCCTTTCGACCGCAACGGTTGGGAGGACTATCTCGACTGGCAATCCCAGGACCGCAAAAACGCTCAAGCGGATCAACCAGCTCATCGCCGAGGTGCTGCGAGACCCGTTCGCTGGTATCGGCAAGCCCGAGCCGCTCAAGCACATCCTGAACGGGGCATGGTCTCGCCGCATCGACGACGCGAATCGTCTCGTGTACTACGTCACCGACGAGCACATCGTCGTCCTGCAAGCACGCGTCCACTACTGATCCCACACGCGTCAGCCCACTGAAGCATCGGCAACGGCGACGGCTCAGGATCGACCGTGGCGGTGGCGTGTTCTCACGGCTGGTGCGACAGCCGCCGCGCAAGGTCCTTCGGCCGGATCGGTTCCGCACCCAGCCGCAGCTGCTCGCGGACGATGTGTGGTTCGGCCCGGGCGAGCCGCAGGCCACGTCGTACGAGCACCAGCGGCGGCTTGCGTCGCTCTGACAGGTCCCGTGCCAGGCGGCGCGCGAAGGTCACCCACCGGTTGTGATGCACGCAGTAGGCGCCGGCGAGCAGCCCGCGGGCACGCAACGGCCCGATGATGTATGGCGCGAAGATCCCCTCCGCGATCACGATGTCCGCCCCGTCGAGGCGCATTTCCTGGCTGCCGGTCGCTGCGGACGTCGAGATGTCATAGACCGGCGCAACGAGTTCGCCTGTGCGGCACAGCAATTCGAGCGCATCGACGGCGTCGTCGCACCGCCAGGACTGCACGTCGTCCCAGTCAGCGATGCCCAGAGAGGACATCGGCAACGTCGGGTCACCGGCGTCCTTGTAGTAGTCGTCCAACCGGACGATCGGCCAGCCGTGTTCGCGGGAGAGCTGCGCGGCCCAGCGGGACTTGCCGGAGCCGCTGGGGCCACCGAGCACGAGGACGCGGGCCGGGTTCTGCGGGGCGCTCACATTCCCTTGGGGTGCCAGACGGTCTTGGTCTCCAGGAACGCCGTCATCCGCGACAGGTCCGGTGCCTCCAGCCAATCCGGCTCGACAGCGTCCGCGCCGGCGCCTGCCGGACGCACGACGCGTTTGACCGTGTCGGCCGCGGACGCCTCGAGCTCACCCCAGGCGAGCTCGGTCGCACCGGCCAGGTCGATCGCGTTGACGTCGGCGTGCGAGGCGAGCCACGGTGCCAGCTCAGCGGTGCGGCCCGTCACGATGTTGACCACACCACCCGGGACGTCGGAGGTCGCCAGCACCTCGCCGAGCGAGATCGCCGGCAGCGGGCGCTCCTCACTCGCGACGACGACCACGGTGTTGCCCGAGACGATGGCCGGCGCGATCACCGACACCAGCCCCAGCAGCGAACTTGCTTGCGGCGCAAGGATGCCCACGACACCGGTCGGCTCCGGAGCGGAGATGTCGAAGTACGGCCCGGCCACCGGATTGAGGTTGCCCAGCACCTGCGGCAGCTTGTCGGGCCACCCGGCATACCAGACCCATCGGTCAATGGCGGCGTCGACGATCTTGGTCGCCTGCGGCTTGGTCACGCCCTCGCTCGCGGAGACCTCCGCGATGAACTGCTCACGGCGGCCCTCGAGGATCTCGCCGACGCGGTAGAGCACCTGACCGCGGTTGTATGCCGTGGCGGCCGACCAGCCCTTCACGGCGCCCCGCGCGGCGACCACGGCGTCGCGGATGTCCTTGCGCGAACCGTGTGCGGCGTTGGCGAGGAACTTGGGCGAGCGGCCGGACGAGACGACCTCGTAGGACCTGCCGGACTCCGAGCGGGGGAACTTCCCGCCGATGTAGAGCTTGTAGGTCTTGCGCACCTCGAGGCGTGCCATCAGTGCGTTCCTTCCGTGTCCAGATAGGCGGCGAGTCCCTGCCGGCCGCCCTCACGGCCGTAGCCGCTCTCCTTGTAGCCACCGAACGGTGACGTCGGGTCGAAGCGATTGAACGTGTTGGCCCAGACCACACCGGCGCGCAGCCGGTCGGCGATCGCCAGGATGCGCGAGCCCTTGTCCGTCCAGATGCCGGCCGACAGCCCGTAGGGCGTGTTGTTGGCCTTCGCGACCGCCTCGTCGGGTGTCCGGAAGGTCAGCACTGACAGCACCGGGCCGAAGATCTCTTCCTGCGCGATGCGGTGCGCCTGCGAGACACCGGTGAAAACCGTTGGTGGGAACCAGTATCCGCGTTCCGGCAGCGTGCACTCCGGGCTCCAGCGCTGCGCGCCCTCGGCCTCACCGGCATTCACGAGCTCGACGATGCGCGCCAGCTGTGCGGCCGAGTTGATGGCGCCCACGTCGGTGTTCTTGTCCATCGGGTCGCCGACACGCAGCGTCTGCAACCGACGCTGCAAGCGGTGTATGACGTCCTCCGCGATCGACTCCTGCACCAGCAACCGGCTGCCGGCACAGCAGACGTGCCCCTGGTTGAAGAAGATGCCGTTGACGATGCCCTCGACGGCCTGGTCGATGGGAGCGTCGTCGAAGACGATGTTGGCGGCCTTGCCGCCGAGCTCGAGGGAGAGCCGCTTGCGGGTGCCCGCGATGGTCCGTGCGATCGACTTGCCGACGCCGGTCGATCCGGTGAAGGCGATCTTGTCGACGTCGGGATGCTCGATCAGGGCCTGCCCGGTGGCGCCGGCGCCGGTGATGATGTTGACGACGCCGGGGGGCAGCTCCGCCTGCCGGCATACATCGGCGAAGAGCAGCGCGGTCAGCGGCGTGGTCTCGGCCGGCTTGAGCACCACGGTGTTGCCGGTCGCCAGAGCGGGCGCGATCTTCCAGGCCAGCATGAGCAGCGGGAAGTTCCAGGGGATGACCTGGCCGACGACGCCCAGCGGCCGCGGATCCGACCCCAGGCCCGCGTAATCCAGCTTGTCGGCCCAGCCCGCGTGATAGAAGAAATGCGCTGCCGCGGTCGGCACGTCGACGTCGCGCGACTCCTTGATCGGCTTGCCGTTGTCGAGCGTCTCGAGCACCGCGAACTCACGGGCTCGCTCGGCCATGATCCGGGCGATCCGGAAGAGGTACTTGCCGCGCTCGGCACCGGACAGCCGGCTCCAGGTGCGGTCGTAGGCACGCCGGGCGGCGCGCACGGCCTTGTCGACATCGGCGGCGCCCGCCTCCGCGACGTCGGCGAGCTTCTCCTCGGTGGCGGGGTTGACCGTCTTGAAGGAGGTGCCGTCCACCGGGTCGACGAACTCGCCACCGATGAACAGGCCGTATGACGAGGCGATGTCGACGACGGAACGCGACTCCGGTGCGGGTGCGTACTCGAATTTCGGTGTCATCTCTAAGCTTTCGGAACAGGCGGGTTGAGTAGCGGAGGAGCGAAGCGGGGGAGCCGTATCGAAACCTCAGTCGATCGTGACGTAGTCGGCGCCGGAGTAGGCCCCGGTGCGCAGCTTCTGGCGTTGCAGCAGGAGGTCGGTCAGCAGGCTCGAAGCGCCGAAGCGGAACCACTCCGGCGACAGCCAATCGTCACCGGCGATCTCACTGACCATGACGAGGTAACGCAGTGCGTCCTTGCTGGTGCGGATACCGCCGGCGGGCTTGACCCCGACGATCTCGCCGGTCAGCTCACGCCAGTCGCGCACCGCTTCGAGCATCAGCAGCGTCACCGGCATCGTCGCCGCCGGCTGGACCTTGCCGGTGGACGTCTTGATGAAGTCGGCGCCGGCGAGCATGGCCAGCCACGAGGCGCGACGGACGTTGTCGTATGTCGCGAGCTCGCCGGTCTCCAGGATGACCTTCAGGTGCGCATCGGGTGCATCGCCGGGGCGGGCGCACGCCTCCTTGACCGCCGCGATCTGGTCGAAGACCAGGCGGTAGTCGCCGGCGAGGAACGCGCCGCGGTCGATCACCATGTCGATCTCGTCGGCGCCGGCCCGGACCGCGTCCTTGGTGTCGGCGAGCTTCACCGCGAGGCTCGCGCGGCCGGACGGGAAGGCCGTCGCGACGGCCGCTACGTGGATGCCGCTGTCGCCGAGCGCCTCCTTGGCGATGCCGACCATGTCGCCATACACACAGACAGCGGCGACCTGCGGGGTGTCGAGGTCGGAGGGGTCGGGCAGTTGCGCCTTCGCGCACAGGCTGCGGACCTTGCCGGGGGTGTCCGCCCCCTCGAGAGTGGTCAGGTCGATCATGCCGATCGCGGTGTCGATCGCCCACGCCTTGCTGGTGGTTTTGATCGATCGGGTGGCCAGCGCAGCGGCCCGGGCCTCGATGCCGACCTGGTCCACTCCGGGCAGCCCGTGCAGCCAGGTGCGCAGGGCTTTGGTGGTCAAGGAGGCGACGCCGAGCATGTCCCGGGCCCGCGACGTTGCAGATGAGGGGCTCACTGGTGCAGCGTACCTTTCATGCCCCTGAATCTTCCCCCGCGCGGCAACTCCGCGTCCGGTCCCAGCCGCACCTTTCGGCAACCCGCCATGCTGGTGCCCGGGGCCGTCCTCGCCGTCGCATGTGTGGCCTTCATCGTGCTGATCCTGCTCGGCTCCGGACACCTGGCCAACCTGCTGTGGCCGCTGGCGGGACTGCTCGTGGTGTGGGTGCTCTTCCTGCGTCCGTGCGTCCGGATGACGCAGGCCGGTGTGCTGTTGCAGAACATCGTGCGGGACGTGCGCTGCGGTTGGCCGTCGATCGATCTGATCGAACAGCGTTGGAACCTGCGAGTTTACGACGCAGCCGGCAAGAGCTTCGGATCCTGGGCGATCACCGCCCAGCGGCCCCGCCGGACCAACCGGCGCAGCGGCATGGATGCCGTGCTGGGTCGTGGCCGGATCGAGCCGGAGAACCCCGCGGACGTCATGGAGGCGCGACCCGGCTCTGCAGCCGGGGTCGCCGAGCAGATTCGTGCCGGGCAGCTCGACTACGCCAACGCGGTCCAGCGGGACCCATCGGTGCGGGCGAAGGAGGAGTTCGTCGTCGTGCCGGCGTGGCCGGCGATCATCGCCCTCGCGCTCGCCGTGATCTTCGTCGTGGTGGCCGTCCTCAGCTGACTGGTCAGTCGGCGGCGGTGAGCCGCTCGAAGTCGGTGCGTACGTCGGCCAGCTTGCGGGCGGCCACAGCCGGGTCGGCGTCGACCGTCTCCAGGTAGATCTTCAGCTTCGGCTCGGTGCCGCTCGGCCGGACGATCACCCGGGTGTCGTCGGCCAGGAAGTAGCGCAAGCCTTCGGTGGGCGGCAGCCCGCCCGCGCCCCGCGCGAGATCGTCGATCTTCGAAACCTTCTGTCCGGCAACGCTTTCCGGAGGCTGCGCGCGAAGACGGGCCATGATCCGGTCGATGATCGCGAGGTCGGCGACGCGCACCGCGAAGCTGTCGGTCGCATGCGTTCCGTGTATGGCGGCAAGGTCGGCCAGCACCCCGTCGAGCGACGTCCCCTCGGCCTTGCACTGGGCAGCGAACTCCGCGATCAGGAGCGCCGCACTGATGCCGTCCTTGTCACGGACTGCGGCCGGGTCGACGCAATAACCGAGCGCCTCCTCGTAGCCGAACGCGAGGGACGGGACCCGGCTGATCCACTTGAACCCGGTCAGCGTCTCCGCATGGGGCACGCCCGCCTTCTTCGCCATGGCCGCCAACAGGCGCGACGAGACGATCGAGTTGGCGAAGACCGTGTTCGGTGCCACACCGCGTTGCAGCAGGTAGGCGCCGAGCAGCGCACCGACCTCGTCACCGCGCAGCATCGCCCAACCGTCGGCGCGGGGCACGGCGACGGCGCACCGGTCGGCGTCCGGGTCGTTCGCGATCACCAGATCGGCGCCGGTCTCGGCGGCGAGGGCCAGTGCGTGGTCGATCGCACCCGGCTCCTCCGGGTTCGGGAAGGCGACGGTCGGGAACGCCGGGTCGGGCTCGGCCTGGTCCGCGACCGAGGAGGGTGCCGGGAAGCCGGCACGGTCGAAAGCCGCTCGGAACACTGCGGATCCGACGCCGTGCAGTGCCGTGTGCACGATCTTCAGGTCCCGCGGGCCGTCCGGGCGGACGACCTTCGTCACCGACTCCAGGTAGTCGTCGACCACCTCGTCGGACAGCGTCTGCCAGCCGTCCTCGGCCAGCGGCACATCGGCAGCGCGGGGGAACCGGCTGATCGCGTCGGCTATCTCGGCGTCCGCGGGCGCCACGATCTGGCTGCCGTCGCCGAGGTAGACCTTGTAGCCGTTGTCCTGTGGCGGGTTGTGACTGGCCGTGACCATGACGCCGGCGTCGGCGCCGAGGCGTCGGATCAGGAACGCCAGCACCGGTGTCGGCAACGGATGCGGCAGGACCATCGCCCGGCCGCCCACACCGAGGAAGACCGCCGCGGTGTCGCGCGCGAAGACGTCGGAGTTGTGCCGGGCGTCATACCCGATCACCACGGTGACGTCGCGCTTGCCGAGCTTCTCCTGCAGGTATGCCGCCAAGCCCGCCGCCGCTCGGATGACGACCACGCGGTTCATTCGCGCCGGCCCGGCGCCCAGTGCGCCGCGCAGCCCGGCGGTGCCGAACTCGAGGAGTCCGGAGAAACGGTCCTGCAGGTCCTCGAGCGCAGCCGCATCGCCGGATTCGGCTGCGGCGACGACGGATTCGAGCTCCTTGCGGGTCTGCTGGTCGGGGTCGTCCGCGATCCAGTCGCGCGCCGTTGCGACGAGTTCCCTCATGCCTGCCGCCCCTCGCTCGCGATCCGACCCACGACCTCGGCCAGCAGCTTGCCGCAACGCTCGGCCGCGGCCTGCCCCGCGTCGAGGACCTCCTGGTGCGACAGCGGCTGATCGCTGATCCCGGCCGCGAGGTTGGTCACAAGGCTGACGCCGAGGACGTCCAGGCCGGCCTGGCGTGCGGCGATCGCTTCGAGTGCGGTCGACATACCGACCAGATCGGCGCCGAGGATGCCGGCCATCTTCACCTCGGCCGGCGTTTCGTACTGCGGTCCGCGGAACTGCGCGTAGACGCCCTCGTCCAGAGACGGATCGACCGAGTGCGCGATGTCGCGCAGCCGCGGCGTGTAGAGATCGGTCACGTCGATGAAGTTCGCGCCCTCGATGGGGGAGTGGGCGGTGAGGTTGATCTGGTCGCGGATCAGCACCGGCGTGCCCGGACCCCACGAGCGGTTGAGCCCGCCGCAGCCGTTGGTGAGCACGATCGTGTGACAGCCCGCGGCGGCCGCGGTACGGACCCCGTGCACCACCGACCGCACGCCCTTGCCCTCGTAGAAATGTGTTCGGGTGCCGAAGACCAGCGCGCGAGCACCGGTGTCGCCGATGGCGATCGAGCGCATCGCGCTGGAGTGGCCCGCGACCGCGGCCGCGGCGAACCCGGGCACGTCGGCGTTGTCGACGGTCGCGAGGGTGTCGCCGATCCGGTCGGCGGCCTGGCCCCAGCCGGAGCCGAGCACCAGGGCGATGTCGTGCCGTGGTGCGCCGGTGCGTTCGGCGATGGTGGAGGCCGCCGCCTTGGCGATCTCGAAGGGGTCGGTCGCCGGGTCGGTCAGCGGGTTCGAAGCAGTCACGGGCGCCAGCGTATGACGTGCGGGCCGCGCGCACACCGCACACGCGTATTCGGCAACCGGCGGGCGACATGGAAAGATGCCACCTTGTGAATGGACGCCAGAAGAACGTGGTCATCATCGGCGGCGGTCCCGGCGGTTACGAGTCCGCGCTGGTCGCGGCACAGCTCGGCGCCCAGGTCACCGTCATCGAGCAGACGGGCCTCGGTGGGGCCGCCGTGCTCACCGACTGCGTGCCGAGCAAGACGCTCATCGCCACCTCGGACTTCATGTCCCGATTCGCGTCCGCGGGTCGCCTCGGAGTCGGCTTCGAGGGCACCGACGAGGACCAGCACGCACAGGCGCACGCGAAGCAGGTCAACGAGCGCATCCTCGGGCTCGCCGAGGCGCAGAGCCGCGACATCCGCGCACAGCTGGAGAGCGTCGGCGTTCGGATCAAGAACGGCCGCGGGCGCATCGCCGGACCGGGCCGTGTCACCGCCGAACTCACCGGCGGCGGCACCGAGGAACTGATCGCTGACGTCATCCTGCTGGCCGTCGGCTGCACGCCACGTGTCATGGACACCGCCATACCCGACGGCGAGCGGATCCTGACGTGGCAGCAGATCTACGACCTCACCGAGCTGCCCGAGAAGCTGATCGTCGTGGGGTCCGGTGTCACCGGTGCCGAACTCGCGCACGCCTACCTGGGGCTCGGCTGCGACGTGACACTCGTGTCGTCCCGTGACCGGGTGCTGCCGGGTGAGGACGCCGACGCCGCCACCGTGATCGAGAACGTCTTCCGACGTCGCGGCATGAAGGTGCTCAACCGCTCCCGTATGGCGGCGGCTCGCCGCGAGGGCGACGAGGTGGTCGTCACGCTGGAGGACGGCCGCGAGGTGCGCGGGTCGCACGTGCTGCTGGCCGTCGGTTCGGTCCCGCTGACCGACGACATCGGGCTGGACAAGGCGGGCGTCGAGGTCACCAGGTCCGGTCACATCCCCGTTGACCGGGTGTCACGCACCTCGGCGCAGGGCGTGTATGCCGCCGGCGACTGCACTGGCGTGCTGCCGCTGGCATCGGTCGCCGCGATGCAGGGCCGGATCGCCATGGCGCACTCGCTCGGTGACGCGGTCGCACCGCTCAACCTGCGCGGTGTGTGCGCGAACATCTTCACCGACCCGGAGATCGCGACGGTGGGCTACTCGCAGGCCGACGTCGAGGAGGGCCGGATCGAGGCGCGCGTCGTGACGTTGCCGCTGTCGACGAACCCGCGGGCCAAGATGCGCAACATCACCGACGGATTCGTGAAGCTCTTCGTCCGCCCGGGCAGCACCACCATCATCGGCGGCGTCGTCGTCGCACCGCAGGCGTCGGAGCTCATCTACCCGATCGGTCTCGCCGTCCAGAACCGCCTCACCGTCGACCAGGTCGCCAGCACGTTCTCGGTCTACCCGTCGATGACCGGTTCGATCGCCGAGGCCGCCCGCCGGCTGCACGAAGCGGAGATCTGAAACCCCCAGGCTCGGTGTCGCGCGCCGCGTGCACAAGTGACAACGGTTGCTGGTTAGGGTCGGGTTCCGCCGGGATTCGCGTGCACAAGTGACAACGGTTGCTGGTTAGCGCCGGGTCTCACCGTTCTCGGTGTGGTTGTCGTCGTTCGGCTCCCGGGGAGCGTACGGATCGACCTGGTGCGGCAGCAGGCCCTCCTTCTCCCAGCGGCGGTAGCGCTGCTCGCGCAGCTTCGGCCGAAGGGTGCGCAGCCCGACGATCACGCCGATGACGACGATGGTCAGGATGACGAATTTCACGAGCCCGGTCACAGGACACCAATCTACGGGGCCGTCCGGGTACGACGAAGCGGCGCCGCCTCGTAAGGGGTGAACGAGGGGGCGCCGCTCGGCGTGTGCTTCCGCGCGACCGTGCGCGCGGTCTTCATCAGTGGCTGAAGGCCAACTGCGTGTAGTAGCGGGTGAAGGGCTCGTGGCGAGCGATGCGCTGCTTGCGGTTACGGGCGAAGAAGCCGGTCAGCTCCACGGCGGCGAAGCCGACAAGGAGCGCGAGCGCGATCGCGGTGATGATCACGAAGCCGATGAAGAAGGCGTTGATGTTGATCATGGTTACTCCTGTAGGTCATTCACTACGTTTGTAGTAACTAAGACACTACAGCTGTAGAGAGTAGGTGCCAAATCCGGATGACGTGGCCTTCGTCACGCCACGGCGCCGACCGTGAGAAGGTGAAGCGTGACCGCCAGGAGACGTGCTGCGAGACGCCGGGCCGGCAGCGGCCCCGAGGGGACCGTCGCCCGTCAGGAGTTGCTGCTGCGCAGCGCGATCACCGTCGTCGGCCGGACCGGGATGCGCGGCCTGACCCATCGTGCAGTCGATCGGGAGGCGGGTATGCCGGAAGGCACCTGCTCGGTCTATTACCGCACCCGGCTCGCGCTGCTCACGGCGCTCGCGAGTTTCGTTGCTGCCGAGCTGCACGCCGACGTGCGGGCGCTCGGTGAGTCGTTGCCGGAGGTCACGGGAGATGACGGCGTCGAGCGGGCGATCGACGCGACCACCGAGATGCTGCTGCGCTGGTCGGAGCACCCCGAGCTGGTCATCACCATCTCCGAGCTCGCACTGGAGGCAGCGCGCACACCGTCGCTCAGTGAGCCAATCATCGCCTGGCGGCTCAATCTCACCGAGGTCGTCGAGGACATCGTGTGCCGCGCCGAGCACCCCGAACCCCACCTGCGCGCGGAAGCCATCGTGGCGAGCCTGGACGGCGTCGTGCTCGGTGGCCTCCTGGCCACGTCACGCGCCGACCGGCCGGCATACCTGCGCTCGATGGTGAGTCTGGTGCTGCGGGCGCTTGTCGACGCCCCGATCGAGGCTTGAGCGCCGGTCAGTCGGCGAGCTGCACCAGCACCGCACCGGCCGGGACCATCTCGCCGACGGCGGAGCTGATCGCGGACACCGTGCCCGCGCGGTGCGCGGTGATCGGCTGCTCCATCTTCATCGCCTCGAGCACGACGACCGTGTCGCCCGCCTCGACCCGATCTCCTTCGGAGACAACGATTTTGACGATCGTGCCCTGCATCGGTGCGGCCACGGCATCGCCGGAGGCGGCTGCCGCGCCGGAGTGCGCGCGAGACCGTTTCGGCGCACGTCGCCGGGACGCCGGTGCGGCGCCGCCACCACCGCCGAGCTGCAGGTCGCCCGGCAGCGTGAGCTGGTGCCGGCGACCATCGATCTCGACCACGAAGCTCTGCCGGGCCGGCGCGTCGTCGCCGGTGCCCGTGGTGCCGTCATACGGCTCGATGGTGTTGTCGAACTCCGTCTCGATCCACCGGGTGTGTATGGCGAAAGGCGTCTCGTCGTCGGTCGCGAAGGCCGGGTCCGCGACGACCGCTCGGTGGAAGGGGAGCACAGTCGGCATACCCTCGACGACCATCTCGGCCAGGGCCCGCCGCGAGCGCTCCAGCGCCTCCTTGCGGGTGCGGCCGGTGACGATGAGCTTGGCGAGCATCGAGTCGAAGGCGCCGCCGATGACGTCGCCGGACACGACGCCGGAGTCGACGCGCACGCCCGGACCACTGGGCGCCTTGAACACCTCGACGGTGCCCGGCGCAGGCAGGAAGCCGCGGCCGGCGTCCTCGCCGTTGATCCGGAACTCGATGGAGTGAGCGTGCGGGGTCGGGTCGGCATACCCGAGCTCCTCGCCGGCCGCGATGCGGAACTGCTCGCGCACCAGGTCGATGCCGGTGACCTCCTCGGAGACCGGGTGCTCGACCTGCAGGCGTGTGTTGACCTCCAGGAAGCTGATCACACCGTCCTGGCCCACCAGGAACTCGCAGGTGCCGGCGCCGACATAACCGGCAGCCGACAGGATCGCCTTGGAGGCTCGGACGAGTTCCGCGTGCTGCTCCTCCGACAGGTATGGCGCTGGCGCTTCCTCGACCAGCTTCTGGTTGCGGCGCTGCAACGAGCAGTCGCGGGTGGAGACAACCACGACATTGCCGAAACTGTCTGCGAGACACTGGGTTTCGACGTGTCGCGGCTTGTCCAGGAAGCGCTCGACGAAGCACTCGCCGCGACCGAACGCGGTGACGGCCTCGCGGACGGCGGAGTCGAACAGCTCGGGGATCTCCTCGATGGTGCGCGCGACCTTCAGACCGCGCCCGCCTCCGCCATACGCAGCCTTGATCGCCACCGGGAGGCCGTGCTCGCGCGCGAACGCCACGACCTCGTCGGCGCCGCCGACCGGGTCGGTGGTGCCGGGCACCAACGGTGCGCCGGCGTCGGTCGCGATGTGCCGGGCCTTGACCTTGTCGCCGAGGCTGTCGATCGCGGCCGGCGGCGGGCCGATCCAGGTCAGCCCGGCATCGAGCACCGCCTGCGCGAATTCGGCGTTCTCGGAAAGGAATCCGTAGCCGGGGTGCACGGCGTCCGCACCGCAGCGTCGCGCGATGTCGAGCAGCTTGTCACCCATGAGGTAGGAGTCGCCGGGCGTCGAACCGTCCAGCGAATAGGCCTCGTCCGCGACGCGCACGTGCAGGGCATCCCGGTCCGGCTCGGCATACACGGCCACCGACGTGAGTCCCGCGTCGGCGCACGCGCGGGCGACTCGGACGGCGATCTCACCACGATTGGCGATCAGGACCTTGTGCAGTTCCGGCATGCGGCCGACCCTAGCGGCGGGTGACGCGCGTCACGTGTTCGGGTGCTGAGACGCCGGCCGGTGCTCGGCATACGACGAGCGCCCGCGGTGTTGTCGCCGCCATGAGCGATCAGGACAAGACCCCCGTGCCGACCGTCGCCCTCCGCGGACATGGCGGTGACGTGCCCATCCCGCAGCTCGGCTACGGCGTGTGGCAGGTGCCCGATGACGAGGTCGGGCCCGCCGTGACCGCGGCGCTGGACACCGGCTACCGGCACATCGACACGGCGAAGATCTACGGCAACGAGGCCGGCGTCGGCGCGGCCCTCGGGCAGTCGGAACTCGCCGCCGACGACGTCTTCCTGACCACCAAGGTCTGGAACAAGGACCAGGGGTATGACGAGACCCTGCGCGCGTTCGACGACTCGGAGAAGCGGCTGGGTCGGCCCGTCGACCTCTATCTCGTGCACTGGCCGGTGCCGGCCCAGGATACGTACGTCGACACGTTCCGCGCCCTGCTCAAGCTGCGCGACGACGGCCGGATCCGCGCCGCAGGTGTCTGCAACTTCGAGATCGAGCATCTGCAGCGGGTCAAGGACGAGCTCGGCGAGTTCCCGGCGATCAACCAGATCGAGCTGCACCCCTACCTGCAGCAGGAGAAGCTGCGCACGTTCCATGCCGCGAACGGCATCGTCACCGAGGCATGGAGCCCGCTGGCGTCGGGCGGCGACGTCCTCACCGACCCGGTGATCGGGCATATCGCGCAGCGGCTCGGGAAGACGCCGGCCCAGGTGATCCTGCGCTGGCACCTGCAGATCGGCAATGTGGTCATTCCGAAGTCGGTCACGCCGTCGCGCATCGCCGAGAACTTCGACCTCTTCGGTTTCGAGCTGACCGAGGACGACCTCGCCGCGATCGTGCCGCTGGACCGCAACCACCGCACCGGCCCGGACCCGAAGAAGTTCGGCTGAGGGGATCCATCTGGCATCCTGCTGACTCGTGGGAGAGGTGTTCGCGGGGCGCTACGAGCTGATCGACATCATCGGCGAGGGCGGGATGGGGTCGGTCTGGCAGGTCCATGACCGCAAGCAGGACCGCACGCTCGCCGCGAAGGTGCTGCGGCAGTCGGATGCGGGTGCCCTGCTGCGCTTCATGCGCGAGCAGAGCACCCGCATCCACCACCCCAATGTCGTCACCCCGATCGGGTGGGCCGGCGAGGACGACCGGGTGCTGTTCACCATGCCGCTGGTCGACGGCGGGGCGGTCAGCGACCTGGTGCGCGACCATCGCACCCTGCCGCCCCGGTATGTCGCCGAGCTCCTGCGCCAGCTGCTGCGTGCCCTGGACGCCGTGCACGACGCGGGCGTCATACATCGGGACGTGAAGCCGGCCAACCTGTTGCTCGCCGCAACGGGCGCGGGCCGACCACACCTGATGCTCACCGACTTCGGCATCGCGGTCCCCACCGATTCACCGCGTATGACGACCACCTCCGTGGTGCTCGGCACGCGCGGCTACCTCGCGCCCGAGCAACTGGCCGGAGCCGACCCCGCTCCCGGTTTCGACCTGTATGCCGCGGGCATCGTCGCCTTCCAGCTCCTCACCGCTCATCGGCCCGACGAGATCCGGCGCAGCCGCGACCAGGTGCCGCCGCGACCGGACGGCATACCCGACCTGCTGTGGCGGGTGGTCACCGACCTGGCGGATCCGGATCCACACGGCCGTCCGCCGTCCGCGGGGGCCGCCGCGGATGCCATGGAGACGCCCGACCTGGCCTGGGTCGAGCAGCGCGAGATCGTGGTCCCGGCACGCATTGCGTCGACGCCGGTGCCCGACGCCGTGACGCATCGACCGCACCGGCACGCGCACGACGTCACCCGCACCCAGCGCGCGCCGGAGGCGGCCCCGCACCGGCCGGCTCCACAGCCACGCTCGTCGACCGGCCGGAAGGTCGGCCTGGTGCTGGTGCCGGTCGTCGCCACTGCGGCGCTGCTCGGCATCTGGCTGCCGAGCACGTCGGACAAGGGCAATCTGACGCCGGGGGAGGCCGCCGTCGGCGGAACGTGCCAGTGGCAGGACGCCGGAACCTTCGAGAACAACGCGAGCGGCTCCGAGACCCTGCAGTGCGTTTCGGACGGCGACACCTACACGTGGCAGAAGCCGTAGCCGGCGCGGTTGACTGCAGCCAGGGCGTCAGCCGCCGAAATGCAGGAGCCACTCCTCGGAAAGGCGTGGCCGCGGCATCCCCACGGTGGCCATGCCGTTCATGATCCGGTGCAGGAACTGTCCGGGGTTGCTGCAGGACGTTCGTCTTGACCCCCACCACGAACTTCCAGCCGAGTTGTTCGATCTCCTCCCGACGGGCCAGATCCTTGGAGCGCTGGGACGCGGTGTTGTGGTGCTCGCCGTCATACTCCACGGCGAGCCGGTATGCCGGATAGGCGAGATCGAGGCGGTAGATCACCCGTCCCGTGCGGTCGGTGATCGGGTGCTGCACGACCGGGTCGGGCAGGCCGGCGAGTTTCATGAGCAGTCGAGTTCTGGTTTCGTATGGCGACTCGGCACCGCGCACGGTCAGCGCCGCGGCACGGCGTGCTTTGCGGACGTTTCGCCCGTGCGCCGTGGTGGCGAAGGCGCGCAGTTCCTCGATCGCCGCCGGCGACCGCTGCGCCACCGAATCGCTGAAGACCACCAGGTCCACCAGCGGCCACCGCACGGCGAGGTCGACGAACGTCTGCCCGAGGGGTGTCACCGGGAACCCGTGCCGGAAGACCGTCTCCACCTCGTCGCCGTAACGATGGACGACCAGGCCCGGCACGCGGATCCGTCGATCGTCCCGAATCCCGACGTGCAGAGCGTCCGTCGTCGGGAGGATTCCGCCATACAGTTCCCCGCTGCTGTCATGGCTGAGGAACGAACCGGGCCCGGCCAGCGCCAAGGCTGCGCGGCGTAGGTCGTCACGCGTCGCCGGGCGTCTCGCGTGGAGCCATTGCCCGCGCAGTAGCCGCCGGTAGGAGCGGCGCAGGTCGCTGTCGGTGAGTCCGGCGGCCAGCGCGCTGGCGCGACTGATCGGGAAACCTGGATCCGCTGCCATCGGCAGAGCGTGCCACCAAGGCGGACCGACGTGACGAGCGTTGTCCACAGCCGGCGTCCGGGTTGGTGCCGAGTGGTCATCTACTGCAGGGTATTTCGCGTCAACTCTGCGGTAGGTGACCACTCGGCGCGCCGTGCACCGAGCGCGCGACCGCACGGCCGCTGCCGCGTCAGGCGCGGCGGCGGAGCAACAGCGCGACGACCCCGGCGGCGAGTGCGATGACGAGCGCCGAACCCGCGACGCGCAGGACCGTGGCGGATCCGGACCCGGAGTCGTTGTGGCCGCCCCGGCTCAGCTCGGTCGCCGGTGGAGCGGCGACCGCCTTTCCGTCGGTGCCGACGTAGCTCGGGCCCGGCGTGGGGGAGCCGGTCACCGCGAGGTTGAGCCGGGCGGGCAGCTTGGTGGTCGAGACCTTCGCCCCGGCGTCGGACGCGCCCAGCTGCACCACGAGGTAGTACCAGCCCGCGACCGTTGTCCACTGGGCGCTGTTGGTCCCGACGTCGCCCGTGTCGCCGTAGCCGAGCGTTCGGTTCGCGGCGTTGACCGGAGCCGTGTAGGTGCCCGCCGTCTCCTCCGTCGCCGAGTCCTTGGAGAGCAGCTGTGACCCGCTGCCGCCACCGACCGGCGCCCACTGCGGGCTGAAGGCTGTGATGTTCAGCTCGAGCGATTCGGCCGGTGCGAAATTGCTGCCGTTGCGCGGCGCGTCGACCGAGGCGGCGAGACGCTGGCCCCAGCCGACCCGGACCCGGGCGACGGCGAGCTGGCCGGGAACAAGGTCGACCCGGTAGCTGCCGGGTGTCAGGCTGGTCGGCGCGAAGAGTTGGTCGCTGAGTGCACGGGACGCGCCGTTGGACTTGCTGGGAGCCTTGATCTCGTCCTGCTCGCTCTTCGGCGACGGTGATCCGAGGTGCTCGATCCTCGGTTCGACGGTGACGGCGAGCTGCAACGGTCCGCCGGACGTGGTGGAGGATGAGGACGAGGACGACGAGGAGTCGTCGGCCTTGATCTGGAGGATCAGGTCGGTGGCGGACTTGCAGTCGTCCGACTGGTAGGACTGCCGTTCGTCCTGCGCCCCGTCGACATACACGAAGGTGTAGCCGGTCTCGCTGTTGCTCAGGCTGACGCTGCTGCTGGAGCAGGTGGTGTTGCCGTCGGAGGTGGTGATCTTCGCGTCCACCGAGCCGAAGATCGCCACCGTCACCGCGCCGCCCCGCGGTCGCGTGATGGCTGCGTAGCGCTCCGTGTCGCCGGTCGGTGCGGTCGTCCCGTAAACGCCCGGATGCAGCTTCGGTGCGTCACCGCGTGCGGTGCTGAACCGCACCTCGGACGGTGCGCCGGCCGGGTCGGTGGCGGCATACGCGGGCGCACTTGCGCCCAGGAGTATGGCGGCGCCCAGGGCGGCAGCGGTCACTCGAAAGCGCATGGTGCCAGTCAGTATGCCGAAGCGGGTCCGGCCGGCTTTCAGGTAGGCATCGCGTCGGCGACGAAGGCGCGCAGCTGGTCCAGGTTGCGGCATTCGTGCATCGGCACTGCGGCGCTGTAGCTGTGGACGGCCGAATCTCCTTGTCCCCACAGCGATCTCGGCTCCGGGTTGAGCCAGGCGATGTGCCGCGCACGGTCCCGGATCCGCTCGAGGTCCGCGACATTGGGATCGCCGAAGTTGTTGCGGGCGTCGCCGAGGACCAGCACCGTGGAACGTTTCGTGATGGCGTCGAGATGGCCGCGCGCGAACGTGCGCAGCGCCCAGCCGTAGCTGGAGTTGGTGCCCCGGCCGATCAGCTCCGGAGTGCTCAGGGCCCAACTGGTCAGCGACGTGCCGGGCGGCAGCTCGTGCACGACGTCGGTGATCTCGGCGGTGCTACTGACGAAGCCGAAGACCCTGACCCGTCGGAAGTGCTGGTGCAGCGCCTGCATCAGCAACATGGTGAAGGTCGAGAACCCGCCGACGGAGCCGGACAGGTCGGCCAGCAGCACCAGGTCGGGGCGGTGCGGTGCGCGATGCCGGTATGCCGGTTTGATCGGCACACCGCCGGTGGACATGGACGCGCGCAGCGTGCGCCGTACGTCGATGCTGCCGCGGCCGGCGCGCTCGCGGGCCGTCATCCGGGCTGCGAGCTTGCGCGCCAATGGATCGATCTCGCGGCGCAGCTCCGCGAGCTGTCGCTCGCCGGAGCTGACGAAGTCGCGCTGCCGGAGTGTGGCCGGCACGGCCAGTTGAGCCAGCCGGTCGCGGTCGCGCAGCTCGGCGTTGCGCCTGCGGGTCTCGGTGCCGACCCGGCCGCGGAAGTCCTCGACCCGGCGGCGCAGCTCGTCGCGGTCGATCCGGTCGGTCAGCTGCTCCGGTCGGATCGGCGGGCGGTCCCATGGGTTGACCGCCCAGGAGGTGTCGGTGGCGGCGGAGGCCGCGGGCGCCATACCGGAGCCGGGTCCTTGGGCGTTGCCCTCGCCGCCGGATCCCTCCTGGGTCGCGCGCAGTTGCTGGTGCGCGGCGGAGATCGCGCGCTGCGGCGCGACGGACTCCAGGGTGCGGGCAGAGCTCCAGCCGCGATCGGGTTCGGTCTCATCGACGGCGCCCAGCAGTTCGACGGCGGCAGCGGCCAGCCGGTCCAGCTCCGCGTCGTCGCCGGCGGCCAGCGCGCGGGCGAGTTGCTCGCGCAGCTCGGTCTCGTCGGCGGGAGTGCCGGCGGTGGTCCGGGATCCGGTCGCGGCCGGGAAGTAGATGTCGAAGAGCTGGTCGAAGGTCGCGCGGTCCTCGTGTCGGCGGACCATCGCCGCAGCCATTCCGGCGCGCAGCCGCGCGCGGTCGTCGAAGCCGAGCGCCGTGGCGACCCGCGCGGCGTCGGTCACCTCACTCGGGCCGACGCGTATGCCGTGCCCGCGCATCGCGGCGCCCAGCCGGATGAATCTGCTTGCGACCGGGGCGGATTGAGCGTCAGCCGGCGAGATCACGATCGAGTTCGAGCTTCCGATGGGCGAGCTCGATGTCGCTGTTGTGCTTCAGGATCACGCCGAGACTGCGGCGCACGGTGGCCGGGTCCAGCTCGGTCGCGCCAAGGCTGAGCAGGGTGCCCGCCCAGTCGACCGTCTCGGCGACGGATGGCGCCTTGCGCAGCTCCAGCGCTCGCAGCGCACCGACGACCCGCACCACGGAGGCGGCGAGTGCGTCGGGCAGCTCGGGCACGTGCGACTGGACGATGCGCTGCTCGAGCTCGGCCGAGGGGTAGTCGATGTGCAGGAAGAGGCAACGGCGGCGCAGTGCCTCCGACAGCTCGCGGGTCGCGTTGGACGTGAGCACCACCAGCGGATGGTGCTGGGCGCGCAGCGTGCCGAGCTCGGGGATGGTCACCTGGAACTCCGAAAGAAGCTCCAGCAGCAGGCCTTCCATCTCCTCGTCGGCCTTGTCGACCTCATCGATCAACAGCACGACGGGCTGCTCGCTGCGTACGGCGGTCAGCAGCGGGCGGGGGAGCAGGAACTCCTCGCCGAAGATGTCGGTGCGTAGCTCGTCCCAGTCGGCTCCTTGCTCGGCAGTGATGCGCAGCAGTTGCTTGGCGTGGTTCCACTCGTAGAGCGCGCGTGCCTCGTCGACGCCCTCGTAGCACTGCAGCCGGACCAGCCGCCGGTCGAGCGCCTGCGACATGGCGGCCGCCAGGGCCGTCTTGCCGACGCCCGCCGGGCCCTCCACCAGGATCGGGCGGCCGAGCGCTGCGGCCAGGTAGACGGTGGTCGAGATCTCTTCGGACGCAAGGTAACCCGCACCCTGCAGGGCGCGGGACACCTCGTCGACGTCGCCGAAGGGGGCGGGGACCGAGCTGTTACTCACAGGTAACACGGTAGTCGAGCACTGACCGGGTCACGCGCGGCGCAGCGCGCGCAGGTCGGACCGGCAACGTGCCTCGACCTGGCGCAGGTCGCGCAGCGTCTGCTCGATGTCGGCACGCCGCTGCTCGAGGTCGGCCCGGCGGGCGGCGATCTGCTCCAACAGGTAGGCGAGCTGGCCGGCCTCGCCCGGCGTCTCGTCATACATGTCGATGATCGTGCGAATCTCGTCCAACGGGAAGCCGATTCGTTTACCGCGCAGGATGAGCGCGAGACGCGTTCGATCGCGGCGGTGGAAGATCCGGACGGTCCCGCGCCGCTCGGGGGAGATGAGCCCGAGCTCCTCGTAATGACGGATGGTCCGATGCGTCACGGCGAACTCGTCGGCGAGGTCGGCGATCGTCCACGTCGGGCCGTCTTCCGGGGTTGTCATACCCGGCAGCATGCTTTACGTTGACGTTAACGTCAAGCATTGTGGCCTTGGCGAACCCGACGAGAAGGACTGGCAGCGGATGTTCGAGTTGAGCCAGGAGCACGAGGAGTTCCGGCAGCTGGTGCGTGACTTCGCCGAGAAGGAGGTCGCTCCGCACGTCGCGCAGTGGGACGTGGACCACCACTTCCCGACCGAGCTCGTGCCGAAGATGGGCGAGCTCGGACTCTTCGGACTCGTCGTGCCCGAGGAGTATGGCGGCGCCAGTCTCGACGAGGGCGGCTTCACCTACCTGTGCCTGGCGATCGAGGAACTCGGCCGGGTCGACCAGTCGATCGGCATCACCCTGTCGGCCGGTATGGGCCTCGGCATCAACCCGATCCTCACCTATGGCTCCGACGAGCAGAAGCAGCGCTTCCTGCCGGACCTGGTCGCCGGGCGCGCGCTGGCCGGTTTCGGGCTGACCGAGCCGGACGCCGGCTCGGACGCGGGCGCCACCCGCACCAAGGCGACGCTCGCCGACGGTCAGTGGACCATCAACGGGGCCAAGGCGTTCATCACCAACTCCGGCACCGACATCACCTCGGTCGTGACCGTGACCGCACGCACCGGCACCGATGACAAGGGCCGGCCCGAGATCAGCGCGATCATGGTGCCGGCCGGCACGCAGGGCTTCACGGCCGAGCCGGCATACAACAAGCTCGGCTGGAACATCTCCGACACCCACGGGCTCACGTTCACCAGTTGCGTGGTGCCCGAGGGCAACCTGCTGGGGGAGCGCGGCCAGGGCTACCGGCAGTTCCTCAAGACCCTCGACGACGGGCGCATCGCGATCTCCGCACTGGCCGTCGGCCTGTCGCAGGCGTGCCTGGAGGCTGCGACCGAATACGCAAAGACCCGAACGGCTTTCGGCAAGCCGATCGCCGTCAACCAGGGTGTGTCGTTCCAGCTGTCCGACCTGGCCGTGATGGTCGAGGCGTCGCGGCTGCTGACCTACAAGGCCGCCTGGCTGAAGGACGAGCTGGAGGCCGGGCGCCGGTCGGTCGCCGAGGTCAAGCAGGCCGCGTCGATCGCCAAGCTGTACTCGACCGAGTCGGCGGTCACCGCGACCCGCATCGCCACGCAGATCTTCGGTGGCAACGGCTTCATGGAGGAGTACCCCGTGGCGCGGTTCTACCGGGACGCGAAGATCCTGGAGATCGGCGAAGGGACTTCCGAGGTTCAGCGGATGCTCATCGCCCGCGGCCTAGGCTTGCCGGCATGACGAACGATCAGGGTCTCGATACGGGCTCGCCCAGCGGCTCGCCCTACTCGACCCGCGAGGGTGGCGACCCGCGCGTCGCCGACGTCCGGGAGCGACTGGTCGCGGCACACGAGGCGACCCAGACCCTCTCGGACAAGGCCCGCGCGAAGCTGGACTCACAGAACAAGCTGTATGTGCGCGACCGCATCGCGCTGCTCTTCGACGAGGGGTCGTTCATCGAGGACGGTCGCTACGCCAACGCGTCGGCGGGCAACCTGCCGGCCGACGGCGTCGTCACCGGCCGCGGCACGGTCGACGGTCGCCCGGCGATCGTGGTGGCCAACGACCCGACGGTGAAGGCGGGCTCCTGGGGCGCTCGCACCGTCGAAAAGATCGTCCGCGCAACCGAATCCGCGTTGCGCGAGGAGCTGCCGATCTTCTGGTTCGTGGACTCCGCCGGTGCGCGCATCACCGATCAGGTGCAGCTGTTCCCGGGCCGCCGGGGCGCGGGCCGCATCTTCCACAACCAGGTCGCGCTGTCCGGCCGGGTGCCGCAGATCTGCTGCCTCTTCGGGCCGTCCGCAGCCGGTGGCGCCTACATCCCGAGCTTCACCGACGTGATCATCATGGTCGAGGGCAACGCCTCCATGTACCTCGGCAGCCCGCGTATGGCGGAAATGGTTGTCGGAGAGAAGGTTTCGCTCGAGGAGATGGGCGGTGCGCGGATGCACTGCACCGTCTCCGGTGTGGGCGACCTGCTCGCCGAGGACGACACCGAGGCCATCGAGCTGGCCAAGCTGTTCTTCTCCTACCTGCCCTCCACGTGGCGGGACGAGCCCCCGACATACATCGCGGAGGAGCCGGAGGTCGCGCTCACCGACACGACGGTGCCGGAGATCGAGAGCCAGCCCTTCGACATACACGAGGTGATCGACGGCCTGGTCGACGACGACTCGTTCTTCGAGATCAAGCCGCTCTTCGCACCCGAGCTCGTCGTCGGCTTCGGCCGAATGGACGGCAGGACAGTCGGATTCGTCGCCAACAACTCCGCAGCCAAGGGTGGCGTCCTCTTCACCGACAGCGCGGACAAGGCCACCCGCTTCATCTGGATGTGCGACGCCTACTCGATCCCGCTGATCTACCTGGCCGACGTGCCGGGCTTCATGATCGGCTCCGAGGTCGAGCGCGGCGGCATCATCCGGCACGGCGCCAAGATGGTGTCGGCCGTGTCCGAGGCGACCGTGCCGCAGTTCTGCGTCGTGGTCCGCAAGGCGTACGGCGCCGGCCTCTACGCCATGTGCGGTCCCGGCTTCGGCCCGGACGCGACCATCGCGCTGCCGACCGCGCGCATCGCCGTGATGGGCCCCGAGGCCGCGGTCAATGCGGTGTATGCCGGCAAGATCGAAGCCATCGAGGACGACGTCGAGCGGGCCGAGTTCGTGCAGGCGCGGCGCGACGAATACCTCGAGGACGTCGACCTGGAGCGGCTCGCGTCCGACCTGGTCATCGACACCGTCGTCGAGGCGTCGGACCTGCGCGCCGACCTGCTGCACCGGCTGGCGTATGCCGCCCGCCGCGACCGCAACTTCACCGAGCGCCGCCGCGCCATACCGCCGGTTTAACGTCACCCCACGAAGTTCTCCCCCGCTGCGCTCCTCCGATACTTCGCGGGGGCCCCGACTGCCTGGTCCGCTTTTTTCGGCAGGGCCAGATACCGTTAGGGGGTGTCAGCACACGCGGCGGTGGATCGGGCGCAGCGGAAGTTCCCGCCGCTGGGTTATCCCATTGCGGTCTTCTACAAGTTCCTCGACGACATGGGCAACTACCTCGGGGCCCTGCTGGCGTTCTATGCGTTCGTCTCGCTCTTCCCGCTGCTGATCCTCGGATCGACGATCCTCGGTGTCGTCCTGGACGGCGATCCGGGGTTGCAGCAGGAGCTGATCAAGTCGGCGCTCAACGAGTTGCCGATCGTCAGTGACCAGATCGCCTCCCCGAACGCGCTGTCCGGCAGCTGGGTTTCGATCACGGTGAGCACGCTCGTCGCGCTCTACGGTGCGCTGGGCAGCGCGCAGGCGTTCCAGTACATCGCGAACAGCGTCTGGCAGGTGCCGCGCAACTCGCGCCCGAACCCGTTCGCCGCCCGCGGCAAGTCGATCGGGCTGATCGGGCTGCTCGGCACCGCGCTGCTCGGCACGATCGGTCTCACCTCGGTCGTGCCGCGGCTGGTGCACCTGGAGGGCCTGGCATCGCTGGGGGTCAAGCTCGGCACGCTCGCCATCGATGTGCTCGCGTTCATGGTCGCCTACCACGTCGCGACCAGCCGGTCGCTGCGCTGGCGCGACATCTGGCCCGGCGCGGTCTTCGCCTCGATCATGTGGCAGGTGCTGCAGCGCTTCGGCGGCATCTACGTCGAGCACGTGGTGCAGCGCAACAAGTCGATGGACGGCACGCTGGCGGTCGTGCTCGGCCTGATGCTCTTCCTCTTCGTGGCCGGCATCATCATCGTGCTCAGCATGGAGATCAACGCGGTCTGGACGCTGCGCCTGTGGCCGCGGGCGCTGCTGACGCCGTTCACCGACAACGTCCAGCTCACCGACGCGGACGTGCGCGCCTACAGCGGCCTGGCACGCGCCACCCGGCTCAAGGGGTTCCAGCAGATCGACGTCGGCTTCGACAAGCCACCCGAGCCGGAGCCCCAGCTCGGACCGGACGACGGCTCCGGCCACGAGGAGGTGCCGCTGCCGCTCGACTTCGGCGACGGCACGAAGCCGGGCGAGGACCGCGATGAGCCGCCCTCGCCCGCTGCCACGGCGCCGGCGACCGAGCCGATGCCCACCAAGACATCGGCGGACGCGCAGGACGCGCACCGGCTGCCCAGCTCACGCGCGGGCACCGGCCCGAAACATGACGAGCGCACCATCCCCCTCGTCCGGCACCACTCGGAGGCCGACGATAAGGACGAGGAGGACGAGGACGACCAGGAGGACACCGCGCCGGTGATCCGCGGACCCTGGTCGGCCGAGCGTTAGCGGCCGTCAGGTCAGGTGGTCGAAGTCCCCGCGGACCCAGGCGGCGTGTCGTTGTGCGGACTGTTGGACCGCGGCAGCCGCGTCGGTCGGCACCGCGAGTCCGAAGTTGTTCCAGATCTCTTCGAAGGCAAGGGGTTTCACCCGGTCCGCGATGCGCAGCACGACGTTGCCGGACAGCGGGATCCGATTGGGGTAGGAGCGCATGAAGCTCACCGACCGGCGGTCCGGGTTGGACATGATCGTGTCCCCGCTGAGCAGGGTGCCGCGACCGTCGGCGCCGTGCTCCCAGTGCGCGACCGCGCTGCCGGGGAAGTGGCCGCCGATCCGGTGCAGGGTGAGGCCACCGGTCAGCCGCAACTCGTCGTCCCACTCGGTGATCGCCGCTCCGCGGCGGCCGAGCCAATCGATGTCCGCGGCGTTCACGTAGACCGGTGCGTCGTCGAAGGCCGCTGACCACTCGAGCTGGACGCCGAACATGTGCGGGTGGCTGGCGGCGATCCAGCGGATGCCGCCGCGTTCGGCGACGGCCGCGATCGCGTCGTCGTCGATGTAGCCGGGCGGGTCCCACAGCAGGTTGCCCTCCGGCGTCTGGACCAACAGGGCGGTCTGCCCGATGCCGACGTCGGTGCGCAGCCCGGTGAGGTTCGGCCGCAGGTCGAGGACCTCGACGTGGTGGCCGGCCGCCGCGAGTTGCTTCACGCTGGTCCAGGCCTGCCCGTCCTTCGGCAGGTACTGCCGCTCGTCGGCACAGATGGGGCAGTCGCGGCCGGCCGCAGTGTCGTCATACTCCACCGCGCAGGTGGCACAAGTGATCATGTGTCCATCCTGGGACCTCAAGCGCACTTCAGGTCAACCGGTTTGTTCCGCCACGACGCTGGTTTCGCGGGTGCCGAAGTGAATCCCCTTCTGCTCCTTGCCGATCAGCGTGAAGAGGATGACGGCGATGAAGACGGGCACGATCGTCACCGACAGTGCGAACGGATAGCCGTGCGACGACGCGAGGGCCTCCTGGATGGGCAGGTTGAACGCCGCCAGGCAGTTGCCGAGCTGGTAGGTCACGCCGGGGTAGAAGCCCCGGATCTCGTCCGGCGACAGCTCCGTCAGGTGCGCCGGTATGACGCCCCACGCACCCTGCACCATCACCTGCATCAGGAACGATCCGAGGATGATCATCCCCAGTGAGGTGGAGTAGGCGAAGAGCGGCACGATCGGCAGTCCGAGCACCGCGCACAGCACGATCAGCGTCTTGCGACCGTAACGCTCGGAGAGCGCTCCGGCGATCGCACCGCCGACGATGGCGCCGAGGTTGTAGACGACCGCGATCCAGGTGGCCGTCGACTTCGCGAATCCGAGCCCACCGTCGACCGTCTCCTTCAGGAAGGTCGGATAGACGTCCTGGGTGCCGTGGCTCATCCAGTTGAACGCCGTCATCAGCAGCACCAGGAAGATGAACCGCTTCCAGATGGTCGGGTTCTTGACGATGTCGCCCACGCTGGTGGTCGTCGACTTGAAGCGCTCGCGACTCTCCCGCCATACCTCCGACTCCTCGACCCTCGCGCGGATGATCAGCGAGATGAGCGCGGGCACGATCGAGAGCGCGAACATCCACCTCCAGTTCAGGCCCCACCAGGTGTTGACGACGAGGAAGGCCAGCGACGCCATCAGGTAGCCCATCGAGTAGCCGCCCTGCAGGATCCCGGAGAAGAACCCGCGGCGATGGGTCGGGATCTTCTCCATCGCCAGCGCCGCCCCCAGGCCCCACTCGCCGCCCATGCCGATGCCATAGAGCATGCGCAGGACCATCAGCACCCAGAAATTCGGGGCGAACGCGCACAGGAAACCGACCACCGAGTAGAACGACACGTCGACCATCAACGGGATGCGCCGGCCGGCCCGGTCCGCCCACAGGCCGAAGATGAAGGCTCCGACCGGGCGCATGATCAGCGTCATCGTGGTGATGAGCGACATCTCGGTGAGCGACTTGCCGAAGTCCTTGGCGATCTGGGCGTAGATGAGCACGACCAGGAAGTAGTCGAAGGCGTCCATGGCCCAGCCGAGATAGGCCGCGGCGAAGGAGTTGCGTTGATCCGCGGTCAGCTTGGCCGGTGGGGAGATGGTCGACATACGGCTCCTTCATCACACGAAATCCATAGCGTTGCGAAGAACGACGGTAGACCCGCCGAACGGCCCGTCGGGCGTTGCGAACTCACCGATTTCGGTCCTGACCAAACCCTTACCTTCCGCTGGCCCAACCACCTGTTCAGGGATGGCAAAGTGTTGAGGCGTGACAGTCGACGAGAGGGGGCGCGCGACGTTGGGGACCGACGACGCGGAGCAACCCCCTCTGCGCCAGAACCGCGACTACACCTATCTCATCGCCGGTGGTGCCATCTCGAGTCTCGGCAGCCGCATGAGCAGCCTGGCGTTCCCCCTCATCACGCTCGCCGCGACAGGGAGTCCGTTCGCCGTCGGTCTGGTCGCCGGTGCGACGACGATGGCGCTGGTCCTCGTCGGCCTGCCCGCCGGTGCGCTCGTCGATCGCTGGGACCGGCGCCGGACGATGATCTTCGCGGCCGCGTTGGGCGGCACGGCATACCTCTCGGTGGCGATCGCCGCCTTCGCCGACCACATCACCGTGCCGCACCTGATGCTCGCGGCGGCCTGTGGCGGTGTCGCGAACGGTTTCTACGCCCCCGCCGAGCAGGTCGCGGTCCGGCACGTGGTGCGCAAGAGCGACATACCTCGGGCTGCCGTCAACAACCAGGTGCGCTCGGCGACGGCCGGCCTGGCCGGTCCACCGATCGGTGGTCTGCTCTTCGGCATCACGCGTGGCCTGCCGATGGTGGCCGACGCACTCACCTACCTCGTGGCGATCGTGTGCGCCTCCCGCGTGCGGACTCCGTTGCCGGGCACCGCGATCGAGGATCGCGAGGCGTTGCTCCCGTCGATCCGCACCGGACTGCGGTTCCTCTTCGGGCACCAGCTGTTGCGCACGATCACGCTGCTGTCGACGGTGCTCAACTTCGCCGGCACCGGCCTGGTCGTCTCGGTCACCATCACCATGCAGCAGCGGGGGACCGCGCCGGGCTGGATCGGCGCGGTGTCCAGTGCGATGGCGGTCTCGATGCTGGTCGCCTCGCTGCTGGCCGGACGGATCCTGCAGCACCTGAGTGTCGGCCTGCTGATGTTTCTGACGCCGGTCGTCGGCGCGGTCGCCTTCGCCGGTATGGCGTTCGTGCACGCGCCGGTCGCGCTGATGGTGCTGATGGCGTGTGCGACGTTCCTGCTCGCACCGTGCAACGCCGCGGTCGTCGCGGTGCTGACCGCGCGAACCCCTGCCGACCGGCTCGGCCGGGTGATGAGCGCCGACAACGTCCTGTCGCTCGTGCTGACCGCCCTGGCGCCGGCGACCATGGGCTTCCTGATCGGAGCCGCCGGCGGCGAGGAGGCGATGATGACCTTCGCCGTACTGCTCCTGCTGTCCGGGGTGCTGGTGCTCGCGTTCCCCCGGTTGATGAGTATGCCGGCGGTCGTCGACTCCGCCGGGCAGACGGCCTGAGGGCCGGTCGCGCGGCCGGTCAGTCGCGCAGTTGGTCGAACGTCACGCCGACCTCGCCGAGCATGTCCCGCAACACCGGCAGGCTCAGCCCGACCACGTTGTGATGGTCGCCCTCGATGCGGCGCACGAACGGTCCGCCGAGTCCGTCGATGGTGAACGCGCCCGCGACGTGGAGTGGTTCGCCCGTGGCGACATACGACTCGATTTCGGCGTCGGTCAGGTCGGCGAAGTGCACCACGGTCGAGGCCACCACACCGAAGGTCGCGCCGGTGGACGTGTCCCGAGCATCGACGAGCCAGTGCCCGGTGTGCAACGTGCCGGAACGACCGCGCATCCGCTGCCAGCGGGCGGTCGCCTCTGCGGCGTCGGCCGGCTTGCCGAGGGTGTCGCCGTCGAACTCCAGCACCGAGTCACAGCCGAGCACCAGCGCGTCGGCGTCGGTCCCCGCGGCCACGGCCTCGCACTTGGCACGCGCGAGCAGGAGCGCGACGTCGTCCGTGCCCAGCGGCTCACCGAGACCGGCCTCGGCGCGCGCGAGGGCGGCGGGCTCGTCCACGTCCGAGACGATCACCTCGGGCTCGACACCGGCCGACCGCAGGGTCGCGAGTCTGGCGGGGGAGGCGGAGGCGAGGATGAGTTCGACGGTCACGACGGCAGCCTACGGGCTGTCGCTCACCCAAGGACGTTGTCCTCGAAGCACCAGCGCCAGCCCTCACCCGGCTCGAACGAGCGCATGACCGGGTGGCCGGTCTCGGTGAAGTGTTTGCTGGCGTGCTTGCCGACCGAGGAGTCGCAACACCCGACGTGCCCACAGCTGAGGCAGAGTCGCAGGTGCACCCAGACGGTGCCGTCCTGCAGGCACTCCTCGCATCCCTCCGGGGTGGTCGGATCGACCGCGAACGGCGCGTCCGCGAGATGGCAGCAGCCGAACTGCCGCTCCTCGGGGGTGAGCAACATCCGCTCGGTCAGGCTGCGGTCGTAGTCCTGCACCCGCGCGATCATCGACTCCTCCAGATCGAGCGAGCCCATGACGGCCTGCAGGACCTCGTGGTCCATGACGCCCTTGTCGCGCAGCTTCAGGACCTTGCTGCGCTCGGCGTCGAGCATGGCCGATCGCAGCCGCCGGTAGGCATCGGAGGGGGTCTCGCTGGTGCCGTCGCTGTGGCCGAGACGTTCCCACGCGAGGTTGGCGCGGCGGGTGCCCTGGTGCCGCAGGACCGAGACGACCTGGTCGGGGACGTCGAACTCGCTGTCGTCCAGCTCCTCCTCGAGGCGGCGGTTGCCCGCGTTGACCGCGGCCTGCGTCAGCTGCGCGGTTTGTAGTGCGTCCTCGCGGGGGTCGGGGCCGTGCAGGTCGAGCCTGCGGGACAGGAAACCGAGCGAGAATCCTTGCAGCACAAGGGTGCCCACTGTCACAACAAGGGCGATGAAGACCATTGCGGCCCGTTCCGGGGTCTCCGTCGGCAAGAGGAACGCCGCAGCCAGCGTGACCACGCCCCGCATACCGGCCCAGGACGCGATGGCCGTCTCCCGGCCGCTCATCGCGGTGCTGGACCAGCCCCAGCGCCGGCTGAGGATCTCGGAGCTGAGCAACCAGACGGGGCGCAGCACCATGACGGTCAGCAGGATCAGGACCGCGATCCCGAAGGTACGGCCCAGGCCGCTGCCCGAGTGGCGCACCCCGTCGACGATCGTGCGGGTCTGCAGCCCGATCAGCAGGAAGACCATGTTCTCCAGCAGGAACGTCATCGACGCCCAGTTGAGCTGTTCGGAGACCCGTGACTGCGCGGTCTGGATCTTGGGCGCGGCGTGACTGGTCGCAACCCCGCAGACCACGGCCGCGATCACGCCTGAGGCGTGCACCTTCTCGGCGGGCAGGTACGCGATCCACGGGCTGAGGAAGCTCAGCGAGACGATCGTGACGGTGTCGGTCACGTGCCGCCATACCCACGACACGAGGAGGTAGGCGACGAAGCCGATCGCGGCGCCGCCGAGCGACGCCCACAGGAAGTCCCGCCCGGCGGTGAAGACCGTCGTCGCGCCGGCGCCACCGGCGATCAGCCCCTTGGCGGTGTTGACCGTGACCAGGGCCGTCGCGTCGTTGAAGAGCGACTCGCCCTCCAGCACCGAGACGACCCGACGGGGCAGGCCGATCCGGCGGGCGACCGCTGTCGCGGCGACCGCATCGGGCGGGGCGACCACGGCTCCGAGCGCCACCGCCGCGGCGAACGGCACGTCCAGCAGGGCCCACGCGACGAGCGCGACCCCGAACGCCGTGAAGAGCACCAGCAGTACCGACATCTGCAGGATCTGCCGTCGTTCCCGGCTCAGGTCGATCAGCGACGTGTTGGACGCCGCGGCGAACAGCAGGGGCGGAAGGAACCCGAGCAGCACGATCTCCGGGTCCACCTCGAACGGGTAGGCCATGACCGGTAGGAACGACACTGCGGCGCCGACCGCGACCAACAGCAGCGGGGCGGACAGGCCGATCCGGCGGGCGATGGTGGCGAGCACGACCACCGAGGCCGTCAGCAGGAAGATCGGTAATGCAATATGCACGCGGTCATCTTCCCAGGTGGCCGGTGGCTACAGCGTGCGCAGCACCGCTCCGCGCAGCGTGTCGAGACCGACCGAGCCGATGTCGAGCGCGCGACGGTGGAACGCCTTGAGGTCGAAGGCGTCGCCCTCCTGAGCGCGCGCCTCGTCGCGCAGCTGCATCCAGATCCGCTCGCCGATCTTGTATGACGGAGCCTGGCCCGGCCAGCCGAGGTAGCGGTCCAGCTCGAACCGCAGGAAGCCCTCGGGCATGTCGCAGTGTGCGTTGAGGAACTGCCAGCACTTGTCGTAGGTCCAGTCGCCGCCGCCGACCTCGGCCGGTGCCTCGAAGCCGCAGTGCACGCCGATGTCGAGGACGACGCGTGCGGCGCGCAGGGACTGCCCGTCGAGCATGCCGAGCTTGTTGCCGGGGTCCTCCAGGAATCCGAGTTCGTCCATCAGCCGTTCGGCATACAGGGCCCAGCCCTCGCCGTGTCCGGAGCACCAGACGCCGAGCCGGCGCCAGGTGTTGAGCAGGCCGGAACGGAAGATCGTCTGGCCGTTCTGCAGGTGATGCCCGGGTACGCCCTCGTGGTAGACGGTGGTCAGTTCACGCCAGGTGCTGAACGACTCGACGCCCTTGGGCACCGACCACCACATCCGGCCGGGCCGGGAGAAGTCCTCGCTCGGTGAGGTGTAGTAGATGCCGCCGGATTGCGTTGGGGCGATGCAACATTCGATGGTGCGCGCGGGCTCGGGGATGTCGAAGTGGGTGCCGCCGAGCTTGTCGATCGCCTCGTCGGCCTTGCCCTGCATCCAGCGCTGCAGGGCCTCGGTGCCGCTGAGCGTGTAGTCGGCGTCGGTGTCGAGCGCGGCCATAGCCTCCTCGACCGAGGCGCCCGGCACGATCTGCCCCGCGACCTCCTGCATCTGTGCCGTGATGCGCGCCAGCTCCTCCTGACCCCAGGCATAGGTCTCCTCGAGGTCGACCGTGGCGCCCAGGAAGTAACGCGAGTGCAAGCCGTACGCCTCGCGGCCACAGGCGTCGGACTCGGGCGCCAGCGGCAGCAGCTCCTCGCGGAGCCGGTCGCCGGCCCTTGCGTAGGCCTGCGCGGCGACATCGATGTCGCCGGCGATCTCGGGGCGCTGGCGCTTCAGCTCGGCGAAGTAACCGTCGGCCGCGGTGTGGTCCTTGGTCTGCTCGATGCAGGCCTTCACCTGCCGGACCGGGCTGACGACGCCCTGATCGGCGGCCACGTGCAGGGACTCGAACCACTGATCCAGCGCCTCGGGTATGGCGCGCATCCGCCTGCCGACCGTCGCGATCTGCTCGGGTGTGTCGGTGGGCATCAGGTCGAACGTGTCGCGAACGTCCTGCAGGGGCGAGGCGATGACGTTGAGCGCGGAGTGGTCGAGGTGGGCGTCATACCGCTCGACGTCCAGGCCGAGGCGCTCGCGCATCGCGTCGATGGTGACCTTGTCGACGTCGTCCTCGGCGGTCACCCCATCGAGCGCGGCGAGCGTCTCGCGCAGCAGGGCGTTGCGTTCGGCGAGGCCGGCGGGGGAGAAGTCGTCGAGCTCGTCCTGGCGTTCGGTCGAGCCGATGTAGGTGCCCCACATCGGGGAGAGTTCGATCGACTTCTCGTGGAAGCGCTCGGCGATCGAGTCGACAGCGGTCGGGGTGCGTGCGAGGTCGTCAGTCACAGCCTGCACGCTAGCCGGGCTGAAACGGCGTTGCATCAGGTTTGCACGGCCCGCACAATCGTCGGGTGTCCGTGTTGAATGATTCGCACCCTGCCGGTGCGCCCATGCCGCGTGTCATCTCCACGAATGTTGGCCGGGCGGAACGGAATTCGGCCAAGACGACGCCGACCGGCATACACAAGCGGTCGGTGCCCGAGATCAGTGTGCGGGCGCCGGGTCCGAAGCACGGTGGTCTCGGCAGCGGTGTGCTCGACGACTTCATCGGTGACCGCGAGCACCACGGCGGGGACGACCAGGCGGTGTATGCCGTGGCGCGTGAGGAGCTGGACTGGTGGGGCGCGGAGCTCGGTCGGCAGCTCGACGACGGCATGTTCGGTGAGAACCTCACGACCGTCGGTCTCGACGTGGATCGCGCTGTCATCGGCACACGGTGGGAGGTCGGCGAGGCAGTGTTGGAGGTCAGTGGCCCGCGGATCCCGTGTGGCACGTTCCGGATGCACATGGCCGAGCGCGGTTGGCTGAAAAGGTATGTCGCACATGGGCTTTCCGGGGCGTACCTGCGCGTGGTCACTCCTGGCGCCATACGACCGGGTGATGGGGTGCGGGTGCTGGAGGCGCCGTCGCACGGCGTGGATGTGCCGACGGCGTTCCGTGCGTTCTACGACGACGTGGACGCGATGCGAGCGGTCCTGGAAGCGGGCGTGCTGGACGAGCGGGACCGCGAGCGTATGGCGAAAAGAACACGCATTCTTGACCCGGGACTGACCTGAACATCACTCGCGCATGACGTGCCCGGCGTAGCGTCAAGACTCATGAAATGTCGCTTCCTCGTTGCAGTTTCAGCCGGTTCGGTCGCATTCGGGATGGCGGCGACGGCGCCGGCACAGGCGACGGAGGTCGGCCAGGTGTCGGGCACGGTGGCAGCCGCGCAGCTGAAGCTGGGGCTGACGGGGACCTCGGCGGACGCGAAGGCAGACCTATCGACGCTGACCGTCAAGGCGAAGGGGTCGATGGACGGCTACAGCCGCGACCTCTTCCCGCACTGGCGAGACGCGTCGACCTGGGGCTGGCCGGTGGAGCCGAACAACGCCTGCAACGCGCGGAATGCGGCGCTCTACCGGGACGGTGAGAACGTCACGATGTCGTCGACGTGCACCAGCCTGCAGGGCACGTGGGTCGACCCGTATGGCGCCAAGAAGTATGACGAGGCGTCCGACATCGACATCGATCACGTCGTGCCGCTGGGTGACGCCTATGCCACCGGGGCCGCGGCCTGGGACACCACGAAACGCACGCAGTACGCGAACGATCCGCTGGTGCTGGTGTCGGCCGACGATTCGCTGAACCAGTCGAAGGGTGATGACGATCCGGCGGAATGGAAGCCGCCGAACACGGCGTCATACTGCCTGTACGCGACGCGCTGGGTGCTGATCAAGGACAAGTACGGCCTGTGGGTGACCAGCTCCGAGAAGACCGCGCTGAACAGCATGCTCGCCACCTGCTGAGCGAGTTCGCAGGCCTGGACAATAATCAGGTTTCCTGTTAAAAACGGCGATGCACCGACCGTTTTTCTCAGGAGGTAAGCCATGTGTCTCGAGGACTCTTGTCACCGGATCGGCCGTCGCAGTCTGCTGGCGACCGCCGGTGTGTCAGCGCTCGGCGCCGGACTGGGACTGACAGGTTCGGGAATGTCCGCAGCATCGGCGCAACCCGCCGCTCGATCGGTGCGCCGTGGCGAGCTGGAGCTCACGCTGCTCGGCACCCAGGCCGGGCCTCCGGTCCAACAGAAGCGGGTCGGCATCTCCACCGTGCTCACGGTCGCCGGCGTCAACTACGTCATCGACTGCGGACGCTCCTCGGTGACCCAGTACGTCCAGTCGGGTCTCCGGCTGCGCGACCTGCGATCCATCCTGATCACCCACCTGCACGCCGACCACGTGGCCGACTACTACAACTACTTCATGCTGGGCGGGCACATCCCGAACGAGGAGGGCGACAACCTCGCGGGACCGGTCAAGGTGTTCGGTCCCGGATCCGCCGGGGCGCTTCCGCCGAAGTACGGCGGTGGTTCGGCGCCGGTGATCGCGCCTGACAACCCCACACCCGGCCTGGCGGACCTGACTGAGAGCTGTCACCGGGCGTTCGCCTACAGCAGCAACATCTTCATGCGGGACACCGGCATTCGCGACATCCGGACGCTGGCCGACGTGCACGAGATCGCGGTCCCCGATGTCGGCGCGGATCCGCTGGGCGACACGGCACCGCGAATGGCGCCGTTCGTGGTCTTCGAGGACGACCGGGTGCGCGTGACCGCCGTCCTCGTCCCACACGGCCCGGCCTTCCCGTCATTCGCGTTCCGGTTCGACACGGACTACGGCTCGGTGGTGTTCTCCGGTGACACCCGGAGGAGCGACAACCTGATTCGGTTGGCCCGCGATGCCGATGTGCTGGTGCACGAGGCCATCAACGTCCGCGGCGCGAACCTGCCCGACGCGGTCATGAACCACATGCTGCAGTCGCACGTGGAGGTCCAGGAGGTCGGCCCCATCGCCGAGGCGGCGGGTGCCCGGCACCTCGTGCTCTCGCACATCGGAGATCTCGCGCACCATCCGCTCGATCCACGCCAGTGGTCACGGTGGGCGCAGCAGGGCTACAGCGGCCGGGTGACTGTGGGCGAGGAGCTGATGCGAATCGCTGTCCCATCGCGTGGGCGGCGTGCGTGACTGGCGGTGGGCGTGAGTATCAGTGGGATTCGCACGCCGTGTCGGTCACCGGTGCGATCATCGGAAGATGTCGAGTTTCGATGAGGCGGACCGCCCGGCGCTGATCGCGGCGCTTGAATACCAGCGCGCTTCGGTGCGCTCGATCGTGGAGGGTCTTTCCGAGAAGGATTGGCACACCTCGGTCGTGCCGTCCGGCTGGACGCCCGCGGGAATGGTGGCGCACCTCGGCGGTGCCGAACGCCACTGGACGTGCGACGTCGTTCTCGATCACGACCCAGGCCACCCGTTCGACGAGGACTTCGACGACGAGCCCTACGACCCCAACGCGCCGTTCGTCATCGACTGGCCGTCGTCGAAGGTCTTGACCTATTACCGGGATCAGAATAGGCAGACGAACGAGATGCTTGCGGCGACTGCGCTCGATGCGGCGCCCCGGGGTCGGCACAGCACGGACCCCGACGAGGAGCCGCTCACCGTACGCGAGATCGTGCTGCACCTCATCGAGGAGACGGCTGCCCACTCCGGACACCTGGAGATCGCGCGCGAGTTGCTCGACGGCAAGACCCGGCTGGGCTTGCGGTAGGGGCCCGGCCATGGCCGGCATACGAGGACTGAGCGGATGGATCGTGCGTCCAGCGCGTTCAGGACGGTGCCGAGACCTGGCGCATTGATCTGGCGGGAGTGCCGTGCGCTACTGCGCGTTTGCCGGATCGGAAACTGTTGTGGCTGTTGAGGTTTCGTTCGATGGGGTTGTCAGTGGTCCCGTTTAGAATCGAACACAGATAGCAACCAGGGGTGACGGGTGGAGGTGGCCGGTGGTGATGTCCCAGGACAGTGGCCGGGTGCTGGATCTGTCGGGTCTGCCCGAGACGGTTGCGAATGCGTTGGTCGCGTTGGTCACAGAGGCCGGCCGCGGGGACGGGGCAGTGACGCGTGCGGAGCGCGTGTCGCGGGAGCACTTGGGGGACGTGGTGCAGGCGGCGGAGGCGGTGAAGGGTTTCGCGGATGCGGCGTCGTTGGACGCCACGGCGGCGTTGGTCCAGGACGTGGCCGTCGATCACGGTGTGCCGGTGGATGATCCGCGGTATGTCGCGAAGGTTGCGGCGCACCGTAAGCATGCGTGCCGGGCGGTGGTGCACGAGGTGCAGTTGTTGACGGGGTCGACGTTGAGCGCCGCACGGGACCGCGTGCGGTTCGCGACCGCGATGACCCAGCGGGTCGGGGCCGCACACGAGTTACTGGCCGGGGGTGGGTGTTCCTGGGAGCGGGCCCGGATCGCATACACGGAGACGGCGCATCTGGATCCGGTGTTGGCCGGTCAGGTGATCGATCGGCTGCTGGCGCCACCGGACAGGACACGCGCCGACAACAACGGCGACGGCGATGGTGCGTGTCCGGTGCCGTTGTCGCACAGTGGGTTCCGAGCGAGGATCCGCCGACAGTTGGCGTTGGTGGATTCGGCTGCGGCGGACCGCAAACGCCGTCATGCGGACGCCGTGCAGGGGCGGGATGCGTGCACGTTCCCCGGCAAGGACGGCACTGCGATGTTTCAGGCGACCGGGGACGCGGCTCGGGTCTTCGCGGCGCAGCAGCGCATCACGACAATGGCGAAGGCAGCACGGGCTGCGGGTGACCCGCGCACCCTGGCGCAGTTACGGGCGGATATCGCGATCGACCTGTTGCTGCGTGGCACGGTCGCCGGGGATGACTGTCTCGGCAACGCACCGGCAGGCCGATTGCACGTGATCGTCAACCTGGCAAGCATCCTGCCCGAGGACGTCCTCGCCGGGTGGGCCGACGGCGGCGCGGCTGGTTCGAGCACCGGTGCTGGTGCGGCGTTCGGCGTCGGCGAGGTGCCCGGGCTCGGGTTCCTGTCGGCGGAGCAGGTGCGGGAGGTCGCGTTGCAGGCAGGCTCGACGTGGGCGCGTCTGGTGACCGATCCGATCAGCGGCGAGGTGATGGATGCGGCGCGCACGTATCGCGTGCCGGCGGCGATGGCCCGGCTGGTCAAGGGCAGGGACCGCGCCTGCCGGGCGCCGGGCGATTGTGGTGTGGCTGCGGCGGATGCGGATGTGGATCACGACGTCGAGTACCAGCCCGGTGCAACGGAACCGGGGAAGGGGGCGACGCACCCGGACAACCTGCACGCGTTGCACCGGGGGCATCACAATCCGAAGACCGGCAGGTTCTGGGCGAGCCGGCAGCACGAGGACGCGTCGATCAGTTGGCAGACGCTGACGCGTCGGCTCCGCACGATCGCGTACGACCATGACCGGCCCGATGATCAGTGCCCGCCGTTCGTCAGCCGCATCGAGCAGGAGTTCGGGATCAGGTTGGCGCTGTGCCGCGAGCACGACGTCACACCCAACGTGTTCACCGATCTGGAGGACCTGCACCTCCTCACCGGCCACGACGACGAGCACGCCCGCGCCCCGGAATCACACGCCGTCCCGGACCTGGATGGCCAGGACGACGACGGCGGCGATCACGATCACAACGATCGTGGCCGGGGGCCACGGCGGAGGCTCCGATGCAAGATCACCTTCTACCGGCCAAGGCGCGACATCCGTATCGAGCTACCGAAGGCACCACCGTTCTAGGAATTGAGATGTGGGTGTGCTCGGTTGCGAACACTGCCGATTCACTCGGTGGCCGCGTCGCGACATCCGCATTGAACTATTCACGCACCACGCTGACCGGCGCGCCCGGCAGCTGCCTTGGCGGGCAATCCTGCGGCGAGTCCGGGCTGGCGGCGGGAGTGTAGCGATCCGCAACGCCGGCCGGGCGGGTCCGCACGGAGCGACACGGCGGAAGGGAGGCGGGTCGGCACGCCGGCGGGGTCGTCGCCCGACCAACAGGCGACCGCAGTGGAACGAAAACGCAACGCCGGCGCGGGGTCTCGGTCTCGATACGCGGCTCGTTCCTCACCGCTACTCGACCGGCGAATGGACGCGGCTCGTTCCTCACCGCTACTCGATGCGCGAGTAGACCAGGTGACAGGGTGATGGCATGACAGCGCTGAGCACGACCGAGGTGATCGCGACGGGGGAAAGGCTCCTGTCTCGTCCGCTACGGCTCGTCCGCGAGCTCAGCGGCGGCCAGGACGCGGTCACGATCCTGGCGACGGACGGCACGGAATCGTATGTCGTGCGGGCGTTTTCGCAAGAGTCACCCGCGGTGGGCCACGAGATCGGCGTGCTCGAGAGGCTGGACCCGCTCGGCGCGATGGCGCCCCGGCTCATCGCGTATGGCGAGGAGTCGGGCCACCCCGTGATCGTGACCACCGCTCTCGACGGCAACCACCCGGACCCTGACCTGCCACCGGACGTGATCGCCGAGCAGATGGCGAGTGCACTGGCGAGGATCCACCAGCTCGACGGCACGGGACTACGTCCCGAACCGCAGGAACCGCCGACGAGGACCAGCAGGCTGTCCGTGCGTGCGCACGCGCAATGGGAGCGGCTGGACCTGAGCGGTCGCGTCCTCACGCACTTCGACTTCTGGTGTGGCAACGCCCTCTGGAATAACGACCGGCTGGTGGGGGTGGTCGACTGGAACGGCGCCCGCTGGGCTCCGCGCGGCGTCGACGTGGCGTGGTGCCGGCAGGACCTGGTACTGCTCGGTTCGGTGGCGGCAGCGGACCACTTCCTGCGCAGCTACGAGGAACGCTCCGGGCACCACGTCCCCGACATACGCGCCTGGGACGTCCTGGCTGCCGAGCACGCCGACCCGCACGTCGAGTCCTGGGACGTCAACTATGCCGGCATCGGCAGGGCGGACATCACCGCGGCCATCCTGCGGAAACGCCTCGACGCATGGATCGACGAACTACTCGGCTAAGTCAAGAAAGTACATCAGGCGATGGATTGGAATTTGGTCCCGGTGGCAGTGATGTTTCCATGATTGTCGTAAAGCGCGGCGGGGGTCGCGTTATTGAACGGTGTCAGCGAGAACCACGCCCAGCGCTGTACGTAGGGCAATGTGGCCATCATGCTGTTTGCTGCGCTCATGAATGCGGATTGCACCGAGGAGCTTTCTGCTCGCGGAGTCGACCCGTCGAACCAGATGAGGCTGAATTCAGTGAGCCAGATCGGAAGCTTGTACCTGTTGTAGGTCGCCTGAAGATATTGCTGGAGGATGCTGACGGCTCGTTGAGTGGAGTAATTGCTCCAGAGATCGGCACTCATGTACCAGTGCAACGGAATGAAGTTGACTCGGTAACCCCGTGACCTCACACCACTCATGAATTTATCGAGCCATCCCCCCGGGGTGGCGGCGTTCGAGGAGACGGCGGGCGCGCCCAGCGTCATGCCGGTCCCTTGCAGCTTCGGCCAGGCGTCCAGCGCCACTTGAACCGACATGTTGGCCTGGGTCGGCACGTCCGGCTCATTGAACCCGAGCAGTATTCGGCCGTTCGACTTCGCTTGTGAGAGCGCACTGCTGGTCAGGTCACGTTGACCCCAGATCATGGGCACGAATTCGCAGCCGGTCGGGGTGGTGATCCACTCATGATTGGGCGCCCACGTGTAATACCAGTGCGCTTGTGAATTCGCCAGATCATTGCTCACTTGATCGACCCCGGCCCAAGCGCCGACACCGGGAATGGGTGTCGTGGAGGCGTCTGCGGATGGTGTCGACCACGCTGTACTGAGCGCTGCTGCGGTCGTTCCGAGCGACCCGGCGAGTGCGCTCCGCCTACTGATGCTCATCTCTTCCCATCCGGTTGATCGCGGCTCGATATCGGCTGTCGCATCAGCTGTCGATATCGGCTGATATCGGCCGTCGGCAGCGGTTGATGTCTGCGGACAAGGCTACTTCCTGAAGCCGTCGCCATGTGGTGTCGAGAGCGCTCGCGGTCGTCTCTTCTTGCCGCTGTATCACCTATCGAGACCCGAAGTTTCGAACCTACGGACCGGTAACAGATCCATGTACGCTCCTCGCCATCAGGGACTAGACACCTCAGCGACGACGCCTCGACGGGCATTGCACAAGGAGGAAGTGACATGTGGTTCGGTGTCGACGGAACGAGGAGTCTCGGCGCGGCACACGGGACGTGGGACCCATGGCGGTGATGAACCAGACACCGATGCGTGTGGTCGTCACCGGCGGCGCAGGGTTCATCGGCTCCCACCTGTGCGAAGCATTGCACGCGCGTGGCGACGATGTGATCTGTATCGACAACCTCTCCTCGGGTCTCGTCGACAACGTCGCCCACCTGCTGGAGTCACCCAGATTCCACCTCGACGTGCACGACATCCGCGAAGCGATCGAGGTGAGTGGACCGGTCGATGCAGTGGTGAACCTCGCCAGCCTGGCCTCCCCGCCGGCGTATCTGGATCGGCCCGTATTCACCCTGACCACAGGATCCATCGGTACCCACCGGGCGCTGGATCTCGCAGCCGCCCACGACGCGCGGTTCGTGCAGGCGTCGACGAGCGAGGTGTACGGCGATCCCGCCATACACCCGCAGACCGAGGACTACTGGGGCAACGTGAACCCGATCGGGCCACGCAGCGTGTATGACGAGGCGAAGCGCTATGCCGAGGCTCTCGTGGCGGCCTACACGCGCAGCGGGATCAACGCCGGGATCGTGCGGATCTTCAACACGTACGGGCCACGCATGCGGCGTGACGACGGGCGCGTGGTGACCAATTTCATCGCGCAGGCATTGGCGGGTGAGCCGCTGTCGGTCTACGGGGACGGGAGCCAGACGCGGAGCCTGTGTTACGTCTCCGACATGGTCCGAGGCTTCCTCGCGATGATCGACAGTCGCGTGAAAGGGCCTGTCAATCTTGGAAATCCGCAGGAACTGACGGTCAGGGAGATTGCCGAGCGGATCCGCGATATCGCCGGGTCGACGTCCGTCATCGACTACCATCCGCTTCCCGAGGACGACCCGACCCGCAGGCGACCGGACATCAGTGTGGCCCGCGCCGAACTCGACTGGTCACCGCTGGTCGACGTAGCGGAAGGGCTCGAGAAGACAGTGTCGTGGAACTGCATGAAGTATGCAGAAAATCCATCCTTCGTCGATGCTGTCTCCATTTAAGCGGGCCGGCCGGCACCGGGCCAGGATCCGACCGCAAGCCCGCCCGGCGGGTCGGCACCGGGTCCACCCGAAGAGTTCGCGGCGAGTCACCTCGTCGACCGGCGGGCGGGCGCTCGCTGCATCGCCCGCACAACGCGGTGGGACCGCGGTCGACGACGTGCGCGACTACCTGTTCGCCCTGTCCGGCGGGATCGTGATCGATGTGCGTCCGTCGGGGCCGGTGTTCGGGTCCTTGCCGTCCCGCCGCGCTGCCGACCAGGCGCTGCTGGCCCCGGCGCTGTCACCACGAGCCCGGCGAATCCTCGCGTTCCTGTCGGCGGGATGGCTCCTGACCTTCTGCGTGTTCGTGGCGTGGTGGGTCCTGCCGTCGCACCGCCTGACGTGGTTCGGCTTCCTGATCAACTCCGGACTCCTGCTCGCGGTGCTGCTGCTGTCCGTCTACTTCCTCCGCATCGTCAACCGCATGCGTTTCGTCGGCGCGGACCTGCCTCTTCCGAGCGGGCGGATCGCGATGGTCGTCACGAAGGCACCCTCCGAACCGTGGCCACTGGTTCGTACGACGCTGCGCGCGATGCTCGACCAGAATTTCCCCGCTCCCTACGATGTGTGGCTGGCCGACGAGGACCCCTCCGTGGAGACGTTGACGTGGTGTCGGGAGCACCGCGTGTACGTCTCCAGCCGACGTGGGGATGACCGCTACCAGCGGGTGACCTGGCCACGGCGACGCCGGTGCAAAGAGGGGAACCTGGCCTACTTCTACGACCATTACGGCTATCAGTCGTACGACATCGTGTCGCAGCTGGACGCCGACCATGTCCCGGGACGGAGTTACCTGCGGGAGATCGTGCGGCCCTTCATCGACCCGGCCGTCGGCTACGTCGCCGCCCCCAGCATCTGCGACGCGAATGCCGAGCAGTCCTGGACCGTCCGCGGCAGACCCCACGAGGAGGCGGCCTTCCACGGAGCCCAACAGATCGGACTCAACGCGGACGGCACCCCTGTCTGCATCGGATCGCACTACGCCGTCCGCACGGCGGCATTGCGCCAGATCGGCGGGCTGGGCCCGGAGCTGGCCGAAGACTTCACCACGTCGTACCTGCTCAATGTCGCCGGGTGGCGTGGTGCGTTTGCGATCTACGCCAGCGCGCACGGGGACGGTCCGACCGACTTCGCCGCCATGGTCACCCAGGAGTTCCAGTGGGCGCGCAGCCTGACGACGGTGTTCTTCACGCTGGTGCCACGCACCTGCCGGGCGCTGCCCTTCACCCTGGCGGCCCGCTTCCTGCTCCAGTCCGGCGTCTACGTGCTGCTGACCTTCATGGCCGTGCTCGGTCCCGCCAGCTTCGCCATCGCCGACGTGACTCGCAGCCGATGGGTGTCGGTCGACATCGTGTGGTTCTTCGCGCTCTGGGGTGCGATGACGAGCTGGCTGCTGGCGGTGACGGTGTTGTTACGACAAACGGGTGTCACCCGACCACTCGATGCCCCGACCATCAGCTGGGAGCGGATGCTGTATGTCGGCAGCCGCTGGCCGTTCACCGTGATGGGTGTTGTCTCCGCCACCATCGACCGGTTCCTGCCACGCACTCTCGATTTCAAGGTCACCGCCAAGGGCGGCCTCGGACCGCAACCCCTTCCGGTGAAGTTGATCCTGCCCTTCTGCCTGATGAGCTTCACGATGGCGGCATGTGCCCGCGTCGGTATCGGCAGCAGGGAGGTGGTCGGCTACGTCGGGCTCTCCCTGCTCGCGGCCGCCTCGCAGTCCGTCTTCGCGGTCGTCATCTGTGTGCTGCATGCCGGTGACGTCGCTCGGCACGCAGCGAATACCCGCCTGGCGGCGGTCCGCTCCGTCTGGGGGCCGCTGCTCATCTCCCTGGCGACGACGGCATTCGTCGGGTTGGTCACGGCGGCATACATTCCGGAACTCATGGAGGTCTTGTAGATGTCCGCGGTCTCCCGCCCGCAAGGGGCACGCCCACGTGTGCTGGTGACCGGTGGCGCCGGCTTCATCGGCAGCCATACCTGCGTCGAGCTCATCCAGTCCGGGTACGACGTGATCGCCGTCGACGATCTGTCGGCCGGAAGCGCTGAGGCCCTGGACCGGGTCCACGCGATCACGGGTGTGCTGCCGATCCTCGAGCGCGTCGATGTCACCGACAGGCATGCGCTCGCGACTGTCTTCGAGCGGCACTCCGTCGATGCGATCATCCATTTCGCCGCACGCAAGGCAGTCGGGGAGTCGACCGAGATCCCGCTCAGCTACTTCCACACCAACGTGGCGGGGACAGCCACTCTTCTGGCAGTCGCCAAGGAGGCGGGCGTCACGCGGATCGTCTTCTCCTCGTCGTGCTCGGTCTACGGCGAGACGCGCGCGCAGTTGCTCGACGAGACTGCCCCGATCGCGCCCACCAACCCGTACGCCTGGTCCAAGCACGCGGCCGAGCGGATGATCGACGACGGCTGCCGCTATCACTCCGACATGCGCGCCATCAGCCTCCGGTATTTCAACCCCATCGGCGCGCACCCCAGTGGGTTGTTGGGCGAGGTCCCGGTGGGCACGCCGCGCAACGTCATCCCGTATCTGGCACAAGTCGCAGGCGGTCAGCGCGAGCGCCTGAACGTCTTCGGTGCGGACTATCCGACGGCAGACGGGTCGGCGGTCCGCGACTACGTCCACGTCGTCGACATCGCCCGCGGTCACGTCGACGCGCTCGACCACATCGATGATCACCCCGGCATGCAGGTGTTCAACCTCGGGACGGGGGAGGGGACCTCGGTCCTCGAGCTGCGGGCCGCCTTCATCGAGGCGTGCGGCCGCGACATCCCCTACACGGTCCTGCCCCGCCGCCCCGGAGACGTGCCGCGGCTGGTCGCCGACGCCGGCTCGGTGCGCGAGGCGTGGGGCTGGAAACCGCAACTCGACCTGGCCGCCATGTGCCGTGACAGCTGGAATTTCCAGGTCGCCAACCCACGAGGATATGCCGATGCAGGCCGTCCCTAGACGACTGGCGATCAGCGGCGGGCTCGGTGGGCTGGCTGCGGCGGTCGCAGGGTGCGGCAACCCACTTGCGGTCTCCTCGACGACGCCCGCCGGGCCACCCGCGACCACGCAGGGACCGTCGGCGGCTCCCACCCCCAGCGCCCGACAGACGGAGCGTCCGCCGCCCCCGGGCCCGCTGCCCGGGGTGGCGACATGGACCGGGGTGGATCATGTCAGTCAGGACCTCGCCGACTCGGGTGCCCGTTGGTACTACACCTTCGCGCCACATCACCACGGCATCGAGAGTCCGCCCGGCTGCGAATTCGTGCCGATGATCTGGGGAAGGCCGGACCTGACCGACGCTGCCCTCGCACAAGCCGCCTCGCTCGGGACGTCGTTGCTCGCGTTCAACGAACCCCTCGTTCGGACGCAGGCACACATGTCGGTTCAGGAGGCCCTGACCGCCTGGCCGCGGCTGCAGGAGACCGGCCTGCACCTGGGTGCACCGGCGGTTGCGGCCGGAGCCGACCGGCCCGGTGGGTGGCTCGACCGGTTCATGAGCGGCGTCCGGGGCCGGAAGTATCGCGTCGATTTCCTGCCCTTGCACTGGTACATCCGCCCGCGGGTGGAGACCGACTTCTCGATCAGCCGCGCCGTCGATGACCTGCACGATTACCTGAAGGCTTCGTACGACCGCTACAACCTGCCGATCTGGCTCACGGAGTTCAGCCTCATCTCCTGGCACGGCGCCGGCGCGCGCTCCAGGAGCTCGAGTCTGCAAGCCGAGTTCCTCGACGCGAGCGCCGCCATGATGACGACGCTGCCGTATGTGCACCGCTGGGCATGGTTCTCGCTGACGCCCAAGCCCTACGCGCCGACGGTCGCGCTGTACGACGACGACGGACGCACTCGCAGCGTCGGGCGACAGTTCCGTCGGATCAGCTGACCGCGACTCAGCCGCGGACCGCCGACACTGCACTCAGCACACCGAGCACCACCATCACGACGGCCGCGACACGCGTGATCCACACGATCGGCATGAACTTCAGCAACGTCTTGCCGCCGAGTATGGCGAGCAGCGCGACCAACCACAGGCCGAGCGTCGCGCCGATGCCCACCGACAACGGATCGTGATACTTCGCAGCGAGATTCGCCGTGAGGATCTGGGTGAGGTCGCCCCACTCGGCGACGAAGATGACGCCATACCCGAGCGACGCGACCTTCAGGAAACCGGCGCCGTCGAAACGCCCCGACACCGCGTCGGCGCTCTCCGCCTCGCCCTCGGCCTCGACCTCGTCGTGGTGGGCGCCCTCCCGCCAGATGAGCCAGGCGCCGAACACGAAGAGCAGTGCGACCACGCCCTCGACGAGCCGCCCGGGCAGCAGCGACAGCAACTGACCCGCACTGACCGCGATCACGACGTGCGTGAGGAACGCCGCCGCGACGCCCGTGAACACCCACGGCCACGGGAAGCGGGTGCCCAGCACGAGGCCGGCGACGGCGCTCTTGTCCGGGAGCTCCGCCACGAAGGCGAGCGCGAAGACGGTGACGATGATTCCGAGGTCGAGCACGAGGGTCCTTGGCTTCGGGCCGGAACGCCGTGCCGGGCAACAAAAAAGACGAGCACGTCGAACCGGCAGCGGGTTGCTGTCATGGTTCGAACGTCTCGTCCAGTCACCTGTGCGGTGACCCCGAACACCGGGCGGCGGACCGCCAGTATGTCGACATCCGGTCGAGGGACTACTCCCGTTCGCGACACAGGCTAACGGGACTGCTCCCGAGATGCACATCCGGCGAACGCCTCGAGCCGGATGGCGCCACGAGCCGGCCGATCGCGACCACTAACCTTGGTGACGTGAGCCACTTCCTGGATCGGTCCGAGATCAATGACCGGCTCCGAGACACGCCGGAGAACCCCTGGCACGACGTGGACGTGAGCCCCGAAGTGGCCTCGACCAACGACGAGCTGCTGCGCGACCCGCAGCCTTGGCGCGCACTGGTCACCGACAACCAGGTCGCCGGGCGCGGTCGCCTCGACCGCTCGTGGGAGGCACCCGCCGGAACCTCGATCGCGCTCTCGGCGACGATGCCGCTGCCGCAGGACGCCACTCGCTGGGGATGGGTGCCGTTGCTCGTCGGTCTCGCCGTACGCCGGGCGGTCCGCGACCTCACCGGAGCATCGATCGGGCTGAAATGGCCCAACGACGTGCTGGTCCGGCCGAATGCACGGGCCCCATGGGCCAAGGTCGCCGGCATACTCTGCCAGGCGAGCGGCGGCGCCGACCCGAGTGTGGTGGTCGGCATCGGTCTCAACGTGCACCAGACCAGGGACGAACTGCCGGTCGACACCGCCACCTCCCTGCATCTGGCCGGGTATGACGTCCGCTGCGAGGACCTGATCGTGGCCGTGCTGAGAGCACTGGCCCAGGTCCAGCGCGAATGGGATGGTGCCGGCGAGGACGACGCCTACCGCGCCGCCTGCGTCACCATCGGCCGGCAGGTGCGGGTCGAACTATCCGGCGACGAGTCGGTCACCGGACCCGCCCTGGACATCGACGAGATGGGCCGCCTGCTCATCGACACGCCGGACGGTCCGGTGCCGCACGCAGTGGGTGACGTCATACACATCCGACCGGGCGAGCGCAGTCTGCTGCCGGAGCCCGACCCGCACGACCGCGCGGCGTTCGTGGACGCACTCGAGGAGCGCCTGCTGGGTGCGCCGCGGGTGCTTCGTCGGGCGGACATCGCCAAGGGTGCGGGCGTCACGGCGGAGGACACCAGCAAGCTGTGGCGTGCCCTCGGGTTCGCCAGCGCACGCGACGAGGATGTGGTCTTCACCGAGACCGACCGTGAGGCGGTGCAGGCCGTCACGCGGACCGTCCGCGACGGGAAGCTGGATGAGGCGACGGTGCTCGGCCTGGCTCGGGCCATCGGGCGGTCCACCGACCGGCTGGCGATGTGGTCGCTGCAGGTCATCACCGACATGGTCACCGGTGACGACGGCATCGGCGTGGACAGCAGGGTCGCCCGCCTCGCAGCACAGCGCGCAGTGGATATGGCCGAGGACCTCACCCCGCTGATCACCTATGTATGGCGGCGCAATCTCGCCGTCGCGATCTCGCGGATGATCGCCGACTCCGAGCCGGAGTCGCACATCGGCGTACGACGGACGATCGGCTTCGCGGACCTGGTCAACTTCACCCAACTGACGCGGCAACTGGGCGAGCGCGAACTCGCCACGCTGGTGCAACGTTTCGAGTCCCTGGCCTCCGACATCGTCGCCGCGCACGGTGGAGCAGTGGTCAAGACCGTCGGCGACGAGGTGCTCTTCTCGCACACGACCGTCGAAGGCGGCGTCGCGATCGCCTTCGATCTGATCGATCAGGCGGCTGCCGACGACCTGATCCCGCGGATGCGGGTCGGCGTCGCGACCGGCCGGGTGCTGGCCCGGCTCGGGGACGTCTACGGCAACACGGTCAACCGCGCGAGCCGGCTGTCGAGTGCGGCCGATCCGGGTACGGTGCTCGCCGACTCCGATGTGGCGGCCGCGCTCACCGGACACGCAGATGTGCGGGCGGTCGCGAGAGAGGCGATTCACCTGCCGGGAATCGGACAAATCACGTCGTGGGTCCTATCCAGGCGTCATGGCGAACTACTATCGCCACCATGACCCGTGTCTTATTGGCCGAGGACGATCCCGCGATTTCCGAGCCGCTAGCTCGTGCGTTGCGGCGCGAGGGCTACACCGTTGACGTCCGGGAAGACGGGCTCGCCGCCCTGGACGGCGCCCAGAGCGGTCCCGACCTGGTCATCCTCGACCTCGGGCTTCCCTCCATCGACGGCCTTGAGGTGTGCCGCCGGCTGCGCAACTCCGGCAGCTCCGTGCCGGTGCTCATCCTGACGGCACGCGCCGACGAGGTCGACACGGTCGTCGGCCTCGACGCCGGCGCCGACGACTACGTCACCAAACCCTTCCGGCTGGCCGAGCTACTGGCCCGTGCCCGGGCGTTGCTGCGCCGTACCCCGCCCGACGAGGCTGAGGTGGCGCCGTTGGTGCGCCTGGACGCCGAAGCCCGCCGAGCGTTCGTCGGCGACAACGAATTGCAGCTCACCGCAAAGGAGTTCGAGCTCCTGCGGGTGCTGGTGCGCGAGCAGGGCAAGGTCGTCTCCCGTGAGCAGCTGATGCACGAGATCTGGGAGACCGCCTGGCTCGGCTCCACCAAGACCCTCGACATGCACGTGTCCGTGTTGCGCCGCAAGCTCGGCGACGACGCCACCCGCCCCCGGTTCATCACCACGGTGCGCGGTGTCGGGTTCCGCTTCGAGCCGGCCGGCGGAAGCTAGCCGCACGTGCGCAACAGGCTGCTCCGTGCTGGTCCGCGGATCGCCGCGCCGCCGTTGGCGCTGGTCCTGATTCCTTCGCTGGTGCTGACGCCGGCGTGGTGGCATCGCGGGCTGCTCCTGGTGCTTGCTGGCGTCGGTGTGGCGTTCGTCTGGTGGCGGACCCGGCACATGGCCGAGGAGATCGCGGGCCCGGTCGAGGAGCTCACCCGGCGCGCCGAGCGTGCCGAGGACGGTCCGGTCATCTTCGAGCCCCTGCGCAGCGGGATCGACGAGATCGACCGCATCTCACAGGTTTTCGAGGGTCGTGCCTCCGAGCTGACAGCGACCCTCGCCGCTGAGCGCGAGTTCGCATCGGATGCGAGCCATCAGCTGCGCACCCCGCTGACCGCGCTGCTCATGCGGCTGGACGAGATCTCGATCAGCGACGACATCGAGCAGATCCACGAGGAGGCCACCGTCGGCATCGCACAGGTCGAGCGCCTCACCACTGTGGTCGACAAGCTGTTGCAGCGAGCCCGGGAGTCGCCGTCCGGGCCGCTGCCGACGATCTCGCTGGATTCGGTGATCGCCGAGCTGCAGCGCGAATGGCAGCCGGCGTTCGCCGACGCCCGGCGCAGCGTCAAGGTCAGCGGAGAGCGTGGGCTACAGGTCGTGGCCAGCCGCAGCGGCCTCTCCCAGATCCTGGCCACCCTGCTGGAGAACACCCTGCAGCACGGCACCGGCACCGTGGAGGTCATGGCGCGGCGCAACGGTCCGTCGGTCGTCGTCGAGGTCAGCGACCAGGGGCCGGGAGTCGACCCGGCGATCGCGCCGCACATCTTCAAGCGCCGCGTGAGCACCGGTGGCACCGGGCTGGGGCTCGCGCTGGCCCGTGACCTCGCCGGCGCCAACGGTGGGCGGCTGGAGTTGCGCAGCGTGCAGCCGGCGGTCTTCGCGTTGTTCCTGTCCGAAGGTGAGGCCGCGCCCTCGGCACTGCACCGGCATCACGGCTGAGTGGTGGGTCAGCGTGCGCTCTCGCGGTTGTGCGGTTCCTGGGCCTGCAGCGGCTCGGCCAGTGCTTGCCCCGCAGACTCGTCGGCGATGGGCTCGTTGCGGAAGACCAACTGCTTGTAGGCCCAGAAGCGGATGATGGTGCCCAGGCCGATGCCGAACATCGCGTTGAAGTTCAGCCAGAACTTGCCCTCCAGCCCCAGGACGTAGTGCGCGAAGGCGACCCAGAGCACCGAGACGGCCAGGGCCAGCCCGTTGACGCCGAAGAAGAGCACGACCTCGTGGTGGACCGGACGATTGTGGCGGTGCCGGAAGGTCCAGTAGCGGTTGCCGACCCAGGCGAAGAGCGTCGCGACGCTGCCGCTGACGATCTTCGCGGCGGTGACCTTGGTGGGCATCGGGCCGTCGATCAGCAGGTTGTAGAGGCCGAGGTCGATGATGATGTTGATGACCCCGATCACGCCGAACTTCGCCAGCTCACGCCACAGCGAGCGTACGAAGTCGACAATCCGGGCCCCGATCACGCTTTTCAGCCTACGGGTTGTGCCCTGAGGGTCGGCTGAGAGGCCTCGCTAGGGTATGCGGGTGACTTCCCCTCAGCGTGCGCCGGGCGGCTTCCCCGTCGTCGGCATCATCGGCGGCGGCCAACTCGCCCGCATGTGCCAGCCGCCGGCGATCAACCTCTCGCTCACTCTCAGTGTCCTGTCCGAAGCTCCCGATGCCGCTGCGGCACTGGTCGTGCCGTCTGCTCCGGTCGGGTCGCACCTGGACGTCGACGAGGTTCTTGCGTTCGCCCGTGAATGCGACGTCGTCACCTTCGATCACGAGCACGTCCCCGATCACGTGCTGCGGGCACTGGTCGATGCCGGAGTGCCGGTGCATCCCAAGCCGGAGGCGCTCGTCTTCGCCCAGGACAAGCTGGCGATGCGGGAGCGGCTGACCGAGTTGCGCGTCCCGTGCCCGGCGTGGGCGCCGGTGCAGGACGAGGCGGAGCTGGCCGCGTTCGGCGATCTGCACGGCTGGCCCGTCGTGCTCAAGACACCCCGTGGTGGGTATGACGGCAAGGGCGTGCGGGTGATCGGAGCCGCGGCCGAGGCGGCCGACTGGTTCGCGCACGGCGAGGCGCTGCTGGCCGAGGAGTGCGTGCCGTTCAGCCGTGAGCTCGCGGTGCTGGTGGCGCGCAGTCCCTCGGGGCAGGCCGCGGTGTGGCCGATCGTGCAGACCGTGCAGGTCGACGGCATCTGCACCGAGGTCCTGGCTCCGGCCCCCGAACTCGACGCCTCGCTCGCGGCGGGCGCGTCCGAGGCCGCATTGCGGCTCGCCGGTGAGCTGGACATCACCGGGGTGTTCGCCGTGGAGATCTTCGAGATCCCGGGTACGGGTGGCGGCTCCCCGTCATACGTCGTCAATGAGCTGGCCATGCGCCCGCACAACAGCGGCCACTGGACCATGGACGGCTCGGTCACCTCGCAGTTCGAGCAGCACCTGCGCGCGGTGCTCGACCTGCCGCTCGGCGATGTCGCCCCGCGTGCGCCGTGGACGGTGATGGGCAATGTGCTCGGCGGCGACTACGACGAGCTCTACCCGACCTACAAGCACCTGCTCGCGCGCGACCCCGGCCTGAAGGTGCACCTCTACGGCAAGGGTGTGCGTCCCGGTCGCAAGATCGGGCACGTCAACGTCTACGGCGACGACCTCGACGCGCTGCGCGAGCGCGCGAGGCACGCTGCCGACTACCTCGAAGGGACCGTCACAGAATGACCTCCGACATCAGCGAATCCGCTTCTGCCGCACCGGTTGTCGGCATCGTGATGGGCAGCAACTCCGACTGGCCGGTGATGCGTGCCGCCGCCGAGGCGCTCGACGAGTTCGGCATCGGTTACGAGGCCGACGTGGTCTCCGCGCACCGGATGCCCACCGAGATGATCGCGTATGGCGAACAGGCCGCGACCCGCGGCATCCGGGTCATCATCGCCGGTGCCGGGGGAGCGGCCCACCTGCCGGGCATGCTCGCGTCGGTCACGACGCTGCCGGTCATCGGTGTGCCGGTGCCGCTGAAATACCTCGACGGCATGGACTCGCTGATGTCGATCGTGCAGATGCCGGCCGGTGTCCCGGTCGCGACGGTCTCAATCGGGGGCGCCCGCAACGCCGGCCTGCTGGCGACGCGCATCCTGGCATCCGCGCCGGACGAGGAGGGCGAGCGCCTGCGCGCAGCGATGGCCGACTTCCAGGTCGAGCTGCGCGATGAGGCACACGCGAAGGGAGCGGCGCTGCGCGCGGAGGTGGCGGGGAACTAGCTGTCGGAGCCGAAAAGGTCTCGGGTATAAACCTTTTCGGCGACGTCTGCCAGCTCGTCGGTGCGCCGGTTGGCGACGATCAGGTCGGCATCCCGCTTGAGTTCGTCGAGGTCGTGAGTGACCCGGGAGCCGAAGAATTCCTCGGCGTCCAGCTCGGGCTCGTAGACCAGCACCTCGACACCCTTGGCCTTGATGCGCTTCATGATGCCCTGCACGCTGCTGGCCCGGAAGTTGTCCGAGCCGGACTTCATGATCAGCCGGTGGATGCCCACGACCTTCGGTTCGCGCGCCAGGATGTCGTCCGCGACGAAGTCCTTGCGGGTGGTGTTGGCCGAGACGATCGCGCTGATCAGGGTCTGCGGGACTTCCTGGTAGTTGGCCAGCAGTTGCTTGGTGTCCTTGGGCAGGCAGTAGCCGCCGTACCCGAATGACGGGTTGTTGTAATGCTTTCCGATGCGTGGGTCGAGACTGACGCCCTCGATGATCTGCTTGGTGTTGAGCCCGTGCCGCGAGGCGAAGGTGTCCAGCTCGTTGAAGTAGGCCACGCGCATCGCGAGGTAGGTGTTGGCGAACAGCTTGATCGCCTCGGCCTCGGTCGACTCGGTGAGCAGCACCGGTATGTCGGTGTCCTCCGCGGCTGCGACCAGCAGGTCGGCGAAGCGCTGCGCCCGGTCGCTGACCTCGCCGACGACGATGCGGGAGGGGTGCAGATTGTCGAAGAGCGCCCTGCCCTCACGCAGGAATTCCGGTGAGAACACGACGTTCTCGGTGCCGAGGCGCTTGCGGACGTCATTGGTGAAGCCGACCGGGATGGTCGACTTGATGACCATCGTCGCTGCGGGGTTGAGCGCGGCGACGTCGGCGATGACCCCTTCGACGGTGGAGGTGTTGAAGTAGTTGGTCTCCGGGTCGTAGTCGGTCGGAGTGGCGATGATGACGAAGTCCGCCTCGTCATACGCCTGCTGCTTGTCGAGGGTGAAGCGCAGGGACAGGTCGGCGTTCGCGAGCTGCTGCTCGATCTCGGCATCGCTGATCGGGCTGCGTCGCTCCTGCAGCATCGCGATGCGGTCGGCGTCGATGTCGAATGCGACGACATCGGCGACGCCGGCGAGCAGGACCGCCATGGAGAGCCCCACATAACCGGTGCCGACTACGGTGATCCTCGTGCGCATTGACATGGCGCTCACGGTACCGGGCCGCCGGTCCATCCCCAACGCGAGAGGGCAAACGGCAGATGAAGTTCGGAATGTTCATCCCACAGGGCTGGCGCTACGACCTGGTCGGCATCGACCCGGCGAAGCACTGGGACGTCATGAGCTCCCTGGTGCGGCGCGCGGACGCCATACCGTCCTGGGAATCGGTATGGGTCTACGACCACTTCCACACGACCCCGCAGCCGTCGCACGAGGCGACGCACGAAGCGTGGTCGCTGATGGCCGGGTTCGCGGGCATCACCTCGCGAGTGCGGCTCGGGCAGATGTGCACCTGCATGAGTTACCGGCAGCCGGCATACCTCGCGAAGGTCGCCGCCACCATCGACCACATCAGCGGTGGCCGGATCGAGATGGGCATCGGCGGCGGTTGGTACGAGCACGAGTGGCGCGCCTACGGTTACGGCTTCCCGGCCGTGGGGGAGCGCCTCGGCCGGCTGCGCGAGGGCGTCGAGATCTTCCGGCAGCTCTGGACGACGGGCTCCGCGACGCTGGACGGCAAGTACTACCAGGTGGACGGCGCGCTGTGCTTCCCGCAGCCGCTGCAGACCACGAGCCCGGCCAACCGCATCCCGATCTGGGTGGCCGGCGGTGGTGAGAAGGTCACGCTGAAGATCGCGGCAAAGTATGCCGACTACACGAACTACTTCGGTGACCCGGAGCAGTTCGCCGCCAAGACCGAGATCCTCAAGCGGCATTGCAAGGATGTCGGGCGGGACTTCGACGAGATCACGCTGACCGGCAACACCAACGTCATCATCGCCGACAACGCGGCGGAGCTGGACGAGAAGCTCGCGGCCCTGGCGGCGCGGATGGTCCAGGGCGGTATGTCGCAGGACGACGCCACCGCGCACGTCGATCGCTCGCTGCGCGAGCAGGCGACGGTCGGGACGGTCGAGCAGGTGGCCGAGGGGTTGCACTCGATGCGCGATGCCGGCCTCGGCTACGCGATCGCGTACTTCCCGGAGGCGGCATACGATCTCGCGACGGTCGAGCGGTTCGAGCGTGAGATCATCCCCGAACTGGCTGACTGAAGCTGGTTACTGACGAGTAGGATTGTGACGTGACCGCAGACAACGACTTCGACCTGTTCAAGACGTCCGAGGACCACGATGCCCTGCGCGAAGCCGTGCGTGCCGTGGCCGAGGACAAGATCGCCCCGCATGCTGCGGAGGTGGATGCGAAGAGCGAGTTCCCGCGTGCGGCGCTGGAGGCGCTCGTCGCGTCGGACTTCCATGCGCCGCACATCGCCGAGCAGTATGACGGCGTGGGCGCCGACGCGCTGGCGACCTGCATCGTGATCGAGGAGGTGGCCCGGGTGTGCGCCTCCTCGTCGCTGATCCCGGCCGTCAACAAGCTGGGCTCGATGCCGGTGATCCTCGCCGCGAACGACGACATCAAGAGCAAGTACCTCCCGCCGGTCGCCCGTGGCGAGGCGATGTTCTCCTACGGCCTGTCCGAGCGTGAAGCCGGCTCCGACACTGCATCGATGCGGTGCAAGGCGACGCCGGACGGCGACGACTACGTGCTCAACGGGCAGAAGTCGTGGATCACCAACGCCGGTGAGTCCGAGTTCTACACGGTTCTCGCGGTGACCGACCCCGACGGCGAGCGCGGCCGCAACATCAGCGCGTTCGTGGTCGAGAAGTCCGACGAGGGCTTCGGTTTCGGTGAGAAGGAGCGCAAGCTCGGCATCAAGGGCTCGCCGACCCGTGAGCTGCACTTCGACAACTGCCGCATCCCGGGCGACCGGATGATCGGCGGCCGGGGCGAGGGCCTGAAGATCGCGCTGCGCACCCTGGACCACACGCGCGTCACCATCGGCGCGCAGGCGGTCGGCATCGCGCAGGGCGCGCTCGACTACGCCCTGGGCTACGTCAAGGAACGCAAGCAGTTCGGCAAGGCCATCGCGGAGTTCCAGGGTCTGCAGTTCATGCTCGCCGACATGGCGATCAAGCTCGAGGCCGCCCGGCAGATGGTCTACGTCGCGGCCGCCAAGTCCGAGCGTGGCGACGACGACCTGCCGTTCTTCGGCGCCGCGGCGAAGTGCTTCGCCTCCGACGTCGCGATGGAGGTCACCACCGACGCCGTGCAGCTGCTCGGCGGTGCCGGTTACGTCGTGGACCACCCGGTCGAGCGGATGATGCGCGACGCCAAGATCACCCAGATCTACGAGGGCACCAACCAGATCCAGCGGATGGTGGCCGCGCGCCAGCTGCTGAAGAAGTAGATCGACCGGCATACATCAGCATTGAGCGGCGTACGGAAACGACTGGTTTCCGTACGCCGCTCAATGCGTTGGTATGCCGCTCAATCGCTGAGAGGCCGGCGCATGACGGCCGGTCAGGAACCGGTGGTCGGCGCGGTCACCGGACGGTCGTTGTTGAGGTCGTTGAAGAGCTTCGTGGCGCGTGCCTTGTCCCACAGGACGGCCGACTGCCCGGCGACGAAGTAGTTGGGGTTGGCAACCGGCACCTGCACGGAAATGCCGCCGTTGCTGATGCCCTTGAGCGTCCACATGATCTTCAGCGCCTGGATCGGTGACATGCCCTTGTTGACCGCGACGCCCTTGGCGCCGGCGGAACCCACGCTCTTCAGCTTCCAGGGCAGCAGCAGGTTGGTCGGGCTGGCGATCTTCTTCATCAGCGCAGCCAGGAACTCGCGCTGGTGCTCCGCGCGGGCGAGGTCGCCGGTCGCGAAGGCGTGCCGCGAGCGCACGTAACCCAGAGCGTTCTTGCCGTTGAGGTTCTGGCAACCCTTCTTCAGGTTGATGTGGGCGTCCTTGTCGTTGACGTCCTGCTTCAGGCACATCCGGACGCCGCCGACCGAGTCGACGACGCCGGCGAAACCGCCGAAGCCGATCTCCATGTACCGGTCGATGTGCAGGCCCGAGGCCTGCTCGATCGTCTGCACCATCAGCTTCGGGCCGCCGATCGTGAAGGCCGAGTTGATCTTGCCCTCGCCGTGGCCGGGGATGCCGACCCAGGAGTCGCGCTGGAAGCTGACCAGCGTCGGCTTCCCGCTGTCGGGCATGTGCAACACCATGATCGAGTCGGTGCGGGCGGTGCCGCCGCCGACGCTGCTGCCGCCGGTGCCGAGCGCGCGGCCCTGCTCCGCGGTCATGCCGGCGCGCGAGTCGGACCCGACGAGCAGGACGTTGGTGCCCTTGCCGCCCGCCGGACGGTTACCACTGGGGAACGCGTCCACCTTGTGGACCTTGCCCCACGCCGACAGTCCGGCCCACACGAGCAGGCCGACCCACAGGGCGATGATCAGCACGACGACCAGCAGCACCCGCGGCCACTTGCGCTTGCGGCCGCGCGGCACACCGACGGGAGCGGCCGGTCGCGGCCCCGGACCCCGCGGGCCGCCGGGTCCGGGGCCGCCGGGGCGGTGCGGCCCACGCGGCGCGCCGCCGTGGTCCTGCGGATGGCTCCGGGGACCGGTCGGCATCATCCGGGTCGAGTCGCCGCCGGACTGAGCAGCCGCCGGCGCACTGCGCGGGGCCGTGCTGCGCGGTCCTGGGCTGCGTGGCGCCGTGCCGCGGCCGCCGGGTTGCTGCGCGGGGCGCCCACGGTCCGGGCGGAGCGGGATCTCCTGGGGCTCCTGCGCGGGGCGGCGACGCGGGCGACGAGGCGCACCGGCGCCCTTGCGGGTGTCGATGGTTATCGGGTCTTCGTCGTCTGGCACCGCACGAGGGTAACGCGGCAACATGGGGCGCCCGTGTAATCTGCGACGCGTGCCAACACCCGAATCGCAAGTGACCGATGGCGTTTCGGTGATCATGCCGATCCTCAACGAGGAACGGCACCTGGCCGAGTCTGTGACCGCCATTCTGCGGCAGGAGCTCGCCGGACCGGTCGAGGTGATCCTCGCGCTCGGCCCCTCCACCGACGGCACCGACGAGGTCGCGGCCCGCCTGCACACCGCCGATGACCGTGTGAAACTTGTCACGAATCCCACCGGCCGGACCCCGGACGCGCTGAACGCGGCGATCGCCGCGGCGTCATACGACGTGATCGCGCGGGTGGACGGTCACGGCATCCTGTCCGACGGCTACCTCGCGACGGCGGTGCGTGTGCTCGAGGAGACCGGCGCGGCCAACGTCGGCGGGATCATGGACGCCGAGGGCACGACGGACTTCGAGCGTGCCGTCGCGGTGGCGATGAAGTCGAAGATCGGCGTCGGCGGGGTGAAGTTCAAGCTCGGCGGACGCCCCGGCCCGGCCGAGACGGTCTACCTCGGCGTCTTCCGGCGTTCCTGGCTGCAGCGGGTCGGTGGGTATGACGCCCGGTTCACCCGCGCCCAGGACTGGGAGATGAACTTCCGGCTGCGCGCCGACGGCGGCATCGTGTGGTTCACCCCGGAGCTGAAGGTGACCTATCGTCCGCGCGGGTCGTTCCGCACGCTGGCGCGGCAGTACAAGCAGTACGGCGAGTGGCGCCGCGTCGTCGCGCACCGCCACAAGGGCTCGATCAACGCCCGCTATCTCGCGCCGCCGACCGCGCTCGCCGCGATCGCGGCCGGAGCCGTCGGCGGATTCCTCTGGCGGCCGCTGTGGCTCGTTCCGGCGGGGTATGTCGGTGCGGTGACTCTCGGAGGCATCGCGATCTCGGCCGGTTCACCGCAGCCGGTCCGCCGTCTGGTGCCCCCGGTGCTGGCGACCATGCACCTGGCGTGGGGCTACGGGTTCCTGACCAGTCGCATTCGGCTGTCGGAAGACTGACGCGCCGACTCAGGCGAGCGGCGCGCCCGTCGCCTCGCGGACCTCGTCCTCGGTCACGTCCGGTGCGGTCTCGACGAGCTTGAGGCCGGCCGGCGTGACGTCGATGACCGCCAGGTCGGTGATGATGCGCTGGACGACCTTCCGGCCGGTCAACGGCAACGTGCACTCGGGCACGATCTTCGGCGATCCGTCCTTGGCGACGTGCTCCATCAGCACGATGACCTTGCGGGCGCCGTGGACCAGGTCCATCGCGCCGCCCATGCCCTTGATCATCTTGCCCGGGATCGTCCAGTTGGCGATGTCGCCGGCGACCGACACCTGCATGGCGCCGAGGATCGCGGCATCGATCTTGCCGCCACGGATCATGCCGAAGCTGGTGGCCGAGTCGAAGATCGAGGCGCCCCTGCGCAGCGTGACGGTCTCCTTGCCGGCGTTGATCAGATCCGGGTCGACCTTGTCCGCGTCGGGATAGGCACCGACGCCGAGCAGGCCGTTCTCGGACTGCAGCACCAGCTCGACGTCGTCGGGGACGTAGTTGGGAACCAGCGTCGGCAGGCCGATGCCGAGGTTGACGTAGTCGCCGTCGGAGAGCTCCCGGGCCGCGCGGGCCGCCATGTCATTGCGTGACAGCGCCATCACTTGCCGCCTTTCGTGGTGGTCTTCTCGATGCGCTTGTCGGTCGCCTGCTCCGGGGTGAGTTGCACGACGCGGTGCACGTAGATGCCGGGCAGGTGGATCGCGTCCGGGTCGATCTCGCCGGGCTCGACGAGCTCCTCGACCTCGGCGATGGTGATCCTGCCGGACATAGCGCACAGCGGGTTGAAGTTACGGGCGCTCTGGTTGAAGACCAGGTTGCCGTGCCGGTCGCCCTTGGCAGCTCGCACCAGGCCGTAGTCGGCGACGATGGCCTCCTCCAGCACGTAGGGCTTGGTGGTGCCGCCGAAGTCGAACTCCCGGGTCTCCTTGGTGGGGGAGGCGAGTGCGACGGAGCCGTCCTCGGCATACCGCCACGGCATACCTCCGTCGGCGATCTGGGTGCCGACTCCGGTGGCCGTGTAGAACGCCGCGATGCCGGCGCCGCCGGCGCGCAGCTTCTCCGCGAGGGTGCCCTGCGGGGTCAGCTCGACCTCCAGCTCACCCTCGAGGTACTGTCGCGCGAATTCCTTGTTCTCGCCGACGTATGACGCGATGATCCGGCGGATCCGCTTGTCCCGCAAGAGAATTCCGAGGCCCCAGTCGTCGACGCCACAGTTGTTGGAGATGACCTCCAAGTCCGTCGTCGTCGTCTGATGCAGAGCTTGGATCAGCACGCTGGGAATGCCACACAGGCCGAAACCGCCCACGGCAAGAGATGCCCCGGAGGGGATGTCGGCCACGGCTTCGGCTGCCGAGGAGACCACTTTGTCCATGTGACGGACATTACAAGACCGTGTTACAGGGTGGTGTCCACGGCCTCCGACGCGCTCCGTGCGGCGCGGCTGCGCTCATCGCCGCCGCGCACCACCAGCACCGAACAACCGCGGACGATCAGCGCGGCAGTCAGCGCGGGCGCCGCCCTGTTGTCCGTGACGAACACCCTGCTGCCGGCCGTGACGTCATCAACGGCCGGCACGGCGCACGGGACGTCGCCCACCGGAGCCGGCATGGCGTCCGACATGGCCTGCAGCGGACTGGCGGCGAGCGCGGCGGCCGGCTCGACCAGGTCGGCGCCGGCGGACGCCGGTTCGGAGTCGATACCGACGGATGCGTCGGCATCGTCGCCGGTCGTGACGGTCAGCCCACGGGTCCATGCCGCGAGCGACCAGTAGATCGCGCGCCAGTGATCGGCCGGCAGGTCCAGTCGCACGATGTCGCCGGGCTCGAGACTCATCTCCGATTCGAGCCAATTCGCAGCCTTGGCAACCCAATTCACGAGGGTCTTGCCGGACAGGTCGATCCGCTCGCCACTGCCCTCGTCATACCAGGTGAGCCGCGGGCGGGAGAGGTCGCCGGCCAGCAGTGCGGCGCGCAGATCATCAGAATTCACCTGATGGAGCCTAGACGCGTCACTTTCGGCGCTTACCCTCCGCGTATGAGAGTCCGTGTCGTGCTCCAGTCGCGCCTGTCGTCGTCCCGGTTGCCGGGCAAGGCGCTCCTCACCCTCGCCGGCCGGCCGCTGGTGGTCCTCGCGGCTCAACGTGCAGCGAACACCGGGCTGGACGTCGTCGTTGCGACCAGTGTCGAGCGCGACGACGATGCGCTGGCAGTCGCGCTCGAGAGCGCCGGCGTCGCAGTGTTCCGCGGCGACCTGCACGACACACTGGGGCGCTTCGTCGGCGCGACCGACGGGCTGGCCGACGACGATCTGGTCGTCCGGCTGACCGGTGACAACGTCGGGCCGGACGGCACGTATGTCGAGGAGCTCATCGCCCGCATGCGCGAAGCCGGTCAGGACTACGTGCGCGTGACGACCGAGACCATCTATGGCATGGGTGCCGAGGTGTTCACCGCGGGGCTGCTGCGGGAAGCCGATAGGTCGGCCGAGACGGCATACGACAGGGAGCACGTGACGCCCTGGATCAGGCGGCACACCGACGACTTCACCTGGGTGCCACCGGTTTCGGGCGCCGCGGGACGGGTGCGGTGCACCGTCGACACCCTGCTGGACTTCACGATCGCGGCCCGCGCGCTGGCGACCGTGCCGGACGTGCTGACCGCCACCTGGCGTCAGTTGCTCGATGCCTGGGTGGCCGCCGGCGGGGCGGTGCCGGAGCCGCTGCCCTGGATCAGCGCCGGGCGGGTCGGTGTCCTGGATGCGGCGTCAGCGTCGCAGGTGCTGGAGCAGGCGGCGTTGTCCGGCGCGACCTACATCCGGGTGACCGATCCGGAGAGCGCGACCCGGCTCGGCCGGGCGCTGCGGCACGGCTTGAGTGAACGCGTGGGCGTCGTCGCGGAGCTGACCGCCGGGCTCCCGGACGGCGCGGATGCCGCGGTCTGGGAAACCCTTGCCAGACTTGGAAGTTCGGCGGTCGACGTGGTGGTCGCCCACTCACCCGTGGACCTGGCCGAGTCGCGCGACACGCTCCTGCGGCATCAGAAGGACGGACGGGTCCGACTGCTCGGCTGTGGCGTGCTGGACGAATCCGAACTCGACGAGGCGATGAGCGATCGGAGCGTCGGGTACCTGGAGTTGCCCTGGGGGTTGCGCGAGTCGATCCCTCCGGAGGTCGGGGATCGACTGGTCGCCATACGCTGCGCTGACCTGCCGTCGGCGCAGGAGGCGCTGCGCCGGCCGGGCGTCAGGAGTGTCGTCCTCCCGGCGGAGTCGCCGGAGCAGATCACCGATCAGGCAGCAGCGCTGCGAGCGCATCAGCGACCCGACAGCGGCCCTCGCCATCAATGAGAAGCTGCCCACGGGCGGCGAGATCGGTTGCGCGCTGCGGGTTTTCGAGGAGTTCGCGCAGGACGGAGGTCACCTGCATGGGATCCAGGTCTGGCAGCTCGCCGAGTCCGGTGGCGACATCGGCGGCCAGTAGGGCGCGATAGCCGAGCCGCTGGTTGTCGACGGCACACACGACCGCGGTCGGCACCCCGATCGCGAGCAGCTCCCAGACGGTCGTGCCGGACGCGCTGATCGTCAGGTCGCTCGTCGCGGCCAGCGCCGCCAGCTCCCGCTGCGGCGGTATGACGCGCAGCCGCTGCCGTGAGGACAGGTGGAGCGCGGCGAGCCGGTCGGCGACGACGGGGTTCGATGCGACCACCGACACGTCGAGCTCGGCGCCCGTTGCGAGCAGCGCAGGTATGACGCGCGGCGCGACACCGGCCGGGTCGGTCCCGCCGAATACGGCCAGCACAGAACGGATCTCACCGGTGGCGCTCGTGGGCCCGGGCGTCCGGCGGTGCATCCGGACCGAGTCGCGCAGCAGTGTGAACTCCGGCCCGGTGAGGCATTGCGAGCCGGCCGGTCCGCCGCGGTGCGGCTCGGCTCCGAGGTTCTGGTCGACATACACGTCGGCGGCCTGGGCGGCGCCGAAGTCGCCGTCGACCAGCGCCAGCACGACGTGCCCGGCGTCGCGGAGTGCGTCACCCAGCGGGACGGGCAGGTGATAGCCGTCGAGGACGACGCCGGCGAAGCCCGCCGCGTCGGCCTCGTGCACCTGCTCACTCACTCGGTCGGCGGCGGGCAGTCGGCCCAGGCCGCTATCGGCGACCAGCTCGGACAGCCAGTCGATGCCGTCGATGCGTCCCCAGAGCACCACGTCGAAGCCGCGCGCCCGCAGCTCCTGACCGAGCGCGACACAGCGCACCACGTGCCCGACGCCGATCGCCGCGGTGGCGTCGCACCGCAGCGCGATCCGTTCGTGAAAGGTTTCCTCAAATGTCATCGCAATGATGGTAGCTGCATTGTTTTCACTCGGTATCGTCCCTGGCTGCAAGTGTCGATCATTTCGCTGATTGGGAGTTAGTACGTGACTGATTTGCAGGGTTCTTCGGTCCTGGTAACGGGTGGCACAGGGTCTTTCGGAAAGGCCTTCATCACCCGACTGCTGGAGGATCAGAATCCCCATCGTGTCATCGTCTACTCACGCGATGAGCTGAAGCAATGGGAAGTTCGCCAGATGTTCAACGACGACCCGCGGTTGCGCTGGTTCATCGGCGACGTCAGGGATCTGGAGCGCCTGCGGCGGGCGATGCACGGCGTCGACCACGTGGTGCACGCGGCCGCGCTGAAGCAGGTCGACACCGGCGAATACAACCCGTTCGAGTTCGTGAAGACGAATGTGCTGGGTTCGCAGAATGTCGTCGAGGCGGCCATCGATGCCGGGGTCAAGAAAGTCGTCGCGCTGTCGACGGACAAAGCCTCCAGCCCGATCAATCTTTACGGGTCCACCAAGTTAACGGCAGACAAACTCTTCATCCTCGGCAACCATTACGCAGCGGCATACCCGACACGCTTCTCGGTGGTTCGCTATGGCAATGTCACCGGCTCCCGCGGCTCGATCGTGCCGAAGTTCCGGGCGCTGCACGAGGCGGGGGAGTCGCTGCCGATCACGGACATGCGCTGCACCCGGTTCCTGATCACCCTGCCCGAGGCCGTCCAGATGGTGCTGGACACCTTCGCGATGATGCAGGGCGGTGAACTGGTCGTGCCGCACATCGCGTCGCACAAGGTGACCGACCTCGCCCAGGCGATCGCTCCCGGGGCACGGATGCACGACATCGGCCTGCGGCCGGGCGAGAAGCTGCACGAGGAGATGATCAGTCCCGAGGAGGGCCGTCGTGCGGTCATCGTGCAGGACGGCAAGTACTTCGTGCTCGAGCCCGAGCTCGCCAGCTGGGGTTACCGCAAGATCGAGGACGCGAAGCCGGTGCCCGCAGGCTTCCACTGCTCCTCGGACAAGAACGACCTCTGGTATGACGCCGCCGACATCGCCCGGGTGCTCGAGCTCGGTCACCTGGGCCTGACCTCCGTCGCGCGCTAGGCGCCGGCCGATGCTTCCCTACGGCCGACAGTCGATCGACGAGTCCGACATCGAGGCCGTCGCCAATGTCATGCGTGGCGACTGGCTGACGACCGGACCCGCCGTGCAGGCCTTCGAACGCGACATCGCCGCGATCGCCGGGCTCGAAACGCCGGCGGTCAGCGTCACGTCGGGCACCGCTGCGCTGCACACGGCGTATGCCGGGCTCGGCATCGGGCCCGGTGACGAGGTGATCACCACCCCGCTGACGTTCTTCGCCACCGCGACGACGGCGATGTGGCAGGGAGCCCGGATCGTCTTCGCCGACGTCAGCGAGGACACCGGCAACCTGGACCCCCTCGCGGTGAAGGACGCCATGACCGCGCAGACGGCTGTCGTGGCCGGTGTCGACTTCGCGGGGCACCCGATCGACGCCACCGCGCTGGCCGAGGTCGCGCACGCCGGCGGCGCCATACTCCTGGAGGACGCGGCGCATTCGATAGCGGGCACGCTCGACGGGCAACCGGTCGGGTCGCTCGCCGACGTCACGACGTTCAGTTTCTTCCCGACCAAGAACCTCACCACCGCCGAGGGCGGCGCGGTCGTCTCCACGCGCGACGAGATCCTCGACAGGGCAAGGGATTTCAAGGGGATCGGCTACACCCGGGATCCCGCGAAGCTGCGGACGGCGGACGACGGGCCGTGGCACTACGAGGTGCACTCGCTCGGGCTCAACTACCGCCTGCCGGACGTGCTGGCCGCCCTGGGGTCCAACCAGTTGCGGCGGCTGGCGCTCTTCAAGGCGCGGCGCCGGGCGATCCATCATCGCTACAACGCGGGCCTGCGGGGCATCGACGCGTTGCGGCTGCCCGCGACCCGCGCGGGGGCGGACCCGATGTGGCACCTCTACCCGTTGCGCATCGTCGACGGCCGGCGCCGCGAGCTCTTCGAGCACCTGCGCTCGCACGGCATCGGCGTGCAGGTCAACTACATCCCGGTGCACCGTCAGCCGCTCTTCGCGGACCTCGGCTGGCGGCAGGGACAGTTCCCCGTCGCGGAGACCTACTCGGCGCAGGAGATCAGCCTGCCGATGTTCCCGACGCTGACCGACGCCGACGTCGACCGGGTGATCGAGCTCGTGCGCGACTTCGTCGGGGCCTGACACCCGATGCATCACGCCAACCATTTCTACGGGCATGCCCACGTGCTCGCGCGGTATGCCGGGCTCGCCGAGGTGCCCAGGATCTGGGGCTACCTGCAGCACGGCTGGAACACCCACGACGGGTTCGCGGTCGGCACCCAGTTCGCACCCGGGTTCCCACGGTTCGTCTGGTCGCACGACGTGGCACGCCGTGGGTGGTCGCTCGGCCTGCGGCGGTATGTCGTGGTCGGCTCTCCCTGGTCGTATCTCCTTCGGTTGGAACGTGATTCGGCTCCGACCGAGCGGACCGGGACCATTGTCTACCCGTTCCACGGTTGGGAGCAGCAACTGATCGTCGGCAGCCACGACCGGTACGTGCGCCAGCTGCGTGAGGTCGAGGGCGATGTGCCGATCACCGTCTGCCTCTACTGGAACGAGTTCCAGGACAAGGCAGTTCGCCGCATCTACGAACGCGCCGGATTTCGGGTCATCTCGCACGGCTACCGGGGACACATGTGGCGCGGGACCGACGTGCACTTCCTCGACAAGCAACTGGCCGAGTTGCGCCGGCACCGGCGGGTGGTGAGCAACCGGCTCGGCAGCGCCCTGCTGTATGGCGCGAGCGTCGGCGCTCAGATCGGTGTCTACGGAGATCCGATGATCCTGGAGAACGAGCGCGCCGTGCTCGGCGGCCGGGCCAAGCAGCTGCGCCTGTTCCCGGAGCTGCATCAGCCGTTCGTGCCGGACGACTACGCGCGACAACTGGCATCGGAGCAGCTCGGCGAGCAGGAACTGCTCAGCCGGTACGAACTTCGCGAGGCGCTGGGTTGGCGCGATGCCGACCCGGCGACCGACGCGGCAGCGCCCGTCACCGACGGGACATCGATGAGTGAAAGTGGTGAGGACGACAGTGAGCAACTCGATCGGATTCCGACGGACGACGAAGGTCCGGAACAGGATTCCGGCGCCGGTGAAGCCGGCGGTCAACGCAGCGGTCAGGAGCAAGACCGCGCCGGCCAAACCGACCGACACGCGCTTTGACAAGCGGCGGCAGGCGCCCAACCCGCAGAAGCTCGGTGCGTCCTTCGACCGCTTCTGCGAGGTGGCACAGCAGTTCTGGCTGACCAACACGCTGCCCTCCGGAGACGGGACCATCCTGGTCGAGTTGATGACCGAGGACATTCGAGTTGGCATCCGCAGCCTGACCATCGCCAATGCGATCCGCCGGGTCACCCCCGCGCGGGTGGTGATCGTGCTGGGTGCGGACTCGGACTGGCTGAGCTTCCAATGGACTTACTACGACAAGGAATTGCTGACCCGGCTCGCCCACGCGTATGGCGCCGACGACGTCATCGACATACACGAGATCGTTGACGAGCGGGTCCGCGGCGTGCGCCGCGACTTCGAGGTCGGCGGCACCGTCATACCCGGCGACGTGCGGTCCGGCATCGACCCGGAGACGCTCGAGTCCGTGGTCGAAGCCACAACCGCGCGGGTCGCGCGGGTGCCTCGTGTGACGGAGGACGAGGCCGAGAAGGCCGACGAGGTGCGCCGCCGCAGCGTCGAGTTCTCCGACGTCTACGACGGGCTGTTGCAGCACCTGAACACGGTGGCCGTGGTCACCAGCCACGTCGACTACAACCACTGGGGCCTAGCGGTGGAGTCGGCGATGCGCTTCGAGGTTCCCGTCATCCACGTGCAGACCACCGGTGGGCTGAAGGCCTACATGCTCGGTCCCGAACGCCGGACCGAGGGAACGTTCCGCGAGCACCTGACCCGTGAGATCGGGCAGTTCTTCGAGGAGAACCTGTGGTCCAACCGGGAGTTGCTGCGCCGCAGTGCCGAGCTGACGGCGTGGCGGGCGAAGAGCAACCTGGGCCGACCGTCGTGGTGGCGCGGCGGAGGTGTGGTCAGCTCCCTGGAGCTCACCAACCCGGTCGAGCGAAAAGACTTGCGAAAGCACGCAATGCGGCGTCTGGGATTCGACGAGAGCAAACCCGTCGTGGTGGTCTTCAACCACGCCGTCTCCGACGCCCTCGGCACCAACCGGGAGATCTTCGACGACCTCGCCGACTGGTTCGAGAAGATGGCCGAGCACGCGGCGCAGGACACCCGCGTCAACTGGCTCTTCCAGGACCACCCGGCGCAGTTCCTGTATGACGTGACGGGCTTCTTCGACACGGTCAAGGAGCGTCATACGGACCACCCGCACCTGCAGTTCCGCCGCAGCTTCGACCTGTCCAAGAACATCATCTGGAGCCTGGTCGACCTCGGCGTGACGGTCCGCGGCAGCGTGAGCGCCGAGCTGCCGGTGTATGGCGTGCCCGCACTGCAGGCCGGCTGGTCGGAGTGGAGCCAGTGCGGTTTCAGCATGGTGGCGCGGGACCGTGAGGACTACTGGCGGCTGCTGGACGACTCCATCGAGAAGTTGGTGGCCGGTTCGTCACCGATCACCCAGGAGCAGGTCGAGCGCGCGCGGTTGTGGCAGTGGTTCTACCGCGGCGGCGGGGACGTCGCCTCGATGCTGGTGCAGCACTGGGACATGGGCCAGAACGACAGCCTGATCCGCGCTCTGACCGTCGCGATGCGGCACGTGGAGAGTGACGGCGAGGCGGCCCTGCAAGCGGCACAACGGATGTGGACACGGAAGGAACCGATTTTGACCAGGTTCGATTTCACCGACGGCGCCGAGCGGTTGGCGATGCAGCTCGGGGCGGTGCGGACCAAGTGACCCAGGAAGTGATCCGCGCGCACTCCGAGTCGCCGCTGTCCTTCGACACGATCTTCGACCAGCCGGTGCCGCTGTTGCCGGTGCCGACCGTGCTGACGGCGGGACAGCGACCCGAGCTGCAGGTCGTCGACCGGTTCACCCGGGGTGTGGCGATCGTGGGACGGTTCGCCCTGTCACCGTCGCTGATCGGCGCGAAGGTCGATGTCGATGCGAGCCGGCCGCTGCGGGTCCGGGTGCGGATGTCGATCGACAAGACGTCCGAGGACTGGTGGCACAAGCGACCGCCGGAGCACGTGACCCGCGAGGACACCGCGACCGGCCGGCTGCTGGTGCTGCGCAGTCAGGGGGAGACACGAGCGGTCTGCTATCTGGCGCCGGCCACGGACACGCATGGTGCTCCGGCCACCGGCACGGTCGAATTCGACCTGTTGCCAGGCTCGGTCACCAGGGAGGGGCTGCTGATCCTGGAGGCGGTCGACGCCACCGGCCTGCCCGAGTGGGCCGAGGCGCGGATCATGCCCTACAGCCAGGTCGGTGTGCGCATCGACCAGATCGAGCTGTTCGTCCCGGACGGCACCGCAGCCGCGGTGACGCCGTTCGTCGGGCGGCAGCTCGACGGATTCGCGGCGCAGTTGATCACGACCTGGCCGCAACTGGACGGATCGATCGCGCCGGTGCACGTGCGGGTACGGCGGCAGTACCCGCGAGCGGCCACCCTCGGCCGGCGCGCCGTCAACAAGGCGATCCGGGAGTCGCGCCGGCGGCTGCTCTCGACCGGCCCGACCGTCGCCATGCACGACGTACTGCGGCGCTGGCTGGACGACGGCCTGATCCACCTCGACGGGGTGGGGCTGGAGAGCGGTGCCCCCGTGCATGCCCGCCTGGTGCTGCGGGCAGGCTCCGACAACGCCGCGCACGCGCACGCCGACCTGCACATCGAGCCGGGTATGGCGGCCGAGCCGGTGCTGCTCCGCGTCGTCACCGACGCCGCCGGCGTCGACGTGCCGGCAGAGCTCGGTCGTATGCGGCTGATCTGGGACACCCCGGCCGACTGATCGCCGGGCCGGGCGTGCCCGGTTCCGGGGGCGTCGCCGGCCTCCTGCAGGTCCAGGATTCATGGCTCGTCCATATACGGATATGCAGAAATGTGTTCGATAAAATGCTAGGCATCGTCAGGACCTCCAGGTATCCTGTAAGCAAGCGAAAACGCTTACAGGGGAAGGGGGTTCGCGCCATGAGCATCATTCACTCGGTAGTGGACGGTGTCCCGATGGCCGAGCCGGGGCGCGGGCCCGAATTGCTCGCTGCGGTTCAGACGATGGCCGCGCTGTTGGACGAGATTCCAGGGGCACTGCATCAGCTCGGCACCGCCGAGGAGGACGAGCTGGTGGCGGCCTTGTTGCGGTTGCACGGCCGTTCGGCGCAAGTGACGACGGTCGTGACCGCGGAGGCGGTCGACAGGGGCGCAGTGCGGCCACCACCGGGCAATGGCTGGCCGGGCACTTGTCCGGTGGGGTGCCGGTGGAGCCCCGGACACTCCGGGCGATGGCGTCCGTGGCTGACGCATGCCAACACCGCAAGAACACCGTCATCACCCAAGCACTACTGGCCGGGTCGTGCTCGGTCGAATCCGCGCGCACCGCCCTGACCCAGGCCGACAAGGTCGGGCCGGTGATCCCGACCGCCGAACGCGGCGAGGTGTTGGGCTGGTTCCTGCAGATCGACCCCGCACTCGGATGTGGCGGGCTGACGAAACTGACTCGGCGGATCATCGACAAGTTCGCACCGGACAAACTGTCCAAGGACGACGAGAAGCTCGAAGGCACCGAGTCGTTGTCCTGGTCCACCACGGGGACGGGGATGACCCGGTTGGTCGCGGAGCTGTCACCGGCGAACGCGGCGATCCTCAAGGAAGCGATCAACGCCAAATCCGCACCCCGACCGGCGAAGCCGGAGTATGCGGGTCGAGTAGCGGCGGAGGAGCGGAGCGGGGGAGACCGTGTATCGAGGCCCGATGCGTCGACCGGTTCGAGCCGGACCGGCGGGGCCGGTGTCGCGTTCGGCCTCGGCGCCGACGACACGCAGCAAGAGGCCGACGCGTCGACAGGCTCCGGTTCGACGAAGGGCTCCGGTGAGTCGGTGCGGGATGAGCGGTCGCCGGGCAAACGTCGGGCCGATGCGTTGATGGAGCTGGTCGGTGCCGGTGCCCGCGCGGCTGCTGGGGAAGGCACCCAGGCCGGTGCGGCGACTGTGCTGCTGACGATGGGGTTGCAGGAACTCCTGGGCGGTCACGGCGCAACCACCAGCACCGGTGACGTGCTCGACGCGGGTGCTGCCCGCCGGCTCGCGTGCACCGCGGACCTCATCCCCGTCGTGCTCGGCGGCCCGAGCCAGCCCCTGGATGTGGGGCGACGAGAACGATTGGCCACCAAGGCAATTCGGGCCGCGGTGATCCTGCGTGACGGTGGATGCAGTTTCCCTGGCTGTGACCGGCCACCGGGTTTTTGCGAAGTCCACCACGTGAAGCCATGGTGGGCCGGTGGCGAGACTTCGTTGACCAATTCGGCACTGCTCTGCTGCCGACACCATCAAACCGTCCATCGGCAGGGGTACACCGCCGAAATACAACCCGACGGCGTGCACTGGGACCTGACACCGGGCCGGATGCCGGGCCATCAAACCGCTGCTGCCTGAGTTCCGTCGGATGGTCATTTCCGTGTGAACCGGATTCGTCCATGCCGTCAATCGGCTTGCCCCGCTAGGGATCCGCAATCGGGCAGGTCTGTGTCTACGCAGCGGCCCGGGGCCTGGCCTACTTCACGTGGCAGCGAACCAGCAACGGCGACCCGTTTCCGACCGCGCGGGTCGTCACCTTGATCTTCAGCTTGGCGCACTGGGCATTCCCGGTTCGGGCAGTTGCGGTGTACCCACCCGGCTGCACCGAAAAGGTCGTGGTCTGACCGTCGGCGACATGCCTGGACTTGTCAGTTGCCGGTCCCCGTAGTCGGATGGTTCCGGGTACGAGTTGCTTGGAATTGCCGGGCGCTGGACCCCCGGCGTACACGATGCCGATCGTCACGGTGATCGGCCGTTGGCTACGGGTTGGGCTCCCGCCTGGAGAGCCGCAGGCGCTCAGCAGCGTCGCGATGAGCGCAGACGCGCAAAGCCACCCTTGGCGCATGAAGCCCAGGATCTCACGCGAAAGCTCTGCGCAGAACTATTGACGCAAGAGCCACACCATGCCACGCCGTTTGAGACCCGCCGCCGTACGCGGATCGGCAAACGGGTACCCGAGATCGCCAGGACGAGCTACCAAGACGTTGTCGTGCAAGTAATCTTCGCAATATGAGAGCCGAGAGTCGATCGCGCCACCGGTGGGTGACCGTCGCGCTTGGCGCACTGCTTGTCTTCTGGGGCGTCACCCGAGCAATCCAGATCGGCTGGTCATGGTGGGCAATTCCTTCCATCGTCGGTGGCTGTGTTGTCGCATGCGTCGGATTGCGTGATCGCCAGACGAAACTTGCGAGGCCGTCGAGCTGAATCAAGCAATTGGCTAAGCCATTTGAGGATCCGCATGTGGAACGTCCACTGGCTCGGGCTCGCGGGGTGGGCTGGGCTGGGCGCGCTCGTGCAGGGCTGTGCACAACGCGGTGTGTCACTGCGGGTTAGCTGGTCCAGTGCTTCCAAAGGACATCGATCAGGGTGCGTTCGACGTATGACGCGGTCGCTGGTGGCATCCCCGGTGGCGCGGGCGGTCGACTGGTGGCTGTGAGGCCGCCGAGGCGGGTGGTTGTTTCGCCGGCGTGACCGGTGACGTGGTGGTCGGGATGTTCTTTGCCGTAGTTGCACCACTCGCAGAGACCCTCGCCGTTGCGTTCGCTGGTGGGCCCGCCGTCGGCGTGGGATTGGATGTGGTCGGTATGCCGGATCGGCGCGGAGCAGAACGGCGTGCGGCACGTCTGGTCGCGCAACCGGATGAACTCGGCCAACAGACCGGAGTAGGTGCGCGCTCGGGAGTCCATCCCGACCAGGTCGCCGCTGTCGGGGAAGGCGAACAGGCGCCGGACCTGGACCGCCAGCTCGGGGTCGGTCAGCCACTCCCGCGCCAGGTCGGCCGGTATCGGGCCGTAGCCGGGCAGGTAGGCCGGCACGTCACCGGTCAGGGCGCCCAGTGGCATCAGCAGGTTGATCCGGATCTGCGGCTTCGGCGAGCTCTGGGGACTCCAGCTCTGGGGGCTCCGCGCGGGTTGTGGGTTGTCGGCAGCGGCCGACTCGGGTCCGCGTCCATCGGGCTGCCCGGCTGTGTTCGGTGCGGCGGCCGCGTTCGGCGCTCCCGACCGCTCGGGCGATGCAGGTGCGCCGGCCGGTTCGGCAGTAGCGGACGGATCGTCGTTGTTCACAGTTGGTTCGGAGGCTGCGGACGAGTCCGCATTGTCCACAGGTTGTTTCGCACCCATGGGGAAGCGTCCGGTGACACGCCCGACCAGGGTGTCGGCCATGACTTGCCCGCGCGGATGGTCCGGGGTTGCAGTGGCGTCGGCGAACGCGGACAGTGCCGCAAAGCAGGCGACTCCGTCCTTGACCGGTAGCAGCGCGCTGAACCGGGTCATGCAGTCCGGCGCCGGGCGCAGGGTGACGCGGCGTTCGGTCTCGGCCCGCGCTCGCCGCGCGGTGACCGCGGCGGGGTCGGTCTGGTAGGCGTGCTTCTTGGCCTCGGCCTCGAGCCGCTGGTGACTGACCGTGCCGAGCAGTTCGGCGACTGCCGCGTCCACCGCGGCCCGACCCTCACGCGTCAAACAGGCGGTTTCCCGGCACAACACGGTGGCGTCCCACTCGGTGATCACCCCGGCGGCCAGTGCCCTGCGGGTGTGTGGCATCTCCTCGACCACGGCGTGCGCGAGCCCGAGCAACCGAGAGCCCAGATGCGGCGCGCAGCGCCGGGCGAGGGCGATTCGGGAACCGGCTTCTCGGGCGGTATCCGCTTTCGAGATGCCGCGCGGCACGTCTCGCGCCGACTGGTTCTCGTGCACGGCCACCGCAAGACGGGCCTGCCGGGCGGCCAGAGCGTTCTTCAGCTCCTCGCACGCCCGCAACTCGGCCAGCACGTCATTACCGGTGACCGGACTGTCGAGTCGGTCGTGGAACGCGCGCACCGCAGACGCGTCGAGGGCGCCAATAGTGCCCGCTTCCGCGCCCTGCGATGTGTCGTTCATGTGTTCGATTATGCCATGAATTGTCCTGGTATGCAACGCTTTTCGCGCTCGAGTGTTATCCACATCCCCCTCGTGTGGCTACGGTTGTCCACAAGGCCGTCAGGTTGGGTAGCTTTGCCCTGCGGCGGTCATACGAGTGGCAGGCCGTCGTGATCTCCACGTTCGGTGCGGATCGCGGCGCGGAGTGGCTCATCGATCGCCCGTGCGGGCATTGCTTGTGGCCAACGGTTGGTGACGAGTTGAGCGGATCCGACCGAACGGCAGGCGAGCACTGGTTTGACTCGTTGTCGTTGCGATCGACTGGGTCGGGTTGTCTTTGCTCGACATACCGCAGCCGCCGGCGTTGGCCGGTCGTAAGCGGCCCCGATAGCGGATCGGCTCACGGGCCAGCGGGCCTGGATTAGTCTCGGACCATGGGGCCCAGGAGTGAGTACGAGGTTTACGTCACGTACCCGTACCGCAGCGCTCCTGACATGAGACGTGGTTGGCGGCAGCGGTGACTCGGCACGGCGGAGAGCTGTCGGAATGGGTGATGGAGTCTTTCCGGCGCAGCGGAGGGCTTGGTTCCAGGCCGCTGTCGCAGGGCGTGCGTTCGTCGACGAACTGGAGGGCACCGGCCGATGGGAAGCCGAGCTGAGCCCGCTTTGACGTGAGCTCTACACCTGTTGTGACCTTCCTGGAGCGCGTTTAAGTATCGTCACGCGGGGCGTGACCGTATACCGATCGCCTGTCGCGACCGGTAGTTGACTGCGCCGACAACAGATTCAGCATCCGCGGATATACGCCATTAGGTCTGCTGGCAGCTGGCGACACCCATAGGCTTCGCGCCATGCAACGCGCGGTCAAATACCTGGTGTGGTTCATCTTCGCCTTCATCACGATGCTCGCCGTGAAGTTCACAGACCCGTGGTACGTCGAGCTCGCGATCACGTTTGCGGCGGCGCTGGTCGCGGTTCGTATCAGCGAACGACTCGATCCCGCAGACGAAGACGACTAAGCCCGTTGCGACCATTCGGCTCGCCGTTCGCACACACCGCACCGCCGAGCCCGTCCCGAAGGACGTTCCACAAACGGTGGGCCCCGCCGGCACGACATGATCCCGCGGCGGCGTGGCGATGCGCGTCCCGTAAACCCTGTCCGGGTGGGCATCCCGGGACGCCGGCCCGATACGGCACGCGGCACCTGCTCCAGGTCGGACTCAGCGATCCAGCAGCTTGCGCAACGCGCGCTCGGCACGTGGTGCGAAGTCCGGCGGGAGCATCGACAGGGCACCCTTGCGCCCGGCACGCACGACCGCCTGGCCAGCGCCGCGGCCGGGTGCGGTGATCTTGCGGCCGGCGCGATAGCTGACCGAGCCACGCACCGAGGACAACTCCCGCTCCAGCGCAGCCACCCTACGGTCGCGGTCGCGCAAGGACGACTCCAGCCACTGCACCTGCTCGCCGCGCTCATGCAACTCCTGCGACATCCGACCGGTGAGCGCGAGGCTCTCGCGATAGCCGCGGGCCGGGCCGGGCGTTGCGGTGAACTGCGAGGCGCCACCGGCGAGATTTGTTGCGTACGAATGGCTTTCGTCCACCGCGCTCAGTTGCTGCAGCACGGCGCTGATCTCGGCCTCCCGCTGCGCGATGCGGTCGATGACGGCCGGATCGACCGGCAGCTCCGCCATCGCGGCCAGCGTCCGGGTCAGCTCGTCCGGGCTGATGTCCGGACGCCAGCGGTGCTCGGCGCCGCTGCGCAGCAGGTGGCGGGCGAACACCCGCAGCCCGCGCACCACAGCCAGTTCCGGCTCGAGGGCCTCGGCCCACGACCAGCTCCCGTCGAGCAACCCGTGCGAGCCTCCGGCGTCCACCACGACGTTGTCGGGTGTCGCGAAGAAGCGGGTGCTCGGGTCGGCGAAGTCCGGGTCTAGCATCCACTCGGCATACCCGCGGATGGCGTCGCGCAGCGAGTGCACGTCACCACGGCCGGCGGCGACGCGTAGGCGTTCCTGCAGCGACTCCCCGTCGCGGCTGAAGTCCGAGACGCCCAACCGGCGGAGGTCGCGACGCAACCGGCGCTCCGCGAGCGGGAGATCGCCGTGCGCGCCGGCAGCGTTGCGGGACCAGCCCTCCGCGGTGCGATCGAGCGTCAGCACGGCCGCCCATTCGGATGCCGCGACGTCGTCCCCGAGCACGATGTCGGGCAGTTGCGCGGTCGTGGCGCCGGACGCCGCGTGACCCGTGACCAGCAGCCACGCGGGTGCGACCTGCGACAGCAGGCCCGCCGCCACGACCTTGCGGGCGACGGCATACGGGTCAGCCAGGGCCGGCGTGCGGCTGTGCCGGTTGGCTTCCAGGTGCTGCAGCAGCGCGGTCAGGGTCCGGCGCACGGTCCCGGAGCGGGCGGACTCGTCCGCGACGCCGTCACTCACCAGCAGGACCGGCGCCTGCGCAGAGGTGTATGCCGAAAACCCCTGCTGGACCTGCAATCCCGCGTCGGCCAGCAGCGCAGGCACCTCGTGCCGGTATGGCGAGCGCTGCGCGAAGTCGGGCGCACCACGGAACCACTGCGAGTCGTCGTCGAACGTGGTCCGCAGCTCCAGGCGCAGCAACTCGTCGAGTCCGAGCGTGTTGTCGATCGACAGCACTGCCGTGCCGTCCGGGGCGAGCACGGACGTGACCAGGCGCAGCAACTCGGCCTGGGACGCACCGGGGGAGTCGGGTGTTGCCAACGTGGTCGGGCCGTCGAGGCACACGACCAGGTCGTAGCTACGGTCGGTCGGAAAGCGATCGAAAGCACCACAGAACACGCGCAATTCGTCGCGTTCACGAGCCAGTCCGGACAACTGCCGAGCATCCGGCAGGCCGCGCACGAGCACGCTCACCTCCGGGCTGGCGACCGCGTCGAGCTGCCCGGCCGCCCGTGGGCCGAGCAACAGCACGGTGCGCGGTCGCCGCTCGGTGATGAGCCTGCTCAGCAGGTAGGACGTCGCACTGGACGGCTCGACGCGCTCCAGATCCGACCAGTGCAACTGATCCCCGCCGAGCAGCAGCGCACCCGACGGTGGGTCGAGCTGCACACCGCTGTGCTGCAGCCTCACACGAGATCCCAGCTCAGCGCGGTGCCACGCGCCACGTCGGTTGTGAAGGTGCGCCCCTCGACCACGTCGAAGGCGTCGGTCGCGAGGCCGCCCGCGGGGCGGATCGAGCGCACGTTGTCCGCGGTCACCCGGTCACCCGCGCGCACGTCCTGCACGACATACAGCGAGCGGCGGAAGCGCAGGCCCTCGCGCTCGCCCTCGGTGGCGCCGATGCGCGGTTGCCCGAGACACTGCCAGGCAACCTCGGATTCGCGTGCGAGAGAGGCAAGTTCGGCGGGTTCGAGGGAGAACGACGAGTCGACGCCACCACCTTCGCGCGCCAGCGTCACGTGCTTCTCGACGACCACCGCGCCGAGCGCGACCGCGGCCAGCGGCGCGCCGATGCCGGGCGTGTGGTCCGACAGCCCGATGTGGGTGCCGAACGCGTCCCGCAGCACCGGGATTCCGCGCAGGTTGGAGTCCGCCGGATTGGCCGGGTAGTCCGCGGTGCACGAGAGCACCACGATCTGGTCGTTGCCGGTGCTGCGCGCGGCGGCCACGGCGGCGTCGATCTCGCTGATCGACGCCATCCCGGTGGAGATGATCATCGGCTTGCCCTTGCTGGCGGCGAGCCGGACCAGCGGCAGGTCGACGATCTCCGAGGAGGCGATCTTGTATGCCGGGGTGTCAAGCGACTCCAGCAGGTCGATCGCGGTCGGGTCGAACGGTGACGAGAAGCAGGCCAAGCCAAGGGAATTCGCCAGTTCGAAGATGGGCTGGTGCCATTCCCAAGGGGTGTGCGCCTCCTGGTAGAGGTCCCACAGGGTCCGGCCGCCCCACAGCTCGTGCCCGTCCGACAGCCGGAAGTCGGGCGCGTCCGAGTCGATGGTGATCGTCTCGGGCTTGTAGGTCTGGAGCTTGACCGCCTGCGCACCCGAATCGGCAACCATCCGAACGATGTCCAGCGCCTTGTCGAGCGAGCCGTCGTGGTTGCCCGAGACCTCGGCGATGATGAACGGCCGGTGTCCCGGTCCGATCGTGTGCTTGCCGATCGTGATGTCGACCGGATCAGACATGCGGTTGCCTCCTGCGGCGGATCGTGTGCACGGTGACGGGCTCTCCGTCGATGAGGCGCTCCTCGGCGTTGATCTCCTCGAAGCCGTTGCGGGTGTTCATCGACCGCACGGCCGCGTTGGCGTCGAGCACTTCGCCATACAGCTCGTCGAGCTGCAGTTCACCGAACGCCACCTTCACGGCCTCCCGCTGGATCTTGATCCAGGCCGGCAGCAGCTGGCCACGCTCCTGCAACCCGTCGTTGTCGAGGTAGTAACCCCACATCGCCGTGTGTGCTGCATCGTCGATGTCGAAGAAGGTCACCACACCTGCGGGAACATCGGCGTACTCGAAGATGAACACTCGGCGAATTGCACTGCCATCCAAGGATTTCCAGTAGTTTGCGTGTTCCTCGGGGGTGATGATGTCCTGTGTCAGGGAGACCGCGCGGACCTGCGGATGGTTCCGCCAGACCCGCACGTTCTCCTTGTCGGCGTCAGTGGCAGGGCGAAGCATCGAGCGTTTCTCCAATGTCGTCGGATCAAGGACCAGCGCCTGGAACGTATGCCGTCCAGGCGACCGCAATGACAACAACCGGTGAACAACAACCGGTGAAACGCAGAGGGAGGCCCGATGTCCGGTCTGAGCCGTGACCACGTGCGCACGATGATGGGTGAAGTTCTCGCCGCACAGGGCAAGGAGCTGCCGGCCGACGACAGCACACGGTTGGACGGGATCGGTTTCCGGTCGCTCGACTTCTCCGAGCTGGCCCTGCGCGTCGAGGACGAGCTGGACACCGAGCTGAATTTCGATGCTCCCGAGCTGCGCTCGGTCGAGACCGTCAGCGACGTCCTGGACTTCATCGACCAGCTGCAAGCGGCATGAGCCTCCCCGCCGGCGCGGGGAACCGGATCGTCACCAGCGGGTACGCCGGCACCTGGGCGGACCTGCCGCCGTGGCCCGAGTTGCCCCGTGCCTCCGCGGTGCTCGCGGTCGACAACACGACGGCTGTGCGCGCAGTCTGGCAGCACGCGACCGACGGCGACCGGGAAACCCTGATCACCTCCGACCGGCGGGTCGACCCGACCCAAGCGGCGCAGTTCCGGGCCGGCGGACTCGCGACCGTGACCCAGGACACCACGTCCGGTGCCGACCCGGACCATGACGCCGCGGTCGGCCGGTTGTGGTTGCTCACCAGTGGCTCGACCGGCCGACCGAAACAGGTTGCGCACACACTGGATTCGCTCACGACGGTGACCGGCGGACAGCCGCCGCGCACCTGGTTGTGTCCTTACACGACAGGCGCCTACGCGTGGTGGCAGGTCGTCACGTTGTCGCTCACCGTCCCGGGACAGGACATCGTCTTCCTCGAGCCCGGCCAGCTCGACAGCTGGCCCCAGCTCGCCCTCGAGCACGGTGTGACCGCGGCGTCCGGCACCCCCACCTTCTGGCGGCAGGCGATGTGGCGCTCCGGCGACATCATCAGCCGGCTGCCTCTGGAGCAGGTCACGCTCGGCGGGGAACCCGTCGACCAGGGCATCCTCGACCGGTTGCGCGAGGCATTCCCCGCGGCGCGGATCTCCTGGATCTATGCATCCTCCGAAGCGGGTGCCGCGATCGCGGTCCACGACGGGCGGGCGGGCTTTCCGCGGTCCTGGCTGGATCGGCAGACGCCGGACCGGCCGCTGCTGAGTGTCGAGGACGACGAACTGGTCATCGCCTCGCCGCACGCGGCGCACGGGATGCCGGCCGCCATACACACGGGGGACCGGGTGGAGCTGTCCGATGACCGGGTGGCCATTGTCGGCCGGATCGCGTCCGACGAGATCAACGTGGGCGGCTCGAAGGCATCCGGCTCCTCGGTCCGCCGGCGCCTGCTGGACCATCCCGATGTCGTGTGGGCAGCCGTGCGCGGTCGCAAGGCACCGCTGGTCGGCCAGGTCGTCGTCGCCGATGTGGTCCTCGCGGATGACGCCGCGGCGACCACCGGCGACCTGACCTCCTGGTGTGCCGAGGAACTGCCCGACTACTCCGTGCCGCGCCGGCTGCGCGTGCTGCCCGAGATCCCGATCAAGGAGAGCCTGAAGTCCGATGTCTGACTCGAGTCCGACCCAGCAACCGATCCCCGCCGCCTCGTGCGTGTTGATCACCGGCGGCACCAAGGGCCTCGGCCTGGAGCTGGTCAGGGACACCCTGCAACGGGGCGCGAAGGTCGCGACGTTCTCCCGGAAGCTGACCCCGGAGATCGAGCAGCTCGAGCAGGAGTATGGCGACAGGCTCTTCGCCGCACCGGTCGACATCAACGACCAGGATGGCGTGAAGGCGTTTCTCAAGGACGCCAAGGCAGCCCTCGGGCCGATCGACTCATTGGTGAACAACGCTGCCATCGGCCAGGATTCGATGCACCTGCACACCTCGCCGGAGCGCATCGGGCAGATCGTCCAGACCAACCTCACGGCCCCGCTGGTGCTGACCCGTGCGTTCATCCGGCACGCGATGGCCACGACCGGCCGCGGTCGCATCGTCATGGTCACGTCCGTCTGCGCTCAGCGCGGCTACTCCGGTCTGGTGACGTACGCCGCGACCAAGGGCGGCCTCGACGCGGCCATGCGGACCCTCGCCCGCGAGATGCACGGCCGCTTCCTGGTCAACTCCGTCGCACCCGGATTCTTCGCCTCCGACATGTCGTCGGTGCTCGGCACCGAGCAACTGTCGACGATCGCGCGCCGCACACCGTCCGGCCGGATGGTGACACCGGCGAACATCGCACCCGTCGTGCGGTCGCTGCTCTTCGACGACACCAACCTCAACGGCCAGGTGATCACCATCGACGGCGGCAGCTCGATCTGAGATGGACCCTGAGACGGGCGCACCGGCCTCCGCCAAGGACCTGCTCGAGCGGTATGCCGTGCCCGATCGCCTCCGGTTCGGACCCAGCGAGCTGCTGCGGGAGCGCGGCGCCGGCGTGCGCTCGCATCTCGCGGACGGCAGCGGAGTGGCGTGGCTCGTCCCGGATGACCTGGCCGGCCGGGCTGCGATCGACGCCGAGCCGGTCGCGCAACCGGTCCCCGGCCGCGTCGCCAAGCGCACCCGCAGCACCGACCCCGCGGTCGTGTGGCCGCGATGGACACAGTGCGAGGTGGCCGCGAAACTGCTTGACCTGCCGGTGCTTTCGTGGCTCGAGTGGCCGGGACTCATCGTGCCCGGCGCGATCGCGCGACAGGTTCGAATGAAGCACGTGCGCGTCGATGACGTGCTGGTGTGCTGTGGCCTGCGGGTCGACGCGCGGCCGCACGATCAATGAGTCGGGTCACCGGATCCACCGCGCGGCCGGTGCCGGACGGATGCTTGGGACATGAGCTGCACCGAACAGACCGGCACCCGGACCGGGATCGTCGCCGTCACGACCGCTGAGCACGAGGACCGGTCCGCGAACGATCCGCACCCCGCGGTGATCGCCCTCGTCCTGGCGACGGGCACGGCCGTCCTGGTGGGCGCCGAATTCGTCCCGGCCGGCGTGCTGCCGTTGCTGGCCGACGACCTGCACGTCACGGAGGGGCGTGCCGGCCTGGCCGTCGCCGCCACCGCGCTGGCCGGGGCGATCACCGCACCGACGATCGCGTCCGTACTGCCGCGGGCGGACCGCCGCCGGGTGCTGCTCGGCCTGCTCGCACTGGCGCTGATCTCCAACGTGCTCGTCGCACTCGCACCGACGCTGCCGCTGCTCCTCGCCGGACGGGTGCTGCTGGGTATCGCGATCGCGGGCTACTGGTCGTTCACCTTCGGCGTGGGGGTGGAGATCACCGGTCGTCCCGCGCTGATCTCGACGGCGATGTCGCTCGGGACCAGTCTCGCCACGATCATCGGCGTGCCGCTGGCCTCGGTGCTCGGCGACAGCATCGGCTGGCGCGGGGTGTTCGTCATACTCATCGCTGTGACGGCCGTCTCCGGACTGGCCGTGGCCCGGTTGCTGCCGCCGGTGCCGGCCCATCCGAGTGCGGGAGCGGCGATGATGCGCCAGGCCCTGGGCAACCGCCGGCTGATGGCCGGCGTGGCGATGGTCGCGCTGGCCGCATTCGGCAACTTCGCCGCATATCCCTACATCCGGGTGGCGCTGCAGGCGGTGACGCCGTCGCTGGTGACGGTGTTGTTGCTGGCCTGGGGCCTCGGGGGACTCGCCGGCAACCTGCTGGGTGGCTGGCTGTCGACCCGGTTGCGGCTGGGCGTGGCGCTGGCCCCGGCGGTCCTGATGACGGGACTGGCGCTGATGGCGGCGCATCCGTCCGCGGTCGTGGTCGCGCTGGCCGTCGTGGCGTGGGGCACCGGCTTCAACATGGTGCCGGTGACGACGCAGCTGTGGGTGTCGCGCATGGAGCCGAAGCGCGTGGAGTCGGCGGTCTCACTGCAGGTGACGGCGTTCCAGGTGGCGATCACGCTCGGTGCGATCGTCGGCGGGCTGGTCGTCGATCACCGGGACGTCTGGACCGCCATGGCCGTGGGGGCGGTCGCCGCAACGCTGGCCGCGGTGGGCTTCGCCGTGATCAGGCTGGTCCCGCGCGCCGACTGACGCCAGCGGCCCGGCGTGAGGCCGGTCTCGGCACGGAACGCGCGCACGAACGCCTCGGCCGAGCCGTAGCCCGACCGCCGGGCGATGGCCGCCACCGCCGCGTCGGAGCCGGCGAGCTCGCTCATCGCCTGCCGCATCCGCAACCGGCGCAGCAACTGCATCGGCGCCAGTCCGGTCGTATGGCGGAACCGCTGGACCAGGGTCGTCGTGCCGACATGGGACAGTGCCGCGAGTTCGGGCAGCGTCCAGTTGCGGGTCGGGTCGTCGGCCATGGCGGTCGCAGCGGCGCGCACGACCGGATCGGCGGACGACCGGGGCAGTCGCTCATCGATGGTCCGCTCCTGCTCGGAAAGCATTGCTGAGCCGAGCAGTTCGCCATACGCAGTGGTGACGCCGGGGCGCTCGATCTTCATCTCGCCGCGCACCGGGCAGGCCGACAGCAGCGCAACGATGCCGCTCTGCGTGCCGGCGAAGCCGCGCGCGACCATCAGCCGCGTCACGGACCGGCTCTGCGCTCGCAGATCCGCCACCAGCAAGCGACTGTCGTCGGTGGCATGCACCGGATGCAACGCGGCGTGATGCACGTATGCCGCATCGCCGGCGCGGAGTTCGATCGGGTGCTCGACCGGGTCGTGAGCGCCGAGGACGACGGACCCGGATCGCACGAGCAACCACAGCGACGAGCGGCTCGGCTCCAATGTCGCCCCCGCGGGCAGGTCGGCGTTCCACGACCGGTCGATGCGCCAGGTGCGATCGCTGCTCATACCGCTGCTCATACCGAGGCTCATATCGATGCAAGCAACGTTGCCGACGGCGCATTCCCGGCGCTCGCCGGGGCACGCGTCCGCCACCCGGTGCACCAGCAGGGTTGTCGAGATGTTCAGGAACGCTCCCCACTCCGTTCAAGCGCGACTCGTAGCTTTCGAATCGCGAGCCCCTCATGGGGAGATGACGAGGGAGAGACTGGGTGGAAAGCACTCTCGGCACACCGGATTCAGTCTCGGGGGTGCCCACCGTCGGTGTCGCGATGTTGCACATGGGGGACCGGCCCACGCAGTTGCGCCACGCTCTGGAGACCCTGCGGGCGCAGGAGGGCGTCGAACTCGATGTGGTGGTCGTGGGCAACGGCTGGCGCCCGGAAGGACTACCGGACTGGGTGCGCAGCGTCCACCTGCCCGAGAACGTCGGCATCCCCGAGGGGAGGAACGTCGCGGCGCGTGAGGCCCGCGGCGAGTTCATCTACTTCTATGACGACGACGCGGCCCTCCCGACGACCGATGTGATCGCCGAGCTGGCGACGCGCATGCGCGCGGACGACCGGATCGCGGTGGTGCAACCGCGCGGTGTCGATCCCGACGGCAAGCCGTCACCACGACGGTGGGTGCCCCGTTTCCAGGTGCGCGGCGGCGGTCGGCCCGGCCCGGCGGCGTGGTTCTGGGAAGCGGCGGTCCTGGTGCGCCGCAAGGCGTTCGAGCAGGTCGGTGGCTGGCCGGGGCACTTCTTCTTCGGTCACGAGGGCGTCGACCTCGCGTGGCGGCTGGCCGACGTCGGCTGGCGCATCGAATACGCGCCGTCCGTCGTCATACATCACCCGGCGACCGACGCCGCACGGCACGAGGTCTACTTCCACACCAACGCCCGCAACCGGGTCTGGGTCGCCAAGCGGAATCTGCCGGCGGTGCTGGTGCCGGTCTACCTCGGCTTCTGGACCGGCATCACCGTCGTCCGGGTGCATGACCATCGGGCGCTGCGTACGTGGATCGGGGGATTCGTGGAAGGCGTTCGCACGGACGCCGGTGACCGGCGCCCGATGACGTGGCGGACGGTCTGCCGGCTGGCCCGGACGGGCCGTCCGCCGGTGGTATGACGTGCAGTTCGTCATCACCGGCGTGCGCAGTCGCACGCATCTGGTGCATCTTGCGGCATACCTGCGTGGGGCCGAGGGCCCGCTGCGGGTGACTTACCTCGCGGGCGGGCGGTTCCTCGGGAAGGCGTACGTCGGCTCCGACGACATCCGCAGGTTCCTCGCCCTGCCCGGCGGCGCGCGGTTGCGGATCGTGGACACGGTCGCCGCGCTCGCGGACGTCCCCGACGAGCCGCTGACCTACCTGTCGGTCGGTGCACCCGGCATCAAGGCATGGCTGACCCTGCGTCGCGCGGCGCCGCGACGACCGATCCGGACCGTGGTCACCGACGAGGGCATCGGGACGTATGGCGACTGGCGCACCCGCCGTGCCGCGTGGCGCCGGCAGGGCATCCGGGAGCCGTGGACCACGACGCGAGCCCTGGCCGTCGAAGGTGCGGTGCGCGGGCTGACCAGCACCAGGTTCGCGATGTATGACGCGCAACACGAGTACGCCGTCGAGCCGCGCATCAGAGCCGAATTCGGTTCTCACGTCGGCGATCAGCGGCCGAACCCGCTCGATGACCGGGTGGTGTTCCTCAGCTCGCCGTGGGTGGAGATCGGCGTGCTCGACGAGACGGCGTACCTGCGGCACATCGAGGCGATCGGCGTGGCCGCCCGTCGGCGCGGCAAGCGCTTGGTGGTGTGCCCGCATCCTGCCGAGGACCGCGCCCGGTACCGCGATTTCGAGACGCTCGCGGGCGACCTGCCGGCCGAGCTGAACCCCGACGTGGTCGGCGCCTCGGGAGCGATCGGGGGCACGAGCACCGCGCTGCTCAACCTCGCGGCGCTGCACGGGATGGCCACGACGCGGGTGGTCACACCGGGACTGGAGCATCTCGAGACCGCCCTGGGGCCGGTGCAACGCGGGCTGTTGACCCGCTACCTGCCTTCGCCCGTCAGCGTCTCCGGTTAGAGTCGAAGGGTGAAGGTCCACTCGTCCGCAGCTCGCCTTTCCGGTTCACCTGCAGTGCAACGTGTGGTCGGTCGTGCCCGGCAGGCGGCCAAGGACACCGCGTCCAAGCTGCCACGCCCGGTCGAGCAGAAGGTCTCGCTGCGCGCCGCCGATTTCAGCGGGGTGCGCAGCACCGGCCTGTTGCTCGACGGCGACGAGGCACGGCTCGCCCGCAAGGCGGCACGCCGTCTCGGTCTCGCGCGCACTCTCGACGACACCAGTGCCTGGGCCGCGTTCGGCGCCCTGGCCGCCCTGTTGCGGGTGGTCGACGACGGGCGCCGGCACTCGGTGGTCGTCGACACCGCCGGACCCCGGTCGGTCTTCTCCCGGTGGGCGACGAAGATCGGTTTCGCGCCGCTGGCGGTCGACGTGATGCGTCCCGATGTGGTCGGCACCGACATCGACGCCGGTTCGGTCGATCTGGTCGTCCGGTTGCACCCGCACTCCAGCGACCCGGCCACCGTCGATGAGGATCTCGCACGCGGCACCGCCGCGTTGCGTCGCGGCGGGCTGATCATGGTCTCGCTGCGGCTCGGCCCCCGTGACGCCGGCGGCATCGCGGTCGCCGACGTGCGCTCGCTGATCGCCCGCGCCGACGAGCAGGGCCTGTCGCTCGTCGGTGACCTGGCCCTCGAGGAGGGCCGTCAGGCCAACACCGTCGCGGCCGCGGAGAGCGGCAACTTCGGCCTGGCACTGCTCACCTTCCGGCGGCGGTGACGGCCCCACACGCGGCAACCGCCGACTTCGCCCCCGGGCGGCCGGTCCCGCTCGGCGCGATCCTGGCCACCTACCGCCACGGCTCGGGCGATCCCACCTTCCACGCCGCGCCCGGAGTCGTATGGCGCACCGCCCGCACCCCGGACGGTCCGGGGACGCTGCGGCTCCATCACGAGCCCGCGCCGCACGGCGAGCGCGTCGTCGCACAGGCATGGGGGCCAGGGGCGCAGTGGCTGTTGGCCGGTCTACCCGAACTGCTCGGGGCCGCCGACGAGCCGGACAGCTTCGAGGTCCACCACGACACGCTCCGGCGCGTCGCGCGGGTGCAGCAGCACTGGCGCGTCGCGCGATCGCGGCTGGTGCTCGACAGCCTGATCCCGGCGATCATCGAGCAGCGCGTCACCGGCAAGCAGGCGTTCGGCGCCTACCGGCAGCTGGTCCGCCGGTACGGCGAGCCCGCTCCCGGTCCGGCCGACCTGATCGGCTCATTGCGGCTGATGGTCGCACCGGACATCGCGGCCTGGCGACGCATCCCGTCCTGGGAGTGGCTGCGGGCCGGCGTCGACGGGCGTCGCGCCGACACCGTGCAGCGGGTGTTGCAGGTCGCGCCAAGACTCGAGGAATGCATCGTGCTGCCCCGTGAAAAGGCTTGGCAGCGCTTGCGATCCGTGCCCGGCGTCGGTGTGTGGACCGCTGCCGAGACCATGCAGCGTGCGGCCGGGGATGCCGATGCGGTCAGCTATGGCGACTATCACGTCGCCAAGGACATCGGTCATGCGCTGACCGGCGCACCGGTGGACGACGAGGGCCTGCACCGGCTGCTGCTCCCGTATGCCGGGCACCGCTACCGCGTCCAATACCTCGTCATGGCCGGGCGTCTCGGAGCTCCGCGGCATGGAGCGCGGCTCGCCATACCCACGCACCTGCCTAGGTGACCTCGACCAGCAGGTCGTCGCCACCGTCGCGGCGCGCCGAGCACCCGAGCCGCTCGCCCGCCAACGCCACCTCGAGGCGGGCCCAAACCCGCCCGAGCGCAACGGGATCCGCGCCTCGAAGCCGTATGACGACAGCGTCGCCGGCCGCGGCGGGCAGCTCTGCGTCCACGGCGTCGCCGGCAGCGAGGGCGACTCGCAGGGCGCGCGCGACCCTGTCCTGCAACGGCTCCTCCAGGACCGACTCGACGCCGACCTCGGCAGCCAGGGGAGTGCCGGGGGCGACCCCGAGCGCGGCCCGGACGGCCTCGGCACGGCCCAGTCCGAACCAGTCGGTGGGCCCGGTGCGCACGAGGCCCGCGACCCCTGCGCCGTCCTCGTCGGTGACGAATGCCCCGAGCCCGGAGAGCACGGCGACCGGGACGCGGTCGACCTTGCCCTTGACCAGATCGGCCGCGGACGCCACCTCGTCGGCGATGTTGCGGATGGTGACGGCCAGGTCGCGGCCGGTCGTGTCGGCCAGGCCGCGCAGGTCGTCCAGCGGGTTGAGCCCGGCCGCGCCCAGGGCGAAGTCGGTCAGCCCGGCGCGCCAGGCGCGGCCCGACGTGTCGGACAGGACCACCGCGAAATCGGTTGGGCGCGCTAGTGATCGGGCCAACTCGCAGCGCAGCCGGCGGGCGACGGAGTCGGCGTCATCCGGCAGGAGGAGCAACCGCTCATCCGCGGAGTTGGAGGCGTCGATGCCCGCTCCGGCCATCACCGGTCCGGCGCTCGCGTGGACGACCCGGGTGATGCTGTCGGCGGTCGCGCGCTCGGCAACGACCGCGTGCGACTGCTGCAGCACCAGCTCGGCGCGGTCGACGTCGGCAGCGGCATACAGCCCGAGCCACTTGGAGACGATCTTGCTGGTGACCACGACGACGTCGCCGGGGGAGAGGACCGGCCGCAGATGTTCCGCGAGGACGGCCGGCAGGTCGAGATCCGGTGTGACCTCGGTGTCGAAGCCAACGGGACGGATCGTGATCATCGGCGGGTGATCATCGACGCAGCGAAAGGCCGAGTTCGATTGCCTCAGAGGCCATCTCGGCGGCTGCCTCGATGTCGGTCATCAGCAGGGGGATGGCCCGGATGGCGGGCTCGGTGCCGGTCATCGAGGCCTCGTCGGCCTTGTCGACCAGCCACCCGTCCAGGAAGTCGGCATACAGGCCGGCCACGCCGTCCGGAGTGACGGGCACACCGATGGCGGACAGGCAGGCGTCCGCATGGCCACGCACCGGGGCGCCGCCGACCAGCGGGCTGACGCCGACCACGGGAGCCGTGGTGCCGCGCATCGCGTCGCGCACGCCGGGCACGGACAGGATGATGCCGATCGACACGACGGGGTTGCTCGGCGGCAGCAGGATCAGGTCGGCGGTGCGGATCGCGTCGAGCACGCCGGGTGCGGCGGCGGCCTGGTTGAGCCCCGCGACGACGAAGCGCTTGGCGGGCAGCGCGGCCTGGTGCTGCACCCACCACTGCTGGAAGTGGATGGCGCGCTCGGAGCCGTCCTCGTCCTCGATCACGACATGCGTCTCGACGGGGGTGTCGGTCATCGGCAGCAGCGTCACGCCCTGCTCCGGCAGCTTCCAGCGCTGTGCGAGGCGTTCGACGACGGCGCTGAGCGTCATACCCTGACCGAGCCACTGGCTGCGGGCGATGTGCGTGCCGAAGTCGCGGTCGCCGAGGCCGAACCACTGGGGCTGGGCGCCGTATGCCGCGAGCTCGCCCTGCACCGCGAAGGTCTCGTCGGCGCGGCCCCAGCCCTGCGCCTCGTGGACGCCGCCGCCCAGGGTGTAGAGCAGCGTGTCGAGATCGGGGCAGACGCGCAGCCCGAAGAGCGAGATGTCGTCGCCGGTGTTGCCGATGACGGTCAGCGTATGCGGGCCGTCGGAGCGGCCGGACAGGTGGTGCAGGAGGCCGCGCAGGAATCGGGCACCGCCGACACCTCCGGCGAGAGCGGTGATGCGCATTGACCAATGGTCGCATGCTCGGCGAAAACCCTTGCACCGTGCGGAAGTCTGCGAACGGTAGTTAGCAGGTCGCGGGCTTGACGTATCGGAATGACACGCGTGTAATTAGGTCGTCAGGTCATACCGACAATGAGGAGGAGCCGTGCAGGAGTTCACAGTTTTGACCCTCTTGCACGAGGGGCTCGAGCAGGAAGAAGAAGAGACAGCGCTTTCGTGGCAGGAACGTGCGCTGTGCGCACAGACCGACCCCGAGGCGTTCTTCCCCGAGAAGGGCGGGTCCACCCGTGAGGCCAAGAAGGTCTGCATCGGGTGTGACGTCAAGTCCGAGTGCCTCGAATACGCCCTCGCGCACGACGAACGCTTCGGGATCTGGGGCGGTTTGTCCGAGCGGGAGCGCCGCAAGCTGAAGAAGCGGGCAGTCTGACCACGACACAAGCCCGGCCCACCCGGCACGCAGCCGAGCTGACCAGTGCCGGGTTCTTGGCGACCGATGACGGCAGCGTCGCGCTCGCCGTCACCGCGCTGCTCGTGGTGCAGCACAGTGACCACCCACGACTCTCCGAGACCCTGCAGGCGCTGGCCGCCTCCTCCCAGCTGCCGGACCGGCTGATCGTGATCGATGCGACTCCGGGGCGCGACCTGCCCGGGATGCTCGCGGACACCCCCGAGATCGGCGCCGCCGACTGGGCGATCTCCGTGGTGACCGTGCCCCCGGGCACGCCGTTCGCCGAGATCGTCGACACCGCGGTGACCGCGCTGCCCGACCCGGGCGAGGACGCCGTGGTCGCGCTGCGCCCGCGTCGCCGCGCGCGCAAGCGACCGGTCCGCCCCCGCGACCGCGACGAGTGGCTCTGGCTGCTGCACGAGGACAGCGCCCCCGATCCGGAAGCCCTCGCGGAGCTCACGACCGTCGTGGCCGGCAGCGACCGCATCGGCATCGCCGGCTGCAAGGTGCTCGACAGCGACAACCCGACCCGGCTGGTCAACGTCGGCATCGACGTGACCCGCACCGGCCGGCACGTCGGCTCGCGGATGCAGGGTGAGCCCGACCAGGGCCAGCACGACGATCGCCGCGACGTCCTCGGTGTCAGCAGCGCTGGCATGCTGATCCGGCGTGACGTCTACCTCAGCCTCGGCGGGTTCGACCCCGCATTCGACGGTGACGGCGACGGGCTGGACGTCTCCTGGCGCGCCCACCTCGTCGGCCGCCAGGTCGTCGTCGTCCCCAGCGCGCGGGTCCACCAGGACCTCGTCGGCAAGGACAGCGACGTCGACCGCCCGGCGCCCCGCAGCCCGCGCACCCTGCGCCGGCACCGGCAGGTCGCGCTCGCGCGGTGCTCGCTGCTCGGCCTGCCGTTCATGGCCCTGTGGGTCTTCCTGAGCAGCGCGTTCCTCGGGCTGCTCACGCTGCTGCTGAAGCGACCCCGGCGCTCACTGGCCGAATTCGCCCAGGCGACAGCACCGTTCGGCCTGCTCCGGATCATCGGCGCGCGGTGGCGATTCATCGGCCGCGCCAGCACCCGGCGGCGCAATCTGCGCAACATCTTCGTGCCGTGGCGCGGCGCGATGGAGCACGCCGTCGGAACGATCGGCGACGCGATCACTCCCGAGGCAACACGGCGCGACATACCCGTGACCGAGCCGGTCGAGACGGGTCCGGTGGACGATGACGCCGAGTCGATGCCCTCGGGGCTGACGCCCGTCGCCGGTCGCACCGGTGTGCTGCGCAACCCCGGCCTGTGGGTGTTCCTGGTGCTGCTGGTCGCCGCCGGTGTCTGCTGGCGCGACCTCATCACCGGCGGTGCCGTGCGCGGCACCGGCAACGGCCTGACCGGTGGTGCACTGCAGCCCTTCACGACCGATGCCTCCGGCGTATGGCGGATGTGGCGCGACGCCTGGACCGGGCCCGGCCTCGGTGAGGCGGGGGCCGCCACGCCATACCTCGTGCTGCTCGCGCCGCTGGCCTGGGTGGCCCAACAGCTCCCCGGCGTCGACGGCGCGGCCTCGGCCGCCGCGGTGGTCACCTGGCTGCTGGTGCTGGCCATGCCGTTGTCCGGCTTGGTCGCCTACCGGGCGGGGCGCATCGCCACCCATGCGCGCTGGCCGCGCGCCGCCGCAGCATTGGCCTGGGCGACCTTGCCGACGCTCACCACCGCGGTCGCCGGTGGCCGGCTGGGCCCCGTGGTGGCGCACATCCTCTTCCCGCTCGCGATCGCCGGTGCCTTCGAGATCGGTCGCCGCCGGGCCAGTGTCCCGGTCACCTGCGGCACGGTGCTGGTCGCGGCGGTCGTCGGATCGCTCGTTCCGGCCCTGCTGATCGTGACTTCGGTGGTCGCGCTCGCGGTGGCCGTCATCGGACCCGGGTGGGCGCGGCTGCGTGGCCTCGCCGTCGCGGTGCTGCCGTGGCTGGTGCTGGGCTGGTGGACGCGCGACCTGCTCGACGACTGGCGTGCCGTGCTCGCCGGCCCGGGCACTCTCGACACGGTGCACGCGACGCCGGTCTGGCATCTGCTGCTGTTGCATCCCGGTGGTGCCGGTTCCTACACGGTGTGGGCCGGTGTCCCGCTGCTCGCGCTCGGTGTGGCCGGGCTGCTCCGGTCCGGCTTCGGCAAGGCATCGACCGGGCTCGCGCTGGTCGGGTTGCTCGGCCTGGGCGCCGGTCTCGCCGCGGGGCACCTGCATCTGGTGCAGTGGTCCGACGGTGTGCGCACACCCTGGGCGGGCATCGGCCTCGACGTGTTCGCCGCGGCGCTGATCGGTGCCGCACTGCTCGGCCTGCGTGGCCTGCTCGCGGAGCGCTCCGCACGCGCTCCCCGCCTCGCGCACCGGCTGGCCGTCGGTGTCACCGCCGCCGCATGTGTCGTCTTCGCAGCCATCGCCGGCCTCGCCGCATGGCAGGCGCAGCCCACGGAGTCGTTGCGGCCGGCACCCGCCGACACGCCCAGCGTGGTCAGCACACAGCTCACCGGTCCGAGCGCTGTCCGGCTGCTGAGACTCACCGTCTCGAAGTCCGGCACGGTCACCTACCGGTTGAGTGGTCGCGAGACCGGTCCTCCGGCGACCGGGCTGCGCCAGCCGGTGCCCAGCGGCGGCTCCCGGACGGCACTCGCCGCGACCGACCTGCTGCAACCCGACCAGGCCGACGCGGCCACCGAGCAATTGCGTGCGCTGGCAGTCGGGTTCGTCCTCGTCGACGGCCCCGGCGCACGCTCCGCGATCACCGACCGGCTGCAGAGCGTGGCAGGGCTGACCCGGATCTCCCAGGCGTCCCGCGCAGCCGTATGGCGCGTCGACCCCGCCACCGCCGAGGGTGGGGCCGCTGTCGTGGCGAGCAGCCGGGCCTGGCTGGAGCGCGACGGCCAAGCCCTCGACGCCGTGCCGTCCACCGTGGCGCACGCCCGGTCCAAGACCCGGATCCCCGCCGGACCTGCCGGCCGCGAACTCGTCATCGCCGAAGGCGTCGGCTGGCGACACCACGGGACGGTCACCGTCGACGGGCACCGGGTGCAGCCGGTGGCGGCCGACGGTCGGCTCGCCTACCCGATGCCCGCCTCCGGTGGCCGCCTGTCGATCGACCCCGGCGTCCAGCACCCGCGCGTCGCGCTCGGCCAGGGTGCGCTCGCCGCCCTCCTGCTCTTCCTCGCGATCCCCTTCGGCAACCGCCGGTCACGGAGGACGCTGTGAAGGTCTTCGGAGCCATCCGCGCGACCGTCGCCGTCGCCGCAGGTGCCGGTCTCGTGTGGGGAGCCACCCAGGCGACCGACACGGCCGACGCGACCCGTCCGGCGGACGTGCGGCAGGTCGCGGCCGACTCGACGTCCAGCACGCTGAGCGACGTCTCCCTGTCGTGCACCGGAGCCGAGACGGCCGGCCACGTGCAGGTCGCATCCGCCCCTGCCGCCTGGCTGGCGGCGCGGGCGACGAGCGGGTCGGTCAGCCTGACCGGCAAGGACGCCCGACGGTTGGACCTGGTGCGTGGCGCGGCGACCGACGGAGCACTGCCCGCCGGGGCCGCGAGCAGCGTCGTCGGCAAGGGCGGCCTCGCCACCGGACTCGTCGCGACCCAGACCCAACTCGACGATCGTGTCACCGCGCGAGGACTGGCCGTCTCGCCCTGCGGCTCGCCGGTCCAGGACGGCTGGTACTTCGGCGGTGGCGATGCCCCCGGGCGGATCGCCCGCCTGACCCTGGTCAACACCGGGGCCACCGCCAGCACGGTCAACGCCACGGTGGTCGGCGCCGATGGTGTCGACTCGGACGCGACCGTCAAGGGCACGGTGTTGGCGCCCGGCGAGCGCAAGACTCTGGTGCTCGGCGACTTCGGCAAGTCCCTGGCGTCCGCTGCCGTGCACGTCACGGCGACCGGGGCGGGAGTGTCGGCCTCGTTGACCGACTCCTGGCTCGACGGTGAGATACCGGTCGGTGAGGACACGACGAGTTCGCCTGTCATACCCGCGAAAAAGCTTGACATTCCTGCGGTTTCGGCGACTGGTGCGGCACCTGAGGTTCGCGTCGCCGTGCCCGGCAAGGACGAGGGCATCGTGCGGGTGCGTGCGGTCAGCCCCTCCGGTGACGTCGTGTTCGACAAGGTCTCGACTGTCGCGGCGGGGGCCTCCGAGGCCGTGCGACTGACCGGTCTCACCGCGGGCGGCTACGACGTGCAGGTGACCGGTGACGTCCCGGTCGTCGCTGCGGCGATGAGTCGCACCGCGAGTTCGGGGACGACCGACCTGGCGTGGTCGCCGGCGGTGGAAGCCACCAAGGGACCCGCCGGCATCGCCCTGCCGACCGGCATACCCGGCCGCTCGACGTCGCTCATGCTGACCGCACCCACGCGGACCAAGGCCGACATCGTCACGGTGACGGCATCGGGTGCGGAGACCAAAACCGTTGGTATTCCTGCAGATCGCCCGGTTGTGGTCGGCGTCAAGGGCGCGGTCGCCGTGTGGGTGCGACCCGCGCCGGGTGGTGCGCTGCATGCTGCCGTGACGATCGGCGGTAGCCGCGACAATGCCGGACTGCTCGCCACGGTGCCGTTGCAGCAGACACCGCTGAGCCAGTCCACGAAGCGACTGGTCGCCGCACGCGGCTGAAGCCGAGCGGCGTCAGGCTCGCTGTTCGGACAACCACTGTGCGTAGGTCGCGCCGCCCCGGACCGCATTCGGACCCGGCAGGTTGGAACCCTCGGCGAAGCGGCGCATCGTGCCGCCCACCGCCGGCAGCCGCACCTGACGTGGGGTGCGTCGTCCTTCGACGTGCGCGGTCAGCACGGCCAGCTCCCGCGCGGTGAGGATCTCCGGCCCGGCATACTCCGCGGTTGCAACCGACAGCGACTCGTCAAGCGCATGATCGACCAATTGCTTTGCCAGCCAACGAGAATCAATCGGTGCGAAACGCAGCCCGCGCATGCCGACACCGAATCCCGCGAACTGCGTGCCCACCAGTCGGTGCACCAGCTCGTGCACCTGGGTCGCGCGCACGATGACGTGGCTGCGACCCGAGCTGGTGACGGCGGTCTCGGCGGCGGCCTTGGCCCGGTAGTAGGGCAGCGGGTTCTCCCAGCAACCGATGATCGACACGTGGATCAGGCGGGCCTCGGGATTGTGTTCGGCCAACGCGTCGCACAGCCGCGCGGTGCCGTCGATGTCGACGTCCTGGCTGTGCGCGGCGTTGCTCGCGCAGTGGATCACCGACTGCACCCCGTCGACGGCTTCGGCGAGTCCGGCACCGGTCGCGAGGTCACCTTCGATCTCCTCGCCACCGGTCGTGCCGTGCCCCGGCATACGCGTCAGAACCTTTGCGGCGACACCGGATCGGAGCAGCTCGAGCACGACCTGCGAGCCGATCGTGCCGGTGCCGCCGGTGACCAGAACCGGCGGGCGGGTGACCCCGGGCAGGCCCGGGATCAACGGTGGTGGGTCGGTGGCCCGTGCCATCAGTCCTCCAGGTCGTCGGGATGTATGCCGATCACGTGCGCGACCTGCTCGGCAAGGACCTCCCACACCAGGTCGGTGAGGTCGGCGTCCTCCGTCGCGCGCGACTCGATCGGGCGGCGGTAGAGCACCACACGGGCGGCGCGGCCGCGCTGCGCCGGGTGGGCACGCCCGAGGGCGAGGTCGGCCTCCCAGGGCGGGGGATCGGTCGACGGCACGTCCTCGACGGCGAACTCGATGCTGTCGAGGCTGCGCTTCAGCCGCCGCTCGAGATTCTCCACGCCGTCCAGGACCAGCTCGTCGAACTGGGCCGATCTGCTGCGCATGGCCGGCACCGGCGGCCATGCCAGGGGACCGCGAAATCCGCGGCCGTGCCGATCGACGCTCATGACCACGACTCTAATCGGCTCAACCGATTTCGATCCGACAGCTCGGCGGCGTGCCGACCTGCCACGGGAGGTCGCGGTGTCCTAGAGTCGAGCACCGTGACTGGTCCGAGAGTGAAGCGCCTGTGTTCCCGCACCGCCTGCAAGGCCGCCGCGGTCGCGACCCTCACCTATGTGCACGCGGATCAGACCGCCGTTCTCGGACCGCTGGCGACCTACGCGGAGCCGCACACCTACGACCTGTGCGCCGATCACACGACACGGCTGACCGCCCCGCGCGGCTGGAACGTCGTGCGCCTCGCCATCGACCTGTCCGAGCCGGAGCCCACTCCCGATGACCTGCTCGCGCTCGCCGACGCGGTGCGCGCTGCGGCAGCTCCGCCGCCCGCGCCCGAGACACCGCCCACCGAGGCCGGCCGGCCGGTGCTGACCGTGCTGCGGGGCCTGGATTCGTCCCGGTAGGCTCGTCCTTTGTGACCTCGCCCCGACTCGCCGACTTCTGCAAGGCGTATGACGTTCGCGGCCTCGTGCCCGAGCAACTGAACGACGACGTGGCCTTCGCGATCGGCGCGGCCTTCGCGCAGGTGGTCGCAGTCCCGGATGGAGCGACCGCGGTCGTCGTGGGTCATGACATGCGCCCCAGCTCGCCTGCACTCGCCGACGCGTTCGCCCGCGGTGCGGCCTCGATCGGCCTGGATGTGGTGCAGATCGGGTTGTGTTCGACCGACGGCCTCTACTACGCGAGCGGTGCGCTCGACCTGCCCGGTGCGATGTTCACGGCAAGCCACAATCCGGCCCAGTACAACGGCATCAAGCTGTGCCGGTCGGGCGCTCGCCCGGTCAGTCGGGAGACCGGCCTCGCGCAGATCACCGAGCTCGCGCAGGCGAGCCTGGACGACCCGGCCGAGGCACCCGGGGACATCGAAGCCGGGAGGATCACTCGCGAGGACCTGCTGAGTGACTACGCGAGGTTCCTGCGCGACCTGGTCGACCTGTCGGACGGTCGCGCGCTGAAGGTCGTGGTCGACGCCGGCAACGGCATGGGTGGGCACACCGTGCCCGCGGTGCTCGACACCGGAGCGGGGTTGCCGCAGCTGCCGCTCGAGGTCGTGCCCCTCTACTTCGAGTTGGACGGCACGTTCCCCAACCACGAGGCCAATCCGCTGGAGCCGGAGAACCTGCGGGACCTGCAACGCGCGGTCGTCGAGCACGGAGCCGACATCGGCCTCGCCTTCGACGGCGACGCCGACCGCTGTTTCGTGATCGACGAACGCGGCGAGCCGGTCAGCCCGTCGGCGGTCACGGCTCTTGTCGCGACCCGGGAGATCGCGCGTGCCGGCGCCGGGGTCCCGGTCGTCTACAACCTGATCTCCTCCCGTGGCGTGCCCGAGATCATCGCCGAGCACGGCGGCGAACCGGTCCGCACCCGCGTGGGCCACTCGTTCATCAAGGCCGAAATGGCCTCGCACCAGGCGATTTTCGGTGGGGAACACTCCGCGCACTACTACTTCCGCGACTTCTGGTTCGCCGACACCGGGATGCTCGCCGCGATGCACGTGCTCGCGGCCCTCGGTGAACAGGACCGGCCCCTGTCGGAGCTGGCTGCGTCATACAGCCGGTATGTCGCCTCGGGCGAGATCAACTCGCGCGTGACGGACGGCGCGGCGGCCACCGAACGCGTGAGTGACTGGGCGCGGCAGCAGGGTGAGGTCGAGCAGGACACGCTGGACGGGCTGACGATCACCCACGTCGGTGAGCCGATGTGGTGGCTCAACGTCCGCGCGAGCAACACCGAACCATTGCTGCGCCTCAACGTCGAAGCCGCGGACCGTGCGACGATGGAGACCGTGCGCGACGGCGCCCTGCAGCAGATCCGTGAGGAGAACCACGCATGAGCGAGCGAAGCGAGCGACCAATCGAACTCAGGGCGAATGACGACGCCCGAGGGACGAGGGAGTTGTCATGAGCACCACCATTGACCCCTGGCTCCGCGAGATCCTGCGTTGCCCCGTCGGGTTGCACGAGCTGGTCGACGCCACCGGGCCCGACGGGTCACCCGAGCTGCAGTGCGTCGCCGACTGCGGCGGACCGGGGCAACGGCGTGCCTACCGCATCGACGGTGGAGTGCCGGTGTTGCTCGCGGACGAGTCCCGAGTCTTCACAGCCTGATTCATCGTCTGCGATGCCCTACCTGGACGAAGCCGGACTCGACGACCCGGACGAGCTCGCACGCCGGGACTCCCGCGAAACACTGCGTGCGCTGGCGACCGCCGGAGCGCAGGTCCGTGAGGCGGTGACGCTGTCGACCGAGGGCGGCATCGATCGCGTCGCGTATGGCGAGCGCCCCCGGTCGGTCGTGGTGGCCGCCCTCGGTGGCAGCGCCGTCGTCGCCGACGTGCTGGAGATGCTGGCCGAACCGTCGTCGCCGGTGCCGGTGACGGTGCGTCGAAACCTGCCGCTGCCCGGCTGGGTCGGCTCGCTCGACCTGGTGATCGCCGTGTCGTTGTCCGGGCGGGCCGAAGGGCCCGTCGCTGTCGCCCGTGAGGCGGCCCGCCGCGGCGCCGCGCTGCTCACGGTCGGTGCCGAGGACTCGCCACTGGCCGACATCAGTCGCCGGGCCCGTGGCGTCCACATCGGTGTGGGACACGGCCGTACGTCGTCGCGAACGTCGCTGTGGTCGTTGCTGACACCGGTGTTGATGGCCGGTGACGGTCTGGGATTGATCGACGTGCCGGAGGCTGTGCTCCCCGATGTCGCGGACCGGCTCGACGAGCAGGCCGAAGCCTGCCGGCCGTCCTCCGAATCGTTCGTCAACCCGGCGAAACTGATCGCGGTGCAGCTCGCCGAGACCGTGCCGGTCGTCCTCGGCGACGGCCCGCTCGCCGGTGTCGCAGCGCGACGGGCCGCCGCGATGCTGGCGCAGACGGCGCGCATCCCGGCGACATGGGGAGAGCTGCCGGATGCGGCGTCACAGGTGGTCGCGTGTTTCGACGGACCGTTCACCGCAGGAGGTGGGTCGGGCGCGGCCACCGCGCGGCAGGCGGACATCTTCGCCGACCCGTTCCTGGACGCACCGGCGCAACCCAAGCTCGGCCTGATGATGTTGCGCGACGCGCCGGTGCGTCCGCCGACGCCGGAGAGCGACGCGGCCAACTCGCTGACCGAAGCGGTGCTGGGCACCGCGCGTGGCGCCGGCGCTCATGTGATCGAATCCACAGCGACTGCAGGGCATCCCGTGGCGCGCTTGGCCGAGCTGATGGCGCTGACCGACTTCACGTCGACCTATCTGGCCCTGGGTCTCGGCGTGGATCCTGCCGTGTCACCGCACGTCGCTGACCTGCGCGACCGCACGTCCGATCAGTAGGTCGGTGGCGGCGACGGCCAGCAGCACCACGGCCGTGATCACGAAGACGGGTCGCAGGCCGAGATGGGCTCCGACATACCCGCCCATCAGCGGTCCGGTCACTTGCCCGACGTACTGCGCGGACACCGAGAGGCCGAGTACGCGCCCGACGATCCGGTCGGGCACCCGGTGGCGGATCGCCGCCGTGATCGCCGGCATCAGCCCACCGAGTGCGGCACCCATCAGCAGCCGCAGGATCGCCAGCACCACGACGTTCGGCGCGGCGGCCTGCGCCAGCAGCAGGAGACCGGCGGCCGCGAGGCAGCCGATGATCACGGTGAGATGACCGATGCGGTCGGCCAACCGGCCGAGGCGCGGAGCGGACACGATGCTGCCGGCCGCGCCGAGCGCCATGATCACGCCCGCACCGAAGGACGCGCGATCGGATCCGTCGGTCAGTTCCTGCACGAAGACGGTGATGATCGGCTCGACGGACATGGTGGCGAAGAGCAGCAGGCTGGACGTCACCAGCAGCATCGCCACCACGCCCGGCTGCGGCAGTTGGGACCAGGTGCCGTGGTGCTCGGTCTCCCTGCGCGCCGGCGGTTTCCGGTCCTCGTGCAGCAGTGTCGTCGTGGCGATGAAGGCCAGGAAGATCAGCCCGCCCGCGAGGAAGAAGGTCGTGCGGACCCCCACCAGCTCGGGAGCGAACCCACCGAACAACGGCCCGACGATGTTGCCCGCCATGACGCCACCGGACAGCACACCCAGTGCCCACGCACTGCGCTCCTTCGGTGTCTGCGCAGCGACGAGAATCGTCGAACCGGAGGCATAACCACCGAGCAGGCCTGTCAACAGTCGCAATCCGACCAGTTGCCAGACGTTCTGCGCGAGTCCGATGCACGACATCACGATCGCCATCCCGAGGCTGGCGCGGATGAGCATGGACTTGCGGCCGAAGCGATCGCCCAGGGCACCCCATAGCGGCGCGGTGAGTGCGGCGGTGAAGAACGTCGCGCTGTAGGCGATGCCGGACCAGCGCAACACCGAGTCCCGGTCGTGCACGCCCAGCTCTTCGACGAAGATCGGCAGGTAGGGGATGAGCATCGTCATGGCGACGATGGTCGTGAACGAACCGCCCACGCAGACAACGAGATTCCGTCGCCACCGGGTGTCCTCCGCCATGGGGCAAGACTGCTCCGATTCGTCCAATATGTGAACGTGTGTCTCGTATGTCGAGCCACGCGTCACCGTGGAGCGGCGTCGAGGACTCGCGGCATACGCTTGTCCGGTGACGCATTTCGACCTGGCCATCATCGGCACCGGCTCCGGCAACTCACTCGTGACGCCCGACTTCGACGACAAGCGCGTGGCAGTGATCGAGGAGGGCCTCTTCGGCGGAACCTGCCTGAATGTGGGGTGCATCCCCACCAAGATGTTCGTGTATGCCGCGGAGGTCGCCGACGCCATCCGGGAGTCGAGCCGGTATGGCGTGGACTCGACCCTGGACGGCGTGCGCTGGCGCGACATCCGCGATCGCATCTTCGGCCGGATCGACCCGATCGAGGCCGGTGGCCGCGAATACCGGGAGAACGGCTCCAATACGGCGGCCTATGAAGGGCATGCGGAGTTCGTCGGGCCGCGCGAGCTGCGCGTGCAGGTGGGTGACCGGGTCGAGGAGGTGACCGCCGATCAGATCGTGATCGCGGCCGGGTCGCATTCGGTGGTGCCCGAGGCGATTTCGGCGTCCGGGGTGCCGTTCCACACCAGCGACACGATCATGCGCATCGACGAGTTGCCTTCATCGATGGTCATTCTCGGCGGTGGCTTCATCGCCTCGGAATTCGCGCACGTGTTCAGCGCGCTCGGCGTCAAGGTGCGCATCGTCAACCGCGGCTCACAGCTGCTGCGCAAGGAGGACGAGGAGATCAGCGCCGCGTTCACCGAGCTGGCGAAGCGGCAGTGGGAGGTGCACCTCGATGCCAACGTCGTCGGTGCGAAGGAGACGTCCGACGAAGTGGTGCTCGAGCTCGAGTCCGGCGAGCTGATCGGCGGTGAGGTGTTGCTCGTCGCCACCGGACGGCAGCCGAACACCGAGCGACTGGGTCTCGAAAAGGCCGGTGTGACAACGCATTCCGACGGTCGGGTCCAAGTGGACGAGTTCGGCCGCACCAATGTCGAGGGCGTGTGGTCGCTTGGTGACGTGAGTTCGCCATACCAGCTGAAGCACGTGGCCAACCACGAGGCGCGGGTCGTCGCGCACAACCTGGTCCACCCGGACGACCTGCAGGCCTTCGACCACCGGTTCGTGCCGTCCGCGGTGTTCACGCACCCGCAACTCGCCTCGGTCGGTATGACGGAGGCCGCCGCCCGCGAGGCCGGCATCGACGTCACCGTCAAGGTCCAGCGGTATGGCGACACGGCATACGGCTGGGCGATGGAGGACACGACCAGCATCTTCAAAGTGATCGCCGACCGCCATACGAAACTCATCGTCGGTGCGCACGTCATGGGGCCGATGTCCAGCTCGCTGATCCAGCCCATCATCCAGGCGATGAGCTTCGGGCAGACCGCTCCCGAGGTCGCGCGCGGTCAGTACTGGATCCACCCGGCGCTCGCCGAGGTCGTCGAGAACGCACTGCTCGGTCTCGAATTCGACTGACAAGCCCGAAGTTCGGCGGATCGACTCTTGTCGTCAGGGGATGACCGCCCTACTCTTTATCTATGGAGATAGATAAAGGGTTGAATAGAGGTGCGGCGGAGTCGTCGCCGATCGTGTTCACCCTCGATCCGGGCTCGGGGGTGCCCACCTACCGGCAACTGGTGCACCAGGTCGAGCAGGCGTTGCGACTCGGCTATCTCCGGCAGGGCGACCGCCTGCCGAAGGTCCGCGAGGTCGTCGCGCAGCTGGCGGTCAACCCCAACACCGTCCTGAAGGCCTACCGCGACCTCGAGAGCAAAGGCCTCACCGTCGGACGCCCCGGTCAGGGCACGTTCATCGACGGGACGCTGCACCAGATCGACCTGGCGGGCGTGACCGGCCTGCGCAAGGCGCTGCTCTCCTGGTTGCGGGATGCCGACGAGTCCGGGCTCGACCGCGACGGCATCGTCGCGTTGTTCTCGAGCACGATGCGGGATTTTGACGAGCGCCGGGACTGCGGCGCCGACGACGTACGCAGGACGAGGGGCAGCTCATGAGCATCATCGAGACGCACGAGCTCGGGAAGCGTTACGGCCGCACGCAGGCACTGGTCGACTGCACGCTCACGCTCCCGGAGGCCGAGGTGATTGCCCTCGTCGGTCCGAACGGCGCCGGCAAGAGCACCCTGCTCAAGATGATCGTCGGGCTCACCGCACCCACGAGCGGAACCGTCGCCGTTCTGGACGGGCTGCCCGCCGGATGCCCTGCGGCGCTCGACGGCATCGCGTTCGTCGCGCAGGACGCCCCGCTCTACCACCAGCTGTCGGCCGCGGACATGATCCATCTGACACGGAACCTGAATCGGGGATTCGACTCGGCATACGCCCGAAAACGCCTCGCAGAGCTGGGCATCGCGCCACACGTCAAGTCCGGAAAGCTGTCCGGCGGGCAGCAGGCACAGCTGAGTCTGTCGCTGGCGCTCGCCCGCCACCCGCGGTTGCTCGTGCTTGACGAACCGACCGCGTCGCTCGATCCGGTGGCTCGCCACGACTTCATGGCAGCGGCCATGACAGCGATGGCCGAGGAGGGCGTGTCGGTCCTGCTGTCGTCGCACGTACTGCCTGCGTTGGAGCGGGTCGCCGAGCATCTCGTGCTGCTCCGCCAGGGGCAGGTGCGCGTCTGCGGGCCGGTCGACGAGCTGCTGGAGCGCCATCGGTTCGTCACCCTGGCCAGGGACCGGTCGCCCGACCCGCGCTGCCGGGTGGTCCACCGGACTGTCTCCGACGCCCAACAACACCTGCTGGTCGAGATGGATCCGGGCACCCCGTTGCGCTTCGCCGCGCAGTCCCGTGCGGTGAGCCTCGAGGAGTTGAGTCTCGCCTACCTGCGTGGTGATTCGGCGGAAGCCCCGACACTCGAGGTCGTCCCATGAAAGAGCGCAGCGAGCGACCAATGGTTCAGGCGAATGGCAGGACCCGAGGCACGAGGGGCCGGCCATGAGTTCGCGGACATTCGACGTCATACGGCCTGCGGAGCTGCGACCGGTCACCTGGCGGCGACTTGTGTGGGTCAGCTGGCGCCGGCACCGCGGGACGCTTCTTGCGGCGGCTGCGGTCGTCGGTGCCATCGGGATCTACTTGATCGTCACCGGCATACAGCTCAGGTCGGCGTACCACCAGGCCGCCGGTTGCACACCACAGAGCTCGCAGGCGTGCCGCTTCGCGTGGCAGACCTTCCACGACAATCACTCCAACGTCGCGATGCTCAGTGTTGTCTATGTCGTATTGCCTTTGTTGCTAGGAGCATTCGCCGGCGCACCGATCATCGGCCGGGAGCTGGAGTCCGGGACGTTCCGCTTCGTCTGGACTCAGGGCGTCGGGCGGATGCGCTGGGCGATCGCGATGATCTGCGCCGGAGCGATCAGCACCGCTCTCATCACCGGCGTGTTCGGGCTGCTCGTGACCTGGCACGACACACCGCTGTGGTGGGCAGACACCGTGCCGCATCTGCAAGCCGGGGAGTTCTCGGCGACGGGGATCGCGGTGATCGCGTGGGCGCTGCTGGCGTATGCGGCGGCGCTGCTCGCCGGGCTGGTCTTCCGGAAGGTGGTGCCGGCCATCGGCACCGCGTTCGCCGTGACCTTCGGGCTCGCCTTCGTGGCTTCCCAGTTGCGGCAGCACTACCTTCCACCGCTGAAGACCCGCAGCCTCGACCACGTCAACGGGACGATGCAGCTCTCACAGTGGTGGCAGCAGGGCGATACGCGGGTCAGTCAGGAGAGTGTGGACAAGGTGTTGCACGCCGCCGGGATCGGAGCGGGTGCACAGCCGGGAGAGCCCGATCCCACGTCATACCTGCTGCATCACGGGTACACCCAGTGGACCAGTTACCAGCCGGGCAGCCGCTTCTGGGCGTTCCAATGGGTCGAGTTCGGCTGGCTCATGGTGCTGGTCGTGGTGCTGGTCGGTGCGACCTTCGTCCTGTTGCGTCGCCGGGATGCCTGACCACGCGCGCCAGGTGGGAGGCCGCTGCGTATTCGCTGCATAGACTTCGCGCATGGCTGGAGGACTGGTAGCGCTGCTCGACGACGTCGCGGCACTGGCGAAGCTGGCAGCGGCGTCGTTGGACGACGTCGGCGCGGCGACGGGTCGCGCGAGCGCGAAGGCGGTCGGTGTCGTCGTGGACGACACGGCGGTGACCCCGCGGTATGTCGAGGGCCTTGCGGCCAAGCGCGAGCTGCCGATCATCAAGAAGATCGCCATCGGCTCGCTGCGCAACAAGCTGCTGATCATCCTGCCGGTCGCGTTGATCCTCAGTCAGTTCGCCGAGTGGGCGCTGACGCCGATCCTGATGCTCGGGGGCGCGTATCTCAGTTATGAGGGTGCGGAGAAGCTGTGGGAGGCGTTCACCGGGCACCACGAGGAGGCCGACGACGGGCCGAAGGACGAGGGCAAGGTCATCTCCGGCGCGATCCGGACCGACCTGATCCTGTCCGCGGAGATCATGGTGATCGCGCTCAACGAGGTCGATCACGAGCCGTTCGTGTCGCGGGCGGCGATCCTGATGGTCGTCGCGATCCTGATCACCGCGCTCGTCTATGGCGTCGTCGCGCTGATCGTGAAGATGGACGACATCGGTCTCGCGCTCGCCGACGGTGCGACCGGGGCTCGGGAGAAGATCGGCCGCGGCCTGGTCACCGGTATGCCGAAGGTCATGGCCGTCCTGTCGACGGTCGGCATCGTGGCGATGCTCTGGGTCGGCGGGCACATCCTGCTGAACGGTTTCGACGAGCTCGGGTGGCATGCGCCATACAGTCTCGTGCACCAGGTGGAGCACGCCGTGCACGACGCCACCGGTGCGCTCGGCTCGACGCTGGGCTGGGTTGTGAACACGTTCTTCTCGGCGGTCTTCGGTGCGATCGTCGGAGCCATGGTGCTGGTGGTCCTGCACGTCATACCGCGTAGGAGCGGGGCGGCGAAGAAGCACTCGCAGTCGGCTGCATAGGGAGGGGAGAGCCGTGACGACATCGACTCGTGTCCACCCGGCGCTGCGCGTGGGCGTGGCGCTGGTGGTCCTGGGCATCGCCGGGGTGGCGCTGGCAGTGGCCGCAGATCGCGGCAGGTTCGTCTACTTCGCCGGTGCGGTGTGCGTGCTGCTCGGGGTGTGGTGCCTCGTGTGGGCGACGCTGCGGAATTGGCGAGGCATCGTGGCGGGGGTGCTGAGCGCCGTGCTGGTCCTCGGCGCGGCCTTCGTCGCGCTCGACGGCTGGCCGTGGAGCGGCCCCGACAGGTGGCAGTCCGACGGGGCGGTGGCGAGCGATCACGGCGTGGTCGGTGGGCTGCTCTTCTCCGGTGCCGGTGGGCGCGAGCGCAGCACGGGCGAAATGCGTTGGCATTCCCCGGATCCGGAGCGAGACATGCTCGTCGTGGCGACTCCGACAGCGGTCGTGATCAACCACCCGGAGACCGACACGCGTGGGCTGCTGATCGGGTACGAGCCGGGCACCGGCAAGCGGCTGTGGGCGGTGAAGGCTTCGCCATACATTCGCGGCGTGACTTTCCACGGCGACGTGGTGGTGACGACCCAGACCCGCCATTCGCGGTTCAGGGCCGTCGCGTATGACCTGCGGACGGGTGGCACGGTGTGGCAGCGCAGCGGTCTGGCGGCAGCCGAGCTGGACCTGCGTCAGCCGAGAAACTGGTATAGCTGGTTCCAGAGGCCTTCTGCCGGCGTGTTCCTGGCTACCGGTGCAGATCCGGAGCAGCCGGACGAGGTCACGGTGTTGCGCACCGAGGACGGCCGCTCGGTGCTCAAGCCGAAGCATGTTCCGCTCAGTGCGCGTTTCGTCGGGGATACCTGCGTGTCCCTCGACGGCGACACCATGACCGCCGACTCCCTCAACTCGGGCAAGCGGCTCTGGAAGGCAGCGGTGCCACCGACGTTCACCTTCTTCGGCGACGGGTCGTCGATCGTCCTCGCATCCACGGGTGATCCGGCCGTTTTCACCGAGGTTGATGTCCGGAGCGGGACGGTCCACGTGGTGCGCCCGCCCGCCGGCGTCACTGTGGGTGACTTCGACATGCTGGAGCGTCAACGCGGTTCCGCCGTATGGATCCCGGTGCAGATCTCCGGCGGCCTCGGTGTCTGGCGGGTGGGCAGCCGCCAGGTGGTGCCTGTCCCCGAAGCGCAGTCGATAGGGCTCGGCGCGACCGACGCGAACGGCTGGATCGGCTTGTCGGGAACGACCGAGGACGCGGTGGGGGACGAACACGCCGCGTCGTGGGCGGTGTCACCCGGTGGCACGTTGTCCGGACCGTTCCCCGGAAACAGCATCAGCGTCGCACCGGGCATCGCGACAGTTGGCGACACGACCTATCTCACCCGGTCGTGAACCTGTCGCAACGACACTTCGGCGCCGGCCGAGACGATTCCGGCATACGTTCGGCAGATGACTATCGATGAGTTGAACCACACGGACCCCGGCATGCAGATCGAGCGTGCGACCGAGCGCGTGCTGAAGCTGGCCAGGACCTGGATCGCGTGGGACGGACGCCCGCGGCTGGCGGAGGGTGGAGAGCGGATCTATACGCCGCACAAGGTGATTCGCCGGTATGCCGATCACCTGATCGACCATCTCGCACAGGTGGAGGCGTTGCTCGCCGGGGTTCCGACCCGCCCGAACGGATGGTACGAAAGCGTCGTCACCACGGACGCCGACCTTGCTCGCTTCACGGAGGTGGATCTCGTGGAGGCGACCGAGCGACTGACGCGGCTGTCCCGCACGTTCAGCCTGCGGCTCACCGCGGCCGGCCGGCAGGAGTGGGACCGTCCCCGCGGTGCGGACTGGACGCTGCGGGAGATTGCGGACCACGTCGGGAGCGCCTGGTATGCCGAACAGCTCGGCGACCTGTCGAGCTGACCGGCCACACCGGATCGGTGCTCGGTCAGAGCCGCAGGCGATAGACGTTCGTGTCACGCAGCTCGAAGCCGCAGCGCAGGTAGAGCCGGTTGGCGGCTTGCCGGCTGGGGCGCGACGTGAGGTCGACGGTCCGCGCCCCGAGTCGGCGGGCGTGGTCGACGGCGGCCCGCACGAGGGCGCTGCCGGTGCCGGACCCACGGGCGAAGGAGGAGACGACCACATCCTCTATCCACGCCCGGGTGCCGGTCGGGATCGGGAACGTGGCGAGGGTGAGCATCCCGACCACATCGCCGTCGACCGACGCGGTGAAGAGGTCGATGGCGTCGTGGGCGACCAGCGCCTCGAGTGCGTCGTATCGCAACGAGGGCGCCGACGAGGACAGCTCGGCAACCAATTGCATTACGGCAGAATGCAACTCAGGCGTTACTTCACGAACGAGGACGACGTTGGCCTCGCGCCGGGAACTCACTGTCACAGACTCACGGTATGTGACTCGCGGGTCGCATGAGGCTTTGTTGCTGAACGGGACCAGGCCCGCGGTGGGCGATGACGTCAGCCGCGACCGGCCCGTGTCGCGAGGCTCGCCCACTCGGTGATCGGCACCGGCAGATCGTCCAGAGGGAACCAGCAGACCCCGTCGATCTCCCCGTCGTCGGGGCTGGTCGGGTCCGGCCGCGCGCCGGTGAACGTGCCGGCGAACAGGATGCGTATGCCGTGCCACTCGACACCGTCGGTCGCGGTGTAGGTGTCGGAATGGATCGCCAGCACGGGACCGATGGTGGGACTGAGCGCGGTCTCCTCGCGGCATTCGCGTGCTGCGGCAGTGGCGGGATCCTCGCCAAAATGGACGCCACCGCCGGGCAGTGTCCACTTGTCCTGAGCGGGTCCGCTCGAGACCTGGTGGGAGAGCAGGATGGCGCCGTCGTGGACGCATACGGCATACGCACTCACTCGGACGGCTCGCGATGCGCGCTCATCGGCCCCGCGTGGAGGAGTAGTTGCGGAGAACTGTCCGGCTGCGAATTCCTTGACGAAATCGAGCTGTTCGGGCGTTTCGATGGCCCGGACGTCGTACCGATCGCGGACGAGGGCGATGGCGGCAGCGGCGGACAGGCCGTCCAGGACCGCGAGACAGGCGAGGGCCGTGCCGGTGCGGCCGAGCCCACCGAGGCACGCGATTTCGACGCGTTCGTCGGCGGCGCGCTGCCAGGCGGAGCGGAGTGCCTCGCGTGCGCCGGCCGGGTCGACGGGCAGCCCGAAGTCGGTCCATTCGACCCAGATGTGATCCCACGACGGCCGGTCGGCCGGAGGTGACGCCAGCAGGTACAGGCCGAACTCGGGGTCCGGCGACGACTCGGGATCAGCGCTCAAGCCCCGACCCCGCACCGTGTGGCCGGACGGCAGCGTCAGGATGCCGCGGTCCGTCGGGTGCCAGTGCGTCATGCGCTCACCGTATGTCGGTGGCCGGGGCGTCGGCTACGCCGCCGGGTGGCGTATGTCGTGGGGGCGTGCCTTCCTCGCTCGGTGGGCGTATGGCATGGGGCGTCGGCTGCGCCGCCGTGCCGGGGATGGGGCATCGGCTGCGCCGCCGTGCCGGGGATGGGGCGTCGGCTGCGCCGCCGTGCCGGTCTCACTCCGTTCGCTCCGCTGGCGCTCCGCTCACTGCATAGGCCCGGCCCGGCGACGCACCCGACGCCAGCTGGCGCGCGCCTTCTCGTTCGGTTGGGTCATCGATCGTTGGCCAGCCTTCGTGCCGGTCGCGGGTCGAGTGTGGCCAACCCTGTGGGTTGAGCGCCGCCCTGAGTAGCCGTGAGGGACGAGCGGCGTATCGAAGGGTAGGGCGGGGGAGCGCAGCGGAGGAGGCCGTATCGAAACCCCAGGACTTATCCACATCCCCTCGACCACGAACCCCGGCACGGAGGGGGATGTGGATAACACTCGACCACGAAAGCCGTTGTGTTCCAGCACTATTCGTGAAATACTCGAACACATGGACGACACACTGCGACACGCGACAGGCACCCCGGTGGGTGTCCTTGATGCGTCGGCGGTGCGCGCGTTCCACGATCGGCTTGACGCCCCGATCACCACCGGTGACCCCTGGGCTGAAGTACGAGCGCTGGAAGAGCTGCGTAACGCGATCAGTGCCCGGCAGGCGCGGGCGGTCGTGGCCGCCAGCGAGGCGCAGCGGGCGTGTGATGTTCCGCGGGGTGTTGAGGAGGCGGTGACGTCGCGGAAGGTCGGGGCGGATGTCGGGTTCGCGCGGCGGGGTACCCCGCACGCGGGATCGGTGTTCCTGAACGTCGCGAGAGTGTTGACCGCGGATATGCCGCACACGTTGACGGCGTTGGCGGCCGGGGTGATCTCCGAGTGGGACGCCACCCGGCTGGTCCGCGAGACCGCGGGCTTGTCCCGGGACGGTCGTGCCGCGGTCGACGCCGGCATCGCCGACCAACTCGGGCAAGTCGCTTCATCGCGGCTGCTCACCGCGGCGCGGGAGCACGCGTACCGGGCCGACCCCGACGCGGTCCGGGCCCGCCGGGTGAGGTCCGAATCGCAGCGGCGGGTGACGATGCGGCCGGCACCGGACTGTATGGCGTACCTGACCGCGTTCCTCCCCGTGAAGGACGCCCTGGCCTGTATGGCCGCACTCAACGACGCCGCCGACACTGCAGCCGCCGAAGCACGCGAAGCTGGCACAGCGGCCGCAGGTGCAGGGGCCGGCCAGGCAGGAGACTCGGAAACCGGCGCCACCTCGAAGGGTGCGGCCTCGAAGGGCGCAGCTTTCTCCCGCGCCCGGGTGATGGCCGACACCCTGGTGGAGCGGGTCACCGGTCGTCGCCGGTCCGATCCCACGAATGTGAGCGTGAACCTGTTGATGCCGTTGGACACGCTGACCGGGGATGCGCCGGGACATGTGCCCGGGTACGGGCCGGTGCCGGCCGATCTTGTCCGCGAATGGTTCAGTCGGGGTGACCCGACCGGTCCGTTGGTGCGCCGGTTGTTCACCTATCCGGGGACGGGGGACATCGTCGGGATGGAGTCGAAGGCCCGCCGGTACCCGGGGTTGCTGGCGTTGCTGATTCTGTTGCGGGATCAGGTGTGCCGGACCCCGTGGTGCGGTGCGCCGGTGCGGCATACCGACCACATCCGTTCCCACGCCACCGGCGGGGCCACCAGCGAACGCAACGGTGAAGGGCTGTGCGCCCGGTGCAACTACATCAAGGAGCACCCCGACCGGCAGGTGACCGGCGACGGAAGCCAGACGACCACCGAATCTGCCGGATTCACCGTGCAGAGTTACCCGCCCGCACCACCGGGGATGCCCCCACCCACACGATCAGCACTGGAGCGATGGCTGATGGAAATCACCTGGCCAGGCGCACCCCCAAGACGAGCCGCTACGCGACCGGACGAAGATGCCCTCGACGACTGAAGGTCACGGGGAGCGGTCGGACAACCAGCGGGGGAGATGGGTTGCGATCGCGACCTGGTCGTGGATCTCGCGCAATTGGCGTGGCGCTTGCGCACGGGCTTGGTCGACGCGCCGCGGATCGGCGTCCTGGAGTCCGGCCGCGATGCGGAGACACCGGTCGAGCCAGTCGATACCGATGATCAGATCGACGCCGAGCAACTCGCGCGCTGGTTCGACGACCTCGCCGCCTGCCTCGGCATACGACGCCAGAAAGGCTCGCACCACTGCGGGTTCGCTCCAATCGGCCAAGGGCAACGCCGTTCGCAGCGCTTCCTCGGCAGGCACCCACGGTGCTGCGACGTCCCAGTCGACCAACCACGGAGTCCCGCCGGCGAGCAGCAGGTTCTTCTGATCGACGTCGCCGTGCGACATGACCTGTCGTCCCTCGGTCGCCGGCCGCTGGTCGAACCAGCTCCGCACAACAGCGATGTCCGGCGCCACGAACTCCGCGGCGTCCGCGTATGGCGAACCCACCTGACGCAGTGTCGTGACAAGTCCGGTCCAACCATCACAGGTCGTGGTCGTCGGCACCGGGAAGACGCCGGTGTGAGCCGGCGCGGCCCGCAGCGCATGCATCGTCGCCAGGTCCCGGGCAACCGCACGTGCGACATCGGGTGAGACCGGGCCGTCCGGACACGGAACGGCATCCGTGACCCACTCGTGAACTCGAAAGGTCCGCCCTTCGACGTCGACCAACGCTTCGCCGGCAGGTGTCAGAACGAGCCGTGGTGCTTGGACGCCGGCCGTGACCGCGGCGTGCTCGAAACTGATTGCCTCATCGAGCCATTCGCGCCAGAACGGGTCGTTCCACGGGTTGAGCATCTCTTTCACGGCGAAGTTTCCACCGGTGGTCCGCACCGACCACATGCGGTTGGACCACGCCCGCCCGACGCGCTCGACCGCCACGACGGTGTCGGGGACTCCGAACGCAGTCAGCACGCGACACATCAGCACGACGTCGCGTCCTGGTCGCTCAGCAGTCGGCATGTCGGTCACGCGTGGAACTGGTAAGACACGGCCACCGGTCACTCCTGCCCCGAAACGGCGGGAAGGCCCGGCAACCAACCTGGCGCACGGGTGACGAAGTCGTCCCGCGAAAGGGCACCGGCTCCAGCGGGTATGGCGCCAAGCAGCGCCACGGACCCGGCCTCGAAGTCGGCGCGGTTACTCGTCTCCACCAATGATGGCTCAACAGGCCACGATCCGATGACCAGGCCGAGGGGACGAATACCCCTCGCCTGCAACGCTTCCAGGGTGAGCGCCGTGTGGTTGAGGGTGCCGAGCGCGGACCGCACCACCACGACGACGGGCGCGTCGAGCACGCCCGCGAGAGTGGCGATCGTGTCGCCCGCTTCGGTGAGTTCCACGAGCAGGCCACCCGCACCCTCGACGAGCACGACGTCGGACGACTCCTGCAGACCATGGATCCGAGCAATGTGATCGTCGAGCGTCGGCAGCGTGGCGTCCTCCAGCACGGCAGCCGGACGTGGAGCCATCGCAGCCTGTAGTCGCACGCCGTCATACCCGGGAACATCCGCCAGTTGCGAGATCACCGCGACATCACCGGGCTGGTCATCGGTGACTCCGGTCTGCGTCGGCTTGTAGACGACGACGGTCTTGCCACGCGAACGCCAGGTCGCCGAGATCGCCGCAGTGACAATGGTTTTGCCGACATCTGTGTCCGTGCCGGACACGCACAGAACACTCATTGCGGCACCCGCTCGAAACGCTGAGCTACCGCATGCACGCGTGCAGCGGCGGAATCGACAACATCGAGCGGCAGGTCGGCACGCGCGGTGATGCGCAAGCGCGACACACCGTCCGGGACACTCGGCGGACGGAAGCAGCCGACGAGGATCCCGGCCGCGCGCAACTCCTCGCGCGCCGCGACCGCGTCGAGAGGGCCGGGCATCGGCACCGACTGGACGGCTCCTGCGGCGCGGGAGATGCCGCACCGACTGGCAATGATCGCCGCCCGATCGTGCACTCCGGATGCGAGGTTCGTCTCCGCCGTGACGATCCGAGCAGCCTCCGCGGCGGCACCCGCCGCGGCCGGTGCGAGCCCGGTGTCGAAGATGAACGACCGCGCCGTGTTGACCAAGTGACGCCGTAGCGCAGAACTTCCCAGCACCGCACCGCCTTGTGCGCCAAGGGATTTCGACAGCGTCGCCGTCACCACCAGGTCACGCGATCCGGTGAGTCCGAGCGCGTTTACCAGGCCGCGACCGTCACCGGCCACGCCGATGCCATGCGCCTCGTCGACGAGCAGCAGCGCGTCGTGCGCGCGGCACACGGCATACAACTCGGCCAGCGGTGCGGCATCGCCGAGCACCGAATAGATCGACTCCACCGCGACGAGCACCCGCACGCCACCAAGTTCACCCAGCCGACGGTCCAGCTCCGCCGGATCGTTGTGAGTGAAGACGTCGTATGGCGAACGCGACATCCGTGCCGCGTCATGCAGTGAAGCGTGCGCGTGCGCGTCGAGCAGGATGTGCGCCCCGCGCCCGGTCAATGCCGAGGCAGCGCCGAGGTTCGCCGCGTAGCCGCTCGAAAACGCAAGCGCCGCAGGCTGTTCCGTAAGAGCGACCAGCGCACTCTCCAGCTCACGATGCACCGGAAGGGTGCCGGTCACCAGACGGGATGCGGCGGCCGAGGCGCCATACCGCTCGGTGGCAGCCACCGCCGCGCCGATGACTCGCGGATCGCGAGCCAGTCCGAGGTAGTCGTTCGACGCCAGGTCGATCATCGAGTCGTCCCGCACCACCGGATCAGTGCGCTCGACGCCACGCTCGTGACGCAGCGCCGCGCGCTCGGCGAGCCAGTCGTCCCAGGTCATGGGTGGACCTCACGCACCGCCGCAACCATCCCGGCACAGATCGTCGCGACCTCATCCTCCGTGCAGACGTATGGCGGCATCGCATAGACCAGGTCACGAAAAGGCCTGACCCACACGCTGTTTCGCACCGCAGCGGCCGTGATCGCCGGAACGTCCACGGCTCGGTCGAGCTGTATGACGCCAACCGCGCCGACCGTACGCACGTCTCGCACCGACTCGAGGTCGAGCGCTGCCGAGAGCCCCGCACGGAGACCGGAACCGACGCGGGCAACATCGGCCGCCCACGAGTCAGCCAACAGATCGAGAGACGCCGACGCCACCGCACAAGCCAGCGGATTGGCCATGAAGGTCGGCCCGTGCAACAGCGCGCCGAACGACGACTCGGTGATCGCCGCACCGACCCGTGACGTCATCAGCACGGCGGCGAGCGACAGGTAACCACCGGTCAATGCCTTCCCGACGCACATGACGTCCGGAGCCACGTCGGCCCACTCGCACGCGAAAAGCCTTCCGGTGCGGCCGAATCCGGTCGCAATCTCGTCGGCAACAAGCAGCATCCCGTGCTCGTCGGCCACGTCGCGCATCACCCGCACGCAGCGCGGGTCGTAAGGACGCATCCCACCGGCCCCCTGCAGCACGGGCTCGACCACCACAGCGGCGAGCTCACTCGCGTGCGCGGCTGCGAGCGCCCGGAACTCCCGCGACCACTGGTCGAATTCGGCCTCGTCCGTCACCCACTGCTCGTGGCCATCGTTCACTTCGAGGCGCGCCAGCGGCGGACGCGGCGCGAACACGTGTGAGGCAAGCACGCCCGGGAAGGCGGAGTGCATGCCGTCGACCGGGTCGCACACGCTCATCGCGGCGAACGTGTCACCGTGATAGCCGCCCCGGACGGTCAGGAACCGTTGTCGCCCAGGGCATCCGGAGGCGGCTTGGAACTGCAGCGCGAGCTTCAGCGCCACCTCCACCGACACCGACCCGGAGTCGGCGAAGAACACGTGCGCCATCGGTCCCGGCGCCATCGCGACGAGCCGCTCCGCGAGCGCCACAGCCGGCTCGTGCGTCAGCCCGCCGAACATGACGTGGCTGAAATCGTCGATCTGGCGGTGCGCCGCGGCATCGAGTGCCGGGTGCCGATAACCATGCACCGCACACCACCAGGACGCCATCGCGTCGACGACCTCGGCCGAGGTCCCGTCCGGACAGTCCAGGGACAGGCGCACCCCGGAAGCCCCCAAAACGGCATACGGGGCAGGGCCGTTCAGCGGCGCGTACGGATGCCAGACCAGCCCGCGATCGCGCAGCGCGGTGTCCCCGCCGGTGCGGGTGGGAAGGGTCGATGCCTCACGCATTCGGCTGGAGCTCGGTCCCCGCGCCGCGGCGCCGGATGGCTGGATCGTGCGAGCCCTCCTGGTCTCGATACGCGGCTCGTTCCTCGCCGCTACTCGACTCGCTTTCGGCGCCCAGCACCACGAAACCGTTGTCCTTGATCATGGCGAGGTCGGCTTCGGCGGCCTGCCCCTCGGACGTGAGGTAGTCACCCAGGAAGATCGAGTTGGCCAGGTGCAACGCCTGCGCCTGCAACGAGCGCAGGTGCATCTCGCGGCCGCCTGCGATGCGAATCTCCTTGTCCGGGCGGACAATCCGGGCCATCGCGAGGATCTTCAGGCAGCGCAACGGCGTCAGCTCCCAGGTGTCCTCGAACGGTGTGCCGTCGAAGGGCATCAGGAAGTTGACCGGGATCGAGTCCGAGCCGATCTCGCGCAGTGCGAAGAGCGCCTCGACCAGTTGCTCGTCGCTCTCGCCGAGTCCGGCGATCAGGCCGGAGCAGGGGGAGAGGCCGGCCGATTTGGCCTGCTGGACCGTGTTGACCCGATCGGCATACGAGTGGGTCGTGACGATCGAGTCATGGTGGGACTCGGCGGTGTTGATGTTGTGGTTGTAGGCATCGACCCCCGCCGCGCGCAGTGTGTCCGCCTGCCCCTCCTTCAAGAGGCCGAGGCACGCGCAGACCTCGACCTCGGGATGTTCCGATTTCAGGGCCGTCACCATCGAGGACACCCGGTCGACGTCGCGATTCGTCGGACCGCGGCCACTGCTGACCATGCAGATCCGGGTTGCACCACCGCGCAGGCCGGCCGCCGCCTGCTCGATCGCCTCGTCGGTCTTGAGCCACTTGTACTTCAGGATGTCGGCGTCCGAACCGAGTGCCTGCGAGCAGTAGTGGCAGTCCTCGGGGCACAGGCCCGACTTCAGATTGACCAGGTAGTTGACCTTGACCGTGTTGCCGAAGTGCGCGCGCCGCAACCGGGAGATCGAAGCGGTCAGCGCCAGCACCTCGTCGTCCGGTGCGCGCAACACGGCCAGCGCATCGTCGGCTGTCGCCTGCGCACCTGCGAGAATCTGGGTGACGCGGTCGTCGAGGGACGAAGTATTATTGAACACCGTTCAAGTATGCCGCGAGAGACCCGCGAACGAAACCCAGGAGGTGGGATCGGTGGCACTGACCCACGATGAGGTCATCGATGCTGCGGTCGGGTTGCTGCGCGCACACGGACTGGCCGACCTCACCATGCGCCGCCTGGCGCGCGAGCTGGGCGTGCAACCCGGCGCGCTCTATTGGCACGTCGACAACAAGCAGACGCTGCTGGTTCGCGTGGCGGAGCGGATGCTGGCCGACGTCACGACGGCGACCGGCAGCACACCGGCCGCGGGCATCCGCCGGCTGGCGCAGGGCATCCGGGACGCGGTCCTGCCGGTGCCCGACGGCTCCGATGTGGTGGCGCTGGGCTACGCGCTCGACCCCACCGCGGTGCCGGCGTTCGTACGACTGCGCCAGCTCGTCGGTGAGCTCTGCGACTCGCCCGCCGCGACGTCGGCGGCCACCGACCTGATCGTCCACCACGTGCTCGGCGCGGTCGGCGTCGAGCAGAACAGGCGCGCCGCCGACCTGTCGACGCGTGGAGCCTCCGGTGCGTTCGAGCGCGGACTCGACCTCGCGCTGGCCGCAGTCGCGAACGGCGCGAACAGCACGACCAGCACTGTACGAAGGAGCGCTCATGGCAGCTGACGACATCGTCCCGGACAGCAAGGACTGGACCTGGGTCGTCGAACGCCCTTGCCCCGAATGCGGATTCGAGGCCGGCGCCGTCGCCGGGGACATGCTCGGCGCCCAGATCCTGCGTGCGGTCGAGCCGTGGCCGGAGGTGCTGCGACGACCCGACGCACGCGAGCGCACGAGCCCGGGTGTGTGGTCCGATCTCGAGTACGGCGCCCACGTTCGCGACGTCTGCCAGGTCTTCGACGGGCGCCTGCGGCTGATGCTCGAGCACGACGACCCGCCCTTCGACGACTGGGATCAGGACGCCGCCGCGATCGCCGGGAAGTATGCCGAGCAGTCACCACTCGCGGTCGCGGCACAGATCGGCCCGAACGCCGACGCGCTCGCCACCCGCTTCGACACGGTCCCGGACGAGGCGTGGTCACGCACCGGTCGCCGGTCCAACGGCTCCACCTTCACAGTGCTGACCCTGGGGCAGTACTGCCTGCACGACATGGTCCACCACCTCCACGACGTGGGCGCGCGGCCGTCCGACGGGTAGACTGCCGGCACCGGCGTGGGTGATGACCCTTGTTGTTTGCAGCCCAGAGGGGCGCGCCGGCTCGGACAATTGACAGCAACGATTAAGGGGTACGGACACCCATGTCCTTCGACTTCAAGGTCAAAGATCTGAGCCTGCACGAAGCAGGACGTCACCAGCTTCGCCTGGCCGAGCACGAGATGCCCGGCCTGATGGCCATCCGCGAGGAATACGCCGCGAGCCAGCCGCTCAAGGGCGCCAAGATCACCGGCTCCCTGCACATGACCGTGCAGACCGCCGTCCTCATCGAGACCCTCACCGCTCTCGGTGCGCAGGTGCGTTGGTGCTCCTGCAACATCTTCTCCACCCAGGACGAGGCCGCCGCTGCGGTCGTCGTCGGCCCCGACGGCACCCCCGAGGACCCCAAGGGTGTCCCGGTCTTCGCCTGGAAGGGCGAGACGCTCGAGGAGTACTGGGACTGCACCGATCTCGCGCTCACCTGGCCCGAGGGCGACGGCCCCAACATGATCCTGGACGACGGTGGCGACGCCACGATGCTCGTCCACAACGGCAAGGAGTGGGAGGCCGCCGGTCAGGTGCCGCCCACGACCGACGAGGACGCCGAGGAGTTCCAGGTCTTCAAGGCCCTGGTGCGCCGCACCCTCGAGCAGGACCCGAAGAAGTGGACCAACGTCGCCGCCCAGGTCAAGGGCGTCACCGAGGAGACCACCACCGGCGTGCACCGGCTCTACGAGCTCGCCAAGACCGGCGACCTGCTCTTCCCGGCGATCAACGTCAACGACTCGGTCACCAAGAGCAAGTTCGACAACAAATACGGCTGCCGCCATTCGGTCCTCGACGGTCTCAACCGCGCCACCGACGTCCTGGTCGGCGGCAAGGTCGCGGTCGTCTGCGGGTATGGCGACGTCGGCAAGGGCTGCGCGTCGGCCCTCGCCGGGCAGGGCGCCCGGGTCATCGTCACCGAGATCGACCCGATCTGCGCACTGCAGGCCGCGATGGAGGGCTTCCAGGTCGCGCGCCTGGAGGACGTCGTCGGCGAGGCCGACATCTTCGTCACCACGACCGGCAACTTCAACATCATCACCGCCGCGCACATGCAGCAGATGAAGAACAAGGCGATCGTGTCCAACATCGGGCACTTCGACAACGAGCTCGACATGGCCGGCCTGGCCAAGATCGAGGGCGTCGTCAAGACCGAGATCAAGCCGCAGGTCCACGAGTGGACCTTCCCCGGCGGGAACTCCATCATCGTGCTCTCCGAGGGCCGCCTGATGAATCTCGGCAACGCCACCGGCCACCCGAGCTTCGTCATGTCCAACTCGTTCGCGAACCAGACGATCGCGCAGATCGAGCTGTTCACCAAGCCGGGCGAGTACGAAAACCAGGTCTACGTGCTGCCGAAGCACCTCGATGAGAAGGTCGCCCGCCTGCACCTCGGTGCCCTCGGCGCCCAGCTCACCGAGCTGACCAAGGAACAGGCCGAGTACATCGGTGTCGACGTGGCCGGTCCCTACAAGCCGGACCACTACCGCTACTGAGTCTGATTGACTCACTCCTCGCAGAACTGAAACAGCCTCGCAACGAACAAGTTCGTTGCGAGGCTGTTTCAGTTCTGGTCGTCGTTCGTCGGGCGTCCACTTCTCGTCCCGTTGGCTGATCTTGCCTGTCGCCAACTGCGGGTCGAGTGCCGGGGGAGCGAAGCGGAGGAGGTGTATCGAGACCAAGTACGTCTGGCACGTGGTCTCGATACGCGGATTCCCGCGCTGCGCTCCTCCATCCGCTACTCGACCCGCTCAGTTATGGCGCGATGTTGTGGTTCCTCGCGAACACGTTCTCGGGGTCGTACTCGCGTTTGACCGCGACCAGCCGGGCAAAGGTCGCCGGTGGGTATGCCGCAGCCAGGTCCGCCGGCGTCTGGCTGCTCTGGAAGTTGAGGTATATCCCCGAGCCGTGCGCGGCCACCTCGGCCCAGGACGTGACAATCGCGTCCTCCTGTCCGGTCAGGTCCGGTTGGGGCACCATCGTCATACCCAGGATCATCGCCTCAGCCTCGCGATGCGCGAATGCCGTTGCGTCACAGGCAACTTCGCCGAAGGCTCCACCGAGCGAGCGCAACACCACAGCGACCGACGGCGACGACCGGCGGAAGCGGTGCACCGCATCGAGCGTCGCGTCATCGAGCTCGCGCACCAACGTGTTCCGGCCCACCATCCGCACGCCCGGGGGCGGTGTGCCGCCGGCCTCCAGGAGGTCGCCGTACAACCGTTCCTCGATCGTCGCGCGGGTGACCTGCCCCAGCGCGAGGAACGGCTCGATCGCGCGGTCCGCGGCGTCCGCGTCGCCGTCGGCGACACAGACCCGCACCATCGCGATCGGTTCGCCGCCGCCGGGAGCGGGCATCAGCAGGACCGAACTCGTGACCTGCGCAGAGGCAGCCCGCATCGCATCCCGCCAGCCGGCGAGCAGGTCGGTCTCCTCGAACGGCCGATAGGTGATCTCACCGAAATGCACCGTCGCCACCGCCGCCGCCACGAAGTCGAAATCGACCACGACACCGAAGTTGCCCCCGCCGCCGCGCAGCGCCCAGAACAGCTCGGGATGCTGCGTTCTGGAGGCGGTCACCAGCGTCCCGTCGGCCAGCACGACCCGCGCCGCCACCAGGTTGTCGATCGCCAGGCCGTGCTCGCGCAGCAGCCAGCCGAACCCGCCGCCGAGCGTGAGGCCACCGACGCCGACACCGGCCGTGTCGCCGGAGGAGATCGCCCAGCCGAGCGGGCGGAGCACCTGATCGACCTGCCCCCACGTCGCACCGCCACCGATGCGCACCAGCCGGCGCTCCATGTCGAGCACGTTCACCGCGTCGAGGCGTCCGAGATCGAGCACCAGCCCGCCGTCCGATGTCCCGTGCCCGAGCAAGCCGTGACCGCCGGAGCGCACCGCGATCTCCAGGCCGCGGCGCCGCGCGTGCAGGACGGCGTCCGCGACCTCCGCGCGGCTCGAGGGCCGCACGACCAGCGCAGGGCTGCCCTTCGCGAAGAGGACCTGCGCCGCATCGTCATACCCGACGTCACCGGGCACCACGGAGTCGGGCAGTGTCGTCAGGTTGACCACCATGGCTTCTCCTTGTCTGAAAGGTGTTGTCCGAAAGTCGTTGCAGCACAATGCTGTCGAGAGATCGGCGACGACGCGTCACCCCTTGGGAGTGACTTGGCGGTGCGATGGTCGGGGGACCGGATGGCCGTCGGTACCGCGTGGGGAGTAGCCGATCGATACTTCCGTCGACGGACGCGCAGACTTCCGAACGCTCCTAAGCTCGTGGACATGGAGAGAGCACGCGCAGTCAGTGCGGCCGCGGGCGTCGGCTGGATGTTGTTCGGTGCCGTTGGCATCGTCGCCGCCGTGCAGTGGAAGGCGCGGCTGCACGAGGCGGAGCGGCGAGCCGACGCCGCAGAGCGGTCGCGTGAGGAGGAGGCGCTGCGCCGGACCGCCGAGGAACGGCTGCGCATCGCGCGCGAGTTGCACGATTCGCTCACCCACAGCATCTCGGTGATCAAGGTCCAGGCCGGTGTCGCCACCCACCTGGCCCGCAAGCAGGGCGAGGAGCCGTCGGCGGCGTTGCTCGCCATACAGGAGGCGAGCGGGGACGCGGCTCGCGAGCTGCGGGCGACCCTCGACGTGCTGCGCAGGGAGGACGTCGAGTCGCCGGACGGCCTTGCGGTCGAACACCTTCCGGCGTTGGTGCAGCGGACCCGCGACGCCGGCCTGCGGGCGACCCTACGGGTCAGCGGCTCCGTCCGGCGGCTGCCCGCCGACGTCGACGAGGTCGCCTACCGGGTCGTGCAGGAGGCGCTCACCAACGCCGTGCGGCACGCAGGTGACGCCTCGGTCACGGTGGAGGTCGTGTATGACGAGAGCACCGTCACGATCCGCGTCGACGACGACGGCACCGCGGCGCCCAAGCCGTCGGCCGTGCCCGGCTACGGCCTGGTCGGCATGCGCGAGCGGGTCACCGGACTCGGCGGAACCCTGCGGGCCGAGCCCGGGACGGGCCGCGGATTCAGCGTGCTCGCTGAACTCCCGGTCGGCACCGCGTCGTGATCCGGGTGGTGCTGGTCGACGACCAGGCCCTGATCCGCAGCGGCATCCGAGCGCTGCTGGACGCCGAGGACGACATCGTCGTCGTCGCGGAGGGCACCGACGGCGTCGAGGCGGTGGCGCTGGCTCGTGAGCACTGTCCGGACATCGTGCTGATGGACGTGCAGATGCCGCAGTTGGACGGCATCGAGGCGACGCGGCGGATCACCGGCGACCCGGAGTTGTCCGAGGTGCTGGTCGTGATGCTCACCAACTACGGCATCGACGAATACGTCTTCAACGCACTGCGCGCCGGTGCCTGCGGATTCGTCATGAAGGACACCGAGCCGGCCGACCTGCTGCAGGCGCTGCGGGTGGCGATGCGCGGTGATGCGCTGTTGTCGCCGGCCGTCACTCGCCGGCTGATCAGCGAGTTCGTGGCGCGGCCCGAGACGCCGGTCGACGTCGCGGCGGCTGCCGAGCTGACCAGGCGGGAGCGCGAGGTGGTGGCCCTGGTCGCGACCGGCCTGAGCAATGACGAGATCGCCGCGCACATGGTGATCAGCCCCATGACGGCCAAGACCCATGTCAGCCGGGCGATGACCAAGGTCGGTGCGCGCGACCGCGCGGGGCTCGTGGTGTTCGCATTCCGGTCCGGCCTGGCGGCCACGACCACCTGAACCGAGCAGGCTCAGACGCGGCGGCAATCGTCGGTGCAGCCGTCCGGTGGGAGCGGTCCGTCGGAGTGGGCCGCCGGCCGGTGCAGTATGGCGCTCGTGGGCGACACCTCGATGCTGTCGCCGGCATCCCGGCCGGTGCCGTCGACGATCAGGCTGTAGCCGTGGTGCTCAGTCGGTGGGAAGAGCAACGTCACGGCCGCATTGGCACCGATGTTCGCGGCACTGCCCTTGCTCCATGGCACCCGGAGGGCACCGTCGGACACGGTGACGTCGACGGCGACCGCCTTCACGTCGACACCCCTGGTGGACAGCAGGTAGGCGCTGTCGAATCGGGCGATCGTCTCGGCAAGCGCATCCTGATCGACCTTGATACTCACGGTTCCGAGCCTACTGCCGCCGCGGCGGTGCGTTCCGTCGGTCCGCCGACGACATACGCTGTTTGTATGCCGCCGACAAACGGGGGTGCGGCTCTCGCTCGTGAAAGGATCCATACACGTGACCAACGGACGCGTTCTGGTCGTCGATGACGACCCATCGCTGGCCGAGATGCTCGGCATCATCCTGCAGGGGGAGGGCCTGGAGGTGACCTTCTGTGCCACGGGTGACCATGCGCTGCAAGCGTTCCGCGACGCCAAGCCGGACGTCGTCCTGCTCGACGTGATGCTCCCCGGCATCGACGGTGTCGAGGTATGCCGCCAGATCCGCGCCGAGGCCACCACTCCGATCGTCATGCTGACCGCGCGCACCGACACCGTCGACGTGGTGCTGGGGCTGGAGTCGGGGGCCGACGACTACATCACCAAGCCGTTCAAGCCGCAGGAGCTGGTCGCGCGGGTTCGGGCCCGGCTGCGCCGTGGCGACGACGTCGAGTCGGAGGGGTTGACGCTGGGTGACCTCACGATCGACGTGTCCGGACACGTCGTGCAACGCGCCGGCAAGCCCATCCTGCTCACCCCGCTCGAGTTCGACCTGTTGGTCGCGCTCGCCCGCAAGCCGTGGCAGGTCTTCTCCCGCGAGACCCTGCTGGAGCAGGTCTGGGGCTACCGGCACGCCGGTGACACCCGGCTGGTCAACGTCCACGTCCAGCGTCTGCGCTCGAAGATCGAGAAGGATCCCGAGAACCCCGAGATCGTGCTCACCGTGCGCGGAGTCGGCTACAAAGCCGGACCGGCCTGACGGAGCCCGCATTGCCCGCATTGCCCGAATTGCCCGCATCGACTGAGCGGATCTGGCGCCGCATCGAACGCCTCGCCGTCCGATGCGGGGCCGCGATCGCCAGGCTGTGGCGGCGATCGCTGCACTTCCGGGTCGTCACGATCACGGTCTTCCTCGGCCTGTTCGTCGCGCTCGGCCTGGGCACCTACATGTACCAACGCATCGCCAGCGGGCTCGCGTCACGGGCGACCAGCATCGCCGAGCGTGAGGCCCTCACGCAGCGCAACGAAGCGCAGAGCCAGTTCAACAACGCACCGCGGACCGACATCTCATCGCTGCGCGCGATCGCCCAGCAACTCGCCTCGAGCGTCGGCACCAACGTCGGTGACCAGAACGTCCGCCTCGTCATCGTGCGCGCCCCGGGCAACACCTTCCAGCCGCTGGGCACCATCTCGACGCAGCAGGGCGACGAGAAGCTCGTGCCGTCGTCGGTGCGGGCCGCGGTGCAGAAGGACCCGGCCCACGCACAACTGCAGATCAGCTCCATGGACGTCGAGGGTCGGCATGTCCCGTCTGTCGTCGTGGGTGCGCGCATCGCCATACCCAATGCCGGCAACTACGACTTCTTCCTGGTCGCACCGATGACCGCCGAGTCGCAGATGCTCGGCATCGTGCGCACCACCTTCCTCCTCGGTGGCCTGGTGCTGACCCTGTTGCTCGCCGGGATCGCCTACCTCGTCACGCGCATGGTGGTGACCCCTGTCCGGGACGCCGCGCACGTCTCCGAGCGGCTGACGGCCGGCGCCCTCAACGAGCGCATGCAGGTCACCGGCGAGGACGACCTCGCCCGCCTGGCAACGTCCTTCAACGCGATGGCGGACAGCCTGCAGCGCCAGATCCGGCAGCTGGAGGACCTGTCGAAGCTGCAGCAGCGCTTCTCCTCCGACGTCTCGCACGAACTACGCACACCCCTGACCACCATCCGTATGGCGGTCGACATGATCCATGCCAGCAGGGACGACTTCACCGCGCCGGTAGCCCGCTCCGCGGAACTGCTCAGCCGCGAACTCGACCGTTTCGAGTCACTGCTGACCGACCTGCTGGAGATCAGCAGGTTCGACGCGGGCGCCACGGGCGCCGGCACGGAGCAGGTCGACCTGCGCGACATCGTGGGGCGGGTCGTCGACGGTTGTGAACGGCTCGCGGAGGCTCAGGGCGTGAAGCTGCGCGTCCATTCCCGGCGTGCGGCGGTCGCGCCGATGGACGCGCGGCGGATCGAGCGCGTCGTGCGCAACCTGGTGACCAACGCGATCGAGCACGCCGAACGCAAGCCGGTCGACATCACCGTCGGCGCCAATGCCACGGCGGTCGCGGTCGCGGTGCGCGACTACGGCGTCGGGCTGCGACCGGGCGACGCCGAGCAGGTCTTCAACCGCTTCTGGCGCGCCGACCCCGCCCGGGCGCGCACCACCGGTGGCACCGGCCTGGGCCTGTCGATCGCGCTGGAGGACGCCCGGCTGCACGACGGCTGGCTGCAGGCGTGGGGTGAGGTCGGCAACGGATCGTGCTTCCGTCTCACCCTTCCCGTGCGTGCGGGCCAGCCGATCGGCCGTTCGCCGGTCACGCTCGCCCCCGACGACTCCAGCGTCGGACTGGCGATGCCGAGCGGCAACAGCCTGACCATCGGCACCCCCGTCGCGGGTGCACCGCGGCCGGGTGACGGCTCACGGGGTGGCCGATGATGCGCCGGCCGCCGCTGGTGGGGCTGGTCCTGCTCGTCATACTCGCGATGGCCGGCTGCAGCGGACTGCCGACGACGAGCAGTGTGCACGCGGGCGGGGCGATCGACAACCACGCGCCGCCGACCGTCGGCAACATCGAGTACCCCGGGCCGGCCGCCGGGATGAGCCAGAAGGACATCGTCGGTGGCTTCCTGGACGCGACGGCCGGCACCAACCAGAACTACGAGCGGGCCCGTGAATACCTCACCGCGGCCGCCGGCCGGTCATGGGTGCCGCGGACGGTCGTCGTGACCTCCGGTAGTCGTGACCTGATGGCGAGCGGCAGCAACACCGTCACCGCGACGGCCGACAGCGATGCCTCTCTCGACGCGCAGGCCCATCTGACCGAGGAACCCGACGGGGCAACGACGACTGCCGACTTCCGCCTGACCAAGGTCAACGGCGAGTGGCGGATCTCCAAGCTCCCGGCCGATTTCGGACTGTGGATGAGTGTCGATCAGTTCAAGCGCATCTATCAGCCGCAGGAGGTCTATTACGCGGCGGCCACCGGGCACACCCTCGTCCCGGACACGCAGTGGTACACCCAGACCGGCCTGGTCAGCTCGCTGGCCGCCGCGGTGATGCGCGGCGCGCCCTCGTGGATGGACGGTATGACGTTCCCGCCGCTGCCCAAGGGCAGCGAACTCACCGGCTCGTCGGTGTCGATCGACAACGACGGCGTCGCATCCGTCAACGTCAGCGAGGAGGTCCTGTCGGCGACGCCCGACCAGCGAACCGCCCTGTGGGCGAGCATGCTGGCGACCCTCGGCCAGGTGAGCGAGGTTCGGCGCGTGGTGGTGCTGGTGGGCGGAGCCCGCCTGCAGGCTCCGGGCCTGCCGGAGAATCCGACCACGCCTTCGGACTTCGGCTACACCGCGGTCAGCGGCAACCCGGCGCAGCTGGTCGGGCGCACCAGCCAGACCCAGCTGCAGTGGATGGACGCCGGCGACTCCGGTGTCGACCTGCGTAACAAGAACCACTCCCGGGACCACCCGACCCTGCCGGAGATCAACCACAACTGGTACCGCCTCGCGATCTCCGGCGACGGCCAGCAGGTTGCTGCCATCGACGGTGCCGACGCGGTGCTGGGGCGCTGGGTGGACGGTCACCTGAGCCGCATCGCGGGCTTCGGCACCGACCTCGTCGCGCCGAGCTTCAGCACCACCCGCGCGGCCTCAGGTGACTCGGTCAACGAGCTCTGGGTGGCCGGGCGATCGACGTCCAAGGACGGCGGCGACTCGTCGGCATACGGCACGCTGTGGGTCGTCGACGCGGAGTTGCCCGTCGCCGATGCGCAGCCGCAGCCGGTCGATGCCTCCTGGCTGCGCGACAAGCACATCACCGCCATCCGCCTCTCACCGGACGGCGAGCGCATCGCCCTCGCGGTGACCGTCAAGGGCGGGGCGGCCCAGGTCTATGTCGCGGGGGTCGTGCGTGACAAGAAGGGACACGCGCAGTCGCTGACCAAGCCGTTGCGGGTGGCGCCGAGCCTCTCCGGCGTCCAGGACGTGGGGTGGATCGATTACCTGACGCTCGCGGTTCTGTGCCGTGACCAGGGGACTGGCACGGTGGAGCCGGTGAGCGTCCCGATCGGAGGCCTGAGCAGCAGCATGGGCGAGACGCCGGGCGGAACGCACTTGGTCGCGACCGGAGCCGGCGCCAGTTCGCTGTATGTCGAGACGGACGCGGACACGGTGCTGACCCGGGTCGGTGCCAGCTGGCAGAAGGTGCCGGGTGTCATGGCCATGATCGCGTCCGGCACCTGACCGACGACGGTCGTCCACATCCCCGGCCGACGCCGTCGGCCATGCACCGGTGACCGGGCCGGTATGGCGGGCGGGCGAGCCGGCACCGCATCCTGGGCCGGTGCCCCTCACTGCGCTCCAGGAGATCTGCGACCTCGCGCTGCCGCGTTCCTGCGCCGGCTGCGGCGAGCAACGTGTCGCGTTCTGCACGCAGTGTCGCGCGGAGCTCGAGGACGCGGTGACGGCGGAGCCGTTCGAGGCGACGCCGACACCCTGCCCGCCGGGTTTCCCGGTCACCTGGTCGCAGGCGCCGTATGACGGTGCGATCGCCGAATTGCTGCGCGCCTTCAAGGATTCCGGCCGTGGCGATGCCGGACCGCACCTGGCGCGCCTGCTGCGGTCGGCGCTGGCCGGTCTTCTCGAGGCCGAGGACAGCTGCCGGCGCGAGCTGGCGCTGGGTGGACAACTCCTCGTGGTGCCGATGCCGAGCCGGTCCACGTCCACCCGCGCCCGCGGCCGGGAGCCGACGGTCGAGCTCGGGCGCCGTGCCGTCGACCGGTCCCGGCGGCTGGTCCTCCGGCGGGTGTTGCGGGTGGCTCGCTCCGGGCGTGACCAGGCGGGGCTGAGCGCACACGAGCGGTCGGTCAACCTGCGCGGTGCGATGCGACTGACCGGCACCGGGCGCACCCTCGTGCCCGGCCGGGTCTGCGTCGTGATCGATGACATCGTGACGACGGGTTCGTCGCTGGTGGAGGCCCGCGCCACGCTGCTCGCTGCGGGCGCGATCGAGGTGCTCGCCGCAACGGTGGCGGCGACCCAACGCCGAGGCACCTGAGGGTGCACCCGTTTACGTCCGGCGATGTGTGGTCTACCGTCGGTGCATGGAGCAGGTCGTGCGATCAACTCACAGCGACACCGTGCTCCGTCCGCCCTCCCGGAGGAGGTGTTCGAGCGGCCGATAAGGGATGCCGACCCGATTCACCGACTGCAGTCGAGACCAGGAGTGCACCATGGAGATCACCGTTACTGGACGTCATGTCACGGTCCCCGAGCGTTTTCGTCGGCACATCGAAGAGAAGCTGAGCAAAGTGCCTCAGTTCGACCCACGGGTCAGTCGCTGCGATGTGGTCGTCACGCACGAGGCCAACCCACGACAGGCCAAGGAAGCGGAACGCATAGAGATCACCTGCCACGCGAAGAGGTCCGTGATCCGCGCAGAAGCCAGCGCGGACGACCTCTACGGCGCGCTCGACGTCGCGATGACCCGACTCGGCGAGCGGCTGCGCCGCACCAGCGACAAGCGCCGGGTCCACCGCGGCAGGAAACAACCCACCTCGGTTCACGACGCAACGTCGACGTTGAACTTCCCGCCCTCGGCGGACGGCGCGGGCAGCGAGCCCCTACCCGCACACATCGCGAAGGTCGGCGGCGACGAGGACTGCCCGATCCACATTCGCGAGAAGGTCCACTCCAGTGCACCGATGGGCGTCGACCAGGCGCTCAACGAGATGGAGCTCGTGGGCCACGACTTCTACCTCTACCAGGACGCCGACACCGGCAAGCCGTGCGTGGTCTATCGTCGGCGTGGCTGGTCGTATGGCGTCATACAGCTCGACATCCAGGACAGCCTCGTCGAGGAATCGCCGGCGGCGAACACCGCGTGACGGGGACTGCGCCACACGCATGACAAGGACACGTGACTGACACTTCGCGCACGAGCGGCGGGGCCGGTGCCGCACCGGCCCCGCTTGCTGCGCGTCCCGAGAAGGTCCGGGTGCTGCTGGTCGAGGACTACGAGATCTATCGGCACGGACTGCGGATGATCCTCGACCTCGAGGACGACATCGAGGTCGTCGGCGAGACCGGCAGCGCGGTCGAGGCGCTCGAGATGGCAGCGGCGTCGGAGCCGCATGTCGTGGTCCTCGACATCTTCCTCCCCGACGGCAACGGGGTGCAGGTGTGCCGGCAGCTCACCACACGCCATCCGGACACCCACGTGCTCATGCTCACCGCGTCCGACGAGCATTCGGACCTGGTCGAGGCCGTGAAGGCGGGCGCGATCGGTTACCTGCTCAAGGACATCGCACCCGAGCAGCTGCCGACCTCGATCCGATCGGTCGCCGACGGCCGGGCATTGGTGTCACCCGAGCTCGGCTCGACCCTGATGTCGGAGTTCTCGGCCATGGTGCGCGGCGCACCCGCGCGCGATGACGAGCCGGCCGGGGAGCTCACCGACCGCGAGCTGGAGGTCCTCGGGCTCGTCGCGCGAGGCTGGTCCAACCGCAAGATCGGCGAAGAGCTCTTCATCGCCGAGAACACCGTCAAGAACCACGTCCGCAGCATCCTCGACAAGCTGCAGTTGCGCAGCCGGATGCAGGCGGCGTTGTATGCCGTCCGCGGGGGACTCGTCGACGACTCGGTGGAGGACCTCGACTGAGGTCCGGCCGAAAAGCCTTGCGGCGCCGCGTTATTCGCGAACCCGGTCGAAGAGCAAGAGGTCGACGATGCTGCCGTCACCGAGGACCTCGGCCGACCGTGCCCGCCCGATCTGCTGGAAACCGCACCGCTCGGCGACCGCGATGGACGCGTCGTTGCCGACAGCCACGGCGAGGGTCATCCGGCGCAGCCCGAGGCCGCCTCGGGCGCCCGGCATGAAGGCGTAGGCCGTGACAGCACGCAGTGCGTGCGTCGCCAGCCCGCGTCCTCGCCAGTCGCCGGACAGCCAGTAGCCGGCCTCGGCACTGCCGTCGGCGAAGTTCTGCAGACCGATCATGCCGGCGAACTCCTCGTTGCCGGAGCCGCAGATCACCCACCAGCTGCCGTGTGCAGTGACGTCGACGTGGCGATTGCGTGCGACGTAGTCGGCGGCGCGCTGCTCGATGTCGTCCTGCGGGATCGACAGCCACTGCCGGACCCGCGGGTCGGCCCAGGTGTGCGCGATGGCGGCGGCATCGCTGCGCCGCAGGGGGCGCAGCCGGACGTCGGGGAAGCCCAGGACGGGTGGGAGGACCGAACGCTGCGCCTCGCGGGCATCGGTCGCCAGCAACTCGAAATAGGCGCCGTCGGTGATCCGTCCGTCCGCGGCCGTGTAGGCCTGACGGTCCTGGCCCCACTGCCGGAATCCGGCGCCGCGCAGCAGCGACCGGGACGCGTGGTTGTCCAGATCCGTCTCGGCATACAGCCTGGTGAGCCCGAGGCCGCCGGCCCTCACTGACGAGAATGCATGTGCCACAACGGATTCCAACGCCCGTGGCAGGATGCCGCGGCCGCGCGCGGCGGGTAACAACCAGTAACCGACCTCGCCGGAGGTGGCCGTGCCCTCACCGACGTTGAAGATCGCGATGTCGCCCAACGGCCGGTCGGAGGTCGCATCCGCGATGCACCACGGGACGGCGGTGCGCTCGTCGGTGAACCGGCGCTGCCGGGACAGCCACGCGGCGAACGAAGACCTGGTGACCTGCGCGGCGAGCGGCATGTACTTCCTGGCGAGCTCGTCGACTTCGTCGGGCAGGTACGGCTCGTCGTCGTCGCGCCACGGGCGCAGGCGAATGCCATCAAGCTCGATCGTCGGTATGACGAACGGCGAAACCCGTTGCGAGTCAATGTCGTCGGTGGCCAGCAGCTCCCAGTTCAGGGCGTCCGTCGGCTCGCCGTCCTCGAGCGCGAGGACCGATCGCTCGATGCCCCACATCCGAAAGCCGGCCCGGCGCAGGACCCGCGCGGATGCGAAGTTGCGGATGTCGGTGCCCGCCTGCAGCCGATGCAGGCCCAGTCCGCCCGAAACGCGCGGCGCGAAAGCGTGCTCCCGGACCAGCTCGACCGCCTCGGACATGACACCGCGGCCCCGGGCCTGCGGATGGAGCCAGTAGCCGAGCTCGCCGTTGCCGCGGGTGAAGTCGACGTCGAGCCGCTGCACCTGAACATGACCCAGCACCCGGTCGGTGTCGGCGTCGGTGATGCACCAGTAGATGCCGGCACCGGACGCCATGCGCTGCTGCCGGTCGCGCAACCAGTCGGCATACGTGCTCGGCGTGGGCTGCATCCGGGTCGCCATGAGCCGGCTCGCCTCGTCCGGTTCCTGGATCGAGCGCGCGTCATCCCTGCGCCACGGGCGAAGCCGGATGCCGTGCCCTTCCAGCACCCGCGGCTCGAGCGCGTCGGACGTCACCTCGTCGGGATCAGCGACCATGGCAGCAGCCAACCATGTGCCACCGGTGGCGGCCATGGTTTTTCAGGCGGGGTCTCCCGGCTGCCGGGCGTGCTCGACCGCCAGCAGCTCGAAGTAGGCCGTGTCGGTGATCGTGCCGTCGTGCGCGACGAACGAGCCGTGATCGTTGCCGTACTGCCGGAACCCTGCCGTTGCCAGGGTCAGCATCGAGGCATGGTTGCCGTCCACCGTCGCCGCGTCCAGGCGGAGCAGGTCGAGTCCGCCGGGTGAAAGGGCATGATCGACAACGGCTTTCAGCGCCTCGGCGGCCAGGCCGCGGCCGCGGCCCTCGTCGTAGAGCCAGTAGCCGACGGTGCCGCTGCGTAGGGGAGTGCCGAGCCCGCGAACGCCGATCGAGCCGAGCGGCCGCTCGGTCCCGGCGTCCACGATGCACCACTCGACGCCGGTGCCGGCGAGCTCATCGCTGCGCTCACGCAGCAGCCAGGAGCGGTAGCCGGCGGCGGGCGGACGGGGCTCGACGCCCATCGCCGCGGCCGCTTGCGAGTCGGGCTCGGGCTCCGTCGCCGGTGCGTCCTGCTCGCTCCACGCGCGCAGCACCAGCCGAGCGGTACGCAGCGTCGGCACCGGCAGGGCGCGGGCGCGCTGCGAGTCCCGGTCATCGGTTGAGAGCAGCTCGAACTCGACCTCGTCGCTCACGCTCCCGTCGTCGTATGCCGGCAGGCCCGATACCGTCCCGATCGCCCGGAAGCCACCGGCGCGCAGCACGCGTTGCGACGCGAGGTTCTCGACATCGGCGTTCGCGCCGATCCGGCGTAGGCCCAGCCCGCCGTCGCTCGGTGACGAGAACGCATGTGACACAAGGAGTTCCAGCGCTGCTGCTGCGTGCCCCCGGCCGCGCGCGGACTGCTGCAGCCAGTAGGCCAGCATCGCGCTGCCACGCAGCATCGGCAGGTTCATCCGGAAGAGCTGGATGCCACCGAGCGGCCGGTCGGTCCGCGCGTCGGCGACACACCACACGATGGCCTCGCCACCCGCCATACGCTCACGGCGTGCGCGCAGCCAGTCATCGAAACCCTCGGCGGAGGGTGCCGACCCGAGCATGAAGCGGGACAACCCCTCGTCCAGCGGTTCGTCGGGTGCGTCCGCCTCGGTCCACGGCCGCAGCCGGATCCCGTCGCCCTCCAGCACGGTCGGCTCCCACCAGGGCAGTTGCGGTGAGCGGGGGTCGCCGGCATGCAGGTGGCCGAACCACGTGCCGGTGACGCCGCCGTCGGGTCCGTGATGCGTCGCCGGCCAGGTGCCGTCGAGCGTGAAGCCGAGCGCCCATGCAACGCGTCGTGAGGCCCAGTTGCCCTGCGCCGCCCGCCATACGACGGTGCGCATGCCGAGGTCGTCGAAGGCATGTGTCACCAGCAGCCGGGCAGCCGCGGTCGTCACGCCCCGGCCGCGCACGTCCGGATGCACGCCGAAGCCGATCTCCGTGGTGCCGTCGGCGCGCGGGTGCAGGTTGATGGAGCCGGCCCAGCGCCCGTCGACCTCGATCGCCCAGGCGCCTTCACGCGTGCCGGACTCCCAGGTCGCACGCACCTTGTCGAGGAACTCCCGGGCCTGCTCCATCCCGTATGGCGAGGGGAGCGGCACGCCGGCACGGGTGCGGGGATCCCGGGCGAATTCCACGATGCGCGGCAGGTCGGACTCGCGGTGCGCGCGCAGCGTCACCGCGCCATCGCGCAGTTCCGGGACGTCATCGGGGAAGACCGGCATCCCGGCAGCAAACCACATGCTTCACGTCGGGAACCCATCACCCGGTCCCGACCATTAGCATGGGTGAGTCTGTCTACAAGTCGCGACGGCCATGCGGTCGTCCAACTACTTCGGAGTTTTTGTGCCCAAGGTTGTCGAGAAGGTCCTGCGCGCCGGCGAGGGCCGCACCCTCAAGAAGCTGCAGGCGTATGCCGCGCAGGTCAATCTGCTCGAGGAGGACTTCGCAGGGCTGTCCGATGCGGAGCTGCGCGAGGAGACCGACAAGTTCCGGAAGCGACTGGCGGCCGGCGAGACGCTGGACGACCTGCTGCCGGAGGCGTTCGCCGCCGTGCGCGAGGCCAGCAAGCGGACCCTCGGCAAGCGCCACTTCGACGTGCAGCTGGCCGGTGGCGCCGCGTTGCACCTGGGCAACGTGGCCGAGATGCGCACCGGTGAGGGCAAGACCCTCGTCGCGACACTGCCGTCATACCTCAATGCCTTGACCGGCAAGGGCGTTCACGTCATCACGACCAACGACTACCTCGCCGAGACGCAGGCCGAGCAGATGGGCCGCGTGCACCGCGCGCTGGGCCTGGAGACCGGCTGCATCCTGGCCTCGATGACGCCCGACGAGCGCCGGGCCGAATACGCCAAGGACATCACCTACGGCACCAACAACGAGTTCGGTTTCGACTACCTGCGCGACAACATGGCGTGGTCCGACGCGGAGCTGGTGCAGCGCGGCCACAACTACGCGATCGTCGACGAGGTCGACTCGATCCTGATCGACGAGGCGCGGACGCCGCTGATCATCAGTGGCCCGGCCGACGAGGCCACCCGCTGGTATGTCGAGTTCGCCAAGATCGTGCAGCACCTGAAGCGCTCGCCGAAGAAGGAGAACTCCCTTCCCGGTGACGGCGACTACGAGGTCGACGAGAAGAAGAAGACGGTCGGCCTGCTGGAGTCCGGCATCGAGATCGTCGAGGACCTGCTCGGCATCGACAACCTCTACGAGGCCGCCAACACGCCGCTGATCGGCTACCTCAACAACGCCATCAAGGCCAAGGAGCTGTTCAAGAACGACAAGGACTACGTCGTGATGAACGGCGAGATCCTGATCGTCGACGAGCACACCGGCCGCATGCTCGCCGGGCGTCGTTACAACGAGGGCATGCACCAGGCGATCGAGGCCAAGGAAGGCGTCGAGATCCAGAACGAGAACCAGACGCTCGCCACGGTGACCTTGCAGAACTACTTCCGTATGTACGACAAGCTCGCCGGTATGACGGGCACCGCCCAGACCGAGGCGGCCGAGCTCTACCAGATCTACAAGCTCGGCGTGGTGACGATCCCGACCAACAAGCCGATGATCCGCAAGGACCAGTCGGACCTGATCTACCGGACCGAGAAGGCGAAGTTCAAGGCCGTCGTCGATGACATCGTCGAGCGCCACAAGGAGGGCCAGCCGGTCCTGGTCGGCACGACCAGCGTCGAGAAGAGCGAGTACCTCTCCGAGCAGTTGCGCCGCAAGGGTGTGCCGCACGAGGTGCTGAACGCCAAGCACAACGAGAGTGAAGCCGCGATCGTCGCGCAGGCGGGTCGCAAGGGCGCCGTCACCGTCTCGACCAACATGGCCGGCCGAGGCACCGACATCATGCTCGGCGGCAACCCGGAGTTCATCGCGATGGCCGCGCTGAAGCGCAAGGGCCTGTCGCCGGAGGAGACGCCGGAGGAGTACGAAGAGGCCTGGGACGAGGCCCTCGCGAAGGCCGAGAAGGCCGTCGCGAAGCAACACGAGGAAGTCGTGGAGCTCGGCGGCCTCTACGTACTGGGCACCGAGCGGCATGAGTCGCGCCGCATCGACAACCAGCTGCGGGGCCGCGCCGGTCGCCAGGGCGACCCGGGCGAGAGCCGCTTCTACCTGTCGTTGCAGGACGACCTGATGCGGTTGTTCAACGCCGCGATGGTCGACCGCTTCATGCAGACGGCCAAGATCGAGGACGAGGTCCCGATCGAGTCCAAGATGGTCAGCCGCTCCATCCAGAGTGCGCAGAGCCAGGTCGAGGCCCAGAACTTCGAGATCCGCAAGAACGTCCTGAAGTACGACGACGTGCTCAACCGGCAGCGCGAGGTCATCTACGCCGAGCGCCGCAAGGTGCTCGAGGGCGAGGACCTGGAGATCCAGGTGCGCCACTTCATCAACGACACCGTCGACGCGTATGTCGACGGCGCCACCGCCGAGGGCTTCTCGGACGACTGGGACCTCGACAAGCTGTGGGAGGCGCTGCGCGAGCTCTACCCGGTGTCCCTCACCGAGCGCGAGATCGAGGAAGAGGTCGGCGGTCGCGCCGGCCTGCAGGCCGACCTGCTCGCCGAGGAGCTGCGCTCGGACGCCCAGCACGCGTATGACGCGCGCGAGAAGGAGCTCGGCGACCGGGTCAGCCGCGAGGTCGAGCGCCGCGTGGTGCTGACCGTGCTGGACCGCAAGTGGCGCGAGCACCTCTACGAGATGGACTACCTCAAGGAGGGCATCCACCTGCGGCAGTACGCCCAGCGTGACCCCCTGGTGGAATACCAGCGGGAGGGCTTCGCGCTCTTCGGTGCCATGAACGACGCCATCAAGGAGGAGTCGGTCCAGCACCTCTTCCACGTGCAGGTCGACCCCGAGGAGATCACTGCGGCGCTGCCCGCACCCAAGGAGAAGATGGTCTTCTCGGCTCCCGGCGAGGATGGCAGCGCCACCGCGCACGAGGTCGACGACGACGGTCGCGTGGTCGGCGAGGACGACTCCGCCCTGCCCCGCGCGCAGCGCCGGGCCCGGAAGAAGGCGAAGAAGAAGGAAGCCGGCAAGGCGAAGGCCAAGTCGAAGTCCTGACCTCCCCTTCGGTGCTAGCCCAGCTCCATCGCGGTGACCATCCACCGGCCGTCGACGCCGACCATGCGCAGGGCCATCGCCCGGACGCGGCCGTCGTGCTGCACGACGACGCTGGCCTCGATGACACCGTCGTCCGGCTCGCACACGTGCACGCGGCGGACCAGTGACCGGTGCAGCGGGTGCGCTCCGCGACGCTTGGCGATCACCGAGCGTGCGTTGACGCGCTCGTAGACCAGCGGGCTGACCCAGCGGGCGATCTGGCCCGGGGAACGCACGCCCGTCATACATTCCAGGAGGGCGCCGGCCATCCGCTGCAACCAGGCGCGCGGCTCGGGCAGCAGATGTGTCTGCGTCGCCTGGGGGCCGAACTGCGGGTCGGTCTCCTCGCTGTTGAGCACCACTCGCAGCGCCGGTTGCGAGTAGCCACGCCGCCGGTCGCGGGAAGCGGCCACCACGTCGTCGTAGAGCACGTCGATGGCGCACTCGTCGAGGGCCGGCGGCTGCCAGCCGGACGCGGGGGACAGGTGCAGGGGCTGGACGGTGGCGGTGCTCATCGGTTGCTTCCTTCGAGTGCGTGGTCCGGTGTCAGCAGTCGGGTGCCGACGTCGAGCAGGTCCGGGTCGTCCCCGATGACGTGACGGTTGGCGGCATACCAGCGCGGCCACTCGGCGGCGATCGCCTGCGCGTCGGCATGCGGCCCGAGGTGTGCGGCCGCGATCGACCAGAGGCTGTCGCCACGGTGGACGACCACCTCGCCGGAGTCGTCCGCGACAGGTTTCCCCGTCACCAGCGGGGCGCAGTCGCGCGCCACCTGGTCGGTGCGAGTGGGCTTCTCCGGCACCCAGCCCGGAGTGGGAACTTCCTCGTCGGAGCACGAATCCGCCGTGGTGGCAGCGTGTTTCGCGTTGTGGTCGGCGGCAACGGCAATCCCCGGCGCCCAAGCCGGCGCCGTTGCGGTCGCACTGGTCGAAACGGACGACGGCGTGGTGGCGAAGGCCGGTGCAGTGGCGGACAGGCTGGACAAGGCGGTGATCGCGAGCAGGACCGCGGCCAGCCGCCCGACCACCCCGCCGGCGCGCGGGCCGCTGCGGTCGGTGCCCGGACCACGGCCACCCGGGCCCGGTGACCGGTGCAGCAGCGTCGCGGTGGCCAGCACGACCAGGAGTGCCGCCCACAGGAGCGCGAGCACCAGGGCGGCCCAGAGCAGCACCGGCAGTGCGTCGGGCGTGTGCACGGTGCTGCGGTGCTCGAGGCGGTGCAACTCGCCGAGCATGCCGCCCCACGCGCCGTATGCCGCAACCAGCGTGACGAGCGCTGCGGTCGCCCCGAGCGCGGCGGCTCGTGCGCGGTGCCAGCCCCCGGCGGCGCCCCTGTCGACCACCCCGTCGATCCCCGTGTTCTGCATGTCCGCCCCTCTCCTGGCGCCGGTACTGCGACGCATCATCAGGTCGCAAACGGTAGTAAACGACATCAACTGACAATAACTGCACTTAAACACATCTATCTGCAGTTGTCCACGGTGACCGCGCAGCCCGCTACCGTTGCGGCGTGCGTTGGCAGGATTTGTTCGCGGATCTGGAGGCCCAACTGCTCGCCGAGCAACGGCGGGAGTTGCAGGCCGAAGTAGCCGACCGCACTCGTCGCGAGCGGGCTGAGGTGACGGTGCTGGACCGCGCCGCGCGATCGGTCGGAAGCGTGATCACCGTCGTGACCGGTGCCGGTTCGGTGCGCGGCACGCTGGACGACCTCGGCAAGGACTGGCTGTTGGTGCAGGAGCACGGCCGGCATGCGGCGTTGGTGCCGATGGGCGCGATCACCGCGCTGGTCGGGCTGGCGACCCGCAGCGACGACGACCGGGGGATGGGACGTCGATTCGGCGTCGGTGTCGCCCTACGCGCGATCGCGCGGGACCGCGCAGCCGTGGCGATCCATGACATCGCCGGTGGGCTGGCCACCGGAACGATCGACAAGGTGGGCGCCGATCACATCGACCTGGCCGAGCATCCGGCCGATGCGGTGCGCCGCGCGACGGCACTGACGGGGCACCGCGTGGTGCCGTTCGCCGCCATCGGAATTGTGCGCCGCGCCTGAGGCAGCGCTCTCCGTGTGGGGCTCAGTGCTCCTCGTCGCCGAAATCACCGGCGGCGACCCGCGCCTGGGCGTCGGCATACTGCCGCTGGATGTAGGACTCCAGCTCCGTCAGCTCGATGCGCCACGACTTGCCGACCTTGATGGCGGGCAGCTCCCCGGTGGTCACCAGCCCGTAAGCCTGACGCGAGGAGATGCTGAGCGTCTCGGCGACATCGGCGATGGACACGAATCGCGCTGGCACGGCGGTGCCCTCCTTGATCTCACACTTGGCAGTGACCTCATTGTGACGCATTCGAGGCCCGCGCCGACGGACTGCCTGTGGACAAACCGCCCCTGGGGGTGCGGGAGTCTTTACAGTCTTGTGGGGGTCGAGGACGGGGCGTCCGCGACGAGCAAGTACCTCAAGGGGAGAACCACGTGGAAAGCCGACGTCATACCGCAGCGGATGAGCTGCCCAAACCAGCGGCCCAGCGGCTGCAGCGACCGTCGTGGCGCGACAGCAGGCTGGTGGCCGGAGTGCTGCTGGTGCTGGTCGCGACCATCGGGGGAGCCGCCGCCATGCGGCACTACGACAACTCCATCGAGGTGTTGCAGGCGTCCCACCCGCTGGTGCCGGGCCAGAAGGTCGGCTCCTCCGATGTGCATGCGGTGAAGGTCCGGATCGACAAGGCCGGGGCCACCTACCTCAGTGCGGACGACCCGTTGCCCAAGGGCGAGGTACTGCGCGAGGTGCGCGCCGGCGAGCTGGTCCCGAGGTCCGCGGTCGGCAAGAGCACGAAGGTGCCGGTCAAGGCGGTTGCCCTGCCGGTCGAGGCGGCCCAGTCGACGAACCTCGTCAAGGGCTCGGTCGTGGACGTCTGGGTCTCGACGAAGCAGGAGAGCAAGGTCGGCCAGGAGTCGTATGCCGCACCCGCGCGCATCATCGACCGGGCGGTGGTGGCGCGCGTTCCCAGCAGTAGTGGCGGGTTCTCGGTGGCCTCCGACAGTGGCGCGGTGCACGTCCTCATCCCCGACGACAAGGTCGCCCAGGTCCTGGCGGCGGTCAACCAGGGCGCGAAGGTCGACCTCGTGCCGGCCGCCGGATCGCCGCTGAAGGGCGACTGATGGCGACCGCGGCCGTCACAGCGATCAGCGCCGCACACGAGGCAGCCGTCGCCGCGACGCTCGGCCGGGCGAGCGGCGTGCGCCTCGTCCGGCGCTGCGCCGACGTCGCCGACCTGCTGGCGATCTGCACCGCCGGCCGCGCCGACGTGGCCCTCGTCTCGGCAGACTTCCACGGGCTGGACCGCAGTGCGATCGGCACGCTGCGCGACGCCGGTGTCGGGATCGTGGGCGTGCACCAGCCGGGCGTCGAGGATGAGCAGCGGGTGCTGCAGCAGTGGGGCGTCCGCACGCAACTGCCGATCACCGCCGTACCGGCCGACTTCGCGCAGGCCGTGCAGGCGGTCTCCGAGGGGGCAGCCGCCACGGCAGCGCCCCCGGACGCAACCGACGGCCCGACCGTCTCGCTGGAGGCCGAGCTCGCGGCGCTGTCCGACGACGGTGCGCCATACGTGCCGGCCAATCCGTGGCTGGAGCAACCGGTCGCGCTGCCCGCGTCGCCCCCGCCGGCCGCTGCGCAGGAGACGGCGAAGATCGTGACCGTCTGGGGCCCGGCCGGCGCGCCCGGCCGGACAGTGCTCGCCGTCAACCTCGCCGCGGAGGCAGCGCGGCTAGGTGTGCCGACGGTGCTGGTTGACGCCGACACGTATGCCGCATCGGTCGCGCAGCACCTCGCGCTGCTCGACGAGGCGCCGGGTGTTGCCGCAGCGACCCGGCTGGCCGACTCCGGCCACCTGGACGTGCGGGCGCTGGCTGCGGTCGCGCCGGAGGTGACCCCGGGGCTGCGCGTGCTCAGCGGCCTGCCCCGCGCGGATCGCTGGCCGGAGATCCGCGACGATGCGCTCGAGGCCGTCCTGGAGCAGTGCCGGCAGCTCGGTCGGCTGATCGTCATCGACGTCGCGGCGCCGCTGGAGCAGGACGAGGAGCTCAGCTACGACACCACGGCCCCGCGGCGCAACGCCGCCACCCTCGCGGCGCTCGGTGCCGCGGACACGGTGATCGCGGTCGGCTCGGCCGATCCGGTCGGCCTGCAGCGCCTGGTCCGGGGCCTCGACGAACTGCGCGGCGTGATCTCCGAGCAGCCGTGGGTGGTCGCCAACCGGGTCCGGTCGTCCGCGGTCGGTTCCTCGCCGGAGCAACGCGTGTCCGAGGCGCTGCAGCGGTTCGCGGGCGTCTCGTCGCCGGCGATCATCCCCGATGACCGCGCGGCCCTCGATGGCGCGCTGCTGGCCGGACGAGTGCTGGCCGAGCACGCTGCGGGCTCCGCGGCCCGCAAGGCGATCGCCCAGCTCGCCGCGGATCTCACCGGCGTCTCCGCGGCCACCCGACGGGGCCGGTGGGGCCGACATCGCGATCCGGCGCGGTAGACGTGAAAACATGTGGCCGTGGCTGACCGACTGAGCGCTCTGGACGCGTCATTCTTCTATCTGCAGGATCGTTCGACGCCCATGCACGTCGGCTCGGTGATGATCTTCGACCCGCCGGAGGGCGGGTTCGAGTACGAACAGCTGGTCAGTCTGGTGAGCAACCGGATCGCCTTCGTGCCGCGGTACCGGCAGAAGGTGCGCCATGTGCCGGGCCGTCTCCTGCCACCGGTGTGGGCCGACGACGAGCACTTCGACGTCAGCTACCACGTACGCCGGTCGGCACTGCCCAAGCCGGGCACCGCGGCGCAACTGGAGGAGTTCGTCGGCCGGATCCAGGCCCGGGCGCTGGATCCGCGCCGGCCGCTGTGGGAGCTCTACCTCGTCGAGGGGCTGGAGGGCGGCCGGTTCGCGATCGTCACCAAGACCCACATCGCCCTGGTCGACGGGATCCACGCGATAGACATCGGCCAGATCATCGTCGACCCCGAGGCGACCCGCGAGCAACCGATCCCGCAGACCTGGCGTGCGTCCCGGACCCCGAGTGGGCTGGACCTCCTGCTGGGCGCCGTCGGTGACGTCGCCCGCAACCCGCTCAGCGTCGCGCACCTCGCCAGCAGTGGTGTTCGCGGCGCCGCGGCCGGTGCGCAGCGCATCGTCCGTGAAGGAGGTGCCGGCGCCGCATCGGCCGCCGGGGTGCTGGCGAGGGTGGCGACCCGGCCGGCACCGGACAGCCCGCTGAACCGCTCGATCAGCGTGCACCGGCGGTTCGTGATGGTCTCCACCGAGCTCGCCGACTATCGGAGGATCCGCGCCCAGAGCGCGGAGACGGTGACGGTGCACGACGTCGTCCTGGCCACGATCACCGGAGCGTTGCGCGGCTGGTTGCTCGCCCGCGGCGAGATCGTCCCCGGCGGCGAGCGGGTCCGCGCGCTGGTGCCGCTCAGCGTGCAGCCCGAGGACGGCGACGACGCCCATCTGGCGGAGGAGGTGTCGCCGATGTTCATCGACCTCCCGGTCGGTGAGGCGCGCCCGAAGATGCGGCTGCACCAGATCGCCTATGCGACCAGCCAGCACCTCGACGACGGTGCGTCGGCCATCGACGCGGCCTCGATCGCCGGGCTCGCGGGTTTCGCGCCGCCGACGCTGCATTCCCTCGGCGCGCGGCTCGGCAACGCGATGTCGCGGCGGATGTTCAACCTGGTGATCACGAACGTCCCCGGCCCGCAACGCACCCTGTATGCCGGGAATGCTCCGATGGTCGAGAGCTACCCGGTCATCCCGCTGCCGAAGGGCCAGACGCTGTCGATCGGCCTCACGTCATACGACGGCCGGGTGGACTTCGGCCTCACCGCCGACCGGGAAGCGATGTCCGACGTGGACCTGTTCGGGCAGTGCCTGGCTGACGCGCTCGCCGAGCTACTGGACGAAACGGAGGACCTCGCATGAGCAACCTGACCAGGACCTACCTGCCCCTGGACGCGGCCGAGCTGCGCGCATTGGACGAGACCGGGGCGTTGCCGGAGCGGACCCGGACCGCCTTCGCCGTGACCGATCGGTTGCGCGCCGCGCTGCCGAGCGAGGACGACGAGGGACTGGAGTACTTCGCGACCCAGGACGCCGCGACCGACGCGGCCGCACGCGACCTGCGGGTCATCGCATCCGTCGACGTCGATGACGACGTGGTCACCGAGCTGCCCGAGGCGGACGCGGCCTCGGCCGTGCGGATCACCGGGGCACCGCCACGGCGCCGGGTCGCCAGCTTCCACGTGCTCGACCCGGCCGGCGAGCGGGATGTCGACGTCGACCTCGAGCTGTCCTGGTATGACGCCACCGAGCTGCCGCTGGTGCGCGAGGCGCTGGCCGATTGAAGCTGATCCGGCAGGCAGGGGCGACATTCGTGGGCTTTCGTCGGCATGGACTGTGGAGTAACCGCTGCGAAGTGGCAGAGTCTGCTCTGTGCAATCCGTCCCCCGAAACATGACCCGTATCGCCATCGTCAACCGTGGAGAGGCGGCGATGCGCCTGATCCACGCGGTTCGCGATGTCAACGCCCAGCGCGCCTTCGACGGCGCCGCCGAGCCCTTGCACACGATCGCGCTGCACACCGACGTCGACAGCGGTGCCGCGTTCGTCCGCGAGGCGGATGAGGCGCACTTCATCGGCGCTGCCGCCGACCGGCCCTACCTCGATCTCGCAGCGCTGGAGCGCGCGCTCGTCGACACCCGTGCGGATGCCTGCTGGGTCGGTTGGGGATTCGTGGCGGAGGACCCGGCCTTCGCGCAGCTGTGCGAGCGACTCGGTGTCACGTTCATCGGGCCGTCGGCCGAGGCGATGCGCCGGCTCGGGGACAAGATCGGCTCCAAACTGATCGCCGAGGAGGTCGGCGTCCCGGTCGCGCCCTGGAGCCGCGGGGGAGTCGACACCCTGCAGGACGCACTGGAGGCGGCCGACCGCGTCGGCTACCCGCTGATGCTCAAGGCGACCGCGGGCGGTGGCGGCCGCGGCATCCGGAAGGTCACCGGGCGCGCCGAGTTGGAGGACGCCTACCAGCGCACCCGCGACGAGGCCGAGCGCGCCTTCGGCAGCGGCGTGGTCTTCCTGGAGAAGCTCGTCACCGGCGCACGCCACGTCGAGGTGCAGGTGATCGCCGACGGCCAGGGCACCGCCTGGGCGGTGGGGGTGCGCGACTGCTCCGTGCAGCGACGCAACCAGAAGATCGTCGAGGAGTCCGCGTCGCCGCTGCTGGACGAGCAGCAGACCACCGAACTCAAAGACGCCGCAGAGCGATTGGCACTCGCGGTCGACTACAAGGGCGCCGGCACGGTGGAGTTCCTCTATCACCCGGCGGACCGCACGTTCGCCTTCCTGGAGGTCAACACCCGGCTGCAGGTCGAGCACCCGATCACCGAGGCGGTGACGGGCCTGGACCTGGTCGCGCTCCAGTTGCAGATCGCCGGCGGGCAGCCCCTCACCGGCGAACGTCCCGCGGAGCGCGGTCACGCCGTCGAGGCCCGCCTCAACGCCGAGGACCCGGACCGCGACTTCGCGCCGGCACCGGGCCACATCACCCGGTTGGAGCTGCCGGCCGGCCCCGGCATCCGGGTCGACACGGGCGTCACCGAGGGCGACACGATCCCGGCCGACTTCGACTCGATGATCTCCAAGATCATCGCCCACGGCTCCACCCGCGACGAGGCCCTCGCCCGGTTGCGCCGGGCGCTGGAGGAGACCACGGTCATCATCCGTGGCGGTGTCACCAACAAGAGCTTCGTGCTGGAGCTGCTCGACCAGTCCGAGATCACCCGCGGCAAGCCCGAGTGGGCCGACACCGGCTGGATCGACCGGATGCGCGCGGCCGGCGGGCTCGCGGACCACCCGCACGCCGGCATCGCACTGGTCGCCGCCGCGATCGAGGGGTATGCCGAGCGGGAGGGCGCCGAGATCGCCGGATTCCTCGACACGGCATACGGTGGCCGACCGCAGGTGCACCACGACCCCGACGGCACGACGGAGCTGAAGCTGCGCGGCGAGACGTTCACGGTCGCCGTGCGTCGTGTCGGGCCGTGCGACTACGCGGTCGCGGTGACCAGCGGCGCGACGACACACACCGTCGCGGCCTCGATGGAGCGGCTGGACGAGGTGCACAGCCGGCTGATCGTGGACGGCGAGACGTTCCGCCTCGTCAGCGCCTCGCACGGGCCGACGCTGCTCATCGAGGTCGCCGGCGTGACCCATCGGGTCAGCCGCGACGAGGGTGGTGTGATGCGGGCGCCCGCACCCGCACTGGTGGTCGCGACGCCGGTCGCGGTCGGCGACGAGGTGACCGCCGGGGAGCCGGTGCTCGTGCTGGAGTCGATGAAGATGGAGACGGTGCTGCCCGCGCCGTTCACCGGTCGCGTTCGCGAGTTGCTGGTGCGAGCCGGCACTCAGGTCGAAACCGGTTCTCCGCTCGTGCGATTGGAGCCGACCGGGGAGGACGCCGAGGACACGCAAGACGTCACCGGCACCGACCTCGGGCTGCCGACCGACGAGCGGGTTCGCACCCGTGCCGAGCGCGACGCAGCGGCGATGGCCACCATGCGCTCCGCGCTGATGGGGTATGACGTCACCCCCGACGACCGCCTGAAAACGTTGCACGCCTACCTCGATGAGCGCGGCACCACGGCAGCGCCGAGCGACGACGAGCTGGCGTTGCTGGACATGTTCGCCGACTTCGCCGAGCTGAGCCGCAACCGTCCGGCACGCGAGGAGTCCCACTCCGAGCTGCGGGTGCATAGCTCCCGCGAGCACTTCCAGACCTATCTGCGCACGCTGGACCTCGAACGCGGCGACCTGCCGCAGTCCTTCCGCGACAAGTTGTTGCGCGTGCTGCGCCACTACGGCATCACCGAGCTGGATCGCACCCCGCAGCTGGAGGAGGCCCTGTTCCGGATCTTCCTGGCGCAGCAGGAGGTCGGCGACGTCGAGATCGCCGTGCGGCTGTTGCGCAGCTGGCTCTCCGTGCCCGCACCGAGCGACACGAGCGGGGCGCGTGCCCTGCTGGAGCGGGTCGTGCGGGCGACCCAGCGGCGCTTCTCGGTCGTCGGTGACCTCGCGCGGTCGGTGCGCTTCCGGTGGTTCGACCAGCCGATCGTGGACGTCGAGCGGTCCAGCATCCTGGGCGGGGTCGCCGATGAGGTGGCCGCGCTCACCGATCCCGCCGCCCCCGACCGGGATGCGCGGATCGCCGCACTGACCGCCATACCCGAGCAGCTCGTCGGATTCCTGCGCGATCGGCTGTATGCCGAGCCGAGCACGATCGACAGCGACTACGAGCCGTTGCTCGAAGTGCTGATCCGCCGTCATTACCTGGAATACGCCCTGCACGACCTGCAGGCCGCGCGAGTCGCCGGCCGCCCCACGGCCCGGGCCGAATACGTCTCCGAGACGCACGGAGCGACGAGGGTCGTGACGACCGTCGGCGACATCGACCAGCTGCGGGACGCCTCGCTGCAACCGGCGCTCGACGACCAGCTGGCCACCGACCACGACAGTGTCGTGGAGATCTACCTGCGCTGGGCGGACCTGCCCGAGCAGCCGGAGCACGCCCGCGACATACTCCTGGACCTGCTGTCGCAGCTGTCGTTCGCCCGTATGCCGCGGCGCGTGTCGTTCGCGGTCTGTCCCGGCGCGCCCCGCGCCGTCGACTACTTCACCTTCCGGCCGTCGCCGGACGGCAGCGGCTGGGTCGAGGACGACCTCGTCCGCGGGATGCACCCGATGGTCGGCCGGCGGCTGAACCTCTGGCGGTTGCGCGAGTTCGACGTGACGCGGCTGGAGGCACCCGAGGACGTGCTGCTGCTCGACTGCGTCGCGCGCAGCAACCCGGCCGATCGCCGGCTCGTCGCGCTCGCCCAGGTCCGGCAGCTGGCGGTGGTGCGCGACGACGACGGTGTGGTCGTGGCTCTGCCGCACGCCGAGCGTGCGGTCGAGAACTGCCTGGAGGCCATCCGCAGGGTCCGCGCCTCGCACGGCGGTGGGAAGACGCCGTTGGACGTCAACCATGTGTGGGTCACGGTCTGGCCGCCGGTCGAGGCCGACATCCAGCACCTGGCCGCGCTGCAGTCGAAGATCACGCCGCTCACCGAGGGCGCCGGGATCGAGGAAGTGCTGGCGCAGGGACGGGTGGAGGGCGAGGACGGCTCGCCCAGTTCGATCGCGATCCGTTTCCATGCCACGCCGGGCGCCGGCGTCTCGGCGGACGTCATCGAGCCGCCGACCACACCGCTCGCACCGCTGGACGACTACGCCGCCAAGGTGCTGCGTGCCCGCCGGCGCGGGATGGTCTATCCCTACGAGCTCGAGCCGACCCTCGCCGGGTCGGGGTCGTTCGTCGAGTACGACTTCGACGACGACGGCACACTCGTGCCGGTCGACCGCCCGCGCGGCCAGAACACCGCCGGCATCATCGTCGGCGTCGTCAGCACACCGACGGAGCTCTACCCCGAGGGCGTCACGCGTGTGGTGCTGGCGGGTGACCCGATCAAGTCGCTCGGGGCGTTGTCCGAGGCCGAGTGCAGTCGCGTCGTCGCGGCCATCGATCTGGCCGAGCGGATGAGTGTGCCCGTGGAGTGGTTCGCGGTGTCCGCAGGCGCCCGGGTCTCGATGACCAGTGGCACCGAGAACATGGACTGGGTCGCGGTCGCGCTGAAGCGGATCGTCGAGTTCACCCAGGACGGCGGTGAGATCAACATCGTCGTCGCCGGCATCAACGTCGGGGCGCAGCCCTACTGGAATGCCGAAGCGACGATGCTGATGCACACCAAGGGCATCCTGATCATGACGCCCGACAGCGCGATGGTGCTGACCGGCAAGCAGACGCTCGACTTCGCCGGCAGCGTGTCCGCAGAGGACAACTACGGGATCGGCGGCTACGACCGGGTGATGGGACCCAACGGGCAGGCCCAGTACTGGGTCCCCGATCTCGCGCGCGCGCTGATGGTGCTGATGCAGCACTACGACCACACGTATGTCGTGCCCGGCGAGTCGGGCCCGCGCCGCGCGGGGACCAACGACCCGGTCGATCGGGACATCTCCGACAGCCCGCACGACGGTGACTTCGGCTGCGTCGGGGACATCTTCTCCAAGGAGCTGAACCCCGACCGCAAGCGCGCATTCGACATACGCAGCGTGATGCGGGCGGTGGCCGACCAGGACCACCCGATGCTCGAACGCTGGGGGAGTATGGCGGACGCCGAGACCGCCGTCACCGTGGACACCCGCATCGGCGGCTACCCCGTTTCGCTGATCGGGATCGAGTCCAAACCCGTTGCCCGGCAAGGCTTCCCGCCGACGGACGGCCCGGACGCCTATACCGCCGGCACCCTGTTCCCGCGGTCCTCCAAGAAGGTCGCACGGGCGATCAACGCCGCGTCCGGCAATCGCCCGGTCGTCGTCCTGGCCAACCTGTCCGGGTTCGACGGCTCACCGGAGTCGATGCGCAACCTGCAACTGGAGTACGGCGCCGAGATCGGCCGGGCGATCGTCAACTTCCGGGGCCCGATCGTGTTCTGCGTGATCTCCCGCTACCACGGCGGTGCGTTCGTGGTGTTCTCCAAGCGGCTCAACCCGCAGATGACCGTCCTGGCCGTCGACGGGTCGTTCGCCTCGGTGCTCGGAGGTGCGCCCGCAGCCGCGGTCGTCTTCGCCTCCGAGGTCGCCAAGCGGGCTGCCGCCGACCCGGCGTTGGCCGAGTTGCAGCAGCGCTTCGACGGAGCTGACATGACCGAACGCGCAGCACTGCGAGTCGAACTCGACGAGTTGCAGGCCAACCTGCGCGCGGCCAAGATCGCCGAGGTCGCGTCGGAGTTCGATGCGGTGCACAGCATCCATCGGGCCGTCGAGGTCGGGTCGGTCGACGAGGTCATCGCCGCGTCGGACCTCCGTCCGAAGATCGTCACGGCGCTGGGACGTGGTCTGGGGCGCTGATCAGAGCGCTGCGAGATACTCCCGGCCGGTCTGGGCTTCGATCTGCACGCCGCCGGAAATCGCTGGTGCGGAAGCGGTTTCGACCTTCTTGCCGACCAGCGGGATCCGGGCGCGCAGATCGCCCAGGACGTGCATCGTGGTGAGGTGGTCCTCCGGCCGCAGCTGGATGTGACCCACGAAGTTGATCGGCAGGCCGCTGAGTGAGACGTCGATGTCGGCGGTTCGCGAGCCGTCTTCGGCGGACTGTCCCCAACGCTGAATCTCAATGATGTTCAACGTCTTTCCGACGATGCGGGCCACGTTCTCGGGCAGCCCGTCGGTGGCCATCTCACGATGGGTCTCGATGACGTGCCCGGACGTCTCGTCCTTGATCGACACCGAGTGGCTCAGCGCACCTGTCGCGGCGCACTTGGCCTCCTGGAACGCCGGGTCCAGCAGCATCTGGAACACCTGCTCGGCGGGGGCGTCGTAGTTCCACGTCTCCTCGATCTTCATAACGCGCAGCGTAGTCGGCCGGGGATGCCGAGCGCGGTCAACCGCGCAGCGTCGTCGCTGCCGCGAGACGTGCCGCGTGCTCCGCGCGCACGACCCGGCCGAGGATCTGGTCCGCGCCGCCCACAGCGCCGTCGGACAGGCGCCGCGACTCGGTGCGCAGGGTGTCCGCAAGAGTGCGCAGCGCGGTCGACAGGCCGTCCAGAGCAGCGGCGATCTCGTTGCCCTGCAGGGTGATCGACTCGTGCGGGCAGGTCGCCGCAACGCGGGTGACGGTGTGGGCGATGAGGTGCAACTCGCTGGCCGCGACCTCGAGACCGGCGGGATCGGCGGGGATGCTGCCGGCATACACCCGGTCGGCAAGCCGGCGGCTCGCATGCGCGGCGCCATCGGCCGGCGGCTCTACGAGCACGGGATCGGGGTGCCCTGAGGACGGCACACCCCGGTGCTGTATGTCGGCCAGCGCGTCGTGCCACCGCAGCAGTGCCTCGGCGGACCGCTCGATCGCCTCGGCAATCGCGTCCGCGGTCTCGAACTCGGCCGGATCGGTCTGGATGCTCAGCAATCGGGGCACCAGCAGTGCGACGCCTCGGGTTCGGTCGCTGGTCTGCATCCTGGGCAGACTAACGCCGCGCGAGCGGATCTGCGAAAGACTGCCCACAGGCTGGCTCGGGGCTCGTGTCCCGGGTGTGTTCTTCGCCACGCTCGGGTCTACTGTGACCCCGTGGGGCGACAACGACGTCGTCTCCGACACGTCGCGACGAGGGCTGAAGAACATCTATGTCCGTGGACAGTAATTCCCGTTCAGAAATCTTGCGTGAATGCGCGTCGGAGCAGCAGGGGGAGACCCCGCCGTGGCTGCTGGACCGCTATTACCGCCACGTGGCCGACGAGGACATCGTCGGCTATGGCCCGGATCGGTTGCTCGGGACACTGCAGTCCCACAAGCAGCTCGCCGCCGACCGCGCCCCCGGCACCACGAAGGTGCGCATATCGCATCCGACCGTCGAGACGGACGGGTGGTCCTGCCCATTCGCCATCATGCAGATCGTCACCGACGACATGCCCTTCCTGGTCGACTCGGTGATCGCCGAGCTGTCCCGGCACGACCGCAGCGTGCACGCGCTGATCCACCCGCAGTTCTGGGTGCAGCGGGACGCGGCCGGCCACCTGCAGCAGGTCTACGACGCCGACACCATGCCGGAGACCCGCGCCGACGCGCTCGCCCCTGTGAGTGAGTCGTGGATGCACTTCGAGATCGACCTCGGCGCGGACGAGGACGTCGATCGTCAGCTGGTGGCCGACGTCGAGCGGGTGCTGGGTGACGTGCGTGTCGCCGTCGACGACTGGTCGAAGATGCACGCCGAGTGCGAGCGGGTCATCGCCGACCTGGACGGCTCCCGCCCGGAGCCGGTCCCGGCCCGGGCCGTGGAGCAGGCACAGGGATTCCTGCGCTGGCTGGCCGACAACCACTTCACCTTCCTCGGCTACCGCGAATACACCCTCGACACGGTCGACGGTGAGGACGTGCTGCGCACGGCGCCCGGCTCCGGCCTCGGCATCCTGCGCTTCGACAAGCCGTCCTCGCAGTCGTTCGGCCGGCTCAGCCCCCGTGGGCGCGCGATCGCGCGCATGCCGCAGCTGCTGACCATCACCAAGGCCAACTCGCGAGCGACCGTGCACCGGCCGTCGTTCCTGGACTACATCGGCATTCGCACCTTCGACGCGCAGGGCAACGTCGTCGGCGAGAAGCGATTCCTCGGGCTCTTCACCTCCAGCGCCTACACCGAGTCGGTCCGCCGCGTGCCCGTCGTGCGCGAGCGGGTCGCCAAAGTCCTTGCGCGCACGGGCTTTTCGCCGGACAGCCACTCGGGCAAGGATCTGCTCGAGGTGCTCGAGACCTACCCGCGCGACGAGCTCTTCCAGACCTCCAGCAAGGACCTCTACGAGATCTCGACGACCGTGCTGCGCCTGCAGGAGCGTCGCCAGTCGCAGATGTTCCGCCGCGTCGACGAGTTCGGCCGGTTCGTCTCGGTGCTGGTCTACCTGCCGCGTGACCGCTACAACACCGGCGTCCGGCTGCGCATCGAGCGGGTGCTGCGTGACGCGTATGACGCCGAAGCCGTCGACTACACCACCCGCATCGCCGACTCACCGCTGGCGCGGATCCACTTCGTGGTCCGCCTGCACCCCGGCGCAGAGGTTCCCGAGGTCGACGAGGACACGATGCAGGAGAAGCTGCTGGAGAGCAGCCGTACCTGGGGCGAGCGACTGGGCGCGGTCGCCCACGAGGAGGACGGCGAGGATGCCGCCGCGCGGGTGATGAGCCTGTACTCCCGGGCGTTCCCGGAGGCCTACAAGGAGGACTTCACCCCGCGCCAGGGCGTGGCCGACCTGCGCCGCATCGAGGCGCTGAAGTCCGACGACGACACGCTGCTGACCCTCTACCGCGATCCGCACGCGGACGGGCGCGAGCGCCGTTTCAAGCTCTTCCGCCGCAACCCGGTGGTCCTGACCGACGTTTTGCCGGTCTTCACCAACCTGGGCGTCAAGGTCACCGACGAGCGTCCCTACTCGATGCAGCGGGCCGACGGCGTCGTCGTACACGTCTACGACTTCGGCCTGCGCGCCGAGGGCGAGGCCGACTGGGGGACCGATGACGCGTCGACCGCGGAGGTTCGCGACCGGTTCCAGACCGCATTCAGCGACGCCTGGGAGGGCCACGCGGAGAGCGACGGCCTGGGCGCCCTGGTGCTGCACGCGGGTCTCAGCTCCCGTCAGGTCATGGTGCTGCGTGCGATCAGCAAGTACCTGCGCCAGATCGGCTTCACCTTCAGCCAGAGCTACATCGAGCAGGCGCTGCGAGCCAACTCCGACCTGGCACGCGACCTGACCGAGCTGTTCGCGGCACGATTCGACCCGCAGCGTTCCGACGCGTCGCGTGATGATGCCGAGACGCAGATCGTGCGCCGCGTCGAGACCGCGCTGGATGAGGTGAGCAGCCTCGACCACGACCGCATCATCCGCGCGATGATGGGCGTCATCCGGGCGACGCTGCGCACCAACGCCTACCAGCGCGACGAGAAGGGCCTGCCGAGCCCGGTGCTGAGCCTGAAGATCGATTGCGCCTCGGTGCCCGGATTGCCCAGCCCGAAGCCGAAGTTCGAGATCTGGGTCTACGGCCCCCGCGTGGAGGGCGTGCACCTGCGCTTCGGCATGGTCGCCCGAGGCGGCCTGCGCTGGAGCGACCGCCCGGAGGACTTCCGCACCGAGATCCTCGGCCTGGTCAAGGCGCAGATGGTCAAGAACGCCGTGATCGTGCCGACCGGGTCCAAGGGCGGCTTCGTCGCCAAGCGACTGCCCGACGCGAGCGACCGCGAGGCCTGGCTGGCCGAGGGCATCGCGTCATACAAGCTCTTCATCTCGGGCCTGCTCGACGTGACCGACAACCTCGTGTCCGGCGAGGTCGTGCCGCCGAAGGACGTCGTGCGGCACGACGGGGACGACAGCTACCTGGTCGTCGCCGCGGACAAGGGCACCGCCAGCTTCAGCGACATCGCCAACGGCGTAGCCCAGGACTACGGATTCTGGCTGGACGACGCGTTCGCCTCCGGTGGCTCGGCCGGTTACGACCACAAGGCGATGGGCATCACCGCCCGCGGCGCGTGGGAGTCGGTCAAGCGACACTTCCGCGAGATGGGCACCGACACCCAGGCCCAGGAATTCACCGTCGTCGGTGTCGGCGACATGAGCGGGGACGTCTTCGGCAACGGCATGCTGCTGTCGGAGCACATCCGGCTCGTTGCCGCATTCGACCACCGGCACATCTTCCTGGACCCCGAGCCGGTCGCCGCGACCTCGTATGCCGAGCGTCGCCGCCTCTTCGAGCTGCCGCGCTCGTCGTGGGGTGACTACGACACCTCGCTGATCTCCAAGGGCGGCGGTGTATACCCGCGCACCGCGAAGTCGATCCCGATCACACCGCAGGTACGCACCGCTCTCGGCCTGGCCGACGACGTCACCAAGATGGCCCCCAGTGAGCTGATGCGCGCGATCCTGCTGGCACCGGTCGACCTGTTCTGGAACGGCGGCATCGGCACGTACATCAAGGCATCCACCGAGACCGCCGCCGACATCGGCGACCGGGCGAACGACCAGATCCGGGTCAACGGCAACGAGTTGCGGGTCAAGGTGATCGGTGAGGGCGGCAACCTCGGCGCGAGCCAGCTGGGCCGGATCGAGGCCGCGATGAACGGCGTGCGCGTCAACACCGACGCGATCGACAACTCCGCGGGCGTCGACACCTCCGACCACGAGGTCAACATCAAGATCCTGGTCACCGACCTGATGCGCAAGGGCCGCTTCGACCTGGAGCAGCGCAACACGTTGCTGCACTCGATGACCGACGAGATCGCCGTGCAGGTGCTGCGCGACAACTACGAGCAGAACGTCCTGCTCGGCAACGCCCGCGCGCAGAAGCACGCGATGCTGCCGGTGCACCAGCGCCTCATCCACTGGCTGGAGGATCGCGGTGAGCTCAACCGTGAGCTGGAGTTCCTACCCGGTGATGCACAGATCGCGACCCGCTCGAGCGCCGGGGACGGCCTGACCTCACCGGAGTTCTCCGTACTGGTCGCCTACTCCAAGCTCGCGCTCAAGGCCGACCTGAGCCGGTCCGAGCTCACCGACGACCCCTGGTTCGAGGAGCGGCTGGCGGCATACTTCCCGAAGCCGATCCGCGACCAGTACACCGCGGAGCTGGCCGAGCACCCGCTGCGGCGCGAGATCGTGATCAACCAGGTGGTCAACTCGATGATCAACCGCGGTGGCATCACCTTCGCCTTCCGGGTCGCCGAGGAGACCGGCGCCGGTCCGGAGCAGATCGCCCGGGCCTTCGTCATCGCTCGTGAGGTCTTCGGGCTGACCGAGTTCGTCACGCAGGTGGAGGCGCTGGACAACAAGGTCCCGACGAGCGCCCAGACCACTCTCTACCTCGAGTTCCGTCGCCTGCTGGACCGGGCGACGCGCTGGCTGGTGCACAGCCGTCCGGCCCGGCTCGACATCGCCGGTGAGATCGACCGGTTCGGCGCCGTCATGCGCGAGCTGACACCGAAGGTGCCGGAGATGCTGCAGGGCTCGGAGCACGAGCGCTGGCGGCGGCGGCGTGAGGAGATGAGCGAGGGTGGCGTGCCGGCGCAGCTGGCCGGCTGGGCCGCGGCGCTGCTCGATTCCTACTCGTTGCTGGACATCACCGAGCAGGCGATCAGTACCAGGACACCGGTCGCCGACGTCGCGGCGGTCTATTTCATGCTGTCCGAGCGGCTCGGCATCGACCGCATCCTGCAGGCCGTCTCGCGGTTGCCGCGTGACGACCGGTGGGACGCGCTCGCCCGTGGTGCCGTCCGGGACGACCTGTATGCCGTGCTCGACTCGTTCACGGCCGCGGTGATCGCGGACACCCCGGCGACGGAGTCCGCGGACGAGCGGCTGACCCGGTGGGCGGAGGAGAACTCCGAGTCCATCAACCGTGCGCAGCAGGCGCTGGTCGGTGTCGCGGAGCTCGACGAGGCCGGCCTGGCGCCGCTGTCGGTGGCGCTGCGCACGCTGCGTTCGGTGGTGCGGTCGGGTTCGGCTCGCTAGGCCGGAATAGGCTCGGCACGTGCCCTCGATGAACGACGTGCTGAGCGAGCACACCGACCTGGATCAGTCCGCCTGGGACTGGCTGCACCTGCTGGTCAGCGACTGGCAGTTGCTTGCCGACCTGTCCTTCGCGGACCTGATCCTGTGGGTGCCGACCAGAGCCGGCAGCTGGGTCGCCGCTGCGCACGTGCGACCCACCACTGGCGTCGGTGTGTTCGTCAACGACGTCGTCGGCAGCCGCATCGACCACACCCGCCAGCGCACGGTCGTGCAGGCGTATGACGGCCCGCAGATCGTCCGGTCGCACACGACCACCTGGCGGGACGAGCTTCCGGTGCGGGAGGAGGCCATCCCGGTCGTGCAGGGCCGCACGGCGGTCGCGGTGCTGACGCGTCATACCAACCTGGCCTCGATGCGCACGCCCAGCAGGCTGGAGGTCACCTACCTCGCGACCGCCGACGCGCTGTCCCGGATGATCGCTTCAGGGGAGTTCCCGAACGCCGCGGCCGCGCCGGCCAGCCGCCGCGGGGCGCCGCGGGTCGGTGACGGCGTGCTGCGCCTGGATGCCGAGGGCAACGTCACCTATGCCAGCCCGAACGCCGTGTCCGCATTGCACCGGCTGGGGCACGACGATCAGCTGGTGGGGGTTCGGCTCGCCTCGGCGCTGGGTCAGGTGTTGCCCGAACGCGGTCCGGTCGACGAGGAACTGATGATGGTGCTGACCGGGCGGGTGCCGTGGAGCACCGAGATCGAGTCCCGCAGTGCCTACGTCAGCGCACGGTCCATCCCGTTGTCCGAGGGGGGCCGGCGCACCGGTGCGGTGCTGCTGGTCCGCGATGTCAGCGAAGTGCGTCGCCGCGAGCGTGAACTGCTCAGCAAGGACGCGACGATCCGGGAGATCCATCATCGGGTCAAGAACAACCTGCAGACCGTCGCGGCGGTGCTGCGGCTGCAGGCCCGCCGGCTGGACGACCCGGAAGCACGTGCGGCGCTCGCGGGCGCGGTGCGGCGGGTCGGGACGATCGCGACGGTGCACGAGACGCTCAGCGGTGGCTGGGACGACACGACGCCGTTCGATGAGATAGCGACCGGAGCGCTGCGCTCGGCGGTCGAGATCAGCAATCGGTCGCAGGAGCGGGTCAGCGCCGAGCTGACCGGCACGTTCGGCTCGCTGCACGCCGAGGACGCGACGGCGGTCGCGATGATCGTTGCCGAGCTGGTCCAGAACGCCATCGAGCACGGCTTCGCCACGCACGGGGGACAGGTGACGCTGAATGCCGAACGCAAGACCAGCGCGGCCGGTGAGGACCTGCTGCAAGTGACTATCACGGACGACGGTGCCGGACTGCCCGAGGGCTTCGACCCGGCGCGGTCAGGGCTCGGCATCCAGATCGTGCGGTCGTTCGTGCAGGACCTGCGCGGGGAGATCAGCTGGTCACGGGTGGAACCACACGGGACACAGGTGCGCTTCGTGGCGCGGCTGCGGGAGGAGGGCTGAGCGGGCCGAAGAGCTACCCGGCGCGGCGGGCGCGGGCGTTGCGGCGCTTGAGGGCACGGCGCTCGTCCTCGGACAGGCCGCCCCAGACACCGGCATCCTGGCCGGACTCCAGTGCCCATTTCAGGCAAGTGTCGATGACCTCGCAGCGACGGCACACCTGTTTGGCGTCCTCGATCTGCTGCAAGGCGGGTCCCGTGTTGCCGATGGGGAAGAACAGCTCCGGGTCCTCGTCCAGGCATGCAGCGCGATCGCGCCAATCCATGTGGTTCCGCTCCTTGTTTCAGCCGCGCGGGCGGGCAGCCCATGCGGCACTGATTCGATCAGGGTGTTGAATGTTCGTGACGGGGGTCACCCGTGTGCGAACGTCGTCGACGGGTCTCGACCCTGCCGCGGTTCACGATTCGGCAACGCCTCTGCGCCATACGTTGTTCCCAACTTTCACAGATACGAACAACTTTCCACAAGCGTTTTGGCGAAGATTTTCCTTTCGAAGGGTGAGTTATCCATCACACCGCCGGCGGGTTGACAGGGGGTGAACACAATGCGCTCGGCGCCGCGGCATACGGTGCATGCCGTGACCGTGTCCGATCGATGGCCCCCGCCGACGTGGCGAATTCCCGCCGTCCTCCACGCCCTGCAGACCCTGGTGCTGGTGATCTTCGCCGTCGTGCTGCTGATCGAGTCGGTCGCCGGCGGCACCGACAACGGCGCGCGTGCAGCGACCGAGGGTGCGACGGTGCTCGCGCTGGCCGCGTGCTGCGGACTGCTGGCATGGGGCTTCTGGCGCGAGCGCAGCCTCGCACGCACGCCGTCGTTGTTGTGGAACGCGCTGGCGGTGATCGTGGGCTTCACCGTCGCGACCAACGGCGCCCCTGCCATCGGTGTCGTGGTGATCGTGGTGGCGGTGGCGACCTTCGTGGCGACGCTGCGCGTGCCCAGTTATGACCTGGACGAGGGCGAGTAGCTCACATGCGGGCGGCGAGCAGCTGCAGGATCAACGGCATGATCTGCTGCTGCATCACCGTGTCGGAGTCGAAACCGTCGCCGTCCAGTGAGTAGAAGCCGTCGTAGGCGACCTTCAGTTGCATGGCCGTTCGGCCGTTGCCGATCACGACGATGTAGGTGTCGCCGTCATCGGGTTCGATGCTCAACCGCTGGGTCTTGAACGCGCCGTCCTTGTAGTAGGTGTGTCCGCTGCTGGGCTTGCCGCCGGCGTCGGTGTAGACGGTCCGATCACTGGACCTCTTGCTGTCGTAGGCCGTCAGGACCGAGTCCTCGGTGCCGACCGAGGTGATGTCGATCGTGATGGTGTTCTTGGTGGCGTTCTCCGAGTTGGAGTCGCCCTTCAACGAGGGTGTGACGACCAGCTTGGTCGGGCCGTCGGGCGTGAAGCCGATCTTGGTCGCGTCGGGGAAGAGCCCGATCAGTTCCTTGATCGACAGCAGGCGACCGGCGACCGGCCAGTCCGACTGGGCGACGCCGCCGTCGGTGATCGGCGGGTCGTAGACCGGGAGCTTCTTGTCGAAGACGAGCTTGCGGCCGTCCTTGTTGGCGACGACGACACCGGGGGAGTCCCACTGACCGGGCTTGTCGGTCTTGTAGGGCTCGTGCGGCTTGGGACCGTCGGTGGTGCTCGTCGGTGACGAGGCGTCGCCGCCGCTGCCACCACACCCGGTGAGCACGGACACGGCGAGGACACCGGCGGTCAGAAGGGCGAGGCGTTTCATGCGGCTGCCTTTGCGGTCGTGGTGAACTTGGCCCCGAGCAACTGGACCAGGGAGGGCACGACGGCCGTGCGATAGGCGCGTCGGGACTTCAGGTAGTCGGAGTCCAGGGTGGTGAACCCGATGCCGCTGAACCAGATCTCGCCGGCGACGTCACCGTGCTGCACCAGGACCTTCGTGGTCGTGCCGTCGGTGTATGCCGCGGACGTGCCGAGCGACTTGTTCGGGTAGAACGTATAGAGGCCGGGGCGTTTCGCGGACCGGGCACGTGCCTGCGCGAGGTCCTTGGTCCACTGCTTGCCGATCTGCTGCGGCAGTCCGAAGCCACGGATGTTGATCATCAGCTTGCTGCGGTCGTCGTCGGACTCACCCGAGATCCGCAGGTTCAGCGTGCAGGTGGTGGACTTCGTGGTCGACCCGCCATCGGGCAGGTTGCCGGTGCGGCACATCGTCGTGCTGACGTCGGTGAGACCGGGAATGACCTGCTGCAGCTCGGCCCGGGTGAACAGCCCTGTCGCCGATGGCCAGGTGTTGTCCATCGGCTTCTTGCCGGTGCGATCCACCCGGACGGCGAAGTGTCCCGATGGCTTGATCGTCTTCGCCGTGGGGGGAGCCGCACCCTCCGGCGGCGCCGGCGGGCTGTATGGCGTCACCGACGGCGTGGGCTTCGGTTTCGTCGACCGTGACGACGTTGACTTGCTCGCGGTGGGTTTCGCCGCGCTGGGGGTGCCAGCGGCATACGCGGTGTATGCCGGGACGGTCACCGCGATCGCGATGGCGACGCCGGCGGCAACGGTGGTTTTTCGTCCGGTCATTCGAGAGCTCATGCGTACTTTCTCGGCATACGGTCGGCGAGGTCCTTGGCAAGCACCGGGAAGATTCCGGTGAGCATGGTGTTGCGGGAGTCGTTCAGCGAGTTGAAACCGTTGAAGGTCAAGTCGATCCAGGCCGCCATGTTGCCGTCCGACACCAGCACCGAGGAGTGGTTGTTGTCGAGGTAGTAGCTGCCCTTGGCGCTGAACGAGCCACTGGTGAAGAAGCGCTCGCCGGACTTGCGCGAGGAGAAGTTCTTGTTGCGCTCCGATGTCCAGGACTCGGTGACCTTCTCGTCGGCGCCGATGCTGACGATCGACACGACGACCTCGTTGGTGTAGTCGCCGCTGTCCTTCAGCTCCACCGACCAGGTGCAGGAGGCGTTCTTCTCGGTGCTGGTCGGGCCGTTGGTGCCCTTGACACAGGTGCCGAGCGTGACCGATGTCGCCTCGGGGATCGCGCCCTTGAGCTGATCGGAGGTGAGCACGCTGTCGGCGCTCGGCCATTGCGACGACGGGACGTTCGGGTCGTCGGCCTTGTCGAGGGTGAATGACCACGGTGCTCCGCCGGAGACGACCTTGCGGTCGGAGCTCTTCGCCGGCAGCTTCTGGGCGATGAGGCCCTCCTGCGTGGAATTCTCGGTCCACGGCGGTGCCGCCTTGGTGCCGCCGCTGCCCCCGCCGCATCCGGCCAGCAGGCCGACGCCGACAACCAGCGAGGCTGCGACGTATGCCGCACGTGCCCTGGCCATGAAATGCACTCCCCTTTGGATCTGCTGTCGATCAGCTCACGGTGACGCTCATTATGACTTGCCCCGTGACCGACCGGTTCCAACGCCCGCGGCGCGGCCCCGGGTCAACGGATCTCCAGCACCACGTCGCCGCCCTCGACGAGGGACTGGTCGGGTATGGCGAGCCGCTGGACCCGTCCGGCCGTCGGCGCGATCAGCGCGGCCTCGAGTTTCATCGCCTCGATGACCGCGACCACGTCGCCGGCCCGCACCCGGTCGCCGACCGCGACCGTGAACGTCACGACGCCACCGAAGGGCGCGGTGATGCCGCCGAGCGTGTCGGGGTCCGGACGCCCACTGACGCGCGCAACGGCCAGCGGCCGGGCGACGGCGTGCAACGAACGGGCCATGGCCCGACCTTACGGGGTCGGGCCATGGCCTGTGGTGCAGTGCTCGTGCGTTGTCAGCCGACGTGGACCGCGGCTTCCTCGGTGGCGAGCTCGGTGTGCTTGATGTTCAGCAGGCCGATGACGAGCAGGGTGCCGATCAGCAGCATCCCCGCGGCATACCAGAAGGCGTGGGTCGACCCGTAGGTCTGCGCCTGCAGTGCCGCCTGGTGGGTCGCGTCGGCGATCTGGCCCTTGGTGGGGGTCTGACCTGCTGCCGTCGCCTTCTCCATGGCGGCCTGGCCGGCTGCCGCCAGGTCATTGCCCTTCTGCGTGGCGTAGTGCGTGAACACCGTTGTCAACGCTGCAATCCCGACAGCTCCTCCGATTTGCTGCGCGGTGTTGAGCGCGGACGCGGCGGCACCCGAGTCGTCCTTGCTGACACCCGCGGTCGCGGTGATGGTCAGCGGGATGAACAGGAACCCCATGCCGAAGCCCATGACGAGCACCCACGGCAGCAGGTGTGAGGCGTAGCCGCTGTCGGTCGACAGCTGGGTGAAGCCCCACATCGCGGCCGTCGTCAGCACGCCACCGAAGCCGGCCAGCCAGCGCGGGTCGACCCGACCGGCCAGGTTGGACGCGATGCCCGCGGCGGCGACGATACCGACGCTGAACGGCAGGAACGAGAAGCCCGACTTCACCGGCGAGTAGCCCAGCACCTGCTGGATGAACAGGCCGAGGAAGAAGAACATCGAGAACATCCCCGCGCCGATCAGCAGCATCGAGAAGAGGGACACCGCACGGGTGCGGTCGCCCAGGATGCGCAGCGGCAGCAGCGGGTGCTTCACCCGGCTCTCGACGAGGACGAAGATCCCCACGACGACCAACCCACCGATGAGCGGGAAGAGCGTCTCGAAGTCGCCCCACGAGGCGCCCTGCTGTCCTGCGTGCGAGAGGCCGTAGACGATGCCGAAGAGACCGATGGTGCCGGTCACGGCACCCCAGACGTCGAGCGTTCCGTCACTGCCCTCGGACTCGATCAGCACACGCGGCGCGAGCGCCGCGACGGCCAGACCGATCGGGACGTTGATGAAGAAGGTCCAGCGCCAGTCGGCCTCGGTGAGCAGTCCACCGAGGATCAGGCCGACAGCAGCGCCGGCCCCGGACATGGCGGCATACACGGCCATGGCGCGGTTGCGTTCCTTCCCTGCCGGGAAGGTGGTGTTGATCAGTGCCAGTGCGGCGGGGGAGGCCAGCGCAGCGCCGGCACCCTGCAGGGCACGGGCGGCGAGCAGCAGCGGGCCGCTGGGCGCGATGCCACCGATCAGTGAGGCGATCGCGAAGACCGCGACGCCCACGACGAACATTCGGCGACGGCCGAAGAGGTCGCCGAGTCGGCCACCGAGCAGCAGCAGGCTGCCGAAGGCCAGCGCGTATGCCGTCACGACCCACTGCACGCTCGATTGCGTGAAGTCCAGGTCGGTCAGGATGTGAGGAGTGGCGATGTTCACGATCGTGCCGTCCAGCACGATCATCAACTGCGCCATGGCGATCACGATGAGCGCCACGGTGAGGTTGGTCTTCCTCGGCGTGGACTTCTCCTCGGACACCACGTCGACGATTGCGGTCATCGGGTGTTCCTTTCGGTGAGTGGTGCCCGATTACGAGTAGGCACAGGTGTTTTCGGCCGGCGACCGGATGCGATCGTCGGGTGACTTCGGGGTGTGCTGAATCAGCCGGCCGCCGGGTGGCGGTCGTGGACGCTGTTACAGATATGTCGAGCGGAGTCGCTCGATTTCGACATTCAGAGCAAAGCGGGTCTTGCGGACTACCGCTGTCCCTTATCGGTCACGCTGGCCCGGCAAGCGGGGAGCAGGACCTGCTCGATGGTTGAGGTGATGAAGGATTCGTCGGGACACTCGCCCGAGGTCATCACCCGGTAGGCGATGGCCGACGGCAGGATCCCTGCGAGTTGATCGATGTCGGCGTCAGCGCCGACCTCCCCCCGCTGTTGCGCGCGCACGATGACCTCACGCAGCTGTCCCATGCGCGGTTTCATGAAGCGTTCGTTGAAGACCTGGGTGAGTTCCGGGTCGCGGTGGATCGCCGAGACGACGGAACCGAAGAGCAGGGTCGACTTCTCGTTGAACTCCTGGTCCTCGCAGAAGTGGAAGGTCAGGTCGCCGGCCAGGCTGCCGGTGTCCGGCAGGCCGTGCGGGTCCTCGCCGCCCTGTGCCTTGAGGTGCTCCAGCGCGCTCACGACCAGGTCGGCCTTGGTCGGCCACTTGCGGTAGAGAGTCGCCTTGCTGGCGCGCACCTTCGCGGCCACCGAATCGAAGGTCATCCGGTCGTAACCGACCTCGATGAGCGTGGCGATGACGCCCTCCAGGATCTCCGCCTCGCGGTCACCCTCGACGCGCGGCTTGGTGCCGACTTCGGTGGTGCTCACTGAGGCGTTCATTGCGGTGTTCCTTTCGTGGCGGAGTAGGTCATCGAGTACCAGTCTCCCTGACTCTCGATGAAACGAAACTGTTTCGTTCTATGTCAAGGTAAACCCGGCCGCCCGCGAGTGCAAGTCATTTGCGCCGCGGCGGGTGTGATGTGAGTCGCATCGGATAGCTATCGAGGGCTGGCGACCGCGCGATTCCGGTGGGGGAGTAGGTTGCTGGACGCAACCTGACAGCGCGGTCTTGGAGGAAGTTGTGGCGCGTGCACGCGGCGAGATCGTCGGCTGGGCGAAACACCGGATGGCGGTCGAGGACCTGCAGCGTCAGTTGGCAGCGATGCCGGCCGACGCGCCTGTGCGGCTCGCGAAGAAGACGTCCAATCTATTTCGTCCACGCGAAGCCAATCCCGTTCCGGGACTTGATGTTTCACGTCTTCACGGAGTCGTCGAGGTCGACCCGCGAGCGGGCACTGCCGACGTGCAGGGGATGACGACCTACGAGGACCTGGTCGATGCGACGCTGCGCTACGGACTGATGCCGTATGTCGTGCCACAGCTGCGCACGATCACGCTCGGCGGCGCGGTCACCGGCCTCGGGATCGAGTCGTCGTCGTTCCGCAACGGGCTGCCGCACGAGTCGGTGCTCGAGATGGATGTGCTGACCGGTGCGGGCGAGATCATCACCGCCACCGACGACAACGAGCATGCGGACCTCTTCCGGGCGTTCCCGAACTCCTACGGCTCGCTCGGCTACTCGGTGCGGCTGAAGATCAAGCTGGAGCGGGTGGCGCCATACGTTCATCTGCGGCATGTCCGGTTCACCACTATCGGTGAGCTAATCGAGACGCTCGGGCAGGTCCTGAAGGACCGCACGTATGGCGGCGAGGACGTGGACTTCGTTGACGGAGTGGTGTTTTCGCGCGAGGAGTCCTACCTCGTGCTCGGCGGATGGACCAGCTCCGCGCCATACACCTCGGACTACACCGGCCAGCAGATCTTCTATCGCTCCATCCAGCAGCGCAGCGAGGACTACCTGACGGCGCTGGACTACCTGTGGCGGTGGGACACCGACTGGTTCTGGTGCAACCGCGCACTCGGCCTGCAGAACCCGATGGTGCGTCGACTGGTGCCGCGTCGCTACCTGCGCAGCGACGTCTACAGCAAGGTGATCCGGTGGGAGAACACCCACGGCTACTTCGCCAGGCTCGACGCAGCGAAGGGCAAGCTGCCGCGCGAGCGCGTCGTGCAGGACGTCGAGGTCTCCCTCGATCGCACCGAGGAGTTCCTCGACTGGTTCCTCGACAACGTCCCGATCGAGCCGATCTGGTTGTGCCCGCTGGCGGTTCGTGACGGCGAGCATGGCGATCAGCCCTGGCCGCTCTATCCGCTGAAGCGCGGTGAGCAGTACGTCAACGTCGGGTTCTGGTCGACGGTCGAGATCAGCCCCGGACGGGCCGACGGCGACGTCAACAAGGACATCGAGCGCATCGTCCACACGATGGGTGGGCATAAGTCTCTCTACAGCGACGTCTATTACGACGAAGAGACCTTCTGGGGTCTCTACGGCGGTGACACGCTCAAGGCAGTGAAGAAGAAGTACGACCCGGACGGGCGGTTGCCCGATCTCTACACGAAGGCGGTGAAGCGGCGGTGACGCTGAGTATTGGGGAGATTTCCGACCGGATCTTCGGCACCGATGTGCCGTTCGCGGTCAAGGCGTATGACGGCTCCCGCGGGGGGAACCCGGACGCAGTGGTGACGATCGACATCTCGAACGAGCGTGCCCTGCGCTATCTGGTCACGGCTCCCGGCGAGCTGGGACTGGCGCGTGCGTACATCCAGGGCGACCTGCTGGTCGAGGGGATCGACCCGGGCGATCCCTACGACTTCCTCACGCTCTTCCTGGACGACTTCGAGGCGAAGCGTCCGCCGGTGGGCGAGCTGGCCGAGATCCTGAAGTCGTTGGGACGGAAGAGCTTTCGCGTGCCGGAGTTGCCGGCGCAGGAGGCGCTGCCGCAGTGGCGACGTGCCGTGGAGGGGTTGCGCCACTCGCGCAAGCGCGACGCCGAGGCGATCCACCACCACTACGACGTCAGCAACGCCTTCTACGAGCTGGTGCTGGGCCCGACGATGGCCTACACCTGCGCGTGCTACCCCGACGCCGATGCGACACTGGAGCAGGCGCAGGAGCACAAGTTCGACCTGGTCTGCAGGAAGCTCGGCCTGCGGCCGGGTATGCGGTTGCTCGACATCGGCTGCGGCTGGGGCGGCATGGTGAAGCACGCCGTGCAGCACTACGGGGTCACCGCACTCGGTGTGACGTTGTCCGCGGAGCAGGCATCGTGGGCGCAGCAGCACCTGAAGGAGAACGGCCTGGACGACCGCGGCGAGATCCGCCACGGTGACTACCGCGACATCACCGAGACCGGCTTCGACGCGGTCAGCTCGATCGGGCTGACGGAGCACATCGGGGTCAAGAACTACCCGAGCTACTTCAAGTTCAACTACGACAAGCTCAAGGTCGGCGGACGGATGCTCAACCACAGCATCACCCGGCCGGACAACAAGACACCGGCGCTGACCCGCGGCGGCTTCATCAACCGGTATGTCTTCCCCGACGGTGAGATCACCGGTGCCGGCACGATCATCTCGGCGATGGAGGACCAGGGCTTCGAGGTCCGGCACAGCGAGGATCTGCGCGAGCACTATGCCCGCACTACGCGCGCGTGGTGCAGGAACCTCTCGGCCAACTGGGACGAGTGCGTGCGCGACGCGGGTGTCCAGACGTCCAGGATCTGGGGTCTCTACCTCGCCGGCTCGGCGATCGGCTTCGAGCGCAACCACATCCAACTGCATCAGGTGCTCGGCCAGAAGGTCGCCGAGAACGGGCAGGCGCCATACCCGCTTCGCTACGACTTCGGCGTGTGAGGGAATCGGTTCGCACCTGCGGGCGTTGAACCGTATGCTTCGCAGGACAACTGAACAGTGGTGATGGACGTTTCATCTTGGGGGTGATCGGTTTCGACGCTGATCGCCGTCGTAGGGGAAGCGGGCCGAGGATGCACGGTTATCTCGTTAACGCTCCGTGCAAAACCAATAGGTGCCGACTCAAAGCGCACCGACTTCGCCCTCGCCGCCTGAGCGAGCTCCGAAGTCCGTCAGCCTGAGCTAGTTCTCGACTCAGTGTCTGGCGTCAGCTAGAGGACTTGCTGTGTCGTCAGGCCGAGGGGCGACACGGGACTCTTACTCGGCTGGGCCTGTCAGGGAACGTGTGCGCGCGAGCCCTGGGGCCGAGAAAATCCACAGCGCACTGCGCCCGGAGAAGCCTTGCCTCGCCGCCAGCGGACGCGGGTTCGATTCCCGCCACCTCCACAACAGCCATCACCCGACAATGAACGCCGCAGCACCGGACCCGTCCAGCGCTGCGGCGTTTGTTGCGAGCGCTGCGGATTCGCGCAATTCGATGAGATGCCGCCCCACCTGCGTGGTGCCATGGAGTCCCACGGCGGAAGGACCCAGGCCATGCTCGTCGCTCTCGCGGACTCGCTTCGACCATCGATCGCCGGGCGCGTGCTCGTGCCGAACGACGCCGACTGGGCAGATGCCACGTCCGGCTTCAACCTCGCCGTCACCCAGCAGCCCGACATCGTGGTCGTCGCCGCTCACGCCGAGGACGTCGTGCAGGCAGTCCGATTCGCCGGTGAGCAGGGTCTCCCGATCGGGGTGCAGGCGACCGGCCACGGCGCAGCGGTCCCGGTCGAGGGCGGGGTGCTGATCAACACCAGCCGGCTGACCGACCTGGACCTCGACCCGGACCGCGGGACCGCCCGGGTCGCCGCCGGCGTCAGGTGGCAGCAGGTCATCGATGCCGCGGCGCCGCACGGGCTCGCACCGTTGAACGGATCGTCGACGACGGTCGGCGTGGTGGGCTACACCCTGGGCGGTGGCTTCGGTCCGATGGCCCGCACGTTCGGGTTCGCCGCGGATCGCGTGCGGCGGCTGCGGTTGGTCACGGCCGACGGTGCGGTCCACGAGGTCACCGCCGAGTCCGAGCCCGATCTGTTCTGGGGACTGCGCGGCGGAAAGTGCCAGCTGGGCATCGTGACCGAGCTCGACTTCGAGCTGATGCCGCTGGCGCACTATTACGGCGGCGGCCTCTTCTTCGACGGCGAGGACGCTCCGGCAGTGCTGCACGCCTGGCGCGAGTGGGCCGGACAACTCTCCGATCGGGCCAACACCTCGATCGCCCTGCTCCGGTTGCCGGACCTCCCCGGTGTCCCGGAGCCGTTGCGCGGCCGGCTGACCGTGCACCTTCGTTTTCTGTATGTCGGCGGGCCCGAGGAGGGCGAGCGAGAGCTCGCGCCGATCCGTGCGGTCGCCGCGGCCCTCATCGATACCGTTGCGGTCACGCCGTATTCGGCGATCGCGTCGGTCCACTGCGATCCGACCGATCCGCTGCCGGTGTGGGATACGAGCTGCTTGCTGACGGAGTTTCCGGCGGCTGCTGTCGACGCGCTGCTCGATGTGGCAGGACCCGGCAACGACGTTCCGCTGATCGTCGCCGAGATCAGGCCGATGGGTGGTGCGCTCGCGACCGCACAGGGGACGGACAACGCCGTCGGTGGGCGAGAGGCCGCGTTCAACGCCTACGCGGTGGGGGTGCTCCCGCCTCCGCTGGTCGACGTGACGCCGGCCGCCGGGCGGGCATTCGTCGACGCGCTCGCTCCGTGGGCCACCGGGGGCACGCTGATCAACTTCCACGGCTGCGATACCCGCCGGCCCGTCGATGCCTGGTCCGGTGCGACGCGCGAGCGGCTCGACGCACTGCACCAGCAGCACGATCCGCAGGGCAGCTTCCGCTTCGCGCAGCCGCACAGCCGCCGTCGCTGACCCGCATCCGGGCAGAAGTCGTCCGGAGTATTCGCGGAGTCGGTGACTCGTTCGGCCCATCGGTCGGTCGTGGACCCTACGATGTCGACAACCGAGCGAGAGGATCCCCATGCGGGTCGGAGTCGTCAGGGAAGCCGCAACGGGAGAGACCCGAGTCGCCGCGACCCCTGCCACCGTTCGTGAGCTGCGCAAGCTGGGGTATGACGTGGTGGTCGAGCCCGGGGCGGGGGAGCGGGCCAGCTTCGCTGATGGGGCGTATGCCGAGGCGGGTGCGGAACTCGGTGACGCGCTGGCGACGGACGTGGTGCTCGGCGTGAACGCTCTCACCACGGCGCAACTGGATCGGCTGCACGAGGGCGCGACGGTCGTCGGCATACTCGCTCCGCGGTTGCATCCGGAGTTGGTGGAGGACCTGGCGCGGCGACCGATCACTGCTCTGTCGCTGGACGCGGCGCCGCGGATTTCGCGGGCGCAGTCGTTGGATGTGTTGTCGTCGATGGCGAACATCGCGGGTTACCGGGCGGTGGTGGAGGCTGCGCACGCGTTCGGCCGGTTCTTCACCGGGCAGGTGACCGCTGCCGGGAAGGTGCCGCCGGCGAAGGTGCTGGTGTGTGGTGCCGGGGTCGCCGGGTTGGCAGCGATCGGGACGGCGGTGTCGCTGGGGGCGATCGTGCGGGCGACCGATCCGCGGCCGGAGGTTGCCGATCAGGTCAGATCCCTTGGTGGTGAATACCTTTCGATCGAGGACCCGGAGGCGGAGGTGTCCGCTACCGGGTACGCGAAGGAGATGGGTGAGGACTACAAGGAGCGGGAGACCCAGCTGTATGCGGCGCAGGCGCAGGATGTCGACATCGTGATCACCACCGCGTTGATCCCGGGGCGTCCGGCGCCGCGGCTGATCACCGCGGAGATGGTGGCCACGATGCGGTCCGGGAGCGTGATCGTCGACATGGCCGCCGCCAACGGCGGCAATGTCGAGGGTTCGGTGGCCGGCGAGGTGGTCGTCACCGATGGCGGCGTGACGATCATTGGCTACACCGATCTGGCGGGCCGGCTGCCGGCGCAGGCGTCGCAGCTGTATGGCACGAACCTGGTCAATCTGCTGAAGCTGCTGACTCCGGGCAAGGACGGGCAGCTGGTCATCGACGAGGACGACGTGGTGCAGCGTTCGATCCTGGTCGTGCGTGACGGTGAGTTGCGCTGGCCACCACCACCGGTGCAGGTGTCGGCGGCGCCGGCGCAGGCAGCACCGAAGCAGGAGGTCGTGGCGAAGCCGGAGAAGGCACCGCTGACGCCCGGCCGCCGGTTGGGCATCGTGCTGGTCGCCGCGGCTGTGCTGTTCGTCCTGTTGGGCATCTCACCGGAGGCGCTCACCGTGCACCTGACGGTCTTCGCGCTGGCGATCGTGATCGGCTACTACGTGATCCGCAATGTGCACCACGCGTTGCACACGCCGCTGATGTCGGTGACCAACGCCATCTCGGGCATCATCGTCGTCGGTGCGTTGCTGCAGATCGGGCAGCGCAACACGGCGATCACGATCGTGTCGTTCGCGGCGATCCTGCTCGCGTCGATCAACGTCTTCGGCGGGTTCGCGGTCACGCGCCGCATGCTCGGAATGTTCTCGCGCTCATGATCACCGTCGCGACCGCAGCTTCTGCGGCATACATCGTCGCTGCCCTGCTCTTCATCCTGGCGCTGGACGGGTTGTCCCGGCACGAAACGGCCAAGGTGGGCAACACCTTCGGCATCGCCGGTATGACGCTGGCCCTCGCCGCGACGATCGCGCTGGCGATCGACCGCGACATACAGGGATCGGGGCTCGGCCTGCTGATCGTGGCCATGGTCATCGGCGCCGCGATCGGCCTGTGGCGGGCACGTGTCGTGGAGATGACGGGTATGCCGGAGCTGATCGCGCTGCTGCACTCGTTCGTCGGGCTCGCGGCGGTGCTGGTCGGGTGGAACGGTTATCTGTCGGTCGAGGACGACCCGCACGGCGTCGAGGCGACGCACCTGGATTCGTTGTCCACGTTGGGGATTCACCACGCCGAGGTGTTCATCGGCGTCTTCGTCGGCGCGGTCACCTTCACCGGGTCGATCATCGCGTTCCTGAAACTGTCGGCGCGGATGAAATCCAAGCCGCTGGTGCTGCCGGGCAAGAACTTCCTCAACCTGGGCGCGCTGGCCCTGTTCGTCGGGCTGACGGTGTGGTTCGTCATACAGCCGCATTTGTGGTTGCTGGTCGTGGTGACGATCATCGCGCTCGCGCTCGGCCTGCACCTGGTCGCGTCGATCGGCGGCGGGGACATGCCGGTCGTGGTGTCGATGCTGAACAGCTACTCCGGCTGGGCGGCGGCCGCGTCGGGCTTCCTGCTGGAGAACGACCTGTTGATCGTGACCGGTGCGCTGGTCGGATCCTCCGGTGCGTACCTGTCCTACATCATGTGCCAGGCGATGAACCGGTCCTTCGTGTCGGTGATCGCCGGCGGGTTCGGCATCGAGGCCGGCCCCTCGCAGGCCGGGGACCTCGGCGGTCACCGCGAGACGACCGTTGCCGAGGTCGCCGAGTTGCTGTCCGCGGCGAGTTCGGTGGTCATCGCACCGGGTTACGGGATGGCGGTCGCGCAGGCGCAGTACGGCGTTGCCGACCTGACGAAGGCCTTGCGGGACAAGGGGATCGGGGTGCGGTTCGCCATACATCCGGTCGCTGGGCGGCTGCCCGGCCACATGAATGTGCTGCTGGCCGAGGCGAAGGTGCCCTACGACATCGTGCTGGAGATGGACGAGGTCAACGACGACTTCGCCGGCACCGATGTGGTGCTCGTGATCGGTGCGAACGACACGGTCAATCCCGCCGCGGCCGAGGACCAGGGCTCGCCGATCGCGGGTATGCCGGTGCTGCGTGTCTGGGAGGCCGCGGACGTCGTCGTCCTCAAGCGATCGATGGCCTCTGGGTATGCCGGAGTGCCGAACCCGCTCTTCCACCGGGACAACACCGGGATGCTCTTCGGCGACGCCAAGGACCAGGTGACGGCGATCATCGCGGGCCTGCGCTGACCCCCGGTGGCGCGGGCTGATGCCGACACACAAGAATGTCCGGCATGACCGCCCTCCCTTCCGTGTCCAATTCGATCACCGTCCGCGTCGACCTGCCCGGCCGGGCGACTGCCGTGAGCGAGCTCACCGGCGCGGTGGAGCGCAACGGGGGGCTGGTCACCGCACTCGACATCAACCACTCCGACAACGCCCGGATGACGATCGACGTCACTGCGGCGGCGCGGGACGCGGACCACGCAGCCGAGCTGGTCGCCGCGATGCGCGCGGTCGAGGGCGTCGAGATCCACAAGGTGAGCGACCGCACCTTCCTGGCGCACCTCGGCGGCAAGCTGAAGATCGAGTCGAAGGTCCCGATCCGCAACCGTGACGACCTGTCCATGGTCTACACCCCGGGCGTCGCGCGCGTCTGCCTCGACATCGCCGAAAACCCCGACGATGCAAGGCGTTTGACGATCAAGCGCAACACCGTCGCGGTGGTCACGGACGGCACCGCCGTGCTCGGTCTCGGCGACATCGGCCCGCTGGCCGCGCTGCCGGTCATGGAGGGCAAGGCGGCGCTGTTCAAGCGGTTCGCGGACATCGATGCGTTCCCGCTGTGCCTGGACACCAAGGACACCGAGGAGATCATCCGGACCGTCAAGGCGGTCGCGCCGGTCTTCGCCGGCATCAACCTCGAGGACATCTCCGCGCCGCGCTGCTTCGAGATCGAACGCCGGTTGCGTGACGAGCTCGACATCCCGGTCTTCCACGACGACCAGCACGGCACCGCGATCGTCGTCCTCGCGGCCCTGCGCAACGCGCTGCGAGTGGTGGGCAAGGAGCTCTCCGAGGTCCGCATCGTCCAGTCCGGGGCCGGTGCTGCCGGCACGGCCATCGCCCTGCTGCTGTCCGCGGCGGGCGCCAAGGACATCGTGCTGTCCGACATCAACGGCGTGGTGGAGCCCGAGCGCGAAGACATCAAGTCCGCTCCGGGCAGCGACCTGGCCAAGCTCGCGGCGACGACGAACCCGGGTCGGGTGACCGGCACCCTGAAGGATGCGGTGCGCGGTGCCGACGTCTTCATCGGCGTCTCGGCGCCCAACCTGCTGAACGGCGACGACATCGCCGGTATGGCGGATGACGCGATCGTCTTCGCGCTTGCCAACCCGGACCCCGAGGTCGACCCGACGGCAGCGGCCGAGCACGCGACGGTGGTGGCGACCGGGCGCAGTGACTTCGCCAACCAGATCAACAACGTGCTGATCTTCCCGGGTGTCTTCCGTGGTCTGCTGGACGCTGCGGCCAGCCGCGTCACGACGCACGTGATGCTCGCCGCCGCCGAGGCGCTCGCGGCCGTCGTGAAGCCCGAGGAGCTCAACCCGGCATACATCATCCCGAGCGTGTTCCAGCCGGACGTGTCGACGGTCGTCGCCCGTGCGGTCGCCGAGGCGGTCCGTGCCGACGAGGGCGACTCACACGCCTGACCCCGGGCCGGGCGCCCGGCCCGCCGGGCGCCCGAGTGCGACGGACATCACGTGCCCATGGGGCTGTCTCGTTTTGGATGGAACAGGTCGGGTCCGCTACCGTTGCAGACGTTAATTACGCGGTCTTGCGTTCATTGCTGATTTTCCTTTTGTGAGCGCCGAGATCATCCGGCGCCGAGGACCCCTCGAGCAGCGACATCCGCCAGTGATGCGGATCATCCGTCGCGCCCGAGCCTCGCGTGGTGCGCTCAGCAGCACCAGTAGAACTCAGAGGAAATGACGCATGCCCAATAAGAAATCCATGGACGGCAAGAAGGCACGTTGGACCCGTGCCCAGAAGCTCGAGGTCAAGCGCTCCGGCGTCCGCAAACAGCGCGGCGAGTTCGGTGGCAACGACCGCGCGCCCCGCAAGGACGGCGAGTTCGCCGGCCGCGGTGACCGCGACCGCCGCGACAACGATCGCTCCGGCGACCGTCGGGACCGCCGCGACGAGGGTGCACGTGGCCGCAACGACCGCGCCCCGCGTAACTCCTGGAACCGCGACGACCGTGGCCCGCGCCGTTCCGATGACCGCGGCCCGCGCCGGTTCGACGGCCCGTCGAACGATCGGCCGAAGCGTCGTTTCGAGGATCGTGATGACCGTCGTGGCAACGACCGCCGGGACGGCGACAACCGGGGCTACGACCGTCGCGCCAACGAGCAGCGCGGCAACGAGCAGCGCGGCAACGACCAGCGCGGCAACGACCAGCGCGGTTACGGCCGCCGTGACGACCGCGGACAGGACCGTCGTGACGACCGGCGCGGTGGCTACGAGCGTCGCGATGACCGGCGTGGTGGCTATGAGAAGCAGCAGGACCGTCGCAGCTTCGATCGTGGGACCGAACGCACCGATGGCCGCCGCGATGACCGCCGGTCGTATGGCGACCGCGACAACCACCGTCCGTCATACCGCGACAACCGCCGGGACGACCGGCAGGGCTCGTTCCGCGACAACCGCCACGAGGGCCGACGCGACGAGCGCCCGCAGCGGCGCGACTTCGACCGTCCCCGTCGTGACGACCAGGCCGCCGAGTCCCGCCCGGTGAAGCGCGAGGAACGTCCGGTGGAGCCGATCTCTTTGGAGGGCAACGGTTTTGCTGCCCTCGGCCTGCCGGATTCGCTGGTCGAGCGGCTCGCACGCGACGGCATCACCGCCCCGTTCCCGATCCAGACCGCGACGATTCCCGACGCGCTCGCCGGCCGCGACGTGCTCGGCCGTGGCCGCACCGGATCCGGTAAGACCCTGTCGTTCGGACTGCCGGCCCTGACCCGGCTCGCAGCGGGCGGCAAGGCGCGCTCGGGTCAGCCCCGTGCCATCGTGCTGGTGCCGACCCGCGAGCTGGCGATGCAGGTCAGCGACGCACTGCAGCCGCTGGTCCACGTCATCGGCCTGCGCCACAAGCTGGTTGCCGGCGGTATGCCGTACGAGCCGCAGCTGTCGGCTCTCGAGCGCGGCGTCGACCTGCTGATCGCCACGCCCGGTCGCCTGATCGACCTCATGGAGCGCGGCGCCGCAGACCTCAGCCGGGTGGAGATCGCGGTCCTCGACGAGGCCGACCACATGGCCGAGATGGGCTTCCTGGAGGCGATCGAGCAGATCCTCGACGAGGTCCCCACCGACGGTCAGCGGTTGCTGTTCTCGGCGACCCTCGACCGCGGCATCGACACGGTTGTCGAGCGCTACCTGACCGACCCGGTGGAGCACGCCACGGATGACGGCACGTCGTCGATCGCGGAGATGGACCACCACGCGCTGCTGATCGAGCCGCGCCACAAGAAGCTGGTGACCGCCGAGGTCGCGAACCGGGCCGGGCGCACCGTCGTCTTCGTCCGCACCAAGCTCGGCGCGGACCGCGTCGCCGGTGAGCTGCGTGACCAGGGCGTTCTGGCGGCATCGCTGCACGGTGGCCTGAACCAGAGCCAGCGCAACCGGGTGCTGTCGGCGTTCAAGGACGGCAAGGTGCCGGTGCTCGTCGCGACCGATGTCGCGGCCCGCGGCATCCACGTCGACGACGTCGGCGTCGTCCTGCAGGTCGACCCGCCCGCCGACCACAAGGACTACCAGCACCGCGCGGGCCGCACCGCGCGCGCGGGCGAGAAGGGCACCGTCGTGACGTTGGCGCTGCCGCACCAGCGGCGCACGATGCAGCGCCTCCTGGACGCAGCCGGCGTCGACGTCGAGGTGCAGAACGCCCGGCCCGGCGACGACGTCATCCGCGCTGCCGGTGGCAGCACGCCGGAGGGCGCGCCGATCTCCGACGCCGACCTGCAGCGCCTGATCAGCCCGCCGCGCGCTTCCCGCGGGGGTCGTTCGTATGGCGGCCGCGGCGGACACGGCCGCTTCGGCAACGACCGTGGTGGTTACCGCGGTGGTCGCGACGGCAACCGCGGCGGCGGTCGGGACCGGTTCCAGCGGGGCGGTTCGGGGCGCTGACCCCGCAGACAGCCACATCCGCAGGTCGGTCACTCATAATGGCTGGGTGACCGACCTGACCGGACGACTCCTCGTCGCAGTTCCGCAGGAGCAGTCCGAGCTCGGCGAGGGTGACGTCTTCACGCGCAGCGTCGTGCTGGTGCTCCATCACGACGAGGAGGGCGCGCACGGGCTCATCCTCAATCGGCCGCTCAGCGCCGAGGTGGACGCCGTGCTGCCCGGATGGCAGGAGCACGTGTCATCCCCGGACTGCGTATTCCAGGGTGGTCCGGTGTCGCTGGACACGGCCCTCGCGCTGGCATCGGCCGACGGCAACGAAGACGAATCCCTCGGCATACGAAGCCTTTTCGGCGGGATATGCCTCGTCGATCTGGACGCCCCGCCACCGATCATCGCGCCCGTCGTCGACAGCCTGCGGATCTACGCGGGGTATGCCGGCTGGGGCGAGGGCCAACTCGAGAACGAGATCGACGTCGGCATGTGGTTCGTGGTCGACGCACAACCCGGGGATGCCTTCAGTGCGGATCCGGGCGGGCTCTGGACGCGGGTCCTGAAACGGCAGCACAGCCCGGTGTCGTTCGCCGCCACCTTCCCCTCGGATCCCGATCTCAACTGAGCCCCGAACTACAATCGGTCGTATGAGCACCATTGACGAACCGGACCGCCTGTCCTCACCGGAGAGCGCGCCGAGCCTGCCCAGCACGTCCACGGCGACGCTGGAGCGCGAGCGCACCGATGCGCAGGAGGAGTTGCAGGAGCCGGGCGACCATGAGCGCTTCGCGCACTACGTGCGGAAAGAGAAGATCATGGAGAGCGCGCTGTCCGGTGAACCCGTGACAGCGCTCTGCGGCAAGGTCTGGGTGCCCGGCCGCGACCCCGAGAAGTTCCCCGTGTGCCCGACCTGCAAGGAGATCTACGAGGGCATCCGCCCGCCGCAGGACGGCGGCGACGACAAGGGCTGAGGCCGCAGCCCCGCGTCACGGGAGTGACGGTGGTGGAGGTTAGCCTTGTCGGTCTATGAGCGAGCGCAGCGAGGAACCGGTCGGGCTCAGGACGCATAGCAACGCACGAGGAACGAGGGGGCTGCTGTGAGCACCTCCGCCGCCTCGCACCTGTCACCGGCCTTCCCGGGGAAGGCGCCGTGGGGGACCGCCGGCAAGCTGCGCGCCTGGCAGGCCTCGGCTCTCGAGACCTACCTGACCGAGCAGCCACGCGACTTCCTCGCGGTGGCGACGCCGGGGGCAGGCAAGACGACCTACGCGCTGCGGCTGGCGACGGAGTTGCTGCAGCGGGGGATCATCGAGCAGATCACGATCGTCGCGCCGACCGAGCACCTGAAGACCCAGTGGGCCGACGCAGCGGCACGGGTCGGCATACACATCGACCCGCGGTTCACCAACGCACAGGAGCAGCACGCCAAGGGATTCGACGGCATCGCAGTGACGTATGCCGGTGTCGCGAGTAGGCCGGCCCTGCATCGCTACCGCACGGAACGCAAGCGGACCCTCATCATTCTCGACGAGGTGCACCACGGTGGGGATACGAAGTCGTGGGGCGATGCGATTCGTGAGGCATTCGAGCCGGCAACACGACGAATCTGCTTGACTGGCACGCCTTTTCGGTCGGACACGGCACCGATCCCGTTCGTCCGTTACGAGGAGGGACCCGACGGCATCCGCCGGTCGGCCAGCGACTTCACCTACGGCTACGCCGACGCCCTGCGCGACGGCGTCGTGCGCCCCGTGCTCTTCATGGCGTATGGCGGGGCGATGCGCTGGCGCACCTCTGCCGGCGACGAGATCTCCGCGCGCCTCGGGGAGCCACTCACCAAGGATGCGACCGCCGCGGCCTGGCGCACTGCGCTGGACCCGATGGGCGCGTGGATCCCGGCGGTGCTGCGTGCGGCCGACAAGCGACTGACCGAGGTGCGCCGGCACATGCCCGACGCCGGTGGTCTGGTCATCGCCTCGAACCAGACCGCGGCGCGTGCCTACGCCCGAATCCTGGCCGAGGTCACCGGAGTTCGTCCCACAGTGGTGCTCTCCGACGACAGCGGTGCCTCGTCGCGGATCGAGGAGTTCGCGTCCTCGGAGGAGCGCTGGATGGTGGCCGTTCGGATGGTGTCCGAGGGTGTCGACGTGCCACGCCTGGCCGTCGGTGTCTTCGCGACGTCCACCTCGACGCCGCTCTACTTCGCGCAGGCAGTCGGGCGTTTCGTGCGTGCCCGCCGCCGCGGCGAGACGGCGACGGTCTTCCTGCCGACCGTGCCGACCATCATGGAGCTCGCGGCCACGATGGAGAAGGAACGCAATCACGCGCTGGATCGCCCTGAAAAGGCTGAGGATTCGATCTGGGACGAGGAAGAGGGCCTGCTCGCGGAGGCGAACCGTGAGGAGAAGGCGCTCGGCGAGCAGGAGGGCAAGTTCGAGGCGCTGGAGTCGGAGGCGGAGTTCGACCATGTGCTCTTCGATGCTCAGCAGTTCGGCCTCGGAGCAGTGGCGGGCAGCGACGAGGAGGACGAATACCTCGGCCTGCCAGGCCTTTTGGAGCCGGATCAGGTGACTAATCTGCTGCGCCAACGTCAGGACAAGCAGTTGCGCAGCGGCCGGCGCCAGCCGAAGGACGACCAGCCGATGGCGGCGCACCGTGCTCTTGCGGCACAGCGCAAGGAGTTGAACGCGCTCGTGGCGGCATACTCCACCAAGTCCGGCAAGCCGCACGCCCACGTGCATCACGAGCTGCGGGTGAAGTGCGGTGGACCGGCGCTGGACCGGGCTTCCACGGACGAGGTCAGCGAGCGAATCACCATGATCCGCAACTGGTTCGTCGGCCGAAAGCGCTGACGCGGCTCAGTTGCGGCTCAGCCGCGGCTCGGACGCGCGGCCTCCTCGGCCAGCGGCAGCGTGCGATGGGAGATCAACTCGGCCAGCGCGATGGTGGTCGAGGCATGCACGACGAGACCGGTCTCGACGATCTGATCGATGACCCGCTGCAGGTCGGCGTTGTCACGCGCGACCACGCGTGCGAGCAGGTCCCCGGCGCCGGTGATCGTGTGTACTTCCAATACCTCGGGTATGCCGTCCAGGTGGTCGACGACCGCCTGGCGACCCTTGCGCTGCTGGATCTGCAGGGTGCAGAACGCCATCACCGGATAGCCCAGCGCGACTGCCGAGACGGTCGGCGCAAGGGAGGCGATCACCCCGCGTTCGACCAGGCGGTCCAGCCGCGCCTGCACGGTGCCGCGCGCGACCCCGAGTTCGCGGGAGGCTCCGAGCACGCCGATCTGCGGCTTGTCGCTCAGCAGGCTGATGAGGCGTGCATCGAGGTCGTCGATCGTCGGCATACGTCGAAACTAGCGAAGCGCGTCAGCGCGGCGCGAGTCCCGCGAGGTAGATGTCCAGCCACCGGCTGCGCACCGGCGCGGCAGTCTGGTCGAGCGCTCCGCTGCGTCGGTGTATGCCGGCAGTCGCGTCAGCTCGCGCGGCTGTTCGGCTGATGTTCCGAGCGGTCGCACGCAACGGCTGACGACTGGTCACAATGTATGACGAAAACCGGCTACGGCCGGTCAGAGTGTGCATCGTGATCAGCCGGAGTTGCTCGGATTGCGCGACCATGTGACTCGGCGCACAGTGAACCCATGACAACGACTGTGAACCTCACGCCCGATGAACTCGCTGCGGGCCAGGACTTGGAGCAGCTGAAGCAGTTGGTCGGCCTGGTCGACTACGACGCCGACAAGGATCCGTTCCCGGTGACCGGGTGGGACGCGATCGTCTTCGTGTCCGGCAACGCGACGCAGTCCGCGCTCTACTACCAGAGCGCGTGGGGCATGGAGCTGGTCGCCTACAGCGGCCCCGAGACCGGCAACCGCGACCACAAGTCGTTCGTGCTGAAGAGCGGCTCGATCCGCTTCGTCATCAACGGCGCGGTCGACCCGGACAGCCCGCTGGTCGAGCACCACCGCAAGCACGGTGACGGCGTGGTCGACATCGCCCTGGAGGTTCCGGACGTCGACAAGTGCATCGCGCAGGCGCGCAAGGCCGGCGCCACGGTCGTGCGGGAGCCGGAGGACGTGACGGACGAGCACGGCACGATCCGCATCGCCGCGATCGGGACGTATGGCGAGACGATCCACACCCTGGTCGACCGGTCGAAGTACGACGGCCCCTACCTGCCCGGGTATGTCGCGCAGTCCTCGACCATCGAGCGTCGCGAGGGGCAGCCCAAGCGGCTCTTCCAGGCGCTGGATCACATTGTCGGCAACGTCGAGCTCGGCCACATGGACGAGTGGGTCGAGTTCTACAACCGGGTCATGGGTTTCGTGAACATGGCCGAATTCATCGGCGACGACATCGCGACCGACTACTCGGCACTGATGAGCAAGGTCGTCGCGAACGGCAACCACCGCGTGAAGTTCCCGCTCAACGAGCCGGCCATCGCCAAGAAGAAGTCGCAGATCGACGAGTACCTCGAGTTCTACCGCGGCGCCGGTGCGCAGCACCTCGCCGTCGCGACCGGCGACATCATCAAGTCGGTGGATTCGTTGCGCGCCAACGGTGTTGAGTTCCTGGACACTCCGGACAGCTACTACGAGGACCCGGAGCTGCGCGCCCGGATCGGCGAGGTGCGCGTCCCTGTCGAGGAGTTGCAGAAGCGCGGCATCCTGGTCGACCGCGACGAGGACGGCTACCTGTTGCAGATCTTCACCAAGCCGCTGGGTGACCGCCCGACCGTGTTCTTCGAGCTGATCGAGCGGCACGGCTCGCTGGGCTTCGGCAAGGGCAACTTCAAGGCGCTCTTCGAGGCGATCGAGCGCGAGCAGGACAAGCGCGGCAACCTCTGAGAAGACTTCGGACCGCGCCGGAAGCCAACGCCCCCAGTGACTTTCCGGCGCGGTTCGCAAGATCATCGGCCACGACCGCAACTGCGGCCGTGGCCGATGTGTGTGCCGGGTCCGAGCGGACAGCGTTGCGTCAGAAGGACTGTCAGAAGGACGCGGTGAAGATGCGTGCCAGGCCGGGCAGTGCGTAACCGGTGCCGTCGCGGAACTGCTCCGCGCGCCGTTCGATCTCGCCTCGGAGCTCGTCGCGGGTGTGCTCGTCCTGACTGCGAACTGCGAGGGAGATCGGACCGGCGAAGTGGCTGACCAGCGACCACAGGTCATCGGGGTCGGCGAGTCGGTAGGTGAGCGGGACGTTGCGCACCGACGAACTGGTGAAGCCGGCGTCGCGCACGAGCTGGTGGGTGCCGTTGACGTCGGCTAGCGCGAACATGCTCGGCTGCCCGGGAACAGGCGGCCGTAACAAGCCATGCTCGGCCAGCACCGCTCCCGGCACCATGAAGAACGGGTTCTCCGCTGCCGAGGCGAAGACGGCGAACACCAGGGATCCCGTGGGGCGCAACACCCGTGCAGCCTCGCTGAGTCCTTGCAACGGGTCCGGCAACAACATGTAGATCCATCGCGCTGCGAGACGGTCGACGCTGCCGGATTTCAGCGGGAGTTCGGTGACGTCGAGCTGAAGGAAGGTGATGTCCAGGTTGTTGCGCAGTGCCCTGCGCTCGGCCGCCTGAACCATCGGCGCGGATAGATCTCCGGCGCGGATCGTCCCCGTGAAACCTGGTCGCCGCGCCACTGCCGAGGCGATGTCCGCCGTCGGCCCGCACGCGACCTCGATGACCGTGTCGTGGGGTTGCGGGTCGAGTGACTCGAGCATCGCCTCGGTCAGCTCGCGGGTGACAGTCGCGTGCCACTCGCCGCGGTCGTCCCATGCGCCCGCGAGGGTGTCCCACATACCCTCTGCGCCGAACCCCATCGGGGCGTCCTGTGCTGCCATGGCCCTGCCCCCTCGTGTGCGAGTCTTTCGACGCTAGCAATCACTGGGTGACGGAGCGGATTTGTTGCGCCGGGCACTGCCGGACCGATCGACGTCACATGCCGCTGAGGGAGTGGTGCCAAGTGATGTCGATGAGGGTGCGTTCGATCATGGATGTTGTTGGGGGTGGTTGTCCCGGTGGCGCCGGTGGTCTGCTGGTAGCGACGAATCCGCCTGTGGCAGTGCGGGTTTCAGTCGCGTCGCCGCTGACGGAGACATCGGGATGTTCTTTGACGTAATTGCAGCGGGCGCAAAATCCTTCGCCGTTGCGCTCGGACGTCGGACCGCCTTCGGCGTAGGGCCGGATGTGGTCTATGTGTGCGATCGGCGCATCGCAGAACGGGGTGCGACACGTCTGGTCCCGGAGCTTGATGAGGTGTGCGAGCAGCCCCGGGTAGGTGCGGGCGCGGGAGTCCATGCCGACGATGTCGCCCGTGCCGGGGTAGGTGAAGACCCGTCGGACCTGCACGTGCGCGTTGCCGGTCGACTCAGCGGTCGCGTCGTCGGGAGCATCGTCATTCGCGTTGTCATGCGCGCCGTCAGACCTGACCCATTCGCGTGCCAGGTCACCGGGGATGGGTCCGTAGTCGGGCACGTGCGCGGGCGCATCGCCGGTGAGGCTGTCGATGGGCATCAGCAGGTTGACCTGGACATCGGCTCCGGTCGCCGGCGTACGGCCCGTGACGCGCTCGACCAATGTGTCGGCCATGACCTGCCCGCGCGGTTGGTCCCCATGCGCCTTCGCTGCGGCGTTGAGTGCGGCGTAGCAGGCGACGCCGTCCTTGACCGGCAGCAATGCGGTCAGATAGGCCATGCAGTCCGGCGCAGGACGGAGGCTGACTCGGCGCTCCGACTCGGCCTTGGCCCGGCGCGCGGTGGCTGCTTCCGGGTCGGCCTGGTAGGCGGCCGCCTGCGCAGCGGCGACCAGGCGTCGATGCGACACGGTGCCCAGGTCATCGGCGATCGCCGCATCCACGCGCGCCCGGTCATCCCGGCTCAGGTATGCCGTGGCCGCCACCAGGTCGGTGGCGTCGCGCTCGGTGATCACGCCGGCCGTCAGGGCACGGAATGTGCACGGCATCTCCTCCACCACCGCGTGTGCGAGCCCCAGTAGTCGGGACCCGAGGTGCGGGGACGACCGCCGCGCGAGGGCGACGTCGGAGCCCACCTTCCGAGCGGTCGTGGCGCGGTCGATCCCTCGCGGTATGTCCACCTGTCGCTGCCGGTCATGTGCCTCGACGGTCAGTCGGGCTTGTCGCGCAGTGATGGCGTTCTTGGCTTCTTCCAGAGCTCGCGCCTCTGCCAGCAGATCCTCCAGACCATCGACCGCGATGGCCTCGTCGAGCCGATCATGGAACGCACGCACCGCAGCGGCGTCGAAGGCAGCAACCGTGCCTGTTTCGCCGTCCGCCGGTGTATCGATCATGCGTTCGATTATACCTGAATTTCCCTGGGGTTCAACGGATTTCGGACGTCAATGTTGTCCACATCCCCTCCCTTCTCGCCCCAGGATGTGGACAACCGGCCGGCCGGCCGAGGCCCATGGGATGCCCGCTGCATCTCTGGGCTGCGCTACGGAAGGCGCCGTGCCGGATGATATTCGCGGAGTCGGGTGGGGGCCATGGCGCCGACGTTCGCGGAGGAGAAAGCGACCAGCCTGAGCTCAACGCTTGCGCTGCAACTCCCACGCTTCGCGCAGCGCGTCTTGTATGGCGCTCGCATCGCCATACAACATGGCCTGCACCTTCATGTGTGCGTCGTATGACGGAGGTATGCCGAAGGTGTTGGGGTCGTCCACGACGAGCCGCTCGCGCACGTCGAACGCGCACCGGATCATCAGTTCGTCGGATGCGACGAGGCGGGCGACGATGCGGTCATCGACATACCAGGCGGGTACGGCGGCGGTGCCCTTCTTCTTGCACCCGGGCAGGGTCGCGAGGAATTCGGCGACCTCGTCGGGCGTCATCAGCTGCCGGGTCGGTAGACCATCAGCCCGACGATCACCGCGAAGATGATGCCGACGACACCACCGGAGGCGGCGACGCGTGCGGTCTGTGCCTTGAGGTTGATCGGGGCGGTTTCGATACGCCCTCCTCCGCTGCGCTCCTCCGGGCTACTCAACCCGCTTGGGTCGCTACTCGACCCGCCGGCGGAACGGAGCTGCTCCGCGGCCTTCTCCAGGGCCGGCACGATCGCGACGAACGTCAGGGCGACGGCGACGACCCACAACAGGACCGACAGCCAGATCCAGGTGTCGCCGAACGAGCCGAGTTCCTTGCCGCGCCGCTTCTGCGACATCAGGCCGAAGCCGAAGATGACGACCAGCACCGACACCATCGAGTAGATCTTGGCCATCCGGGCCGAGGACGCAATGGCCGCTGCATCGGCCTGCCGCAGGCCGCGCGACGCGGTGGTGACCGCGTGCACGAGCGGTCCGATCGCGAAGATCGCGGTCAACAGGTGCAGCAGCAACAGCAGCTTCAGCATGCGCGCGAGCCTACTCGGCGGTCCGGGACGCGACCGTGGTCCGGGAGGTTGCGATTTGGCACTTGTTCGGTGTGCCGCTTGACCCTTCGATACTTTCTGGGTCTAGCGTGCTAACGCTCACCGAGTGTGTCACAGTTCACAGGTTGTGGTCCGCGGCGGAGCATGACATGAAATTTGGACCGTGCATGGGAGCCGAAAGGGATGATGCACAACTATGAGTGTTGACACCGACAAGGTAGACAACATCGCCGGAGATGATCCACATCTGAAGAAGGAGTTCGGCACTGTCGGACTCCTCTTCACTGCCATTGGCTCGATCATCGGATCGGGATGGCTGTTCAGTTCACTGCACGCCTCCAGCTTGGCCGGTCCGGCCGCGATCCTGTCGTGGGTCGTCGGAACCATCATGTTCCTGTTCATCGGGCTCAGCTACGCCGAACTCGGCGTGATGATGCCGCGAAGCGGCGGCGTCGCGCGCTACCCGCACTACGCGTGGGGCTCGTTCGCCAGCTACTCGTTCGGCTGGGTCACCTGGCTCGCCTGTGCATCGGTTGCCGCGGTGGAGGTCTCCGCCGTGCTGACCTACGCGTCGTCATACATCGGCTGGCTGGAGAACAGCAACGGAACGCTGAAGCCGGCCGGTCTGGTCGTCGCGATCCTGATGCTGGGCTTCTTCGTGCTGATCAACTTCCTCGGTGTGAAGTGGTTCGCCCGGATCAACAACGTGCTGGTCTGGTGGAAGCTCATCATGATCGTGCTGGTCATCGCCGCGCTGATGATCGCCGCGTTCCACAGCGGCAACTTCACCGTCGACGCCAAGGGTGGCGGCGGCTTCGCACCCAACGGCATCAAGGGCGCGATGGAGGCCATCCCGGCTGCCGGTATCGCGTTCTCCTTCCTCGGCTGGCGGCAGGGCATCGAGCTCGCCGGTGAGACCGACAACCCGAAGAAGAACGTTCCGCTGACCCTGATCGGCTCGATCCTGATCTGCGGCGTCCTCTACATCCTGCTGCAGGTCGCCTTCATCGCCGCGCTCGACCCGTCCGCCCTCGCGCACGACGGCTGGGCCAACGTCGGTAACGCGATCAAGGTCGGCAGCGACGCCGGTAACTTCAGCCCGCTGGCCGCTCTGGCGACCTTCGTCGGCCTGGGCTGGCTGGCCGGCCTGCTCTACGCGGACGCGTTCATCAGCCCCGGTGACACCGGCCTGATCTACACCAGCGTCACCGCGCGGATGTCCTACGCGATGGGCCGCAACCGGAACGCACCGGCCGCGCTGGCGAAGGTCAACACCAACGGTGTGCCGTGGGTGAGCCTCATCCTGGCGTGGATCGCCGGCTGCATCTTCTTCCTGCCGTTCCCGAGCTGGCAGTCACTGGTGTCGATCGTGACATCGCTGACCGTGCTCTCCTTCGGTAGCGGGTCGATCGCCCTGCTGACCTTCCGCAAGCAGCTGCCCGACATGGAGCGTCCCTACAAGAGCCGTATGCCGTGGGTCGTCGCCCCGCTCGCGCTGCTGGCCACCAACCTGATCATGTACTGGGCCGGTTGGGACCAGGTGTGGAAGATGATGGCGGCGGTCGCCATCGGCTACATCTTCCTGGGCATCTTCCAGGTCACGGACAAGGGTCGCGCGCCCAAGCTGGAGTTCAAGTACGGCTGGTGGGTGCTGGTCTGGTTCGCGGGGATCCTGTTGGTGAGCTACCTGGGCAGCTACTCGGGCACCGAGGCCAAGGACGCGGGTGAGGCCAACGTCTACGGCTTCAACGGTGGCATCCTCGCCAACATCGTCCTGACGGCCGTGATCCTCGCCATTGCCTGGTACTGCCAGCTGCCGAAGGAACGCGTCGAGGAGATCCTCAACGAGACCGAGGAGATCATCGAGGAGGACGAGGACAAGCTCGCCCCCGGGGCCTGAGCGACCTCTCTCCACCACGACGCGCCTCCTTCCCCGAACGCGGGGGAGGAGGCGCGTCGTCGTGTGCGCCTCCTGCGCAACGCGTCGGGGCGCAATGAGAGGATGAGTGATCATGAGCGAACGCGCATCGGGTTGGTATGACGACCCCCAGGACCCGAACCTGCTTCGCTACTGGGACGGCATCCTGTGGAGCGACCGCACGATGCCGAAGATGAAGCCGAACCTCGACCAGTCCCGCATCGGCGACGCGCGCCGGCAGTACGAAGAGGAGCAGGAGCGCAAGCGGGCTGCCGAGCAGGCTCAGGCGCCCGGTTACGGCCAGCGCCCGCAGTTGCGCCCCTACCAGCAGCAGCCGCCGTCGCAGCAGTACCCCGGCGGCCCGCAGTCGCCATACGCACACCAGCAGGCGTACGCCCCGCGGCAGGTCAAGACGACGCCCGACGGCGAGCCGACCGCCTCGTGGTGGCGCCGCCTGTTCGCCTACATCGTCGACAACATCCTGTTGTCGGTCGTGGCGGTGGCGATCTCGTGGACGTGGCTGCACCCCTGGGTCACCACGATCACCACGTGGTATGACGACCTGCTCGAGGCGGCGCGCGACGGTCGGTCGCAACCGCCGATCCCGGACGCGGTCTACAACGTGCCGTGGCAGTTCCCGCTGATCGCGTTGCTGCTCTACCTGGTCTACGAGATCGCGCTGGTCGCGTGGCGCGGTCAGACGCTCGGGCACATGCTCCTCGGGGTGCGCGTGCGCGGCGCCGGGTCGACCGCGAAGCCAGACCTGCGCGCCGTCGTGATCCGCTCACTCGTCAAGGGCGTCAGCAACATCACGTCGTTCGTGCCCTTCGTGGCCTCACTCGGCTCGGTCTTCAGCCTCGTCGACGGGCTGGTGCCACTCGGCGACCAGAGTGCCCAGTCATTGCACGACAAGGCCGCCAAGACGTATGTCGTGAGCGCTCGCCCGCCCAAGGCACCGTATGGCGGCGCGGTGCCGCCATACGGCAGGCGCTGACGGGCCGGCGGGCAGCCGAAACGCTCACAACGCCAGGCGTTCTCAGGCGCTGGGCTGAATCGTCCCGGTGACCTCGCCGAGCGCCATACGGCCGCCACCGGTGGCGGGCGCAGTGGCGGTGATCGTCACCGTGTCCCCATCCTCCAGGAAGCTGCGCGTGGTGCCGTCCGGCAACTGCAGCGGCTCCTTGCCGCTCCAGGTCAGCTCGAGCAGGCTGCCCCGCTGGTCGCGCGAGTCGCCGGACACCGTGCCCGACGCGAAGAGATCGCCATCGCGCAGGCTCGCGCCGTTGACCGTGAGGTGCGCGAGCATCTGGGCCGGGCTCCAGTACATCCCCTTGTAGGGCGGAGTCGACACGACGGTGTCGTTGAGCCGCACCTCGAGCTGCAGGTCCAAGCCGAAGAGGTCGTCGCCCTGCAGGTAGTCCAGGGGCTTCGGATCCTGTTTCGGGAGTGGAACTTTCGCGGACGCGAGAGCTTCCATCGGGGTGATCCACGGGCTGAGGCTGGAGGCGAACGACTTGCCGAGGAACGGGCCGAGCGGGACGTACTCCCAGGCCTGGATGTCCCGCGCCGACCAGTCGTTGAAGAGTGCGACGCCGAAGAGGTGATCGCCGGCTCCGTCGACGGAAACCCTTGTGCCGACCTCGGTCTCGCCGCCGACGATGAAGCCGACCTCGGCCTCGATGTCCAGACGGATGCTCGGCCCGAAGACGGGTTCCGGGTCGTCCTTGCCCTTGCGCTGTCCGACCGGGCGCACGATGTCGGTGCCGGACACCACGACCGTCCCGGCCCGGCCGTGGTAGCCGATCGGGAGGTGCTTCCAGTTGGGCGTCAGCGCGGCGCTGTCGGGCCGGAAGATCGACCCGACGTTGGTGGCGTGCTGCTCGCTGGCGTAGAAGTCGACGTAGTCCGCGATCTGCACCGGCAGGTGCAGCGTCACTTCGGTGAGGGGCTTGGTGGCTGCCGCGACGAGTCCCTTGCGCTTGTCGTCCCGCAGGATTGCCTGCAACCACTCGCGCGCCGCGGACCAGGACGAGCGACCTTGTGCCACGAAGGGATTCAGCGAACTGTTGTTGAAGGTTCGGGCCCACTTGCGGACGCTGTCCGCCTTGGCCACGGTCGCCAGCTCGATGACGTCGTCGCCCAGCCGCGTGACGACCTGAGTGCCGCCATCGGTGGTGCTGGCCACGCCATACGGGAGGTTGTCGATGCCCCAGAGTTCGGTGGCGGAGCTCATGCGTTCCTTTCGGGAATCAGGCCGAGGGCGGCCAGGTCGTGGATCGGGTCGAATACGTCGCAGCAGCCGAAGCTGGTGAAGACGTTGCGGACGGTCATCGCGTCGGCCTCGGACATCGCGCGGATCGCGTCGGTGACCGAGGTTTCGTCACGGTCGGTGAGGGCCGCGCTGACGTCGCCGCCGAGCAGTGCCGCCTGCACCGCAAGCAGAATGCCGAGGAAGCCGTACTGCTCCTCTGCGCCGGTGGCGTGGTCACCGGCGGTGTGGGCGATCGCGCGGTGCAGTCCGCCGGTCAGCTTGAACGCGATGCCGAGCTGGACGCACTCGGTGATGAACGCAGCGGTGTCCGGCACCGACGGAACGTCGTTGGCGGGCGTCGACCCGGTGCGCAGCTTCGCGATGACCTGGCCCTCGTGGTCGGCGATGCCGGGCAACAGGTCACGGCCGGCGGCGCCCGCCGGCACCTCGACGGCGACCGGCACCGACAGGTCGAGTGCTTTCTCCCAGCCGTCGACGGCCGCGACCTCCAGACCGGACAGCGCATGTCCGGCGGCGTCGGCGACGTTCTCGGCCGCGGCGATCACCTCGTCGAGCGGCGTCTCGCGCCGGCCGACGACGGTGATGACCAGTCCGCTGTGGTCCTCGAGAGCCTCGTCGATCAACCGCGGTGGCAGCAGCAGCGGCCCGACGAAATCGGATGCCGGGGTGCCGCGACGTGCGGAGCGTCGGTCGATAGCCTCGGAGAGCGAGAAGTTCCCCGGTGGGAAGACGGCTGCGTCGTCGACCAACTGAGTGAACAGCGTTCGGGTGGGCAGACTGGGCATGGTGCAACCGTAGCCAGTGACCCGTCCGCGCTTGCATGGGCCACAAGCGCGCCGGCGACAGGGAGCCGACGAGGAAGAAGGAGAACAATGGCGTTCTACCGATCGATGGGACAGCTGCCACGACAGCGGCACACCGCACTGCGGAGGCCGGACGGCAGCGTCTATTTCGAGGAACTGATGGGGGAGGAGGGCTTCTCCAGCGACTCCTCGTTGCTCTACCACCGGGGTCTGCCCTCGGCGATCTCGGATGCGAAGCCGTGGGAGTTCCGCTGGTCGCAGCAGACCGAGCCCAACCATCCGCTGCTGCCCCGGCACCTGAAGCTGCACGACCTCTTCGCCGAGGGCAGCTCCGGTGTCGACGCCGTCACCGGGCGCCGCCTGGTGCTCGGCAACGGTGACGTCCGCATCTCGTATGTCGTGGCGGATGCGCCGAGCCCGTGGTATCGCAACGGGATCGGCGACGAGTGCGTGTATGTCGAGCGCGGTGCCGCCCGTGTTGAGACGGTCTTCGGCGCGTTCGACGTGGCCGAGGGCGACTACCTGATCGTGCCGCGCGCGACCACCCACCGGTGGCTGCCGGTTGCCTCCGGCGACGAGGGCTTCACCGAAGCGTTCCGCGCCTACGCGATCGAGGGCAACTCGCACATCGCACCACCGAAGCGCTACCTGTCGCGTTTCGGCCAGCTGCTGGAGCACGCGCCATACTGCGAGCGTGACCTGCGCGGGCCGGCCGGGCCCTTGCTGGCGGAGGACATCGGCGCCGAATCGTCAACGCCGACAGACGTTTACGTGAAGCATCGCGGGTCCGGTGGGCAGATCGTCGGCACGATCTACACCTACCCCTATCACCCGCTCGACGTCGTCGGCTGGGACGGCTGCCTCTACCCCTACGCGTTCAACGTCGCCGACTTCATGCCGATCACCGGCAAGGTGCACCAGCCGCCGCCGGTGCACCAGGTCTTCGAGGGCACCAACTTCGTCGTCTGCAACTTCGTGCCGCGCAAGGTCGACTACCACGAGGCGTCGATCCCGGTGCCCTACTACCACTCCAACGTCGACAGCGACGAGATCATGTTCTACGTCGACGGCGACTACGAGGCGCGCAAGGGTTCGGGCATCGGCAAGGGCTCGATCTCGCTGCACCCGGGAGGTCACGCGCACGGCCCGCAGCCGGGTGCCTACGAGAAGTCGATCGGCGTGCACGAGTTCGACGAGCTCGCGGTCATGGTCGACACCTTCCGGCCGATGGAGCTGGGTGAGGCCGGTCGCGAGACGGACGACGGCAAGTACGCCTGGAGCTGGGTCGGCGGCCGCTGATCACGGCTTGATCGGCATACCCGAAGAGTCGGCGCGGGGTTTCCGGCGTTTACCGGCATTTCGCTTTCGAACGCCGGTAGCGTGATGCAGTTGCCGAGCGTGATCCGCGCGGTCCGACCCTGAAGGAGATCCCATGCACCCCGTCGTCCGTAATGCCACGAGCCGCCGCCAGTTGCTGGCGATGACGATGATCGGAGGTGCCGGAGTCGTGGGAGTGGCCAAGGCGCCGTCCGCGGCTGCGGCGCCCGATGCGGCGCACGACCTGCGCCTCACCGTTCTGGGCACGACCGACCTGCACGGGCACGTCTACAACTGGGACTACTTCAGCGACAAGGAGTATGACGACAAGGCGCACAACGATGTCGGTGCCGCCAAGTGCGCCACGCTGATCCAGGCGGTGCGCGAGGAGCGCGGTGCCGACACGTGCATCACGCTCGACGCGGGCGACACGATCCAGGGCACGCCGCTGGCGTACTACTACGCCAAGATCGAGCCGATCGGCAAGGACGTCATCCACCCGATGGCGTTGGCAATGAACCAGATCGGGTATGACGCAGCCGCGCTCGGCAACCACGAGTTCAACTACGGCATGGACCTGCTGCGGACCTTCCAGAGCCAGCTGCACCACCCGTTGCTCGGCGCGAACGCCCTCGACTGGAACACCGGCAAGTCGGCCTTCCCGGCATACACGCTGAAGCGCGTGTACGTGCCCGGGCACAAGCCGGTGACGGTCGGCATCGTCGGCCTGGTGACGCCGGGCGTCGCGATCTGGGACAAGGCCAACGTGCAGGACAAGGTCAAGTTCAACGGGATCGTCGAGCAGGCCAAGCTGGTCATCCCCGAGGTCAAGGCCCAGGGCGCCGATGTGATCGTCGTGTCGTGCCACTCCGGTGCCGACACGTCCTCGTCATACGGCGATGCGCTGCCGTACCCCGAGAACGCGAGCACCCTCCTGGCACAACAGGTTCCGGACATCGACGCGATCCTCGTCGGGCACGCGCACGTCGAGATCCCGCAACGCTTCGTGACCAACGAGCAGATCGGCAAGCAGGTCCTGCTGTCCGAGCCGTTGTGCTTCGGTGAGCGGGTCACGGTGATGGACCTCAACCTGCGCAAGAACCGCGGTCAGTGGGAGGTCGCCAGCGCCGCCTCGACGCTGCTCAACTCCAACACCGCCCCGGAGGACCCGACCATCGCGGACCTGCTGCGTACCCCGCACGAGAAGGTGCGCACCTATGTCAATGGCGTCATCGGCACGTGTGTCGAGACGATGAGCGGTGCACGCGCCTGCGTCGAGGACGCGGCTGCCGTCGACTTCATCAATCTGGTGCAGGCGCAAGCGGTCAAGGCCGGCCTGGCCGGCACTCCCGACGAGGCCACCCCGGTGCTGTCGATTGCGGCGCCGTTCAGCCGGACCGCCATCATCCCGAAGGGCGACGTGACCGTCCGGGACGTGGCCGGGCTCTACATCTACGACAACACTCTGCTGGGCATCAAGTTCACCGGTCAGCAGGTCAAGGCGTACCTCGAGACGTCCGCCACCTACTTCCAGCAGGTGAGTGGCGCCGGGCCGTTCGACATGGATCAGGTCACGAATGCCAAGACGCCGACCGCGCCCAACGGCACCCCGGACTACAACTACGACGTCATGGGCGGGCTCGACGCCGCGCTCACCTACGACATCGACCTGAGCGTCCAGGCCGGGAGCCGGATCCGGAATCTCGCGTATGACGGCAAGCCCGTCGCCGACGGCGACAGCTTCGTCATCGCGATCAACAACTACCGGCAGTCCGGTGGTGGCGGATTCCCGGGCGTGACCACGGCCCCCGTTGTTTACAACCGGCAGAACGAGATTCGGCAGTTGATCATCGACTGGGTCACCGCCAACAAGAGCATCGACCCGGCGACCTTCCACCAGGTCGACTGGAAGCTGGTGTCGGGCAGCACCCCGATCGTGGTCAACTGACCGGTCAGGTTCCGCTGATCGGCCGCACCTGCCCCAGCTCCTGCGTGCAGCGGGTCAGGGCGACATACAGGCCGTTCCAGCCGCGGGGTTCGGTGGTGATGCCGTCCGGGTCGACGACCAGGGCGGCATCCCACTCCAGCCCCTTCGCCTCGGTGGCCCGCAGGACGACGGCGTCGGGCAGTTGCTCCCGCAGCTGTGTGACACGCGCTGCCGGCGCGACCACACCGACGCTGCCGCCCGGCCACCGAGCAGCCATCGCCGCGACCGATTCCCGCACCGTTGCGACGAGTTCGGCCTCGGCCGCGTCGACCGTCCACGGCTCGATCCCCGAGTCGCGGACAGCGCGCGGCGGATCGTTGCGGCTGCCGGCGCGTGCCAGCACCGGACCGGTGAGCGCCATGACCTCCCTCGGTGTCCGGTAGCAAATCGTGAGATCGCTGCGCCGCCAGCGCTCGCCGAACACCGGGTCGATCGCAGCGCTCCAGGATGTATGGCGGTGCGGTGCCTCGGTCTGGTCGATGTCGCCGACAGCGGTGATCGACCTGCTCGGCACCCGGCGGCGCACCATCTCCCACTGCATCGCCGAGAGCTCCTGCGCCTCGTCGACGACCACATGGCCATAGGCCCAATCACGCCTGTTCGCAGCGCGATCCGCGAGGAACTCGCCCTGCTCGGGTGACGTCTCCACCGAGCCGAGCAACTCGGCGACCGCATCGAGCAGGGCGATGTCGCTCGCCGCGAGGAGTGGGCCGCCGCTGGTGATGAGGGCCCGCTCGTCGGCGGTCAGTGTGCCGGCGAACTGCTGCAACAGGTTGTCGGAGCTGAGCAGAGCGCGCAGGGTCCGGCGCGCATCCCGCACCGGCCAGTAATCGTCGAGCACGCGAGCGACATTGGCATCCTTGGCGATTCGATCACGGAGCCGATCGACATCCGCATCGGTGAGCGTGCCGTCGACCTCTGCGCCGGTGACATCCAGGCGCACACCGCGGTCATCGGCACGTGCCTGGCTCGCGTCGACCTTCGCGAGGATGTCCTCGAAACCGGCCTCCACACCCGCCAGCAGTTCCTCGTGTCGTTCGACGGCGGAATCGGTCAGCAGATCGTGCACCTGCTCGAAGAACCACTGGCGCGCCGAGTGCAGGTCGCGTCCGGCGACCGCACTCTCCAGGGCGCGCCGGACTCGCGCCGCGGACAACGTGTGACGCTCACCGTCGAGCACGAAGTTCAGCGCCACGGGAGCCGGTGCGAGAGAGCGAACGTATGCCGTGAGTGCGGGCATCCAGAGCGCGCGACCCTTGAGCTCCGCGAGTTCGCGCGATTCATCGTCCTCGACGGAGACGCCGGGCACGAGCGTCTCGCACGTCGCCGGCACGACGGCGGTCTCGCCGAGCGCGGGCAGCACCTGGGCGGTGTAATCCAGGAAACGGCGGGACGGACCGAGGACCAGCACACCCCGGTCGGCCAGCTCGGGATGGCTGAAGAGCAGGTACGCCACCCGGTGCAGCGCGACGACCGTCTTGCCGGTGCCCGGGCCGCCCTGCACGACGAGCAGGCCGTCGCTGCTCGCGCGGACGATGGCGTCCTGCTCCTTCTGCAGGGTGGCGACCGCCGTGCCCATCCGACCGGTACGGCGTGCGGACAGGGCCGACAGCAGCGCACCTTCGCCGACGAGATCGCCGGAATCGACTGAGCCATCGAGAGGTTCGTCATCGACACCGACGACGAGGCGTCCGTCCATGTGGATGTGCCGCCTGCGTCGTTGCCCTTGCGGGTCCAGCGGGGTCGCGGTGTAGAAGGCACGGGCGGCCGGTGCCCGCCAGTCGAGCACGAGTGGTTCCGAGTCGTCATCGGCGCGGGGGAGTCCGACGCGCCCGAGATGCCGGACGGAGCCGTCGACCGCGTCGAGCCGCCCGAACACCAGGCCGTTCTCGGCATGCTGCAGGTCGGTGCGGCGGCGCCGCAGGGAGGTGATCCGGGCAGCCTCCACGGAGTCCCGCGGGGCGGTCTCTAGGTCGTGGCCGACCTCGGCGAGCAGATCCTCCCTGCGGAGGTACGCCTCGTCGACGATCTCCTGTTCCTGGGTGAGTGCGTCGGTCTGCGGGGTGGTCGTCGGCGTTTCGCTCACGGAATCCTCTCGGGGACGGTGACTGCACCGTCTCAACCGCCAATGATCAGTGGATGTTCCCGCGTTCGCACCTTTGACGACTGCCGCGAACCGTGGCCTCGGATTCGCCGAGAGGACACCCGTTGTACTGACAGGACACCCGTTGGGGCCGATTTTGCCCGTAATTGGGTGTCCTGCCGGCAAACGGGTGTCCTCTCGGTGTGAGGGGTGATGGAGGTGTCGAGGCGTCAGTCGACGACGTCGATGCCGGCAGCGCGGAAGTCGTTGAGCGCGTGCGTGGTCGATCCCGGTGCGACGCCGGCAACGAGGTGGCGCAGGACCCGAGTCGTGAGCCCCGCACTCGCCGCGTCCAGCGCGGTCGCACGAACGCAGTAGTCGGTCGCGATGCCGGCCACGTCGAGTTCGTCGATCTCGTGGTCGCGCAGCCACTCGGTCATACCGACGCCGTCTTCGGTGGCACCTTCGAAACCGCTGTATGCCGCTGCGTATTGGCCCTTGCGGAAGATCGCCGCCGCCTGCGCGATCACCGGATGCACCTCGGACCGGAAGTCCGCGCCGGGTGTTCCCACTTTGCAGTGAACCGGCCAACTGTCCACGAAGTCAGGCGTTTTCGACCAATGGCTGCCGGGGTCGATGTGCCAGTCGGCGGTCGCCACGATCTGCGCGTATTCCCCGCCGTGGTCCTCGACGTATGCCGCGATGCGTTCGGCGACAGCGATGCCGCCGGCGACGGCGAGCGAGCCGCCCTCGCAGAAATCGTTCTGGACATCGACCAGCACCAGTGCGCGACCCATGGCTTCAGCCTACGACCTGCCGGCACTCCGCAGATCTCGTCCCATCACCTGTCGCTGATCGTCCAGCAGACCGAGGGTTCGCCAGCCGCATGATCGATAGAGGCGCACCGCCGGGTCTGTCTCGTCCGCGCTCGTGCCGAGCAGAGCGCGGCCGGTCAGGCCGTCCAGCAGGGCGTCGTGCAGGCGGCGACCGATGCCCTGTCGCCGCGCAGCCGGGTCGACGGCAAGCTCGACGAACTCGAAATGACCGCCGACCCACTCCGCGCCGACGTCGGGAAGCGTTCGGGCGACCAGATCCGGCCAGTACTGGCCGCGTTCGCCGCGGAAGCCCCAGGCGAAACCGAGGAGGCGCTCATCGTCGAGCGCGACGACGAGCCGGTAGCCGTCCCGTGCACGGTGCCGGTCGAACATCTGCTCCCGCCAAGCATCCTCGTCCGCGAAGTCGGCGAAAACCGTGTCGTACAAGGCGAATACGCGCGAGGCGTACGCGGCCGAACGCTCGCTGTCGAGGACGTCGACGTGCGTCATGTGGTTTCGATAGCGCTCCTGCGCTACTCAGCCCGCTTGGTGTACGGCAGCGGGAGGTAGGCGCCCATGACCTGGCGGTTGTCGGCCAGGTGCCCCAGGGTGCTCCAGCCGCGTGACTTGTAGAGGCGCAGCGCCGGGTCGTCGGGCGCCAGGGTGGTGCCGAGCAGCGCACGCCCGGTCAGCCCGTCGAGCAGGGCGTCGTGCAGGCCGACGCCGATGCCCTGCCGGCGAGCGTCGGGATCGACTGCCAGCTCTACGAGTTCGAAGTGATCGCGGACCCACTCGGCGGGAAGCTCGGGCAGGGTCCGGGCCACCAGGTCGGGCCAGTGCTGGCCACGCTCGCCGTGGTAGCCCCAGGCGAAGCCGAGGACGTTTTCCCCGTCGAGTGCCAGCACCAGTCGGTATCCGTCGCGTTTGCGGTCCCGGTCGAAGAGCTGCTCGAGCCAGTCCGCCTTCTCCGGGAACCTGCCGAACACTGCGTCATACAAAGCAAATATGCGGTCGGCGTAAGGGGCAGCGGCGTCGCCGTCCAGTAGCTCGATGCGGGTCATCGCGTCTTCTCCTTCTCATCGCACTGGTACAGCGTCGGAATGACCGGCTCGCCCCGGGACATCTGCCGGGCGGTCGGCGGTAGCTCTCCCCGAGAAGCGCGGTGGTGCTCGCGGGCGTCGTTCAGCGTGCCATGGAAGACGCGCTCACCGCCCTCGACGAGCGGCACCAGGAGTGACCGGTCGTCGCCATCGTCGACGGGCGGAGTCCCGATCCCGATCACCTCCGCCTCGGCGATGCCTTGAGGGTTGCGACGGCGCAGCGCGAACTTGCGCCCGCCGATGGACGTCTTGTCCTTGCTCTTCTTGGCCACGCCCTGCAGCTCGCCGGCGGAGTTCTCGCGGGCGACCAGCTTGTAGACCAATCCCGCTGTGGGAGCACCGGATCCGGTGACCAGCTGGGTGCCGACGCCGTAGCCGTCGACCGGTCCGGCCTGCAGTGCGGCGATGGCGAACTCGTCGAGGTCGGAGGTGACGACGATCTTGGTCCTGGTCGCTCCGAGCGAGTCGAGCTGCTCGCGAACCTCCCGTGCCTGCTGCAACAGGTCCCCGGAGTCCAGGCGGACGCCGCCGAGCTCCGTGCCGGCGATCTCAACGGCCAGCTTGACGGCGTTCGGGACGTCGTAGGTGTCGACCAGCAGTGTCGTTCCCGGGCCGAACGTGTCGACCTGGGACTGGAACGCGGCCCGCTCGTCGTCGTGCAGCAGGGTGAAGGCGTGGGCTGCGGTGCCGGTGGTCGGCACGCCGTGGCGTCGGCCCGCCTCGAGGTTGGACGTGGTGGTGAAACCCGCGATGTATGCCGCACGGGCGGCCGCCACTGCAGACTCCTCATGGGTGCGTCGCGAGCCCATCTCGATGCACGGCCGGTCCTCGGCTGCGGCCGTCATACGACTGGCAGCCGACGCAATCGCGGTGTCGTGGTTGAGGATTGACAGCACGAGCGTCTCCAGGACGACCGCCTCGGCGAAACTCGCCTCGACGACCAGCATCGGCGAGCCGGGGAAGTAGATCTCGCCCTCGGCGTAGCCCCATACGTCGCCGGTGAAGCGGTATGACGCCAGCCAGTCCAGGGTTGGCGCGTCGACCACGTGGTGCTCGCGCAGCGACTCCAGCTCCGCGTCGCCGAACCGGAAGTTGTCCAGGGCATCGAGCAGCCGGCCGGTGCCGGCGACCACGCCATACCGCCGACCGTCGGGCAGGCGTCGCCCGAATGCCTCGAAGACACTGCGGCGATGAGCGGTGCCGTCTCGCAGCGCCGCACTCAGCATCGTCAGCTCGTAGTGGTCGGTAAGCAGCGCGGTGGACGCGCCCACGCGTGTGGTCACGCGCGTCACTCTAACGTCGTTGATCGAGGCAGCCTCGCTTCCGGTGGTGTGTCTTGCCTATCGTGGGTGGCGTGTCAGTAGCGCCCCCGGAGCATGCCTCACCCGACGTCGACCTCGACGCCGAGGCGACCGAGCAGACCGACCGGCCGTGGGTGACGCTGGTCTGGAACGACCCGGTCAACCTGATGTCGTACGTCTCCTGGGTCTTCCAGACCTACTTCGGCTACTCCGCGGCCAAGGCCGAGAAGCTGATGATGACCGTGCACCGGGACGGCAAGGCCGTTGTCTCCAGTGGGCCGCGGGAGCGGATGGAGACCGACACGGAGGCGATGCAGGGCTACGGCTTGTGGGCGACCTTCGAGAGGGACGCCTGACGATGGCAACTGCGTTCAAGCGCAAGGGTTCTCGTGTCGTTGCGCGATTGGATGCCAACGAGCGCGCCATCGTCCGCGAACTGCTGGACCAGACACGCGAGTTGCTGACGCCGGAGGGCGGTTTGTCCGGCGACCCGGTCGAGGACCTGCTGGCCGGGCTCGGCAACGCACCGGACCCCGAGGAGGTCGCGCACCGCGATCCCGCGCTGGCCCGGCTGCTGCCGGACGGCCACCGCGGTGACAAGGAGGTCGCCGCCGAGTTCCGGTCACTCACTGAGCACAGCCTGCGGCAACGCAAGGTCGCCAACCTGTCGACGGCGATCGAGGCACTGGATCAGCCGACGACGCGGGACAAGCTCGATCTCGACCTGGGCCAGGCGCAGGCGCTGCTGGTCGGTCTCGCCGACGTACGGCTGGCGCTGGGCGAACGCCTGCGGCTGCGGACCGACGAGGACAGTGAGCAACTGCAGCACGACCTCGCGGTCGCGGGGGAGGACGCGTCGGACGACCCGCGACTGATCATCGGCCTCTATTACGACTTCCTCACCTGGATGCAGGAGTCCTTGGCCGGAGCCTTGCTCTAGCGGGCTTGGCAATAGAATCCGGGCATCATGAGCGAAACCTCCGAATCCGCCCAGAAGCCCCGCCTGCGCGTCGCACCGTCACCCACCGGTGACCCGCACGTCGGCACGGCATACGTCTCGATCTTCGATCTCGCGTTCGCGCGCCAGCAGGGTGGCAGCTTCATCCTGCGCATCGAGGACACCGACCGCGCGCGGTTCCAGGAGGACAGCGAGCAGCAGCTCTACGACACGCTGCACTGGCTCGGGCTCGGCTGGGACGAGGGCCCGGACAAGGGCGGCCCGTTCGCGCCGTACAAGCAGTCCGAGCGGCTGGACACCTATCAGCCGTATGTCGAGCAGCTGATCGCCGACGGGCACGCCTACTACTGCTGGTGCTCCGGTGAGCGGCTGACGCAGATGCGCGAGGTCCAGCAGAAGACCAAGCAGCCGACCGGCTACGACCGCACCTGCCTCGGCAAGACCAAGGAGGAGCGCGCCAAGCTGCCAGGGTTCAACGAGACCCCGGTCGTGCGGATGCTGATCCCGGACGATGCGCCGCTGCAGTTCGAGGACCTCATCATGGGCCCGACGAAGGCGCCGAAACCGGACGACCAGGTCATCCTCAAGGCCGACGGGTTCCCGACATACCACTTGGCGGTCGTCGTCGACGACCACCTGATGGAGATCACGCACGTGGTCCGCGGCCAGGAGTGGATCTCCTCGACGCCCAAGCACATCCTGCTCTACCAGTGGCTCGGCTGGCAGGCTCCGCAGTTCGCGCACATCCCGCTGCTGCGCGACGAGAAGCGGGCCAAGATCTCCAAGCGCAAGAGCCCGTGGGCCAAGCTCACGTGGTTCCAGAAGCAGGGTTACCTGCCCGAGGCGCTGGTCAATTTCCTTGCGCTGCAAGGCCATCCGCCGATCATCGAGGACGACGGCACCGAGCGGGAGACGTTCACCTTCGAGGAGTTCAGCAAGCACTTCGACTGGCACAAGATCAACCCCGCCGGTGCGGTCTTCAACCTCGACAAGCTGAACTGGCTCAACGGTCACTACCTGCGCGAGCTGTCCGAGCAGGACCTTGCGCAGCGGTTGCTGCCGTTCCTGCAGCGCGACGGAGCCCTGCCGCAGCCGGCGTCGCTCCCGCAGCTGGGCCGGTTGAACGCGCTGGTGCCGCTCATCCAGACGCGCATCAACCTGCTCTCGGAGGCGGCCCCGCTCGTCGCGCCCTTCTACGTCGAGGACGACGAGCTGGAGATCGCCGAGGACGCCCGCAAGCAGCTCAAGGAGAGCGCGCCGGAGGTTCTGGATGCGGCCATCGCCGCCCTGGAGCCGATCAGCGGCGCGATCGGCAACCCCGATGGCAGTGGGCTCCAGTGGACCGCCGCGCGCCTCGAGGAGGCGCTGCGCGGTGCCATCGTCGACGGGCTCGGCATCAAGCCACGGCTCGCGTTCGGACCGCTCCGGACCGCGGTGTCCGGGCAGCGCATCTCGCCGCCGTTGTTCGAGTCGATGGAGATCCTCGGCAAGGACTCGACGCTGCGCCGGCTGAGGGCACTGCGCGCGACCGTCTGAACCCGAGCGATCGGAAAGCAAACGATCGGAAAGCAGACGAGAAAGCATTGCGCATGAAGCCTCTCCGGATGTCCGTCACGGCCGTCCTGCTCGACATCGACGACACCCTGGTCGACACCACATCGGCCATGATCGGCGCCGGCGCGGTCGGTATGGCGGCGGTGTGGCCCGAGCAGGATCCGCAGTGGCACGAGCATGCCGCGGTGCGCTTCCGGACCGACCCGGGCGGCTTCTTCCGCCGTTACACCGCGGGCACGCTCGACTTCGAGACGATGCGTGCGCACCGGCTGGCAGAGGTCGGGGTGGCGCACGGGCTGCCCGTGCCGTCGCGTGCGTTCGAGATGTATGAGAAGGCGTTCCGCCCTGCGTTCCTGGCGCGGCAGCATCGGTATGGCGACGTGCTGCCCTTCCTGCAGGCGTGCGACGAGGCGGGCATCGCGGTCGGCGCACTCACGAACTCGTCGGAGGAAGCGACGCTGCCGAAGCTCGCCGCGACCGACCTGGCGGGCCGCTTCGGCGCGCTGGTCACGCGGGACACGCTCGGCTTCGGCAAGCCCGATGCCCGAGTCTTCCGGGAGGCGTGCGAGCGCCTGGGCAGCGAGCCCGCCGGCACGGCATACATCGGTGATGAATGGGAGGCCGACATCGTGGGCGCGAGCGATGCCGGATTGCACCCGATCTGGCTGCGACGACGCGGCGACAACACGCCGGCGTCCCCGGTGGATGTGCCGTTCATCACGACGCTGGCGGAAGTCTCGCCGGTCGCCGACGGATTGGACCTCCCCGATTTGGGCGCAGCCCCTTCGACCGGGTAGTGTCTCACCTCGGTTCACCTCGTCGGAGGCGTCAGGCCAGCGACGGAGTGATACCCCCATGGGGTATGGTGTAATCGGCAGCACGACTGATTCTGGTTCAGTTAGTCTAGGTTCGAGTCCTGGTACCCCAGCCATCGGCGAGAGATCGCCGATTCGGCGAAATCACCCGGTTCGGGTATGGTTTCACCGGTCGCGGCCCCATCGTATAGCGGCCTAGTACGTCGCCCTCTCACGGCGGTAACGCGGGTTCGAATCCCGCTGGGGTCACGTTGAGACGAAGCGCCCGAGTCCTCCAAGGACTCGGGCGCTTCGCGATTGTTGCCGGTTCCTCAGCCCTGCATCGCCCGGCGCACGGCCTTCGTCACGGCTCGCACTGCCGAGTCGGGAGTTGCGGAGGCGGCACGCACCGACATACGCACGTCGGGCGGCTCCGGGAGGTCGGTGCGTTCGATCAGTCCTTCGGGGGCGCGGCCGATGTGGGGGAGCAGGATGACGCCGAGCCCGGCACGGGCCGCCGAGTAGCCACCCGACAGGTTCGACACCTCCGCGACGAGCTCGTGCTCGAGGCCGCCCGCGGTCAGCGTGTCGAAGGTCGGCCGGCGCAGCATGCACGGCTCGTCGAACGCGATCACCGGCAGGGGCGCCCCGGCCGGCGCCCGGAAGTCCTGTGCGGCGAACCAGCACAGCCGCAGCCGGCTGCGCTCGGCCGCCGGTGGACTGGTGAGTTCGGCGAGGACGATCAGATCCGCCACGCCGTCGTCCAGGGCACGCTCGACCTGCGCGGTGCGATCGAGGCGGAAGCGGAAACTCGTGTCCGGGAGCGCCTCGCGCAGCGCACTCGAGATCTCCGGCAGCAGCATCTCGGCGGCATGCTCCGAGGCGCCGATGGTGAGCGTGCGCGAGTCCGGGCTCTCGAAGAACCGCACGGCGTCGTCGTGCTCGGCCAGGATGCGGCGCGCACTGCGCAGCAGCTGATCGCCGTCCGGCGTGAACCGGGTCTGTCGGCCGCTGCGCTCGACCAGCTGACGCCCGGTCGCCTGCTCGAGCTTGCGGACGTGCTGACTGACGGCCGACTGGGTCAGGTGCAGCGTGAGGGCGGCGCGGTGGAAGCCACCCGAGCCGGCTATCGCGACGAGGGAGCGCAGGGGAGTGATGTCGAGTGTCGCGGACATGACGCCACGATAACCGATTAGTGAATGCGATTGATCATGATCACTCATCATTGTTGGACAGGGGGCACGTGGCGGTCCGAGGATGAAGTCGTGAAACTTCCCGTGCGACTGTCGCTCGTCGTCGTCCTCCTCTACGCCCTGGGCTACCCGATCGGAGCGCTCGCCGTGCAGGCGATGTCGCCGGGGCTGGTGCTGATCCTGCGGTTCGTCGTGTCGGCACCGATCCTGCTGCTGCTCGCCGCGCGGCGCGGAGTGCCGTGGCCGCGCGGCGCTCAGTTGGGGCACGTGGTCGTCGTCGGCGTGCTCATCCAGGCCGTGCAGTTCATCGGGTGCTACGAAGCCCTCAGCCTGGGGATGTCGCCGGTGCTGGTCGCGCTCATCATCTCGATGAATCCCGTTGTCACTGCTGCACTCGCGATGCCGATGCTGGGCGAGCGGCTGAGTCGGCGGCGCGTGCTCGCGCTCGTCCTGGCCGTCGTTGCCGTGCTGGTGGCGTTCGCGGGCCGGTTGGGCTCGGCGGGATCCCTCGGCATCGGTGTGGTCGGCGTGCTGATCGCCGTCCTGGGGCTGTCGCTCGGCGGCGTCTATCAGCAGCGCTTCGTGCGCGGTGTCGATCCGATCATGGGCACCGGGATCGGGATCCTCGCATCGGTCCCCGCAGCCATCGTGTTCGCAATGACCCAGCCGCTGCAGGTCGATCGCCCCGCGCAGGCCGTCTGGTCGATGGTCGCGATGATCGTTTTCAGCTCGCTGCTCGGCATGAGCTTCTATCTCGCGGCGTTGCGGCGCGGCGGCGCCGGACAGGTGGCGATGCTCTTCGCCGTCATACCGTCCGTCTCGGCGGTGCTGAGTTGGGTGCTGCTCGGCGATCGGCCGGACGCCGGTGTGCTCGGTGGCCTCGTGCTCGGCGCCGCAGCATGCCTGCTCGGCCGCGCACCGGTCCGGGCGCCGGACGTCGGCCGGGCCATGCGCCAGGTATCCCCCGAGCCCGTCGAATCGGTGCGCTGAGTGATCATCGAAGGATGACCACGCATGTCTGGTACGCCTCGTACGGATCCAATCTCTCGCCGCAGCGCTTCGATTGTTACGTCAGCGGGGGGCGACCGGAGGGCGCGCGCCGCACCTACACCGGCTGCCGTGACACGACGATGCCCACCGGTTGCCGCCCGACGCAGTTGCCCGGACGCGTTCTGTTCGGTGCGGAGTCGAGCGTGTGGGGCGGCGGTATGGCGTTCTACGACCCGCAGGGCGAGGGACCATCGCTGGCGACGGCCTATCGCCTGACGCTCGAGCAGTTCCCCGACGTGTGGCTCCAGGAGCGCCATCTGCCCGTCGGGGGCGCACTGCCACTCGACCGGACCATCGCGGCCGGTGAGTGGGTCGGCGGGACGGGACTCTACGACCGGGTATTGGTGGCCGGTTCGATCGAGCGGGAACCCGTGCTGACGTTCACCTTCCCGGCCTCCGTGCAGGTCGCCGAGCAGCCCCCGTCGCCGGCGTATGCCGCAACGATCGAGCGTGGACTGATCGCCACCCACGGGCTGTCGCGCGAGGAGGCGGCGGCATACATCGCCCGGCTGGTCAGCGGCCGCACTCCGGACGGGGCATACGGCGCGGCTCGGTAGGCTCGTCGCGTGTGGATCTGGGTGGTGCTGCTGGTCGTCGTGGTGGTCCTTGTCGTCGTTCTGGCGCAGGCCCGGCGCGGGCGCGGCGCCGACGTGAGCGCCGAGCGCATCGAGGAGTTCGACCTCCGGTTGTCGCACGAGGCGCGCGTCGCGATCGGCGCAGCCATCGCCAGGGGCCGGAAGGTTCTGGCCATCAAGCTCTACCGCGACAGCACCGGGGCGGATCTTGAGACCAGCAAGGCCGCGATCGACAAGTGGTACAAGGGCATTCACGGGTGAACCCGCCGTCCACCGGCCGTCGTCACGGCCGGTGGACGGGATGCTGAACGGGATATCGGGTCAGGCGGACTCGCCGCGGCGCGCGGTGGCCGCGTGTGCGCGGGCCAGCACCTCGGTCAGCTTGTTCGCCCCGGCCACGACGGTGCCGGCGTGCAGCCGGCCCGGCTGACGGGACACACGCTCGATGGGCCCCGAGATCGACACCGCCGCGATGACGCGACCCGACGGGCCGCGCACCGGTGCCGACACCGAGGCGACGCCCTGCTCGCGCTCGCTGACGCTCTGCGCCCAGCCGCGACGCCGGACGGCCGACAGCATCGTCGCCGTGAACTTGGCGCCGTGCAGGCCGCGGTGCAGCCGGTCCGGCTCCTCCCAGGCCATCAGGATCTGAGCGGCTGATCCGGCCTGCATGGTCAGCGTTGCGCCGACCGGGATCGAGTCGCGCAGGCCCATCGGCCGGTCCGCTGCCGCGACACAGATGCGCTGGTCGCCCTGCCGGCGGTAGAGCTGTGCGCTCTCCCCGCAGTGATCACGCAGCGCGCCGAGCACGGGACCGGCGGCTGCGAGCAGCCGGTCCTCGCCGGCGGCGGAGGCGAGCTCACTGAGCCTCGGGCCGAGGATGAAGCGGCCCTGCATGTCCCGTGCGACGAGCCGGTGATGCTCGAGCGCGACGGCCAGGCGATGGGCCGTCGGGCGTGCGAGTCCGGTGTGTGCGACCAGTTGGGCGAGGGTTGACGGGCCGGCTTCGAGGGCGGAAAGCACAACGGCGGCCTTGTCCAGAACGCCGACACCGCTAGAGTTGTCCATGCACTGATACTGACGTCTCAGTCCGCGAGACGCAAGTCCTTGTGGCGAGTTTCACGGTCAGGCTCGGTCGATAACAGGTGATCCGGGGGCAAAACGCTCCCGGGGTGAGGCTCGATGAAGGAGGGTCGACGTGGGAAACACGTTGGCAGAGAAGGTTTGGGAACAACACGTCGTACGTCATGCCGACGGCGAGCCGGATCTGCTCTACATCGATCTCCATCTCGTGCACGAGGTGACCAGCCCCCAGGCGTTCGAGGGCCTTCGACTGGCGGGCCGGAAGGTGCGTCGGCCGGACCTGACGGTTGCCACCGAGGATCACAACGTCCCGACGACCCCCGGCCCGATCTCGGATCCGGTGAGTCGCACCCAGGTGGAGACGTTGCGCGCCAACTGCGAGGAGTTCGGCGTCAAGCTCTTCCCGATGGGTGACGCTGAGCAGGGCATCGTGCACATCATCGGCCCGCAGCTGGGTCTGACCCAGCCGGGTATGACGATCGTGTGCGGCGACAGCCACACGTCGACGCACGGCGCCTTCGGTGCCCTCTCGTTCGGCATCGGCACCAGCGAGGTGGAGCACGTGCTCGCCACCCAGACGTTGCCGCTGAACCCCTTCAAGACGATGGCGATCAACATCGAGGGTGAGCTGCCCGAGGGCGTCACCTCCAAGGACATCATCCTGGCGGTCATCGCCAAGATCGGCACCGGCGGCGGCCAGGGATATGTCCTCGAATATCGCGGGTCGGCTGTGCGCAACATGTCGATGGAAGCACGAATGACCATGTGCAACATGTCGATCGAGGCCGGCGCCCGCGCCGGGATGGTCGCACCGGACGAGACGACCTTCGCGTATCTCAAGGGCCGCGACCACGCTCCGACCGGCGCCGACTGGGACGCGGCGGTGCAGTCGTGGTCGCAGCTGGTCAGTGACGACGACGCGACCTTCGACGCCGAGGTCGACATCGACGCGAGCGCGCTGACGCCGTTCGTCACCTGGGGCACCAACCCCGGTCAGGGCCTGCCGCTGTCGGCGGAGGTGCCCGACCCCGAGAGCTTCCTGGGCGAGAACGAGAGGGCCGCGGCTCAGCGTGCCATCGATTACATGGGGTTGACCCCGGGTATGCCGCTGCGCGAAATCGCAGTGGACACAGTGTTTCTCGGCTCCTGCACCAACGGCCGGATCGAGGATCTGCGTGCCGCGGCCGAGGTGATCAAGGGGCACAAGGTCGCCGATGGCGTGCGCATGCTCGTCGTGCCCGGTTCGGCGAAGGTGCGACTCCAGGCCGAGGGTGAGGGCCTCGACAAGGTGTTCTCCGAGGCCGGTGCCGAGTGGCGGCTGGCGGGCTGCTCGATGTGCTTGGGCATGAACCCGGACCAGCTGTCCGCGGGGGAGCGCAGCGCGTCCACCTCCAACCGCAACTTCGAGGGCCGGCAGGGCAAGGGCGGCCGGACGCACCTGGTCAGTCCGCTGGTCGCGGCTGCGACGGCGATCAGGGGCACGCTGTCGAGCCCGTCCGACCTGACCACCACCAACTGACAACGGCAGAGAGGATCGAGGAACGTCATGGAGAAGTTCACCCAGCACACCGGCGTCGGAGTTCCGTTGCGGCGCAGCAACGTCGACACCGACCAGATCATCCCGGCCGTCTACCTCAAGCGGGTGAGTCGAACCGGTTTCGAGGACGGCCTGTTCGCCGCCTGGCGCAATGATGAGACGTTCGTGCTGAACAACCCTGATTTCAGGAGGGGTTCGGTTCTCGTCGCCGGTCAGGACTTCGGCACCGGGTCGTCCCGTGAGCACGCGGTCTGGGCTCTGATGGACTACGGCTTCCGAGTCGTGCTGTCCTCGCGGTTCGCGGACATCTTCCGGGGCAACGCCGGCAAGGCCGGACTGCTCGCAGCTCAATTGCGGCAGGAGGACATCGAATTGCTCTGGAAGCTCTTGGAGAACGACCCCGGCCTCGAGCTGACCGTCGACCTCGAGCAACGGACCGTGACCGCGGGTGAGCACGTCTTCGGTTTCCAGGTCGATGACTACATCCGCTGGCGCCTGCTCGAGGGCCTGGATGACATCAGCCTGACGCTGCGACACGCGGATCAGATCACAAATTTCGAATCTGCTCGACCGAGCTGGAAGCCGGCGACGCAACCGGCCTGAGCGGCGGCTCGTCATACCACTTCGCGCGGATGTCCCTTGAGGGGCATCCGCGCGAATTTCGTTGTCGTTGAAAGAAGTTGGGATATTTGCTTGTTCGAGGTCCGGGCTTTTCCGCGTCATACAGGGGAAGTTCGCAGGGCCTGCCGCGAGAGCGCCAGACCGCCCAAAGCTGTTGTGCCCTAGGCAAATCGAGCGGCGTTGCAGGTTGCCGACTTGACGTGGTGGGCATACCGTCTGTCTCAATCGAGCGTCAGCTTGAGGACCTGCAATAGGACGCCCGGTCGAACGCCGGCACCACCCGAAGGGGATACGACCCATGAACAAGGCAGAGCTCATCCAGAGCCTGGAAACCCGTCTCGGCAGTAAGAAGGCAGCCAGCGACGCTCTGGAGGCTGTGGTGGATGCCATCATCCGCGAGGTCGCCAAGGGCAACAAGGTCGGTATCACCGGCTTCGGCACCTTCGAGAAGATCTCGCGCGCGGCCCGCACCGGCCGTAACCCGCGCACCGGGACGACCGTGCGCATCAAGAAGACCGCCGTGCCGAAGTTCAAGCCCGGCACCGCATTCAAGACCGTTGTCGCGAACCCGCGCTCGTTGCCCAAGACCGGGAACGCGGGTGGGCGTGCATCGACCGCCGCCGCAGCGGAGCCGGCGAAGAAGTCCGCGGCGAAGAAGTCGACCGCCAAGAAGACCACCGCTAAGAAGGCGACGCCCGCCAAGGCTGCGGCGAAGAAGACCACGGCGAAGGCTGCGGCCACGAAGACGACCGCCAAGAAGGCGACGCCCGTCAAGGCTGCGGCGAAGAAGACGACCGCCAAGAAGGCGACCCCCGCCAAGGCCGCGGCCAAGAAGACCACCGCCAAGAAGGCGACGGCCAAGAAGAGCACCGCCAAGCGCGCATCGCGTCGCTGAGGCCACCCGCCCCACACGTGCCGACGGCCGTCTCGTGACTCACGAGGCGGCCGTCGGTCTGTTTTGTGCGGGTGGGTCGGTCAGCGGATCCGCTGACCCGGGCCGATGCCCTCGATCCAGAGTCGGGTGACGCCCTCGGCGCCCACCTCGATGCTCACCCGCTGCCCCATGCGCAGGTGCCGCAGGTGGGACTTCGCGAACGTCGCATGATCGACGGTCAGCAACCGGCCGTTGTCGGTCAGCACGGTGCCGGAGCCGGAGTCGTTGTCGAAGGTGTGGATCGTCGCCTGCATGACGGTCAGCCTACGGGTGAGTCGATCGGTGATCCGTCCGCCGGTCGTCCGCTGGAGGACTCCAGCAGCCGGCCGGTCCAGGGTCCGACACCGAGTTTCCGGGCCAGAGCGAGCGACGTGTCGTCGTCGACGTCGGTCCGCAGCCGCGGCAGGTCCAGGTCCAGTGTGGTGGCCGAACGCGCATGTCGCGCAGCCGAGCCCGTGCCGAAGCGGGGGACGAGCCGTGCGGCGTCGTGATGGGTCAGCAGCACCGTGCCGGTGCCTTCGTGGTCGGGGACGACGGCTGCCTCCGCCGCGGCGCAGGCGGCGAGCCCGCCGGCGAGTTCCTCGGTGTTCAGAGCGGGCAGGTCGCCGAGCAACACGGCGGCCGGGGTGTGTGGCGCACCGGAGGTGACGGCCGAGATCCCTGCAGCCACAGCTGCATTGAGGCCGCGGCCGGGGTCGTCCACGAGCACTGCACCCGACCCGCGCAGCTGCAGGCGGATCTCGGGATCGGCAGTGACCACGAAAACCTGCTGGGCGGGCACGATGGCAAGCACGGTGTCGAGGGTGTCGAGAGCGATCGCGAGGGCGAGGTCCCGGCGGTGGACCCCCTCGGGTGGACGCAGCCGGGACTTCCCCCTCGAGCTGTGTTTCACCGGAACGATCACGTGCCAGGTCGAGGTGATGGCGGAGTCCACGGGAATGATGTTCTCAGACCGCCCCACGGGCCCGTCGCGGCGGTTCACTTGGGACGCAGCGACGGAGTGGGGTTGGATACTGACAACTGCAGGTATTGTCGCGCCGTGTGCGGGCGGCACCGGTGCCGCCGTGCGGACTTGAGGGTAAGGAGCTAGCACTCGTGTCGCGTCCCCCGATGACCGAGAACATCGAGCCGATGTACTCCAAGGTGATCACGACGCTCTATCCGGTGTTGCAGCGGATCACCTTCCGTGACTGGACGGGCATGGAGAACATCCCGCGTGATGGCGGATTCGTTGCGGCCTCCAACCACATCTCGAACATGGACCATTTCCCGCTGGCCCACTACCTCGTGGCGTCCGGACGCGCCCCGCACTATCTGGCCAAGTCCTCCCTCTTCAAGCCTCCGGTGGTCCGGCAGATCCTGCACGGCACCGGGCAGATCCCCGTCTACCGGGGCACCTCGCGGGCGACCTCGGCGCTCTCCGCGGCGACCGAGGCGCTCGAGCGCGGCGCGTGCGTGTGCGTCTACCCGGAGGGCACGATCACCCGCGAGCCGGACTTCTGGCCGATGGTGGGCAAGTCAGGAGCTGCGCGACTGGCGCTGGAAAGTGGCGTCCCGCTGATCCCACTCGCGATCTGGGGCACCCGGGAGATGATGTGGCCCTACCGCGACAAGCTGCCGAAGTTGTTGCCGCGCAAGCTGATCCACGTTGCGGCCGGTCCCGCGATCGACCTGAGCGATCTGCGTGACGGTCCGATCGACGCCCGGAAGCTACGGACCGCGAGTGTGCGGTTGATGGACGAGATCACCCGACTCCTGGAGGACATCCGGCACGAGAAGGCACCTGACACACGATTCGACCCGCGCACGCAGCACGCGGCGCGCGGTGGTGACGGTCCGCCGGCGAGCGCCGGCCGGTCGGAAACGAAGGGCGACGGATGACTCACGTAGCGGTACTCGGCAGCGGCAACTGGGGCACGGCATACGCGGCGATCATGGCGGATGCCGGTTGCACGGTCCGGCTGTGGGCACGGCGCCAGGAGGTGGCCGACGAGATCAACAGCACGCACCTCAACTCCGGCTACCTCGCCGAACGGGTGCTGCCGGAGACGATCACGGCCACCAGCTCGTATGCCGACGCACTGGACGGCGCGGAGATCGTCGTTCTCGCGGTTCCGTCACAGACCCTGCGCGGCAACCTCGCCGACTGGCGCGAGCTGTTGCCCAGGGATGCACCGATCGTGTCCCTGATGAAGGGCATCGAGCTCGGCACGGGTGAGCGCATGAGCCAGGTGATCGCCGAGGCCGGCCAGGTCGAACAGGACCGCATCGTCGTCGTCTCGGGACCCAACCTGGCACCGGAGATCGCCGCTCGTCAGCCGGCGGCCGCAGTCGTCGCAGCGGCGAGTCCGCGGGTGCGTGCCAAGGTGGCAGAGGCGAGCGCGACGTCATACTTCCGGCCCTACCTGGGCACCGATGTCATCGGCACCGAGATCGCCGGTGCCACCAAGAACGTCATCGCCCTCGCGGTCGGGATGGCATCCGGCATGGGCATGGGCGACAACACGATGGCGAGCCTGCTGACGCGCGGCCTGGCCGAAACCGCCCGGCTCGGAGCGGCGCTGGGCGCCGACCCGCAGACCTTCCTCGGCCTGGCAGGTGTCGGTGATCTGGTTGCGACCTGCGCGTCGCCGCTGTCACGCAACCGCACCTTCGGCTACCGGCTCGGTTCGGGGATGTCGCTCGAGGAGGTCATCGCGAGCACCAAGCAGACCGCTGAGGGCGTGAAGTCGTGTGAGTCGATCCTGCAGCTCGCGCACGGCGCCGACGTCGATGTGCCGATCGTCGAGAACGTCGCCGCCGTGGTGCACGAGGGACGTGCACCCCAGGACGTCGCCGACGCGCTCATGTCGCGCGCCCGCAAGCACGAGGGCGCGTGACCCTAGGACGACAGGGCGGTGTCCAGGTCGCGCCACAGGTCGTCGACGTCCTCGACACCGACGGATAGGCGGACCAGCTCCTCGGGCACGCTCTCCGGCTCCGCGGCGTGCCGGCGCCGACGCTCCAGCGAGGACTCGACACCGCCGAGGCTCGTCGCGGGCAGCCAGAGGCGGACAGCCTCCTCGACCGCTTCGGCGGCGCTGCGACCACCGGCGAGTTCGATGCACACGATGGCTCCGAACCCCGGGTAGCGAACCTGGGCGACCGCCGGGTGGTCGATGAGCCGCTCCGCGAGCTCGGCGGCGTTGGCGCAGGAGCGCTCGAGCCGCAGGTGCAGGGTGCGCATGCCGCGCAGCGCCAGCCATACCTCGTGCGGGCCCGGTATGGCGCCGTGCAGCGTGCGGTGTGAGTGCAAGCGCTCGTGCAATGTGTCGGACGACGTCACGAGCGCACCGAGTACGACGTCGGAGTGACCCGCCAGGAACTTGGTCACCGAGTGCACGACGACGTCCGCGCCGAACTCCAGCGGGCGCGCCAGCAACGGTGTGTTGAACGTGTTGTCGACGACCGAGACCACGCCCCGCTCGCGGGCGGCCGTGAGGATCGCCGAGAGGTCCGCGACCTCGAGCATCGGGTTGGTCGGCGACTCGAGCCAGACCAGGTCGGCGCCGTCCAGGGCGGCGATCACCGCCGCCGTGTCGGTCGGGTCGATTCGTCGTGGCACGAGTCGACCGGTCTGCGTGAGCTGGTCGACCAGGGAGGTGGTGCCGTTGTAGACGTGTGCCGGCAGCACGACCGTGCCGCCCTGCGGGGTCAGTTCGACGCAGGCGCTGACGGCCGCCATACCGCTGCTGAAGGCGAGTGCGGTGCCGCCCTCCAGGTCGCCGAGGACCTGCTCCAGTGCCTCCCAGGTGCGGTTGGTGAAGCGGCCGTATGCCGGGCCGTCGCCGGCGACGTAGGTGGAGCTGAGCTCGATACCGGGACCCGCCGGCGCTCCGGGCGTCCGGGCCGGACGTCCGAGTCCGACGAGTCGGGTGGCGGGGGCGTAGCTGACATCTTCAGGCATGGCAACACCTTGGCATGACAGGCGGCGGCGCAGCGCGGCTGTCCACGTCCTTCGCGTTAGGCTCAGGGCGATGAGTGACCGCAGCCCGGCCCCAGATGTCCACGCAGAGCCGCACGGACAGGCCGACGAAACCAGCCGAAAGCCCGTAGTCGCAATCGTTTTCGGCGGCCGCTCCAGCGAGCACGCGGTGTCGTGCTCGACGGCCGCGAGTGTGTTGCGCGCGATCGACCGCGACCGTTTCGACGTGGTGCCGATCGGCATCGCGCAGGACGGCCGGTGGGTGCTCGTCGCCGACGACCCGGAGCCGTTGCAGCTCACCGCCGAGCACACGCCGAGCGTGCAGGGTGAGACGACCGCGTTGCTGTCCGCCGACCCGGGGGCGCGTGAGCTGATGGTCTTCGCCCCGAACGAGCCACCACGCCGCCTGACGTCCGTGGATGTCGTGCTGCCGTTGCTGCACGGCCCGTTCGGTGAGGACGGCACCCTGCAGGGGCTCCTCGAGCTCGCGGACACCCGCTACGTCGGGTCCGGTGTCGCGGCGTCCGCGGTGATGATGGACAAGGCACTGATGAAGGTCGTCTTCTCCGCGGCCGGACTGCCGGTCGGACCGCACGTCGTGATCGCCGACAAGGAATGGCGGCGCGACAGGGCCGCGTGCCTGGACAGCGCGACGAGCCTCGGTATGCCGGTGTTCGTCAAGCCGGCCCGTGCCGGGTCGAGCATGGGGGTCGTCAAGGTCGACCGGCCGGCGGACCTGGAGCAGGCGATCGAGATCGCGCGTGAGTCGGACCCCAAGGTGCTGGTCGAAGCGGCGATCGCCGGCCGCGAGGTCGAGTGCGGTGTGCTCGAGGGCCATGGCTCCGATCCGGCGCGGGCGAGCAAGGTCGGCGAGATCACCGTGACGGGGGAGCGCCATACCTTCTATGACTTCGAGGCGAAGTACCTCGACAGTGACGCCCAGCTCAGCTGCCCGGCCGACCTGCCGGCCGAGGTGGCCGAGGAGATCCAGCGGCTCTCGGTCAAGGCGTTCGAGGCGGCCGGCTGCGAGGGCCTGTCGCGCGTCGACTGGTTCTACGAGGCCGGAACGGGCCTGATGCTGAACGAGATCAACACGATGCCCGGCTTCACGCCGTCGTCGATGTTCCCGCGGGTGTGGGCGGAGTCCGGGCTGGACTACCCGTCGCTGATCACCGAGTTGATCGAGCTGGCACTGGAGCGGCGCACCGGCCTGCGGTGAGTTGCGCTCGAGGATTTAGCTGCAGCGGTGGGTTCCCTGGGGGATCTGCCGGACCGCTTGGGTGAACGCACCGAGCGGCGGGAGTGAGTTGTACTTCGTCGGCACGAGGACCTCGATCGCCGGGGTGCGGCCGTAGGTGATGTAGCGACCGCCGTCGGAGAGCTTGCTGCCGACCCAGTCGATGCCGTCCACCGACACGCAACCGGTCGCTGTCGGCCCCGGGGACGCAACACCGCAGCGGGCGATGATCGCCGGATCGCCCCAGGCGTGGACGGTCGACGACTTCGTCGTGACCTTGCGTGCCTTCTGTCCGGAGACTGTCGTGGGCCATTGCCGGGAAGCCCTGGCGCACAACGGGTTCGAGGCCTGCTCGGGCGGCGATGCCTGCACGGCGCCTTCACCTCCGCAGGCCGTGAGCGAAGCCGTCAGCGCCAGAGCACAGACCGCTGCGGCGGGGGCGAACCTCAAGGATGGACCACGGTGCAGGTCAGCGTGCGCATGATGCCAGGAGCCTCCTGGATCTTCGCCACCACGAGTGAGCCCAGCTTGTCGAGGGTCTCGGCCTCGGCGCGCGCGATGACGTCATACGGTCCGGTGACGTCCTCGGAGGACAACACGCCGGGGATCTCGCGCACCGCGGCGGCGACAGCGGTCGCCTGTCCGAGGTCCGCCTGGATGAGGATGTAGGCCTGAACCATTGCGTAGTCTCCCGAGTGTCGTGCGAAGCCCCGCGGGACGGGGTGGCGGCACGATGGCCGTGCCCGCGGAAACGCTACCGTGCGTTGATGCTGGGGCGGTGACGAAGGGTGGAACGAGCAGGTATGACGCAGTCCGGGACACATTCCAGCGCACAGTCCAGCGCACATTCACAGGACTCGCGCACGCTGGCCGACGTCGAGGAGCAGGAGCTGCTGGACACGGTGCTGCCGAGGTTCGCGACCAGCGATGACGTGATCATCGGCCCCGGCGACGACACCGCGCTGCTGCGGGTGCGGTCGGGCGCTGCGCTGGCGACGACCGACACCATGGTGCTGGGCCGTGACTGGCTCGACGAGTGGTCGACCGGTGCCGATGTCGGTCACAAGCTCGTGGTGCAGAACGTCGCGGACATCGCGGCGATGGGCGGCCGCTGCACCGGCCTGCTCGTCACGCTCGTCGCCGACCAGCAGACGCCCCTGCAATGGGTCGCCGACTTCACGACCGGCGTCGCCGACGCCGCGCGCGACGCCGGGACCGTGGTGGTCGGCGGTGACCTGTCCTCGGCTCCGGCAGGCACCCGGGTGGTCAGTATCACCGCGTTCGGCGAGCTGGACGGTGTTGCCGCCGTGCTGCGGTCGGGTGCGCGGCCGGGCGATCTGGTCGCAGTGTGCGGCACGCTGGGACGAGCCGCAGCCGGGTTGCTTCTGCTGCAGCGTGAGCACGCTGCGAAGGGCGCGAATCTCGTTCTGGCGCAACGCCGCCCGCGCACGCCATACGAGCAGGGACCGGTGGCCGCTCGGGCCGGAGCCACGGCGATGCTGGACATCTCCGACGGCCTGCTGCGCGACGGCGGCCGGATCGCCCGCGCGAGCGGTGTGCGGCTCGACCTCGACCCGACGGCGCTCGCATCCGACATACGAGCGTTGACCGATGCGGTCGGCGGGGCCGACGCCGAGACCTGTGTGCTGACCGGGGGAGAGGAACACAGCCTGCTGGCCACCTTTCCGGCCGGTGCGGTGCCGCCCGGCTGGCGGATCATCGGTGTCGTTGCGCCCGGATCCGGCATCACCGTCGGTGGTCGCGAACACACGCGGGTCGGCTGGGATCATTTCGGTTCGGCAAAGACCGACTGAAACGCTCAACACCGAACGTTGGAATGTGTCACCTGCGGAGTAGTGTCTGCGCAGTCGCGCAACATCGCTGCGTCCCATCGAGCTTGTTCGATGGCCACCCAGAAAGCCGTAGGTGACCCATGCACATGGATTCGTCCGCGTTGAGACTCGATGCCGGACCGGTCGACTACATCCTCATCGCGCTCTATTTCGTCTTCGTCATCGGAATCGGCCTCGTTGCGCGCCGTCAGGTGTCCAGCAGTGTCGACTTCTTCCTGTCCGGGCGCTCGCTGCCGGCGTGGATCACGGGCCTGGCGTTCATCTCCGCGAACCTCGGCGCCACCGAGATCATGGGTATGTCGGCCAGTGGTGCACAGATCGGCATGGCGACCTTCCACTACTACTGGATCGGCGCGATCCCCGCGATGCTCTTCCTCGCCGTGGTGATGATGCCGTTCTATTACGGCTCCGGCGTGCGCAGTGTGCCGGAGTTCATGCTCCGGCGGTTCGGACCCGAGGCCCACCTGGTCAACGCGATCAGCTTCGCCGTGGCGCAGGTGCTGATCGCCGGCATCAACCTCTACCTGCTGGCGACCATCGTCAACACGCTCTTCGGCTGGAACATCTGGATCTCCACGATCATCGCCGCCGTCATCGTGCTCTCCTACATCACGCTCGGTGGGCTGTCCGCGGCCATCTACAACGAGGTGCTGCAGTTCTTCGTGATCGTGGCGGCGCTGCTGCCGCTGACGCTGATCGCGATGCACAAGATCGGTGGCTGGGGCGGACTGCAGGACAAGCTGCACGCCCAGAACTTCGCGCACGACCCGATGCAGTCCTGGCCCGGTCAGGGCCTGACCGGCTTCGGCAGTGCCACCCTCTCGGTGATCGGCATCGTCTTCGGCCTGGGCTTCGTGTTGTCCTTCGGCTACTGGACCACCAACTTCGTCGAGGTCCAGCGCGCGATGGTCAGCAAGGACATGAACTCCGCCCGGCGGGCACCGATCATCGGCACCTTCCCGAAGATGTTCATCCCGTTCATCATCATCATCCCCGGTATGGCGGCCGCCGGTCTCGGCGCGTTCTCCGGCTCGGGCAAGCACGACTACAACAACGCCTTGCTCTTCCTGATGCGCGACCTGCTGCCCAACGGTCTGCTCGGTGTCGCCATCGCCGGCATGCTCGCCGCGTTCATGGCCGGTATGGCGGCCAACATCTCCGCGTTCAACACCGTCATGTCGTACGACATCTGGCAGACGTATGTCGTGAAGGACAAGGACGACAAGTACTACCTGGAGTTCGGCCGCATCGCGACCGTCGCCGCCACGATCATCGCGATCGGGACCTCGGCGTTCGCCAGCCAGTACAACAACGTCATGGGGTACCTGCAGACCCTGTTCGGCTTCTTCAACGCGCCGCTGTTCGCGACCTTCATCCTCGGCATGTTCTGGAAGAAGATGACGTCCGCCGCGGGTTGGACCGGCCTGGTTGCCGGAACCCTGGGTGCGGTCGTGGTCGGCATCGCGTCGCAGGACGCGCTGGGCGGGCTGTCCCAGGGCTGGATCGGCCTGTCGGGCCAGGGTGCCAGTTTCGTGTGCGCCGGTGCTGCGTTCGTGGTCGACATACTGGTGAGTGTGATCGTGACGGGGTTCACCACTCCCAAGCCGGAATCGGAGTTGCGCGGTCTGGTCAAGTCGTTGACGCCGAAGGAGGACCACGCCGAGGAGGCCGTCGCCCACTGGTGGCTCTCGCCGGTGAAGCTGGCGGGTGTCTCACTCGCCCTGGTCATCATCCTCAACGTCATCTTCCACTGACCCGGTCTCACGAAAGGAGCTGAAGAGTCATGACTGCTGAAACGACAACCCCGCGCAGGCACAGCGCCGGCTTGTTCGATGTGCGCAACATCATCGCCGCCCTGATGGGCATCTACGGCGTGGTGCTGTTCATCATGGGCCTGGTCAACTTCACCGAGGAGGACAAACGCAAGGCCGACGACTTCAATCTGAACCTCTGGTGTGGCCTGGGCATGTTCATCTTCGCCGTGTGTATGGCGGTGTGGTGCTACCTGCGGCCGATCGTGGTGGACGAGGTCGAGCTCGAGCGGGACAAGGCTGCTGCCGAGATGGCCAACCCGAACCTGCCGAAGGACGACTGACCCGACTGACCTGAGCCGACCGGTTCCGGCCTCTCGCTGACCGAGAGGAGTACCGGCAGACCGAGAGGAGTACGGATTCCACTGGAATCCGTACTCCTCTCGGTCGTTCGCTGCTCCGCTCGGTCATGGGGCTCCGACATACAAGAACGGGCCGTCCCGTTTGGGACAGCCCGTTCTGAAGAGCGAAGAACTCAGCAGTTCAACGCTTCACCTTTCCGGCCTTCAGGCAGGAAGTGCAAACGTTGAGACGCTTCGGGGTCACACCGGCCTCGCCCACCAGCGCCTTGACGCGCTGGATGTTGGGGTTCCAACGACGCTTGGTGCGGCGGTGCGAGTGCGAGATGTTGTGACCGAAGCCGGGTCCCTTGCCGCAGACGTCGCAGGTGGCAGCCACGGTGAATCTCCTTGGATAATGGTTGAAAACGATCTGGCCCGTAGGCATGCCACAAGGCAGGTCGCTAACGGGAACCGCCCAAGCGTAGCCGAGGCGGTGCCCGGTCTCCAAAACGGGTCATGCCGCCTATGACTAGGCTCGGGGTGCACGCGCCGTCGACCGGAAAGGTATCCAGCGTCTCATGCCGCTCGCCCACCTCGATCTGGCAGCGCTGCGCCGATGGGTCATCACCGCACGTGCCGACCTGGCGGCATACGCGCAGGCGCTGAACGGCCTGAACGTCTTCCCGGTGCCCGACGGAGACACCGGCAGCAATCTGCTGATGACGATGAGTGATGCGGTCGACGAACTCGACCGGAGGGCGCCGGAGACGATCGTCACGGCGACGGCGGCGATGGCGGAGGCGACCCTGACCACGGCGCGCGGCAACTCGGGCGTCATCCTCAGCCAGCTGTCCCGTGGTCTGAGCGAGGCCGTCGATGCTTCGCGGGGCCAGCAGCTGGGCGGGCACCAGCTGGCGCTGGTGCTCTCGCGCGCGGCTCAGCTGGCGCAGGACGGCGTGTCGGCACCGGTGCCCGGCACGATCCTGACCGTCGCGGCCGCCGCCGGCTCGGCAGCAACGGATGCCGACTCCACGGCCAGTGACCTGGTGGGCGTGATCGATGCCGCTGTGAAGGGCGCCGGTGATGCGCTGTTGCGAACCCGGTTCGACAACCCCGTCCTGTGCCGTGCCGGTGTCGTCGACGCGGGCGGCGCCGGTTATCTGTTGCTGCTGGAGGCGCTGCAACGGGTGATCCACGGCGAGGGCGGGCTGGCCACGACCGGTGGCGAGCAGCCGGACTGGCTGCGGATCAGCAAGGACAGCACGGGTGCGGCTGACCTGCCGGCCGACTGCGGTGATCACGCGCCGCTCGACGGTCCGGCGTACGAGGTGATGTTCCTGCTCGAGGAGACCACCGAGGACGCGGTCGGAGTGCTGAAGACCACGCTGCACGACCTCGGGGACTCACTCGTCGTGGCCGGTGGCCCACGCCGCTACTCGGTGCATGTGCACGTCGACGACGTCGCGGCCGCGGTCAACGCGGGTGTCGGGTCCGGCCATGCGCATCGTTTCCGGATCACGCGGTTCGCCGACCACAGGTCAACGGAGACACCCGATTTCGCCGTTCTGGCGCTCGCCCACGGCCAGGGTGTGGCGCATCAGCTGCACCGGGCCGGCATCACGACGGTGACCGACTGGCAGGACGAGGCGGCCCTGCGCGCGCGGCTCGGGCGGTCGGGCACGTTGCTGCTCTGCGCGGCGCCCGACGCGTATGACGCCGCGCGGGCACTCGGCTCCGACCAGGGGGTCGTCGCGGTCGGCAGTGATGCGGCTCAGGCGATAGCCGCCGCTGCGGTGCTCGATCCCGACGCTAGTTTCGATCAGCTCTGCGCTGCCGCACGTGAGGCGGCGGCCGACGTCGCCAGCCGCCGGGTTGTCGGTGATCCGGGTGATGATGCCCTGATGGGGCAGATCCGAGAACTGATCGAGACCACGGCAGGAGCCGAATTGGTGACGCTGGTGACCGGCGACGGGCTCGCCGCCGCGCGGATCGACGGGTTGCTCGGCGTTGTCCGCCGCGAGCGGCCCGAGCTGGAGGTGACGCACGTCGCCGGTGGGCTCGGCGAGCCCCTGCTCACCATCGGGGTGGAGTAGGTGGCGATCACACGCAGCAGCTCGCTGAAGCCGGTCGTCGGCAAGGCTGCCACGAAGCTGGAGAAGGCGCGCGGCCTGCGCACTGTGGGTGACCTGCTCGACTTCCTGCCGCGCCGCTACCTCGACGCGAGCAAGAGCGGCCGGCTGGCCGACTTCCACCCGGGGCAGGATGCGGTCCTCGTGGCGACGATCGTGTCCGCGCAGACGCGTCCGATGCGCGGGCGCAAGGGCAAGATGCTCACCGCTGTGCTGCAGGACGCGGACGGGCAGCAGGCCTCGCTGGTGTTCTTCAGCGCCTGGGGTCACGAGGAGCGGCTGGTCCCCGGCGCCCACGGTGTCTTCCGCGGCAAGATGCAGACCTACGGCCACACGCTGCAGCTGGCGCATCCCGAATACACGCTCTTCTCCGGCGGGGAGACCGACCCGGTCTACCGCGGGGGGCTGATCCCGCTCTATCCCGCGGTCAAGGGCGTCACGGACATGCAGCTGACGCAGACCATGCGGCTGGTGCTGGAGCAGGTCGAGCTGGACGACCCCGTGCCACACGAGGTGCGGCGCGAGCGGAAGTTGCTGGACCTGCAGACGGCATACGAGCACGTGCACCTGCCGTTGCAGGACGCCGACTGGGGGCGCGGCAAGCGCCGGCTGCGGTATGACGAGGCGCTGGTGGTGCAGACCGTGCTCGCGCAGCGGCGCGCGCAAGCCCGCCAGGAGGAGGCGACTCCGCGCACTGCCGTCTCCGGCGGCCTGCTGGAGGCGTTCGACGCCCGGCTGCCGTTCGAGCTGACGGCGGGCCAGCGCGAGGTCGGGGAGCAGATCGCGCACGACATGGCACAGGGCCACCCGATGCATCGGCTGTTGCAGGGTGAGGTCGGCTCGGGCAAGACGATCGTCGCGCTGCGGGCGATGCTGGCGGCGATCGACGCGGGCGGCCAGGCGGCGCTGCTCGCACCGACCGAGGTCCTCGCGCAACAGCACGAGCGGTCTATCAGCGCGATGCTCGGCGAGCTCGGACAGGCCGGCATGCTCGGCGGTGCCGACAACGCCACCCGGGTCGCGCTCCTCACCGGTTCGATGAGCAGGGCCCAGCGGGAGAAGGTCCTGCTCGACGTGGCGACCGGCCCGGTCGGCATCGTGGTCGGCACGCACGCGCTGATCCAGGAACACGTGATGTTCGCCGACCTCGGGCTGGTGGTCGTCGACGAGCAGCACCGCTTCGGCGTCGAGCAACGGGATGCGTTGCGCGCCAAGGCTGCTCGGCCGCCGCACGTCCTGGTGATGACGGCGACGCCGATCCCGCGAACCGTCGCGATGACGGTCTTCGGCGACATGGACACCTCGGTGCTGCGAGAGCTGCCGCGCGGGAGGCAACCGATCGCCAGCCATGTCGTGCCCGGCAGCCGGCCCAACTGGATGACGCGCACCTGGGAGCGTGTCGCCGAAGAGGTCCGCGCGGGGCACCAGGCCTACGTCGTGTGCCCCCGCATCGGCGACCCGATGGACGCATCGCTCGAGGTCGGCTTCGAGGGGGAGCCGCCACCGGACTTCGAGGCGTATGACGAGGGCGAGGAGCCCGAGGCCCAGCGTGAGCTGACCGGCGTGCACCAGCAGCTCGAGCGGCTGCGGAGCGAGCCGTCGTTGCAGGGACTGCGGATAGAGATGCTGCACGGCCGGATGTCCGCCGATGACAAGGATGCCGTCATGACGGCGTTCGGTGCCGGCGACATCGACGTGCTGGTGTCGACCACGGTCATCGAGGTCGGTGTCGACGTGCCCAATGCGACGGTGATGGTCGTGATGGACGCCGACCGCTTCGGCATCTCGCAGCTGCACCAGTTGCGCGGCCGCGTGGGGCGTGGCGATGCGGCGGGCCTGTGCCTGCTGGTGACCGAGACCGAGAACCCCGACACGGTCGAGCGGATCGAAGCGGTGGCCGCGACGAGCGACGGTTTCCGACTGGCCGATCTCGATCTGTCCCTGCGACGCGAGGGCGATGTCTTGGGCGCCGCGCAGAGTGGCACGCGCAGTCAGCTGCGGCTGTTGCGGCTGAGCCACCCCTCCGATGTGGAGCTGATCGACTTCGCCCGCGAGGACGCGACGGCGATCGTCGAGGACGACCCGGAGCTGACCGGGCATCCGCGACTGGCGCAGCTGGTCGCCGATCGGCTCAGCGAGGAACAAGCGGCGTTCCTGGAGCGCGGATGACGCGCATCATCGCGGGGACCGCGGGTGGCCGCCGGCTGCTGACCCCGCCGGGCTCGGGCACCCGACCGACGTCGGACCGGGTCCGCGAGGCCGTCTTCGGCCGGCTGGAGCACCTCGACGCGCTCACCGGCGGGCACGTGGTCGATCTCTACGCCGGCTCCGGCGCCCTCGGCCTGGAGGCCGTGTCACGAGGTGCCGACTCGGCGCTGCTGGTCGAGTCCGATCGCAAGGCTGCCGCGACCATCGACAAGAACGTCCGCCACCTCGGCCTCGCCGGCGTGCAGGTGCGTGCCGGCACCGTCGAGTCCGTGGTCGGCGCACCGCTGGCGCCGCGCGCCGATCTGGTGTTCATAGACCCGCCATACGCAGTGGGCGAGGAGGTGCTGGCCGGCGTGCTCGCGAGCCTGGTCGAGCACGGATCGCTGGCGGTCGACGCGGTCCTGGTCGTGGAGCGCTCCAGCAGATCCGCGGAACCGGTGTGGCCGGCAGGTGTCGAGCTGATCGGGCCGCGGCGCTATGGCGAAACCACCTGCTGGTTCGCGGAGTACGTGCCCGATGGCGACACCGCGTGAGCCCGTCCGCTGGCTAGAGTGCGTGACATGAGCGGTAATCCTGCACGGTGTGTGTGCCCGGGCTCCTACGACCCGATCACCAACGGTCACCTCGACGTCATCAAGCGCGCGAGTGCGCTGTATGACGACGTGGTGGTCGCCATACTCCACAACACCGCCAAACAGGGCACGTTCAGCCCGCAGGAGCGGATCGAGCTGATCGAGGCGGCGACCGCCGACCTGCCCAACGTGCGTGCACTCGCCTTCGGTGACCGGTTGATCGTGGATGTGTGCCGTGAGCTGGACGCCGCCGTGCTGGTGAAGGGCATCCGGGGACTGACCGACTACGAGTACGAGCTGCCGATGGCGCTGATGAACCGCGAGATGACCGGGGTGGAGACGCTGTTGCTGCCGGGCGACCCGGCATACACGCATTACTCGAGCTCGCTGATCCGGCTCATCGCGCAGCGCGGCGCCGACGTCAGTGCGATGGTGCCGAAGCCGGTGCTCGCTCCGCTGCTGGACAGGCTGGGGCCGGCGCCGCGGACCGAGTGACGGCGCCGGTTTGGGCGACGGGCACCTCACCCGGTAACCTTGCTCTTCGGTCTTGTCGTTCCGACGTGAGACCGTGCCATGTCTCCTGCGAAACACACTGTGATGCATACCGATACGCGACGCCCGCTGGCCCTTGATACCAAGGAGCTTCCGAGGCGACCCGGCGGGATGCTCGAGGGTGAGGTGCAGGTGGCGGCACCTGAGCACTTCGGCACCGACGTGATCAGCGTGCCGGAAGGTCAGCAGATGACCTTGCGGTTGCGTCTGGAGTCGGTGATGGAGGGCGTTCTGGTGACCGGCACGGTGCACGCCACGGCGACCGGTGCTTGCGTGCGGTGCCTGGAGCCCGTCGATCTACCGATCGACGTTCCGTTTCAGGAGCTGTTCGCTTACGCCGATCGGGCTGCTCACCACCGCGAGGTGGAGGACGGTGACGAGGAGGACGTGCACGAGCTGGACGGCGATCTCGCCGACCTGGAGCCCGTGCTGCGGGATGCGGTGGTGCCTGCACTGCCCTTCCAGCCGGTATGCCGGGAAGACTGCCCGGGCCTGTGCTCCGAATGCGGAGCACTGCTCGCGGACGACCCGACGCACCACCACGAAGTGATCGACCCCCGGTGGTCGGCGCTGGCACAACTTGCCGGCGGCGATGACACCGACACCGACGAGAAGAGGAATTGACGTGGCTGTCCCGAAGCGGAAGATGTCGCGCTCGAACACCCGGTCCCGCCGCGCGCAGTGGAAGGCGACGCCGGTTGCGCTGTCGACCTGCCCGCAGTGCAACGCGCCGAAGCAGTCGCACGTCGCCTGCCCGGCGTGCGGTACCTACAAGGACCGTCACTACAGCGCCGCGGAGCGCACCGAGCACCAGGCCTGACGGCCTCTTCGACGACGTGAGCCCCAGTAAGCGGCAGCGTCCCGAACACGCACAGCGGCCCGTCGCCGACCTCGCCCGGATCCTCGAAGAGCGATCCGGACAGGTTGTCGACGAGTCGCTGCTCTCGCGTGCTCTGACACATCGGTCGTTCGCCTACGAGAACGGCAGCATCCCGCACAACGAGCGCCAGGAGTTCCTCGGCGACGCAGTGCTGGGCCTGATCGTGACCGATCACCTCTACCACGAGCACCCCGACCTGCCCGAGGGACAGCTGGCGAAATTCCGTGCGGCGGTTGTCAATTCGCTCGCACTGGCCAAGGTTGCCCGGCAGCTCGAGCTGGGGGACTTCCTGAAGCTGGGCCGTGGCGAGGCGACCACCGGTGGCCGCGACAAGGACTCGATCCTGGCCGACACGATGGAAGCAGTCATCGGCACGGTCTACCTCTGCAGCGGGATCCCCGGCGCGAGCGCGCTGATCCACAGCCTGATGGACACCCTCATCGAGCAGTCAGCGACGCTCGGAGCGGGACTGGACTGGAAGACCTCGCTCCAGGAGATCTCCTCCGCGCTCGGCCTCGGCGTGCCGTTCTACCGCGTCGAGGAGGAGGGGCCGGACCATGACAAGACCTTCACCGCGACCGTGCTGATCTCCGACGAGAAGCTCGGCCGGGGCGTCGGCCGCAACAAGAAGTCCGCCGAGCAGCAGGCAGCCGAGATCGCCTGGAAGACCCTCAAGGCGCGGGCCGACGCCGCCGAGGAGACCTCCCGCAACACCTCGAGCGTGTCGGGGTCCGACAGCCCGTCGACCGCCGGAAGTGCCTGAGCTCCCCGAGGTCGAGGTCGTCCGCCGTGGCGTTGCCACGCACGTGGTCGGCCGGTCGCTGACCGACATACAACTCTTCGGCCATCGGGTCGCGCGACGACACGTGCCTGGTCCCGTCGACCTGGCGGACCGGTTGCGCGGACGCGCGGTCACCGGTGCGCGGCGGCGTGGCAAGTATCTCTGGCTGGAGCTGGACGGCGCGGTCGAGGCCCTCGTCATACACCTCGGGATGAGTGGGCAACTGCTGGTCGAGGAGCCCGAATCGCCCCGGGAGAAGCACGCCCACGCTCTCTTCGACCTCTCCGACGGGCGCCAATTGCGTTTCGTCGACCAGCGGACCTTCGGCGGTCTGCAACTGGTTGCGCTGGTGCCGGATCCGTTCGGACCCGGCAGTGTGCCGGACATCATCGGCCACATCGCGCCGGACCCGCTCGAGGCCGCGTTCGACCAGCAGGCGGTCAGCAGGGCGATGCGGCGTCGCCATACCCAGTTGAAGCGGGCGCTGCTGGACCAGTCCCTGGTCTCCGGCATCGGCAACATCTATGCGGACGAGGCGCTCTGGCGGGCACGCCTGCACGGTGAGCGGCCGACGGAGCGACTCACCGCGGCGGCGGTTCGCGAGGTGCTGGGACATGCCGCCGACGTGATGACCGAGGCTCTCGGTCGGGGCGGCACCAGCTTCGACAGCCTGTATGTCGACGTCAACGGCGCCAGCGGCTATTTTGAGAGATCGCTGAACGCCTATGGACGACAAGGCGATCCGTGTCGTCGGTGCGGCACGCCGATGGTGCGCGAGTCGTTCATGAACCGGTCGTCGTTCAGCTGTCCGCGGTGCCAGCGACGTCCGCGCGTGGTCGGCTGAGCCGCATCCGGTTAGGTTGCCTCCATGAGCGCATTGGAGCCGCAGACCCTGCCAACTTCCGACGAGGCCCTTGAGTGGGTCGCCCGGACCTGCGACGGCGGCCTCGATCGGGCGCGCTCGCTCGTGACGTCGTTCAAGAAGAGCCCGCCCACTGACGCGCTCGAAACGCTGCGTGCCTGGAACGACATCCATGTCGCGCTCGCGGGGGCCGCCGGGGTCGCCGGGGTGTACTCCGAGGCGGATCCGAGTTCCGCGGTGCGCGACGCCGCCGAGACGGCGATGCAACGGCTGGACGCCTTCTCCACCGAACTCGGTATGGACCCGGAGGTTTTCGGCATCCTCTCGTCGGTCGACACCTCCGGCCTGGACAACGGGGCGCGGCGCTTTCTGGAGCACACCCTGCGCGATTTCCGGCGCAGTGGGGTGGACCAGGACGAACAGACGCGGGCCCGGTTGAGCGAACTCGCCGAGCTGGAACTCAGGGCGAGCCAGGAGCACAGCAAGAACATCCGCGAGGGCGTGCGGAGCATTTCCGTGCCGCCGGCGGCGCTGGCCGGTATGCCGCAGGACTGGCTCGACGCGCACCCGGCCGGCGATGACGGTCTGGTCACCGTGACGACGGACTACCCGGATGCGATTCCGCTGATCACCTTCTGCCAGGACGCCTCCACCCGTATGGCGATGACGCTCGAACGACTGAACGTCGCCTGGCCCGGCAACGACGCGGTGCTGCAACGACTGCTGGAACTGCGCGCGGAACACGCGAAACTGCTCGGCTATGACACCTGGGCGGACTTCGACGCCGAGGTGAAGATGATCGGAAACGCCTCTGCCATCGGCGAGTTCATCGACAAGATCACGGCGGCGGCCACAGAGAGCGCCGAACGTGACAAGGCGGTCCTGCTGGAGCGGCTGCAGCAGGACGTGCCGGAGGCCACCGACATCTCGTCCTCGGACCTGTCCTTCTACTCCGAGTTGGTGCGCAAGGAGCAGTACGCCGTCGACGCACAGCAGGTCCGGACCTATTTCTCCTTCGAGAAGGTCCGGCAGGGCCTGCTCGATGTGACCGGGCGGCTCTTCGGGATCTCGTTCGAGCCGGTCGACGCGGTGACCTGGGACGCCGACGTGGCGCCATACGACGTACTGCGGGCGGGGGAGCGGATCGGCAGGATCTACCTCGACCTGCACCCACGCGACGGGAAGTACAAGCATGCGGCGCAGTTCGACCTGCGTGGTGGGCTGCGCGGACGGCAACTGCCCGAGGGCGTCCTGCTGTGCAACTTCGGCCGGGGCCTGATGGAGCACGACGAGGTCGTGACGCTCTTCCACGAGTTCGGACACCTGATCCACCATGTGCTCGGCGGCGACCAGGAGTGGATCAGCTTCACCGGGGTCGCCACCGAATGGGACTTCGTCGAGGCGCCCAGTCAGATGCTGGAGGAGTGGGCGTGGGACGCCGACGTGCTGGCGACCTTCGCGACCAACGAGGCAGGAGAGACGATCCCGGCCGAACTCGTGACGAAGATGCGTCGCGCCGATGACTTCGGCAAGGGGTTCCAGGCGCGGACGCAGATGTTCTACGCCGCCCTGTCGTTGAACCTGTACCTGCGGCGGTATGCCGACCTGACCGAGGTGGTGCGTGACCTGCAGGCGAAGTACTCGGTCTTCCCGTATGTCCCGGACACGCACTTCCACACTGCGTTCGGTCACCTGGACGGCTACAGCTCGGGCTACTACACCTACATGTGGTCGCTGGTCATCGCGAAGGACATGTTCAGCGCGTTCGACACGGCCGACCTCTACAACGCAGAGGTTGCCGGTCGTTATCGCGACAAGGTCCTGGTCCCGGGCGGCAGCAAGGACGCGGCCGATCTGGTCGCCGACTTCCTGGGGCGTCCGTACACGTTCGACGCTTACGCAGCGTGGCTGGCTGAGTGACCGGGCAGCGCCCGCGAGCGATCATCGTCGGCATCGGCACCGAGTGCTCGTCGTTCGCCCCGCACCGAACAACGCTGGCGGACTTCGGTATTCGTACCGGTGACCGGGTGCTGGAACGCTTTCCGGCCGTGCCGTCGGGGCACGTCCGCGAGGTCGACTTCGTGCCGGGCCCGGTCGCGCGGGCGCTGCCGGGTGGACCGGTCCTGCGTGCCGCGTATGACGCACTGCTGCAGCAGGTGCTCGACGCGGTCCGGGCCGGAGCACCCTGGGACGGTGTGCTGCTCGACATCCACGGCGCGATGCTCGTCGAGGGGATGAGCGACGTCGAGGCGGATCTCGCTCGCCGGGTGCGGGAGGCCGCCGGCGGCGCGGAGGTCGTGATGGCGGCGGCGATGGACCTGCACGGGCAGGTGTCGCGCGAGTTCGTCCGGTGTGTGGAGCTGCCGACCTGCTACCGAACAGCGCCGCACGTGGACGAACCGGAGACGCGGGACCGCGCGGCACGGCTGCTGGCGCGTGCCCTGACATCCGGTGTGCGTCCGGCGCGTGCGTGGTGCCGGATCCCTGTTGCGCTGCCGGGGGAGAAGACCTCGACGCGCGTCGAGCCTGCGGCCTCGCTCTACCGGTCGTTGGCCGATCCGCCGGAGGGCGTGTGGGAGTCGGCGCTGTGGGTCGGCTATGCCTGGGCCGACGAGGCTCGCACGTCGGCCGCTGCCGTGGTGGTGGGGGAGGACGCTTGCGCCATACAGCGTGAATGTGGGCGGGTGGCAGAGCAATTCGTCGCCTCGCGGGATGACTTCGCCTTCTGCGGCCCGACCGGGAGTCTGCCGTGGGCGCTTGATGCCGCGGAGGCGGCGCCGGACGGTCCGTTCTTCATCAGTGACACCGGCGACAACCCGACGGCGGGCGGATCCGGAGATGTGGCAACGACTTTGGACGCCTTGGTCGCGGACCAGCGGGTCACCGAGGGCGCGGGCGACGCAGTGTGGTCAGCGCTGGTCGATCCCGGCGGGGTGCAGGCGGCACGGCAGATCGGCGTTGGCGGTGCCTTCGACGAAGAGGTCGGAGGGTGCTTCGGCTGGCCGGCACGCGCGCGACTCACTGGAGTCGTCGACCGGCTCGCTGACGACTGCTCCGGGGAGGTCGCCGTCATCCGACTGGGGCGCCTGCAGGTCGTCCTGACATCGCGTCGCCGCCCGTTCCACACGGTCGGCGATTACGCGCGGGTCGGGGTGGACCTGGCCCGAACCAGACTGGTGATCAACAAGATCGGCTACCTCGAACCGGAGCTGGAGGAGGTGAGCAGGGGCTGGGTGATGGCACTGACCGAGGGTCCGGTAGACCAGCGGATCGGCGATCTCCGGTTCGAGCACGTCGGACACCCACTGCACCCGTTCGACCCGCTCGATCACGGTTGGCGCGCGGACGTGGAGGTCTTCGACGCGGCTCAGTGACCGTGAACGAGGTCCGCGGCGGCACGGACGAGCGCGCTCTGCACAGGGTGATCCCAGCTGCCGTCGACCCGCGCCATACGCCCCAGGTGTATGCCGCGGGCGCCGGCAGCAAGTAGCGCCGGCAGGTTGTCATAGGTCACGCCGCCGCCGACGAGGGTCGCTGCGGCGAGTTCCGGATCGCGCAGTGTGGCGACGATGCGCGGCATGCCGACGTCGATCCCGGCCGGGTCGCCCGCAGTCAGCACCTGGTCGCACCCGGGCAGGAACAGCGCAGCAGTGACAGCTGCCGCCAGATCGGGCGCGTCGTCGAGAGCACGATGGAAGGTCCAGTGCCGACCGCCGAACGCAGCGATGACCGGTCCCAGGGCGTCGGATGGCACTCCGGCTACATCGACCGCGCCGCACACGAAACCTGTTGCCATGGGCAGTGATTCGACGTCGCGACACAGCTGAGCGGCGTCCTCGTCGGTCAACCGGTGCGACTCAGCGCGTCGGATCATGACCCGCACCGGGAGATCGGTCGCCGCGAGCACAGCGCGCACCACGTCCGGTGCCGGAGTCATCCCACCGCGTTCCGGCTCGGCAACCAACTCGAGGCGGTCGGCGCCGCCGTCGTGTGCGGCGCGGGCGTCCGTGACGCTGGTGACGATCACTTCGAGGGTCCGGCTCATGCCGTTCATTCTGGGCCCCATTCTCGAGCCCACCAAGGGGTGGCACGCTTGGGTCATGACAAAGACGTCTTCGGTTGTTGAGCAGGTCAAGAAGCAGTTGTTCATCGGCGGCAGCTGGCGGGATGCCGAGGGAGGCGCCACTCTCGAAGTGGACAACCCGGCCACCGGGGGAGAGCTGACTCGGGTCGCCGACGGTTCGGTCGCGGACGGTGACGCGGCGTTGACCGCCGCAGCGGACGCGCAGGCCGAATGGGCGCGTTCTGCGCCGCGAGACCGCAGCGAGATCCTGCGCGCGGCATACGAATTGATCGTGGAGCGGACGGACGTCTTCGCCGAGCTGATGACGCTCGAGATGGGCAAGCCGCTCGCCGAGTCGCGTGGTGAGGTGGCCTACGGTGCCGAGTTCTTCCGCTGGTTCGCCGAGGAAGCGGTCCGCGTGTCCGGGCGCTACTCGACGGCGCCGAACGGCGCGACCCGGCTGATGACGATGAAGCAGCCGGTGGGTCCGACGCTGATGATCACCCCGTGGAATTTCCCGTTGGCGATGGGCACGCGCAAGATCGGTCCGGCCGTGGCAGCAGGTTGCACGATGGTGGTGAAGCCCGCGGCCGAGACACCGCTGTCGATGCTCTACCTCGCGCAGGTCATGGAGGAGGCAGGGCTGCCCGCCGGAGTGCTCAATGTCGTCACCACGAGCAGGAGCGGCGAGGTCATGGAGCCACTCATCCGTGACCCGAGGGCGCGGAAGCTGACCTTCACCGGCTCCACGCCGGTCGGACGAACGCTCATCGAGCAGTCGGCGCAGCAGGTGTTGCGCGTGTCGATGGAGCTGGGCGGGAACGCGCCGTTCATCGTCTTCGACGACGCCGACATCGATGCAGCGGTCGACGGCGCGATGCTCGCCAAGATGCGGAACATCGGCGAGGCGTGCACGGCGGCCAACCGCTTCTTCGTCCACGCCGACGTCGCGGCCGAGTTCAGTGAGAAGTTCGCCGCGCGGATGGCAGGGCTGACAGTGGGCGACGGGCTGGTCGACGGGGTCGACGTCGGCCCGCTGATCAACGCGAAGGCGGTCGACAAGGTGACCGGACTGGTCGCCGATGCCACCGATCGCGGGGCGAAGGTCGTCACCGGTGGTGGCAAGCGCGAGGGCTCCGGCTTCTTCTTCACACCGACCGTGATCACTGGCCTGCCCGGTGACGCGGCGATGGCGCGGGAGGAGATCTTCGGGCCGGTGGCCGCCATACAGACGTTCACCGACGAGTCCGACGTCATCCAGCGCGCGAACGACACCGAGTACGGACTTGTCGGCTACTTCTTCACGCGCGACTACGCCCGGGTGCTGCGTGTGAGCGAAGCGCTGGAGTACGGCATGGTCGGCGTCAACCAGGGCGTCGTCTCCAACCCGGCAGCACCGTTCGGTGGCGTCAAGGCAAGTGGTTTCGGTCGAGAGGGTGGCTTCGAGGGCATCGAGGAGTACCTGGAGACCAAGTATGTCGGGCTGGCTCTCTGAGCCGGCCGAGGTTCTGCCACGGGCGGAGCCCTGTGGATAACTTCTGCGGCTGACCGTCGTCGGCTCCTAACCTCGCTGTGAGGACGAGGAAGGGAGTCGGCGATGGGCCAGCTCACGGTGAATCCGGGCTCGCTGGAGACGGCAGCCGCGCTGCTGCGGGCTGCTCACGATGACGGTGCGACACTGCTCGCCCGAGCGATCGTCGACGATGTGCAGCGCGGACTCGGAGTCGAAGGCGGTAACACCTGCGTCGCAGGTGGGGTGCTGCCGCAAGCCATCGAGTTCGTGCGCGAGCAGACCGAGACGCTCTCGGCGCATCTCGACACCGCCGCGGGGGCTTATCGACGGACCGAATGGCTGGTTCGGGTCGCGCTGGTGGAACAGTCGTGAGACCACCGGACGGCGATCCCGCCATGTTGCTGCGTGCGGGCCAACGGTGCAATGCGCTCGCTCTCGAGCTGCACGGGCAGGAGAAGGCACTCGGCGGGGCTGCTGACAGCACCGCGGCTCGCTGGTCCGGAGCAGCCGCGGTGTCATTCGGCGCGATCGCGCACGCGCACCGAGGCACGCTGCAGGGGGCGCGCGCAGCGGTCGAGCGGCTCGGATCGCTCGCGAGCACGTTCGGGCACGACCTCGCTGATGCACAGGCGCACGCGAGACGTCTGCCGGAGGGACCATCCGCGGAGCGGACGGCCATCGAAGACCGGATCACGTTGCTGCGTCAGCGATTTGAGCAGCAGTCGATGCACGTCGAGTCGGATCTGAAGCGCCTGTTGCTGCGTAGGCCCGTGGCCCCACCGCGATGGGTCGGGCCCATCCGCCCGCCTGCGGGCTGGGGCGGCGACTGGCCCCTTGCGGCCCCGCCGTTGAGCGGGCCGCGACGTGCGCCGGGTGATTGGCCGTTCGAGCCGCCACCGCTGAGCGGGCCGGAGCGTGCGCCGGGGGAGTGGCCGCCGGACTGGCCGCTGCGGCCGCCGCCGTTGAGCGGGCCGCGGCCGGTGCCGGCGCCTGTCGAGCAGGCACCGGGCGCAGCGCAGCTTCCCTGGAGACGGCCGGGACTGAACGGATCCGGTGATGGCTCGGGCCGAACGCTGGTCCAACCGGTGAAGGTCGGGGCATGAGGCGGCTCGCGCCCTTGCTGGTGCGGTTCACCGACGAGGAGTTGTTGCTGTTCAGCGCCCACCATCCGGTGGTCGATGCGCCATACCTGAGCAGCCTCGACGAGGTACAACGCCAAGTGGCGGTGCAGGTCGCCTACCGGTCGCTGTGCGCACATGGTGCCGTCGCGGTGAACGGCGGGGCGGGGATGGAACTGCCGGAGTCCGTCGTGACGATGCTGCAGGTGCGGGCGTCCGCACGATCGGCGTTGTTGATCAGCAAGGCGACCGCCGAGGTCGGAGTGTTGCGCTATCACCATCTTGGCAGTGACGTCGTGGTGATCGAGGACGTCACCGATGACGGCATACACGAGTTCCGCCTGACCGAGCCGGAGAAGTTGCCGGACGAGGTCGACGCGTTCTGCACGGTCGACGGCGTGGCGGACGGTCACGGCGATCCGGTGACCCTGACGGTGGCGTCCTTCACCGCGGGAGACCTGGCACAAGACCTCTGGGGCGAGGGCGTCGCACAGTTCGATGCCACCGTATGGCGAGCTACGCGGGACCCGGATCATGACCAGGTCCTCCTCGGGATCCTGCTGGGCACTGCCGGCAGCTGGGCGAGTCGACGGCTGCTGGTGCCCCAGGAAGCAGGGGACCGGCTGATCGAGATGCGGCCGGCGCGGGCCACTGGGGTCGGTGACTACATCCTGGAGGAGTTGCTCGGAGCACGGGGAGAGGATGCGAGAACTGATGAATGGCATTTAATGAGAGCGTGACCGACAATCCTGCAGCCTCCCCTGCCCAGCGTTCCGTAGCAATCCTGGGGTCGACGGGGTCCATCGGCACCCAGGCGATGAACATCGTTTCGCGCAACCCGGACCGTTTCCGGGTGACCGCGCTCAGCGCAGGCGGTGGCCAGCCTCGGCTCATCGCGCAGCAGGCGGTGCAGGCGCGCGTCGGTCTGGTGGGGCTCGCCGCGGGGGAGGAGGCGGAGTTCCGCGACGTGCTGGACGACGAAGCTCGGCGCGCCGGTGTGCGTGACTACCGGCCCGAGATCGTGATCGGTGGGAACGCTTCGGAAGAGGTCGCACGGTCTGGCGCCGACGTCGTCCTGAACGGCATCACCGGTTCGATCGGGCTCCGCCCGACGTTGGCTGCGCTGGAGACCGGCTCGACACTCGCGCTGGCGAACAAGGAATCCCTCATCGTCGGCGGTTCGATCGTGAAGCGGGCTGCCCGGCCGGGGCAGATCGTGCCCGTGGACAGCGAGCACTCCGCCATCGCGCAGAGCCTGCGCGCGGGAAGCGAGCGGGAAGTACGACGTCTGGTCGTGACGGCGAGCGGTGGCCCGTTCCGTGGGATGCCGTTCGACGAGTTGAAGCAGGTGTCACCGCAGCAGGCACTGGCGCACCCGAATTTCGCCATGGGCAAGGTCATCACCACCAACTCGGCAACGCTGGTCAACAAGGGGCTCGAGGTCATCGAGGCGCACCTGCTGTTCGACGTGCCGTTCGACCGCATCGATGTCGTCGTGCACCCGCAGCAGTTCATCCACTCGATGGTCGAGTTCGTCGACGGGGCGGTGGTCGCGCAGATCGGGTTGCCCACGATGCTCGTGCCGATCGCGCTCGGGCTGGGGTGGCCCGATCGAGTCCCCGATGCGGAGACGCCGATCGATTGGACGAAGGCGGCGGACTGGCGGTTCGAGCCGCTCGACGACGGAGCGTTCCCCGCCGTGCAACTGGCGAGACAGGTCGGTATGGCCGGCTCGACCTACCCGGCGGTCTACAACGCAGCCAATGAGGAGTGCGTCGGGGCGTTCCACGACGGTCGGATCCATTTCACCGACATCATCGAGACGGTGCAGCGTGTCGTCGACGAGCACGCACCGTCCGCCGGCGAGCTCACCGTCGACGATGTCCTCGCCGCGGAGACGTGGGCACGCGCGCATGCACAGGAGATCCTCGTTCGGCGCTGAGCGCGATCGCAGCCACCCATACCGCGAGCGCAGCGAGCGAACAAGCACGGGTCGAATGGGACACCCGACGAAGGAGGGCGTCCCCATGAGACGCTGGTAGGCGTGTTGTTCCTGCTCGGTGTGATCATTCTGCTGCTCGGCGTCGGTGTCTCCATCGCCCTGCACGAGATCGGTCACCTCACACCCGCGAAACTCTTCGGCGTCAAGGTCACCCAGTACATGGTCGGCTTCGGTCCGACGATCTGGTCGCGCCGTCGCGGCGAGACGGAGTATGGCGTCAAGGCGATCCCGCTCGGCGGCTACATCCGGATGATCGGCATGTTCCCTCCGCGTCCGGGGGAGAAGGACGGGCTGATCCGCTCGTCGTCGACCGGCCGATTCAGCCAGCTGGCCGACCAGATGCGGGAGGACGCCTACGAGCACATCGCACCGCGCGACGCCGACCGGGTCTTCTACAAGCTGCCGACCTGGAAGAAGGTCGTCATCATGTTCGGCGGCCCCTTCATGAATCTCGTCATCGCGCTGGTCCTGCTGATCATCATCGCCAGCGGGATCGGACTGCCCGTGCAGCAGACCGCCAGCATCGCGGCAGTGCAGTCGTGCTCGCCGACAGCCGCCGGCAAGACAGTGACCGATTGTGACGCAGCCGGACGCACCGCCGCGGCAGCGGCCGGCGTGGAGCCCGGTGACCGGATCGTTTCGATCGACGGCACCAAGATCACCTCGACCATCAACTTCACCGACATCGTGCGTTCCCACCCGGGCAAGCAGCTTCCGCTGGTGGTCCAGCGCGACGGCAAGAACGTCACGCTGCAGGTGAAACCGAAGCTGCAGCGCATGCCCAAGCAGGACAGCAATGGAACGCAGGTCGTCAACTGGAAGGGCGAGGTCGAGTACGAGGACGTCGGGATCATCGGCGCGTCGATCGGCGGCACCTACCGTGACGAGCGGCAGTCGCTTCCGGCAGCGATCGGCACCTTCGGCGATGCGCTGAAGAAGACCTCATCGGTTTTCGTGAAGATCCCGCAGAAGATGGTCGGCGTGTGGAACGCCGCATTCAGCGGTGGCACCCGCGATCAGTACAGCCCGCAGTCCGTCGTCGGTGTAGGCCGCACTGCAGGTGACGTGACCGAGTCGAAGTTCGCCAGCACGAAGGACAAGGTTGTCGTGCTGCTGATGATCCTCGCTTCGCTGAACATGGCGCTCTTCGTCTTCAACATGGTGCCGCTACTGCCACTCGACGGAGGTCACATCGCAGGCGCTCTGTGGGAGGCGGTCAAGCGTCGGATCGCCCGCGCGCGTGGGATCGCCGGTCCCGTCTACGTCGATGTCGCGAAGGCGTTGCCGCTCGCGTATGGCGTATCGATCGTGCTTCTGGTGATGTTCGCCCTACTGGCGTATGCCGACATCGTCAATCCGGTGAAACTCGGGTGAGCCTGCGAGCAGGTTGCGGACTGACCCTGTCCGCAGCCCGCAGCAGAGTGTTGTCGTCAATGGACGAGCGCTTGATGAGGAGCGACGGATGTATGCACCGACCTCGCACGACGAGATCACCGGCCTGACCCACTACATCGATCAGCAACTGGATGCGTTGCGCGCGTCGGTCCACGGACTGACGGAGGAGCAGGCGAAGTCGACGCCCTGCGCAAGCTCCCTCTCGCTCGCGGCGCTGCTCAAGCACGCTGCATACGGTATGCGGGGCTACGTCGCTCAGCTTTCGGGTTCGTTCTCGGAGCTGGACGACACGGCATTTGCCGCTTACCTCCAGAGCCTGGAAGTCGGTAGCGACGAGAAGGTCTCCGATGTGCTGGCCGAATTCGACTCCGCGCGGGCGGAATTGCGTGCAGCGCTGGCGCACACGGATCCGGACGCGGATGCCATGGCACCGCCTGCGCCGTGGCACGGAATCATGCAATCGGCACCGGTCAAGAGGCGCTACGACATCGTGCATTTCCTCGAGGAGTTCGCGCGGCACGCCGGGCATGCCGACATCATTCGCGAGCAGTTGGACGGTATGGCGATCCCCGCACTCGTGATGAGCATCGAGGGGATGCCGGCGTCGCAGTTCTTCCAGCCCTACGTGCCGGCGCCAGGGACGATCGGCGCAGCCTGACCGGCGAGCCTTCCGCAGAGCGTCAAATTCGCTGGCGGGCGGGTCGATCGCTGCGGCACGCTCGTGACATGTCGAGCAGCGATCTGTGGGATGTCGAAGCGGCGGAGCGGTATGACGCGGAGTCGTCGTTCATGTTCGCCCCGGAGGTGCTCACGCCCGCGGTGGATTTCCTGGCCGGGCTCGCCGGCACCGGTGCAGCCCTGGAGTTCGCGATCGGCACCGGTCGCGTCGCTATCCCGTTGATCGACAAGGGGATCAGCGTCAGCGGCATCGAGTTGTCGCAGCCGATGGTCGATCAGCTGCATGCCAAGGCACCCAACCTGCTGGTAACTGTCGGCGACATGGCCACAACAGTCGTGGCCGGTGAGTTTTCACTCGTCTACCTGGTCTGGAACGGTCTGGGCAATGTACGCACCCAGGCCGAACAGGTAGCGGTCTTCCGCAACGCCGCACGTCATCTCGTGCCGGGTGGTCACTTCGTCATCGAACTATGGATCCCGGGGATTCGCCGGATGCCTCCGGGGCAGACGGCAGTCCCGTTCCACGTCGGCGAGCGTCATCTCGGCTTCGACACCTATGACCTGGCGACGCAGCAAGGCACCTCGCATCACTACACCCGACAAGCAGACGGCACCGTTCGCTATGGCGCCAGCAACTTTCGATACGTCTGGCCCGCCGAGTGTGATCTGATGGCGCAACTCGCCGGTATGACGCTCGAGAAGCGCGTCGCGGACTGGGACGGCAGTGAGTTCACCGGCGAGAGCGAGTCCCACGTCTCGGTATGGCACAAGACGGAGTGAGCACAGCGGACCCACCCTCGCCAACCGCGGGAAGACTCACGCGGCGTCGCTGCTCCGGCTGCCGGTCGTACGCGCCGCCGTGAGATCCCACTCGACACGCGCGGCAGTGGCGACTGCCGTGTATCCGGACCGGTGCACCTTCTGATGATGCGTCGTGCACAGCATGGCGGAGTTGAGCAGGCTTGTGACCCCGCCGGCTGACCACGGCACGATGTGGTGCACCTCGCAGAATTGTGGCGGTCGGTCACAGCCGGGGAACGTGCAACCATTGTCCCGGAGCGTCACGGCAGTACGAAGCCCTTTGGGCACAAGGCGTTTGGTTCGCCCGACGTCGAGTGGTTCACTCTCCGTGCCCAGGACTGCCGGCATGATGTCGGCATCACAGGCGAGCCGCCGTGCGGCTCCCGGGTCGAGGAGGTCGCCGGTGGATGTCGTGGCGGAGTCGAGGCCGGCCGTCAGTGTGTCCAGCGGCATCGTCACCGTCACGCGCGCGGCAGATCCGAGCCCGGCGGCGTCGACGTCCCTCAAGCGCGCTGCGGAACTCACGAGGGTCACCAGCGCGTCGACGCGGCGCTTGCCGGGTGTTCGCTCGTCCTGGCTGCCGTCGCTCGGCGCGTCCGTGGAGATGCGACCGTCGGCATCGCGTCCGGTCCGCGGCGCAGACAGGGCCATGACGGCTTCCTTGACGATCGCGGCATTGACCGGAGCCAGCTCCGCAGTGAGTCGGGTCATGCCGGTCTCAGTGGTCCACCAGGACAGTGACTCGGTGCGCTCCAGCGTGGCGTCGGACTTGTCGAGCTCGTCCGGGGCGTACATCGCGAGGATCTGCCGGGTCAGCAACCGGCGCCCAGCGGCACCGGATGCGGGGTCGAGATCGAGGAACCAGCCGAGGACCTGGTCGCGGTCGGCTTCGGGCACCACCGGTGCGACCTTTGCTGCCTCCTGCAGCGCGGTCTTCGCGACCGCCGGGGTGCAGCTGCCGACACGGAGTGCTTCGGTGACCACGCGGGCATTCTCGCCCTGGCAGGCATCTGCGACGGAGGCGATGGTGTGCGCGTCGCGCACGTCCAACGGCACCGCCGCGGTATTCGCGCAGTTGGCCACCCACTGCGTCGTATTGGCCGCGTCCGACGCTTTCACATCGCCGCGCTCGCGGGCGCGGCGTGCAACAAGGGTCGCCAGCTGCTCACTGCGGCTGTGCAGGCGCAGCAGGGTGACCATCGCGTCGGCCAGCTCGCTCTCGCTGAATTCGTCGATGCACTCGAGCAGCTCGTCCAGTGTCGCCACGCAGGCGCGCACCTGTGCGAGGGGATCATCGTCATCAAAGCCCATGCCTCACACCACCATTCGTCGGTCATCGATGACAGCGAAGCTAATGCCGTTCCGCACCGCCTAGCATCGCCCTCGTCGCGTCGTGTGGACGAAGAGCGTCGAGGGCCGGGGATGTGGATATCGCGGGAGCACGCCGCACCCGGCTCGCCGACACGTTGAAAGTCCCGCAGAAAGTCATTACGATACGAAACGTGCCGTTTCGAAATACCTCTGACGCAACCACGCAGGGCCGTCCGCGCGATGCGGAGCGGGAAGCCGCGATCCTGCAGACGGTTCTCAACCTCCTCGCCGAGGTGGGGTATGACGCCCTGACGTTCGAAGGGGTCGCGCGCCGGGCCGGCGCCTCCAAAGCGACGCTCTACCGCCGTTGGAACACCAAGCGGGACATGGTCGTCGCCGCGATCAAGGCTGGTCCTTCGTCTGCGACACCTACCGACGAGATAGACACCGGATCGCTGCGCGGCGATCTCCTGGCGCTCTGCGAACGGCTCGACGCGACCTTGCGCGCGTCCGACGGAGCGATGAGCCTGATGCTGTTGCAGGCCGGCCTCGAGGACCCCGAGCTGTGCCGCCATATCGAGGAAGCGGCCGGTCCGACGGGCGCCAAACTTCCGGAATGCGTTCTGACAGCGGCGATTTCGCGCGGTGAGCTCCCGAAGGGAACCCGTCCGTTCGCCTACGAGGAAGTCGCCGGCTCCGTCCTTCTCCTGCGCCGCCTCAACGGACTGGCGACCGGCGCCGACTACCTCGCCAGGCTCGTCGACGACGTGCTCATCCCGTCGCTCCGAGCCAGCGCGGCCGACCGGACCGAGCCGCCCCGCGCGATCTTCGCCTGACCGCACATCCATCCACCATCGAAAGGCCCCATGAACGCGCGATCCATCATCGACGGCTTCGACTACCGCCGCATTCCGGGACACGACAACGTGACCCTCAACGTCGCCATCGGCGGTTCGGGGCAGCCGATCGTGCTGCTGCACGGCTTTCCCCAGACGCACCTCATGTGGCGGCAGGTCGCGCCCCGGCTGGCCGACGATCACCTGGTGATCGTCCCCGACCTGCGTGGGTATGGCGCGAGCGACAAGCCGGTGGAAGCGGATGCCTCGACATACTCCAAACGGACCATGGCACGCGACATCGTCTCTGTGGCAAGGGAACTCGGCGCCGAGCAGTTCGCCCTGATCGGCCATGACCGCGGTGCGCTGGTCGGCACGCGAGCCGCGCTCGACCACCCCGACGCGGTGTCACACCTGGGCATCCTGGACGTCCTGCCGACTCTGGACACGTGGGACGTGTTGCACGGCGTGGACGCCAAGGTCGCCTGGCATCTCTACCTGATGGCGCAGCCGAAAGGCTTGCCGGAGAGGATGATCGAGGCGGTCGCGGCCGACTTCTTCGCATCGTTCCTGGACGCCTGGGACCCGAGTGGCACGACGTTCGAGCCGGATGTCCGTCAGCACTATGTCGACAGCTCCGTCGCAGCGGTGCCGTCGATCGTCGCCGACTACCGGGCCACCGCCGGCATCGACCTGGAGATGGATCGCGCCGACCGGGCGGCGGGAGCACAACTGGCGATGCCGGTCGGTGTTCTGTCGCAGGACTGGGGCGCCCAGTTGGGCTTCAACGCCCTCGACCTGTGGAAGAAGTGGGCGCCAGCCGCGACCTACGAGCCGATCGACGCCGGCCATTTCATGGCCGAGGAGAAACCGGATGAGGTGACCGAATTCATCCGAGGCCTGGTGCAGCGAAAAACCCACTGAGTCAACGGATTTCGGACGTTCGTGCCAGTCGTCCCAGGTAACCGTCGAGCAGTGCGATCTGGCGATCTGCCGGATATTCCGCCGGGTCCAGGACGGCCTGCACGATCAGCCCGAGCGCGAACGAGTGCACCTCGGTCGCCATCGCCTGCGCATCACCGGCAACCAATTCGCCGCGTCCCTGCGCGACGCGGATGAGTTGCGCCAGGTGCTCGACGCCGTCGGCGTACCGTCGGGCGTGGTCGCGCTGGAACTGCGCATCGGCGAGTGCGTGGTCCCACGACGAGATCCAGACGCGGTTGGCGGTCGTCGAGTCGGCGTCCAGCGGCAGCATGTCCATCGCCGCGGACCGCAGGGCGGCAAGCCCCTCCGCTGCCGGCGTGCGCAGTCGACTCGCCGACCGCTTCTCGAGCAGGTCGAGTGCGTAACTCACGATCTCCCGCTTCGACCGGAAGTAGTGCGTCACGACACCGGTGGTGGCCTGCAGCCGGTGGGCGATCGCCCGGATGGTCAGCCCGTTGAAGCCGTCGCTCGCCAGCACCTGCCACACGGCTTCGGCGACGTCGCCGCGGCGCTCCTCGTGATTTCCCTTTGGCCTGGCCATGGGCGGAATGCTAGTTTGCACAACAAACGTTATGCAAACGATCGGAGCGGCCATGTTCACCCACCCACTCGCGGACGGAGTCCACCTGCGCACGCTGGAGCCCTGGTATGCCGACGAATTCGCCGCCCACCTCGATCGCGCGCGGGAGCACATCCGTCCCTGGGTCGGCCCGTCGTTCGTCACCGAGACCGTCGACGAAGCTCGCGCCACCTTGGTCCGGTATGCCGAAGCGACGGCACGGGATGAGGCGCGCCTCGTCGGCATCTGGGCCGAGGGCACTCTCGTCGGTGGCCTGATGTTCGTCGACTTCAACGCGGCAGGTGGGACCGCCGAGCTGGGGTGCTGGCTGGAACCCGCCGGCGAAGGGCGCGGACTGATCACCACCGCCGGGCGGGTCATGCTGGATTGGGCCTTCACCCAACGCGGGCTGCACCGCATCGAATGGCGCTGTCGCGCCGACAACGTACGCAGCGCCGCCACCGCCCGACGACTCGGTATGACGCACGAGGCAACCCTGCGGCAGGCCTGGCTGAACGGCGGCATACATCACGACAAGCAGATCTGGGCGATCCTTGCCGACGAGCATCGGGCCGCCCGCGCGTCCGCGTGACGGCCCGATGCCGGCCGAGCTAGTCGACGGCTGTGCGGGAGATCTTCTCGGACCGTCGGATGTCGTCCTCGAGTCGGTCGCCGAAGCGCTCGACGCGGTTGTCCCGCTCGGCGAAGACCGAAGCACCCGGCCTGTTGCCCCACTTCCACTCGTTGAAGAAGAGGTTGAGCGTCACCGCGCTGATCGCAGCGGCACTGATGCCGGAGTCCATGATCACGCCGAACCAGTCCGGGAACCTGTCCCAGAAGGTCGGCATCGCGATCGGTATGACGCCGAAGCCGAAGGTCACCGAGATGATGACGAGGTTGAGGCCGTTCTCGAAGTCGACCCGCGCCAGGGTGCGTATGCCGCTGGCCGTGACCGAGCCGAAGAGGATGATCCCCGCGCCGCCGAGGACAGGCGACGGGATGCCTGCGACGATCGCGCCGACGACCGGCAGCAGCCCGAGCACGACCAGCACACCACCGCCGGCCGCGACGGCGAACCGGCTCTTGATGCCGGTGAGTGCGACGAGTCCGACGTTCTGGGCGAATGCGCTCGCCGGGAAGCTGCCGAAGAACGGCGCCACGGTGGTTGCCGCCATGTCGGCGCGCAGGCCGGCGGCGACGCGCTTGTCGTCCACCTCGGTGCCGACGATCTCCCCGATGGCGAGGATGTCGGCGGTCGTCTCGGTCATGATCACGAAGATCACGATGGTCATCGAGATGATCGCGCCGACCTGGAAGGTCGGGGAGCCGAAGTGCAGGATCTGGGGGAGTGCCACGAGCTTGGCATCCTGCACGCCGGAGAAGTCGGCATGTCCCGTCGCCGCGGCGACGATCGTTCCGATGATCATGCCGATGAGGATCGACAGGCGTGAGACGGCTCCCTGGAAGAGCCTGCTGATCAGCACGATGATCAGCAGTGTGAGTCCGGCGTAGCCGATGTTGGTGGGGGAGCCGAAGTCCGCCGACTTCGGGTCACCACCCATGCACCAGGTGAAGGCCGTGGGCATCAGCGATGCGCCGATCACCGTGATGATCGAGCCGGTCACCACCGCCGGGAAGAACCGGACGATCTTTGCGAACCAGGTCGAGGCGATGACGCCGATCAGTCCGGCCACGATGATTGCGCCCAGCACGGGCCGCACGCCGTCCTTGCTGGCGATCGACACCATGGTCGAGACGCTGGCGAACGAGACGCCTTGCACGATCGGCAAGCGGCTGCCGACCGGTCCGAAGCCGAGCGTCTGCAGCAGGGTTGCGATGCCGCTGATGAACAGGCCGGCGGTGACCAGCAGCGCGACGTCGGACGTCTTCAGGTGCGCGGCTCCGCCGATGATGATGGGTGGGGCGATCACTCCGCCATACATGGTCAGGATGTGTTGGGTTCCGTAGATGAGCAGGCGACCGGGACCGTACATCGTGTCCTCGGGTCGGCCCTGGTGCATCGGGTTGCCCTCGCGTCGTAGGAGTTTCACGGCGCTCATCCCTCGAGTGGAGTTCGGTGGGGTGGGTTCAGGGATGGCTGGGCGGGTGGGTCGGCGGGTTCAGGGAACACTCGGATCACCTTCTCGCAATGCGGAAGAACTATTTCGACACATGAAAGAGTGGCACGCGTCACAGCACTCGTCAACAGTTTGTTGAACGTAGTCGGCGCGCACGTGCGACGTCGAGGCGGATCGGCCACATTTCGGGCAGTGGATGCCGGGAGTCATACTGAGGGTGTGACTGTTTCTCTCGGTATGCCGAGCGCGCCCGCGCCGGTGCTCGCACCCCGCCGCAAGTCCCGCAAGATCAAGGTCGGCAAGGTCGAGGTCGGAGGGGACGCTCCGATCTCGGTGCAGTCGATGTGTACGACGCCGACGACCGACATCAATGCCACCCTGCAGCAGATCGCCGAGTTGACCGCGGCCGGTTGCGACATCGTGCGCGTCGCCTGCCCGAGCCAGGACGACGCCGACGCGCTGCCGGCCATCGCGCGCAAGTCGCAGATCCCGGTCATCGCCGACATCCACTTCCAGCCGAAGTACGTCTTCGCCGCGATCGACGCCGGCTGCGCGGCGGTACGCGTCAACCCGGGCAACATCCGCAAGTTCGACGACCAGGTCAAGCAGATCGCGCAGGCGGCCAAGGACGCCGGCGTCTCACTGCGCATCGGCGTCAATGCCGGCTCCCTCGACAAGCGGTTGCTGGAGAAGTACGGCAAGCCCACCCCGGAAGCGCTCGTCGAGTCGGCGGTCTGGGAGGCGAGCCTCTTCGAGGAGCACGACTTCCACGACTTCAAGATCTCGGTCAAGCACAACGACCCGGTCGTGATGGTGCGCGCCTACGAGTTGCTGGCCGAGCGCGGTGACTGGCCGCTGCACCTTGGCGTGACCGAGGCGGGCCCAGCGTTCCAGGGCACGATCAAGTCGGCGACCGCGTTCGGCGCGCTGCTGTCCAAGGGCATCGGGGACACCATCCGCGTCTCCCTGTCGGCCCCGCCCGTCGAGGAGGTCAAGGTCGGCAACCAGATCCTGCAGTCGCTCAACCTCAAGCCCCGCAAGCTCGAGATCGTCTCCTGCCCGTCCTGTGGCCGCGCCCAGGTCGACGTCTACAAGCTGGCCGACGAGGTGACCGCCGGGCTCGAGGGCATGACGGTGCCCCTGCGGGTGGCCGTGATGGGCTGCGTCGTCAACGGTCCCGGGGAGGCGCGTGAGGCCGACCTCGGCGTCGCCTCCGGCAACGGCAAGGGGCAGATCTTCGTCAAGGGCGAGGTCATCAAGACGGTCCCGGAGAGCCAGATCGTGGAGACCCTGATCGAGGAGGCGATGCGGATCGCCGAGGAGATGGGTGAGCCCGTCGACGGCGAGGCCGCCGCGGCACCCAGCGTCACCGTCGGCTGACCACGCACCTCG
>NZ_DASZNO010000037.1:0-47964 GCF_035551235.1 Flexivirga sp. | reverse complement strand
TTCGACCGCAACCAGCTGATCGCCGAATTCACCCTGACCGTCGCCCGCCGCCGCTACCAAGCACGTAACCAGGCCCCACCAGTAGCGTTACCGAAGTCCTGAGACATAAGTGTTACCGATGTCCTGAGACATCACAGTGCGGTGGGCCGCACCTCCTGCTGGTCCCAAACGGCTGCAAGCGCACCACAAACCCGCGGCCCTGCAGAAAGTGCGGCGAAGCGCAGCGCACCTTCTGCAGTGCCGAACGATGGCTCGGGGCGTATGCCGGGAGGTCAGCCCCAGACCAGCGCCTTCGCCGGGTCCTCGAGCAGAGCCGCGATGTCGGCGAGGAAGCGTGAACCCAGGTCGCCGTCGATCAACCGGTGGTCGAAGGACAGGCCGAGCTGCGTCACCTGACGCGGCACGATCTGGTCGACGCCGTCCTCGTCGGTCACGACCCACGGCATCTTGCGAACCTGCCCGAAGCACAGGATCGCCGACTCACCGGGGTTGATGATCGGGGTGCCGGTGTCGACGCCGAAGACTCCGACGTTGGTGATGGTGATCGTGCCGCCGGACATGTCGGCCGGCGGAGTGCGGCCCTCGCGCGCGGTCCCGACCAGCGCACCGAGCGCCTCGCCGAGCTCACGCATCGACATCCGGTCGGCGTCCTTGATGTTCGGGACGACCAGCCCACGCGGTGTCGCGGCAGCGATGCCGAGGTTGACGTAGTGCTTGACCACGATCTCCTGGGCGGCCTCGTCCCAGGCCGCGTTGACCTCCGGATTGCGTTTGATCGCAACGAGAAGCGCCTTGGCCAGCACCAGCAGCGGCGTCACCTTCAGGTCCCGGAAGTCCCGGTCGGACTTCAGCCGCTCGACCAGCTCCATGGTGCGCGTCATGTCGATCGTGACGAACTCGGTCACGTGCGGCGCGGTGAACGCCGACCCGACCATCGCCTGCGCGGTCATCTTGCGGACGCCCTTGACCGGGATCCGTGTCTCGCGGACACCGCTCGGCGCCGCAGCGGGAGCAGCAGCGGCCGCAGCCGTGCCGCCGCCGGCGACGAACGCCTCGACATCGGCGCGGCTGATCACGCCGTCGTCGCGGGTCGACTGCACGAGCGACAGGTCGATTCCCTTGTCCTTGGCGAACTTTCGCACCGGAGGCTTCGCGAGGACCTTCCCACCGGAGCGGTTCGGTGCGGCGCCGCCACTACGGGCCCGCGTCGGAGCCGGAGCGTCCTCGCGGGGCACCGGCGCGCTGGGCACGGCGTCGGTCGCGACATGCTTGTGCAGATCCGGAGCCGGCAGCGGGTCGCCCTGGCTACCCGGACCATGGAGACCCTCGAACGCACGGCGGGCGCGACGCTTGGTCGCGCCCTCGACGGCGCCATACCCGACGAGGTTGGCGACGCGCTCGCCCGAATCGTCGGAGTCGGCAGCCGGCGCAGGAGCCGCGGCCGGTGCGTCGTCCTCGGCGCCGGCGACGTCGACCGACACGATCGGAGCACCGACCTCGACGGTGTCGCCCTCCGCGACGAGCAACTCGACGACCATGCCCTCCCACGGGATCGGCAACTCCACGAGTGATTTCGCGGTCTCGATCTCGACCACCACGTCGTTGACCTTGACCGTGTCGCCCGGCTTGATCTTCCAGGTGACGATGTCGGCCTCGACCAGACCCTCACCGGGGTCGGGCAGCTTGAACTGCTTCACGCCCATGTTGTGAACTCCTTAGAAGCTGAGCGCTTGGTCGACGCTGTCGAGGATCCGGTCCAGATCGGGCAGGAAGTCCTCCTCGTAGCGGGACGGCGGGTAAGGGATGTTGTAGCCGCCGACGCGCATGACCGGCGCTTCGAGGGAGTAGAAGCACTCGCGCTGCACCTGCGCGGCCAGCTCGGCGCCCATGCCGAGGAACGTCGACGCCTCGTGCACCACGACGCAACGGCCGGTCTTCCTGACCGACGCGAAGATGGTCTCGGTGTCCAGCGGCGACAGCGACCGCAGGTCGATGACCTCCAGCGACTTGCCCTCGCCCTGAGCAGCGCCCGCGGCGTCGAGGCAGGTCTTGACCATCGGCCCGTAGGCCAGCAGCGTGACGTCGTCCCCCGGACGCGCGACCCGCGCGCTGTGCAACGGCAACGGCGCACCCGCTGCCTCGTCGAGCTCGACCTCGGCACGCTCGTGGTAGCGACGCTTCGGCTCGTAGAACATCACCGGGTCGTCGGACGCGATCGCCTGCTGGATCATCCAGTAGGCATCGGCCGGGTCGGCGCAGCTCACGGTCCGCAGGCCGGCGGTGTGCGCGAAGTAGGCCTCGTTGGACTCCGAGTGGTGCTCGACCGCACCGATGCCACCCCCGAACGGGACGCGGATGACTATCGGCAGCCGCAGATGGCCGAGCGACCGGGCGTGCATCTTGGCGACCTGGCTGATGATCTGGTCGAACGCCGGGTAGATGAACCCGTCGAACTGGATCTCCACCACCGGGCGGTAGCCGCGCAGCGCCAGACCGATCGCGGTGCCCACGATGCCCGACTCCGCGAGCGGCGTGTCGATGACCCGGTCCTCACCGAAGTCCTTCTGCAGGCCCTCGGTGATGCGGAACACGCCGCCGAGCTTGCCGACGTCCTCGCCCATGAGCACGACCTTCGGGTCGTCCTCCATGGCCTTGCGCATGCCGGCGTTCAATCCCTTTGCCAGAGAAAGCTTCTGACGCGTGGGCTCGTTCCTCGCCCTCGCCTCAGCAGCTTTTTGTGACATGGCCCGTCCTTCGGCCGGAGCGTTCTGAGCGGTCATCAGTTGCCCCCCTCGAACGATGCCTGGTAGGCGATGAACTCCGCCTTCTCCCGCTCCACGACCGGGTGCGGGTCGACATAGATGTCGTCGAACATCGCCGGCTTGGGCGGATCGGGCATCTCCTGGCAGGCCTTGCGGATCCGGGCCGCGAGCTCGTCGGCCTCCTTGTCGACCCCGTCGAAGAACGCGTCGTCGGCATACCCCTTGCTCGCCAGGAAGCCGCGCATGCGGGTGATCGGGTCCTTCTCGCGCCAGATGTCGACCTCGGCCGCGATGCGATATTTGGTCGGGTCGTCCGACGTGGTGTGCGCGCCCATCCGGTAGGTGAACGCCTCGATCAGCGTCGGGCCCTGCCCGGCACGCGCCGCGTCCATGGCGGCCTTCGTCACGGCATACACGGCCAGCACGTCGTTGCCGTCGACGCGAACGCCGGGGAAGCCGAAGCCACGTGCGCGCTGGTATGGCGGGATGCGGAACTGCTTGTAGTTGGGCTCGCTGATGGCCCACTGGTTGTTCTGGACGAAGAAGACCATCGGGGCGTTGGCGACGCCGGCGAAGACCAGTGCCTCGTTGAAGTCACCCTGCGCCGTGCCGCCGTCGCCGGTGAACGCCATGACCGCGGCGTCGCGGTCCGGATCGCCGGTGCCGACGTCACCGTCGCGTTGCATGCCCATGGCATACCCGGTCGCGTGCAGCATCTGGTTGCCGATGACGATCGTGTAGAGGTGGAAGTTGTTGGCGTTGCTGTCCCAGCCGCCGTGATTGACGCCGCGGAAGAGGCCAAGCAGGTTCTCCGGCGGGACGTCGCGGCACCAGGCGACACCGTGTTCGCGGTAACCCGGGAAGGCGTAGTCCTGCGGGCGCATCGCGCGGCCGGCTCCGACCTGCGCGGCCTCCTGGCCGAGCAGCGACGGCCACAGGCCGAGCTCACCCTGGCGCTGCAGCGCGTGACCCTCGGCGTCGATCCGGCGCACGAGCACCAGGTCGCGGTACATCGAGCGGCCGTCCTCGGGAGTCATGTCCTCGACGATCTGCGCGTAATCCGCGTTCGCGTCATTCGTCGGGAGGCGATTGCCGTCACCGTCGACGAACTGCACCATGTCGGGGCCGCCATCGGTGATGTCGTGCTCCATCGGACCTGTCACCACCGTCTCGTGATGTCTCACGGGGCCCGGCGTCACCGGGGCCGAATCCATTGCGTCGTCGGGCATGGGTTCTCCTTCTCGGGCGGCCGCGACCTGGGTGTGCCGCGGCATGTCGTGCACCCGCCCGGGGTCACCGGGCCGGGCGCGCAGCGGCCACGACATACAGCTGGAAGAAGTGTTCCGAGAGGTATGACGCGGCTCACATTGCCTTACGCCGGAAGATTACCCGCGCGATGCCGACCGACCGAATCCGGAGCGCTACCCACGAGTAGCAGCATTGCTGGCGAACTCTTTCGCCACCTGCAGCAGGCGATCCGTGGCCTCGACCTCACCGATGCTGCACCGGACGCCATCACCGGCGAACGGCCGCACAACCACGCCGGCGGCCTCGGCTGCCTTCGCGAAGTCGAGCGTCCTGTCGCCCAGCGACAACCAGACGAAGTTGGCCTGCGTGTCCGGCACCGCATAGCCCAGGTCACGCAGTCCGATCAGCATCCGGTCCCGCTCGGCCACCAGCGCCTGAACCCGCTCATCGAGCTCGTCGTATGCCGCCAGGCTCGCGATCGCGGCCTGCTGCGCGACGTGCGAGACGCCGAACGGAACCGCCGCCGTCCGCAGCGCGGACGCGACCTGCTCGTGCGCGATGCAATAACCGACGCGCAGGCCGGCAAGGCCGTAAGCCTTCGAAAACGTCCGCAGCACAGCGACATTCGGGTGGGAGCGCCATACGGCGAGGGCGTCGGCGGCATCGTCGTCCCGGTTGAACTCCAGGTATGCCTCGTCGATCACGACGAGCACATCGGCCGGCACGCGGGCGAGGAACTCCTCGAGCTCGGCGGCGCGGACGGCGGGCCCGGTCGGGTTGTTGGGCGTGCAGACGATGACCAACCGGGTGCGCTCGGTGATCGCGTCGGCCATCGCCGAAAGGTCGTGTCGCGCCTCGTCATCCAGCGGCACCTGCACGCCGGTCGCGCCGGACAACCCCACGACGATCGGGTATGCCTCGAACGAGCGCCACGCGTAGACGACCTCGTCGCCGGCTTCGCAGGTGATCTGCAACAGCGTGCCGAGCAGGCCGACGCTGCCGGTGCCGGTGGCGACCTGATCCGCGTCGACGCCGAAGTGTTCGCCGATCGCGGTGCGCAGGGCAACGGTGCCCATGTCCGGGTAGCGGTTCATGGTCTGCATCGCGTCCTGCACGACCTCGAGCACGGACGGCAGCGGCGGGTACGGATTCTCGTTGCTGCTGATCTTGTATGTCGTCCGGCCCGGCTCCACGGCGGCCGGCTTGCCGGCGACGTAGCGGGGGATCGAGTCGAGCGTGGCGCGCAGCCGCACGGTGCGCTCCGGTGTGGCCTCAGTCATAGTCCTCACTGTATGGCGGTGACCCGGCCATGTTGCGGGCGGCCATCGGCTGCGGCATGCCAAGCTGGTGTCATGAAGAACATCCTGATCAAGACCGGAATCAACGCCGTCGCGCTCTGGATCGCCGCCATCGTCGTGCCGGGCATCACCCTGGCCGAGTCGGACAAGTCGACCAGCTCGAAGGTGCTGTCGATCATCGTCGTCGCGCTCGTATTCGCCCTGATCAACGTGGTCGTGAAGCCGATCGCGCACTTCTTCTCGTTCCCACTCATCGTGCTGACGCTGGGTCTCTTCACCTTCGTCGTCAACGCGCTGATGTTGCAGATCCTGTCCTGGCTGTCGGACTCGCTGAACCTCGCGTTCCACGTCGACCACTTCTTCTGGGCCGCGATCTTCGGCGCCCTGGTCGTGTCCTTCGTGAGCATGCTGGTCAACATGCTCCTACCCGACAACCTCGAACAGCACTGAATCTTCTTGTTCGACTCCTCGCGGAGTCGCGATCCCGGCCGGCTCGCACGCTCGCTCGGCGCGGTTCGCGACGTCCGGTCGTCGTCTCACGGGCGCCCGCTGATCGTCCTCGCGCGCCACATCTTGCCTGTCACCATCGGGCCGTTGTTGCCGGATCCGAGTCACCAGACTGGCGGGTGGCCGTCCTCGAGATAGACCGTGCCGGAGCCGGCGTCGAGTGCGGCGACCGCTTGCCGCGCGACGCGCACCGTGTAATCGGCTGCGTGCTGCGCGAATTCGGCGTCCTCGCACCAGTGCACCGCACGGATCTCCCGCGCCTCCAGCTGTATGGCGCCGAGCTCCTGCGCCGGAACCGACACGTCGAAGATGAACAGCGTCGCGTCGTCCCAGCCCCGCCACGCGGGCAACCAGCTGACCGCGGCGAGTGACCGGACCCGAGCGGTGACGCCCAGCTCCTCGCGCAGCTCACGCACGACCGCGGCGGCCGGTGACTCCAGCGGGTCGACCACGCCGCCGGGCAGGTCCCACGGCTTCTTGTAGACCAGCTCGCAGACCAGCAACCGTCCGGATTCGTCCCGGATCAGCGCCTGGGCGATCGCACGCTTGGTGGGCAGCGCGCTGTTCAGCCAGGCCGTGAAGGCGTCCCGGCTGCCGGGCGCCGGGTCGTCGACCAGACGGCCGAGCACGAGCGCGTCGACACCGGGCCGGAACTCACGCAGCACACCCTCGCTGCGCAATCCGGCCAGCGCGGCAGAGCGCAGTGCGGGCCGGTTGGTGCGCGCGACATACGCCTCGACGCGGTGCAGCCCGAGATCGGTGAAGCCGTGCTCGACGACAGCTCGCAGGGCAGCCGCGGCCAGTCCCCTGCCGCGTGATTCAGGACGCAGTTGCCACGCGAGTTGCCCTGCGCCGTCTCGGTGTTCGGGCAATCGCAGCGCCACGAGTCCGGCGCGTTCGTCGCCGTCGTCAATGGCGAAGAGGTGGACACCGTCGTCGCGCACCCAGCCGGGCACGTCGTGTTCCAGTCGCGGCACGGTGCCGGACACCAGACGCCGCAACTCGCGGCCGTCGCCGAGGACCGGTGCGTGATGTGGCGCCTGCGTCATACCGCCCAGCCTTTCAGATTCCGGAAAAGAGTTGTGCCCCCATCCGCCGGGCGGGCGGATGGGGGCACAACGGGTGCTGCTGCAGCGAACGAGATCAGCCGGTGACCGGAAGGGTCGTGGTCGTCGGCGTCGGCGTCGGCGGCTCCGTGGTGGGAGGCGGCGTCGTCGGCGGCGTCGAGGTCGGCGGGTTCGTCGTCGTCGAGGTCGGCGGGTTCGTGCCCGTGGACGTCGGCGGGTTGGTGCCGGTCGAGGTCGGCGGGTTCGTCGCCGTCGACGTGGGCGGGTTGGTGGTGGACGTGGGCGGGTTGGTGGTGGACGTCGGCGGAGTGCTCGTCGGAGCCGCCGCGCAGTCCGCACCGGTCAACGCGACCCAGGTGCCGTCGAGGCCCGGCGCGAAGTTGATGTAGGCGCCGGCAGCGTGCCCACCGATCTTCGTCGAGGCGAAGGTCACCGTGCCGACCGCATTCTTATAGCCGGAGAACTTCGCCAGAGATACGGAGCCGCCGGTGTGAACGCCGGCAGCCCCGCCGCCAACCACCGTAACGCTCGGCTTGCCGGCGTCACAGGTGGTTCGGACCGTGACGGTAACGCCGCCGGCGTCGAGCTTGAATGTGCCGGAACCCGAAGTTGCGGCGCCCGAGAACTCGACCCCATAAGGATCGGTGTAGGCGCCGGTCGTCCAGCCACCAGAGCTCTCCCCAGACGTCCCGTCGGCCCAAGCGACACCATAGAAAGTGTCACCGGGCGCGGCCGAACTGGTCGTGCTTGTCATGATCAGGCCCGAAGCAGCGGCGACACCCGCCACCAGCGAAGCCCCGAACAACGCAGTGTTGCGTTTCATGGTCTTGCTCCCCTTCAATTCATCTTTCGAAAAGTACGTTGCCCGGTGGCACGGGTGTGCGCCTCGCGAGTTACCCGCGCCACAGGATCGATCTCAGGTCGTCGCGAACGTCACTTGCCGAACGACGTCAGGAAGCTGCCGCTGGGCTCGCCCAGACCGGTCACGTTGTCCCATCCGGTAGCGACGCGCAGCGAGTCGGACGGCTGCGCCAGACCCTCCAGCACGTAGTGCCCGGTCTTCGAGTCCTGGCCGAACACCATGCCGTACTTGCCGGCGGTTACCGCCTTGACGTCGGTGATGTTCGTCGTGCCCTTCAGCTTGTAGAAGTAGGGCGCGGCGTTGCCGACCTGGCGGCCGGTGAGCGCCTTCGACGACGCAACGAGCGCAGCGACCAAAGGAGAGGACTGGCTGGTGCCGCCGCTGGTCGTGAGGTTCAAGCCATCGAAGGTCAGTCCGAGACCGGTCGCCGGATCCGCGATGGCACTCACGTCCGGAATGGTCCGCTTAGTGGTCGAACCGGTGACCACGCCCTTCTGCCAAGCCGGCTGGGCGTAGTCACGGCTGACACCGCCACCGGCACCGACCGAGTTGCCGAAGTACGGGTACCGAGTGATGCCAGTCGTGCTCGACTTGGAGGGCTGGTCCCACAGGCTGGTTGACCAGCCGACGGTGAACTGACGTCCCCCCGACGCATTCAGCGCGGCGGCGGTGCCGCCGACTGCGGTGAAGAACGGCGACGTGGCAGGGTAGCTGGGCTCCTTGGACCGACTCGGTGCCGTCCCACCCTCGACGATGCTGCCGTCACCCATGTCACCACTGCTGGCGAACAGGCTGATGCCGGTCACCGACGCGCGGGCGGCGGTGCGGTCGAACTGCTGCTTGAAGCTCGTTGTCTGACCGGACTCATCCCCGCCCCAGGACATCGACAAGGTGGTGACCGTGTGCTGCGTGACTGCCTTGTTGAAGATGCTCAGCAGTGCGGAGTCGGTCGGACCGGAGGCGCCGTAGTAGGTGATCGCCGACTGCGGGGACATGTAGTGCGAGGTCTGGATGTCCATGTTCTGCTCGCCATACGCGTCGCCACCGGCGCAGTCCTGAGCGTTCTCCGGCGCCGACTGGTCGTTGTAGGTCGCCAACTCGGGGTACTTGTAGTAGTCCGAGACCGCGTTGGCCTTGGCCTTGGCGTCCTTGTCGGCGCACCAGAGCAGGATGCCGATGTTGGCCTTGACCTTGGACGCACCGCCGGCGTTGTACATCCTCACGGCCTGCTGCGGGCTGTAGCCGCACATCATGTTCGAGGTGCTGCTGAACTTCGAAGCGCTGACCGCGACGTTCTCGCCCCAGTAGCTGGCGCAGTCATTCGAAACCGCCGCGGCAGTTGCCTTGGTGCCGGGCATCGACCGTGAGTTGGAGAACGGCGAGTTCGTGCGGTCGGTCGAACGCGGAGCCGACTTCAACGGACGCTCCGGACCGAATGTGTCGATCGGTCCCGTGTGACGCGAGCTGACGGTGGTCAGGCCGGCGACGTTGACGACGCCGAGCGACTTCGGCAGCTGCGGGTCGTTGTTGGGCGCAAGGCCCGTGCGCGAGCCGAGCGCGACGCGCTCCATCTTCAAAGAGAATGCCTTGTTGATCGTGCGGACCGGCGCGGCGACGGTCACGACACCGGCGGCAGCATCCTTGGCCGTGACCTTGAGTCCCTCCCCCTTGGCCCAGTCAGCGACCTTCTTCAATGAAGCAGGCGAGGCACCGAAGAGGCGCTTGTACTGCGCCGGCGAGATCACGGTGCCCTTGGCGAGCAACGAGTCGAGCAACGCCTGGTTACGCAGCGGCACGGCGATCGACAGATCGACGTTCGTGGTGTTGTCTGCGACACCCAGGGTGCGCAGGTTCGAGTGGTCGGGCAGAGCGGTGCGACCGGAGTTGGTCAACCGCACAGTGTCGCTGCCGTTGCCGGCGGCGTGCGCCATCGTGGCACCTGTACCCGCCATCGCGATGGCCGTTGTCAGCGCGACAGCTCCTGTCGCTATGTGACGACGCTTCATCAATTTCCTCCCGTTGTTTTTTGGTCCTGTTTCCGAGGTCTGAGGGGACTGTCGGACCGGGGCCAGGGTGTGGCGCGGATAACACAGTACCCAAAATCACGTAAGGGGGTACTTACTTACCAGTATCCAGGGACCGACGGCCCGCACCCCCTGGTTGTCAGCGCGTGATGTCGACCGGTGTGCCGGTCGGCAGCTTGGCGAACATCTTCAGTGCGGCATCCGGAACGCGGATGCAGCCGTGCGAGATCTTGCCCTCCCGCCCCTGCTTCGTCGGCCAGCCGTGGACCGCGACGGTGCCGGGGCCACCGCCATACGAGTCGAGGGTGTCGGAGTGCGAGCCGAGGGCGTAGATGACCGGCGAGAACGTCTGGTTCGGGTCGACGAAGCCGCTCAGAAGGAAGGTCTGGCCGACCGGCGTCGGTGTCGAGTCCTTGCCCTGGCCGATGTCCCACGTGCCCTCGGACCTCCCGCCATGGGTGATGGCGATCGTCCCCTCGGACAGCTTCACCCGGACAGCCCACGTGGTCTTCGCACGGTCCAGTCCGGCTTCCGGAATCCACGCGGTGGCGCCGTTCGGCCGAGCCGGCAGTCGCACCTGCGCCCAGCCGCGCTCGGTGCGCAGCACGGGCAGCCAGGTCGTGCTGCCGATCTGCGACTTCGGGATCAGCGTGATCGGGTCGGCTCCGGGTTTCGCGAAGCCCGGCATCGCCTTGTCGACGCGTATGGCGAGGCCGCCGCTGCCTGTCGTCAGGTCGATCGGCGCCTTGGCCACCTTGCCCTCGGTGTCGGCCACCGGCAGCTTGTCGAGCACCGACTGCGACACCTTGGGGACGGGTATGTCGGAAACGCTTGAACCGGAAGGAGACTGGCCGGCCGAGGTCGTCGCCGCGGCGGCCGGCTTGTCGTCGCCGCCACCGCCGAAGATCTTCACACCGACGAAGACCACGAGCGCGACGACGAGGAAGCCGACGACGACCCCCGCCACCGACGTGCCCACCTGACGCATCGAATTGCCCGCACCGACGCGGTGCCTACCTGGTTCGGTCACAACCTGTGCTTTCTAGTGACTGGTGAGCAATGGCGCGGTACCAGCGTGCGCCCCCTGCATCGCATTCTGCACGGGCGCCGCGAGGTTCGCCCAATCGGATCCCGAACTCGATGCCCACCGAATACCCACCGATCGCCACGGTGTCCAAATACTGATCGATTGGTCAGTAATTCGGCCGGAAGTGCCCCACGAGCATGATTCCGGTGGCAGTCTGGCCGCATGGAAAGTACGGATCACGTGCTGACGATGTGGCGCGAGGACCGCGCATCCGCCGCGCAGGAGATCGAGCTGGTCGATGTCGGTGTGTATGACGACGGGCGCGGCCATGCCCGCACCCGGATGCAGCTGACCGAGCACCAGGTCAACGGCCACGACATCGCCCACGGCGGGCACATCTTCCTGCTGGCCGATTCGACGTTCGCCCTCGCGTGCAACGCGAGCGGCCACACGACGGTCGCGTCCGGTGGGGACATCTCGTTCGTGACCGCGGGGCGCCTCGGCGATGTGCTGGTCGCCGAAGCGAGCGAGCGCGTGACCTACGGGCGGTCCGGCATCACCGACGTGACGGTAAGCCGCGAGTCCGACGGCGTGGTGATCGCAGAGTTTCGTGGCAGGTCGAGGAGGATCAGCTGATGGGCGGCGAAAGAGACGGGAACCCGAACAGCCGGGGTCCCCGCGAAGTATCGGAGCGAGGTACGAGCGGAGAACTTCGTGGGGTGGCTGGTGCAGAGTTGGACACGGCCGAGAAGTGGTCGGTGGACGAGTTGCGGGCGCACCAGCTGGCGCGCCTGCAGGAGACGGTCGCGGCGGCATACGCGAACGTGCCGCACTACCGGAACGCCTTGGATTCCAGCGGTGTTCACCCCGCCGACATCAAGGACCTCGCCGACGTGCGGCTGCTGCCCTTCACCGGCAAGGCCGACCTGCGGGACAACTATCCGTTCGGGATGTTCGCCGTGCCGCGGACACAGGTCGTGCGGGTGCATGCCTCGAGCGGCACGACCGGTATGCCGACCGTGGTCGGCTACACGCAGCAGGACATCGACACCTGGGCCGACCTGGTGGCCCGGTCGCTGCGCGCGGCCGGTGTACTGCCCGGCGACATATGCCAGGTCTCCTACGGCTACGGGCTCTTCACCGGCGGCCTCGGTGCGCATTACGGCGCGGAGCGGCTGGGCTGCACCGTCATACCGATGTCGGGCGGGCAGACCGCCAAGCAGGTGCAACTGCTGCGCGATTTCGGCGCGCGGGCGATCATGGTCACGCCGTCATACTTCCTGTCGATCCTGGACGAGATGACCGCACAGGGCATTGATCCGCGCGAACTACCTTTGAAAATAGGCGTTTTCGGCGCCGAGCCGTGGACCGACGCAATGCGCACCGAGATCGAGGAGCGGGCCGGCATCGACGCGGTCGACATCTACGGGCTGTCCGAGGTGATGGGCCCCGGCGTCGCCATGGAGTGCGCCGCCACCAAGGACGGCCCGACGATCTGGGAGGACCACTTCCTGCCCGAGATCATCGACCCGGTCACCGGCGAGCCGGTCGCCGACGGTGAGGAGGGCGAGTTGGTCTTCACCTCGCTCACCAAGCAGGCGATGCCGGTGCTGCGCTACCGCACCAGGGACCTGACACGGCTGCTGCCGGGCACGGCCCGACCGTCGTTCCGGCGGATGGCGAAGATCACCGGCCGCAGCGACGACCTGATGATCATCCGCGGCGTCAACATCTTCCCGACCCAGATCGAGGAGCTGGCGCTTGCGTATGACGGGCTCTCGCCATACTTCCAGTGCGTGCTGACCCGACCCGGGCGACTCGACGAGCTGACCGTGAATGTCGAAGCGGCAGAAGGCTTCTCCAGCGATCACTGGGCTCAGGTCGAAGCGGATCTGGCCCGTGACATCAAGGACCGCATCGGCACGTCCGCTCGAGTGAACGTGCTACCGGTAGGTGGCATCGAGCGATCCGTCGGCAAGGCCCGCCGCATCGTGGACAACCGTCCCAGGGGCTAGGACAGCGGGCGGATGCGCTCGAGCTGGTCGAGGAAGTGGTCGACGGCGGCGGCGTCATACCCGCCACGACCGGCACGTGCCATGTGGAACTGCGCCGACTTGATGTCCGGCAGCCGCTCACCGTTGCCCATGGCGCGCAGGACGTTGTCCAGGAAGTCGTCGACCTGGTCCGTCTCGTATGCCGGGCCGAAGCGCGTGGAATGAAAGGTGATCTCGCGGACCCATACCTGTTGCTGCCGGGACCACTTGAGCCGATCGCTCTCGGGCGTCGCCGCCGCCTCGCCGCTCTCGACCTCGTGGATCTCATGCTGGATGTTCAGCTGGCGCTGCCACTCGGCGATGTTGTCGAAAAGGGCGGTCACCGACTCGGGCGAGTACCCCTCCCGGAATCGCGCATTGCGCAGGCCCACCGTGCCGATCGGCGGAACGGGCTGCTGCGCACGCATCAGCGACACCACGCGATCCAGCTGGCGCTGCACGTCGGCCATGACGTATCCACCCCGAGGCTGAGTGGTCAGCATCGGTTTCTCAACACGGGCAATATGATCGGCTGTCCACAGGGTCCTCACCACGGGCTCCATCCTTGCACCGTAACCTGATCCACCATGCGAGTACTCGTCTCCGGCGGTGCCGGCTACATCGGATCCCACACAGTCCTGGCCCTGCTCGACAGCGGCCACGACGTGGTCATCGTCGACGACTTCGCCAACAGCAAGCCGACGGTGCTCGGCCGGCTGGAGGCCCTGTCCGGCAAGACCATCCCGTTGCATGCCTTCGACCTGACCGATGCCGACAAGACCGAGCATCTCTTCAGCCACGAGCGCATCGATGCGGTCATTCACTTCGCGGGATTCAAAGCGGTCGGCGAGAGCGTCGCGAAGCCACTCGACTACTACCGCAACAATCTCGACAGCACGTTCTCGCTGTTGCGCGCGATGACCCGGCACGGCGTGGACAAGCTGGTCTTCTCCTCCTCCGCGACGGTGTATGGCGACAACGCGCCCGTGCCCTATCACGAGGATTACGAACCACTTTCGGCCTCCTCGCCATACGGCAGGACGAAGGTGATGATCGAGCGCGTGCTGACCGACGTCGCCTCGATCACCGACGGTTTCCGGGTGGCGCTGTTGCGCTACTTCAACCCGGTGGGCGCGCATCCGTCGGGCCGGATCGGCGAGGACCCGCAGGGGATCCCCAACAATCTGATGCCGTTCATCGCGCAGGTGGCCGTCGGGCGTCGCGACAAACTGAGCGTCTTCGGCGACGACTACCCGACCGAGGACGGCACCGGCGAGCGCGACTACATCCACGTCATGGACCTGGCCGCCGGCCACGTCGCGGCGCTGGAGCACCTGCCGACTATGGGCGAGCCGGTGCGCGCGTTCAATCTCGGCACCGGAGAAGGCACTTCGGTGCTGGAACTGTTGCACGCCTTCGAGCGCGCGGTCGGACACGAGTTGCCCTACGAAGTTGTCGAGCGCCGTGCCGGTGACCTGGCGGCCTACTGGGCCGACCCGACCCGGGCGCACGAGGAACTCGGCTGGCGAGCGACCCGCTCGATCGACGACATGTGTGCCGACACCTGGCGGTGGCAGTCCGAGAACCCGCAGGGTTACCCCGAGGGCGCATAGCGCCGAACCCCTCCCTGCCGAGTGACGGCTTCTTCGGCGAGTGACGGTGCGATCCCGCCGTCACTCGGCGAAGAAGCCGTCACTCGCGATGGGTGGGTTTGTCAGTGGTGGGCCAGGTGCTGGTGCGCCTCCAGGTATTCCTCACACTGGGTGTGCGTGCCGGGCCCGAAGGCGACCCGCCAGTCCAGTGGAATCGGGTTGGTGCACGACCAGATGATGAGTCGGCCGACACGACCTTCCACGACGAAATAGAGCTCTGTGCTGGACGCCTTGTGTGATGCGTCCGGGTTGCCGGACATGGCGTTTCCCTCCCAGTCCTTCCAAGCCCCCGAGCGTCATACTCGTGAGACCAGTGTGACGCACGCTGCTGTATGTCGGTTGCACCTTCGCGACTTTTACCGGGACCGGAACCATCGAGCAATGTCATGGCGTCCACCCACCGACAATCAACGAAGGAGTTCAGTCATGCGCCGTCGCCTATCGCACGTCGTCACCGTGAGTGCCCTGGCCGTGCTGGTCGCTGCCGGTGGGAATGCGCTGGGCGAGGCCCCTGCCAACGCCGCACAGGCGACGGGCAACCTGTCGCCCACTCACGCGAACCTCGACAAATACACGTCGCAGAAGCTCACCTGGAGCGCCGCGCTGTGCCCGCAGGAGGTCCGAAAGCTCGGCAAGGCCGCGGACCGTTCGGAGTGCGCACGTGTCACTGCACCGAAGGATTACGCGCACCCGGACAAGGGCGACATCAAGCTGATGGTCACCCGGACCACACCGGAGCAGGCCGGCAAGTCCGACCGCGTCGTCTTCACCAACCCCGGTGGCCCGGGCGGCCCGGCAGCGCGCTTCTCGGCCATCGTGGCCGCCCTGTCACCGCTCGGCCGGACCGAGACCATCGTGGGCGTCGACCCCCGCGGCACCGGCGAGAGCACCCCTGTCAGTTGTGACCCGCCGCGGACCAAGGTCCGCGACAACCACCGGCTGACCGACGAGAACGTCACCGCGCTGCAGACCGCGGTCAAGGCATCCGTCGACAAGTGCGTCGCGCAGCACGGCGACTACCTGCCCTACATCAACACCGACAACACGGCACGGGACCACGACCTGGTCCGCCAACTGCTCGGCGTGAAAACCGTTGACTACTACGGCGTCTCGGCCGGTACCTGGCTCGGCGCGCACTACGCGACGCTCTTCCCCGAGCACGTCGGCCGCTTCGTGCTCGACAGCAACACCGCGTTCACCAAGAACTTCCAGACCAGCTTCGGCTACCAGCCGATGGGCTTCCAGCGCCGCTTCTCGAAGCAGTTTGTGCCGTGGGCGGCACGACACAACGACTCCTACGGCATCGGCTCGACCGCCACCGAGGTCGAGGGCACCCACACCCGGGTGCGCAAGGCCGCCGCCGAGGGCAAGCTCGGCTTCTTCTCCGCCAACGTCGTCGACAACGTGCTGGCGCAACAGATGTACTCCGACGACGGCCTGGTGACCGCGGCGAAGTTCCTCGGCTACCTCGACGACGCCCGTGACGGGAACAAGCTCGCGCTCTATCAGGCGTTCGGCCTGCTCAGCAACGGCTCGGACAGCTACACCGACAACCGGGAGAGCACGACCTTCATGGCCACCACCTGCAATGACACGTCGTGGAGGAAGGACCCGAACTACTACGTAGGACGCGCCAAGAGTCTCGGCCCGAAGTACCCGCTGCTCGGTTACGGCCAGGTCGTCAACCAGTGCGCGTACTGGCCCTACCAGGCGACCAACAGCAAGGTCGATCTGTCCAAAACACCGAAGATCCTGATGGTCGACACCACGATCGACCCGGCGACGCCCTACGAAGGTGCCGTCGCCGCCCACAAGGCGTCACCCAACACGGTGCTCCTCACCGTCAACAACCAGGGCAACCACGGTGCGGTGCTGGGCAGCAAGAACACCTGTGTCACCGACGCGGCATACGGCTTCCTGATGAATGGCGCACTAATCAAACAGGATTCGGTCTGCCAGGGCGTCCCGCTGCCCGGCGATGACAGGGTTTACCCGACCGGCAAGCAGATCAGCGGTCCGAAGCCGAGCCTCGACCACTCACAGAAGTCGACGCCGAAGCACAAGTCGGACGACGTCAGCGACATCCTGCTGAAGCTGCTGGAGAAGCTGATCGGCGACATCCTCGGCGGCCCGCATTCGTAGTCTGGCTTCGACTCCCTTCTTGCCGAGAGGACACCGGATTGCCGAGAGGACACGGGATTCAGGCGAATTTCGCCCGTATCCGGTGTCCTCTCGGTGCATTGGGTGTCCTCTCGGCAAATGAGCGGACCGTCGTCGCCGCGTTACATCTGGTCGGGGGATTGGATGCCGAGGAGTTCGAGTCCCTTGACCAGGACCCTGCGGGTGAGGGCACAGAGCGCCAGGCGACTGTCGCGGACCGCGGCGTCCTCGGCCTTGAGCACCGGGCAGTGCTCGTAGAACGCCGTGAACGTGGTCGCCAGGTCGTAGAGGTATGCCGCGAGGCGGTGCGGCTCGAGCGACTCGCCGACTTCGGCGACGACACCGCCGAAGTCCAGCAACCGCAACGCAAGCGCGCGCTCGGCCGGCTCGGACAACACGATGGAACCGGCGAACTCGGCCGCGTCCGCCCGCGACAGGATCGAGCGCAGCCGGGCGGTGGCGTACTGCAGGTAGGGACCGGTGTTGCCCTGCAGCGCGAGCATCCGGTCCAGGTCGAAGGTGTAGCCCGAGTCGTGCGACACCGACAGGTCGGCGTACTTGATCGCGCCGATGCCGACCTGGTGCGCGATCGTCGCCCGCTCGTCCTCCGACAGGTCCGGGCGTGACTCCGCCACCACTTCGGCAGCACGCTCCAGCGCCGAATCCACCAGGAACTGCAGGGAGATCAGGTCACCCGAGCGCGTGCGCAGGATCTTGCCGTCGGTGCCGACGACATTGCCGATCTGCACGTGGATCGGCTCCGTGCCCTTGATCCAGCCGGCCTTGTCGGCGGCCGCCCAGACCATCCGGAAGTGCAGGTTCTGCGGCGCGCCCACGACATACAGCGCACGGTCCGCGTGCAGGTCGAGTGAGCGGTGCCGGATGGTCGCGAGATCCGTTGTGGCATAGCCGTATCCGCCATCCGACTTGCGGATGATGAGCGGCACCGGCTTGTCGTCGCGCCCGATGAACTCGTCCTGGAAGACGCATAGGGCGCCGTCGCTCATGACCGCGATGCCCTTCTCCTCCAACGTGTCGCAGACCTCGGCCAGCTCGTCGTTGTATGACGACTCCCCACGGATGTCGTCGTCGGTGAGCAACACGCCGAGCTCGCGGTAGACCTTGTTGAGGTAGACCTTCGACAGGTCCATGATCTCGCGCCACAGCCGCAGGCTCTCGGCGTCACCGCCCTGCAGCGTCGCCACCCGCTTACGCGCGCGAACCGCGAAATCCCCTGCGGACCCAGGGGGTTGAGCCTTGTCCGATGCGTCGAACTTCGCCCGGGCGGCACGGTAGAAGGTGTTGGGGTCGGACTCGAGCAGCTTGGCCTCGTCGCTGCCCTCACCGACCTCGAGCAGGTGCTCGATCAGCATGCCGAACGCGGTGCCCCAGTCGCCGAGGTGGTTCTGCCGGATGACGTCGTGGCCGAGCGCCTCCAGGGTGCGCACCAGCGAGTCGCCGACCACCGCACTGCGCAGATGGGCGACGTGCATCTCCTTGGCGGCGTTGACCGACGAGTAGTCGATGACGACGGTCTCGTGCTCCGGCAGCGGTATGGCGAGCCGGTCGTCCTCGAGCTGGTGGGTCGCCGCGGCGGCGACCCACTCGGTGCGCAGGGTGACGTTGAGGAACCCCGGTCCGGCGATCTCGACCGAGGCGATCAGCCCGTCGTCGGCGCCGATCCGATCGGCGATCGCCTGCGCAACCTCCCGGGGCGGCCGGCCCACGCGCTTGGCCAGCGCCATGGCGGCGTTGGCCTGGAAGTCGGCATCGGTCTGCCGCTTGTTGGCCGGGCGGATCACCGGGTCGACCTCTCGCCATTCCGGTCCGAAGGCCTCGGCGAGGGCCTGCTGGACGCGGGTGGTGAGGGCAAGACGGGGATCGGTCATGCCGCTTAGATTAGGGCGTCGCCCCGAAGCCGGACGAATCGATATCGGCACCGTGCGGCCATCCCGGCACTCCGCATTATCCTGGAATCATGCGGTCCGTCACTCGCATCACCGTCTGCACGCTCGCCATTGCGCTCAGCCCTGTCCTGGTTGCGTGCGGATCGACTCGTGCGGTCAGTGTGACGACTGTGACCAACTCCTCGCCCGTGAGCGCGAGCGTGGACCCGAACGCTCCGGTCCCCGATGCCAAGACGCTGGCCGACGACGCGCGCTCGGCATACCGCTCGGCGAAGTCGGCACATGTGCACGCCACGATCGACGAGGACGGTGTCACCCAGACCATCGACATCCGCGGCACGATGGACGGCACGAACCAGGAGCTGTCCGTCAAGGACCCGAGCAGCGGTGACGCCACGCTGCGCACGGTGGACGACAAGTACTACATCAAGGGCAATCAGGACTTCTGGGAGTCGGCGACGAAGTCCAACTCCACGACGGCGGCGCTACTCGCCGACAAGTGGGTGCTCGCGCCGCACGGCATGGAGTCGGACAGCAGCATCAGCAAGCTGACGATCCGCGCCGTGCTCGACGAGATGCTCGGTGACGACGCACTCTCCGACAGCGACCTTGCCGCGATGACCACCAGTCGTGCCTCGGAGAACGGCGTGTCACTGTTCGTCGCGACCGGCAGCGGTCCCGACGAGGACGTCAACACCTTCAAGGTCCTCGCCGACAACACCAACAATGTCGCCGAGGTCTCGGGCGAGTCCGATGACGGCTCCGACGGCACCGCGAAGTTCGACGGCTGGGACACCCAGCGCCATGTCGACGTCCCCAAGGGTTACGTCACATTCCCGTCCCCCGGGTCCGGCCCGGATGCCACCACCGGCCCGACGACCTGAGCCGATCGGCATCGCCTGACGCCGGAATTCGTTCGGCCGTAACCCCGTTCGGCTCCGAGCAGTTCGGCTTGAGCAATTCGGCTCGGGCGCGACTGCAACTTGTGCGCTGCGGTTCGCGCAGTGTTCAAGTCGCGTCCTCCCGCGCGGTATCTCAGGTCCATAGGTTCGGCATGGCTCCGAACCGAGAGATACCCACATGCCCACACCCCCCGCCATCCGAATTCGCGCGATCACCAAGCATTTCGGTGATGTCATCGCCCTCGACGACGTCGATCTCGACATACCCACCGGTCAGATCCACGGCCTCGTCGGCCCGAACGGAGCGGGCAAGACGACGCTCCTCGGGATGCTGCTCGGCCTCACCGCGCCGACGTCCGGCGAGGGCCGGGTCCTCGACCAGCGACTCGCACGCACCCGAGCAGTGCCGAGCGGTGTCGCCGGCTTCCTCGACGGCCCGGGGCTCTACCCGACCCTCACGGCCCGACAGAACCTCACCTCTTCGCTCACCCTCGCCGGCAATCGGCCGAACGACGACGCCGTCGACGAGATGCTGGACACCGTCGGGCTGAGCGCCGTTGCGCACGAACGCGTTCGCGGCTTCTCGCTCGGCATGCGACAGCGGCTCGGGCTGGCTGCTGCAGTGCTCGCCGAGCCGCGCCTGCTCGTCCTCGACGAGCCCGCGAACGGTCTCGATCCGGCCGGCAAGCGCCAGGTGCACGGTGTCCTCACCGACCTCGCGGCACGCGGCACCACCGTCGTCCTGTCGAGCCACCGCATGGATGACGTCGAGGCGTTGTGCGACGAGGTCACGATCCTGGTGACCGGTCGCGTCGCCTTCACCGGCCCGCTGGCCAAGCTCGCCGCCGAGAACGACGCCCTCGACTACCGACTCGTCATCTCGGACCGCACGAAAGCACAACGGATCGCAGCCACGACGTGTGGCATACACCTGCGCGGCAGCGCCGAAGGCAGAGCGGGAGGCAGCGCACCGAACCGGCCACTGCTGCTCAGCGCGACCATCCCTGCCCTGGACGGCCTGATGATCCGCTTGGCAGCCGGTGATGTCGCGGTGCGCGAGCTCACACCTGTCCTCTCGCCCCTCGAGGCCGCCTTCCTCAAGCTGACCGACGACAAGCTGACCGACAACGAGGAGGTCAGCCAATGACCGGGATCTCGATACGCTCCTCCGTCGCTACTCGATCCGCGTCCGGGGGCGAGCCCGGCGCGACCCGATCCGCGTCCGGGGAGGAGCCCGGCGCTACTCGATCCGCGTCCGGGGGTGAGTCCGACGCGACTCGATCCGCTTTCCCATCCGCCTCCACCGCCCGCGTCTATCGCTTCGAACTGACGAAACTGTTGTCCCAGTGGCGGATTCGCATCCTCGTGGCAGCCTGCTGGATCGCACCTGCGCTCTTCGTCGCCGGTGTCAGCCAGCAGAGCAGCCTGCCGGTGGACACGCTCTTCGGCCGGTGGATGCACGACACCGGTTGGGCGGGAGCGCTGGTGACGCTCGGCTTCTCCGGCACCTGGGCGTTGCCGCTGCTGACGTCCGTCGTCGCCGGGGACGTCTTCACCTCCGAGGACCGGCTCGGCACCTGGCGGCACCTGCTCGTGGCAGTCCGCTCCCCGCGGCGCATCTTCGCCGCCAAGGCACTGTCGAGCCTCACCGTGCTGGTGGCGATGGTCGCCGGGCTGGCCGTGTCGAGCTCGGCCGCGGGCGTCCTCGTGGTCGGCAACAATCCCCTGATCGGGCTGGACGGCCACACCCTCTCCGCCGGCGAGGCAAGCAGTCGTGTCGCCCTGGCCTGGTTGTGCGTGCTGGCGCCGACGCTGGCGCTGGCCGGACTCGGGCTGCTCGGCTCGGTCCTGTTCGGTCGCTCGCCGATGGGTCTGCTGCTGCCGGCGGTCGTGGCCTTCGCGATGCAGCTCGCCCAGTTGCTCCCCCTGCCGGTCGCGGTGCGGCTGGCACTGCCGGGCTCGGCCTTCCTGTCCTGGAACGGCCTGTTCACCGAACCGGCCCAGCTCGGGCCGATCCTGACGGGCGTTGTCGTGAGCATCGTGTGGGCGCTGGTCGCCACGACGCTCGCGTATGTCGTCTTCGCGCGCCGCGACTTCAGCGGCACCGGTCACGACACCGCCGGGCGCCGGGCGATCACGGTCGGTCTCGTGCCGATCGCCGCCCTCCTGGTCGTCGGCACGCTGGCCGTTGCGCCATACAGCTCCATCAGCGGGAGCGGCATCACCCAGCACAAGGTGAACCGTTCGGTGGCAACGGCTTTCGCGCATCTCTACCGCGTGCAGGCGACCCAGTTGCACTATCCGGCGGTGACCGAGGCGCAGCTGAGGACCTCCGCCTCCTGCAACCGCGGTGGCGGGACGATCACCCCCGAGGGTGCCGGCAACGACTGGCGTTGTGTCGTCAGCTGGCGCCTGCCCGGCTCCACTGCCGTCGGTCAGGCCATCTACCAGCTCGACCTGCACCCGGACGGCCGTTTCATGGCCGACGGTGACGGGCCCAAGCAGGTCAACGGCTACTTCCTCGTGCACACCGCGGACGGCGATGTGCCCAATCCCCTCTGGCAGTTCGACGCGAACGTCGACCTGCTCTCCACCCACTCCTGAAAGGCAATCCCCATGCAGGTGACCCGGCAGCACCGTGCCGCCAAGGCACGCATCCTCGACCGTCGAAAATTCCGCATCGCCATCGCCGGGGCCGCGGTCCTGACGGTCGCGACGGGCGGGCTCGCATCCGCTGCACCATCAGGGCTTTTCGGCGACAAGCAGGTCGGCACCGAATACCGGGACGGCCTCCTGGTCTCGGACAACCAGTTCATCAAGCCGATCGGTGAGCGCCTCGTCACCGAGAACGGCAAGTACATGGGCTCGACGGTCAGCCCGGACGGCCGGTTCGTCGCGGCCTCGAGCACCGACAAGTCGATCGTGCTGCAGATCGTCGACCTGTCGACGTACAAGGTCGTGTGGAAGGTCGGCAAGGGCGCCACCGCCGACCAGCAGCTGGCCGACAAGAGCGTCGGGCAGGAGGGCCCCACCTGGTCGCCCGACGGCAAGTTCGTGTGGTTGCCGGAGACCAACGGGCTGACCCGCTTCCCGGTGAACGCCGACGGCACGCTGGGGACACCGAAGTCGTTCCCGCTCCCGAAGGTCGATGGCAACTCCGCGCTCCCCGGCAAGTCCGCCTACTCGGCCGACGGCAAAACGCTCTACGTCCCGCTCAACGGCCAGAACACAGTGATCGCAATGGATCCCGAGACGGGCGCGGTCAGCAAGACCTGGAACGTCGGCATCGCCCCGCGCCAGATCCTGCCGGTGGGCTCCAAGCTCTATGTCAGCAACGAGGGCGGCCGCCGCGCCACAGCAGGTGACGACACGATGACGTCATACGGCACCGACGTCCCGGCCGACGGCTACAAGGGCACCTCGACGACCGGCACCGTCAGCGTCATCGACACCACCGACGCGTCGGCCACGCCGGGCAGCATCGACGTCGGGCTACACCCCACCGACCTGCACCTCTCCGGCTCCACGCTGTATGTCGCAAACACCAACAGTGACACCGTTTCCGTGGTCGACACGACCAGGAACAAGGTCGTGCAGACCATCGAGACGCGTCCGTGGGCGTCCTCGGACGTCGGCTACGCCCCGACGGGTATGACGCGCGTCGGCGACCGGCTGCTGGTCACGCTCGGCGGCGCGAACGCGGTGGCGGTCTACGCGGTCGGCAAGAACCCGAAGGAGCCGGCGCGCTACATCGGCCTGCTGCCGACCGATTACTACCCGGCCGCGGTCGACAGTGTCGGCGGCAAGGTGCTGGTGACCAACACCCGCGGCATCGACGCCCGCGGGCCGGCGCTCACCTTCAACGCCGGTCCCGGCACCACGCCGGCCACCGGCCACGGCACGCACAGCACGACCGGATCCTTCACCCGCTTCACGCTGCCCAGCGACCACCAGATCGCGAAGTACACGAAAACCGTTGCGACACAAAACGGTTGGGCGAAAGCGGATGTCAAGCAGGGCGGCAAGGGGAATGTGAAGGCCGTGCCGGTCCCCAAGCGCGTCGGAGACCCCTCGACCATCAAGCACGTCTTCCTGCTGGTCAAGGAGAACCGCACCTACGACCAGTTGTATGGCGACATCAGCAAGGGCAACGGGGACGCGAGCCTCGCCCAGTTCGGCGCGAACGTCACGCCGAACCAGCACGCACTCGCCAACCAGTTCGGCCTCTACGACAACGTCTATGACATCGGCACCAACTCGGCCGAGGGTCACAACTGGATGATGCAGGGCGACAACCCCGAGTACACCCAGTCCAGCGCGGGCGAATACGTCCGCAGCTACGACACCGAGGAGGACGTGCTCGGTCACCAGCGTTCCGGCTTCCTCTGGACCGCGGTGCAGGACGCCGGCAAGACGGCACGCAACTTCGGCGAGTTCCTCTACACCGAGGGCAAGCCCGCGAATTCGACCTGGCAGCAGTACTACTGCGCGGCCAAGTCGGTCGAGGAGGGTGGCGACGCCGGTCAGCTGACCACGCCGGAGCTGAAGGGCAACTACGGCTCGGTGATCCCGTCCCTCAACAAGATCACGAACCCGACGTCGCCGCCGTTCGACACCAGCATCCCGGATCAGTACCGCTACCAGGTCTGGAAGCAGGAGTTCCAGAAGAAGGGCCCGGCCGGCCTCAACATGATGTGGCTGTCCAGCGACCACACCGGTGGTACGGCGGACCCGCGGGCACAGGTCGCCGACAACGACCTGGCCGTCGGGCGGATCGTCGACACGATCTCGCACAGCAAGTACTGGAAGGACTCGGCGATCTTCGTCGTCGAGGACGACAGCCAGAACGGCGCGGATCACGTCGACGGCCACCGGGCACCGGTGCAGGTCATCAGCCCATGGGCCAAGCACGGCGCGGTGGTCAACACCTACTACTCGCAGCTCAACATGGTCCGCACCATCGAGCAGATCCTGGGTGCGCAGCCGCTGAACCAGAAGCTGGCTGCCGCCACCCCGATGTTCGACGCGTTCCAGCAGAAGGCCGACACCAAGCCGTTCAACGCGGTGCCCAACCAGGTGCCGCTGACCGAGGGTGTCGCCACGCCACCCGCCTGCGGTCTGGACACGCTCGGCAAGACCGGTGCCGAGGCGAAGAAGGTGAACGCCGCAGCCGCGAAGCGGACCGCGGTGCCCGCGTCGATGAAGCCGATCGCCGCGCAGTGGCAGAAGTGGAGCGGGAACCAGCACTTCACCGGCAGGAACGCGCGGGCCGACTTCGTGAGCCCGGAGCGGATGAACCGCTGGGTCTGGTACCAGGACACCGGCTGGACCAAGCCCTACCCGGGTGACAGCCGGATCTACACCCCCAGGACCGTGCCCGGCGGGGCGATCCCGCCCACCGGGGACGCCGACTGACGACGCCGACTGACCGACCGCACGGTTGCACGGGGGTTGGCCCTGCCGGCATACGCCGGCAGGGCCTTCCATGTGCTGGTCCCTCGATGGACAACCGCCCACCTTCACGTACGTTGGAGACCATGCGTACCGTCACCAAGATCTCCCAGTTGACCGTCGCCGCAGCCCTCGGCCTCTCCCTGGCTGCCTGCGGCTCCAGCTCCAGCTCCGGTGGCAGCGCGTCCGCCGGCGCCGCCTCGAAGGCGAGCCAGTCCACCGGTTCGGCGACCGGCGGGTCCCCTGAAACGAGCTCAGCCACGAGCTCGGCCGGCGCGTCCTCCTCGGCGGCCGGCGGCGACCAGGCCGGTGTCCCCGACGCCAAGACCCTGGTGCACGAGGCCCGAGCGGCATACGGCTCGGCGAAGTCGGCCAAGCTGCACGCCGACATGACCGACACCGGCCAGAAGGAAGTCATCGACATCCACGGCGCGATCGACGGCACCAACCAGGAGGTCACCATCGCGACGGCCGACGAGGGCACCGCGACCATCCGCACCATCACCCGGACCAGCAACTTCATCAAGGGCGACAAGACGTTCTGGACGAAGTCCTCGGGTGCTCCGGCCGCGACCGCCGGCCTGCTGGCCGACAAGTGGGTCGTCGCCCCGCCGAGCACCTCGAAGGGCCTGGACGAGCTCAGCATCAAGGCGATCCTGGACTCCGTGATGGGCCCGAAGACGGTCAGCGACGCCAAGCTGGCCACCGCCAAGACGGCGAAGTCCACGGTCGACGGCAAGGACGTCTACGTCATCACGACCACCAAGGGCAACACCATCACCATCAGCGCCGACAAGAAGTACGTGCTGGAGGTCAACAGCGAGAAGGGCACCTCGTCCTCGAAGGGCAAGATGACGCTCGACGGCTGGGACGCGCAGCCGAAGGTCGACACGCCGCCGAACCCCATCAAGGTCCCGTCCGGCGCCAAGTGAGCCACATCGACATACGGAAGCGGCCCGGTGAGCATCACGCACACCGGGCCGCTTCGTTGTGTATGGCGAGAGGTTATGCCTTCCGGCCGAAGGACGGTTGTCGGCTCAGTCGAGAGCTGACACGAAGACGAGGAACGAGTCTTCGGGTCAGGCCTTCGCCAGCGCCTCGTCCTCGTCGCGCGGCTGGGACGCCTGCAGCTTCTTGGCCAGGCCCTCGCCCTCGACGTCGACGCGCGGCAGGATCCGGTCCAGCCACTTCGGCAGCCACCAGGCCTTGTCGCCGAGCAGGTACATGACCGCCGGGATCAGCATCATCCGCACCACGAAGGCGTCGAAGAAGACCGCCGCCGCGAGCGCGAAGCCCATCGACTGGATGAGGCTGTTGCTCTGCAGCATGAACGCGGCGAAGACCGAGATCATGATCGTTGCCGCCGCGGCCACGACGCGGGCGCCGTGCCGGAAGCCGTCGACGATCGAGGCGCGGGCGTCGGCCCCGTGCACGTAGGCCTCCCGCATTCGGGTGACCAGGAAGACCTGGTAGTCCATCGCGAGCCCGAAGACGATGCCGATCAGGATGATCGGCATGAAACTGACGATCGGCTGCCCCTCGACGATCCCGAAGAGGCCGTCCTGGAAGACCGCGACGGTCGCGCCGAGCGTCGCCAGCACCGAGAGCAGGAAGCCCAGGGTCGCGGTGAGCGGCACGAGGATCGACCGGAAGACGATCATCAGCAGCAGGAACGCCAGGCCGATCACGACCGCCAGGTACTTCGGCAGTGCATCGGTCAGCTGGGTGGACACGTCGGTCTGCACGGCGGTGGTGCCCGTGACGCCGACCTGTGCGCCGGTCTTCTGCTCGATGCTCGATTGGCCGTTCCGCAAGTTGTTCAGCAGGTCCAGCGTCGACTGATCGTCGGCGCCACCCTTTGGCGTGATGAGGATCTGCGCGCCGGACTTGTCCTTGTTGACGGCGATGATCTGGGCGTTGACCACATCCTGCTGGCTGCCGGCCCAGCCCATGACCTGGCCGTATGCCGCCATACGCTGCTGGTCGCCGTGGATCTTGCTGCCGTCGACGACGGTCAGCAGCGGGGCCTGGCGGCCGGCACCGAACGACTCGGTGATCATGTCGGCGGCCTTGCGCTGCGTCGTGGACGACGCCGCGGTCGAGTCGCTCGGCAGGGCGAGGTGCAGGTTCGTCATCGGCACCGCGAGCCCGCCCAGCACGACGATCACCAGACCGACGATGATGGCCGGTTTCTTGCCGAGCAGGTTGGCCCAGCGGACACCGTTGTTGGTGGTCCTGCCGTCCGCAGCGACCTTGTCCTGGCGCTTGCGCAACTGCGCACCGAACGCCTTCGACTTCAGCATGCCGAGCACGGCCGGCAGCAGGGTGAGCGCGACACAGACCGCGAAGAACACGGACCCGGCAGCGGCCAGCCCCATCGAGGTCAGGAAGGGTATGCCGACCACGGACAGCGCGCAGAGTGCGATCAGCACGGTCAGGCCGGCGAAAACGACTGCGCTGCCTGCCTTTCCGACGGCGAGTCCGGCAGCGTGCGCCCGGTCGTCGGTCTCCCGCAGCTCGGTCCGGTAGCGCGCCAGGATGAAGAGCGTGTAGTCGATGCCGACGGCGAGGCCGATCATCGTGGCCAGGATCGGCGTGGTCGTGCCGATCGTCGTGAAGCCGGTGGCGAACTGGATGGCGAGCTCGCCCATCATCACGCCGACACCGGCGGAGATGATCGGCATACCGGCTGCGACCAGCGAGCCGAAGGTGATGAAGAGGACGAACGCGGCGACGATGATGCCGAGCAGCTCGCTGCTGCCGCCGGTCTCGGGCATCGCCTGCATGCCGGAGCCGTTGGCCTCCGTCTGCAGTCCGTCTGCGCGGGCGGTCTCGAGGGTCTTGAGGACGTCGTCCTGCGTGCTTGCCTTGACGTCGGCGACCGTGTCGACCTTGAAGTTCCAGCTGATCGTGCCGGTGCGGCCGTCCTTCGACAGCGGTGAGACGGCCTGGGCGTTCTTCTTCGCGGCTGCCTGCTGCTGCGGGCTCTTGCCGGCCTGCTGCAGGATCTGCTGGCTCTGCGCCTTCGCCGCCACGACCGGGTTGACCGGCTGGGCCTTGGCGTCGGTCGGCATCTGCGGGACCTTCTTCAAGTCCGCGATCAGGTCATTGACCGCGTTCTTGTACTTGGTCTCCTGCAGGGTGTGACCCTCCGGCGCCGAGACCACGACCGTCGCGGCCGCCTGGTCCTGCACATCGCCGGTGCCGGGGAAGAGCTTCTGTTGCATGGTCTGTGCCTGCAGCGACGGAATGCCCGGAATGCTGAACTTGTCGACCATCGGCTTGCTGACGCCGATCGCCAGGGCGCCGAAGCCGACGAGCACGATCGCCCAGGCGGCGATGAACATCGGCCACCGGCGATAGGCGGTGTGACCCAGCCGGTAGAGCAGGGATGCCATGAGAATCCTTCGGATTGTGGGTTTTGGCGAAATGCTGAGGGTCAGGCGAGCAACCGGCGGACCGTCTGCAGGTTGTCGCGGAAGATGTCGGGGATCTCGCGCTTGACCTGGCCGGTGCTGAACTGGTGCAGCGAGATCTTGAAGATCCCGGCGAGCACGCTGAGGAGGAGGTGGTTCTCCGGGTCGTCGGCGGGCCGCCCCGAGCGACGCGCGAGGAGCTCGAGGATTCCCTCGGCGAAGCCCTCGAAGTTCTGTTGCGCCGCGAAGATCAGCTTCGGGTTGGCCTCGAAACAGCGGCGCGCCACGACCCAGTCGTCGGGCTGCAACGGAATGTCGGTGCTGGCCCGCAGCACACCCAGCGCGAGCGCCGCCACGTCGTCGACGAACTCCCCCGTAGGGCCGCCGGCGAGAAACGTGTCGATGTCGTCCTGGGTCAGCTGCGGACCACCGCCGAGCGTGGCCTCGAGTTTGCCGTCGAAGTAGTTGAACAGCGTGCGTCGCGAGACGCCCGCGCGTTCGGCGAGCTCGTCGAGGGTGAACTCGTCATACCCCTTGTCGGCCGCGAGTTCGCGGGCCGCGCGGGTGATGGCGTAGGTCGTCCGTGCCCGCTTGGCGGACATCGGCACCGCGATGCGCAACCGCGGTGCCGAGTTCGTCGAGGGCGAGTGGAACATGAGAACCAGTTTTGCCCTTTGCGGCATCAAAGTGCAAATTTGCTGTATGTGATGTGCGCCTCATGCCGGCGCGCGGCGCGCGCGTGATGCCGGGCGATCGTCCGAGAGCGCCACCGATCCCCGATCCATCGGTGGGTTCGTTGGACGCCTTGCCGATGAGCAGGTTGGATGGGAGCTGACAAGGGCACCGGATGGGGCCCGGACGACAGAGGAGGGAACGTATGTCGACGCCCGCAGGTGGCTCGTGGAACAACGATCAGCAGGGGCAGGGTGGCCAGCCGGGCCAGGGAGCTCCGCAGGCCGGCCAGGGTTACCAGGGACAGAGCCTGGGTCAGGGATTCGGCCAGCAGACCCAGCAGGGTTACGGCCAGCCCGCACAGCAGGGCTACGGCCAGCAGCCGCCACAGGGTTACGGCCAGCCTGTTGACCAGGGCCAGCAGGTCGACCCTGGGCACGCGCAGGGCCAGCACGGTGGCTTCGCAGGTGGCGCTCAGCAGTTCGGCGCCGACGCGGGTCAGGTCGTGTCGGGTGCCGGCGAGGGGGTCGGAGACCTCTTCTCGGACCTGCAGTTCAAGAAGTCGCTGACCGAGAAGATCGCCAGCCTGACCTTCCTGGGCGTGATCGTCTGGGCGGTCCTGAACTTCATAAGCAAGCTGACCTACAACTTCGGCAGCCAGGACTTCGGCGGCCAGGACGTCAAGAACATGAGCACCTTCTCCGGGATCATGCACACGCTCTCGGACCTGGTGTGGCTCATCGTGATCGTCGCGATCGTCCGCCTGGCGCTCGAGCTCGCGATCAACGTCGCGCGCATCGCGCAGCGCAACAAGGCCTGAGCAACCCGTCGCACGCGAGGAGCGGCCGCACCCCGTCACGGGTGCGGCCGCTCTTTTCGTGCGGGTCGGGTGCGCGGGTCAGGCGGGCGTCCCGCCCTGCGTGTATGGCGAAAGGGCGGCCGCCAGCGCCCGGCACGTCGGTGTCGGCACACCGACCGCCTCACCCATGGTGACCACGCCGCCGCCGAGCCACGGCAGCTCCAGCGCGTTGCCGTGTGTCAGGTCGTAGTGCATCGACGAACCCATCTGCTCCGGAAGGGTGTCGATGAAGTCCATTTGCCGGTCCACATAGTCGGCGGGCAGCACCACGCCCCGCGCGCGTGCGACGGCGACGGTCTCCTCCATCAGGTCGCGCAGCAGCCGCCGCGTCGAGTCGTTCGCGCGGAGCACGCCGATCGGCTGCCGTGCAGCGCTGGTGGCCGACGACAGCGCGACCAGGAAGACGAACTTGCGCCATACGGCGGCGTCGATGTCGTCGCTGACCTCCACCTCGACACCGGCGTCGCCGAGGGCCTGTTGCAGGGCGTCGACCGTCGCGCTGGGCGGGCCGCCATACGTGCCGACGACGATGCGCGCGAGCGACCCGTTGTGGCGTATGACGCCGGGCGCCTCGATGGCGGCCGAGATGTAGCAGACCCCGCCGAGGATCTCGGTCGCCGGCAGGTGGGTGCGCAGCAGCTCGTCCTTCTGCACGCCGTTCTGCAGCGACAACACCGCTCGGGGTCCGGTCGGCAGCTGCGCGAGCTGCCGGGCGACGTTCTCGGTCTCGCCCAGCTTCACCGCGATCAGCACCAGGTCGACATCGCCGATCGCTCGCACGTCGTCGGTGGCCTCGACCTCGGTCAGCCGCACCGGATGGTCGTCGCTGACCACGGTCAGACCGCCCTCCCGCAGCGCCGCGAGCTGTCGGCCGCGCGCAACGAAGACGACGTCGTGCCCCGCCGCCGCGAGTTGCACACCGAAATAGCCGCCGACCCCGCCGGCCCCGATCACTGCGATCCGCATGGTTTCCTCTTTCCGCCGCCGAACGATCCCCCCTGGGCAACCGTTCTCATCCCGGCGCCATTCCGGGCTCCACCCCGGTTCGTGATACAACAGGACTGAACATTTTCAAACGTTGAACTGCGATCATTTCACTTCTGCGAGCGGAGACGCGATGGAGCGCACGACCGGTCGGCTGGCGGACGGCCGCCAGATCCTTTGGTATGACGCGGACGGCACTTCCCGGACCGCGGCGACCGACAAGCGCGACCTACCCACGACCGTCACCGGGTCCGAGTTGCGCCTGGACCCGCTGACCGGCGAGTGGATCGCAGTGGCGTCGCACCGGCAGAGCCGCACCTACATGCCTCCGGCGGACGAGTGCCCGCTCTGCCCGTCGCGCGACCACCTGTCGGAGGTGCCGTCGGCCGAGTATCAGGCCGTCGCCTTCGAGAACCGTTTCCCGTCATACGAATTGAGCGCCGAAGCACCCGAGACAAGGACAGAGGGTCTGGAGCAGGTCCGCGCCGGACGCGGCCGCTGCGAGGTCGTCTGCTTCACCAGCGACCACAACTCGTCCTTCGCCGAGTTGACCCCACAGCAGGCACGGCTGGTCGTCGACACCTGGGCCGACCGGACCGCGGACCTGAACGCGATGGACGGCGTCGAGCACGTCTTCCCGTTCGAGAACCGCGGCAAGGAGATCGGCGTCACCCTGCAGCACCCGCACGGTCAGATCTACGGCTACCCGTTCGTACCGCCACGTGCCGCGACCGAGCTGGAGCATGCACAGGCCTACCGGGACGAGCACGGCAAGAGCCTCTTCGGCGAGATCATCGCCAGCGAATCCGCAGCAGGCACAAGGGTTGTCGCAGAGAACGACGAGTGGATCGCGTTCGTGCCGTTCGCCGCGCGCTGGCCGATCGAGGTGCACTTCTACCCCAAGCGCCAGGTGCCCGACCTGCCCGCGCTGGACGACGCCGGGCGGGACGGCTTCGTGCCGGTCTATCTCGATGTGCTGCGGCGCTTCGATCGGCTGTATGACGAGCCGACCCCCTACATCGCGGCCTGGCAGCAGGCCCCCGCTTCGTCCCACCGGGACGTTGCCTGGCTGCACCTGGAGCTCTACTCGATCCGCCGCGCGGAGGGCAAGGTCAAGTATCTGGCCGGGTCCGAGTCCGGCCAGGGCGCGTTCGTCAACGACGGCCTGCCCGAGGACGTGGCGCGGCGATTGCGGGAGGTTTCGGCGTGAGCGGCGGGGTGATTCGCACTCCGGACCCGGTCGACTTCGACGCGCTGGTCGCCCGCTTCCGCTCGCTGTATGACGCGGAGCCCGACGGCGTCTGGGCGGCACCGGGCCGGGTCAACATCATCGGCGAACACACCGACTACAACGGCGGATTCGTGCTCCCGATCGCGCTGGCACAGCACACGGTCGCCGCCGTCCGGCGGCGCGACGACAACGTGGTGCGCGTGGCATCGACCTCGATCGACGACGGTGCCGTGGTCACCCTGGACCTCACCGGCGTGCGCGAGGATGGCGATTACGACTGGGCGGCATACGTCGTGGGTGTGGGGTGGGCTGCTGCGCAGCGCGACCTGCCGGTGACCGGCCTCGACATCGCACTGGACTCCAATGTGCCTGTGGGCGCTGGGCTTTCGTCCTCTGCGGCATTGTCCTGCGTGACCGCGCGCGCCTGGTCCGACCTGCTCGACTGGCAGCTCGACGACGAGACGGTCGCCGACCTCGGCCGTGACGCCGAGAACAAGATCGCCGGCGCACCGACCGGCCTGATGGACCAGCTGGCGTCGGTGTGCGGGCAGGAGTCGCACGCGATGCAGATCGACACCCGCGCGGTGACGATCACCCAGCTGCCGTTCGACCTGCCGGCGGCCGGCCTGTCGCTGCTGGTCATCGACTCGCACACGGAGCACTCCCACGCCGACGGCGAGTATGCCGAGCGACGCCATTCCTCCCAGGAGGCCGCACTGCGGCTGGGCGTCCACGAGTTGCGCGACGTCCCGCTGGAGAGCTTGGCCACCACGCTGGACAAGCTGCCCGCGCTACTGCGCCGCCGCGCCCGGCACGTCGTCACCGACTCGGCACGCGTCGAGCGGACCGCGGAGCTCCTGCTCGCCGGCGACGACCTGCGACGGATCGGCCCGCTGCTCAACGACTCCCACGCGTCCATGCGTGACGACTACGAGATCACCGTGCCGAGCGTCGACACGCTGCAGGAGGCGGCAGTCGCGGCCGGCGCCCATGGGGCCCGGATGACGGGTGGCGGCTTCGGCGGTTGCGTGATCGCGCTGGTGGACCAGCAGGATGCCGCGGCCGTCGCGGACGCCTGCGTCGCGGCCGCCGCCGACGGTGGTTTCCCGACCCCGAGCGTGTTCGAGGCCGTCGCCAGCGGGGGTGCCGCCCGGATCGAGTGACGAGTGGGGGTGGTCGCAAACCCGCGCAGGTAGGGTCGACCGAGTGACGTATTCAGTGTGCTTCGTGTGCTCGGGAAACATCTGTCGCTCACCCATGGGCGAGGTGATCCTGCGCTCGATGCTCGATGAGGCGGGCCTGGGCGACCAGGTCGAGGTGGACTCCGCCGGCATCGGCGACTGGCATGTCGGGCAGGGCGCCGATCCGCGCACGCTCGCCGCCCTCAGCCGCGGTGGGTATGACGGAAGCGCCCACCGCGCGCGGCAGTTCGAGGCGTCGGACCTGGAGAAGCGCGATCTGATCCTGGCCGCGGACCGCGGGCACCTGCACGACCTGCTGCAGCTCGGCGAGGGCAACGGCGCGAGCGCCGAGACGCGGCTGGTACGCGAGTTCGACGCCGACGCGATGGCCGCCGGGGAGCTCGAGCTGGACGACCCCTACTTCGGCAACGCCAGCGACTTCGACCGGTGTCGCGACGAGGTCGAGGCGGCCTGCCGCGGCCTGGTCGCAGAGCTGCGGCGCGAGCTCGACGTCAACTGACCGGCAGCTGGCAGCGGGCGACATCGGTCGCCCAGTGCAGGACCGCCAGGTCCTCCACGCCGTTGACCGCGGCCGGGCAGTGCGTGGTGGTGACGTAATGCAGTGCCGCGACCACCACCAGACAGCGCGGGTCGGTGCGCAGCTGCGCCAGCCGGCCCGCGGTCAGACCCGGCTCGGCAAGCTCCTCGATGTGTGCGTCGACGATCGCCTCGGCGATGTCCAGATGCAGATGCGTGGCCACACCCGCGGCCCCGCGAGCACGCAGCCTCGCGTCGACGACGTGCAGCAGGCAGCGCAGTGCGCCCACGTCGCCCATCATCGATCTGGCCGCTTCACGTGATGCCCGAAATGCGATCGAGTCGCCCATATCCCCCGTCATCTGTGGACACCTCCCCACCCTCTTGTCGTTCATGGGCACACGGTATGGCGACCGGGTGGGTGCTACGGGCCAGTTGGCGAAACCTTGAAGTTGATTTGAACAACCCCGCAATTTCCTGCGCGATTGTGCGCCATACGGTGCTTCCGACGTCATTCGGACGACGTGTTGCCTAAGCTCGGACGATGAGCGAGCGAACCACTCCGTGGCCCACCGGCACGCCCTGCTGGGTGGACTGCGCCTTCGAGCCCGCCCACCGCGGGATGCAGCACGCACAGGACTTCTACGAGAAGCTCTTCGGCTGGGACGTCCAGCGCGACGAGGAGCACGCCGACTACCGCGTATGCCGCAAGGACGACCAACCGGTCGCGGGACTCGAGCACAAGAACGGCTCCGACGCCCCGCCGTTCTGGACCACCTACTTCGCCACCGATGACATCACCGCGACGTGCGAGGCCGTGGCCGCCGCGGGCGGCCGGGTGCTCACCGAGCTCATCGACATCGCGGGCGTGGGCCGGTCGGCCTACTGCGCCGACCCGACCGGAGCCTTCTTCGGACTGTGGCAGGGCGCGGGGCTGATCGGCTTCGGCCTGGTGAACGAGCCCGGTTCGGTCGTCTGGAACGACCTGATGACGCGCGACCTGGAGGGCTCGAAAGCGTTCTACAGCAAGGTGTTCGGCTTCACCTACGACCAGCGGGACAGTGCGTATGCCGTCGCCAAGCTGCCGTCCGGGGAGACCGTTGCCGGCATGCACCAGGCGAATGAGCTGCCGGAGGACGCTCCGCCGTCGTGGCTGGTGCACTTCGCGGTCGCCGACCGGGACTCGTCGGCGCAGATCGCCCAGGAGCTGGGCGCCGCCATCCTGATGACGATGGACACGCCCTTCGGACCCGAGGCGCTGCTGCAGGGCAAGCACGGTGAGGTCTTCGCCGTCATCGCGACGGCGGACACGGAGTCCGACACTGAGACCGACACGGCGACCGCCTGATCGCGTGACACAACGCATCGCCGTCGTCGGCGGCGGCATCGCCGGGCTGACGCTGGCTGCCCTGCTCGATCCGAGCCGGTTCGAGGTGACGATCCACGAGGCCCAGCCCGAACGGGCGGTGGCAGGGAGCGCACTCGGGCTGTGGGGTGCGGCGCGCAGGGTGCTGCGCCGGATCGGTGCTCTGCCGGAGACCTCGTTCCGGCCGACCGCGGGCGCGCTGCACCGGCTCGACGGCCGTCGCCTGGTCTCGCTGCACGGCCCCGGTCCGGTGCTGGTCGACCGGCCGACGCTGCTCGCGCAGTTGTCGAGTGCCGTTCCGTCGTCGGTGCGGCGACTGACCGAGGAGGTCACCCACCCTGCGACGCTGGACGCCGACCTGATCGTCGGTGCGGACGGGGTCCGCAGCCGGGTGCGTGGCCTGGTCGAGCCGTCGGCGGCCGAACGGGTGGCCACGTCATACGTTGCGCTGCGCGGAATCCGTTGCGGCACACCGGGATCCGGCGAGGTTGGCGAATACTGGGGCGGCGGGCGGCTGTGCGGCATCGCGCCGATGCCCGGCGATCGGACCTACTGGTTCACGACGCATCGGAGCACGCTGACCGAGCCCTTCGAGGTGGCGCAGGTGCTCGACGAGGCGCGCGAGCAGTTCACCTCGGCAGCCCCCGTCGTCCGTCGACTCCTGGATGAGGCCGGGCCGGACACACTCGCCACCGCGCTGTGGGTCGCGCCGCGGCTGGCTTCCTACGCCCGGGGCCGGTTCGTCGTCATCGGCGACGCCGCCCACGCCATGCTGCCGAACCTCGGGCGCGGTGCGTGCAGCGCGATCGTCGATGCGGCGACGCTCGCGGACACCGTGAATTCCGGTGGCGACCTGCGTCGCTGGCAGGCGCGCCGGGTGCCGGCGACACAACTCGCGCGGGTCGGGTCGGCGGCCCTCATGCGGACCGCCCTCGCCACGCCGTAATCAACGCCTGGACGCACGGGGCAGGCCACCCGCCCGCTCTGGGACAATCGGCGCATGCGTTCGCTTGCTGATGCCAACCCGCCCATCGCGCTCGGCGCCCTGGACGGGCGTTACCGGGCCGCCGTCGCCCCGCTCGTCGACCACCTCTCCGAGGCCGCGCTGAACAGGCAGCGGGTGCACGTCGAGATCGAGTGGCTGATCCACCTCACCTCGAACAACGCCGTTCCCGGGGTCCGCGGCCTGACCGATCGCGAGATCGCCGAGTTGCGCGACATACCGGCGCAGTTCGACACCGCGGACATCGCCGAGCTGGCCGACATCGAGCGCGAGACGGTGCACGACGTCAAGGCCGTTGAGTACTACCTGAAGCGCCGGCTGCCGCAGATCGTCGGCACCGACGACGCGGCCGGGCTGGCCGAGCTGGTGCACTTCGGCTGCACCAGCGAGGACATCAACAACCTGTCCTACGCGCTGATGGTGCAGGGGGCGACGCAGCAGGTGTGGTCCCCCAAGGCGAGTGCTCTGGTCGACCAGATCGCCGCCATGGCAACCGAACTCGCCGATGTGCCGCTGCTCGCGCACACGCACGGGCAGCCCGCGACGCCGACCACGATGGGCAAGGAGCTGGCGGTCCTCGCCCACCGGCTGCGACGCCAGCTGCGCCGGATCGCCGGCGCGGAATACCTCGGCAAGATCAACGGCGCGACCGGCACGTATGGCGCACACGTCGCCGCCGTGCCGGACACGGACTGGGTCTCGCTGTCCCGGTCCTTCGTCGAATCCCTTGGGCTGCAGTGGAATCCGCTGACCACGCAGATCGAGAGCCACGACTGGCAGGCCGAGGTCTACAGCGACATCGCCCGCTTCAACTCGATCCTGCACAACCTCGCCACCGACGTGTGGACCTACATCTCGATGGGCTACTTCGCCCAGTCCCGCGGCCAGGGAACCGTCGGCTCGAGCACGATGCCGCACAAGGTCAACCCGATCCGCTTCGAGAACGCCGAGGCCAACCTCGAGGTCAGCAACGGCCTGCTCGACGTGCTCGCGCGCACGCTGGTCACCTCGCGGATGCAGCGGGACCTGACCGACTCCTCGATGCAGCGCAACATCGGCACGGCATACGGACACTCGCTGCTGGCGATCGACAACGTCGCCCGCGGCCTCGCCGGGCTCGACGCGGCGCCGGAGAAGATGGCGGCCGACCTCGACGCCAACTGGGAGGTGCTCGGCGAGCCGATCCAGTCCGCGATGCGCGCGCTGGGCGCTCAGGGCGTGCCCGGGATGGAGCAGCCCTACGAGCGGCTCAAGGAGCTCACGCGTGGCCGCCGGATCAGCGAGGCCGACCTGCGCGAGTTCGTCCGTGGGCTCGGCCTGCCGGCCGAGGTGGAGCAGCGCTTCCTGACGATGACTCCCGCGACGTATGTCGGTCTGGCTCCGCAGCTGGTGAAGTTCCTGCAGGACTGAGTCCCCACCCCCTCCGGCGAGTGACGGCTTCTTCGGCGAGTGACGGTGCGATCCGGCCGTCACTCGCCGAAGAAGCCGTCATTCGCGATCCACTCAGTGGCCGACGTCCCTCGCTGGACCCCCTGCTTGACCAACTTCTGACGAAACCCTGACCGAGCGGTCACCTGCAGGATTCCGTGCCGTTGGCAGGCTCGCGGCATGAGAATCCTTACCCCACGTCTCGGATACCTCGCCGCTGCCGCCACCCTGGCAACCGGCGTCGGTGTCACCGCCATACCGACCACGGCGCACGCTTCGCCGACGTATGCCGTCTCGCTCGCGCAGTCGGCGGCCGCCATACCCGATTGTGCGCTGTCGTCCCTGCCGCCGGAGGCGACCGACACCGCCAACCTGATCAAGCAGGGCGGGCCGTTCCCCTACCCGGACAACGACGGCGTCGTCTTCACCAACCGCGAGGGCATCCTGCCCGCGGAGGCGAGCGACTACTACCACGAATACACCGTGATCACACCGGGTTCGCCGGACCGCGGCACGCGCCGCATCGTCACCGGTGGCACGCCGCTGACCAGCCCGCCGAACTGGTATTACACCGGCGACCACTACGCCTCGTTCTGCAAGATCACCGGCGTCGACGGTGGCGGCGATGGTGGCGTCGCGGACTGCGATGCGGCCTCGGTGCCGAACGAGGTCGCCGACACCGAGCAGCTGATCAAGGACGACGGGCCGTTCCCCTACTCCCAGGACGGCACCGTCTACGAGAACCGCGAGGCGATCCTGCCGGCCGAGGACACCGGCTACTACCACCTCTACACCGTGCCGACCCCGGGCGACTCGACCCGCGGCTCGCGCCGGATCGTGACCGGTGGCGGCACGCTGACCAACCCCGCCGCCTGGTACTACACCGCGGACGACTACGCCTCGTTCTGCAAGCTCACCGTCAACTGACCCGCACCACCCCACCGAATGACGGCTTCTTCGGTGAGTGACGGTCCGATCGGACCGTCACTCACCGAGGGAGCCGTCATTCGCGTCTTGGGCGGTGGCGTGGCGTTGGTGGCGCGATACCCCCGTGGGGTATGGTGTTGAGTTGAGCGGATACACGGCAGCACCACCAGGAGGCAGGTATGGCGGGCTACACCGGCAGCAAGGACGACTACCTCAAGCGGTTGCGGCGCATCGAGGGACAGGTGCGCGGCATCCAGCGCATGGTCGAGGAGGACACCTACTGCATAGACGTGCTGACCCAGGTCAGTGCGATCACCAAGGCGTTGCAGACGGTCAGTCTCGGGCTGCTCGAGGATCACGTCGGCCATTGCGTAGTCGACGCCGCGCGCGAGTCCGACGAGGCGGCCGAGGCGAAGGTGCGTGAGGCGTCCGACGCCATCGCGCGCCTGGTCCGCAGCTGACGCGACCGCGGCCGACATACCGACCGACACCTACCGACCGACACCCACCGGCCGGCGAACCGACACAGAGGAGAGAACCATGACCCAGACCGACATCACCGTGCACGGGATGACCTGCGGGCACTGCGTTGCCGCAGTCACCGAGGAACTCAAGACGATCGACGGTGTGAGCGACGTGCAGATCGACCTGCACGAGGGCGGCGACTCACCGGTGCACATCACCAGCGAGGCGGACCTCGACCCGCAGGCGATCGCCGACGCGGTCGACGAAGCGGGTTACGAGTTGGTGCGCTGACCGATCAGATAGTGATCGGGCCGGCGGCGCCCTGGAACTGCACCGACATCAGGCCCGGCGTGCCGTGCGGCGCCGCGAAATCGAACTTGATCTCCGGCTCCCACTCCTCGCGGTCCACACCCGGCTCGCCGACGAGGCCGAGCCACTCGCGAACGCGATCGGGGGACCCGGCGATCTGCAGGCCGGTCAGCGCGGTGGTCGACACGCCCTCGGTCGACGGGTGGTCCTGACCCTCGGGCCATTCGATGAAGAACGGGACCTGCGGGTCGGCCATCAGGCCACGTATGCCGATCTGCTTCCAGCAGATCTCGACGCCATCCGGGCGGTGCCGATTACCGGGGACGGCGCTGCGGCCGAGCAGGCGCTCGGCGATCGACATGTCCTCGACCTCGACGACCCAGCCGAGCCAACCGCCGCCCGCTGCGGAGCAGGCGCGGACCGCCTGTCCGAAGGGTGCCTTGTCGGAAGCCGGGTGGTCGAGCACCTCGACGACCTCGATGAACCGCCGGTCGGTCAGCGGGATGATCGAGTTGCGCGTGCCGAAGCGCGGGTGCAACCCGCCGTCGACCGGCTCCACCCCCAGCTGTGCCCCGAGACGCTTGGCGGTCGCGATCATTCCGTCGGGCTCTGCGGCAAAAACCAGGTGATCAACTCGCATGAACCGATGGTGCCACCCTGTGTTGTGTGCGTGTGCAGCGGGTCCGTGACCCGGCTTCCACCGCAAAAAACTACCGGCGGGTATGACGCAGCACCGAACTCCGGTCGTGGACCTCAGCGCTGGCGTACCGCTTCGTAGAGAACGATGGCCGCGGACGTCGCGACGTTGAGCGAATTCGCCTTGCCACTCATAGGGATTCGGATGAGCACGTCCGCCGCGTCGAGCGCTTCGTCGGTCAGGCCCTCCTTCTCGGTGCCGACCGCGATCGCCACCGGGCCGGTGAGATCGACGTCGGTGTGCAGGCTGGTCGCCGCCGGCGTCGCGGCCACGACCCTGATGCCGCGCTCCCTCGCCCACGCGAAGGTTTCGGCGGTTGTCGCCGTCGCCACCGGCACCGAGAAGACCGTCCCCTTCGAACTGCGCACGACATTCGGATTGCCCCAGTCCGTCACCGGATTCGAGGCGACGACCGCGTCGACACCGGCCGCGTCCGCGGTCCGTAGCATCGCACCGAGGTTGCCCGGCTTCTCGACACCTTCGGCGATCAGCACGAGCGGGCGGTCGGGCAATTGGAGCTCCCGTGGCGTCGCACCGACCGACGGCACGACCGCGAGAAACCCATCGGCTCCCTCGCGATAGGCGACCTTCTCGAAAGCCTGGCGGCTCAACCGGATCACGTCGGCGCCCGTGTCCCGTGCCCGGCGCACGACGTCGTGCTGCACCCGCGGGTCGGCCATCAGGTCGTCGCACGTGTAGAGCTCGAGCGGCCGCACTCCCGCGTCCAGGGCGAGGGCAAGTTCGTCATACCCCTCGAGAAGTGTGTGGCCGGCCTCCTCCCGCCGGCGCCGGCGACGCAGGCCGACCAGCGCCTTCAGCCGCGGGTTGGCGGCCGAGGTGATCGTGTGCTCGGCCATCTCAAACCAACTGTCGGAGTATGACGGCCGCGCCCGCCTCGTCGATCGAGAGTGTCACCTCGTCGGCGACGGACTTCACCTCGTCCGGCGCCTGGCCCATGGCGACACCACGCGCCGCCCAGTGCAACATCTCGAGGTCGTTGGTGTGGTCGCCGATCGCGAGCGTGTCGGCCGGCTCGACCTGCAGCTCACGGCGAACCTGCTCCAGCGCGGACGCTTTCGACACTCCCTCCGGATTGATGTCGAGCCACGCGGTGTAACCGACCGCGTAGTTGACGCCGTGCAGCCCGAGGCGGTCGACCAACTCGACGAAGTCCTCCGCGGTTCCGCTGGGCGAGCGGAAGGTGAGCCGGGTGGTCGGCTCGGCACCGAGCTCGTCCCAGGCCATCAGTTTCGTCGGCCCGACGATCTCGTCCTCGGGGAACGGCGCACTGACCTTGGTGCCGACCCCGGGCTCCTCGACACCGACGACGGCGTCCGGCCAGGAGTCCTTGAGCACGGCCAGCACGGGTGTCGCATCGAAGGTGACCTTGTCGACGATCTCCCATGCGGTGCCGTGCAGTCGCGCCGTGACCGCGCCGTTGGAGGTGACCGCGAATCCGTCGGTGAGTGAAAGCAGTTCGATCACGGGCGCGGCACCGAGGATGCTGCGCCCGGTCGCGATCACCACATGATGCCCCGCGTCGGCCACGGCACGCACGGCATCGCGCACCGCGTCGTCCAGCCGGCCGTCGTAGTGCAGCAGGGTGCCGTCGATGTCCAGTGCCACGAGTTTCTTTCGCACGGCTTCAGCCTAGGGGTTTCGATACGCTCCCCCGCTGCGCTCCTCCGCTACTCAACCCGCTTCAGTTTTCAACCCGCGTCGATCGCAGGGCTTGGCGGAAACTCAGCTTGTGGGAGGTCTGCAGCAGGGCCGTGCGATACATCCGCTCGGCCAGCCGCAGGATCGCATACGCGCCGGCGAGAGCAATCGCCAACGACACCAACGGTTCCCACCAGGACGCGGCGCCGGTCAGGATCCGCGCCGGCATCGCGATCGTCGAGAAGATCGGCACGTAGGACAGCACCGTCTGCATCGTCCCGGACACGAGGATGCCGCCGAAGAAGACGATCGCGACCAGCGCGGTCATCGGCGCGGACGTCGACTGGACGTCCTCGGAACGGGTCGCGAGCGCGCCGACCACGGCCCACAGGGCGGCGAGCGCCAGGAAACCGAGCAGGAAGAACGGCACGAACCAGCCCATACCCGGGGCCAGTTGGTCCAGCAGGTCTGCGTTGTCGGTCACCAGCAACCCGCCGACACCGACCAGCGCCAGCAGCACGACCTGCGCCAGCGCCAGGACGGTGTTGCCGGCGATCTTGCCGATCAGCAACTGCCGCAACGGGATCGCCGACGCGATGATCTCGACGATGCGGTTCTGCTTCTCCTCGACGACGCTGTTTGCGATCGCCATACCGAAGAGCAGCGCGGCCAGGTAGAAGAGCATGCCGAAGACGACACCACCGACGCGGGCGGCGCCCTCGTCGTCCTCGCTCGGCGACAACAGGTCGTAGGAGAGCTGCGCGCCCTGCTGCAACTCGGCCAGCGTGGCGCCGGCCCGCTCGGCGTTGCGCTGCACCACCTTCTGCTGGACGGCACGGCCGAGGTAGTTCGCCAGCTCGGTGTTGCGGCTGGATTTGCCGACCAGCCGCCAGCCGTCCCCCGCACGCACCAGCCCGGCGTCCACGCCGCCCGACGACACCTGCGTGGTGACCGCCCGGGCCGAATCGACCTGCACCGCCTGCAGTTTCACCTTCGCGCCGGCGGCGTCCGCCATCCGATCCGCGGAGTGCACCAGTTGCGTTCCGGCAGTGTCCTGCACCGCGATCTGCTTGGTCTCCTGGTGCCCCGCAGCGATGAACTGTATGGCGATCGCCGCAACGACCAGCACCAGCATCAGCGCCGTCGAGACCAGGAAGTTGCGATCGCGCAGCTTGACCGACACCTCCCGGGCGGCGACGAGGCGCCATACGGAACGGGTTGAGATTGCTGAGTTTTCAGCACTCACGAGGTGACCTCACGGTAGATGTCGGCGACGGACGGGACGATCTCGGCGAGCTCGCGCACGGAGCCGCGCCGCATGGATTCGGCCAGCAGCCGGTCGGTGTCCGCCTCGGCGGCCAGCTGTATGACGGCCGTGTTGCCGGCGACGTCGATCACCTCCAGCCAGCCGAGGTCGCGCACCCACCCGACGTCTCCGCCGGTGACCAGCCGGTGCCGGATCGGGCCGCTGCGACGCAGCTCGTCGGCGATGCCGTTGGCGACGACCCGACCGTTCGCGAGGATCACGATCCGGTCGCACAACCGCTCGACGAGGTCCAGTTGGTGGGAGGAGAAGAGCACCGGGGTGCCGCCGGCGGTGAATTCGCGCAGTAACCCCACCATGTCGTCGACGGCACCCGGGTCGAGACCGGAGAACGGCTCGTCGAGCACCAGCATTCTGGGTCGTGCGATGACCGCGGTGATGATCTGCACGCGCTGCTGGTTGCCGAGCGACAACGACTCCAGCTTGTCCTTGGCGCGCCCGGCGAGCCCGAACCGGTCGAGCAGTTCGAGGCCGCGCTCGCGTGCGTCGCGAGCCGAAACCCCGTGCAGTTGCGCAAGATAGGCGACCTGCTCCAGCACCGGCTGCTTCGGGTAGAGGCCGCGTTCCTCGGGCATGTAGCCGAACTCGCGGCGGTCCAGCGCCGTCACGGGAGCGTCGTTCCAGCGCACCTCGCCTGCGCTGGGTGCGAGCACGCCCATGATCATCCGCATGGTCGTGGTCTTGCCGGCGCCGTTTCCACCGACGAATCCCACGAGCTGCCCGTCCCCCACCTCGAAGCTGACACCGTCGACGGCGACCACTTCGCCGAACCTGCGGGTGAGCCGGTCGATCTGCAACATGCCTCGACCGTATGGCGTGCGCCGCCGCAGCGGATCCCGCGCGCGACGGAGATCCGCGGCGCGTCAATCACCCGGCCGGAGGATCCCCGTCTCGTAGGCGAAGACCACAGCCTGCACGCGGTCGCGCAGGTGCAGCTTGGCCAGGCAGCTGGAGACGTGCGTCTTCACGGTGGCCTCGCCGAGGAACAGCTGCCGGGCGATCTCGGCGTTCGCCATACCGCGGCCGACCAGCTCGAGCACCTCCCGCTCCCGCGGCGTGAGTCGCTCCACGGCAGCGGCGCCACGCGTGTCCACCGGAGGTGCGTCGGGGGTTGTCGTCATACGCTCGATCACCCGGAGGGTGACCTCGGGAGCCAGCAACGCGTGTCCGCGCGCGACCGACCGGATCGCGTCGACGAGGTCCTCCGGCTCGGTGTTCTTCAGCAGGAAGCCGCTCGCACCCGCGCGCAGGCCGTCGAAGAGGTAGTCGTCGCGATCGAAGGTGGTGAGCAACACGACCTTCGCCAGGCCGTCGGCGACGATCTGCTCGGTCGCCGCGATACCGTCCATGGTCGGCATCTGCACATCCATCAGCACCAGGTCGGGCCGCTCGCGGCGCACCACCTCGATCGCCTGCGCGCCGTCGGCGGCGTCACCGACCACGTCGATGTCGTCCTCGACCGACAGCATCATCGCGAAACTGCTGCGCACCAGTCGCTGGTCGTCGACGACGACCACCCGGGTCGGAACGCTCGACTGCGGTTGGACCGTCATTGCCGCTTGACCAGTCCGCCGACCCCGGCGAGCAGGAGCAGCACGCCGGCGACCAGCGTCAGCCACAGGCCCCAGCCACTGCCGAAGTGGAAGTCGATGCTGCCGGCCATCCCGCCGGACGCGTTCAGCTCGTCATTGGCCTCGCCGGCCTTGTCGTGGATCCAGCTCCAGCGGTAGACCGTCACGCCGACCACGACGAGTCCGCCGACGGCTCCGGCCACCGCGGCCGGTATCGACAGCGCCCGCTTGCCGAGGCCGCGCAACACACCGAGCACGATGACGGCGGCGCCGATCACCGCGATCACCCAGCCCTCCCAGATGGAGCCGTCCTCGTCGTCGGACGAGATGCCTGTGGCCGAGGTGGAGCTGCTGTCCGAATCCGACTCGTCACACGCGTCGCCCGGGCCCGAGCACGAAGTGTGGTTGAAGGCGTTGACCGACATCGACGCGCTGATCGGCATCATGGTGCTGGAGACCTTCGCCTCTGCCCACGGCCCGAAGCAGCATGCGATCGCGATGACCGCGAAGAGCGCCATCAGCCAGCCGACGAGCTTCGACCGCGACGAGGGGCCGGTGGCGGCGGGTGCGCCATACGGTTGTTGCCCGTACGGCTGTTGTTGGTAGGGCTGCTGCGCGTGTGGCGGCTGGCCGAACTGCTGCGGCGGCCCGCCCGGGAACTGCGGGTGTCGGGCGCCATACCGGGGCTGCTGCGGATTCCCCTGCGGCTGCTGGCCATACGGGTTGTATGAGTTGTCCGACATGTTCATCTCCCCTGTGCGCGCAAACCTGCGTTATTTCCGATTCACGACCGCGACGCTGACGGTTTCGTCGTCCGGCAACTCTAGCCACGCGCGCGGCCGTGCACGGCGCGATCAGTCGAACGGCAGCCGGACGCGCACACGGAACCCGCCGGCCTCCCGTGGCCCGATCTCGGCCTCACCGCCGAGCACCGCGACCCGTTCGCGCATGCCGATCAGGCCGAGCCCGGTACCGGCGCCGGCCGGCCGGGCACTGCCGTTGTCGAGGATCTCGACCTCGGCCCAGCCGCGGTCCGCGTGCCGGCCGAAGCGGGTCACCACCGACGCGGCCGTCGCCGTGCTGTGCCGCTGCACATTCGCCAGCGCCTCCTGCACGGTCCGGTAGATCGCCAGCCCGACGCCGGGCGGGACGTCGGACGCGGTCGGCGGGAGACCGTCGACGGTGTCGAGATCGACTGTGAGACCTGCGGATCGGTAGTCGGCGATCAGCGCGCCCATGTCGGCCAGGCCCGGCGTCGGCGCCCGGTCCGGTTCGTTGGTGGGCCGCAGGCTGCCGAGCAGCGCACGCATCTCGGACACCGCCGAGCGCGACGACCGCTCGATGCCCGCGAGCGCATCGCGGGCGGCCTCCGGCTGCTTGTCCAGCACCCGGCGGGCCGCGCCGGCCTGCACGCCGATCACGGACACGTGGTGTGCGACGACGTCGTGCAGTTCGCGAGCGATCCGCAGCCGCTCGGCGTCGACCGCCTGACGGCGCAGCTCGGCGGCCTGGACGTCGATGGTGCGCGCCTGGTCCTCCAAGTGGCTGCGGCGACGCAGGTTGCGCCATTCGAGGATGCCCAGCAGCACCACGCCGCCCAGGTAGATGACGTTGGTCAGGATCGTGACGATGGTCGCGCCGAGCCACTCGGGTATGGCGTTCGGGACCGGCGGGGCGTCATACCGCTCGAAGAGCAGGGTGTAGGCGACCCAGCCGAAGAGCACCAGCAGGCAGCCACCGATGACCCAGGCGCCGCGGACGCGGGTGCGGCACCAGGCGGTCGCCGAGTAGATCGCGAAGATGTAGACGAATTGGATGCCGAGCGTCAGCGTCAGCTTGGCGTCGATCTGGCCCGTGACCACCCACGCCGCCGTGGTGAACGTGACGGTCGACAGCGGGAACCGCCGGCGGAGGACCAGCGCCACGCACGGCACCACGAGGAAGAGGTACTGCAGCCAGACCGCGGTGTGATCCTGCCGGAGCGCGCCGAGCGACCGGTAGCCCTCCGTGCTGGCCACCGCGACCACGAACCACAGCAGCGCGACCAGGCCGTCGACACGCCACCAGCGCGCCGGCAGCGGGCGCACCCAGCTGTCGTCGACGGTGAGGGTATGACGCCACGTGTCGCGCACACTGGCGAGAGTAGCCAGCGGTTCGGCGTGCTACCTCCGTCGCGGGACGGAGATCGTTTGTAGGCTCGCTGCCGGCAATCTGCCCGCACAGCGCTCAGTTCCGGGGCTCTGCGTGGTCCAACCCTTCGACGCCCCTTTGACAAACACACCTATTCAGGAGTTCATCATGAGCCGCAAGGTCACCGCGCATCTCTTCCACTCGGTCAACGGCGTGGTCGAGGCACCCAATCTCTTCCAGTTCGACTCGTTCGGGCAGGAGGAGGGCGAAGCAATGGGCAAGTCGATCGCGCCGGTCACCGACATGGTGCTCGGCCGCGTGCTGTGGGAGGAGTGGTCACAGTACTGGCCGGGCAACGACGACCCGTTCGGGAGTTTCATCAACCCGCTGCGCAAGCACGTCGTCTCCTCGACGCTGTCGGGCGACCTCCCGTGGAACAGCACGCTGGTCGACGGCGACCCGGTCGACTACGTGAAGGCGTTGCGCGACAACGGCGAGGAGGGCGACATCTCGATCGGCGGCGGCATCAATACGATCCGGTCACTCTTCACCGCGGGGGTCGTGGATGCGCTGACGCTGACCACACACCCGGTGGTCACTCCGGACGGCGCGCGACTCTTCGACGAGACTGTGCCGCTGACCCGCCTGCGGCTGGTCGACTCGCAGATCACGTCCAGCGGCAACGCCATACTCACCTACTCGCTGCGCGACTGAGGTTCGTCATACATGCCGAATGACGGCTTCTTCGGCGAGTGACGGCCGTATTGCACCGTCACTCGGCGAAGAAGCCGTCATTCGGCATCTGGGGGGTGGTGGGCAGCTCAGGCGGGGCGTATGACGTCCGTGCCGACGAACGGCTGCAGCGCGGCCGGCACGTGGACGGACCCGTCGGCCTGCTGGTGGTTCTCCAGCAGCGCGACGATCGGCCGGGTGTCGGTGAGCATGGTGCCGTTCAGCGTCGCGACGAACTCGGTCTTGCCGCCCTCGACCCGCTGCCGGATGTTCAGCCGGCGGGCCTGGTAGGTCGTGCAGTTCGAGGTCGACGTCAGTTCGCGGTACTTGCCCTGCGTCGGCACCCACGCCTCGCAGTCGTACTTGCGCGCTGCCGGACCACCCAGGTCGCCGGCCGCGGTGTCGATCACGCGGTACGGCACCTCAACCTTGGCCAGCATCTCCTTCTCCCAGCCGAGCAGCCGCTGGTGCTCCGAGGCCGCGTCCTCGACGCGGCAGTAGGTGAACATCTCGACCTTGTGGAACTGGTGGACCCGGATGATGCCGCGGGTGTCCTTGCCGTAGGACCCGGCC
>NZ_DASZNO010000036.1:0-54498 GCF_035551235.1 Flexivirga sp. | reverse complement strand
TCGCTGGACAAGCGGCTGCTGGAGAAGTACGGGAAGGCGACGCCGGAGGCGCTGGTCGAGTCGGCCGTCTGGGAGGCGTCGCTGTTCGAGGAGCACGACTTCCACGACTTCAAGATCTCGGTCAAGCACAACGACCCGGTCGTGATGGTGCGCGCCTACGAGTTGCTGGCCGAGCGCGGCGACTGGCCGCTGCACCTCGGTGTGACCGAGGCGGGCCCGGCGTTCCAGGGCACGATCAAGTCGGCCACCGCGTTCGGCGCCTTGCTGTCCAAGGGGATCGGCGACACCATTCGCGTGTCGTTGTCCGCGCCGCCGGTCGAGGAGATCAAGGTCGGCAACCAGATCCTGCAGTCGCTGAACCTCAAGCCCCGCAAGCTCGAGATCGTCTCCTGCCCCTCCTGCGGTCGCGCCCAGGTCGACGTCTACACGCTCGCCGAGCAGGTCACCGCAGGACTCGAAGGTATGACGGTGCCGCTGCGCGTCGCCGTGATGGGCTGCGTCGTCAACGGACCCGGCGAAGCGCGAGAGGCCGACCTCGGTGTCGCGTCGGGCAACGGCAAGGGCCAGATCTTCGTCAAGGGCGAGGTCATCAAGACCGTCCCGGAGGCGCAGATCGTCGAGACGCTCATCGAGGAGGCCATGCGCATCGCCGAGGAGATGGGCGAGCCGATCGACGAGGACTCGGCGGGAAGCCCGAACGTCACCGTCGGCTGACGGGGACACCCGTGCGGGCGCCCGCGCGTGTGCGGAGCCGCAGCCACAGCAACCCGTGCAGCAGCCCGCCGAGGACGAAGTAGGCGTCCATGGCCACGCCCGACCAGAGGGTGTATGCCGTCGGGTGGGCGTCACCGGTGACCTGCCGATCGCTCAGGCCGGTGAGGCCGTGCGCCGCCAGGCCGGTCTCGCGCAGCGCGTCGTCGAACAACCCTGCCGTGCCGCGTAGCAGCAGCAGCACACTGCCGGCGCCGATGCACATGACGACTAGTGAGCTGGGCAGCCCCGGGTGCCGGCCGGTGACGATCGCGGCCGGTAGCCAGATGCCCACCAGGAACATCGCGGCGACGACGATCGCGAATGCCGCATCCCCCGCCGACTCGATCTTCGGCAGTGGTTGGGTCGCGTCCCCGAAGCCGAAGCGGCCGCCGCAGAACCAGTAGATATGGAACGCGGTGAAGACCAGTGTCCACGTCAATGCGTAGGCAGCTGCCCGAATACTGCTGTCACGACTCATGATTGCCGCTCGTGAACCGTGCTCATGCCGGGCCGCTCTCTTCGAGCGCCTGCCACGAGCGCTCGACCTTGCGCAGCAGCGCCGGGTAGATCAACGCGTAGCGGAACGGTTGGATGCCGGTCAGGTAGAGACGCCCCGTGGTCCCGTTGGGCTTCGCGAGAACCGTCAATTGCGCTGTGTAGCAACCGGACTCGATCTCGACCCACCCCAGGTGGAGCACTCCGTGGCAGGTCGAGTTCGCCAGTTCGGCGGCGAATTCGTCACGCAGCAGGTAGAGCGACGTGAAGGGCAGTCGCGCGAAGTCGGGACCGATCGGTGCGTCCAGCAGGTCTTCCGGAAGTCGGGCACTGAGTGACGGCACCCGGATGCCGACGCCGTTCTGCGGGTCGTCCCAGTTCAGCAGGCTGCCGAGTCCCCAGCGCACCGCCCACACGAGACGGACGATCGGGGAGTTGTCATCCTCCATCGCTCCCGCGGCGACGACTTCCGCCAGCCGCGCGAGATCGTCCGGTCCGCCCGGCGTCGGCAACTGCCAGACGTCGACGAGCTCGAAATCGGCTGCGATCTCATGGATTCGCCACGGGCGGTCGCGGAACTCGCTGTTCGGCAGCCGACGTCCCGTGAGTTTGGGTGCGCGAAGTGTGTTCATGCCGACCACGATTCAGCGGCAGCCGCGAGCACGATTCCCCTGTGCGGGTATTCGCCGTCCCTCGCGCGAGGGAGTCGCCGCGGCGTCGTCTCGTGACAGCATGGGCGGGTGCGGAGAGGGACACGTGGCGCGGCATACCTCGTGCTGGGCGCTGCCGGCGCAGCCCTGCTGGGGTGGCTCATCTACGCCTTCACCATCTCCGTTCAAGGGTCGTCCGGACGGGACCGGGTCTTCGTCATCGCGCTCGCCGGCGTCGCCGTCGTCGTCGCTGCGATCGTGCTGCTGAGTCCGCCGGTGCGTGATGCCGAGGTGGCGATGGCCCGCCCGCTCCTCGGTGTGAGCCTGCCTGCTGTCCGGGACCGGCATTCCTGGGCGAGCCGCTGGCGGGGCGCCGCATGGGCCGGTTGGGTGCTGGTCGTCGGCGCGGTGGCGGCGATCACCCTGCTCGCCGGTGTGCCGGGCGGTGTGGGCCTGATCGTCACGGGCGCGGGAAGTGCAGGACAGCTGCTCTGGCGCGTGCCGGCGGGAATTGCGCTGGTCCTCGGATCCTTCGCGATCCAAGCGGTTTTCGGCTGGTTGCTCGCCGTATCCGCGCCGAAGATCCTGGGCCCCACACTCGCCGACCGACTCGCGCTGGCCGCTGACCGGGAGCGTGAGCTCGCGCGCAGCAACGAACTCGCTCGGGAACTGCACGACACGATCGGACACTCGTTGACCGCGATCAGTGTCCAGGCCGAAGCCGGGCGCGCTGTGGGCCTGTCCGATCCCCAGGTGGCGCACCGCGCTTTCGAGCGCATCAGCGCGACGGCCGCGGCTGCACTGGAGGAGTTGGACACGGTGCTCGGCGCGTTGCGGGGTGGGCCACGGGGCAGGTCGGCAGCCGAGCTGGCGGGTCTCGTGCATGCCGCCGCCACCCCTGAACCTTCGGTCCTGGAGATGATCGGTGACTGGGACGCCATACCCGAGTCACTCAGCGGTGAGGTTTTCCGAATCGTCCAGGAGGGACTGACGAATGCCGTCAAGCACGGTGTGGGAGCAGCGCGCGTGCGGGTGGTGATCGGGTCGTCGGCAACCGTAACGATCACCAATCCGATTTCGGGCGAACCTGATTCGTCCACTCGCAAGGGCAGGGGACTGGTCGGTCTTCAGGAGCGCGCGACACTGGCAGGCGGCACGGTCGAAGCCGGCCCCACCTCCAACGGGAAGGAATGGAAACTGTGTGCCCGTCTACCGATCTGCTGATCCGGGTGCTCGTCGCGGATGACGACGAGATGGTCCGTGACGGATTCGCCGCGATCCTCGGTGCCCAACCGGACATCGAGATCGTCGGCTCGGCCGACGACGGCGTCACGGCGCTGCAGGCCGTCCGCGAACATCGTCCCGACGTCGTCGTCATGGATGTGCGTATGCCGCGGATGGACGGCATCGAGTCGACGCGACGGCTGCTGGCCGCACCCGACGCCCCGAAGATCCTGGTGGTCACGACGTTCGAGCACGACTCCTACGTCTATGACGCGCTCGTCGCCGGTGCGCACGGCTTCCTGCTCAAGCGTTCCGGTGCCGCGCAGCTGGTGTCGGCCGTGCGCGCGCTGGCGCGACTGGACGTCGTGCTCTTCCCGGAGTCGATCCGTGAACTCGTCGACTCCCGGCCGACGCGCGGGCGCACCCTGCCGCGACTCACCGAACGCGAGCAGGAGGTGCTGCGACTGCTCGCCCGCGGTATGACGAACGCCGAGATCGCCGCTGATCTCTTCGTCGGCGTGGAGACGGTCAAGTCGCATGTCGCGACGCTGCTCGCCAAACTGTCGGCACGGGACCGGACACAGGCCGTGATCGCGGCATACGAGAGCGGGTTCGTGGACTGACCGCAGCGCTCCCGCGTCATACCTGCTGGATACGCTGCGAGGGTGACGACCCGCGAAGAACCCCAGTCGGTCGCCATCGCTGACATCTCCGAGGACCGTGACGGTCCCGAACTCGAAACGGCCGACGAGCCAAGCGCGTTCGTGCGGTTCCTGATGCGACGGTCGGTCGCCGGACTGGTGGTCGGTTGGCTCGCTCTGCTCGTCAGTTTCGCACCCAGTCTGTTGCCGAGGCCGTGGGCTGTGCAGGCGGTGGCCTCCGCACTCTCGGCGGTCACCGGGTATGCCGCCGGGGCCCTCCTCGGCTCGGTCGCATCGGTGGTCTTCGGCTGGCTCGGCGTGCGGGTGCTTGTCGCCGACCACGCCCACCGGACCCGGCTGCACATCGTGCTCTGGACGCTCGCGATCGCCGTCACGATCACGGTCTGGTTCGCGGGCTACCGCGGTCGCCGGCACAGCGCGCGTCTCGTGGACCTGCCCGAGCCGTCGTTGTGGACCGACGCGCTGTCGCTGGTCGCGGCGGTCGCGCTGACCGCCATACTCATGGCGATCATCTGGACCGTGCGCGGTGCCTTCCGCGCCTCGCGTTTCGTCCTCGGCTTCGCACTGCCCAAGCCGCTGGCCGGCCTGCTCGCGGTGTGCCTGGTGGCGGGATCGGTGACCTGGCTGACGCGCAGCGTCATCGCCGTCAAAGGCTTGGAAGCACTCTCCGCATCGGCGTCGAAGGTCAACGACGATCCGCCCGAAGGATTGCACGCGCCGGCGTCACCGCTGGTCTCCGGGAGCAAGGGGTCGACCCAGCCGTGGTCGGCGCTGGGCCGCGAGGGCCAGATCTACACCGCGCACGCCCCGGACCCGGCAGCGATCTCGGCGATCACCGGGCGGGCGGCGAAGCAACCGATCCGGCTGTATGCCGCACCCGAGACCGGTGACGTCGATCCGCACGAACTGGTGCAGACCATCGTCAAGGAGATACAGCGCACGGGGGCGCTTGATCGCAAGTACGTCAACGTGGTCGGCACCACGGGCAGCGGCTGGGTCGACGAATACAACGTGCGCACCCTCGAGGTGCTGACCGGCGGCGACGTCGCGACCGTGGCCGTCCAGTACTCCTTCCTACCGAGCGTCGTCCAGTTCCTGACCAACCGGACCCTGCCCGCCGAGGTCGGGTCCGCGCTGGTCCGTGAGGTCACCAGGCTCATCGAGCAGCGACCGGCCGGCTCGCGACCGCGCCTGCTGCTGTCCGGTGAGTCGCTCGGCGCCCTCAGCACCGAAGCCGCATTCAGCCGGGGCGACCAGCTGCTCCGGGCGGTCGACGGCGCGCTCTGGAGCGGGACGCCGAACTCCACACCTCTCTGGCGCTCGCTCACCAAGAGCAGGCAGCGGGGGAGTCCGCAGGTGGCGCCGCTCATCGACAACGGGCGGCACATCCGCTTCGCCGGCAACCCGCGCCAGATCGACCACGACGCCTACGGGCGTCCGCTGCCGAGGGAATGGGACTCGCCCCGGGTGCTGTTCATGCAGCACCCGTCCGACCCGATCGTGTGGTGGGACCCGTCACTGATCTACCAACAGCCCGCGTGGACCCGCGAACGCGCCGGGCACGACGTCGACAAGGACCTCACCTGGTACCCCTTGATCACGTTCTGGCTGACGACGGTCGACCTGATCTCGGCGAACTCCTCGGTCGGCGGCCACGGCCATCGCTACCGTTCCGAACTCATCGACGGATGGGCGGGCGTGCTCGGTATGACGGTGAGTCCGCGCGAGAAGGCCGCGATCACGGCGTCGGTCGAAGCATTCGACAAGGAGTGACGGGGAACAAGGAACGCCACAACGCGGCTTCTACTTCCACACCGGGCCCGAGACGCTCTTCGCCGATTTCGGTTTCGAGCGCGACCGCAGGATCGCCAAGTGGCGGTGGGTCATGCGCCTTGTGCTCGACTGAGCGTTTCGGCCAGCCGGCGCATCCATCGCCACCCCGTGTCGTCGAACGGCGGACGGCCGTCGCGCAGCGCCCCGAAAACGGCGCGGGTGTCGTCCTCGGCTCGGCGTATGACGTCGGCCGGGTAGCCGAATTGCCGCTGATGCTCTGCGAATTCGTCCTCGTCGTCGACGTAGGCGAAGCCGTTCGCCCGGCGGACGACGTCCAGGTCGAGATCGATCATCGTCACTCGCCAGCCGCCGTCGTCCGTGCGTGACCAGACCGGCGGGGTGGTGGTGTCGACATACACGACGACCTGCTCGGCTCGTCCGGTCGACTCATTGAAAGCCGGCGTGTAACCCCCGCCGGGGAAGAGCGAGACCGAGTCGCACTCGATGTCGAACGCAGCGCCCGGTCGCTCGAAGTGGGTGCCCTCGGGGAAGCCGACCCAGCAGCCGTGCTCGTCGACACCCAGCAGCGTGCCCATGCTCTGCCAGTGCGGCGTCCCGTCCCATTTGCGGTAGTCGACATGAACGGCTGTGCCGGGAGGGTCGGAGGCGGTGGGAGTTGTCATCACCGGCACTGTAACGAGAGACACCAGGAATCGATCAGCGGTTTTCGATGTGCAGGGCATCTGTGGGTGCAAGGCTGGTGCCGTGTTACGGACGCTGAGCGGCGCCCGCGCCCTGGGGCCGGGCGATTTCCCGGCGGCGTTGGACCTGTGTGCTGTGGACCCGCTGGCCAACGTCTTCGTTGCCGCGCGCCTGATCGAGGGTGGGCCGTCGTATGCCGGAGCGCTGCTCGGCACCGATGACGGCAGGCGGTTGCGGTCGATGTGCTGGACTTCGGCGAACGTCGTCCCGATCGGTGCCGATGAGGCAGCCCTGGACGCGTTCGCCTCCCGGTTGCGCCGCAAGCGCCGCCGCTGCTCATCGATCTTCGGGGACGCCGATCAGGTGCTGGGGCTCTGGGCTCGGTTGGAGCGGCACTGGGGCGACGCGCGCTCGGTGCGTCCGGATCAGCCGATGATGGCGGTCTCGGCGGTGCCCGCGAAGGGATCCGGCCCGGTCGACGCACGGGTGCGCCGGGCGCGCCTCGATGAGGTCGACCAGGTGCTGCCGGCATCGGCGGCGATGTTCACCGAGGAGATCGGCTACCCGCCATACATCGGCTCGGACCGCGAATACCGGCGCATGGTCACGTCTCTGGTGAGCGCCGGTCACACCTTCGTGGTGACCGAGGGGCACGAGGTGATCTTCAAGGCGGATGTCGGCTCGTTGGCCGCCGGGGTGGCGCAGTTGCAAGGCGTCTGGGTCGCGCCGAAGCATCGCGGGAAGGGTATGGCGACACCGGCGATGCGGGCCGTGGTGCGGCAGGTCATCGAGACGATCGCACCGACCGTGACGCTCTACGTCAACGCCTACAACGAGCCGGCCCTGCGGACCTACCACTCCGCCGGCTTCCGGCAGGTCGGAAAGTTCGCGACCGTCATCCTCTGACAGGATCGGCGGATGGTTTCCTCCCTGACCCCGACGGCCAAGGTGCTCGTGGCGGCGTTCGCCACCTCCGGCGTCATCCATCTGGTCCGCCCCAAGACGTTCCTGCCGAGTATGCCGCGTCGGGTGCCGCGTCAGATCGACGTGATCCGCGCGTCAGGGGTCGCCGAACTTGCTTGTGCTGCAGGCCTTCTCGCGCCACCCACCCGGCGCCTCGCCGGCACCGCCTCCGCGGCGCTGCTGGTCGGTGTCTTCCCGGCCAACGTGCAGATGGCGGCCGACGCTGCCCGGGTCGTCACCGACCGGGGCTCGTCCCCGAAGCGCAGTGCCTACCTCGCCGGCACGCTCGCGCGGCTTCCGCTGCAGTGGCCGCTGATCCGCGCGGCCTGGGGCGCGGGGCGCTGACCGGCGGTCAGTCCTCCAGCCACCATTCGGGCGGGTCCTGCCCGTAGCGCCGTGGCGGTGACGGGAAATCCAGCGGGACATCGCCCACGAAGAGCGGCGGCCGCACGTATTCGATTGTCCCGTATGTCGATTCGCTCGTCGCCAGCCACAGCGGGCAGTCCGGACCATCGAAGGTCTCCTCGACCTGGGTGGCCGTTGCCGGATGATGCAGCAGCCACTCGGCGGTGCGCGCCAGGGCGAGCCGGGCGCTGCCGCCGCCTTCGTGCGGGCGCCGGGTGAGCAGCCGCAGCGCGGCGGCGGCCATCAGGTAACCGGTTGCGTGGTCCAGCGCCTGCACCGGCAGCGCACCGGGCGTGCCGTCCGCATCGGCATAGGTCGTCGCGATCCCGCTGACCGCCTGGACGATGCTGTCGAATCCGCGTTCGCCGCCCCACGGGCCGGAGTCGCCCCAGGCGGAGAGTTCGACGACGACCAGGTGCGGGTGGTCGGCCAGCAACGACTCCCGGTCGAGCCCGAAGCGGCGCAGTGCGCCCGGGCGGTAGCCCGTCAGCACGATGTCCGCGGTGCCGGCCAGCGACCGGGCGACCGTGTGCCCCTCTTCGTCGCCGAAATCGAGGGTGGTGGTCCGCTTGGCGAAACCGGTGTCCAGGTGTTGGTCGAGCAACTCCGGCGACGTCGGCCGGTCGATGTGCAGCACGTCGGCGCCGAGTGCCCCGAGGAAGCGGGCGGCGGTGGGGCCGGCGATCACGCGGGTGAGGTCCAGGACGCGAATGCCCTGTAACGGCAATGAGGTCGACGACGGCAGGCGTCGGGTTGCGCCGGTTGACGAGCCGATGCTCACCAGCTGGCGGTCCTCGATCGCTGCTGCGTGGTGAGGGTGTGCCCGCCATACCTCCGGGGCGCGAACTGCTCCCGCAATGCCTCCGGCCGCCCGCAGGGTCTCCTCGAGGCGGGCCGCCTCCCGCTCCTGTATGGCGCTCTGCGCGCCCGACCGGTCCGTCACGCCCAGCACCGACCGGATGACCGCGGCATGGTGGGGGTAGTTGCCGTGCAACCGGATCCAACCGTCCGCGGTGCGGAAGAAACCGGACAGCTCTCCCCACCCACTGACCGGCTCGCCCGCGACCCGTAGCCGGCCTATCGACCCGAAGGATGCGCCGACCAGGCCGCTGGGAACGAAGGCACGCCAGGGCGAATTCCGCGCAGCAGCAAGGGCATTCGCTGCCGATGCAGCCGCGGCAACACTGCCGACGGCGAGGCCCTCGACATCGAGTGGACCGTCCCACCAGCGCCTCGGTCCGCGTGCGAGCTCGTCGGTCGCCCAGGGGACGGGCAGCTTCGGCCAGGTCACGAGCACGGGTAGAGCGCTGCGGCGTAGCGGTCGTCGCGGTAATGCTCCTCGACGACGTCCGGGTCGTCCCCGGCGCGCCAGAGCGCCTTGGCGACGTCGGCATACCGCGCGACGGCCTCCGGCTGCCAGGTCTCGGGCCGCCATACCTTGGCCCGCATGAACGCCTTGGGGCAGTGGTAGAAGACCTCCTCGATGTGCACGATGAGCACCAGCGCCGGTCGGTGTCCCTGCACGACCAGGTCGTCGAAGAACGGCCCGTCGGTCACCAACTGCCCAACACCGTTGACCCGCAACGTGTCCGGGCGGCCGGGGATGACGAAGTTGAGCCCGACATGCGGGTTGGCGAGGAGATTGTGGAATCCGTCCATCCGCTTGTTGCCGTTGCGCTCGGGGATCACCAGGGTGTTGTCGTCCAGCACGTGGCCGATGCCCGCGGGGTCGCCCTTGGGCGAGACATCGCAGCGCCCGTCGGGCGTCGCGGTTCCGACGAACACCAGTGGTGAAACGGCCAGCCAGTCCCGGTCCAGCGGGTGCAGGTGGTCCCGCACCTTGTCGCGCGTGGGCGGATCGGGCCGGCCGAACGTCTCGAGCTCCTCGGGCGTGGTCACCGTGGGCAGGTCGCGATAGGGGTTGTTCTGCTCGTCATACATCAGGGTTCACCATTCGATACGGAGATGTTCGCGCCAGAAGGTGAGCACGTCGACTCCCTCCTGCTGGATCTCGTCGCCGCGGTTCCAGAGGCCGAGGTAGAGCTGTGTCGCCGTGCCGCGCAGGCGCGCGTCGGGCTCGTCCTCGGTCGCACCCTCATCGCACACCGCCGGCTCGCCGGACAACCGCAAGGTCCACGACCGCCCGATGTCGGTCGCCTCGATGACGACGCTCACGGTCTCGCCCGATGAGGTGCGCAGCTCCTCGCGTTCGCGAGTGGCGAAACCCCGCAGCACCTCGTCGATCCCGTCCGCGGCGAGATCGGCGTCGATATCGGTCCGGTCGGCGTCCGGGACGCGTCCCATCTGGGCGCTCAGGCCGTCGACGGCGTGGATCGTCGTCTCGTGGCACTGCCGGCGGGCCCAGGCGAGCCTGGCGGGCGGTGCGTCGTTGAGGAAGAAGAACCGCTCCAGGTCGATCGGTGCCTCCTCCAATGCGTCGGCGAGGTCCCCGGCGCCGGCCAGCAGCCACCCACCTGTGTCGTCGACGAGCATGCCGTCGACCTCGAAGCCGTCGGTCGCCTCGGCGGCGGTTCGCGCGTCGAGTTGTCCGCGCACGATGCCGGCGGCCCAGCGGTGGACCATGCCGGTGTGGGCCAGCAACTGCCGCACGTTCCACTCGGGACAGGTCGGAACGTCGTGGTCGTAGATGTCCAGGCTGTGCTCGCTGAGGCGTTCGGCCGCGGCGTAGAGCGCGTCGACGTAGTCCTCGAACTCAAGCGATGCGGGCATGGGTCGACCGTAACGTGACCGAGCCGCCCGATGCGTAACCTTTTGGGTATGGCGGACCCGACTGACCTCTTCGCACGAACTCCGAGCAACCAGCCACCTCTGCTGGCCGGGCACAACACCGTCACCGGCGACGCGGCGCTGCTCGATGCGGTCCGTGCCCAGGCCGGCGACGCGGCCCCGCAACTGATCGAGTCGCTCGTGCCGCTCGGTGCGGTGGCCGGTTCGGCGGAGGCCCGGGAGCACGGCCTGCTCGCCAATGCGCACGAGCCGGTCTTCCGGCCGGTCGATCGTTTCGGGACCCGGGTCGACGAGGTCGACTTCCACCCCAGCTGGCACTGGATGCTCGACAAGGGCATCGGTTTCGGGCTGACCGGCGCACCGTGGACGTCGCAGGAGCCGATGCCGCATGTGCGTCGCGCCGCGGCATACATCGCCTGGAGCGCGATCGAGCCGGGGCACGGCTGCCCGATGACGATGACGTATGCCGCGGTGCCCGCGCTGCGAGCCGACGCCGGCCTCGCTGCCGAGCTGATCCCTGGATTGTGCTCTGCCACCTACGATTCCGGGTTGCGTCCGATTGCTGACAAGCGCGGCCTGCTCGCCGGCATGGGTATGACGGAGAAGCAGGGCGGCTCCGATGTGCGCACCAACACCACGGTCGCGACACCGAGTGCCGACGGCAGCTATCGCCTGACCGGGCACAAGTGGTTCACCTCGGCACCGATGAACGACATCTTCCTGGTGCTCGCGCAGGCACCGGGCGGCCTGTCGTGCTTCGTGGTCTCGCGAGTGCTGCCCGACGGCTCGCGAAACCCACTGCAGATCGTGCGGTTGAAGGACAAGCTCGGCAACCGCTCCAACGCCTCCAGTGAGCTGGAGTTCACCGGCACCCATGCACGCCTGCTCGGCGACGAGGGCTCGGGCGTGCGCACCATCATCGAGATGGTCGCGGCCACCCGGCTGGACTGCGTGCTGGGCTCCTCGGCACTGATGCGGCGCAGTCTTGCGGAGGCGGTCTGGCACGCACAGCACCGCAGCGCGTTCGGTGGTCTGCTCGTGGACAAGCCCGCGATGCGAAACGTGCTGGCAGACCTCGCGATCGAGTCGGAGGCGGCGACCGCGATCGGGCTGCGATTGGCTCGCGCGGTGGAGTCGCCGGATGATCCGGCCCAGCGGGCACTGCGCCGGATCGGGTTGCCGCTGGCGAAGTTCTGGGTCTGCAAGCGCACCTCCTTCCACGTCGCGGAGGCGTTGGAGGTGCTCGGCGGCAACGGGTATGTCGAGGACTCCGGCCTGCCGATGCTCTTCCGGGAGTCGCCGCTGAACTCCATCTGGGAGGGCAGCGGCAACGTCAACGCGCTGGACGTGCTGCGTGTGCTGCAACGCCAGCCGGAGGGCGTCGACGCGTGGCGGGACGAGGTCGAGGCGGCCGGCGTCCCCGAGTTGCACGACGCCGTGACCGAGGTGCTGAAAACCATTGCGAATCTTGTCGATCCGTCGGATGCGGAATACGTCGCCCGCTGGCTCGCCTCGCGTATGGCGGTCCTGCTGCAGGCGAGTCTGCTGGTCCGACAGGCACCGACCGCGGTGTCCGAGGCGTTCCTGGTCTCACGGATCCTCGGCCGGCACGCGGGCGTCTTCGGCACCCTGCCACCCGGCCTCGACACAGCTTCGATCGTGAACCGCGCAGCCCCTCATCGCGAATGACGGCTTCCTCGCCGAGTGACGGCCGGAGCGGACCGTCACTCGGCGAGTGGACCGTCACTCGGTCAGGCCTTGTGCCCGCGACCCCTTGCCGGGGTGACGCTCGCGACCGAGCCGTCGTCCTTGAGCAGCACCGTCGGTGCCTTCGGTGTGCCGAAGTTCAGCAGTGACGAGAACGACTTCGCACGCGCGTCGAACGACGCGTTGCCCAACTGCGGCAGTTTCCAGTTGTGCTCGACGAACTTGATCACCGATGCCTGCTCCAGCGGCTGGTGATCCACCGAGTTCACCTTCGAGTACGGCGAGATCACCAGGAACGGCAGCCGCGGCCCGGGACCGCACCGGTCGTCCTGCGGACCCTCGCTCGTGACCGGCTCCTTGACGCTGGTGCACATCGGTTCGTTCAAGGACGCGTCCTTCGCGCCGGTCCGGATCTTGGCCACCTGGTGGTCGTACCAGCCGTCCGAATCGTCATACGTGACAACGATCGCGGTGCTCTTCCACTCCGGCGACTGCTGGATCGCGTTGATCTCCTTGACCAGGAAGTCCTGCTCATCGATCGGGTCGGAGTAGCCGGCGTGGCCGTCCTGGTAGGACGGCGCCTTCAGGAACGACACCGCAGGCATGTTGCCGTCCGTGAGCGACTTGTTGAACATGCTCAGGTCGTACTGGTGGTTGGCCTGGCCATCGTGGCCGACCTCGGCGAGCGACTTCGGCGGTAGGTGGTGCGGGTTCGACGTGGACTTGTAGTAGGCGAACGGGTTGTGGTGCGGGCTGTAGTCCACCGAGGTGCCGCCACCGATGTTGGCGTGCGAGGTCGTGCACTGCGCGTAGGTGCCGTCCCCGGCATACGGAGTGTTCGGGGTGAAGCCACCCTGGAACCAGCCCCACGAGACGCCCGCCGAGCTGAGCTCGTCGCCGATGTTCTTGCCCTCCATGGCGCCGAGGTTGTTGCTCGACGTGTGGTTCTTGCCGGAGCAGTCGTCGTATGCCGGATCCGGGTCATTGGTCATCGTCCCGACGCCATCGGCGTTCGGCGTCGACACGACATAGCTGTCCGAGGTGCGCTTGCCGGTCTTGGGATCCACCGCATGAATGCCCCAGGTGTTGCCGGAGATGAGGTTGACCGCACCCGGTGACGACGGTCCGTAGTTGGAGCCGTACATGTTGTCGCTCATGGCGTAGTGCTGGGCGTAGTTCCACATGCCCGTGACGGTGTTGCCGTCGAAGTAGCCCATCGCCAGTCCCGGCGCGCCGAACTCGCCGGTGCAGGTGTCGACGCTGGTGTTCTCGATCACCTTGTCGTTCTTGCCGCCGTTGGCCGCCTTCTGCTCCGGCAGGTAGGCGTGGTTCTGGTCGCAGGTGACCGCCTGGCTCGGGGACAGCCGGAACGGCTTGTAGAGATTGGGGTTCGAGCGGATCAGGCCGGCGTTCTGCTCCGTGTTGGCACGCGGTGTATGACGGGCCGCGGTGAACTTCGTGCCGTCGGTGTTCGCGGCGTTCGGGTACGTCCCGAAGTAGTGGTCGAACGAGACGTTCTCGTCGAAGAGCACGACGACGTGCTTGATCGGCGTCGTGGTGCTGGTGACCGATGAATGGGACTGTGGCTGCGGCGGGGTCGCGGCATGGGCGGTCGACTGCAGGGCGGCCGTGGTGCCCGCCGCAAGGATCACCGCACCCGCCGACGCAGCGGCGAGCAATGCAGGTTTCTTGTGCACGATCTCTTCCTTCCAGGGTTCTGTGGTGCGGGGCGCGACTACGTCAGCAGGGCGCTGCCGTAGAAGTCTGTGGAGTCGCGCACTCCGGGGAGTGCGAAGAAGTAGCCGCCGCCGACCGGCGTGATGTAGTCGACGAGCGGTTCGTCGGCGAGCCGCTTCTGCACCGCCACGAACTGGCGGTCGAGGTCGGCGTTGAATGCTCCGAACATCAGCCCCATGTCGAGATTGCCGACCGAGTCGACGCCCGCGTCATACGAGTAGGAGCGCCGCAGGAACTGCGACGCGGCGGTCGCCGGCGTGCGTGGGTTCGCCAGCCGGATGTGACTGTCCAGTGGCACGGCGCTGCCGTTCGGGTCGTTGCGGTAGTCCGGCAAGGAGTTCTCGGCGCCCCCGCTCAGCGGTGCACCGGAGTCCTTGCGCCGGCCGAAGATCCGCTCCTGCTCGGACGTGGCGACCCGGTCCCAGAACTCGACGAGCATCCGGATGCGGCGCATCACGTAGTAGCTGCCGCCGGCTGCCCACGCGGGCTCGCCGGCACCGGCCCAGACGTGTGCGCCCATCTGCTTGTCATCCGAGGCGTTGGGTCCGGCGATGCCGTCCTTGAAGCCGAGCAGATTGCGCGGGTGGCCGGTCGGCCGTGGTGCGGAGGTGAATCCGTCCTGTTTCCAACGGATCTGCATCGATCCGCGGGTGGCGCGACATACCTCGCGCAGCGCGTTGGTGACGACGTCACGGTCGTGACCCTGCAGGGTGAGCAGCAGGTCGCCGCCGCACCAGGCCGGATCGAGCTGGTCGTTCGCGAAGGTGTCCATCGCGCGCAGCCGCCGCGGTCGGGCCGCCGCCAGGCCGAACCGGTCCGTGAAGACGCCGGCGCCGAGGGCGACCACCGACTCCAGCGCACGGGCGGGCGCACTCGGGCCGAGGATCCCGGTGCCGGCGGTGTCGCTGATGCCGGGGGAGTGGGTGGGTCCGCCGGCTGTGAGCGACCGGATCGTGGCGGTGAGGGTCCGCAACAGGGTTCGCAACCCGGAGCGATCGGTGATCGTCAGGTCGAACGCGACGATCGTCGCGGCCGGCAGCGGGTCGCCGAGGATGCCGCTCTGGTGAGTTCCGTGGAAGGGCCGCAGGGCACGTCGCCCCGCATCGTCCGGCCGGCTCGCCTCGGCCAGTGCCGGTCCCGCAGTGGCTGCGACGACACCCGCACCACCGGTGAGGACTCCGGCGCGCAGCATGGTGCGGCGGTTGGGCTGCTTCATCGGGTGACTCTCGGCTCGAGCATGGTCGGGATCGGGGTGAGCAGTTCGGCGAGCTGCGCGATGTCCGCGTCGACCAGGCGGTGGCCGGCATCTGCGGTGCCACCGGGCGGGGTGACCCGCCAGTCGTGCTGGGCACGAATGTCCTTGCGGGCCTTGGCGATCCAGGAGTTGACCGTCGGCAGCTGCGGGTAGCGGGTCGACAGCAACGGGTGCAGCACCTTCAGCAACTCGCAGGTCCCGTCGAGTTGAGCGAGCGCATCGGACAACTCGACGTGCGCGCCGTAGTCGCTCCGCCCGGTCAGCGTCTGCTGCAACGTGTCCTCGGTGATCTCGTGCGTGCGGTTGACGACATCGAGCGGCTCGAACTGCGTGGATTCCAAGTCCTTGTCGAGCGATCCGAGGTCCTTCTGCAGCCGGTCGCCGAGCGTCGCGAGCGAGACCGGTGACTGCCCGTGCCACAGGCCGTACTCAATGCGCAGCAGCCCCGTCCAGTGCGGGTCGTGCACACCCTTGGCGAAGGGGTGGGCGTCGCCCGCGATGGCAGCGCCCCGGTCGCCGAACGCGCCATACGCCCCGCCCATGGTGTTCCAGGTGCGGTTCGCGGTCTTCCAGGCCGCTCGGGCTGTGCCGCGGTCACCGGACCGCAGTGCCGCCGACAGCGACTTCGCCTGACCCCGCAGCAGCTTCAGCCGGCCCTTGACCCAGCCCTGATAGGCGATCACGTGGGGCGCGAGATCCGCTGACGTGACCGGGCGCACCCCGCGCACGCCGGATGCGTCGCCGGTGACCGAGACCTTCGGGCCCTTGACCGGAGTGCCGTCATTCACCGAGCAGACCAAGTGGTAACTGCCGGCGGAGAGCTCCGTGCGTAGGACGGCCGTCGCTCCGGGTGCGAGGGGGTCGATCTCGCCATACAACCTCCCGGACGAGTCGGCGAGGTAGGCCTCGGCGGCGTTGACGTCGGTGTTGTGCACGCGCACCTGGACCGGGCCGGACGAGGCGTGGGTCCAGCCGGTGCCGCAATGGCTACGGGAAACCTGCGCCTCGGCCGCGGCGGGGGCGGCGGAGGTCGTGGATCCGGTCGGATCATCGGCCTGGCAGCCCGGCAGCGCGATCAGGGCGACGGTCATCGCGGCAAGCGGCCACATTCTCGGCGGCACTCTCTTCACATTAGCGCTCGTGATGTCACCGGATGAGCTTACGAACCGTTCGACTTCGAAGATGCTCTCGTTGAACGGAGTTCAGCTGCAGCGGGCCAATGTTCAAGCCCGCGTTGCCGAACACTCAGGGTGCTCCAAGGTTCCGTGGGCGGGGGAGGGCCAATGACGTTCGGCATCGCCGGGCGTGGCCGGATATCCTTCGGTGTCCACCGAAACCGTTACTCACGTCATCCCCTTGAAGGAGCCCTCGTGGCACTGCGTATGTCGACCCTGTTCCTGCGAACCCTGCGCGAGGACCCGGCCGATGCGGAGCTGCCGGGGCACAAGCTGCTGGTGCGTGCGGGCTACATCCGCCGCGTGGCGCCCGGCATCTACACCTGGCTGCCCCTCGGGATGCAGGTGCTCGGCAAGGTCGAGGCCATCATCCGCGAGGAGATGCAGCGCATCGGCAGCCAGGAAGTGAAGTTCCCTGCCCTCCTGCCGCGCGAGCCCTACGAGGCGACCAACCGCTGGACCGAGTATGGCGACAACCTCTTCCGGCTCAAGGACCGCAAGGACGCGGACATGCTCCTCGGCCCGACCCACGAGGAGATGTTCTGCCTCACCGTCAAGGACATGTACTCGTCCTACAAGGATTTGCCGCTCGCGCTGTTCCAGGTCCAGAACAAGTACCGCGACGAGGCTCGCCCGCGGGCCGGCATCCTGCGCGGTCGCGAGTTCATCATGAAGGACTCCTACTCCTTCGACGTCGACCAGGCCGGGCTGCAGAAGGCGTATGACGCACACCGCGAGGCCTACATCCGCATCTTCGAGCGGTTCGGTTTCGAATACGTCATCGTCAAGGCCGACTCCGGCGCGATGGGCGGCTCCGCCTCCGAGGAGTTCCTCGCGGTCAGCCCGTACGGCGAGGACACCTTCGTGCGCGATGACAGCGGGTATGCCGCCAACGTCGAGGCCGTCGAGGTGCCGCAGGCGCCCGAGGTCGAGGTGACCGCCGGTCCCGCGCACGTCGAGCCGACGCCCGATACACCCACCATCGCGACGCTGGTGACGGCGCTCAACAAGGACCACCCGCGCACCGACGGCCGCGAGTGGACCGCCGCCGACTCGCTGAAGAACGTCCTCGTCATGCTCGTGCACCCCGACGGCACCCGCGAGCCGCTCGCCATCGGTCTGCCCGGCGACCGCGAGGTCGACGCCAAGCGTCTCGAGGTCAAGGTCGCCCCCGCCGAGGTCGAGGCCTTCGAGGAGAAGGACTTCGCGGCATACCCGATGCTCGCCAAGGGCTACATCGGTCCGGGCGTTCTCGGCGAGGAGAAGGCCAGCAAGATTCGCTACCTCCTCGACCCCTCCGTGGCCATCGGCTCGGCGTGGGTGACCGGTGCGGATGAGCACGGCCACCACGTGATCGATCTGGTGCACGGCCGCGACTTCACCGCCGACGGCACCATCCAGGCCGCCGAGATCCGCGAGGGCGACGCCTCACCGACGGGCCACGGCACGCTGAAGCTGGCGCGTGGCATCGAGATGGGCCACATCTTCCAGCTCGGCACGAAGTATGCCGAGGCGCTCGGCCTGAAGGTGCTCGACGAGAACGGCAAGCTGGTGACCGTCACGATGGGCTCGTACGGCGTGGGCGTGACCCGCGCGGTCGGCGCCATCGCCGAGGACAACCTGGACGACATCGGCCTGATCTGGCCGCGCAACGTCGCTCCGGCGGACGTGCACGTCGTCGCCACCGGCAAGGACGAGGCGGTTTTCGTCAAGGCCGAGGAGATCGTTCGTGAGCTCGAGGCCGCCGGGGTCGAGGTGCTGTTCGACGACCGCCGCAAGGTCTCGCCCGGTGTGAAGTTCAAGGACTCCGAACTCATCGGCGTGCCAACGATTCTCGTCGTCGGCAAGGGCCTGGCTGACGGCAAGGTCGAGCTCAAGGACCGGCGTTCCGGGGACCGTCGAGAGATCGCCGTGGACGATGTGGTTTCCGAGGTCACCACCGAGATCGCCGAGCCCGCGCCCTCGCTGTGAGCTCCGTCGAAGCCGTCATCTTCGACTGGGGCGGCACGCTGACTCCGTGGCACGACATCGATTTCGAGGCGGAGGCGATGTCGTATGCCGCGGCGTACGGCGATCCCGACCTCTCGGCGCGACTGCGCGAGGCGACCGCGGTCGCGTGGGCGCGTGCGCGGTCCGAGCACAGCAGCGCGCGGATCGAGGAGATCCTTGTCGAGGCCGGTGCCGACGTGCACGGCGAGGCGCATCTGACGGCGCTCGCGGCGTACCGCACCTTCTGGGAGCCGCACACCGCGACCGATCCGCAGGTGCGACAGCTTTGGGAAGGCTTGCGCGACAGCGGTATTCGCGTCGGCGTGCTGTCCAACACGATCTGGGACCGCGACTATCACCGGGGGCTCTTCGAGCGCGACGGTGTGCTCGACCTGATCGACGGCGACGTCTACTCCAGCGAGATCCCGTGGGTGAAGCCGCATCACGAGGCGTTCCTCGCTGCTGCTGACGCCGTCCGGGCCGACCCGGCGAAGTGCGTCTACGTCGGAGACCGGCTCTTCGAGGACGTCCACGGCCCGCAGCAGGTCGGCATGCGGGCCATCTGGATCCCGCATTCGGTGCTCCCACAGGAGCAGATCGTGCAGACCGACGCCAGCCCGGATGCGGTCGCCCACGAGCTACTCGACGTGCTCCGCGTGGTCCGCGACTGGGTCGCCGCCTGAGCCGTCGGTCAGGACCGGCACCCGCAGGATCTGGCCGACGAGCAGGACGAAGAAGAGCACGAACGTGATGACGTGCACCCCGGTGCACCACAGGCAGATCGCGTGGATCTCCACCAGCTCCGCCCACAGCAGGTAGAACACCATCAGGAGGCCGACGCCGGCCGCGCCGACCCGGACGGTGTCCAGCGGTGCCGTCGTACGCCGCCATACAGCCGGCAGGCAGAGCACCGTCATGGCGACGAAGAAGAGCAGGCCGAGCAATGCGACCGGCACACCGGCGATCGAGGACCACTGGCTGGTGGTGACCTTGGCACAGTCGACCGCGCCGCTGTCCGAGCACGCGAGCGAGGTGGACCCGCTGTAGTGCTCGAAGGTCAGGTATGCCGAGTCCGCCAACCCGACGACGCTCAGCACCAGCGTGGCCGGCGCCAGCCAGCGCGGGTGACGCAACACCAGGCCTGTCATCCCGCCGGTCTTCGGGCCGGTCATCGCCTCAGGGCACCCGCCCGCGCAACTCCGATCGAGGTGCACACCGACGCCGGCTCGCCCTTCGTCAACTGACACAGTTGACTGGCGATGACGTTCGCCGCGCCCAGGATCCCTTGTGCCTCAGTGGATTTCGGGTCCTTCAGCTTGGCCGCGACGGAGTTGCCGGACTTGTTCGACATGAACTGCGCGCCCTGGAACGTCGCTCCGGAAGCGGTGGAGTAGTTGCCGTAGTCGACGAACGGGATCGAGCCCTGCTGGTCGTACTTGGCGATCAGGGCCTGCGCCTCCTTGCTCGGCGTCTGCAGGGCATTCCCGTCGCGGTCCTGGGTCTCGAACGACGTGAAGGTGAGGTACTTGCTCGTGTACTTCGACTTCAGGTACGACATGGTCGGGATGTTCGGTGGGTTGTCGTTCTGGGTCGACACGGCCGTCGTGAGTCCGCTGAACGTGCCGAAGCGCGACAGCGCCGCCGTCAGGGCCCAGCGCTCCATGCCGCAGAACGGGCAGAACTCCGCGCCGATGTAGAGCACCTCGGGCTTGCCGTTCTTCGTCAACGGCTTGCCGCCATTCACCGCGGTGGGTCCGGTGGTCGCCGAGCCGGCGCCGACCGCGTCATACGTCGAGGCAGGGATGTGCTGCACGGTCTTGAGGTATGCCGCGTCGGAGGCGGCCGAGACTGCCTTCTTGTTGTCCGAGTCGGCGTTGCTGCGTCCCACGAAGTAGAAGACCGCGACGATCGCGAGCACCACGACGACAGCGCCCGAGGTGAGTGCGAGCAGCTTCTTCTGGCGGGCGGCCCGTGCCTGCTGGGCTTGGAGGGCAGCGAGTTTCTCGCGGCCGGTGGATGTCGACATGGTGGTGTACGGACCTTTCCGAGGACTTGTGAGCATGCGTCGCCCCTGATGACGCAGCGCCGACAGATTAGTCGTTTACTCTGTCCCGCGTGGCAGACCAGACACAGTCGGTGTCCTCCGGCGCGACCCTGACGACCAAGTGGCACCAGCATCCCGCGATGGAGTGGATCGGTGTCGCCGCCCGGTTGATCCTCGGCGTGACCTATCTGGTCGCCGGCGTCCTCAAGGCGCGCGACCTGGAGTCGACCAGGATGGACACCCGCGCGTTCCGGATCCTGTCCTACGACCTGGCGAACATCTGGGGCACCTTCATGCCCTTCCTGGAGATCATCCTTGGCCTGCTGCTCATCGTCGGACTGATGACCCGCATGACTGCCATTCTCGGCGGGTTGCTGATGATCGCGTTCATCATCGGCATCAGCTCGGTGTGGGCGCGCGGCATCGTCATACAGTGCGGTTGCTTCGGCAGCAACGGCAAGCTGCCGACCATGGCGGCATACAAGTGGGACATCCTGCGCGACGTCGGACTGTTGCTCTGTGCCGCCTGGCTGGTGATCTGGCCGCGCACCAAGCTGAGCGTCGACCGGGCCCTGTGGGGCTGATCACTCGCCGAGATGCCTCCGGCCACATCGAACTCCTTCGCGGCGGTGCTCGTTGCCATGACGACGAAACGTCTGTCCGCGCAAATAGTTGCAATTTCAAATAAGTTAAGGTGACTCCATGCCCCGCCCTGATGCATCGCAAAAGCTTGCCGCCACCAAGCCGAAGGACGGCCCGTCCAAGGGCCTGATCGGCGGCATCATCGCGGCCATCCTCGTCGTGGCTGTGGTCGTGGCGGTGTTCGTGACCCAGGCGAACAAGAGCGATGGTTCGGTCGCCGGCGCGGCCGTTCCGACGGGCGGTACCAAGGGCGGTCATGGCCTGCGCGCCTATCCGGACGTGAAGCTGAAGGCGAATGCGCCGACGGTCGACCTCTACGAGGACTTCCAGTGCCCGATCTGCAACGACCTCGAGAAGGCCAATGGTGAGCAGATCCTGCAGGATGCGAAGTCGGGCAAGATCAAGCTCGTCTGGCACCTGATGACGTTCCTCGAGCAGAACATGCAGAACGCTCCGGCGTCGACGATCGCGGCGAACGGTCTCTACTGTGCCGCCGACGCCGGCAAGGCTGCCGAGTACCACAAGGCGAACTTCGCCGGCCAGCCCGCCAAGGAGGGCACCGGTTACACGGTCGCCAACATCAAGAAGTTCGGCAAGGAGGCCGGCATCACGGGCGCCGCGCTGACGAAGTTCAACTCGTGTGTCGACAAGGGCACCTACAAGAAGTACGTCAAGGCGACCGCCGACCAGGCGGGCAAGGACGGCGTCACCGGGACTCCCACCGTCAAGATCAACGGCAAGGAGATCAAGAACAGCTCCGCCGACTACAGCTCGCTGCTGCAGACCAAGGGCGCCTGGGACAAGGTCCTGGCCAAGATGACGAAGTAACACCGGACGCAGAACGGCGGCCGCACCCATGGGGGTGCGGCCGCCGTTCAGTCCGTCATCGTCTTCGCGGCGGCGATCCAGCGCGACAGCTCAGCCTGACCGGGTTGCGGATCCTCGGCCTCCCAGATCGCGTTGGTCACCAGGCGCACGAAGCTCCACGCCATCGCGCGCTCCTCGTCGAGGCCGGCGGCGTCGCAGACGAGTCCGAGTCGCAGCCGCAGGTGGGAGCGCAGGTTGTATGCCGCCGTCGCCTCGTCCCAGCGATTCCACAGGACCGGCGCGACCGCGAAGGCCCACTCGCCGGACAGCGGCTTCGGGTCGATGGCCAGCCATGGCTCACGGTCGGCGGCGAGGACGTTCTGGAAGTGCAGGTCCTGGTGGATCAGCCGACCGTCGCAGTCGTCCCGCAGGTCGGTCATCAGGCTTGCCGCCTGCTCGGTGAGGCGCCGTGGTACGAGTGGAGAACCGTTGCGGCACAACGGGATCCAGCGTTCGATCTCGGCACTCAGGCGGGTGAACTGCGGTGTCGCCGACCGGTCCAGGCGACGCATCAGGCCGCCGATGATCTCGCACGCTTCGAGGAGTCCGGGCTCGTCGAGGTTGCGGTCGTGCACCAGGGGCTCCAGCAGCATCGCCCACCGGGCCGGGTCGGCCGCGAGGAGACGCACCGCTCCCTGGCCGGCCCAGGCCTGCAGTGCGAGGTGTTCCAGCCGTGCCTCCTCGTGTGGCCACGTCACCTTGAGGACGACCGGTTCCTCGCCACGATGGCACGGTATGACGAGGGCGCACACGCCGTGCCAGACCGGGCCGTCGGCGACCAGCTCCCACTCGGCGGCGAGCTCGGCGATCAGCGCCGGCAGCCGGGCCAGCCAGTCGTCACCGCTGACCGACGGCTCGGCGCGGCGTCCGTGCACGATCTCCCGGAACGCGGCCGGAACAGCTGGTGCGAAGTGGGCGAGATCGGTCATGCCAGGCCGGGGAAGGGCGCCGGTGCCGCGCCCCACCGCCACAGCTGAGCGGTGCTGTCCGCCCAGAGCGTCGTCAGGCCGATGAACGCACCCTGGTCGCCGCGGGTCGCCGTGACCTGGCCCGCGCACGCGGTGATGAGATCGGTCAGCACGCGCTGAGCCAGCTTCTGCCGGGCGTCATCGGTCGTCGGGTTGACCGGCAGCGTGAAGCCGTCGGGGGAGGGCGGCACGTCCTTGCCGAGCGATGCCTCCCACGTCGCACGGGTGGCGTGCAGCATGGTGACCGTCGCCTCTGCGCGCTTGCGAGCATCCAACGGTGTCTTGGCGATGATCACCTCCAATGCGTAGGCGGCAGCGCGCAGCGACGGCAGGATCGCTTCCACGACAGCGGTTTTCGGCACCGAGCCGCCGGCGGGCTCGACATACTCACCCAGCACATGGGCCGCGGCGTTCTGCGTCACGGCGATGGCTGCCGCCATCGGGAGGTTGCGCTCGGTGACGTCGGTGAGGGAGCCGATCCGGCGGGCGTTGATGCGCTCGGCGCTCTTGTAATCGACGAGGTCGCCACTCGCGCCGGACGAGCTGTAGTGGTAGCTCGGCACTTTCATACCCTGGGTCGACATCACCGCGGTGAGTCGCTTCGCCTGGGCGAGGTGCATCGTCCCGAGCTTGCCGGCCCAGAGGTCGGCAGCGGGAGCACTTGCGGCTGCGGTGGCTGTCTTCCGCAGCGCGAAGAAGAGTTGTTCGAGCGGCTTCTGGTCCGGCGGTGGCCCCTGCTTCTTGATGCCGGGGATGTGAGGTGCATCACTTTCCAGCCGGATGCCGCAACCGCTGAGACCGGCGACCGAGCCGGCGAGAGCTGCGGCCAGGACCGCGCGGCGGCGCACCATGGCGCGCTGTTCGGCGATCGGCATGCTGGCATCCTCGCACGCACAAAGGGGCGTCGACGGCGCGCCTCGGATGTCAAGGGTTGTGCCACCCCTTGAACATCATTTGACGTTTGGTGTTCCCAAATGGAACGTTATACGACGTGGCGACCAAGACGAACGGACAGTGGGCGCTCGGTGAGCATGAACCGCTGAACCATAACGAGGAATTCAAGCGCGAGGACGACAGTCTCAACGTGCGGGCACGGATCGAGGAGACGTACTCCAAGGAGGGCTTCGCGTCGATCCCTGCTGACGACCTGCGTGGGCGCATGCGCTGGTGGGGCCTCTACACCCAGCGACGGGACGGCATCCCCGGTGGCCAGACCGCGACGCTGTCGCCGGAGGAGCTCGAGGCGCCGTACTTCATGATGCGGGTCCGCATCGACGGCGGACAGCTCACCACCGAGCAGCTGCGCGTCATCGCCGGCATCTCCCAGGAGTTCGCGCGCAACACGGCCGACATCACCGACCGCGCCAACGTGCAGTTCCACTGGATCGAGGTCGAGAACGTCCCCGAGATCTGGCGCCGCCTCGAGGCCGTCGGACTGGAGACGACCGAGGCATGCGGCGACTGCACCCGGGTGGTCATGGGTTCGCCGGTCGCCGGACTCAGCGTCGACGAGGTGCTGGACGTCTCGCCCGCCATCGCCGAGATCAACCGGCAGTATGTCGGTGACCCCGACCTGTCGAACCTGCCGCGCAAGTTCAAGACGTCGATCGCCTGGCTGCCCGACGCGGCACCGGAGATCAACGACGTGTCGTTCGTCGGTGTCGAGCACCCGGAGCTCGGGCCGGGCTTCGACCTGCACGTCGGGGGAGGGTTGTCGACCAACCCCTTCCTGGCCGAGCGCCTCGGTGTCTTCGTCACGCTCGACCAGCTGCCGGACGTCTGGGTCGCGGTCGTGAAGGTGTTCCGCGACTACGGCTACCGGCGCTCGCGGAACCGGGCGCGGATGAAGTTCCTGGTCGCCGACTGGGGCACGGCGAAGTTCCGTGAGGTTCTGGAGACCGAGTACCTCAAGTCGGCGCTGCCCGACGGCCCCGCGGCCCCGGTGCCGACGCGCACCATGGACCACGTCGGCATCCACGAGCAGCGCGGTGGCGGCAAGTATGTCGGCTTCACCGCTGTTGCCGGACGGGTCAGCGGCACGACGCTGGAGTCGGTCGCGGATGCGGCCGAAACGGCCGGTTCCCGGCGGGTGCGGCTGACGCCGTACCAGAAGCTGATCGTCGCCGACGTCCGCGACGAGTCGGTCGACGAGCTCGTCAAGACGCTGGAACCGCTTGGCCTCAATGCCAATCCGACGCCGTGGCGGCGCACGATCATGTCGTGCACCGGCGTCGAGTACTGCAAGCTCGCGATCGTCGAGACCAAGGAACGTGCGCACTCGCTGCTCCCGGAGCTCGAGAAGCGGCTGGCCGACATCGATCCCGAGCACCCGATCTCGGTGCACCTCAACGGTTGCGCCAACTCCTGCGCTCGGGTCCAGGTCGCGGACATCGGTCTCAAGGGGCAGATCGTCACCGACGCGGATGGCAACCGGGTCGAGGGCTTCCAGGTGCATCTCGGTGGTCGTCTCGGCCAGAAGGCCGACTTCGGCCGGAAGCTGCGCGGTCACAAGGTGACCTCGGCGGAGCTCGGCGACTACATCGAGCGCGTCGCCCGCAACTTCGTCGCGGGCCGTGCCGACGGTGAGAGCTTCTCGGACTGGGCGGTACGCGCCGATGAAGAGGTACTCCGATGACCTTGACCGACACGCAGTTGCGCGAGCTGGCCGCCGAAGGAGCTGCGAAGCTTGCCGATGCATCGGCAGCCGACGTGCTCCGGTGGGCGGTGGATTCGGGGCTGCGCCTGGCGGTCGCCGGGTCGATGCAGGACACCGTGCTGGTGCATCTGGCGAGCACGGTGCTGCCCGGTGTCGACGTGCTCTTCCTGGACACCGGTTACCACTTCGCGGAGACGCTGCAGACGCGCGACCGTGTCGCTGCGTCATACAGGGTGCACCTGCGGACGATCACGCCACGACAGACCGTCGCCGAGCAGGACGCCGATCACGGCGTTGCTCTGCACGAGCGCGACCCCGATCTGTGCTGCGCACTGCGCAAGACGCAGCCGCTGGACGAGGTTCTCGACGAATACGACGCGTGGGCAACGGGATTGCGTCGCGTGGAGTCCGAGTCGCGCAGCAACACAGCGGTCGTGTCGTTCGACGAGCGCCGGGACAAGATCAAGCTCGCCCCGCTGGCCGCATGGACCGACGAGGAAGTCGCCGCCTATATCGAGAAGCACGGCCTGATCAGCAATCCGCTGCTGGCACAGGGCTATCCGTCGATCGGCTGCGGACCCTGCACCCGTCGGGTGGCAGCGGGAGCCGATGCCCGGTCCGGGCGCTGGGCAGGAACCGACAAGACAGAATGCGGGATTCACCTGTGACGACACACCAACTGACCGGCCGGGGCGGCACCGTCTGGCTCACCGGACTGTCCGGCGCCGGCAAGAGCACCATCGCCGAGGCACTGGCTGCCGAGCTGACCGATCGCGGGCACCGGGTGCAGATCCTCGACGGCGACGAGTTGCGCACGAATCTGTCCGCCGGACTCGGTTTCTCCCGCGAGGATCGCAACACCCATGTGACGCGGGTGGGCTTCGTCGCGGAGTTGCTGGCCCGGCACGGCGTGGTCGCCCTCGTACCCGTGATCGCACCGTATGCCGATGCGCGTGACGCCGTGCGACGTCACCACGAGGAGCACGGAACCCCGTACCACGAGGTGTATGTCGCCACCCCGTTGCAGGAGTGCCAGCGCCGCGACGTGAAGGGGCTCTACGCGAAGGCCGCCGCGGGCGAGTTGGCCGGCATGACCGGAGTCGACGATCCCTACGAGCCGCCGCGGCAGCCCGACCTGACCATCGACACCGAGCACGTGGATCTTGCCGACGCGGTGACCGTCATCGGCACCCTGCTCACCGAGCTGAAGGAGACCGCATGAGCGAGCGAAGCGAGCGACAAGTGGGTAGCGGGTCAGATGCCGGTACCCGAGGAACGAGGGGGCCGGCATGACCACCACCACGTTGTCGGCGACCGACGTGTCGCTGCGTGAGCTGGAGGCCGAGTCGATCGAGATCATCCGTGAGGTGATCGCCGAATTCGACCGTCCCGCACTGCTGTTCAGCGGTGGCAAGGACTCCGCGGTGCTGCTGCACCTCGCTCGCAAGGCGATCCGCCCCGCGCCGCTGCCGATCACTTTGCTGCACGTCGACACCGGGCACAACCTGCCCGAGGTCCTGGAGTTCCGTGACCGGGTCGTCGCCGAAGGAGGTCACCGGCTGGTGGTCGCCGAGGTCGAGAAGTGGCTGGCCGACGGCCGACTCACCGAGCGCCCCGACGGCACCCGCAACCCACTGCAGACCGTCCCGCTGCTGGACACGATCGCCGAGCAGAAGTTCGACGCGCTGCTCGGCGGCGCGCGCCGCGACGAGGACCGTGCGCGTGCGAAGGAGCGGATCTTCTCCGTGCGCGACGCATTCGGCGGATGGGACCCGCGCAAGCAGCGTCCGGAGCTGTGGCGGATCTACAACGGCCGCCACGCGCCGGGGGAGAACACCCGCGTCTTCCCGATCTCCAACTGGACCGAGCTGGATGTCTGGCGCTACATCGAGGCCGAGAACGTCGAGTTGCCCAGCATCTACTACGCCCACCAGCGTGACGTGTTCAAGCGCGACGGCATGTGGCTCACACCCGGGCCGTGGGGTGGACCGCGAGGCGCGGAAACGTTGGAAAGCCTCAGTGTTCGTTACCGCACGGTGGGTGACGGTTCCTGCACCGGCGCAGTCGTCAGCACTGCGACGACGGTGGGTGAAGTGATCGAGGAGATCGCGGTCAGCACACTCACCGAACGGGGCGCTACCCGAGCCGACGACCGCTTGTCCGAGGCCGCCATGGAAGACCGCAAGCGGGAAGGCTACTTCTAAACATGACTCTCGAGACCACGACGACCGAGACCCCACTGACCGATCGCGACCAGCTGCGCCTGGTCATCGCCGGGTCCGTCGACGACGGGAAGTCGACCCTCGTCGGCCGGCTGCTGCACGACACCAAGTCGATCCTGGCCGACCAGTTCGAGGCGACCCTGCACGCGAGTCAGGGACGCGGGGCGACCGAGTTCGACCTGGCGCTGCTGACCGACGGCCTACGGGCCGAGCGCGAGCAGGGCATCACGATCGACGTCGCCTACCGCTACTTCGCGACGCCCCGACGGAACTTCGTGCTCGCGGACACCCCCGGGCACGTCCAGTACACGCGCAACACCGTGACCGGTGCCTCGACCGCCGAGGCGGCGGTGGTGCTGGTGGATGTCCGCAACGGCGTCTCACCCCAGACCCGGCGGCATGCCGCCGTCCTGTCGCTGCTGCGCGTCCCACAGGTCGTTTTCGCGATCAACAAGATGGACGCCGTCGACTGGTCCGAGGACCGCTTCGCGGCCGTCGCCGACGAGGTGCGTGCACTGGCCGAACGCGTCGGTCTGGAGGCCACGCACATCATCCCGGTGAGTGCGCTGACCGGCGAGAACGTCGCCGGGCCCGGACCGGACTGGTATGCCGGGCTGCCGCTGCTCGAGGTATTGGAACAGCTGCCGGCTCGCAGCACGTCCGCCAGCGAACCCTTCCGGTTGCCAGTGCAATTGGTGATCCGGCCGCGTACGCCCGAGCACCCGGACTACCGGGGCCTTGCGGGACGTGTCGCATCCGGCAGCGTGCGCGTCGGTGACACCGTCACGGCATACCCCAGCGGGCGCAGTTCGACGGTCCTCGCGATCGACGGCGCCACGGGGGAGGTGCCGCAGGCCGCTGCCGGCGATGCGGTCACGATCCGGCTCGCCGACGAACTCGATGTCGGCCGTGGCGAGGTACTGGCCACTGAACCGGTCCGGGTCACCCAGGAGCTCGACGCGGTCGTCACCTGGCTCGACGAACGCCCGGCGGCCCCGCGCCAACGGGTTCTGGTCAAGGTCGGCACCAAGACGACGCGCGCGCTGCTGGCGGCACCGCATGCCGTCTGGCACGTCGACGACCTGGAGTGGCAGGACAGCTCAGCACCACTGGAACTCAACGACATCGGTCGTCTCCGGTTCCAGCTCGCCGAACCGGTCGCGGTGGATGACTACGCACAACTGCGTGCCACGGGCGCCTTCGTGGTGATCGACCCGGACACCGGCGCGACTCTCGCAGCCGGACTCACCGGGTCCGATCTTGGCGCACTGGCAAGCTGAATCCCCTTCAATCACAAGGATTTCTGTCATGAAACCCACCCGCAAGGTGAGTGTGCTCACCGTGCCTGTCATCGCTGCGCTCGCGATCGCGTCGCTCAGCGGCTGCTCCCGAAGAGCGGACGCCGCGGACAACCCGGCTGCGAGCAGTGGCGGCGGCACTCCGGCCAGCCAGTTGCGTCTGGGCTACTTCCCGAACGTCACGCACGCGGTGCCCGTGCTGGGCGTGGCCGACGGTGAGTTCGCCAAGGAACTCGGTAAGACGAAGTTGTCGACGCAGACGTTCAACGCCGGGCCGGCAGCGACCGAAGCACTGCTCTCCGGCTCGATCGACGCGGTCTACCTCGGACCGAGTCCCGCGATCAATGCGTTCGCCAGGACGGGTGGGCAGGATGTGCGGCTCGTCGCCGGCGGCGCGTCGGGCGGCGCTGCGCTCGTGGTGAAGCCGTCGATCAAGTCGGTGTCACAGCTCGCCGGAAAGACCCTGGCGACACCGCAATTGGCCAATACTCAGGACGTTGCGCTGAAGTATTTCCTCAAGCAGGAGGGCTTCACCGCCAACGGCAAGGGCGCGAAGAACGTCAACGTCATCGCGCAGGACAACTCCCAGAGCCTGCAACTCTTCCGTGAGGGGCGCATCGATGGTGCGTGGCTGCCGGAGCCGTGGGCGACCAGGCTGGTGAAGCAGGGCGGCGGCAGGGTCCTCGTCGATGAGAAGAGCCGCTGGCCCCACGGGCAGTTCGTCACCACGAATCTCCTGGTCTCGACGAAGTTCCTCGCGGAGCACCCGCAGACCGTCCGTGCGCTGATCACCGGTCAGATCAAGACCGCACAGCGGATCACCAAGGATCCGGCCGGCTCGGCGAAGGAGATCGACGCCGCTCTCACCAAGCTCAACGGCAAGGCGTTGCCGGCCGGAGTGACCGCGGCCGCGCTGAAGAACCTCACACCCGGCTGGAACCCGTATGCCGCGTCGCTGAGCGGGTCCGCGCGCCACGCGGAGTCCATCGGACTGCTGAAGAAGACCGATCTCAAGGGCATCTACGACCTGTCGATCCTCAACAGCGTCCTGAAGTCGCAGGGTTTGAAGCAGGTTTCGGATGCGGGCCTGGGGCAGGAGTCGAAATGACCAGCACACTGATCGCCGACCGTCCGGACGTCGCCGAGTCCTCGCAGGCCCGGGTCGAGATCCGCGGGGTCCGCAAGGAGTTCCGGCAGCGGGAGACCGTGGTCACCGCGCTGGACGGTGTCGACCTGAGCGTCGCGCCCGGCGAGTTCGTGACGGTGATCGGTGCATCCGGTTGTGGCAAGTCCACCCTCCTCCAGCTCATCGCGGGCCTGGACAAGCCGACGTCCGGCACCATCCGGACCACCGAACGTCCGGCCCTGATGTTCCAGGAGTCGGCGCTGTTCCCGTGGCTGACCGCGCGCGGCAACATCGAACTCGCGCTCAAGCTGGGCAGGACCCCGGCCCGTGAGCGCGCCGACCGCACGCAGGAACTGCTCGATCTGGTGCGCCTCGGCAGTGCCGGCGACCGGCGGGTGCACGAACTGTCCGGTGGACAACGACAGCGGATCGCGTTGGCACGCAGTCTCGCTCAGGGTTCGCGCCTGCTGCTGATGGACGAGCCGTTCGCCGCGCTGGACGCGATCACCCGCGACGTGCTGCACGAAGAACTGAGTCAGCTCTGGCAGGAGACCGACTTGAGCGTCGTGTTCGTGACGCACAACGTCCGCGAGGCCGTGCGGCTCGGACAGCGGGTCGTGCTGCTGTCCTCACGACCGGGCCGGGTGCTGCGCACCTGGAACGTCGACCTGCCGAACACGCGCTCGCTCGAGGACCGCTCGGTGATGGAGCTTGCCGCCGAGATCACCTCCTCGCTTCGAACGGAGATCAGTCGACATGCCGGTGCGTGAGGACGAGCGGGCGACGGACGACTTCGCCCGGATCAGCGATGGGCTCGACGCGCTGGAGGAGAAGCGCCCGCAGCGTCGACGCGTCGACAAGGTCGCGATCATCGCCCCGATCGTCGTGGTCGTGGCATTCATCGCGATCTGGCAGGCGGTCTGGGCCTCGGCGATCAAGCCGGAGTACGTCATACCGTCGCCGTCCACGGTCGGTAGCGAACTCTGGCGGATGATCACCGACGGCAGCGCCTGGGATGCGACGTGGACGAGTCTGCGTCGTGGCGTCTTCGGGTTCGTGATCGCGTTGGTGATCGGCACCCTGCTGGGCCTCGTGGTCAGTCAGGTGTCGTTCCTGCGCAAGGGTTTCCGGCCCATCCTCGCCGCGCTGCAGTCGATGCCGTCGGTGGCGTGGGTGCCGTTCGCAGTGCTGCTGCTCGGGCTCAACCCGTCGGCGCTCTACATGGTGATCCTGCTCGGTGCCGTGCCGTCGATCGCGAACGGCCTGATCGGTGGTCTCGACCAGACGCCGCCGATCCTGCGCCGGGCGGGCACGGTCCTCGGCGCGCACGGACTCTCGCTCGTGCGTCACGTCCTGGTGCCGGCCGCCCTGCCGACCTACCTGACCGGCCTCAAGCAGGGCTGGGCCTTTTCGTGGCGCTCGCTGATGGCGGCGGAGCTGATCGTGAACAGCCCGAAGCTCGGCATCGGACTCGGTCAGGTGATGGAGAACGGGCGCGCCATCAGCGACATGCCCACCGTCATCGCCGCGATGATCCTGATCCTGATCGTCGGGATCGTGGTGGAGCTCGGTGTGTTCGCGCCCATCGAGCGGAAGGTCCTGCGCGACCGCGGGCTCGCACCCACCGGCATCTGATCACTCACCCCTTCAGCAGGGCGAGGCGGTCCAGCACGTCGCCCCAGCCCTGTCGCAGGCCGTCCCCGGAGTCACCGAGCTGGTTGACCTGGTGCGTGACGGTGACCGACGTGCCGTCCCCGTCGGGCCGCAACTCCACCTGCACCCGATCCGGGACCTCCTGCGTGTCGCCACCGATCCAGTACCAGGTCATCTCCAGGCGAAGCGGTGCGTTCACGACGGTGAACTCGCCGCGCACGCCGAAGCCCGCCGCCTTCGACTCGAAGAGATAGTGCCCGCCCACGTGCGGATCGATCTCGTATGTCGTGTCCGGCAACTGCGGCCACCACCACGTCGCGAGGCCCTCCCGGGTGGTCCAGGCACGCCATACGACATCGGGCGCGACGGCAACATGGCGGCGCAACGAGAACTCGGGCATCACTTCTCCAGACTGTTGGCCAACGAATCGAGCTGATCGGTCCAGAACGACTGCAAGCGCAGCAGATAATCCGCTGCGGCGTCCGTGGAGCCGGGGACGGCCGAACACCATACGGTGCGCCCGACCTTCGCCCGGCGCAGCAGGCCGGCATCCTCCAGCACCTGCAGGTGCTTGCGGATGCCGGTCAGTGTGATCGGACCACAGGCCGCCTGCAGCTGTGAGGTCGATCGGGGAGCCCGGCAGCACTCCGTCACCACGCGCATCCGCGTGGGGTGACCGAGCGCCGCGAAGACGGCTGCCGTTTGCTGAACCATATGGTTCACTGTTGCGGACGACTGCCGGGATGACAACCCCCTGGCGGAGACGGATTCCGGCCGGGCAAGCGCGTGTCGCACGCGGCCGGGACGCCGGTCGCCGCCCTGTAGGCTGGGCACTCCACTCGAGAACAGCAGGAGCGCGTCAGTGATGAGCGAGAACCAATCCGCCCGGACGGAACGCATCTCCGCAGACCTCGCCGAGGTGCTCGCCCCGCTGGATCTCGTTGTCGAGGACATCAGTGTCATGCCCGCCGGCAAGCGCCGGCTCGTGCGCGTGCTGGTCGATCGGGATGTCCCCGCGGACAGCGATCCGACTGCCGCCATACCTCCGCTGGATCTGGATCAGGTCGCCGCGGCAACGCGCGTGGTCAGTGACCGGCTCGATGAGACCGACGCCATGGGGGAGCAGCCCTACGTCCTCGAGGTGAGTTCGCCCGGCACCGACCGTCCGCTGGCGCTGCCGCGGCATTTCCGGCGCAACATCGGCCGGCTGATCGAGCTCAGCGTGCCCGGGCAGGAGCCCGTGACCGGCCGGATCACCCGCGCCGACGACACCGGATTCACCCTCGAAGTCACCGGCGCCAAGCAGACCAGTGAGCAGACCTATTCGTATGACGACGGCCTGCGCGGCTCCGTGCAGGTGGAGTTCAACCGCAGCAGCGACTCAGAAGGAGACGACCACTGATGGACATCGACATGGCCGCGTTGCGGGCGCTGGAGCGCGAGCGGGACATCCCGATGGACGTGATCGTCCCCGCCATCGAGCAGGCACTGCTGACGGCATACCACCGGGAGGACGGCACGTACCGCAACGCCCGCGTCGAGCTGGACCGCAAGTCCGGCCACGTCGTGGTGTGGGCACGTGAGGACGCTCCGGTCGACGACGAGGGCGTGCGCGGCGAACCGGGCCCGGAGTTCGACGACACGCCCACCGACTTCGGTCGAGTCGCAGCCGCCACCGCGCGCCAGGTCATCGTGCAACGCATGCGTGATGTCGAGGACGAGGCCATCCTCGGCGACTTCCGCGGCCGCGAGGGCGACGTCGTGGCCGGCGTCATCCAGCAGTCCAGCGACCCGCACGCAGTGCACGTCGACTTCGGCACCGTCGAGGGCCTGCTGCCGTCGGCGGAGCAGGTCCCCGGCGAGAGCTACGTCCACGGCGAGCGGTTGCGGGCGTATGTCGTGAGCGTCAAGCGCGGTCCGAAGGGCCCGCAGATCCTGCTCTCGCGCAAACACCCCAACCTGGTCCGCAAGCTGTTCGCGCTGGAGGTCCCGGAGATCGCCGACGGCACCGTCGAGATCTCCGCGCTGGCACGCGAGGCCGGCCACCGCAGCAAGATCGCGGTGCACGGCAAGCAGCCGGGGGTCAACGCCAAGGGTGCCTGCATCGGGCCGATGGGCTCGCGGGTGCGTGCGGTGATGACCGAGCTGCGCGGCGAGAAGATCGACATCGTCGACTTCTCGCAGGACCCGGCGGAGTTCATCGCGGCGGCGCTGTCGCCGTCACGTGTGGAGTCGGTCGACATCATCGACGACCGCGCACGATCGGCTCGGGTCGTGGTTCCGGACTTCCAGCTCAGCCTGGCGATCGGCAAGGAAGGGCAGAACGCCCGCCTCGCCGCCAAGCTCACCGGATGGCGGATCGACATCCGGCCGGACACCGACGTCGCCGGCGATGCCGGGACATCCGACTGACTGCGGTAGGCTGGTCATGAGCGGTCGGACGCGAGCCCGCCGCAACCCACCCATCATCCCCTCTCGGCACGCCGGGCTGCGGACTTGTGTGGGGTGCCGGACTCGCGACGAACGATCAGTATTGCTGCGGGTGGTCGCACTCGTCGGGAATGACGCGACGCAACACCGTGTTCAGCGTGATGTTGAACGTGACGTTGCGGTGCTCGTCCCTGATGAGCGGGGCCGGTTGCCGGGCCGAGGGGCCTGGCTGCACCCCCGGTTGGACTGTCTGGAGAAGGCGGTCCAACGGCGAGCTTTTCCCCGCGCGTTGCGGATCACCCAGGAGGTGGACCCGACGCAGGTCCGGGAGTGGATCGCTGGGCGATGATGCCCGTCATACAGACCGGTATGACGAGTGAACTGTGACACGCGGACGGTGACGTCCGTGCTGGCAACAACAACCGAAGGCGGGTTTTGACGCTGATGAGCACCCGATGAGTACTCAGCGATGAAGCACCCAAACTGGCGGTTCGTGCTGCCCGGCTGACTTGGCCGGCCAACCTGGACCGCCGCAATCCGACAAGGAGAAGTGTGGCTAAGGTTCGGGTTCACGAGCTCGCGAAAGAGCTCGGAATGCCAAGCAAGGATCTGCTGTCCTACCTGAAGGAGCAGGGAGAGTTCGTCAAGACGGCGAGTTCGACCATCGAGGCCCCGGTAGTTCGCAAGATCAAGGAAAATCCTCCCGCCGGCGCCAGCGCCGGCAATGGAGCGAAGGCGGCTCCGGCGAAGAAGGCGACCCCCAAGCCGCCGACGACCGAGAAGTCGACTTCCACGACCACGACTGCGGCCCCGTCGGCGCCCGCGCCCAAGGCTGCGCCGCAGCCTGGCCCGAAGCCCGGCCCCAAGGCCGCACCCCAGCCGACCCCGGCAGCAGAAGCACCGAAGGCACCGGCACCGGCTCCGGCCGCACCGAAGCCGGCGGCTGAGAAGCCCGCTGCTGCTGCGCCGAAGTCGGCACCGGCAACTCCCGCTGCCCCGGCGGCCCGCAACGCGGCTCCGCGTCCGGCGGCCCCCGGCCCGCGCCCCGAGCGCCAGCAGGGTTCGCCGCGTTCCGGCGGCGGTCGTGGCGGTGCACCGCGCCCGGGTGCTCCGCGTCCGGGCAACAACCCGTTCTCGTCGAACCAGGGCATGCGCTCCGGTGGCAGCGGCGGCGGTCCGACACGCCCCGGTAACAACCCCTTCGCGCCCAGCCAGGGTATGCCGCGGCCGGCCTCCGGCCGTGGTGGTGCCGGCGGCGCGGGTGGCGCGGGCGGTCCCCGTCCGGGTGCTGCCCCTCGTCCGGGTGCACCGCGTCCGGCCGGTGCCGGCGCGGGTGCAGGTGGCCCGCGTCCGAACCCCGGCATGATGCCCGACCGCGCAGCGGTCCGGCCCGGTGAACGCCCGGCACGTGGCCGGGGTGGTCCCGGTGGTGGTGGCGGCGGTCCCGCCCGTGGTGGATTCGGCGGTCGCCCCGGCGGTCGCGGTCCGGCCCGCGGCGGCACTGCTGGTGCGTTCGGACGAGGCGGCGGAAAGGTCCGCGGCCGCAAGTCCAAGCGCGCGAAGCGCCAGGAGTTCGAGCAGATGCAGGCGCCGTCCGTCGGCGGTGTGACTGTTCCCCGCGGTGACGGCTCGACCGTCGTGCGGATGCGTCGCGGTGCGTCGCTGACGGACTTCGCCGATCGCATCGACGCCAACCCCGGCTCGCTGGTGACCGTGCTCATCCACCTCGGCGAGATGGCCACGGCCACTCAGTCGCTGGACGAGGACACGTTCGCGCTGCTCGGCTCGGAGTTGGGCTACGACATCCAGATCGTGTCGCCGGAGGAGGAGGAGAAGGAGCTCTTCGACTCCTTCAACATCGACCTCGAGGCCGTGGAGGACGAGGAGAACCTCAAGCCGCGTCCGCCGGTCGTGACCGTGATGGGTCACGTCGACCACGGTAAGACCCGCCTGCTGGACGCCGTCCGTCACGCGGATGTGCAGTCCGGTGAGGCAGGTGGCATCACCCAGCACATCGGTGCCTACCAGGTGCACGTCGAGCACGAGGGCCAGGACCGCGCGATCACCTTCATCGACACCCCCGGTCACGAGGCGTTCACCGCCATGCGTGCCCGTGGTGCGAAGGTCACCGACATCGCGATCCTGGTCGTCGCAGCCGACGACGGCGTCATGCCGCAGACGGTGGAGGCGCTCAACCACGCGCAGGCCGCCGACCTGCCGATCGTCGTCGCGGTCAACAAGATCGACGTCGACGGTGCCAACCCGGACAAGGTGCGCCAGCAGCTGACCGAGTACAACCTGATCGCCGAGGAGTATGGCGGCGACACGATGTTCGTCGAGGTCTCGGCCAAGCAGGGCCAGAACATCGACGGGCTGCTCGAGGCCGTGCTGTTGACCGCGGACGCCGCGCTCGACCTGCGCGCCAACCCCGACCGTGACGCCCAGGGTGTTGCGATCGAAGCCAACCTGGACCGCGGTCGCGGTTCGGTGGCGACGGTTCTGGTGCAGCAGGGCACGCTGCGGGTCGGTGACGGCATCGTCGCCGGCACGGCGCACGGACGTGTTCGCGCCATGCTCGACGAGCACGGCAACAACGTCTCCGAGGCAACGCCGTCCCGTCCGGTGCAGGTCACCGGTCTGGCATCGGTGCCGCGTGCGGGTGACACCTTCGTGGTGGCCCCGGACGACCGCACCGCCCGGCAGATCGCCGAGAAGCGTGAGGCTGCCGACCGGCAGGCCGCGCTGGCGAAGGTCCGCAAGCGGATCAGCCTGGAGGACCTCAACGAGCAGCTCGAGGCCGGCAAGATCGAGACCCTCAACCTCATCCTCAAGGGTGACGTGTCCGGTTCGGTCGAGGCGTTGGAAGACGCTTTGCTGCAGATCGACGTCGGCGACGGCGTGGACCTGCGGATCATCGACCGCGGCGTCGGTGCGATCACGATGAACAACATCAACCTTGCGGTCGCCTCGGAAGCGGTGATCATCGGCTTCAACGTTCGGGCCGAGGGTCAGAACGCCGAGTACGCCGACAAGGAAGGTGTCGAGATCCGCTACTACCCGGTGATCTACCAGGCCATCGAGGAGATCGAGCAGGCGCTGAAGGGCATGCTCAAGCCGGAGTACGAAGAGGTCGAGCTCGGCACCGCCGAGATCCGCGAGATCTTCCGCTCCAGCAAGTTCGGCAACATCGCCGGTTCGATCGTTCGGTCCGGCGAGATCAAGCGCGGCTCGAAGGCGCGGATCACCCGTAACGGCACGGTCGTGTCCGAGAATGTCGAGGTCGCCGGTCTGCGGCGCTTCAAGGATGACGTCACCGAGGTCCGTGAGGGCTTCGAGTGCGGTATCAACCTCGGCTCGTACAACGACCTGCAGTTGGGTGACCTCATCGCGACGTACGAGATGCGCGAGAAGCCGAGGGACTAACCACCTGGCCGAATGACGGCTTCTTCGACGAGTGACGGTGCAATCTGACCGTCACTCGGCGAAGGAGCCGTCATTCGCGTTGGGCCGCGTGCTGCGCACCTGGGAAGCTGAGGCATGAGATTCGGACTGGTCGGCACCGGCTACTGGGCACGCGAGACACACGGGCCCGGCATACAGGCTTCGGGCAACGAGCTGGTCGGTGTGTGGGGCCGCGACGCGGCGAAGCGGGCGGAGCTTGCGGAAGCCCTTGGCGTGGAAGCATTTTCGAGCCATGATGCGCTGCTCGAGGCCGTCGATGCCGTGTCGTATGCCGTGCCGCCCGACGTACAGGCGCCGCTCGCGCTCGACGCGGCACGCGCCGGGAGGCACCTGCTCCTGGACAAGCCGGTCGCGCTCGACTCGGGCACTGCTCGTGAACTGTGCGATGCCGCGCGGGACTCCGGATCACGGTCGGTGGTCTTCTTCACCGCGCGGTACACACCCGAAATGCGTTCCTGGCTCGATGAACTCGCGGAGGCCGAGGGCTGGCACGGGTCCTGGACCGAGTGGATAGCGTCCAACCAGCGACCGGAGAGCCCCTACAAGGACTCACCGTGGCGGCAGCGCGAGGGCGCGCTCTGGGACATCGGACCGCACCTGTTGGGGACGTTGATCCCGGCCCTCGGACCGGTGAGTTCCGTTGCAGCAGTGGCGGGCCGGGGCGACACCGTACATCTGTCACTCACGCACGAGTCGGGTGCGGTCAGCACGGCGACGATCGCACTCTGGGGACCGGAGTCGGCATACACCTGGGGTATGCGGGTCTGGGGCGACACCGGCATCAGCCCGGCGCCGACGCCAACGACGTCGGCCGTCACGGCGCTCGCGACCGCAGCCGACGAACTCGCGGCAGCGGTATCGAACGACACCGAGCACCCACTCGGCCTCGACTTCGGAGTCCAGGTCGTGGAGCTACTCGCCGAAGCGGCAACGCAATTGGGTCGCCGCCGCACTCAGTGAGCCTGGTCGCCCTCACCCATGGTCAGCACGATCTTGCCGAAACTGTCGCCGGCGGCCAGGCGTGTGAACGCGTCCCGTGCCTGCGCCAGTGGGACGGCCTGATCGACGACCGGTGAAATGCCTTCACGGGCAACGAATTCGACGAGTCGTCGCAACTCGCCGATCGAGCCCATCGTGGAGCCGATCACCCGCAGCTGCTTGAAGAAGATCTTCGTCAGCTCGGCCTTCTCGGGTGCGTCCCCGGACGTCGCGCCGCAGATGACGATGGTGCCGCCGGGGTTCAGCGAGTTGACCGAGTGGCTCCACGTGGCTGCGCCGACGGACTCCATGACGGCGGTGACCCGCTCGGGTAGTCGCTCCCCGCTGGCGAACGCACGGTCCGCGCCGAGTTCGACCGCCTGGGCTCCGCGCTCCTCGTCCCGGGACGTGACCCACATGCGCAGTCCGGCAGCCGACCCCAGTTGCACGAGCGCCGTCGAGACACCGCCTCCGGCGCCCTGCACCAGCACGGTGTCGCCGGGGGAGACGCCGGCGTTGCTGAACAGCATCCGGTATGCCGTGAGCCATGCCGTCGACAGGCAGCCCGCGAGCTGCCACGACATCGCCTCCGGTTTGGGCACGAGGTTCGCGGTGGGCACCACCACCTGCTCGGCGAGCGTGCCGTCATACAACTCCGACAGCAGGGTCCGTCGCGGATCCAGCGTCTCGTCACCGGACCAGCCGGGGCTCGGTATGACGCTGTGCAGGATCACCTCTCGGCCGTCGTCGGTGACTCCTGCGCCGTCGCAGCCGAGGATCATCGGCAGCCTGTCCTCCGCGAGGCCGACACCCTGTAGTGACCACAGGTCGTGCCGGTTGAGCGCGGCGGCGCGTAGGTGCACGCGGGACCAGCCCTGCGGCACCTCCGGATCCGGCCGCTCGCCCACCTCGAGGGCGGAGAGCGGATCGTTGCGGTCGAGTCGGGCGGCATACGCAGCGAGCATGCTCCTCACCCTACGAGCCCAGCGACCGTCTCAGGGGCGGCCGTCGCCCGAAGTTGTGACTCCGCGCAGCAGCCACCACCGCGCGACAAGGCCGACGAGCAGTGCCCAGAAGGCTGATTCGATGCCGGAGATCGTCGTGCCCGATGCTGCGACGACCAGGGTGAGGACGGCCGGCATCATCTCGGCGGCCGGCGCGGCCCCGGTTCCCATCCCGCCGAGAGCTCCCTTCAAGGCGCCCGTGAGCGCACCGAGCAGAGCCAGTCCGGCGACGGTCTCGATGACCCCGGAGGGTGCAAGGGTCACCAACGTGGTGAGTGCGGCGGAGGCGAGCCCGAGCACCAGGTAGGTCGCACCGCTCGAGGCGGCCGCAACCCAGCGGCGGGAGGTGTCCTGTCCGGCGTCCGGGCCGGCCGCCAGCGCCGCACTGATCGCTGCCAGGTTGATGGCATGGCCACCGGCCGGGGCGGCAACGACAGTGGCGGCACCGGTGACCAGCATGCTGGGACGCCAGGGCACGGTGTAACCGAAGCCACGCATCACGGCGACGCCCGGGATGTTCTGCGAGGCCATGGTCACGATGAACAGGGGGAGTGCGATGCCGAGCACTGCTTGCACGGACAGGTGCGGCACGACCGGGGCCAGGGTCGGCACCATCCGGTGAGCGGTGAAAGTCGTTCCGGCCCGGGCGATCTCGACCCCGATGACGGCGCTCGCAGCGACGAAGGCTCCGGGAACGGCCCACCGTCCGGCGACCCGCACGAGCACCAGCCAGACGACGATCACCGGCAGCACGTCCCAGGGATGTATGGCGACGGCGCGCACCGGTGCCAGGCACAACGGCAGCAGCACGCCCGCGAGCATCGCCTGCGCGATGGTGGTCGGGATGCGCGCGATCAGCTCGGCGAGTCCGGACCACACGCCACTGGCGATCACCAGCACACCGGTGAGTGCGAAGGCTCCGGTCGCCGCGGCCCAGCCGCCGTCTACGGTGCCGGACCCGGCGAGCAGCGCGGCTCCGGGCGTCGACCAGGCGAGCGTGATCGGGATCCGGTACCGCGTCGCGAGGACGATCGCGCTGACGCCCTGCAACATCGTGATCGCCAACAGCCCCGATCCGGCCTGCACCGGGCTGGCTCCCACCGCGCGCAGGCCGGTGAGCACGACCACGAACGAACTGGTGAATCCCACCAGCGCGCAGACGATCCCGGCGATCAGCGGAGTCGTGTTGTCGGCGCGCTGGGCGGGTAGGGTGTCGAGCATGTGGTGTTCCGTTCACGAAACGTTCTGTTTACGGAACACTAACGCCGAGCATCGTATGGCGCGAGAGGAGTCCACGACGTGACCGCGCGGGAGACCTCTGCGGCCGTGGGTGCCCGCATCCGGGAGGCCCGCGAGAGCCGTGGCATCAGCCTGTCCGCGCTCGCTCGGGACGCCGGCATCGGCAAGGCCACCCTGTCGCAACTTGAAGCAGGAGAACGCAATCCGACGATCGAGACGCTCTATGCGATCTGCGGTCCGTTGGGTGTGCCGCTGTCGGCCCTGGTCGGTGAGACCGGTGGCTCGGAGGCGGCCGCAGCGGGCGGCATGCGCACCGTGCTGCTCGACCTGCGCCGTCGGCCCGACGGCACCACGGTCGAGGTGTTCCGCCTCGAGTTCCCTGCGGGTGCGCGGCATACCTCCGCCGCCCATGGCCGGAGCGTCACCGAGCACCTCGTCGTGACCAGCGGCGCGATCCGGGTGCGTATGGCGCGATCGGAGCTCATCTCCGTGGGGGAGTCGACCACCTGGACCAGCGACCGGCGGCATTCCTACGCCGCGGTGGGAGGGGCGGCCGAGGCCGTGCTGGTGATCACGACCCCGGCGGCCCAATGAGCGGGAACCGCTGCGATCAGCCCCAGTTGGCGAGCTTCGTCATACAGAAGGGATGGCCCGCCGGGTCGAGCAGCACGGTCCAGGTCTCGCCGGGCTGCTGCTCCGGCTTGGTGGCCCCGAGCTCGACGCAGCGCGCCACAGCGGCGTCGACGTCCTCGGCTGCGAGGTCGAGGTGGAACTGCTTGTGCCCGTCGTCCGGCCAGGACGGCGCCTGGTAGTCCGGCGTCTCACCGAAACCGAGTCGCAGGTCACCGTGCTGCAACATGGCGTATCCCTCGCCCTGGGCCGTGATGTCCCAGCCCAGCGCCGCGCTGTAGAACGTCGCCATGACGCCTGCGTCGGCGCAGTCGAGGGTCACCATGCCGAGGGTTGCCGCAGGCTGGGTGGTGTCGGTCATCTGTGCCTCCTGAAGATGTCGGATGTGCTTGTCCGTCCATCCTTCTAGGCTGCGTCGTATGGCGAATAGGACATTCGCGACAACGGACGGGGTGATCCTGGATCCGCGGCGCTTCGCCGAGCACGCGACGCTGGCGCGGCCGGCGTGCCATCCAGCGCTGGACGCGTGGGTCGAGCACTACTGGACCGTCCGGTGGCAGCTGCCCGCGGGCGCGTCATACCGCTCCTCACTGCTGCCGGTCGCCCAGGCCAACCTGACGATCGAGCCGGCCACGTCGCGTCGTGCCGGTGCCACCACCCCCGGCGTATTCGTCACCGGAGTCGTCAGCAGGACCCGTTTCGACGTCACTCTCACCGGGTCGGGCAGCGTGGTCGGCGTGAAGTTCCGGCCGGGTGCGCTCACTGCGTTGACCGGCGTCCCGGCGACCGGGCTGCGCGACCGCGTGCTGCCGGCTGCGGACCTCTTCGCCGGAGCGGACGCACTGGCCGGCCTCTCCGCGGACGACCCGGACGTCGACGAGGCCCTGGATGCCTTCCTGCTGGCCCTGCCCCGGGCCGAGAGCACCGCGCAGACCACCGAGCTGGAGAAGCTCGCGGTCGTCATCGCCGTGCTCGAGGACTCCACGCCCGCGATGTCCGCGGCGCAGCTCGCCGACCGGTGCGGCTTGGGGCTGCGGTCACTGCAACGCCTGTGCCGCCACTACATCGGAGTCGGTCCGCAGTGGCTGGTCGCCCGTGCCCGGGTGCACACGGCCGTCGCGCGGCTGCATGCCGGCGACTACGACACGCTCGCCGACCTCGCGGTCGAGCTCGGGTGGTTCGACCAGGCACACTTCGGCCGCGACTTCACGGCGCTGGTCGGGGAGTCGCCCGGTGCCTACCGGGATCGCGTATTCGCCACCTCGGGTTAGATTTGCCTGCGTGCCCGAACACCTGATCCTGCTCGCACCGTCCGTCAACCGGGTGTATGCCGCAGACGCGCCTCGCCTGGCCGAGGCCGAACTCCGCACGATGGCAACGGGATTCGATCTGCCCGACCCGGAGGTCAGTGCGACCCGACTTGCCGGCGTCGACTATCTGGCCCTGCGTACCAGTGGCGTCCTGGACGACCACGCGGTCCGCGTGCTCTCGGCGCTGTCCGCCACCCACGCGATCTTCCGGCGCGAGGGTGAGCTCCTCGCCCCGATCCCGGTGCAGCGACCGGAGCCGTACCCGAGCGATCTGGTCACGATCCAGAAGTACCAGGGCAAGACCAACGAGCAGTGGACCCGCCTGCTGCTCAACGTGACTGCCGCCGCCACCCGCGAGCCGGGCCGACTGCTGGACGGCACCCTGCACGTGCTTGATCCCATGTGCGGCCGTGGCACGACCCTCAACATCGCACTGTCGCTCGGGCTGGATGTCACCGGCATCGACCTGGACAGCAAGGATTTCCAGGCCTATTCGGCATTCATCAAGACCTGGATGCGACAGCACCGCCTGAAGCACTCGGCCGACGACTCCGCGCTGCGCACCAGCGGACGCGCCCGTGGCAAGCAGTTGCAGGTCGAGGTCGCCCCCTCGAAGGATGCGTTCAAGGGTGGCAACACCCAGCACGTCACCTATCTGTCGACCGACACCACCGACATCGACGGGCTGCTCAAGGCGCGCAGCGTCGACGTGATCGTGACCGACACGCCATACGGCGTGCAGCACGGCTCGCACGGGGACCGGCTCGCGCGCAGTCCGCTCGACCTGCTGGGCAGGGCGCTGCCGCAGTGGCAGCGGTTGCTGCGCACCGGCGGCGCGATCGGGCTGTCCTACAACCGGCACGTGGCCCCGCGCGACGAGCTCGCCGGGCTGCTGACCGCCAACGGGCTGAACCCGGTGGAGGGCGAGCCCGACGAATTCCGGCATCGCGTCGACGCCTCGATCGACCGAGACCTGATCGTCGCCCGTAAGAACGGGTGAACGTAGGGTTGGCTGTTGGCAAGTTCGTTGCCCGAACCCGAACGATTCCCCTGGAGGCTGAGATGGCTGACCCGGCACGCGCCCGCAAGATCGCCGAGCGCACCAAGACCCTTGTCGCCGATTTCGTCGAGCGTCGGGTCAAGGACGAGCGGCTCGGTTTCGTGACCATCACCGATGTGCGTGTCACTGGTGACCTGCAGCACGCCTCGATCTTCTACACCGTCTTCGGATCCGACGAGGAGCGCGCGAACACCGCTGAAGCCCTTGAGGATTGGCGCGGGCGCATCCGCTCGCACGTCGGCAAGGGGCTCGGCATACGGCTCACGCCGTCGCTGGAGTTCATCCCCGATGCGATCCCCGAGGGCGCCGCGAACATCGAGGAAGCGCTCAAGGCGGCACGTGAGCGCGACGAGGAGCTGGCCAGGAGCAAGGCCGCCGCGTCATACGCCGGCGACGCGGATCCCTACAAGAAGCCCGCCGACGCAGCCGACGAAGAATGACGGCAGACGGCCTGCTGCTGGTCGACAAGCCGGCCGGCTGGACCAGCCACGACGTCGTCGCCCGCGGCCGGCGGCTGGCGCACACCCGGCGGGTGGGTCATGCCGGCACGCTCGACCCGATGGCGACCGGGGTACTGGTGCTCGGCGTCAACAAGGCGACCAAGCTGCTGACCTTCCTGGTCGGCTGTGACAAGACCTACACCGCGACCATCCGGCTCGGGCAGGCCACGATCACCGACGACGCCGAGGGCGACGTCACCGCGTCGTATGACGCGTCGGGCGTGACCAGCGACGCGGTCGCCACCGCCGTCGAGGCGCTGCGCGGCGACATCGAGCAGGTGCCCAGTGCGGTCAGCGCGATCAAGGTCGACGGTGTGCGGTCCTACGCCAGAGTGCGTGGGGGAGACGAGGTCAAGCTCCAGCCGCGCCGGGTGCGGGTCAGCAGGTTCGACATCCTCGCCGAACGCGAAATCGCTTCCGCCACAGGCACATTGCGGGACATCGACGTCGAGGTCGAGGTGTCGTCCGGCACTTACGTCCGGGCCCTTGCGCGTGATCTCGGTGCTGCATTGGGTGTCGGCGGCCACCTCACCGGGCTGCGCCGGACACGCGTCGGCCGCTTCGGCATCGACGACTGCACACCGCTGGACGAGCTCGCCGCCATGGCCGACCGGGACGAGCCGCTGCCGATCATCGGTATGGGTGAGGCGGCGGCCGCGCAGTTCCCGATCCGCCGGATCAGCGACCAGGAGGCGCTCGACCTGCGGCACGGCAAGCGACTCTCCCGGCGACCGGAGCCGGTCGAATTGTCCGCCGCGATCACCGAGGCCGGTGAACTCGTCGCGATGCTGGACGAGAGCAGGCCGGTGCCTGTGTCGCGGGTGGTCTTCCCGGCCTGAGGCACGCACCGATCGGGCAGGGCGCCTGGTCGTTCGGACAGTCTTCGGCCTCCACATGCGACGTCGTCGCGCTTTGTGGATATGCTCAGCGGACCATGGCTACCGTCACCGCACAGCGGACCTCCAAGGTCGACCGAGTTCGCGCATTCCTCGCCGATTTCACTCCGGCAGAACGCCGCTCGGCGCTCGGTATGTCGGCCGCGGTGCTCGCGCTGCACGTGCTCGGCTGGGGCACGCTGCTGTTCGTGGTCGCGCCGCAGCACTTCGAGCTCGGGGCAGACACAGCGCACGCGCAGGCCTTCGGCATCGGGCTCGGTGTGACGGCATACACCCTCGGCATGCGGCATGCGTTCGACGCCGATCACATCGCCGCCATCGACAACACCACGCGCAAGCTGCTAGCCGACGGCAAGCGGCCGATGTCGGTGGGTTTCTGGTTCTCCCTCGGTCACTCCAGCGTGGTCTTCGGGCTGTGCTTCCTGCTCGCGCTCGGGATGAAGGCACTCGCCGGCTCGGTCGAGAACGACAGCTCCACGCTGCATGCAGTCACCGGTGTCATCGGTGTCACCGTGTCGGGCCTGTTCCTGTGGATCATCGGCATCCTCAACCTGATCGCGTTCATCGGCATCCTGCGCGTATGGCGCCGGGCCCAACAGGGCGATTTCGACGAGGAGGCGCTGGAGCACCACCTGAACTCGCGCGGCTTCGTCAACCGGATCCTCGGTGGCCTGACCAAGTCGGTGACCAAACCGTGGAACATGTATCCGATCGGTTTCCTCTTCGGTCTCGGTTTCGACACCGCGACCGAGGTCAGCCTCCTGGTCCTGGCCGGAGGCGCCGCAGTCTCGCTGCCCTGGTACGCCATACTCACGCTGCCCGTGCTCTTCGCCGCGGGGATGAGTCTGCTCGATGCGGCTGACGGCGTCTTCATGGCCAAGGCCTACCGGTGGGCGTTCGCCAAGCCGCTGCGCCGGCTCTACTACAACGCCACCGTGACCTGGCTGTCGGTCTTCGTGGCACTCGTGATCGGCACCATCGAGCTGTGTTCGGTGCTCTCGGATCGCCTGTCATGGACCGAGGGGCCGGTGGCCGCAATCGGCTCGATCGACCTGGACGGCGTCGGATTCGTCATCGTCGGAGTGTTCGTCGTGACCTGGTTGCTCGCCGTCGTCGCCTGGCGCGTGCTGGGACTGTCCGAGAAGGAATTGCCCGCGGGCTAAAGTTGCGGCGTGCTGCGCCTAACCAAGCTGACCGAGATCCCCGCCGACTTCGGTGCATGCGTGGTCACCATCGGCAACTTCGACGGCGTGCACCGCGGCCATGCGGCGCTGCTGCACCAGGTCGTCGAGCGCGCCCGCGAGCGGGGTGTCCGTTCCTGCGCGATCACCTTCGACCCGCACCCGCTGCAGGTCCTCCACCCGGAGCGCGCCCCGCAGTTGATCGCCTCGTCCGAAGCTCGCTTCGACCGGATGGCGCGGACCGGCCTCGACGCCGTCCTGGTGCTGGACTTCACCCGTGAGCTCGCCGCGATGACCCCGGAGGAGTTCGTCCGCGATGTCTTCGTCGAGGGCCTGCACGCCGAGGTGGCAGTGGTCGGCCGCGACACCCGCTTCGGTGCCAAGAACGCCGGCGACGTCACGACGCTGCGTGAGCTGGGGGAGCGCTACGGCTTCGGGGTCGAGGTGATGCCGGACATCGGGGAAGGTCGCCGCATCTCCTCCACCGAGATCCGGTCGGCGCTGGCCGAAGGCGCCGTGGACGTGGCGGCACAGGCACTCGGTCATGTGCACGACGTGCGTGGCACGGTGGTCCGCGGCCTCCAACGCGGCCGGGAGCTGGGCTTCCCCACCGCGAACCTCGGGCGTATGCCGGAGGGCCTGGTCCCGGCCGACGGTGTGTATGTCGGGTGGCTGGTGCGCGAATCGGTGGCAGCGGGCGAGCCGGAGCACCGGATGCCGGCGGCGATCTCGGTCGGCACCAACCCGACGTTCGACGACGTGCCGGAACGCACGGTCGAGGCCTACGTGCTCGATCGGGATGACCTCGAGCTCTATGACGAGGTGGTTCGGATCGAGTTCGTGCGCCGGTTGCGCGGCAACACGAAATTCGACTCGATCGACGCGTTGATCGAGCAGATGCACCGCGATGTCGACCAGGCACGGGCAATCTGTGAGACAGAGTCGGGCACAGCCTGATCCGGAGCCCAACTGGCTAGTAGGGTGCGCCCATGACCAAGTCGCTGAGCGCAGAGAAGCCCGACCTGACGGTCGTCGAAGGTCGCGCCACTTCGGTGGCGCACCTCTTCGTGGACCGTGTTGCCAAGACCCCGACCCGGGAAGCCTTCCGCTATCCCGAGGGCGAGCAATGGAAGTCCATGACATGGGCGCAGGTCGACGAGCGTGCTCGGCGGATCGGCGCCGGGCTCGTGTCGCTGGGCGTCGAGCCCGAGGACCGCGTCGCGGTGGCCTCGGCGACTCGTCTCGAGTGGGCTCTCGCCGACCTCGGCATCATGCTCTGCGCCGCTGCCACCACCACGATCTACCCCTCGACGACCGCCGATGACGTCCTCTTCATCGTGGGCGACTCCGGCAGCACGGTGGTGTTCGCCGAGAACGACGAGCAGGTCGCCAAGCTGCGGGGAGGCCGCGACGTCATACCGGCGGTCCGCAAGGTCGTGCAGATCGACGGTGACGGTGACGGCGACTGGGTGATCGGCCTCGAGGAACTCGAGCGGCTCGGCACGGCATACCTCGCCGACCACCCCGACGCACTCGAGAAGCGGATGGAGCAGCTGACCCCGGAGTCACTCGCGACCCTGATCTACACCTCCGGTACGACGGGACGCCCCAAGGGCGTGCGTCTCTCGCACGACGCGTGGAGCTACGAGGCCGCCGCCGTCGACTCGGTCGGAATCCTCGGCGAGGACGACGTGCAGTATCTCTGGCTGCCGCTCGCGCACGTCTTCGGCAAGGTGCTGCTCACCCTGCCGCTGCAGATCGGCTTCCCGACCGCGATCGACGGTCGCGTCGACAAGATCGTCGACAACCTCACCATCGTGCGACCCACCTGGATGGGTGCGGCGCCGCGCATCTTCGAGAAGGTCTACGGCCGGATCACCACGATGATGGCCGCGGAGGGCGGCGCCAAGGCCAAGCTCTTCGACTGGGCCAGCGGCAACGCCCGCAAGGTCGCCGACGCGCGAGGCGCAGGCGGCAAGGTCAGCCCGGTCCTGGGCGTCCAGCATGCCGTCGGCGACAAGATCGTGCTCGGCAAGATCCGGGAGCGTTTCGGAGGGCGCGTGCGCTTCTTCATCTCCGGCTCCGCGGCGCTCAACCAGGATGTCGCGAAGTGGTTCGACGCCATGGGTATGCCGATCCTCGAGGGCTACGGCCTCACCGAGACATCGGCTGCCTCCTGCGTCAACCGTCCGGACGCCAACATCGTCGGCACCGTCGGCTGGCCCATCCCGGGCACCGAGGTCAAGATCGCCGGCGACGGTGAGGTGCTGATCAAGGGCCCCGGCGTCATGCAGGGCTACCGCGGCCTCGACGACGTGACCGCGGAGACACTGGTCGACGGCTGGTTCCACACCGGCGACATCGGCGAAGTGCTGCCGACCGGTCACCTGCGCATCACCGACCGCAAGAAGGACCTCTTCAAGACCTCCAACGGCAAGTACGTCGCGCCGAGCCTGATCGAGGCGACGTTCAAGGGCATCTGCCCCTACGCCTCGCAGTTCGTGGTCGAGGGCGACGGTCGCAAGTTCGTCTCCGCGCTGGTCACGCTCGATGAGGAAGCGATCGCCGACTGGGCCACCGCCAACGGCATGGAGGGCAAGGACTACCGCACCGTCGTCTCCTCCGACGCCGCCCGCGAGATGGTGCAGGGGTATGTCGACGAGCTCAACCTCGGCCTGAACCGCTGGGAGCAGATCAAGAAGTTCATCATCCTGCCGCGCGACCTGACCATCGAGGAGGGCGAGATCACGCCCAGCCTGAAGCTCAAGCGCACGGTCGTCACCCGCAAGTTCAAGGGCGAGCTGGACGGGTTGTACGACTGATCCTTCCGGCTCGACTCCGCTTTCGTCGTCGTCTCGCCGGGCGTCGTCTCGCCGGGCCCGGTCGTCGTCTCGCCGGGGTCCGGTCCTCGTCTCGCCGGGGCCGCTCGTCGTGCGGTCGGGTGCCGCGTGCCCGTCACCCCACCGAGAGGACACCCAACTCCCGAGAGGACGCGAAAATACGGCCTGTGAGCGGCCCTATTTCGTGTCCTCTCGGCAAGAGGGTGTCCTCTCGGTGAGGGGCGGGACCGGCCGGTGAGTTTTCCGGGGACGCCGTCTCGCCATACTCTTGTCCGCATGGTAGGTGAGTCACTCTTCGCACAGCTCGAGCCGTTGCTGGAGCGCGTGAGCAAGCCGATCCAGTATGTCGGCGGCGAGCTCAACTCCACGGTCAAGGACTGGGACTGCGGCGGCTTCGGACCTGGCGGTGCGGAGCAGACCGTTCGGTGGGCGCTGATGTACCCCGACGCGTATGAGGTCGGGCTGCCCAACCAGGGCGTGATGATCCTCTACGAGGTGCTCAACGAGCGCCCGGACACGCTCGCGGAGCGTTCCTACTCGGTGTGGTCCGACATGGAAGCCGCGATGCGCGAGGCCGGCATCCCGCAGTTCACCGTGGACGGACACCGGGCGGTGCGTGACTTCGACGTGTTCGGCTTCTCCTTGTCGACCGAGCTCGGTTACACCAATATGCTCACGGCGATCGACCTGGCAGGGCTGCCGTTGCACGCCGCCGACCGCACCGACGACGACCCGATCGTGCTGGTGGGTGGGCACGCCGCCTTCAACCCCGAGCCGGTCGCGGACTTCATCGACGCAGCGGTACTGGGTGACGGTGAGGAAGCACTGCTCGCGATCACGGACGTCATCAAGGCGTGGAAGGCCGAGGGGCGGCCCGGTGGCCGGGACGAGTTGTTGCTGCGGCTGGCCCGCACCGGCGGCGTCTACGTGCCGGCGTTCTACGAGGTCGACTATCTGCCCGACGGACGGATCCAGCGGGTGGCTCCCGCGCCGACCGCGCACGGCGTGCCGTGGCGCGTGTCCAAGCACACGGTCATGGATCTCGACGCCTGGCCCTACCCGAAGCAGCCGCTGGTGCCGCTGGCCGAGACGGTGCACGAGCGTATGTCGGTGGAGATCTTCCGTGGCTGCACACGCGGCTGCCGCTTCTGCCAGGCCGGCATGATCACCCGGCCGGTGCGTGAGCGCTCGATCACCGGCATCGGTGACATGGTCCAAAAGGGTTTGCAGGCAACGGGTTTCGAGGAAGTCGGGCTTCTCTCACTGTCGTCCGCCGATCACTCCGAGATCGCGGACATCACCAAGGGCCTCGCGGACCGCTACGAGGGCAGCCAGACCGGCCTGTCGTTGCCGTCGACGCGTGTCGACGCCTTCAACATCGACCTGGCGAACGAACTGACCCGCGGCGGCCGACGCTCCGGTCTCACCTTCGCGCCGGAGGGCGGCTCCGAGCGGATCCGCAAAGTCATCAACAAGATGGTCAGCGAGGACGACCTGATCAACACGGTCGCCGCGGCATACTCCGCGGGTTGGCGGCAGGTGAAGCTCTACTTCATGTGCGGTCTGCCGACCGAGACCGACGAGGACGTGCTGCAGATCGCCGACCTGGCCAAGCGGGTCATCGAGACCGGGCGGAAGGTCAGCGGTCGCAAGGACATTCGCTGCACGGTGTCCATCGGTGGCTTCGTGCCCAAGCCGCACACGCCGTTCCAGTGGGCCGCCCAGCTGGGTGCGGAGGAGACAGACGCGAGGCTGGCGAAGCTGCGCGAGGCGATCAAGTCCGACCGGCGGCTGGGCTCGTCGATCGGCATGCGCTACCACGACGGCAAACCGGGCATCGTCGAAGGACTGCTCAGCCGCGGCGACCGCCGGGTGGGCGCCGTCATCGAGGCTGTATGGCGCGACGGTGGTCGCTTCGACGGGTGGAGCGAGCACTTCAGCTACGACCGCTGGATGTCATGTGCGACAACGGTTTTCGAGGACTCGCCGGTGTCCGTCGCCTGGTACACCACTCGCGAGCGGGACGAGAACGAAGTGCTGCCGTGGGACCACCTCGACTCCGGTCTGGACAAGGACTGGCTCTGGGACGACTGGCAGGACGCGATCGACGAGAACGAACTCGACGACTGCCGCTGGACCCCGTGTTACGACTGCGGGGTCTGCCCACAGATGAACACCGAGATCCAGATCGGCCCGACCGGCAAGAAGCTGCTGCCGCTCACGGTGGTGTGACCAGCAGCCGGACGACCCGGCACGCAGTCGTTGGCGTTCTCGGAGGCCATCAGCCGGGCGGCCCGACCACGACATCGAGGTCAAGACTGCAGCCGATCACGGTCGATACGGTTCCGTCCCGCTGCGGCTCGTCGAACCAGAGGCCCTGCTCGAAGCCGGTCTTGGCCAGGATGCGCAACGACGCAGCGTTCCGGTGATCCGGTGACACGAACACGGTTTTGGTGCCGGGGTATTGGGCGGGCAGGCCGGCCAGCCAGGTCCAGATGAGCCTCGTGCCGATGCCGCGACCGACCCAGGCGGGTTCACCGATGAGATAGTCCCCACCGATCGCGTTCGGATCGGGAGTCAGGACTGCGTATTCGGGATGATCCCTGACCAAGTAGTCCTGAATGAAGCCCACCGATCGACCGTTCGCCTCGATCACCGACATGCGCGTCGGTTGACGGCCATCGATCCGGGGTCCATAGCGATCGACCACGTCCTGCCAGGTCGGCGGTGGACCGAACCACCGGCGTACGTGATCGGCATGCCTCCAGCGCAGCACGTCGTGCAGGTCGCTGTGCAGCATCGGCCGGAGCCCGACACGCAGGTCCTCGTCGACGAGGAATGTCTTCGGATCGTCGGACAGGTCCGCGGCCACCGGTTCAGCAGGCACGGCCAGACGTCGCGCCGCACCCAGCCAACTCTCGCCCACACGGGTGTCGGTCTGTGACTCCCGGTCGGGGGAGCGTAGGCGGATCCGTGTCACGAACCCACGATCGCCGATAGCGCGGCGACGAGCAACGCGTTTCACCCGCCCCGCACAGGTGCTGTTCACCGAAGGGTCACGGCGAGGACACCACACGGATCGCAGCGGAACCTAGCGTGCGAGCAGTGCCGGCTTCGGGGGGAGCGTGCCGGCACAACCATTCCGTCACTGTTCCGTCTCCTCGTGAGGAAGTTGTTCTGTGTCAGTTGAACCCCGTCCACGCAGCCTGCCCATGGCCGATCACGTCGTCGGCAAGCGATCGCCGGTCACTTGTCAGCTCAAGTGCGCCAACGCCTGCCTCGCGCCGATCCCGAACACCTCGGACAACTCCACCTTCCGCGACATCGCCGGTGCCGCCCTGTCACGCCGGTCGGTCCTCGGCCTCGCCGGCGCGAGCGCGATCACCGTGGCCGCGGCAATGGCGGGTCCCGCCGCGGCCGCCACGCCTCCCGGACGTCAGGCGGGCCGGGGGCTGGCGTTCGGTCCCATCGAGCCGGTCGCCAAAACCGTTGACAGCCTGACTGTTCCGGCTGGCTGGCAGTGGGAGCCGATCATTCGCTGGGGTGACCCGGTGGTGGCGGGTGCACCGGAGTTCGATCCGGCGAACCAGAGCGCCGCCGCACAGGCGACGCAGTTCGGTTACAACAACGACTACACCGACATCATCACCACGGACCGCCGGCGCCGTGAGGGTCTGCTGGTGTGCAACCACGAGTACGTCAACCCGGCGATCATGTATCCGCCGACGATGCCCGTGGCGGAGCAGCGTGCGGTCTCCCTCGCAGCGCACGGCTTCTCGGTCGTCGAGCTCGAGCGTGACCGCGCCGGAAAGCCGTGGCGTACCAAGGATGTTCGTAAGGCGCGCCGCAACCGCCGGATCACCGGGAACACACCGTTCGACCTCGACGGGCCTGCGGCCGGCAGTGCACTGCTGCGCACCAAGGGCGACCCGACCGGCACCCGCGCGCTGGGCACCCTGGGCAACTGCTCCGGTGGCACGACGCCCTGGGGCACCGTGCTGTCCGGTGAGGAGAACTTCAACGGCTACTTCCGCGCCGACGGCACGAGCGCGGAGGAGAAGCGCTACGGGCTGGCGAGCGCGCCCTCGTCATACGGCTTCGAGACGATCGACCCGCGCTTCGATGCCCGCTCGGGCACCGGCTACGAGAACGAGCCGAACCGCTTCGGGTGGGTCGTCGAGATCGACCCGTACGACCCGCACTCCACCCCGGTGAAGCACACGGCCCTCGGCCGGTTGAAGCACGAGGGCGCCAACGTGATCCTGTCCCGCGCGGGCAAGGCGGTCACCTACATGGGTGACGACGAACGCTTCGACTATCTCTACAAGTTCGTGTCCGATGGCACCTACCGACCGGGTAACGGACGCGGCGCACGCGAGCACAACAAGACACTGCTCTCGCGGGGCGACCTCTACGTCGCCCGCTTCAGCGGCGACTCGCCCGCCTCGGAGATCGATGGCACGGGCAAGCTTCCGGCGGACGGGAAGTTCGACGGCTCGGGGGAGTGGATCGCACTGACCAGGAACGGCCGGTCCGCGGTGCCGGGCATGTCGATCGAGGAGGTGCTCGTCCACACGCGGCTGGCTGCGGACAAGGTCGGCGCCACCAAGATGGACCGCTGCGAGGACGTGCAGCCGTCCCCGCACACCGGCAAGGTGTATGTCGTCTGCACCAACAACACCGACCGCGGCAAGGCCGGCAAGGAAGGTGCGACCGAGCCGAACCCGCGCAACGCCAACAAGCACGGGCACATCGTGGAGCTGACCGAGCTCGGCGACCAGACCTCCACCCGCTTCGCGTGGAACCTGGTGCTCGTGGCCGGTGACCCGGCGGCGGCCGACACCTACTTCGCGGGCTACCCCAAGGACAAGGTTTCGCCGATCTCCTGCCCGGACAACGTCGCCTTCGACAGCAAGGGCGACCTGTGGATCGCCACCGACGGCATGCCCAGTGCGATCGGCTTCTCCGACGGCCTGTTCCGAATGCCGTTGTCCGGCAAGGAAAGAGGGCACGTCGAGCAGTTCCTCGCCGTACCCCAGGACGCCGAGACGTGTGGTCCGGTGGTCCATGACAAGGACGGCCTGGTCTTCGTCGCGGTGCAGCACCCGGGTGAGGAGGGGACCTGGGCCGAGCAGCGTTCCTACTTCCCCGACTACGTGAGCGGGCAGGCCGGAGCGGGCGAGTGGAAGGGTCCGCGCCCGTCGATCGTGCAGGCCTACAACGCCTGATCCGGCGCAGCGCAACTGAAGCGGGG
>NZ_DASZNO010000035.1:0-75172 GCF_035551235.1 Flexivirga sp. | reverse complement strand
CGACCAGCGCCGCCCCGGACTCGGCAGCCCAGCGCGCGAACGCGCCGTACCCGCAACCGAGGTCGACCACCTGCTTGTCGGTCAGGTCCGGGAGCAGCGCTCGTACCGACGGCCACTCGGGGGCACCGGCCAGGCCCTCCTCGGAACGGGCGAGGCGGCGGTACCCGGCCTGGAACTCCGGGTCGTCGTAGATGTTCTGGCCCACGCTCCTCGAGTATGCCCGCGTCAGGTCGTCTTCTAGGCTTTCCTGTCGGGAGGGGTCCGCGATGGCGCGGGCTGCGGAGGTGAGCCGTGGGTAGCGCCGATCACGAGCGGGCTGACTGGGAGCCGGTGCGCACCGGCATGTCCGGCGCCGAGGTACGTCGCTCGCCGGACGGGGACGCGTATGCCAAGTCCGGGTCCGGCACCCTGCGCGATGACCTGCACGACGAGCGTGAGCGACTCGAGTGGCTGGCCGGGACGGACCTGCCTGCGGCCGAGGTCCTCGACTGGGCCGACGACGGTGAGACGGCCACCCTCACGCTCCGCACGGTGCCCGGGGTGCCCATGAGCGACCTGCCCGCGTCGGCCGTGCCGGACGCGGTGCCGTCGCTGGCGCGGATGCTGCGCCGGCTGCACGCGGTCGACCGTGAGTCATGCCCGTTCGAGCGCTGGCTCGCGGTGACGGTCGCCCTGGCCCGGGTGCGGGTCGACGAGGGACTGGTCGACGAGGGCGACTTCGACGACGACCGCCAGGGGACGTCGGGCGCCCAGCTGGTGGCGGAGCTGATGGATGGGCGCCCTCGGGCCGAGGAGCTCGAGCTGGACGACCTGGTGGTCTGCCACGGCGACGCCTGCCTTCCCAACTTCCTGGTCGACCCCGACACGCTCGAGGTGACCGGGATGATCGACGTCCACCGGCTCGGCGTCGCCGACCGTCACCTCGACCTGGCCCTGGCGACGCGGTCGATGTCCGACCTCCGGCTCAACCCCGCCTACGGCCCCGACGCCGCGGACGCCCTGCTCACGGCGTACGGTCTGCCCGCCGATCCGTGGCGGCTGGACTTCTACCGGCTGCTGGACGAGTTCTTCTGACTCCGGTTCTGTCGGCGGCGGACGGTTCATCACGCTGGGCAGGTGAACCCGCGCCCGGCCAGGTGAGTTCCACGAGCCCAGTGCCGGTTCGAACACCCAGCGTGATGAACCGTCCATGACCGGCCCAGCCGTCAGCCCCGCGCGGCCGCCAGCCGACCCTTGAGCAGCGGCTTGACCGGATGGGGCCTGTCGCCGAGGGCCGCCAGGCACGCCTCCATCACCTCGGTGTCGTACGGCGCGAGCTCGCTGTAGCGGATCACCGCCGACGGCTCGGGGCCGGCGAGCAGGGCCTCGCGCATCGCGACCGCGACGTACTCCCCCAGCTCGACGAGGGCCGGCGACTCGGTGCCGGGCAGCAGGTCGCCGCCGTACCGGGCGACCGCGGCCGCCGCGTCGCCGCGCTGGAGCGCCTCGAGCACGTCGTCGATGTCGGTCGAGACCGGCAAGGTGAGCCGGTAGGGCCGAGAGGCGAGCTGGCCGCCGAGGGCCGCGCGCAGGTGCGAGACCTCCGCCTTGAGCGTCGACAGGGTCACGGCGTGGTCGCCGTAGACCAGCGCGTGCAGACGGTCGAGCGAGAGCCCGTCGGGATGCAGGGCGAGGATGGCCAGGATCTCGGTCTGGCGGCGGTTCAGCAGCAGGCGGCTGCCGTCGAGGGTCGCCTCGGCGTTGCCGAGAAGGCGGAGCTGGAGACCGGTCGGGCCGCCCTGGTCCTCCAGCATCGGATTCGCCGCCGAGAGGGGCATCGCCGTCTCGATGAGCCGGGCCAGCACGCGCGCGGTCGCCAGGCCGATCGGGTGGGTGCGGTCCCAGGTGGTGGAGAGGTCGACGACGCCGAGCTGGGCGCCGGTGACCGGATCGTGCACCGGCGCGGCCCAACACACCCAGTTGTGCACGATCGGGGCGTAGTGCTCGGCGCTGAAGACCATGCTCGGCCGGCCGAGCCGGTTGGCCAGGTCGAGGGCGTTGGTGCCGACGGACTCGTCGTCCCATCGGGCGGCCGGGACGAAGTTCACCGACTCCGCCCTGCGGCGCATGACCCGCCCGCCGTACGTCCAGAGGATGCGGGTCTGCCGGTCGGTCACGGCGAGCACCAGGTCGCCGTCCTCGGCCGTGCGCCGCAGCTCGGCCTCGACGCTCGAGACCGCCCGCTGGAGCGGCGATCCCTGCCAGAACGCCCGCGCCGCCGACTCGTCGTCCAGCGGCGCCTCGGCGACGTCCCACGACACGTGCGGCTGCGACCGGTGCCAGCTGCGGAGGATCTCCGGGCGGACCAGCGACGCCGCGCCGTCGCCGTGCTCCACGAACGCGGTCCAGGCGCGCATGGCGCTCAGGCGGCGGTCCTGAAGGTCGTTCGTCGTCATCGGGAGTCCCAACGTGCGCGGCTGACCAGGTCACCGTAGCGCGACGGGACCAAGCAGATCACTCGTGATGGATGCGGCCCTCGCGCTGCGCCAAGCGGCGGCCGGACCCACCCCAGCGGCCGGCGATGATCTCGGCCGCGATCGAGACCGCGGTCTCCTCCGGCGTACGCGCGCCGAGGTCGAGCCCGATCGGGCTGGACAGGCGCGCCAGCTCGTCGTCGGAGACGCCGGCCTCGCGGAGCCTGGCCTCTCGGTCTTCGTGGGTACGCCGCGAACCCATCGCGCCGACGTAGGCGACCTCCGGCAGGCGCAGCGCGACCTCGAGCAGGGGTACGTCGAACTTCGGGTCGTGGGTGAGCACGGTGATCACCGTCCGCGCGTCGAGGGCGCCGGCGTCGCGCTGCTTCTCGAGGTAGCGGTGCGGCCACTCGACCACGACCTCGTCGGCGTCGGGGAACCGCGTGTTGGTGGCGAAGACCGGTCGCGCGTCGCAGACGGTCACGTGGTAGCCGAGGAAGCTGCCGACGCGTGCGACCGCTGCCGCGAAGTCGATGGCGCCGAAGACCAGCATCCGCGGCTTGGGCGCGACCGCCCACACGAAGACCCGCATGCCCTCGCCGCGGCGTTCACCGTCGGGACCGTAGGTCAGCGTGGCGTTCGCGCCGCTCGCGAGCAGGCCGGTCGCGTCGTCGCGCACGGCGTCGTCGGCGCGCGAGGAGCCGATCGTGCCGGTGACCTCGTGGGTGTCCGGGTGGATGATCACGCGGCGTCCGAGCCAGGACGGGTCGGGGTGCTCGATCACCGTCGCCACCGCCACCGGACGGCCGGCCTCGAGGTCGGCGGCGAGATCCTCCAGCTCGGGGTACGTCTCGCGCGAGACCTTCTCGACGTACACGTCGAGGATGCCCCCGCAGGTCAGGCCGACGGCGAACGCGTCGTCGTCGGAGATCCCGTAGCGGGTGAGCACGGGGACGCCGGACTCGACGACCTCCTTGCCCAGCTCGTAGACCGCGCCCTCCACGCAACCGCCGGACACCGAGCCGACGACGGTCTCGTCGGGGCCGACCAGCATGCTCGCGCCGGGCGGGCGCGGAGCCGAGCGGAAGGTCGCGACCACCGTGCCGACGCCGACCTCCTCGCCGGCACGCCACCAGTCGAGCAGCTCCGGAAGGACCTCACGCATCGGCCAGCACCTCCACCAGGTCGGCGTACGTCGCGAGCGAGTGCCCGGCGACGAAGTCGTCGCAGAAGGGGAGCGCGGCCAGCACACCGGTCTGGACGGCTTCGTAGCCCTCCTTGCCGCGGTGGGGGTTCACCCACACGACGCGGTGCGCGATCCGGCCCAGCCGGGCCATCTGCTCTGCGAGCACCGACGCGTCACCTCGCTCCCATCCGTCGCTGAACACAACGACGACGGCACCCCGGGCCATTCCGCGCTGCCCCCAGCGGTCGAGGAAGAAGCGCAGCGTCTCGCCGAGCCGTGTGCCGCCCGACCAGTCCGGCACCGTGTCGCCGGCCGCGACGAGGGCGCGCTCGGGGTCGCGCAGCCGCATCGCGCGGGTGACGTGGGTGACCCGGGTGCCGATGGTGAACGTCTCAACATTGCCGATGCCCTGGGTGAGTCGGTGTGCCAGCCGCAGGAGGGCGTCGGCGTACGACGTCATCGAGCCGCTGATGTCCACCAGCAGCACCACGCGCCGCGGCTTCCTGGCCCGGCGTCGCCAGGCGATCTCGGCCGGCTCGCCCATCCGGCGCAGGCTGGACCGCAGGGTGCGGGGCGCGTCGACGAGCCCGCGGTGCCAGCGCTGGTGACGCGCCGTACGCCGGAGCGGTGGCCGCGGGCGCAGGGTCGCGAACATCGCCGCCAGCCGCTGCTTCTCCACCGCGCTCAGGGACGCCACGTCACGGTGTCGGAGCACCTCGGTCGCGCTGGCCGCGGCGCGGATGACGTCGTCGGCGTCTCCGAGCTCGGTGCCGGCGGCGTCGTCGAGAGGTAGCTCGCTCGGCGTGGACTCGGGTCGCACGACCGGCCTCGGGCGCGGGAGTCCGTGCCGGGCGTTGAAGAACGCCTCGAAGACCTGGTCGAAGCGCACCAGGTCATCCGGCCCGGCGCACAAGGTCGAGCGGCCGGCGATCCGTACGGCCGACGGGTCGTCGGCACCGAGCATCGCGGCGGCGGCCAGGAACTCGTGCGCCCGGTCCTGCGTGACCGGTACGCCGCCGGCCCGGACGGCGCGGGCGAAGGCGAGCAGGATCTCGTCCCCGCCGCGGATCGTCGTCGTACTCATGTACGCAGCAGCTGGTCCAGCGCCTGCTTCACCCGGTCGGAGTCCTCGCGGTACTTCACCAGCGCGCCCAGCGTGGTCGCCGCGGACTCGAGGTCGAGCTCGGCGGTCCCGAGGTGGTGGAGCGCCCGGGCCCAGTCGAGCGTCTCGGCGACACCGGGCGGCTTGGTCAGGTCACGGGTCCGGAGGTCCTGGACGACCGCCACCACCTGGCGGGCCAGCGCCTCGGAGACCTCCGGAGCCCGCGAGCGCACGATCTGCAGCTCGCGCTCGAGGCCGGGGTGCTCGATCCAGTGGTAGAGGCAGCGCCGCTTGAGCGCGTCGTGGAGCTCGCGGGTGCGGTTGGAGGTGAGGACGACGACCGGCGGGGTCGCCGCCCGCACGGTCCCGAGCTCGGGGATGGACACCTGCCACGTCGACAGCACCTCCAGCAGGAACGCCTCGAACTCGTCGTCGGCACGGTCGACCTCGTCGACGAGGAGCAGGGCGGGACTCTGCTGGAGCGCGGCCAGCACCGGCCGCGCGAGCAGGAACCGCTCGTCGTACAGGCTCTTCTCGGCCTCCTCGGCGTCGGCTCCGCCGGTGCCGCCGGTGGCCTCGAGGGCGCGGAGGTGGAGGATCTGGCGCGGGAAGTCCCAGTCGTAGAGCGCCTGGGTGGCGTCGATGCCCTCGTAGCACTGCAGCCGGACCAGGCGCAGGTCGAGCCCTTCGGCGAGCGCCTCGGCGAGCGCGGTCTTCCCGGTACCGGGCTCGCCCTCGAGGAGGAGCGGACGCTGCATCGCGAGCGTGAGGTAGGTGACCGTGGCCAGCTCGTCGTCGCACAGGTAGCCGGTGCGGCCGAGCAGGCCCGCCACGTCGGCGGCAGAGGTCACCTCCATGTCTCCAGGCTACTTGTCGGTCCGTTGGGCGATGGTTGGATCGACTCCGTGGACGACTCGGCGTCGCTCGCGCACTGGCAGCGGATCCGGGACGAGCCGGCCCGTCCAGGGATAGTACGGATCACCAGGCTTGTGTCGCCGCCGGAAGGACCCGCCTGGTGATCCGTACTATCGGCCTACCTGCGAGTCGACGTCGCGGCCGGTGGCGAGGTCGCCGCACTCGACCGATGTGACGTCGCGGGAGGCGAGGTAGGTGCGGGCGCCCTGGTCGCCGACGGCCGTCTCGGCCACGCCGGCCCAGTGGTCGCGGCCCAGGAGGACCGGGTGCCCGGGCCTGCCGTCGTACGTCGCGCGTGCCAGTCCCGCGGGACCGGGCGGGACAGCGGCGATCACCCGGGCCACGACCTCCGGCACCAGGTCGGGGAGGTCCACGAGCGAGACGACGACGGCGGTGTCCGTCGACTCCGCGAGCGCGTCCAAGCCGGCTCGGAGCGAGGCACCCATCCCGTCGGCCCAATCGTCGGCGACGACGACGTTCACCTCGAGGTTCTCGACGATCGACCCGGCGCGTTCGGCGTCGGCGCCCAGGACGACCGTGACCCGGGTGCATCCCCCGTCACGCAGGTTCGAGATGCCACGGACCAGCCACGACCCGGTGTCGTCGTGCACCAGCGCCTTCGGCAGCCCCATCCGGCGGCCGGCCCCGGCGGCGAGCAGCAGTCCTTCCACGCCCGCCAGCCTGTCAGACCGGCCGCCCGTGGGGCTCAGCCGAACGCGCGGTCGTACAGCGACTGCAGGCTGCCACCGGCCGGGCCCGTGTAACCGCACCCGGTCACGCGGCCGTCGGAGGCGGCGACGAGGTAGTCGTGGTGGAGCGCCAGGTCTCCCGCCTGCGTCATCTCGGGGATGCCTCGCGGCATCAGCGTCACCTTCACCAGGTCGGTGGGCCCGCCGGCGTACCAGTGGCTCACCTCGAACGTCGCCGTCCTGGGCGTCAGGGACACGAGGCTGCCGCGGAAGGCGACGGACTGCACGCGCAGCACGCGGGTGCTCAGCACGATGCACGAACCCTGGACGGGAATCGCCCGCAGCTGGGTGACACTGGGCCTCGCGGCAGGGGTCGTGCCGTGGTCGCGCTCGGCGAGTCCGAAGATCCCGGCGGCGGCGATCAGGACGACCGCTGCGGCGGCCACCAGCCAGGTGAGCGGGCTGCGGTCGTGTGTGCCGGTCTCCCGGGTCTCGTGCGAGCGGGTCGCGGTGTCGGGCATGGCTGCCTCCAGGAGCTGGGCCACCCGGTCGGGGCCGGCCGGTGGGAGGGAGGAGGCGGGATCGGCCGCGCGGAGCCGCGAGAGCAGCTCCCTGTCCGGTTCGTGGTCGGTCACCGTCTCCCCCCTTCCGTCGTCTCCTCATGTCCGTCGGCGGCGTCGATCTTTCGCAGCTCGGTGCGCAGCCTGTCCTTCGCGCGGTACAGCCGGATGCTCGCGGCGTTCGGCGTGATGTCGAGGACCGTCGCGATCTCGCCGGGGGTCAGCTGCTCCCAGGCCCAGAGCCGCAGGAGCTCGCCGTCCTCGGGCGAGAGCCCCGCCATCGCCTCGGCCAGCCGGTCGTCGCCGATCGGTTCGGGGGCCTCGCGCGGCGGCTCGAGCGTCGCGATCCGACCGGCCAGCCGGCGTTGTCGCCGCGCACCGCGCGCGGCGTTCGCCAGGCAGAGCCGCGCCACGCCGTACGCGAACGGCAGCGACCGGGCCGGGAGCTCGTCGTACCTCCGCCAGCACACCAGCAGCGTCTCGGCGAGGACGTCGTCGGCGGTCGCCGCGTCCGTACGCCGTGCGAGGAAGCGCCGCAGGGGCTCGAGGATCTCCCGGACGGTCTCCTCGAACCGAGCGCGTGCCTCGACGTCCCGAGTATCAGCGCGGTCCACGGGCTCCACGGTGGCACATGTCCGGCAGCGCGCCACATCTTTCACGCGCGACCGCGGTCAGCCCGCCGCGATCAGTCCGATACCGGCGAGCACCACGACCGCGCCGGCGAGCCGGCGAGCCGGTCGCGGCTCGCGCAGCACCAGCCACCCGAACACCGCCCCGACCACGATGCTCGACTCGCGGGCGGCGGCGACGAGGGCGACCGGCGCGAGCTGCATCGCGCGGAGCACCAGCAGGTACGCCAGCGGCGAGAGGACGGCGACCGCCAGGGCCGGTGTACGAGCGGCTGCCCAGACCTCACGCACCGGCACGGGGTCGCTCCTGCGGACGAGGAGCACGCCCAGGAACGGCAGCTGGAGCAGAAGCCCGATCACGAAGTAGGGCACCGGCGGGACGTCGAGACCGTTGACCGAGTGGTTGTCCCAGAGGGTGTACGCCGCGATGGTCGCGCCAGTCGCGAGCCCCCAGGTCACGCCCGCGCGGTCATGTGCCAGCCGACCGGCCCGGCCTCCGAGCGAGATCACCAGGACACCGCCCACGACGGCGAGCACGCCGACCACCTCGGCCGGTGAGGGATGCTGGCCGAGCACGGTCACCGCCACCAGGAAGGTGAGCATCGGGCCGGCGCCGCGCGCGAGCGGGTAGACGAGGTTGAGGTCCCCCTCGGCGTACCCCCGCTGGAGCACGAGCTGGTAGACGATGTGCAGCAGCGCCGACACCAGCGGCCCGCCGAGCCACCACCCCGTGGGCCGGTCGCCGGTCACGACCACCCAGACGACGCCGATCGGCACCCAGAGCGTCGCGCTGGCGACGACGTAGACCCAGACGAACGCGACCCGGTCGCCGCCGGGGGCTCCCTTGGCCGCGAGGTTCCAGGTGGCGTGCAGGAGCGCGGCCGTGAGGACCAGCGCGAGCGCGGTGCCGCTCACCTGTCGCCGGTGCCGTCGCCCGTGTCGTTGCCCCGGGCCATCCGCATCTCGACCACGCCGGTGTCGGGCTCGGGCTTGCGGCCGCCCTCGTCGGCGAAGCCGTGCCGGCGGTAGAAGGCGATCGCACGCTGGTTGCCCTCCAGCACCCAGAGGTACGCCGCCCGGTCGCCGATCGCGTGGGCCATCAGGTCGTCGGCAAGTCCGGACCCATGGGCCCGGCGCAGGACGTTGATCGCGTACAGCTCGAGCGGCACCGGTGGATCCAGGTCGCGCGGCGGACCCGTGGCCGCCATCCCGACGATCCCGTGCTCGTCGCGTGCCACCCACTCCTCGACACCCGCAGCCGGGTGCAGGATGCGCTGCCGCCGGCGTTCGCCGGCCCGCGCCGGGTCGAGCGCCGCCAGGTAGTCCGCCGGCATGAGCCCGGCGTACGCCTCCTGCCAGACCCGGGTGTGCACCGCGCCGGCCTCCTCGGCGTCCGCCAGCTGAATCGGCGCGATGGTCCAGGGCACGGGCCTCACGCTCTCACAGGGCTCGGGCCTCAGCGGCAGTAGCCGAGCATCTGGCCGAGGGCCGCCTTCTCCGAGGGGTCGATCGCGAGGTGGTAGCTGGTCTTGATCGCGATCCAGCGCCGGGCGTAGCTGCACTGGAAGCCCTTGCGTGGTCGCCAGGACGCCGGATCGCCGTCGCCCTTGCTCATGTTGGTCGGGCCGTCGACCGCGAGCAGCTCGTGCAGGTCGTTGGCGAAGGTCTTCCTGCGGTCGTCGCTCCAGGTCCGCGCCCCGGACACCCACGCCTCGGCGAGCGGCACGATGTGGTCGATCTGGATCGCCTCGGCCTGGTGCAGGTCCTTGAGGTCGGTGAACGTCAGTGTCCGACCCGTGTACGGGTCGTACCAGGTGCCCGCCAGCACGTCGTGGTCGCACCCGCCCTGCTGCGCCACGCGCGTCGACCCCGGCACCGCGTCCCGGAGGAGGACGTCGTCACGCTGGTTGCACCCGTCGCCGTCGGTGTCCACCCAGTCGCTGCCGAACGCCGCCCGCAGGTAGCCCTCGGTCCCCCGCGGCCGCGGTCGTACGACGAGCCGGTCGAGCTCGGCGCGGGCCTGGGCCGCATCGGACGGCAGGGCGGTCGGGCTCGCGGTGTGCTCCGCCTGCTGAGCCCGCTGGGAGGGATGGGTCCGGTGATGGTGGGCGCCGGCCCGGTGCCGCTGCGCGTGCGGCGTACTGCTCGGGTCACAGCCGGTCAGCAGCGCGACGACGACTCCCACGGCGAGGACCCACACGACCCATCGCCCTCGCGGGGCGTCAGACGGACCGTGTGCCATGGCCCACCGACGGTACGACGTCCCGGGGACCGGCGACCCCGGAACACACGAAGACCCCCGCCGGAGCGGGGGTCTTCGTGGTGATGTTCCAGAGCGGTCGGATCAGAAATCCATTCCACCCATGCCGCCGTCGCCACCCGGCATCGGCGCGGCCTTCTCCGGCTTGTCCGCGACGACCGCCTCGGTCGTCAGGAACAGCGCGGCGATGGACGCGGCGTTCTGCAGGGCGGAGCGGACGACCTTCGTCGGGTCGGGGACACCGGCAGCGAGCATGTCGCCGTACTCGCCGGTGGCCGCGTTCAGGCCGTGGCCCTCCGGGAGACCGGCGACCTTCTCGGCCACGACGCCGCCCTCGAGACCGGCGTTGAGCGCGATCTGGCGGACGGGGGCGCCCACGGCGACCTTGACGATGTTGGCACCGGTGGCCTCGTCGTCGGGCAGCTCGAGCTTGTCGAACGCCTTGGCGCCCGCCTGCAGCAGGGCCACGCCGCCACCGGCGACGATGCCCTCCTCGACGGAGGCCTTGGCAGCGCGGACGGCGTCCTCGATGCGGTGCTTGCGCTCCTTGAGCTCGACCTCGGTGGCCGCGCCGACCTTGATCACCGCGACGCCACCGGCCAGCTTGGCCAGCCGCTCCTGCAGCTTCTCGCGGTCGTAGTCGGAGTCGGACTTGTCGATCTCGGCGCGGATCTGGTTGACGCGGCCCTTGATCTGGTCCTCGTCACCGGCACCCTCGACGATGGTGGTCTCGTCCTTGGTGATGACGACCTTGCGGGCCTGGCCGAGGAGCTCGATGCCGGCCGACTCGGAGATCGGCGGCATGATCGCCGAGGCGCTCGACAAGGTCGGCAAGGACGGCGTCATCACCGTCGAGGAGAGCAACACCTTCGGCCTGGAGCTCGAGCTCACCGAGGGCATGCGCTTCGACAAGGGCTACATCTCCGGTTACTTCGTGACCGACACCGAGCGCATGGAGACCGTGCTCGAGGACCCCTACATCCTGATCGTCAACTCCAAGATCGGCAGCATCAAGGACCTGCTGCCGCTGCTGGAGAAGGTCATGCAGTCGGGCAAGCCGCTGGTCATCATCGCCGAGGACGTCGAGGGCGAGGCCCTGTCGACCCTGGTGGTCAACAAGATCCGTGGCACGTTCAAGTCGGTTGCCCTCAAGGCGCCCGGCTTCGGTGACCGTCGCAAGGCAATGCTCGGCGACATCGCGATCCTGACCGGTGGTCAGGTCATCTCCGAGGAGGTCGGCCTCAAGCTCGACACCGCGGAGCTGGACCTGCTCGGTAAGGCCCGCAAGGTCGTCGTCACCAAGGATGAGACCACCATCGTCGAGGGTGCCGGCGACGCAGACCAGATCGCTGGTCGGGTCAGCCAGATCCGCGCCGAGATCGAGAACTCCGACTCCGACTACGACCGCGAGAAGCTGCAGGAGCGCCTGGCCAAGCTGGCCGGCGGTGTTGCGGTCATCAAGGTCGGCGCGGCCACCGAGGTCGAGCTCAAGGAGCGCAAGCACCGCATCGAGGACGCCGTTCGTGCGGCCAAGGCCTCGGTCGACGAGGGCATCGTCGCCGGCGGTGGCGTCGCACTGCTGCAGGCGGCCAAGCTCGCCTTCGCTTCCCTCAAGCTCGAGGGTGACGAGGCGACCGGCGCGAACATCGTCAATGTCGCGTCTGCGGCCCCGCTGAAGCAGATCGCTACCAACGCGGGCCTGGAGCCCGGTGTCGTGGCTGCCAAGGTGGCTTCGCTGCCCGTCGGTGAGGGCCTCAACGCCGCCACCGGTGAGTATGTCGACATGCTCGACGCCGGCATCCCGGACCCGACCAAGGTGACCCGCTCGGCGCTGCAGAACGCCGGCTCGATCGCCGCGCTGTTCCTCACCACCGAGGCGGTCATCGCCGACAAGCCGGAGAAGGCTCCGGCAATGCCGGCCGACCCGAGCGGTGGCATGGGAGACATGGGCTTCTAAGTCACCCCACGAAGTTCTCCGCTCGTTCAGCGCCCCGATACTTCGCGGGACTCCGAGCGAGGAACAGTCGCGAGACGGATGAGACCGTCCACCCTGTGAAAGGGGTGGGCGGTCTCATCACGTTCGTGGTGCACAATCTTCGGTTGTGACAACGTCGGCGGCGCCCCAGACGCATGGTGCCAAGTTATGGACCTTGACCTTCGGTGCGCTCGGCGTCGTCTTCGGCGACATCGGGACCAGCCCGCTGTACTCGCTGCAGACGATCTTCTCGCTGGACCACAACCGGGTCGCCACGACGCACGAGGACGTCTATGGCGTGATCTCCCTGGTCTTCTGGGCGGTCACGATCGTGGTGAGCATCAAGTACGTCGTCTTCATCCTGCGCGCCGACAATGACGGTGAGGGCGGTGACCTCGCGCTGGCCGCGCTCGCGCGGCGGGCGGTCCCGACGGGCGGCAAGCGGTTCGCCCTGGTGATGGTCCTGGGCGTCTTCTCGGCATCGCTGTTCAGTGGTGACAGCGTGATCACCCCGGCGATCTCGGTGCTGTCCGCGGTCGAGGGCCTCGCAGTCCCGGCGCCGGGGCTGCACAACGTCATACTCCCGATCGCTGTGACGATCATCGTCATCCTGTTCGTCGTGCAGCGCTTCGGCACGTCCGTGGTCGGGCGGCTGTTCGGTCCCGTGATGGTGCTGTGGTTCGTGACGATCGCGGTGCTCGGGCTGACCAAGGTCATTCCGAATCCGGCGATCATCCGTGCGTTGTCACCCAGCTACGCCCTCCAGTTCTGGTTCGAGCACCCGTTCGTCGCGTTCATCGCGATGGGCGCGGTCGTGTTGTCGATCACCGGCGCCGAGGCGCTGTATGCCGACATGGGCCACTTCGGCCGTTCGCCCATCCGGCGCGCATGGTTCTTCCTCGTCTTCCCCTGCCTGACCCTCAACTACCTCGGACAGGGGGCGCTGATCACCGAATCGCCCGCCGCGATTCGCAACCCGTTCTTCCTCCTCGGCCCGTCGTGGGCGCAGTGGCCGATGGTGATCCTGGCGACCATGGCCACCGTCATCGCATCCCAGGCGGTGATCTCCGGGGCCTTCTCGGTGGCCCGGCAGGCCGAGCGGCTCGGCTACCTGCCGCGACTCACCGTGCTGCACACCTCCGAGCACGAGAGCGGTCAGATCTACATCCCGTCGATCAACTGGTCGCTGTTCGTCGGCGTGCTGGTGCTGATGCTCACCTTCCAGTCGTCCCAGAAGCTCGCGACGGCATACGGCCTGGCGGTCACCGGCACCCTCGTGCTGAGTTCGACGCTGTTCCTGGTCTACGCGGAGTCCGCGTGGAAGTGGCCGAAGTGGCGGCTGATCCTCGTCGGGGTGTTGTTCTACTCGGTCGAGCTGACGTTCCTGGCCGCGAACCTGGCGAAGGTCATCCACGGCGGCTGGTTGCCGCTGACGATCGCCGGTGTGGTCGCGACCACGATGTTCACCTGGCGTCGTGGTGCCTCGATCGTCTCCGGGATGCGCCGCGAGAAGGAGGGCCAGCTCACGGAGTTCATCGACTACCTGCACACGTGCGAGGTGACCCGGGTGCCCGGAGCGGCGGTGTTCCTGCATCCGGACAATGCGACCACCCCGCTGGCGTTCCGGGAGAACGTCGCCTTCAACCACGTCACGCACGAGAACGTCTACATCGTGTCCGCGGTCTCGCGGAACGTGCCGCATGTCGCGCCCGAGGACCAGCTGGACTTCAGCAGTCTCGGTGACCCGTACGACGGTGTGGCGCACATCCAGCTCAACTTCGGCTTCCAGGACGACCAGGACGTGCCGCAGGCGCTGCGCGGCGCCCGCGAACAGGGCATCAACCTCGACCCGGACGACGCCTTCTACTTCCTGTCCCGGATCAGCGTGCACCACGGGTCGCTGCCCGGCCTGAGCAAGTGGCGCAAGCGGCTCTTCCTCGGTATGGCGCACAACGCCGCGAATCCCGCGGTCTACTACCGGCTGCCCGAGGACCGGACCGTCGTCATGGGCGCGCAGGTTCACTTCTAGTCATTCCGCCTCCCGGGTTTCGATGGGCCGCTCGTTCCTCACGGCTACTCAACCCGCGGCGCGTGCTACTCGCTGGTAACATCGGCGGAACTCCCACGCGAAGGACGGCATACCCGTGGCATTCGACCGACTGCTCGAACCCATCGAGATTGATGGGATCCCCTTGGCCAACCGAGTCCTGATGGGCTCGATGCATACCGGGTTCGAGGACCGCAGCAAGGACTTGGGGCGCTGGGCGGCATACCTCGCCGAGCGCGCGAAGGGCGGCACCGGCCTGATCGTGACGGGAGGCTTCGCCCCCAACGTCGAGGGCTGGCTGCTGCCCGCGGGATCACTGATGGCCTCCAAGCGAGCCGCCGGCAAGCACCGCGTCGTCACCGACGCCGTCCACGCCGAGGGCGGCCGAATCCTGTTGCAAGTGCTGCATTCCGGGCGATACGGCTACCACCCGCTGATCCGCTCCGCGAGCGGCCGGAAGTCGCCGATCACCCCTTTCAAGCCGCGCGCGCTGTCGGGCAAGGGGGTCGAGCGGACCGTCGACGCGTTCGTGCGGGCGGCGAAACTCGCCAAGCTCGCGGGTTATGACGGCGTCGAGATCATGGGCTCCGAGGGCTACCTGATCAACCAGTTCCTCGCGGCACACACCAACGACCGCACCGACGCCTGGGGCGGCACCGCGGAGAAGCGGATGCGTTTCCCGATCGAGATCATCCGCCGTGTGCGCGAAGCCGTCGGCTCGAATTTCATTGTCAACTATCGGATCTCGCTGGTCGACCTAGTGCAGGACGGTCAGACCTGGGACGAGGTGGTCACGCTCGCCGGCAAGCTGCAGGACGCCGGAGCATCGATGTTCGGCACGGGTATCGGCTGGCACGAGGCGCGGGTGCCCACCATCGTCACGTCGGTGCCGCGTGCTGCGTTCGTCGACTGGACGGCGCGACTGAAGCAGGCGGTCGACATCCCCGTCGTCGCCTCCAACCGGATCAACACCCCCGAGGTCGCCGAGGAGATCCTGGCGAGCGGGCAGGCCGATCTGGTGTCGATGGCCCGGCCGCTGCTGGCCGACCCGGAGTTCGTGCGCAAGGCGCGTGAGGACCGCGCCGACGAGATCAACACGTGCATCGCCTGCAACCAGGCCTGCCTCGACCACACGTTCGCGAACAAGAAGGCGAGCTGCCTGGTCAACCCGCGCGCCGGCCGCGAGACCTCCCTCGTGCTGCTCCCGGTGCCGGCCACCCGGCAGCGGCGGATCGCTGTCGTCGGCGCGGGCCCGGCCGGTCTCGCCGCGGCGGTCTCCAGCGCCGAACGCGGGCACCACGTCACGCTTTTCGAGCGTCAGCAACACCTCGGCGGGCAGTTCCGGCTGGCGATGCAGGTGCCCGGCAAGGAGGAGTTCGCCGAGACGCTGCGCTATTACGAGCGGCGGCTCGAGGTGCTCGGGGTCGACGTGCGACTCGGCGCCGGCGCCACCGAGGACGAGCTGCGCGGGTTCGACGACGTCATCGTCGCGACCGGCGTCCGCCCGCGTGTGCCGCAGATCGAGGGCATCGACCACCCCAAGGTCGTCATGTATGACGCACTGCTGCGCGGTGAGGCCGAAGCCGGTCGTCGCGTCGCGGTGATCGGCGCCGGCGGCATCGGGTATGACGTCAGTGAGTTCCTCCTGGAGGACCAGCACAAGAAGCTGCCGGACTGGCAGGCCCAGTGGGGCGTCACCGACGACCCGATGGCACCCGGTGGCCTGACCGCCAAGCGCCCGATGGAGCCGCGCCGGCAGGTCTACCTGCTGCAGCGCAAGCCCGCCCCGCTGGGCAAGGGCCTGGGCAAGACCACCGGCTGGGTGCACCGCGCCGCCCTGAAGGACGCGCACGTCGAGCTGATCGGCGGCGTCACCTACGACCGCATCGACGATGCCGGACTGCACATCACCGTGCGCGGCAAGGACGAGCAGCCACAGTCACGGCTGCTGGAGGTCGACACGGTCGTGATCTGTGCGGGCCAGGAGTCGGTGCGCGATCTGGTGCGGGACGGCGACGCCGCACGGCATGTGATCGGCGGCGCCGACGTGGCCGCCGAGCTCGACGCCAAGCGTGCGATCGCACAGGCGACGGAGCTGGCGGCCACGGTCTGACCCACCCCGGGGACGTTTCAGTCGAAGGCCGCGACCATCACGCCTGTGTACTGAAGGCCTTGACCACGTCGGTCTCGACCTGGGCATAGGCGGTGCCGGCGGAACCGACGGTGTTGCCGATGTCGGCGAGCGCCGTGCGGACCCGTGACTGGGCCTTGGTCCACTCGTGGTTCAGCGCGGCGTACTGGTTGGCGCCCTGGCCGGTCCAGCTGGCCTGCAGCGTGGCCAGCTTGCCCTTCATCACTTGCATCAGCGTGTCGATCTCCTGGCCGATCTGGCCGATGTCGAGACTGTGCTGGCCGAGCTGTGCGGCGTTGACGCTGTAGCCGTCGGTCGGTGTGTGCATGTCTGCCTCCCAAGAAGTCGTCCACCTGGTGCGGACGCGATGGGACGACGGTAGGCAAACCGCCCATTCGCCCGCAGAAGTTATCCACAGGGGGGGCGAGGGCCCCGGCGAGTGACGGCTCTCTCGGCGAGTGACGGTCCGATCAGACCGTCACTCGGCGAAGAAGCCGTCATTCGGCAGGGTTGGTGAGCTCTGCCGGCAGCGGCCGGGAATGTATGACGCGCAGCGATGTCACGGCACGGGTGAGCACCACATAGAGCCGGCGCAGACCGGTCCGGGTGTCCGGTTCCGCATCGGCGATGTCGCTGGGCTCGAGGACGACGACATGGTCGAACTCCAGACCCTTCGCCACGGTCGCAGGGACCAACTGAACCCGGTGGTCGGCGTCGTCACCGGAGCCGGCGTCGAGCTGTCCGTGCTCGATGGTGTTGTCCTGCAACGATTTCGACACGTCGGCAACGACGTCGTCCGGCACGATCACCCCGACGGAGCCGATGTCCTGCAGCGCAGCCCGGACCGCGTCGACGACGGCAGCCGGCCGCTCCGCGGCGCTCGTCGGGGTCAGCAGCAACTCGCCCGGGTTCTCACGCACACTGACCGGTGAGCCGAGTCCCGGAGCCATGCTCGGCAGGAGGCGGGCCGCGAAGTCGATCACCGAGGCGGGCACGCGGAAGCCACGATCGAGCACCTCCAGGTGATGCTCCGACTTTCCGAGATGCCGCATGGCGGTCTCCCAGCTGTCCGTCGCCCACGGCGTCGTGCCCTGCGCGATGTCGCCGAGCACGGTCACCGAGCCGGTGGAGCAGCGACGCCCCACCGCGCGCAGCTGCATGGGGGAGAGGTCCTGCGCCTCGTCCAGCACGACGTGCCCGAGGCTCGGTGTGCGCCCGAGCAGATCATGCAACTCGTCCAGCAAGGTGAGATCCGCGACCGACCACTTGGCGGACCCCTTGCTGCGAGCAGGCTTGTCCCACAGCAGGATTCGTTGTTCGCCCGCATCCAGCACGCCGTCCGCGGCGGCTCCGAGGCGTTCGGCGTCGGACCACAGATCGAAGAGCACCTGCGTCGGGTCGACGGCCGGCCACACCGACGCGGAGTACTTCTTCATCGGTGCGCAGCGCGCGACCGATTCCTGGACCTTGTCGTCGGGGGAGTCGCCCGCCCGTTCCATGCGCAGCAGCACGGCATGCGCGAGCCGCCTCGGCAGCATGTCGCGCGCGGCGTTGAACCGCACGCCGCGGGTTGTCAGTTCGTCGACGATCTCCTGCACCTCGTATGCCGGGATCCGCCACTTCCGCGAGCCCCGCGGGACGACGAGGGCCTCCGTCGGCGTGTTGACCCGGGACCACAGCGCGCGGCGGAGGACTTCCGCCATACGCGAATCGCCTTTGAGGACAGCTGTTTCGGTGCTGTCCACCGATCGCACGCGTGCGTGCGCGACGAGGTCGGCCGCCGTGGAGTGCTCGACGCGCACCTCGCCGAGCGCGGGCAGCACCGCGCTGATGTGGTCGAGGAAGGCGCCGTTGGGTCCGACCACCAGCACGCCGGATCGGTCGAGCCGGTCGCGGTGGGTGTAGAGCAGCCACGCTGCACGGTGCAGGCCGACGGCTGTCTTGCCGGTGCCCGGTGCCCCCTGCACACACACCGAGGTCTCGATGCCGGAGCGGACGATCAGGTCCTGCTCGGGCTGGATGGTGGCCACGATGTCGCGCATCGGCCCGGTGCGGGGCCGCTCGATCTCGGCTGCGAGGATCTCACTTGTCCCGTCCGATTCCTCTGGTGTCAGGAGGTTTTCGTCCTCGATGGCGGAGATCTGACCCTTGTCGATGCCGAACCGCCGGCGGCGCACCACGCCCATCGGCTCGGTGCGGGATGCCCGGTAGAACGCCGTCGACACGGGCGCCCGCCAGTCGAGCACGACCGGGTCGCCGTCGTTGTTGCTCACGTGCCGCCGACCGATGTAGGCCACCCCACGAAGTTCTCCCCCGCTGCGCTCCTCCGATACTTCGCGGGGACCCCGACCTCCCAATGAGAGCGTCTCGAAGTCCAGGCGCCCGAAGAAGAGCGTGGTGTGCGGGTCGTCCTGCAGGGACGCGACGCGGCGCGCCAGGGTCACCGCGAGTTCGTATGCCGAGTCGCCGTCGCTGGCACGGTTCGGGTCGAGGGCTTCGGCGCGCTCGCGCATCCGGGCCAGGTCAGCGCGGGCAGCTGCGAGGTAGGTGCGTTCGGAGTCGAGGTCTGTCGTTGCGGGACTGTGGTCAGGCATGCGAAATGGGCGCCTCTTCCGGCAGTCGAGTTGTGGGGGACGAGCGAGCTTATCCGCTCAGCCCTACCCACGACCACTGAAATAGGCCGCCTCAGCGGTCGACAAGACAAAAGTCCCCCTCGGCGTGAGCCGAGGGGGACTTCGCGTGATCCGGCCCCGTCACAAGCCGGATCCACCCCGTCAGGACCTACCGGGCAACGGAGGAAGGGAGAGTGCCCGGGGTCCCTCGCCACGGTCTAACTGGACGATGCTTCGCCCAGCGTGACCGAGACGTCTTGCTGCTTCCCATCGCGGACGATGGTCAGCGTGACCTTGTCTCCGACGTTGTGCGCTCGGACATAACCGATCAGCGCGTCGGAGGATGAAACCTGGCGTCCGTTGAACTTGATGACGTCGTCACCGGCCTTCAGTCCGGCCTTGTCAGCCGGGGAGCCGGAGTTGACCTTGGAGATCTTCGCCGCCTGCACGGTTGCGTCGCCGAGCTTGACCGTGTCCGGGTTGCTGTTGACCTGGACACCGATCTGCGGGTGCTTCACCTTGCCGGTGTCGATCAGCTGCGAGGTGATGTTCTTGACGACGGACACAGGGATAGCAAACCCGATCCCGATGTTCCCCGCCTGGGACGAAGCTGACGATTGCCCGAGAGTCGCGATCGAGGAGTTGATCCCGACCAGCTTCCCGGAGCCGCTGACCAGCGCGCCGCCGGAGTTGCCCGGGTTGATCGCGGCGCTGGTCTGGATCGCGTTCGTCGTCGAGCTGTTGTTCTCCTGCTGTTGCGGCTGCGAGCCGAACGGGTTCTCGCTGCCGCCCTGGCTCTCCTGCTGGGTGGTGACCGGACGGTTGAGGGCGCTCACGATGCCGGTGGTGACCGTGCCGGCGAGGCCGAGTGGGTTGCCGACGGCCATGACCGGCTGTCCGACCACGAGCTTGCTGTCGTCGCCGAGCGTGATGGGCTTGAGGTCGTCCGGTGGATTCTCCAGCTTCACGACGGCCAGATCGGTGCTGGAGTCGGTGCCGACGACCTTGGCCTTGTAGGTGCGGTTGTTGTTCAGCGTGACGGTCACCGTCGGCTTGCTGCCGGCGCCGGTCACCACGTGGTTGTTGGTGACGATGTTGCCGTCCTTGTCGAGGATGACCCCGGAGCCCTGGTCGCCCTGGCCACCGGCCCGCACCGTGATCGCCACGACACTGGGCGAGACCTTGCTCGCCGTCGCCGACCAGTTGACCATGCCCGCATCGCCGAAGTCCGCCGGGTTGGCCTTCAGCACGGTGGTGCTCCCGCCGCTGGCGGTCGAGGACCCGTTGTCATCCTTGGTCAGCGCCCAGGTGCCGCCGCTGGCGAGTGCGGCCGCCAGGACTGCGGCGACCGGGACGGCGGCCCAGCGCTTGCTGCGCTTGGTACCACCGGTTCCGGAACCATTGCCGGACCCGCCGGCGGGGTTGTAGGGGCCATTGGGGAAACCACCCTGCTGGCCGCCACCCTGCTGGCCGCCGTTGGTGTATGTCGGTGCCGCGTAGGCGCCGTGCGCCGGACCCCCGCCATACGGCTGCTGGCCCTGCTGATGTGGGGCCTGCGGGGGCTGCTGGCCCGGCGCGTGGCCGCCGCCGAACGCAGGCCGGCCGGCGCCGGCCGGTGCGGCATACGGGTTGTGCTGCGGGTGCGGTTGCTGCTGGGGTTCGCCGTACGCCGCCTGTGGCTGCGGATGCGCCGGCAGGTGCGCGGTGTGGTCGCCGGACGTGTAGATGCGACCGGTCGTGTCATCACCTGGTGCGTCGTTGCCCCGGCTGTCATCAGCAGGATGCTGGTCAAACGACATCTCTCTCAAACCCCTTGTGGTCGATGCGCCGCCGAGGGTGGTGGCTGGCCCTTCACTGGTTCCTATTCAACGCCGTCCGTCTGTTTCGGCGCTTCGTCGAACCTGTGGGCCTCCTGTGGCTCCTCCGTGACCGGCGGCGCGGTGCTCTCGTTGACGGTCTCCGTTGGCGTGTCTGTTTCGAGAGAGGGTATTTTCGCGACGAAGGTGGCGCCACCACCGGGGGTGTCGTTGACCTCGACCGTGCCCTTGTGTGCGGCGACGAGAGCGGTCACGATCGCCAGCCCGAGCCCGCTTCCTCCGTGCTCGCTGTTGCGGGACGCATCGGCGCGGTAGAAGCGCTCGAAGATGCGATCTCGCAACTTCGCGGGGACACCCGGCCCGTGGTCGATCACCCGGACCTGTGCGGTGTCGCCGATCGTGCCGACCGCGATCTCGATCGGTGTCCCGGCCGGCGTGTAGCGGATCGCGTTCGCCATCAGATTGCTCAGCACCTGCCGCAGCGCGGCATCGTCCCCGAGCACGACCGTCGGGCGGACCGGGCCGCCCAGCCCGTGCAGTCGGACCTCGCGCTCGTGGTCGATGGCAGTCGCGTCCTGGACGGTGTCCGCAGCGAGCACCGTGAGGTCGACCGGTGTGAGGGGGCGCTCCGTGACGCTGTCGTCCTGGTGGCGCCGCTCGAGCCGGGTGAGCAGCAGGAGGTCGTCGACCATCGTGGCCATCCGGGTCGCCTCGTCCTCGATGCGCCGCATCGCGGAGCGCACGTCCTCGGGCTCGGAGACCGCGCCCTGGCGGAAGAGCTCGGCATACCCGCGAACGGTGGCCAGCGGAGTGCGCAACTCGTGCGATGCGTCGGCGACGAACTGTCGCATGCGGTCCTCGGATGCGCGGCGTACGGCGAAGGAGTCCTCGATGCGGGCGAGCATGATGTTGAGGGACTTGCTGAGGCTGCCGACCTCGTCCTGCGCTCCGGGCACGGGCACGCGTTGGGTCAGGTCGCCGCGGGCGATGCTGCGCGCGGTGTCCTCGATCTTGCGCAGTGGGCGCAGGGCTCGGCGTACGGCGTACCAGCCGAGCGCGGCACAGGCGAGCAGCGCGATCAGGCCGACGGAGACGATCACCAGCTCCAGGCGCTCGATCACGTCGTTGGTGTGATCCATCGACACCGCGACGGCGTAGACGAGCGTCTCCTTGTCGGTGCGGACGGTGCCCGCCACGACGTGCCAGGTGGTGCCGCCGTTCTTCGACCCGACGCTGAAGACGCGTCCGCTCCTGACGCGTGGGTCGGAGCTGGTCAGCCGCGGGATCGCCGGCAATGGCCCACCGGTCGAGGAGTTGCCGGGGTCGGTGGCCAGGCTGCGTTCCTTGCCGTCGACCGTCTGCAGCTCGATCGCATAGGTGTTGGTCGGGACGAACGCGAACGCACGCTGCTCGGACGCGCGGTTCTGCACCGCACTGTCGACGAGATGTGCGCTCGCCGCACGCAATTCGGCGTCCTGCCGGGCGCTCATGAAGCTGCGCACCTGGGTGGTCACGGTCGCGCCGCTGGCCAGCAGGGCGACGGCCAGCAGAGCCATCACCAGGACGGTCAGGCGCAACCGGAGCGGCATGGCGGAGAGTTCGTGGCCGACGCGTCCTCGCAACGAGTTGCGCGACGCCCTCACTCGCGCGGAGCGCGCAGGACGTAACCGACCCCGCGCTTGGTGTGGATCAGCGGCAGCGCATCGCCGACGTCGATCTTGCGGCGCAGGTAGGAGATGTAGCTCTCCACGATGCCCGCCTCACCGCGGAAGTCGTAGTCCCACACGTGGTCCAGGATCTGTGCCTTCGACAACACCCGGCCCTGGTTGAGCATGAGGTAGCGCAGCAGCTTGAACTCGGTGGGGGACACCTCGATGACGTGGCCGGCGCGACGCACCTCGTGCGAGTCCTCGTCCAGCTCCAGGTCGGCGACCCGCACCGTGGAGCGGGCGTCGCTCTCGACCTGGGTCCGGCGGAGCACAGCGCGGATGCGTGCGACGACCTCCTCCAGGCTGAACGGCTTGGTGACGTAGTCGTCGCCACCGACCGTCAGGCCCTTGACCTTGTCCTCGACCGCGTCACGTGCGGTCAGGAAGACGATCGGCAGCTCGATGCCGTTGGCGCGCAGCTTGCGGGTGACGGTGAAGCCGTCCATGTCCGGGAGCATCACGTCGAGCACCGCGAGGTCGAGCGTGTGCTGGCCGGCGATGGTGATCGCGTCGTTGCCGGTCGCCGCGGTGTGCACCTCGAAACCTGCGAATTTGAGGCTCGTTGCGAGCAATTCGCGAATGTTGGTTTCGTCTTCGACCACCAGCAAGCGGGCTTCCGGAGAGTTCATAGCGGACACTGTGACCCCCTTCGCTGGGAATTGTCTGAGAGTCACATGATACCGCTCAGCGGCCCTGCTGGGCGAGGGTCGAGCGCCTGGCGGCCGATGGAATTTCATTAGCTCGTCTAATGAGCTAAACTAAGTACCCGTGACCCCAGCCGAACGCAGACGCCTCGCCGTCGACCTCCGCTCGGTCTGCATGCGCATCAGTCGCCGGGTCCGTTTCTCCAGCGTCGGTCAGAAAACCCTCCCGCCGCACCAGGTTTCGGTCCTCGGCAAGCTCGACAAGCAGATCCGCACCCCGCGTGAGCTCGCAGAGATCGAGTGCGTGAGCGCCCCGTCGATGACCCGCACGGTCAACGCACTGGTCGAGCAGGGTTTCGTCCGACGTGATGCCGACCCCGACGACGGTCGCCAGGTGCACCTGCAGCTGACACCCGAGGGCCGTAAGACCCTGAGCGCCATACGCCGTTCGCGCGATGAGTGGGTCTACTCCCGTATGGCGGATCTCACCGAGGAGGAGTGCGCGGTGTTACGGCGGGCCGCGGACATCCTGGAACAGGTGGTCTCCCACAAATGAGCCGGACCTTCGCGTCCCTGTCCGTCTACAACTACCGCGTCTACTTCGCCGGTGCACTCGTCTCCAACGTCGGCACCTGGATGGGCCGCACCGCCCAGGACTGGCTGGTCCTGACGCAGCTGACCGACAACAACTCGACGGCCCTCGGGATCGTCACCGCGCTGCAGTTCGCACCTGTCGTCCTCCTCGCGCCCTTCGCCGGTGCGATCACCGACCGCTTCCCCAAGCGGCGCATCCTCTTCGGCACCCAGAGCGCACTCGCGATCACCGCCGGCCTGCTGGCCGCCCTCGTGCTCGCCGACGTGGTCACGCTCTGGCAGGTCTACGCGCTGGCGCTCCTGCAGGGCATCGCCACCGCGCTGGACAACCCGAGTCGGCAGGCCTTCGTGTCCGAGATGGTCGAGTCGGACCTGCTGAGCAATGCCGTCGGCCTCAACGCCACGTCGTTCAACGCCGCCCGGCTGGTCGGACCCGGCATCGCGGGATTGTGCATCGGCCTGCTCGGGACCGGTCAGACCCTGGTCTTCAACACCTTCTCCTTCATCGCCGTGCTGATCGCGCTCAAGGCGATGCGTCCCGCCGATCTCATGCCGGCGCCGCAGGTGCGCGGCAAGGGGAAGGTGCGCGAGGGGCTGGCCTACGTCAAGCGCCGTCCGGACATCATGCTGATCATGTTCATGGTCTTCATGCTGGGGACCTTCGGGATGAACTTCCAGATCACCATCGCGCTGATGGCCACCGCGGTCTTCCACCAGGGGGCCGCCGAATACGGACTGCTGGGCTCGATCATGGCGATCGGCTCGCTCGCCGGGGCGCTGATGGCCGCGCGTAGGCAGCGGCCGCGGCTGCGGATCGTGATCTGGTCGATGACCGGTTTCACGGTGTTCTCGGCGCTCGCGGCGATCGCGCCGTCATACCTTCTCTTCGCCGCGTTCCTGGTGCCGACCGGCCTGTGCGCGATCACCACGCTCAACACCGCCAACGCCACCGTGCAGCTCAGCGTGACGCCGGTGATGCGCGGCCGGGTGATGGCCCTCTACATGGCGATCTTCATGGGCGGCACCCCGGTCGGGGCACCGGTGGTCGGCTGGATCGGTTCGGTGTGGGGGCCGCGATGGACCATCCTGATCGGCAGTATCGCGACGGCGATTACGGTGGGTGCCGTCATGAGCTATCTGTTGCGCAGCAAAGACCTGCGACTCCGTCTCGAGGGTCGGCCGATCCCGCACGTCGAGGTGCGTCACCGAGACGGCGCCGGTGACCTCACCGGGGAGCGCGTCGCATGATGTCGCCACGGTCGCAACGCCTCGTCGTCATCGTCGCGCTGGTCGCACTCGTCGGCGTCGCCGTGCTCGGCGCATTGCTCGGCTGAGCCTCAACCGAGCTGGGCGCGCAGCCGTCGCCGGACGTGGTCCAACTGCTCGATCACGATGCGGCGCAACGCAGTCGGGGCGTCCTCGTGCCGGTCGAGCCATTCCTGCGCAGCACGCACGACCGGGTTGTCGGCGTCGCCATGGGTGATGTTGGTCCGGGGGAACAACCCGGCAGCCAGCCGAGCGGCCATGGTCATCGTCTGCTGCTGCCACCACTGTCCGACCTGCTCGAAGTAGGGCGCCACGAACTGCGCGGTCGCGCTCTCCGGTCCGGTGCTGAAGCCGGCGAGCAGGGCACGCTGCTTGTCGTTGGTCAGCGCGTCGTCGGTGGTCAGCTCGCGCCATACCCGTGCCTTGGTCGCGGCGCCCGGCAGCGATGCGAGAGCACGATCCCGGGCGGTCGCCCCGCTCATCGTCGGGTCGGCGGCGTATTCGTCCTGCAGCCGTGCCTCGTCGACGGCGCCCAGCTCCGCGAGCGCGGCAAGCAGGTCCCAGCGCAATGACGGGGTGAGCTCGTGACCGTCGACGCCGCCTTCGAGGGTATGGCGCACCGGTGCCTCGCCGCTCGGGGTCAGGCCGGCACTGCCGGCAAGAGCGTGCGCCCACGCCCGCTGCAGGTCCGAACCCGGTGCGGCCGAGCGCAGGCCGTCATTGATCGCGGAGACGAGTTGTGTGGCAGCGGAGGGGCGTTCGGCGGGCGGAAGATAGTCGGTGATGGCTGCAGCTGCCTGACGCAACACCATCCCGAGCAGGCCGGCATCGGTCTCGGTCGCGGCGTTGCGCTCGACGGCCACCAGGTAGTGCTCCGGGTGCAGTTCGGCATCGCGCACGGCGTTCCACAGTGCCGACCAGATCACTGCCCGGGTCAGCGTCGGCTGCACCGAGGACAGCTCTCCGGTGAGCTTGATGGCCGACATGTCATCGAGCCGGAGCAGAGCGTAGGTCAGGTCATCGTCGTTGGCGACGACCGCGTCGACCCGGGTGCCGGCGGGCAGTTCCACCGGGACCTTGGGTGCATCGAGCGTGACCTCCACCCGAGCGCTGCGCTCGAGGCCGGCGGCCCCCAGCGCAAAGGTCGAGACCACGACGCGGTGCTTGCGGTCGATCCGCTCACCGGTCAACTGATCCGCGGAATTCAGTGTGACGTAAACGTTCTCGCCCTCACGCAGGACACCGATCGTGGATGGTCCGGTGGTCTCCAGCCACGACGGCACCCAGTCGGACAGGTCTGCGTCGGTCGTCTCCTGCAGGCAGGTGATGAGGTCTTCGAGAGTGGTCGAGCCGAAGGCGTGCCGCTGGAAGTAGCGCTGCGCGGCACCGAAGAACGCGTCGCGTCCGGCATACGCCATCAGCTGCTTGAGGACCGAGGCGCCCTTGGCGTAGGTGATGCCGTCGAAGTTCAGCCGCGCGGCCTCGAGATCCGGGATGTCGGCGACGATCGGGTGGGTCGTCGGCAGCTGATCCTGGGTGTAGGCCCACTGCTTGCGGTTGAGCGCGAAGGTCACCCAGGAGCCCTCGAACCCGGCGGCCTCGGTCGCGCCGAGGTAGCCCATCAGGTCGGCGAAGGACTCCTTGAGCCAGGTGTCGTCCCACCAGCGCGGCGTCGCGAGATCGCCGAACCACATGTGCGCCATCTCGTGCATGATCACTTCGGCGCGCGACTCCAGCTGCGCCTCGCTGGGCGTGCCGCGGAAGATGTAGCTGTTCTCGCTGAAGGTCACCAGCCCGGGGTGCTCCATCGCCCCGATGTTGTACTCCGGCAGGAAGATCTCGTCGTATTTGCCCCAGGGGTAAGGGAATTGGAAGGCCTCGTCGAAGAACGTCAGGCCTCGTTTGGTCACGTCGAAGATCGCGTCGGCGTCCAGGTGCTCGGTCATCGACCGGCGGCAGATGACGCCGAGCGGGATCTCCAGGGAACTGCCGTCGGCGCGGTCGGCCCGCCATACATCGGCCACGGAGTGGAACGGGCCGGCCGCGATCGCGGTCAGGTATGACGACAACGGCAACGTCGGTGCGAACGTGACGGTGTGCCGGTCGCCGTCGACCTCGTCAGTGACCACTGACTGGTTGGCGAAGACCGCTGCTGCGGCGGGTGCGGTGACGACGAAGGAGAAGCGCGCCTTGAGGTCCGGCTGCTCGAAGCACGCGAAGGCACGCCGGGCGTCGGTGGGCTCGAAATGCGTGTAAACGTAAGTGTTCTGGTCCGCCGGGTCGGTGAAGCGGTGCAGACCCTCGCCGGTCCGGCTGTAGCGGCAGCGTGCCTCGACCACGACCTCGTTGACAGTATCGCCGGTCTGCAGGTCGGTGAGGTGCAGGCGTGCGCCGTCATACGAATCGAAGGGCTGGGCGGCGCCGTTGACGGTGAGTGCGGTGACCTCGTCGGCGATCAGGTCCAGCCAGGTGGACGTGTCCGTGCTGGTGAAACGGATCGTCGACCGTGAGCCGAACGCCGCGACGTCGGCGTTGTCGAGATCGCTGAGGTCCAGCTCGACGCGCTGCGTGTCGACAGCCAGCCGGCGGCCGCGCAGCGCGCAGTCGTCACGAGTCAGATTGAGGTCCGCAATAGTCACACGCATCATGGTCGCCGATCGGCGACGGCGCGCCCGGACCGGGGTTCGTTCTCGGCAAGAGGGTCAGAGGTGTTCCACCACGTAGTCGATGCAGGCGGTCAGCGCGGCGACGTCGTCGGGGTCGACGGCGGGGTACATGCCGACGCGCAACTGGTTGCGGCCCAGCTTGCGGTAGGGCTCGGTGTCGACGATCCCGTTGGCGCGCAACGTCTTTGCGACGGCCGAGGCGTCGACGCCGTCGAAGTCGATGGTGCCGACCACGGGGGAGCGGTCCTCGGGTGCACTCACGAACGGCGAGGTGTATGACGTGCGCTCCGCCCAGTCGTAGAGCGTCGTGCTCGACGCAGCGCTGCGACCGGCGGCCCAGGACAGTCCGCCGTTCGCGAGCATCCACTCCACCTGCGCCGCCATCAGTGCGATGGTCGCGACCGCAGGGGTGTTGTAGGTCTGCTCGAGACGCGAATTGTCCACGCACACCTGCAGATCCAGCGTTGCGGGCGTCCAGCGCTGGGCGCTCAGCGTTTCGATCCGCTCGAGCGCGGCCGGGGACATCGCGGCGAACCAGAGGCCGCCGTCGGACGCGAAGACCTTCTGCGGGGCGAAGTAGTAGACGTCCGTCTCGGTGAGGTCGACCGGGGCAGCGCCCGCCACCGAGGTCGCGTCGACGAGCATGAGCGCGTCACCGGAGTCGGCCACCCGGCGCACCGGGGTCAGCACGCCGGTCGAGGTCTCGTTGTGCGCCCAGCAGTAGACGTCGGCGCCCTGCGCCAGGCTCAACTGCACCGAGGTGCCGACCGGTGCCTCGGCGACCAGTGGGTCGCTGAGGAACGGCGCCTTGCGCGCCACCGTCGCGAACTTGGCGCTGAACTCCCCGCAGACCGCGAACGCGCCGCGCTCGCTGATCAGCCCGAAGGACGCGGCGTCCCAGAAGACGTTGGTGCCGCCCATGCCGACGACGATCTCGTAGCCGTCGGGTGCGCCGAGGAGCTCGGCGAGGCCGGAGCGGACCTGCGCGACGAGCTTCTTGACCGGGGCCTGCCGGTGCGACGTGCCGAGCACCGTGCGGCCCTGCTGGAGCAACGCGTCGAGCTGCTCGGGTCGCACCTTGCTCGGTCCGGAGCCGAAGCGGCCGTCGGACGGTTTCAATGATTCAGGGATGACGAGCTGGTCGGTCACGGATCCGATTCTGCCAGCGGTAGCGTCGGAGCCATGCAGCCGATCAAGCGTTGGGACTACGCAGGCGAGGGCCTGGACGAGCACGACCTGCCGGCGGCACCGCTGGCCCTGGTCGAGCAATGGGTGCAGGACGCCGTCGACCGGCAGGCCGCCAAGGGCGACGTGCCGGAGCCGGACGCGATCTCGGTCGCGACCGTCGACGATGCGGGACAGCCGCACGTGCGCACCGTGCTGATGCGCTACCTCGGCCCGGACGGGCCGGGGTTCTACACCAACTACACCAGCCGCAAGGGTCTCGACCTGGAGATCAATCCGAACATCGCGGCGGCGCTGACCTGGCCGCCGATGTTCCGCGCCATCCGTTTCGTCGGGGTCGCGCACAAGATGCCGGTCGAGCGCTCCGAGGCCTACTTCCGCAGCCGCCCCTACGGTTCGCGGATCGGCGCGTGGGCGTCGCACCAATCGCAGCCCGCGGCCACGCGCGCGCAGCTGGAGGAGGCCGTTGCGTCATACGAGAGGAAGTGGCCGGACACCGGCAGCGGCGAGGGCGTGCCGCTGCCGGACTTCTGGGGCGGGTATGTCGTGCGCTGCGACGAGCTGGAGTTCTGGGCCGGCCGCAGCAGTCGACTGCACGACCGGCTGGTCTACGTGCGCACCGGCGACGGGGACCTGGCCGATGCCGGCAGTTGGCGGATCGAGCGGCGGCAGCCGTAGAGCTCGCGGTTTCGATACGGGCTCGTACCTCGCCCTACTCAACCCGCGAGCTCGCCCTACTCAACCCGCACGTACGCCCTGGTCAACCCGCGAGCACGTCCTGATCAACCCGCGAGCGGGCATGGGACAGCCCGTGGGCTCCGGCACGAGTGCCGGTCTGCACGATGGACGAGATCGCGCACCCACGGGCCGCGGTGGCTGCGTTGGCGTAGCTACCGAACGTCCGTTTCGTCGGTCCACCGGAGGTGGCCGGCGACGAATCCGAAGGTTGCGCTAGCGCGCAACCACCTCACGCGTCCTTTGAGAATTCACTCTTGGACCACCTCCTTTCTCGTGTGCTTCCACGCTAAGCCGAACGGCGCGCCGGTGGCAACGGATTTACGCCGCGTGGCGCACGAGAGGCCGGCGAACGGTCCGTGAATGCAAGAACGGCTGGCGCCCAGGGGAGGTGCGCCAGCCGTCCGAGCTGCACCTTGCGGTGTGCTCACCCCGCCCGCAAAGCGAACGGTTCGGGAAGCCGTGGGTCAGGGGGGAGGAGCCCCACGCCTTCCAAGTAGAAGAACGTAGCGCGAGCGGCTGGGATTCCCGAACATATTGACCGAAATTCTTTCGCGAGCGGCCGCGATGGCACCTGTCATCGCTTAATGGCAGGCTTACGGTGTGAGCGAGCTGATCGACACCACCGAGATGTACCTCCGCACGATCTTCGACCTCGAGGAAGAGGGGATCGTGCCGTTGCGTGCACGCATCGCCGAGCGCCTGGGGCACTCCGGGCCGACCGTGTCCCAGACCGTTGCCCGCATGGAGCGGGACGGCCTGCTGACCCTGGCCGGTGACCGGCACCTGGAGTTCACCGACCACGGCCGGATGCTCGCGACCCGGGTGATGCGCAAGCACCGGCTCGCCGAGCGGCTCCTCGTGGACGTCATCGGCGTCGAGCTCGAGTTCGCGCACGACGAGGCGTGCCGGTGGGAGCACGTCATGAGTGAACGTGTCGAGCGCAAGATCCTCGGCATGCTGCAGGAGCGGCACATCTCGCCGTACGGCAACCCGATCCCCGGGCTCGAGGAGCTCGGCGAGGAGGAGACCCGGTTGCAGTTCCGCGACGGCGTGCGACCGATGACCGAGGTGGTCACCGATCAACCAACCAACTTCGTCGTCCGGCGTGTCGGTGAGCCGGCACAGGCGGACCAGGAAGCGCTGACCGTGCTGACCGCCGGCGGGATCACTCCCGGCGCGAAGGTCGAGACCCATCTCGAAGGTGACCGGGTGCTGGTGCGCGCGGAGGGCAATGAGGGCGTGTCGCTGCCACGCGACGTGGCCATGCACGTCTTCGTCGACGCCGACTGAGCGTGTCGCAATCGCGGGCAGTCAACGAGTTTCGAACTTTTTTCGACCACTCCGTGACCTCGCTGTGACATTGCGTTCGGGGTTGTGTACCGTTTTCCCCGGCCCACCAACTCGGTGGGCTCCTGTGAGGCAACGCCGAGTCCTGCCAGCCGATCAGGTGTAACGATTCCGCCCGGCAGGAGCGGGGGACCCACATTCGGGTGGCGCAAGCCGCCCTAGGGGCGAAGTTCCACCGCGGCACCTCACGGTGTCGCAGCGGAACCGGGTATCTCCAACTCGAGCCCGACAGCTGACCTCGTAGGCGACGGAGAGGTAATTCGTGTCCATTCTTGGAACGCGCGGTCGTCACCGCGCCCCGAGCAAGTTGTCGACGACCTTCAACTCGACCGCGCGTGTTTCGGCCACTGTTGCCGTCGCCGGTGGTTTGGTGGCCTCGATTGCCGCGCCGCAGGCCGCCCAGGCGACCACCGGAGTCGCGTCGATCACAGGTGCGAGCTCGGTCGACTTTGCAGCCCAGGCTTCCCGCGCCCAGGCGCTGGCGCACCCGCTGACCGCGACGAAGGCCGAGCAGCAGCTCAGCGCCGTGCCGGCGCAGGGCCAGCTCGCGGCCCCGGTCCCCGCGCAGCGCTATGAAGCCCCGAAGAAGGTTGTGCGCCCGCGCACGTCGTCGGTCTCCCGCGCCGCGACGCGTCCCGCGCCCGTGCAGCGGCAGCAGCCCGCACCTCAGCCGGTTGCCAAGCCGAAGCCGCCCGTGGCCCAGCCGGCACCCCCGGCTGCGAGCGGCATCGTGGGCATCGCCGAGCGCTACATCGGCACGCCCTACGTCTACGGTGGCTCGAGCCCGTCCGGCTTCGACTGCTCCGGCTTCACGTCCTACGTCTACGGCCAGGTCGGCAAGTCGCTGCCGCGCACCGCGACCGCCCAGATGCAGATGGCGACCCGGGTCAGCGACCCGCAGCCCGGCGACCTGATCTTCTTCGGCGACGGCAGCTCCGCCTACCACGTGGCCATCTACATCGGCAACGGCAAGATGATCGACGCCAACCACCCGGGTGGCTCCGTCGGCATCCGCGCCATCTACAGCGGTGTCTCGGGTTACGGTCGCATCTGATCGACCACTGATCCACCAGCTTCACCGAACGCCGCGTCCGGCCCGCCGGGCGCGGCGTTCGTCGTACCCCCACATGTACCCCCGCATGTTCCCCCGCATGTTCCCCCGCATGTTCATCCCCACCGAAAGGCAGAACCCATGACCTTGTCCGAAACCCTGCTCGCCGCCGACCGTCGCCCGCAGGTCGTCGCCGACCTGGCCGCCGTGATCGACGCCGAGGTGAAGGACAAGAAGGGCCTGAGTGGCGGCGCCATCAAGGCCGGCTACGCCGCGGTGCGCAAGTTCAACCCGACGATCGCGTCCGACGCGACGAATCGCATGCTGCCGGAGGTCGCCACGGCACTGCAGCCCTTCTGGGCCGACTTCGCCGGCGCCGGCGACTTCGGGGACTACCTCGCGGGGCGCGGCGACGAGGCGGCGGACGCGCTGCTCGCCGTGACCGACAAGCGCGCCGCGGCCACGGAGCGCGAGCCGCTGAAGCGCGCCTACAAGGGACTGCGCGGCAAGGCGCACGACAACGTCAAGCAGGCCCTGCCCCGGCTCGGCAAGGTCATCCAGCAGTACGGGTCCTGACCGCCGAGCAGGCATTCATGGTCTTCTGATAGACCATCGATATGTCTGATTCGCTGCACGCATCGACCGTGCGACTCACCGGCTCCGACGGTGCCCAGGTCGAGGCCTACCTCGCGACGCCCGACGGCGACGAACCTCGTGGTGGCGTCGTCGTGATCCACCACCTGCCCGGCTACGACCGCGCGACCAAGGAGATGGTGCGGCGCTTCGCGGAGCTCGGGTATGACGCGATCTGCCCGAACCTCTACTCGCGGCAGGCGCCCGGCGCGGACCCGGCCGATGCGGCTGCCGCCGTGCGTGCGGCCGGCGGCATCGCCGACGAGCAACTCGTCGGCGATGTGCAGGTCGCGGCGGCACACCTGCGTGGGCTGCCGCACGCGAACGGCAAGGTCGGCGTGATCGGCCACTGCTCCGGTGGCCGGCACGCCGTGCTGGCCGCGTGCCACCTGGATCTCGACGCGGTCGTCGACTGCTACGGCGCGTTCGTGACCGGCACACCGGCTGCGGACTACCCGCTGCACGTCACCAACCTGGTCCCGTTGTTGCCCGACCTGCGGGCACCGCTGCTCGGCCTCTTCGGCAGGAACGACAGGTTCCCCAGCCCGGCACACGTCGCCGAGCTCGACGAGATCCTCACCACACACGACAAGCCGCACACGTTCTTCTCGTATGACGACGCCGGACACGCCTTCTTCGCGGTCGACCGGCCGTCATACAACGTGGCCGCCGCGAACGACGGCTGGGAACGCATCGAGACCTTCTTCCACGAGCACCTGGGGGCCTGACACATGTGCACCTACATCACCGTCACGACCGACGTCGAGGGCAGTGCCAAGGGTCCCGGCGGCAAGTGGTTCAGGATCACCGACGCCGCTGCCTACTACGACCACCCGGTCCACGCGATGGCAGAGCACACGCTCAACGTCGACCTGACCGACCCGAGCGCCGGACCGGGGCAGCGGATCGCACTGGAGCTGACCGCAGCCTCCGCACAGCGGCTGGTCGACGCCATCCAGCAGGCGCTGGACGCGGCACCCGACGAGCTCAAGGCCGGCTGAGGGCGGCGCTCAGGGCCGTCCGAGGGATGGGCCTGTCGGGCGCGGCGGCCCGCCGGGCGCCGTCGTCGTCACCGTCTGGGTGACGGTCGTCGTCTTCGGCGGTGGTGCCGACGCCGTGGTGGTGCTCGTCGCGGTCTTGGTTTCCGTCTGCGTACGGGTGACCGTCGTGCCCTTGCCGGGCTGGACGACCTGCACCGTCACTGTCCTCCGCGGCAGCGTCACCGTCGTGGTCTGCGTGGAGGCGCTGTCGCTCGCCGGGTCGGAGCTGGCCTTCTGCGTGACGGTCTGCGTCGGACCGAGCTGTGTCTCGGTGACCGTCTGCGGGCTGGTGCCCGTGTCATTGCCGCCGTTTCCCGCGAGTAGGTAGATGCCGATGGCGCACAGTGAGGCGATGCCGGCGCCTATCAGCGCGCCGGGTAGGAGGCCCGGCGCCTGGTGGTGCCGCGCCTCGTCGCCGTAGTCGTCCTCCGGGTCGGCCCATTCGTCCATGAACGCGTCGTTCGCGGACTGCTGTTCGCCGTCACCGTTTGCCTGGGTGTTGTTCGGCATGTCGCCCATGCTACGAGGGACTTCCGCCTTGATCGGTGCTTCGCCGCCGGGTGCGCGCGTCGATGCGGCATGCTGCAGGCATGCATTTCGTCGGTCTCGATCTCGCCTGGGGTCTGCGGAACCCCACCGGAGTCGCCGTCCTGGACGAGTCGGGGGCACTGTGTCATGCGAGCGCCGTACGCACCGACGACGAGATCGTCGCCCTGGCCCGAGCCGCCGCGCCCGCCGACTGCGTCGTCGGCATCGATGCGCCACTCATCGTGGTCAACCCCAAGGGCAGCCGGCCGGCCGAGCGGGCGCTGGGCCGCGATTTCGCGGCATACGAAGCGGGCGCGCACCCCTCCAACACCGACAACCCGGCGTTCGCCGACGGCAGCCGTGGCGGACGCATTGCCGGGCTGCTCGGCCTCGACATGGACCCCGACTCGCGCGCGCCGCGCCGTGCCCTGGAGGTCTATCCGCATGCGGCGACCGTTGCGCTGTTCCGACTCGGGCAGAGCCTGAAGTACAAGAACAAGCCGGGCCGGTCGGTCGATCAGTTGCAGGGCGAGATGCTGACCCTGATCCGGTTGCTGGAGTCGCTCGAGACGGCGAAGCCGGCCCTGCGGCTGAAGCACAGCGAGCACTGGCAGCACCTCGTCGACACCGTGCAGTCGGCGACCCGCAAGGCGCAGCTGCGGCACGCCGAGGATGCGATCGACGCGGTGATCTGTGCGTATGTCGCACTGCTGGCACACCACGCCCCCGAGCAGCTCACGACGTATGGCGACTTCGCCACCGGCTACATCGTGACGCCGACGCTGCCGGAGGACCTGGAACCGAGCCGACCTTCGGCCAAGGGAACGACACATGCCGACGTGGTGAGCGCGGCCCGGCGGGAGTATGCCGTGCAGTTCCCGCGGGTCGAGCGTGCCGCGGCCGACGCCGTCGCCCTGATCGCCGGCGTGCTCGACGATGCCGGGCTCAACTACCTGTCGGTGGACGGGCGGGCCAAGACGGTCGCGTCGTTCGCGGAGAAGGCGACGCGCGAGCAGAACGGCGCACCGCTGTATCCGGACCCGATGCGCCAGATCGGCGACACGATCGGGGTGCGCGTGATCACCTACGTGCGTCGCGACGTCGACGCGGTCGTGCAGTTGCTCGCCGCCGAGACCGAGGTGCTCGACGACCGCGACCTCGGTCAGGAGACCGCCAGCGAGGGCCGTTTCGGCTACTCCAGCCGGCACCTGCAGATCCGGCTGGTGCCCGAGGACCGCGCCGAGCACCCCGACCTCGGCGACCGGCACGTCCAGGTGCAGATCCGCACCGTGCTGCAGCACGCCTGGGCCGAGTTCGAGCACGACATCCGTTACAAGGGAACGATTCCCACCGAGCAGCGGCCGGACTTCGACCGGCGCTTCACCCTGGCGGCGGGTCTGCTGGAGCTGGCCGACGAGGAGTTCTCCACGATCCGGGACAAGCTGCAGTCGGGTGCGGCCGAGGCGGTGCCGAGCGCCTTGGGCGCGGACCAGATCTCCTCGCGCGAGCTCGCCGCCTATCTCGCCGGTCAGTATGCCGAGGCGGCCTGGTCCCGTGCCGACCACTACTCCTGGATGGCAGGGCTGGTGGGCGAGCTCGGCATACAGTCCCTCGCCGACCTTGCCGAGACGCTGCGCACCGTCGACTCCGAGACGATCGACGAGCGCATGGCCTACCGCACGCCGCCCGGTGCGGTGCGGCGGCTGGACGACGCGCTGCTCTACCGGTTCGGCGAGGAGTATGTCGCCCTGGAGGGCAACGCACACCGTGTCGAGCGGTTGCAGTCGCGGCTGGCGAAGCTGCGCGGCGCGTGAGCGCCGCCGGTCACGCGGATTCGACTGTGGCAGCGAGCTTTTCGAGAGATGCCGACAGGTTGTCGGACGTGGTCGACCGCGCGCGGTCCACGCGCTTGGGGTCGTTCAACCGAGACCAGTCGTAGGTGTGGGTGACCCGGGTGTGCTGGTCGTCCAGCGGCGCCAGCTCCCAGCGCCACAGGTGTCCTGCGGGTGCCGCGCCCTCGTTGCCGGGGCACCAGGCGATGCGGCGTCCCTCCTCGAACTCCACCACCTTGTTGTCGCGGACCTTGCCGTTGGCGAGCGTCATCCGGAAGACCTCCCCGACGGCGCGCACGCGCTGGCCGGCGGCGGCCTGCTCGAGGTTGTGGTTGCCGTCCCACGCCGGTTGCCGGCTGGGATCGGCGATCAGCTCGAAGATCTGCGCCGCGGGTGCGGCGATGTCGCGGGTGGCACTGACGACCTTGGTCTCTTCCGGTGTTGTCATGTCGCCCATCGTGGCAGGACCTGCAGCCGGGTGGGACAGGGGCGCCCCGCCGGCCTGGAGGAGCCGGCGGGGCGGGTGCGGTGGCCGTCAGGAGCCGTTCGGCAGCTGCACGGCTTCGCCGGTGGTCTTCGCGACCGCGGACGTCGTGCCGGCCGGGTTCTCGCCGGTGACGGTCAGTCGCGGCGCGTAGCTGCCGTTGGCGACGTCCTGGTCGGAGATCGCGTGCGTCCCGTACTTGCACAGGTATGACGCACCGGCCGCGAGCGACGAGTAATGGCAGCGGGGCAGGTTGTCCTGGTTGCCGGTCACCGTCACGTTGGTCAGTGTTGTGTTGCCGGTGTTGGTGATTCGGGTGAAGTAGGTCGCGACGTCGTCGATCGTGCCGGTCCGGCCCGCGGCCGTCAGGTGGTCCAGGTAGGACTCGATCCGCAGCTTCGGTGCTGCGGGCGCCGCATCGTTGGCGTCGACACTCACGGTGAGGTCGGCATTGGAGGTCTTGCCGGCGGCGGCATACCGGACGGAGAGCGTGTGGTCGCCGGGTGCGCTGGTGAGCGGCGCGGTGATCGGCACCCGGACGGTCGCGCTGCCGTCCGTCGGAATGGGCGGCGTCGGGACCTCCTTCGGCGCGGTCCAGTCCTCCGGTGCCGTCACGGCGAGGGAGCCGGCGGCCAGCGCGTGGCCGGTCTGGTTGGTGATGGTCACCGGCACGGATCCGGCGCTGCCGGCCTGAATCGTGCTGGCATCAGCGGAGATCGGCGCGCAGAGCGCCTTCATCGAAGCCAGTGGGAACGACGTGTAGGTCAGGTGCTGATAACCGTCGCGCTCGTAGAAGAGGCCGACGGTGTCGCGCGTCACCATCGCGAGGGTGGAGTATGCCGAGCTCTCCTTGTCGATCACCTTCGAGGCCGCCCAGGTCTTCCCGTCGTCGCACGAGAGCCGCACGGTCTCGTTGCGGCGGATCGACGGATCGTCGTTGTTCGCGGACAGCAGCAGGTGCGACGCCGGGTCGCTCGCCGGTGCGTTCGGAGCGACGCGCAGAACCGCCCCGTTGTCGCCCGGGTCCACCAGGGTCGGGTCGGCGACCGGCTTCGAGTAGGTCTCGCCGCCATCGTGCGAGATCGCCACGAGTCGATGTCCGGCCGCGCGGACGTTGAGCATGACCGACCCGTCGGACAGCTGGACCGTCTTGTTCTCGTCCATCCCCGGACCGACGGGTTTGCCCATCTGCCAGGTGTTTCCGTGGTCGTCGCTGTAGGCACTGGCCGCGTAGTTCTGGCCGTCGATCCGGATGACGTACTGCTGGATGAGGCGCCCGGCATACGGCCCGGTGGTCAGTTGGATGCCCTGCCCGGAGGCTGCGAACATCCCTCCCCAGGACGGGTCCTTGACCTGCGGGGTGATCCGGCGGGAGTGCCAGGTGAGACCGTCGTCGTCGGAATAGCTGTAGTCGGCCTGCAGCACGTTGGGGTCGGTCGGGTCGTTACCGGTGGCGGAGCCGACGAAGCCCTGGTTCATGCCGGCCGCGTAGAACAGGAAGATCCGGCCGGTGTCGTTGTCGACCAGCAGGCTCGGGTCGCCATACCCGTGCGGTGCGGGGTCCTGGCGGACGACCTGCTGCTTGGTCCAGGTCCGACCGCCGTCGCTGCTGCGCCGGATGATCATCGCGATGTTGCTGGGCAGGTCGGCCATCGTCGGACGGCCGTCGTATGCCGCGATCAGCGTGCCCTTCGTGGTCCTGGTCAGCGCCGGGATGCGGTACTGCGGGAAGCCGCCCTCGCCACGGGTCGCGAGAGTGGTCGAGGCATCGCCGGAAGGTGCGGCCGCAGCGGCGGACGGGAGTGCCGTGCTGGCCAGCAGGGCTCCGGCGGCGAGCGCGACGAGGGGGCGGGTGAGGCGGGGAGCACGCATGGAAGTGTTCCTTTCGAGAGGACATCAGACATCTGATGTCCTCGGACCGTAGTCCGATCAGCGGGTGCCGTGTGGATTGCGCGACGCCGATTTGCCCGGTGTTCCGGACCCGGCGCGGGATCTCAGCGCCAGAGGTCCTGCAACCAGCGGATCGACGCGACCTGCTCGTCGGCCTCGCCGCCCTCGTGGTTGTTGTAGGGATAGACGTCGAGCTGTTTCGGTCCCGCGTAGTGGTTGTGGACGCCGAAGCCGCCGGATGGCGGGCAGATGGTGTCCATCAGCGCGACCGAGAACTTCGCGGGTGCCGTGGCGTGTGCGGCCATGGTGATGCCGTCGACGTAGTCCATTGTGCGCAAAGCGGTTTCGGCGTCGGCGCGATGGGTGCCGAGGAACGCGATCAGCTCGTAGTAGGGCCGTTCCTCGGTGATGCGCACGGCGCGACGGACGTTGGCCAGGAACGGAACGCCGATGATCGCTGCGCGCACGAGATCGCCTGCGAGGGCGGTGGCGGCGAGTGCGATGGCGCCGCCCTGGCTGGCGCCGGCGACTGCGAGCCGTTCCGGGTCGGTGCCGTCGAGGGCGAGCGCGGTCTCGACAGCGCGCACCGCGTCGGTGAACACGCGCCGGTAGAAGTAGTCGCGCGGATCGAGGATGCCCTGCGTCAGGAAACCCTCGACGTATGGCGAGGCGCTGCCCGCCGGATCGCCGGTGCTGCCGGCGCGCCGGGCGCGGGCGCCCTGGCCGCGGGTGTCCATGACGAGTGTGGCGAAACCGGCTGCGGGCCAGGCGAGCCAGTCCAGGGGAGTGCCGCGCCCGTCGCCATACCCGAGGAACTGCACGACGGTGCCCTGCACGTCGCCGGCTGCCGGTCGCAGGTGCCAGGCGTTCACGCGATGCCCGCCGAAGCCGGCGAACGAGACGTCCTGTGTCGCCACGCCCGGCAGATATGCGGCGGCGCTGTGCGTCTCGACCGACAGGTCGTGCTTGCGCGTCTCGGCGAGTGTGTCGTCCCAGAAGGCTTGCCAATCCTGGGGTTCCCGCCGGTCCGGCAGATAGGTCGTGAGTTGTTCGAGCGGCAGGTCGAACTCAGGCACCGGTCGCCTCCGTTGCGTCCGTCGCGTCCGGCAGCGGATCGGTGTCGGCCGCCAGTGCGGCCAGCGTCCGGATCTGCTCCTTGACCGGTGCGTAGTGCTCCTCGATCGCAGCGTGCAGGCGCTCCAGGTCGTGTGCGGCTGCGGCGTCGACGATCTCGACATGTGCCTGGGCGGTGCGCTGCCAGCTGCGTTCGCTGACGTCGAGGGTCTTGGCGACGCGGGCCTGCACCTCCCAGAACGCGCCGGTGAGCTGGACGACCAGCTCGTTGCCGATCGGTTGCAGCAGCAACAGGTGGAAGGCGCGGTCCTGCTCGACATACGGCTTGCCCTGATCGGCGAGCTCGCACATCTCCCGGGCGAGCGAGGCCAGGCTGGTGCGCTGCCTGGAGTCGAGCCCGTCGACGATCATCTGCGCGAAGCCCTGCTCCATCAGTTGACGGACCGAGACGACGTCGGACAGCACGCGGTAATCGGTGCCGCTGCCGAGCAGGGACCGGAAGGCCAGGCTCTCGATCATCGCGCTCAGTGACAGGCTGCCCACGAAGGTCCCGTGGCCGTGCCGGACCTCCACGATGTCCAGCGCGCTCAGGGTACGGATCGCCTCCCGGACGCTCGAGCGGCTCGCACCGATCTCGCTCATGAGTTCCGGCTCGGTGGGCAGCGGGTCGCCGGCCTTCAGCCGGCGGTCCTGGATGTAGCTCTTGATCTGCTCCACGACCTGCAACTGGGCGGTCCGTGGCCGCCCGTCGGTATTGCTCATGTGCGTCCTCCCTCAAAATCCCTGGAACGAAAGTTAGCGTATCTCAACATCAGACGTCTGATGTCTTGTATGGTCGCTCACATTCACCGTTTTGCAGCAACTTGGAGGCAGTCGTGGCACACCAGAATTCACCTCTCGATCCTGCCGGACTCCGCGGAACCTCGCGTCGGCAATTCCTGAAGTACACCGGAGTTCTCGCCGCGGCAGCCGGCATCGCGACCTCGGTCAGCGCGTGCGGACCCTCCAGCGGCACCTCCGGCAGCGGCGGTGGCGGAGGCGCCAACGGCGGTGGCTCGGCCACGATCGACGCGACGCTCGCCTTCCAGCTGTCCGGCACACTCGACCCGAAGGACCACTCGAGCGCGGTCGCGACGGCGGCCAACCAGCACGTGTTCGAGGGGCTCATCGATCTGGACCCGGCCACCCACGAGCCCTACCTCGCGCTGGCGAAGGCACAACCGAAGGCCAGCGCCGATGGCCTGAAGTGGACCGTGCAGCTGCGGGACGGTGCGGTGTTCTCCGACGGCTCCGCGGTGACCGGTGAGGACGTCGCCTGGTCGTTCACCCGGGCCCTCGACCCGGCAACCCTGATGTCGCAGTTCATCTCCTTCATCAAGTCGGTCAAGGCGACCGGCAAGGACTCGGCGGAGTTCACCCTCAAGGAGCCGTTCCCGCTCTTCCCGACCCGCATCTCGGTGATCAAGATCGTGCCCAAGGCGAAGACCACGACCGCCGCGCAGGCCAAGAAGTTCGGTGACTCACCGATCGGTTCCGGCCCCTGGGTGCTGGACTCGGCCGACGCGAACAGCGGCCTGACCTTCTCGGCGAACCCGAAGTACAACGGGGCGCACAAGGCCAGGGCGAAGAAGATGGTCTGGCATACGACGACGCAGGACGCGACCCGGGTCGCGGACCTGCAGAGCGGACGCTCGCAGGCCATCGAGGCGGTGCCCTACGTCAACGTCAAGCAGCTGTCGAAGACGAAGAAGGTCGCCGAGAAGCAGGCCTTCAACCAGATCTTCCTGATGTTCAACTGCTCGGCAAAACCGTTCGACGACAAGCGAGTTCGTCAGGCGCTGCACTACGCGGTCGACACCGACGCCATCATCCGGACCGCGTTCCAGGGTCACGCATCGGCGGCGCAGAGCTACCTGGACGAGGGCAACGCCGACTTCCAGAAGGCGTCGACGGTCTACAACCACGACCCGGCGAAGGCCAAGAAGCTGCTGGCAGCTGCGGGCGCGACGAACCTGAAGCTGGAGCTGGTCACCACCGACTCCGGCGCCGTCGCGGCGACCGCACCGCTGATCATCGACGCCTGGAAGCAGGTCGGTGTGCAGGCGACCCTGAACACCGCGCCCTCGTCCTCGGTCTACGCGCCGGCGCCCGACGGGCTGGTGAGCAAGCCGAGCTTCCGGGCACTGCTCGCCTCCGGCGACCCGACCGTGTATGGCGTGGACGTCGACCTGCTGCTGCGGTGGTTCTACTACGGAGCGACCTGGCCGACCGACCGCTTCCGCTGGCAGCCGGCCTCGGCGAAGAAGGTGGCGAACTGGCTGGACCAGGCCGCCAAGGAGACCGACAAGGCGAAGCAGAAAGCGTTGTGGATGAAGACGATCGACTTCATCGCCGACGAGGCTCCGCTCTACCCGGTCGTCCACACCAAGATGATGACCGGCTGGGACGACAAGAAGCTCACCGGCTTCAAGCCGGTCTCGATGACCGGCCTGTACTTCCTGGACACGAAGCCGGTCTGACCCCCACCCGTCCCTGATCGAGCCCATCGAGCCGGGTCAATTTTGAATTACTGCATGAGGAGGTGTTCGCATGGCTCGCGTGCTGAGCCTGGTCTTCCGGCGAGTACTGACGCTGATCCCGCTGCTGTTCGGCATCGCGCTGTTCGTCTTCGTCATCATGCGGCTGTCGCCGGTGAACTCCGCGGTGTCCGCGCTGGGTGACAACGCCAGTGCCGCACAGATCGCGGCGTACAACCACGAGCACGGCCTGGACAGGTCGCCGCCGGTGCAGTTCGTCAACTTCCTCGGCGACCTGCTGACCGGGGACCTCGGCACCACGCACTCGCTGAACAAGTCGGTGTCGGCACTGGTCGGTGAGGCGCTGCCGGTCACCATCGAGCTGACGGTTCTGGGTGTCGCGCTCGCCTTCGTGATCGCGATGGTGCTCGGGATCGGCGCGGCGCTCTATCGTGACCGGTGGCCGGACCACCTGGTGCGCATCCTGTCGATGGCGGGGATCTCGATCCCGTCGTTCTGGTTGGCGTTGTTGCTGATTCAGCAGTTCGCGATCAGTCGCACGTGGCTGCCGAATGCCGGCTACGTCAATCCCGGGGACGACTTCGGTGGGTTCCTGCAGGCGATGGCGATGCCCGCCATCTCGCTCGCGCTGCCGGTGGGCTGCTCGCTGGCGCGGATCGTGCGGACCTCGATGGTGGAGGAGTTGGACAAGGACTACGTGCGCACGGCATACGGCGCGGGCCTGCCGCCATACGTGGTGGTCGGGCGCAACGTGCTGCGCAACGCACTGGTCAACCCGCTGACCGTGCTCGGGCTGCGGGTGGGCTACCTGCTCGGCGGCACGATCATCATCGAGGCGATCTTCCAGATGCCCGGGATGGGCACGCTGGTCATGCAGGCCGTCACGACCAACGACACGTCGCTGGCGCAGGGCACGATCCTGGTGATCGCCGGCTGCTTCGTGGTCATCAACCTGGTCGTCGACCTGCTCTACACGGTTGCGAACCCGAGGCTGCGAGGAGGCCACTGATGCGTGGATTTCTGGGTGGATATCGCGCGGGACTCACCCGCAAGCTGTCGAACAACCCGGGGACGAAGTCGATCAGCCTGTCCCGGCTCGGCATACCGTCCCGGATCGCGCTCGTCTTCGTCGCGGTGCTCGTCGTGGTGGCGATCATCGGGCAGTGGATCACCCCGCACGACCCGACCCGCACCGGACTGGGTGCGGTCGGCACGGGCCCGAACGGCAGTTTCTGGTTCGGGCTGGACTCGTCGGGCCGGGACATCCTGTCCCGGCTGATCGTCGGCACGCGGCGGTCGCTCGAAGTCGGCTTCGGCGCAGCGGCGTTCGCGCTGATCGCCGGCTCGGTGCTCGGTGCCGTCGCGGCGACCGGTCGCAAGGTGGTCGACGAGATCATCATGCGGCTGCTGGACATCGTGATGGCATTCCCGGCGATCGCGCTCGCGGCAGTGCTCGTCGTGGCCTACGGCAAGGACAGGCTGTCGGTGCTGATCTTCGCCATCGGGTTCGTCTTCATGCCGTCCATCGCCCGGGTCGTGCGGGCGAACGTGCTGTCGCAGTATGGCGAGGACTACGTCGCAGCCGAGCAGGTGATCGGCGCCCGCCGGTTCCACATCCTGCGCCGGCACGTGATGCGCAACTGTGCGGCGCCGGTGCTCGTCTTCGCCACCGTGATGGTCGCCGACTCGATCATCTTCGAGGCGTCGCTGTCCTTCATCGGCGGCGGCCTGCCCGGGCAGGCGGCGCAGTCGTCCTGGGGCTCGGTCATCGCCTACGGCCAGCAGATCCTGCAGGCCGGCGGGTGGTGGGCGACGTTCTTCCCCGGCGTTCTCATCCTGGTCACCGTGCTGTCGCTGAACGTGCTGTCCGAGGGCATCTCCGATGCGTGGGCGGCACCGGCCTCCCGTGCCACGGTGTCGACCAAAACAGCTGCGGCTGTTGCTGATCCGGTTGTCGGTAAGGGTGCGCCGGCCGAGGCCCTGCCGGGACTCGCGGTCGCGGCGCAGCGGTTGCGGGCGAGCGCCCGTCCGGTGCCGGACGCCGAGCCGATCCTGACCGTGCGGGACCTGCGGATCGGCTTCCCGGAGCGGCATCACGGCATCGCGATCGTCGACGGCGTCGACCTCGCGGTGCGTCCGGGTGAGGTCCTCGGTCTGGTCGGGGAGTCCGGCAGCGGCAAGTCGCTGACGTCGCTCGCCGTGATGGGCCTGCTGCCCAAGGGAGCCCACCTGACCGGGTCGATGATGTTCGACGGTGCGGAGCTGGTCGGCATGAAGCCGGGTCGGCGCCGGGCGCTGATGGGGCGCGACATCGCGATGGTCTACCAGGACGCACTGTCCGCGCTGAACCCGGCGATGACGGTCAAAGCCCAACTGCGACAGGTCATTCGGCGTGGCGGCACCCGGTCGGCGAACGAGCTGATGGAGCTGGTCGGCCTGGACCCGGAGCGGACTCTTGCGTCATACCCGCACGAACTGTCGGGTGGTCAGCGCCAGCGGGTCGTCATCGCGATGGCGCTCGCGCGCGACGCCAAACTGCTCATCGCGGACGAGCCCACGACAGCCCTGGACGTCACCGTCCAGGCGCAGGTGATCGAGCTGTTGCTGCGGCTGCGCGCCGAGTACGGCTTCGCGCTGATCCTCGTCAGCCACGACCTGGCGCTCGTCAGCGAGGTGTGCGACCGCGTCGCCGTGATGTATGGCGGCCGGATCGTCGAGGACGGCACGAGCGCGGACGTGGTGGCGCAACCGCAACACCACTACTCCCGCGGGCTGCTCGGCTCGGTGCTCTCGCTCGAAGCTGGTGCCGAACGGCTCACCCAGATCCGCGGCACGGTGCCCGCTCCGGCGGACTTCCCGGCCGGTTGCCGATTCGCCGACCGGTGCCCGGCGGCGACGTCGGTCTGTCACGAGGAGGTTCCGCAGCTGGTCGGCCATGGGACCAACCCCGACAGCCATCGGTCCGCGTGCCATCACGCGGTGACCGCAGACAGTCACGCTCCCGACCTGGTGAAGGTGAGCTCCAATGAATGACACTCCACTGCTGGAGGGCAGGAACCTGCACGTCACCCACCGCATCCGCGGTGGCGGTCTGTTCGGCAGCGGCCACGTCTACGCCCTGACCGGTGCCGACCTGACCATCGAGGCAGGGCGGACGCTCGGCATCGTCGGCGAATCCGGTTGTGGCAAGTCGACACTCGCGCGCGTGCTGGTCGGGCTGCAACGCCCGACCGAGGGCAGCCTGTTGTGGGAGGGCAAGGACGTCTGGTCGATGTCCCCGCGCGAGCGACGCAGCGTGCTCGGTCGTGGTGTCGGCATGATCTTCCAGGATCCGTCCGGATCGCTGAACCGGCGGATGCCGGTGTCCGAGATCATCCGGGACCCGCTCGACGTGCACCGCTGGAAGTCCCCGGCGGAGCGGGCCGCACGGGTCCGTCAGCTGATGGACCTCGTCGGGTTGCCCTCGTCGTTGGCGGATGCGCTGCCGTCGTCCCTGTCCGGAGGGCAGCGCCAGCGCGTGTCGATCGCGCGAGCACTGGCGCTGGACCCGTCGCTGGTCGTCGCGGACGAGCCGACCAGTGCGCTCGACGTGTCCGTCCGGGCCCAGATCCTCAACCTGCTGCTCGACCTGAAGCACGAGCTGGACCTGGCAATGGTGTTCGTGTCACACGACATTCAGACCGTGAAGCGGATCAGCGACCGGGTCATCACGATGTATCTCGGGCGCATCGTCGAGCAGGCACCGGCAACTCGATTGCCCGACGACGGGCGGCATCCCTACACGCGTGCGCTCTTCTCGGCCGCGCCGAGCCTGCTGCACCCGACCGACCCGATCCCGCTGGTGGGTGCGGTGCCGTCGGCGTCATCGCCGCCGAGCGGTTGCCCGTTCCGGACCCGCTGCTGGCGCGCCGATGACACCTGCAGCACCCGGATGCCCGCGTATGACGAGGTCGATGGCGACCACGTCGTGCGTTGCTACCACCCCATCGAATCCTCAACAACGACAACAGAACTGCTGCGCGAGGCGTCTGCCGACGACAACGCAGCTACAGCGCAAGGAGCGTGAACCGTGGCCACCCCCACCACCTACACCGGGGTCATCCCGCCCGTCGTCACTCCACTGGCCGATGACGGCAGTGTCGATCGTGGCTCGCTGGAGCGACTCGTGCAGCACCTGCTCGACGGGGGCGTTGACGGACTCTTCGCGCTCGGCAGCTCCGGCGAAACAGTCTTCCTCACCGACGCACAACGTGACGAAGCGCTGGACGTCATCGTGCACACGACCGCCGGCGCCGTGCCTGTCCTGGCGGGGTGCATCGAGCCGACGACGCCGCGAGTGCTGGAGCGCGTGCGCGCTGCCGAGCGGCTGGGAGCGGAGGCGTCGGTCGTGACCGCGCCGTTCTACGCGATCGTCGGGCCGTACGAGATCGAGCGGCACCTGCGGGCCGTGGCGGCGGCGAGTTCGCTGCCGGTGCTCGCCTACGACATCCCGGTCTGTGTGGGCCGGAAGCTACCGCTCGACCTGCTGCTGCGCCTCGCCGCGGAGGGCGTGCTCGCCGGGGTCAAGGACTCCAGTGGTGACGACGTCGCATTCCGGCAGTTGCGGCTCGGGCTGGACGAGCAGGACGACAACGGGTTCGCGCTGCTGACCGGTCACGAACTTGTCGTGGACGGCATGCTGCTCGCCGGTGCCAGTGGCTCGGTGCCGGGTCTGGGCAATGTCGACCCGGCCGGCTACACGCGACTGCATCAGCTTGCGGGGAAACAGGATTGGGCCGGTGCTCGGGCGGAGCAGGAGCGGCTCGGCCGGTTGTTCCGCATCGTCGACGCTGCGGATCCGGCGACCGCCGCGGGAGCCACGCGCGGTGTCGGTGCGTTCAAGTGTGCGCTGCACCTGCTCGGCGTCATCGATTCACCGGCCGTGTCGTTGCCGATGCGTCGCTTCGATGAGGCCGAAACCGGCCGGGTCCGTGAGCAATTGGAGCTTGCCGGGCTCGACGTCCGCCGATGAGCGATGTTGTGGGGTGTGCCGTCGGCGTGGACATCGGCGGCACCAAGACGGTCGCTGCGCTGGTCGATGCGGGTGGTGGCATCATCGGGCGCGCCGTCGAGGCGACGCCCGGATCCGACGGCCCGGACGCGATCCTGGCAACCGTCCTCCGACTGGTCAGAGCCGTGGCCGACGGCACCCGCCCTCGCGGTGTGGGGGTCGGCTCGGCAGGAGTGATCGATCATCGCTCCGGCGTGGTGCTGTCAGCGACCAGTGTGTTGCGCGATTGGGCGGGAACTCCTGTGCGCGAACGCCTTTCGGACATGACAGGGCTGCCGGTACGAGTGGTCAATGACGTGCATGCGCATGCCCTCGGCGAGGCGTGGGCCGGTGCAGCCGCCGGCGCGGAGTCCGTGCTGATGATCGCCGTCGGCACCGGAGTCGGCGCGTCCTTCGTGCGATCCGGGGAGGTCTGGTTCGGCGCACACGACGTGGCCGGCCATCTGGGGCACATCCCGGCCGCAGCGGCGGAGGGTCGCCCCTGCGTGTGTGGACGGACCGGTCATCTCGAGGCGGTCGCAGCCGGGCCGGCGATCTGCGCGCTGTATGCCGAGCGCACCGGTCGAACCGTCACCGACGTGCAGGAGATCGTTCGGTGCGCAGCGGCCGGATCAGCCGAAGCTGCAGGGGTGCTCGCCGAAGGCGGGCGCGCGTTGGGTGCAGCCGTGGGCGGTGCGATCAATCTGCTCGACCCGGAGGTCGTCGTGGTCGGTGGCGGCGTGGTCGGCGCGGGGGAGTTGTGGTGGGCACCGATGGAAAGTGCCTTGCGGGACCAGCTCCTGCCCACCACGGCAGGCATCCGGGTGGTCCGCAGCAAGCTCGGCAGCGACGCAGCACTCGCCGGAGCCGCCCGACTGGTGCTGGACGCCGACCGCAAGATGAAGGAAAGACATTGAGCATCAACGTCATTGACGCCCTTCGTGGACGTCTCATCGTGTCGTGCCAGGCATATCCCGGGGAACCGATGCGCGACCCGCGCACGATGACCCAGGTCGCCCTGTCGGCGGCTCGCGGCGGCGCTGCGGCGATCCGCGCGCAGGGCCTGGACGACCTGCGACTCATCCACCAGCACGTCGACCTGCCGGTCATCGGGCTCTGGAAGGACGGCGACGCACCGGTCTTCATCACCCCGACGCTGGAGCATGCGCTCGCGGTGGCCGAGACAGGTGTCGAGATCGTCGCGATCGACGGCACCGCGCAGGAACGCCCGGACGGCCGGACCGTTGCCGGGACGATCGCCGAATTGCACCAGCGCACAACGGCACTCGTGATGGCGGACTGCTCGACGCTGGAGGAGGGCCGCGCTGCAGCGGATGCCGGCGCGGATCTCGTCGGCACGACCTTGGCGGGGTACACGCCGTACACCGAGAAGACCGATGGGCCCGACCTGAAGCTCGTCGAGCAGCTCGCTGCCGCCGTGGACGTGCCGGTGGTGTGCGAGGGGCGCGTGCACACGCCGCAGCAGGCGAGGGCCGCGATCGAGGCCGGCGCATTCACTGTGGTGGTCGGCACCGCGATCACCCACCCCGCGACGATCACCGGATGGTTCGCCGACGCGCTGTAGTCAGTGCGGATGTCCCAACACGGCCCGGATGAGGGGGTCGGTGTCGGTGCCCGTGACGTAGGCGATGTTGACGGTGGCGTTCCAATGCGGAAGGCCTTGCATCGGAAGCTCTTTCAGTGATCCGGCGTCGAACTCGGCCCTGACATGATCCACTGCGAGAGCAGCCACGTGGCCGAAGTCGCGGGCGAGGGTGGTTGCGACGGAGGCCGGGGAGACCCAACTGACGTGTGAGCGTGGGACCCGGGCCCGGTCGAGCAGCGTGGCCAGCTGGTCCGCTTCGGCTCCCCACGTGTGCACGGCGAGGCGTTGCTCGGTCAGGTCTGCGAGTCGTATGGCGCCACGCGTGCGGAGCGGATGGTGCCGGGCGGCGACCCACCGGATCGGCGAGGTGCTGAACGGGCGGAGAGCGAGTCCTCGCGGGGCGCTGTCAGTGGTGACGAGACCGATGTGGGCGACCCCGTCGAGCAGCTGGCGGGTGATCTCGTGGCTGTGCGCGGCGCGGCAGACGACCTGGCAGGGCTGATGGGCGAGCGTCTCGACCAGGTCCGGGAAGACGCCGTCGGCGATCGACGCGGGCGCGAGCACCACGAACCGCCTGGTCTCGGCCGAGGCCTGGGCGGCGAGGCGGCCCTCGTCCGCGGCTTCCAGGCAACGCCGGGCGTATGGCGCGAACGCCTTTCCCGCGGGTGTGAGCACGACTCCACGAGTGGTGCGCTCGAACAGCCGAACACCGAGCGTGCGTTCCATCCCGCTGATGCGGGCGCTGACCGAGGGCTGTGCCTGGTGGGTGCTGGTTGCTGCTCTGCTCAGGCTTCCCTGCTCGGCCACCGTCAGGAACAACGTCAGATCACTCAAGCCGATCGCCATAGGGAAATCCTAGAGCAGCGCCAGTCAGTTGGGGGATTCTCTGTGGGGTCGTCGGCTGTGACGATCTCCTCATGGTGGATGCGGGGCGGGGGCTGAAGGCACGCGCGCCGTTCCCGGTCACCGGACTGCACGGGTGGCTCGTGCCCGCGGGCGCCGGCCGTGATGCGGTGGTCCTGCTCCAGGCACGGGGAGTGCGGGCGCTCGGTGACGGGGTCGTCAGCGTGGTGCTGGCGTCATACCTGACCTCGCTCGGCCTGACCGCCATACAGGTCGGAATGATCGTCACCGCAACGTTGTTCGGCTCGGCGGCGCTGACACTGGTGAGCGGCCTGCACGGCCATCGCGTCGAACGTCGTCGGTTACTGCGGTGGATGTCGCTGTTGATGATCGCCACCGGAGCGGCGTTCGCCTGCTGCACGGTATTCTGGCCGCTGCTGGTCGTGGCACTCGTCGGGACGCTGAACCCGTCCGCCGGGGACGTGAGCGCGTTTCTCTCCACGGAGCAGGCGCTGCTGCCCGCCACCGCGCCGCACGATGCGCGCACAGATCTCTTCGCACGCTACGCGTTGGTCGGGACGCTGGTCGCTGCGGTGGGTTCACTGGGCGCGGGGGTGCCGTCCTGGGTCGGTGGTCTGATCGGAGCTTCGGCGGCGACTTCACAGCGATGGATCTTCGCGGGCTACGCGATTCTCGGCGTCATCCTGCTGGCGCGCTACCGACGACTGAGTCCGGCGGTCGAGCCGTCGGGCGGGACCCAGCACTCGCCGCTCGGGGCGTCGCGGCCGATCGTCCATCGGCTGGCCGCGCTGTTCAGCCTCGACGCGTTCGGTGGCGGGTTCAGCATCACCGTCATCGTCGCCCTGTGGCTGCAGGAGCGCTTCGAACTCTCCCTCGTCGTGACTGGCCAGCTCTTCTTCTGGGCCGGTGCCCTCTCGGCATTCTCGGCGCTCGTGGCCGTGCGACTCGCCCGTCGGATCGGGCTCGTGCGCACCATGGTGTTCACCCACCTTCCGGCGAACGGGTTCCTGATCCTGGCCGCGCTCATGCCGACCGCACCGCTGGCGGTCGCCGCGCTCCTGGCGCGTTCGGCCCTGTCCCAGATGGACGTGCCGGTCCGCAACTCCTACGTCATGGCAGTCGTGTCGCCGGGCGAGCGTCAGGCGGCGGCGAGTATCACCAACGTGCCCCGCAGTCTCGCGGCGGCGGTCCCGCCCCTCCTCGCCGGGTGGCTGCTGGCGCACTCGGACTTCGGCTGGCCACTGATCATCGGCGGCGGGCTCAGAGTGCTCTATGACCTGGAGTTGCTGCGTCAGTTCCGTGATCTCACGCCGCCGGAGGAGGCGATGAAATCGCCTGCCGTTACACCTGATTCGGATGCGGAGCAGGCATCTTGCGAGACTGAAATTCTCTTGCGAGACGCTGGCGAAACCGGTGCCTGACGATCCATCGAAAACTAATGTTCCTCGCGCCCCGCGACACAAGCCGCCGGGGACTCACTCCTTCAGTAGCGGGGGATTTCACATGAACAAGAGCAAGAACATCCGGTTGGTCGGTTTCGTCAGTGCATTGGGTGTGTCGGCGGCACTTATCGCCGCTGCCTCCTCGAACACCGGGGCCTACTTCACCGACAGCGCCAACGGTCACCTCACGGGCAAGTCCGGGAGTCTGGTGCTCTCGCACGGCGCCACGTCGATCGACTTCACCGGCCTGAACCCGGGTGTCGACCAGTCTCAGAAGATCGATTTCAACGTCAAGTCCGGGTCGACGACCAACGCCGACATCTGGTTGGTATTCGATCCCACCTCCGCGGGATACGGCGCCTTCACCGGCGCCAACGGTGGAACGTACGGAGGTGTCGTCACGGGCGGCGGGCTGGGCCAGTACGGCCACTTCAAGGTGGCGGGGCCGGCCGGCACTTTCGATTCGTACAACCTCGCGCTCAAGACGGCCGGCGACGCCACCAACCCCAATGGCTACAGCAATACGACGTCGGCCAACACGTGCACGGTGAACAAGTACGGCCTCGGCGGAAGTAGCGTCCAGCACACCGTGGGCGCCGGTAACGACATCGCACAGTGTGGCGCGCCGGCCGCCATCTTGCTCCAGCAGAATCTCGCCCCCAACATCGCATCCAGCGCCACGATCACCTTCGGGCTCACCGGCAAGGCGGCGAACCAGAACACGACGTGGGCGAACGTCGGGTTCAAGATCGTCGCGACCCAGCCGGGCGTCGCTCCCACCGGCCCCACCTGGTAATCGGATCGGTCACCGCGGGTTGGGGGGGCGAGCACCTCGCGCCCCACCAACCCGCGCCGCACACCTGAGGAGTTAGCCGTGCACATCCACCGTCGGGTCGTCTGGGCGTTCGTCGCGCTCGTGTTCCTGGGGCTCGTCGCGGTCGGCGTCGCCGGCTGGCAGCAGGGCTATCGGGCGTACGTCATACACACCGGATCGATGAATCCCACTCTCGTGCCTGGGGATCTGATCATCGATAGGCCTGCGGCGACGCAGCACTTGCAGCCGGGCGACATCATCACCTTCCGGCACTCGGCCGGTCCTGATCTGGTGACCCACCGGATCACGAGCGTCGCCGCCACCGGCATACACACCAAGGGCGACGGCAACAGTACGGCGGACGTCTGGACGATCTCGCCGCACATGGTGCAGGGCGTCGAGCAGACCCGGCTGCCGCTGATGGGCTACGTCGCGGTGTATTTCAGGCAGCCCACCGGCGTCGGGTCGCTGGTGACGTCGTTCATCGGGTTGTTCCTGCTGTGGCGGTTGTTCTTCCCGCCGGACGAGCCACTGCGGGGAGCGCTGCCGTCGGCGGTGTGAAACCACCGCCGCTCGGACACGCCGGAGCCGGCGGGCCGTGCGCTCCACCGCACCGCCCGCCGGCTCCGACACTGCTCAGGATCGCTTGAAGTGGATGACGTGCTGGAAGTCCGCCTGGGCGTTCGACAGGTGCACGTGGCTGCGGGTGCCGTAGTGCAGCGGGTTGTTCCAGTTGTACTCCTCGACGTCGAACGAGCCGTCCTTGTGGACCTTGTTGATGTAGGCGACGTGGCCGACCTTGTGGACGTCGTTGACAGCGATGCCGCCGACGACCGGCTTCTTGTCGACCTTCAGGTGCGCACCGCGCGCGGCGTTGTCCCAGGTGCCGGCGTTGCCGAAGTGCTGGCCCTTCCAGTCGTTCCGAAAGCCCTTGACCCCGAGCCGGTCGACGACACGGAATGCCGCGAACGCGGTGCAGTTGTCGGCCGCGAATCCGTAGGTCTTGTGGTTGAAGTCGTCCCGAGGCGTCTGGCCCTTGCCGGGCTTGCCCGGGTTGCAGTCGGGCACGCCGGGCGCCCGCCCGTCGGTGCCGGTCTTGACGTACTTGTCCGGCACCCACGTCTTGTCGGACGTCTTGTTCCACAACGCCGAGCCGTAGTACTCCTGGCAGACGACCGGGACCTTGTGGCCCTTGCGGTACTGGTTCTCGACGTGCCCCGGCGCGTTCGCGGGCTGGCCGATCCTGGCGCGGCCGTTGATGTCGACCTTCGCGGTGAACTTGTGCACGGTTGCTGCGTGCGCGGTGCCGCCGGAGGCGGCCCCGAGGCCGGTGCAGAGGGCGGTGGCCGCCAGGAGGGCGGTGGTGGTCTTGGTCTTCGTGCGCATGATGGTTCTCCTTCTCATCGGTTGTCCGTCAGGGGTGGTGTTCGAGGTATGGCACCGTCGCGTCGTGGTCACTTGAAGGGGCGGGCCGCCTGCTTGTTCCAGTCGGAGGCGTGGAAGGCCGAGATCCGCACGCTGTGGGAGTTGCGCGGCGTGGCGGCCTGGGCCACCTTTCCCTTGCCCATGTAGAGACCGACGTGGTCGGTCGGCGAGCCCTGGAACACCAGGTCTCCGGGCTTGAGTGAAGAGGTCGACACCTTCGCGGCCCCGGCCAGCTGTGCGCCCGTGTAGGAGCCGATGTCCTTGCCGGCTCCCTTCCAGTAGGAGTAGAGCGTGTAGCCCGAGCAGTCGAAGCCGAAGCGGTTCGAGTCGTCCTTCCCGCTCGGGGAGGGCGTCGTTGCGCCATACGCCGGACCGCCCTTGCCGCCGGCGCCCCATGCGTAGGTGAGTCCCTTGCCGGTCTGTGACCTGGCCACCTTCAGCACTCGGGAGATCTTCTGGGCGCGGGTGCCAGTCGTCGGGCCGGCGGGGCCGTTGTTGCGGCCGTGGACGCGGTGGCCGGAGCCGTCGTCCTCGGAGCAGAGGGAGACCCCGGGCGCCCGCCCGTCGGTGCCGGTCTTGACGTACTTGTCCGGCACCCAGGTCTTGGCGGAGGTCTTGTCCCACAGGGCGCCGTCATGGTGCGCCTGGCAAGTCACCGGGACCTTCTCGCCCTTGCGGTACTGATTCTCGATGTGGCCGGGAGCATCGGCGGGCTGGCCGATCTTGGCCCGGCCGTTCAGGTCCACCTTCGCCGGGAACCTGTGGGTTCCCGCTGCGCTGGCCGGACTCGCTCCCTGCATCGAACCGATACCGGCCAGGCTGCCCGCGATCGCCAGGCAGGCGACGCCCGCTCGGACCGTCCGGAACCTGCTCGTGCTCTGCTGTGTTCTCATCGTTCGCACCTTTCGTGTCGGATGGCTACACATTCGGGGTGCGGATCGGGTGTCCGGTACCGTGTACGGCGCGAACTGCCCGGTATGACGCGGATCTGACACGCGATCTGACAGCTGCAGCTGTCCTCGACGATCGTGCTCGAGAGGGAGCGATGACAGGCCAGGACAGCAACAACGCGGACCCGCGGGTGCGCTCAGGGGTCGAGGGTTTTGCGGAAGTGTTGTCAGCCGCCCGTCAGCAGGCCGGCGACCCCTCGTTCCGGAAGATGGCCGGTCGCTCGGGATGCATCTCGCACACAACGCTGCACGAAGCGACCAAGGGTTACCGCTTTCCGAGCTGGTCGACGACGGCCGAGTTCGCCAAGGCGATCGGTCGCGATCCGGCCGATTTCCGGCAGCAGTGGGAGCAGGTCGACCGTCTGGTCAATCCGCCGGAGCCTGAGTTCCGGGCCCACGAGGAGCCGGCGGCGGAGCCCGAACCACGGGAAGCGCCCGCGACGGTCGAGCGCGAGAGCACCGGGTCGACCAGGGCCGCCGCGCAACCGACCGGACCCTCGCGGGCCTGGGCGATGCCTGTCGCCCTGGTCGGTCTCGTCGTCCTGGCCGCTGCTCTGGTCACGGTGTTCGTGATGCACCGGGACACCGCTGCGGCCGGGGCCGGCCCGTCGTCCGCCCGCTCGTCGACTCGCCCCACTCAGGCGATGGCCACGGGGATCCCCAGCACACCGGGCGCGACGGCACCGTCGGCGCCCACTGTCGGTTCCTCGTGTCCGGCCATGGACACACGGCAGGACGTCCCGCCGCTCGTCGCCGGAGACCACGCGTTCTTCGCCAAGGACGTCACCTACTCCGATTGCAGCCATGTCAGGCCGGGACAGCAGTTCGTCAAGGAATTCGACCTGAAGAACACCGGTGACGTGATGTGGAGCGGTCGCACGATCGTGCGCAGCGACCTACCGCTGACGAAGAACAGTTGCCGCACCGCGGTGTCGACGCCGATCCAGGACACCGCGCCCGGGGGAGTGGCGCGGATCGAGGTCAAGGTCACCGCGCCGAAGAAACCCGGGCTGTGCGTCGTGCGGTGGATGATGGCGGACCACGGGCGCTGGTCCTTCCCCGGGCAGAAGCCCTTCAAGGCCCAAGTGGTCGTGACGCCGAAATAAGTGCCCCCGGCATGATTCGAACATGCGACACCCGCTTCAGGAGTCAGACTGATGGGCCGTGCATGGGCGAACGGCGTTGGAACGTAACGGTTTTCGGTGTAGCGGTGGGCTCGGGAAGGTGAGGGCGTCTCGGTGACTGAAGCCGAGACAGTGGCGGACGTTCGAGGTAGGACCTGCTCCCGCCTTGCTGCAACGTTGGCCGGAGTGTCGCGTCAACGACCCGGGTTCAACGCCGCTACTTGATCCGCTTCATCGTTTGGTGCGAGATGGTGCGGCTGATGCCGGGGACCCGCAGGAGGCGTGTCGTTTGGAATCGCTCGTATGCGTTGGCGTCCTCGACCATGACACGCAGCAGGTAGTCCGGCGCACCAAACACTCGGCGCATCTCGACCACCTCGTCGAAGGCCTCGATCTCGGCTTCGAACTTCTCCAGCGACACCTGATCGTTCACGGCGACCTCGATGGCCACCGTTACTTCGAAGCCGCGGCCTGCAGCTTCGGGGTTGATAACGGCCCGGTATCCGCTGATCACTCCTTCGTCCTCGAGTCGCTTGACCCGCCGCAGGCACGGTGCCGGTGTCAGCGATATCCGGTGCGCGAGCTCGGTGTTGCTCAGGCGGCCGTTCGCCGACAACTCATCAACTATTGCTGTGTCGATGCGATCGAGTTCCCGAAATTTGCGCATGGAGCCAGTATGACGCGTGAATCCGCAATCGGAATTCGCCATAACCTGGCTAGCGTTGCTGTCATGGAGATCCGCCACGTCCCGGTCACTCAAGTCGTCATGATCGCCAGCGCCCCGCTCCTGATGATCGTGGTGAGTCTGTTCGAGCGTCGCTGGGGGCCGATGGTCGCTGGAAAGGTTGCCGCTGCACCGATCACGGCGATGATCGGTCTGCTGCTGGTCGCTGCCGACCTCGGCAATGACGTGAGTCACGAGATGGCCATCACGATGAGCGGATACGTCCCCGCGCAGATCGGCATCGCGCTCGTCGTCGCCGCACTCGTGAAGCGAACCAGTTTCCTGCGCGGACTCGCGGTGGGCATCGCTGCGTACGGGTGCCTCGCCTGGGTGGCCACTCTCCTGCCCGCCGTTGTGGCCATCGCCACGAGCATGCTGCTACTCATCGTCAGTCGGCGGTTGGTCGCCGCACCACCGGAGACCAACGACGGAAGTCAGCCACCACTCGCTGCCGGCCGATGGATGATCGCGCTTCGCGCTGGTGCGTCGCTCGCGACGGCACTTGGCCTCCTCGTGGTGTCCCAGCGGTTCGGGCCTGCGGCCGGCGGCGTGATCGGCGCCTTCCCGATCTTCACGTTCACCCTGTGCGCCTTCGTCTTCGCCACCTCCGGCCAGACTGGTGTGCGGCAGGTCCTTGCCGGCATGGTCCATGGACTCCCGGCGTACTTCGCCTTCGTGCTGACCTACGCACTCATGACCCCGCACATCGGCTCCATCGGTGCCGCGCTCGCCGGGTCCTTGGCGTGCGCTTGCTGCTACCTCAGATCAGCCCCGCCGTCGGCGAAACTGACTCTCGACACCTACACGCACTGGATGGGTAGCGACGCCGACGTGCCGCGCTGAACCGGATCAACGCAGCGTTTTCTGAGAGCTCCGGGCGCGCATCGGGCACGCGAGGAGCAAATGACGGCGGCGGCGAGGGAGCGTCGGGCGATGCAACAACGCTCTGACGTGCGGAAACGTGCTTGTGCCCCCGGCATGATTCGAACATGCGACACCCGCTTTAGGAGAGCGGTGCTCTATCCCCTGAGCTACGGGGGCATGCCGGTCACCCGGCGTCGCCAAGTGTAGGCGGAGCCGAGATGGGAGTCGCGCGCCGGATCGGATCGAACTAGCGGTGCGGGGTCAGCCGGAACGCGCGGGCGCCCGACTTCCAGGCGAGTTCGAGGTCACCCGGGACCGGGTTGCCCTGCTTGTCGATGGCCACCTTGTTGAAGTTGGCGAACGCCTTGTTGTCGCGACACATGACGCCATACGCCTCGATGACGCCGTCGTGGTCGGTGATCGCGACGACGTCGGCCTGCTGCGGTGTGCCCATCAGGACGATGTTGATCGTGTCGCCGGTGCGGAGGTTGCGGCCCCAGGCGAACGGCGTGCCGACCAGGAGGTCGGCGCCCTGCCGGGTGTAGGCGACGGGCAGCTCGAAACGCTTGCCGGAGCGGCGGCCGACGATCTCCAACAGGACCAGTCGCCGGCCGGGGAGTTTGCTCAGGAGCGGCACTCGGAGCATGGTGCGCATGACGCGGTTGACGGCGCCCTGGAAACGCAGGGTCTGGGCGCGGGGTTGCTGGGACATCTGTCCTCCCTCGGGCTGGGCCGGACCGGGGAGCCGGGCGCCGACCGGTCCGGATAAATGAAACGATTTCGTTTCATTTATACGCCTCTGCAAGTCCCATGGCCAGGTGTCCGTGGGGCGTCTCCTGGCCCGACATACGCTGGACGCGCGAAAGCCGTTAGCCGGAAAGGAAACTCGTGTCCGATCAATCCTCCACGCGCTCGGCCGCGTTCCAGCGGTTGCTCGCCGATGCGGGGTGGACGGGCCAGGTTCGGGTGCTGCCCGAGTCGGCGCACACTGCCGTGCAGGCGGCCGCGGCACTCGGCTGCGAGCCGGGCGCGATCGCGAGCAGCCTGGTCTTCCTGGCCGGTGAGGAGCCGGTGCTGGTGATGACCAGTGGTGCCCATCGTGTCGACACCGAGCTGTTGTCGCGCGAGCTCGGTGTGCCCGTCGTGATGGCGCGGGCCAGGCTGGTCAAGGAGGTCACCGGCCAGACGATCGGTGGGGTTTCGCCGATCGGTCACCCGGCACCGTTGCGCACCATCGTGGACGAGAGCCTGCGGTCGTATGGCGAACTCTGGGCGGCGGCCGGCAGCGCGAGCAGCATCTTCCCGATCGGCTTCGATGACCTGGTGCGTATCACGAACGGCACGACGATGCGGGTCGCCGAGGACTGAACCGGCCCCGGCGACCCGCGGGTGGCTCAGCTGGAGGCGTGTCGCATGCCGACGGTCTCCTCGGCACCGATCGCCTTGATGATCTCCGGAGCGGACAGCTTCTCGACCTTGCCGCCGACGAGCGGGATCTTGGCCTTGAGGTCGGCGTCGACGGCGATGCGGGTGCCGTCACCGTCGGGTGCGATCGAGGCGGTGCCCTTCATGGTGATCGGCTGGCCCTTGAAACCGATGTCCAGGGTGCCCTCCCGGCTGCCGTCGGCCTGCCGAGCGCCCCAGGTGATGACCTGGGTGACGTCCACCTTGTCGCCGACGATCTTCTTGACCAGGTCGGGCACGTCGCCGGACGGCATGATGCGCTGCACCCGGACCTCGTGACCCGCGCCCTTCTCGGTGACCGTGCTCTGATGGCTCAGCGCGCCGGCTTCTTCGCAGATCTCGTCCTGGTAGGCGGGATCGACCGAGAGCGCGTAGACCTCGTCCGGCGTCGTTGGCAATGTCCACTGCTGGGAAATCTTCATGCGGCCGAACCTACTGGCAGGTAACCAATTTGTGAACAGCTCTGGACGGCCGATCTCGCGTGGTCAGGACGCGGCGACGCCGCTCCGCCAATAACCCATGAAGCACACCGCTGCCTTGGGTATGTCGAACTCATCGACGAGCATCCGCCGCAGCGCTCGGACCCGGCCGGACTCGCCGGCGATCCAGGCCGACAGGTCGGCGGTCTCCGTCACTGCGGTGTTTCCCGCCGAGACCTCCCAATAGGAGTCCGCCACACCGTCCTCGATCACTGTCGTGGCAGCGTGGTCGGACGTGAGCGGTCCGAGTGCAGTGAGCCACTGCCGGACCGCGTCGCCCTGGTCGTCGCCGCGGTCGGTGACGCTCCACATCAGGTCGACGTTCGGCGGCGCGTGGACGCCCCGGGTGTCTTCTTCGTGCGGAACCTCGATGCTCACGAGTCCGGTCGCATCGGCCGGCAGGCGCTCCAGGATGCCGTTGATCGCCGGCAGTGCCGTGATGTCGCCGACGATGAGTTGCCTTGCGGTGCCACCGAGTTCGCGTCGGAACTCCAGGCCCCCGGCTTCGCCGGCGAAGTCGGCGTTCGGGCCGAAAATGACGGCTTCGTCGCCCGGCACCGCCTCGACCGCGAAGCGCGAGCCGGGTCCGGTGATGCCGTGGTCGACGAAATCGACGTCGATCTCGCACCGCTCGGGGCGGACCGCGACGACCGTGTAGGTGCGGATGTGCGCGCGGGCGTCGGCCGGTTGCTCACGCCACTGCGCCCACCAGTCGACCCCGGTCGGGAACGCGCTCAGGGGTAGGCCGCCCGGCTTGGGCAGCACCAGCTTGATGCGCTGGTCGTAGCCGCGGTCGGCGAACCTGTCGAGGGACGGGTCCGTGAACGTCATACGGACCAGGCTCGGTGACCGGCGCTGCCGCCGCACGAGGCGGACGGGGAACATTCGGTACGGCGGGGCGTCGACGGTGACGGTCACAGGGCTTCCTCCCGATCGATGACATCGGTAAGGCTAACCTAAGTAACCGCGAACGGCCCAGCGGCCCTCGGTGTTCAGTCCCGGTGCCGCAGTTGCGCCAACAAGCGACCGTGACGCTCGCCGGCCTGGGCGGCATACTCGCCCTCGGCCGTGGCGGGGGACAGGTCGCCGGCCCGGGCGTCGCCGGTGCGCAGGTCGATCTGCTCCGACAGATATCGCCACAGCACGGCGACCGAGGCGGCCACCGGCACGGCGAAGAACGCACCCGGTATGCCGAACTCACTGCCGCCGAACGCGACCGACAACAGCACGATCGCCGGATGCAGCGACATCGACCGGCTCTGCAGGAGCGGTTGCAGCACGTGGCCCTCGATCTGCTGCACCGCAACGATGATGATCAGCACGATGAGCGCCTTGCTGACGCCGCCTGCGACGAGAGCGACGAGCACGGCGACGGTCCCGGCCGCGAACGCACCGACGATCGGGATGAAGCCACCGAAGAAGGTCAGCACGATCAGCGGCACGGTCAGCGGGATCTGCAGCACCACCAGCCCGATACCGATGCAGATGGAGTCGACCGCGCTGACGATCGCCTGGGTGCGGATGAAACCGGACAGGGTGTTCCAGACCCGGGTGAGTGCCTCGGTCAGGTGCGCACCCGCGCCGCGGCCGACCGACACTCGCACCCACGGCAGGAAACGCGGGCCGTCCTTGAGGAAGAAGAAGGTCAGGATCAGTGCGACGACACCGTCGATCAGCACCTGGCCGGCCAGGGTGATGCCGTTCAGCACCTGGGTGGCGATCTGGTCACCGCTGGACTTCAACCGGTCGGTGATGCTCGCCGTCGCCTGGTCGATCTGATCCGGTTGGATGTGCAGCGGGCCGTTCTGCAACTCGTCCCGCAACTGGTTGACGCCGGCCACCGACTGATTGACCAGGTCGCCCCATTGGGACGAGACGGTCGGCGCGGTTGCGGCGACGATGCCGCCGACCACGACGACGGCGAGCAGCAGGCCGCCGAGTGCCGCCAGGGCGGGCGGCACCTTGTGGGCACGCAGCCAGCGCACCGGCGGCCACAGCACGGTGGTCACCAGCAGCGCGATCGCGACCGGCAGCAGTGCCGACCAGAACATCCCGAGGACCTGCAGCACCAGCCAGGTCGCCGCGACGACGACGATGAAGCGCAGCGACCAGCTCGCCGTCCACTTCAGCGCGTGACTGATCACACCGGCTCGGTCGATGCCCTTGTTCGGGTTCCGGTCGGCGGCATACGCGGCGGTCCGTGGCGGCGTGACACCGTCCTCGACGTAGTCGTTCGCAGACTCCTCCTGCCGGTCGATGGCCTCAATCGCGTTGCTCGGGCGGCGGTTGCCCATCGTGGCGGTCCCTCCCATGTCTTCTGCAGCGGTGCTCGATCGATGAGCTCGATCGGTGGCCCCGGTCGCAACGGTATTGCACCACTGCCCGGTCTGCGCAGTAGCCGCGCGAAGGTGGCCCGCCCGGGCGTGCCTGGCGGGGAGCCGCCGGTGCGACGGTTAGCCTTGCTCGGTGAGTTCGCCCACCCCGCAAGACGATTCGACCAACCCCTGGTTGGCGACCGGCCGTGATGCCCTCGTGCGTGACGCCGTGGGGGAATGGCAGCGGCATTTGGTCGACCTCGGCGGCCGCAACACACTCCTGTGGTTCCGGGACCTGCCCAGCGGAACGCTCGACCTGACCCGCGCCCACCCGGCCGGTATGGCGCAACTGTTCTCCGCCGGTTCCGCCCCGTTGGAGCTGCTGCTACGCGAGCCCGCGGCCCTGGCCGAGGGCGACCGGCGCGCCCGCATCATCCGCTCGCGCACCCAGGCGCTCTCGCAGGAGCGCGGCATCTCCTCCTGCTACCTCGCCATCGGTATGGCGACCTGGGAGCACCCCGGTGCACCGCGGAATCCCGCGGCGCCGGTGTTGTTGCGCCGGATCGACATCGTCGGCACGCCGAAGGTCCCGCAATCGCTGACCCTGCGGCTGCATCCGCACATCGAATTCAACTCGGTGCTGGCGAAGTACGTCGAGGTCGAGCACGGCATCAACCTCGACACGGACGCCATCGACGACTATCTGCGGGACGACGCCCGCGTCGATCCGGGCGGCGTGCTGACCCGCATTCAGCAGGCGTGCGCCGACGTGCCCGGCTTCGACGTCGCCCGCCGGTACGTCGTCGGCACGTTCAGCTACACCAAGCTGCCGATGGTGCGTGATCTCGCCGATCAGCTCGGCACCTTGTCCTCGCATCCGGTGATCGCCGCGCTCGCGGGCGATGCGGACGCGCGCGGGGACGTCCGGGCCGAGGCGCCGGCGGTGGTGGATCGCGATCCGGCGAGCGAACACCTGGTGCTCGACGCGGACGCCTCCCAACAGGACGTCGTCGAGGCGGCGCGGGCCGGCGCGCACCTGGTCGTGGAGGGTCCGCCCGGCACCGGCAAGAGCCAGACGATCGCCAACCTCATCGCCGCGATCGCGGCCGACGGCAGGCGTGTCCTGTTCGTCGCCGAGAAGCGCGCGGCGATCGACGCCGTGGTGAAGCGACTGGACCGCGTCGGGTTGGGTGACATGGTGCTCGACATACATGACGGGCAGGGTGGTGGGCGCGAGCTCACCGCGCAGCTGGTTGCCAAGATGGACGACCTCGTCGCGTCCGACATCGAGTCCCGGACGACGCGTGCCGACCTGACATACCTGCGCGACGACCTCGCAGCGCACCGGCGGGCGATGCACGAGCCGCGCAACCCGTGGGGCGTGACCGTGGACGAGGCCCAGAGTCGGGTCGCGGCCTTCCATGCGATGAAACCGGCTCCGCGCTCCCATGCCGGCATCGACCCGGCCGACCTGGACGCGATTCCGGCCGGCCGGCGGGACGAGTTGCGCGACGAGCTGGTCCGGGTGGCCGAGCTCGGCGCCTGGCGCACGAACGACGAGCCGGATCCCTGGTATGGCGCCCGGGTGGTCGGCGTACAGCAGGCCGGCCGGACCCAGGAACTCGTCGAGCGACTGGCCGGCGGCGGCCTGCAGGAGCAGCGCGACCTGCTGGACCGGCTCGGGGAGAAGCTCGGTCTGCCCGCTGCGGACACGATGCTGGCGTCCGAGCAGCAGTTGGAGCTGATGAGCGACGTCCACCGCACCCTGGAGACGTTCCGGCCGGAGGTCTTCTCCGCGCCGCTGGACCAGCTGGTCCACGCGACCGGCTCGAGCGACTATCGCAAGGCCAATCCCAGCGATCTCGGCACGCTCGACCGGCGCCGGCTGCGCAAGCAGGCGAAGACGCTGCTGCGACCCGGCCAGCCGCCGTCCGACCTGCACGGTGTGCTGGTGCTCGCCTCGGGCCAGCGGGACCGCTGGCGGGCGCTCGCGGGCAAGGGTTCACTGCCCTCGGCTCCGGTCGACGTCGCGAAATACGTCACCGCACACGAGCGGCTGCGCGAGGACCTGGAGTGGCTGGCCAAGCGGTTGGACGGCACCCGCGAGGGCAACGCGCTGCTCGAGGTCGATTACGACGCGCTGCAGGATCGGCTCGATCGGCTGGCCGGTGCCAAGGACCGGCTGGCCCTCGTGCCGTCGGTCATCGGTCCGCTGGATCAGCTGCGGGCCAACGGGCTGGGCGACCTGATCGATGACCTGGCAGCGCGCAAGGTGCCTCCGGCGCGAGTCGGCGCGGAGTTCGAATTCGTTTGGTGGAGAGCGGTTCTCGGTCGCATTGCGGACCTCGACCCGGCATACGGCGAGGCCGACGGTGCAGCGCTGCGGGAGCGGGTCTCGGCATACGCCGCGGCCGATGCGGAGCACGTGGGCTCGGGTGCTGTCGCGGTGCGAGGCGCGTGGACCGAGCAGGTGCGCCGGACCATGCGCGATCTGCCGGAGCAGGAGAGGCTGCTGCGCGAGCAGGCACGCGCCGAGCGGCCGCTGGCGCTGCGCGAACTGCTGCCGCAGGCGCCGGAGCTGCTGACCGCGATCGCGCCGTGCTGGGTGATGAGTCCGCTGCTGGTCGCCTCGATGCTGCCGCCCGGTGTGTGGTTCGACGTGGTCGTCTTCGACGAGGCATCCCAGATCCCGCCCGCCGAGGCGATCTCCGCGATCTCCCGCGGTGGCCAGGTCGTCGTGGCCGGCGACCGGCGGCAACTACCGCCGACGAGCTTCTTCCGCGGCGTCGACGAGTCCGACGAGGACACGTCGCCGGTGGCGGCCGAGTCGATCCTCGACGCTCTGACACCGCTGCTGCCGCATCGCGAACTCACTTGGCATTACAGGGCATTGGATGAGCGGCTGATCGCTTTCGCCAACGCCCAGCTGTATGGCGGCAGGCTCATCACCTTCCCCGGGGTCGGCGACGACACGGTCGTGCGGCTCGACGTGGTGACCGGTGACTCGTCATCAGGGGATCCGACGAGCGCCGAGGTCGAGCGGGTGGTGCGTGTCGTGCTCGACCAGGCCCGGCAGCGACCCGATGAGTCCATCGGCGTGATCACGCTCGGCCAGCGGCACGCGGACCGTATCGAAGCCGCGCTGCGGGACGCGATCGCCGGGGATGCGGGCCTGGCGTGGTTGCTGGACGAGTCGCTGCTCGAGTCGTTCTTCGTCAAGAATCTCGAACGTGTGCAGGGCGACGAGCGTGACGCCATCGTGCTGTCCGTCGGGCACGGCCGTGCCTCGGACGGCAGCGCACCGCATCGCTTCGGGCCGATCAGTGCCGAAGGTGGGGAGCGCCGGCTCAACGTCGCGATCACCCGGGCACGCCGTCGGATGGTGATGGTGTCGTCGTTCTCCGGGGACGAGTTGCATCCCGGCCGGCTGCGGTCCCGCGGTGGCCTCCTGCTGCGCGACTTCCTGCTGTATGCCGGGTCCGGTGGCGCGGCCCGTCGGGTGCATTCCGACACCGGGACGGAGACGGGCGCCGTACCGGAGCCCGCCGCACCGAGCGGGGTGGTGCGCGGTCCGGACGGGCGCCGACGGCGCGCGGCATCGTCGGGCAGTGTGCTCGACCGGCCGATCCTGCCGCCGACCCCGGAGGTCGAAATCCCTGTGCTGGTGCGCGATCTCGCGCGCCGGCTGCGTGCCGAAGGATTGGTGGTGCATCCGGGGTGGGGCACGTCACGGCACCGGCTCGACCTCGCGGTGGAGGACCCGCGGCGACCGGGTTCATTGCTCGTCGCGATCGACACCGACGGCGCCGTCTACGGCTCGATCGCATCGACCCGTGACCGCGAACGGCTGCGGGTCGAGCAGTTGCGCCGGCTGGGCTGGAGCTACGAACGCGTCTGGACCCGCGACCTCTTCCGCGATCCGGCGCGTGAGGTCGCTCGCCTCGTCGAGGCCATCCATGCCGCATCGAAGGTCGCGAGCACGAAGCAGCGGATGGAAACGGCCCACGACCGGGCACACAACCCCTGGCTCGCCGATGAGTGACCCGGATCAACCTTCTGACGAGCGGCCCGGAAAGCGACGGCACCGGCGCGCGAGCAGCCCGGCGACCACCGGTCATCCCGACGCCGGACACTGGTCGAAGAACGCACCGGAGCCCAGCGCAGTCGATGAATCGCACGCGACGGATGCGTCGGTTGAACACCGCGTCGCCGGACGCGACGAGGGCACACCAGAATCGGCCCAGGATCGCTGGTGGCGTGAGCAGCGCCCACCGCACTGGGAGTGACACGGCGGACATACGAAGGGGCGGGACCGTGACGGTCCCGCCCCTTCGGCGTTGTTTCAGTCGAGCTGAGGGTCAGAGTTGACCCTGGCCGCGACCCTGACGCAGTTCCTGCAGGATCTCGGTCAGCACGTCGACCTCGGTCGCCGCGGCGTCCTCTTCCTTCATGTAGCGCTCGTGGAACGCCTCGTAGGGCTTCACGACGCCGAAGTAGACGACGGCGGCCAGGATGATGAAGGCGACCAGCGCGGTGATGAACAGTCCGACGTGGACACCGCCCGGCTTGTAACTGCTGAAGTCCGCCGAGCCACCGAACTTGCCGATGATGTCCAGGACGACCGTCGTGAACGCGGTGACAACGGTCGCGAATGCCCCGCCGATGATGAATGCGACGGCGATCTGCACGAGATTGCCTTGCATGAGGAACTTCTTGAAGCCTGCCATGAAATTAGTCCTTGATTAGAAGGGAGTCGGGGTCGCCGGAACTGTATCGAAGATTTCGTATCCGGCAGAGCATGAAACACCGGCGAGTAGGTCACAGTTGTGCTAACGGAGAATGGCGACCGATGCCACCTCAGGCACCCGCCCGCAACGCAAGCTGTATGCCGCCGCCCAGCCCACCCGAACGTGCACTGACCGCGGACCCGACCGCAGCGGCCTGCGTCGGCGTCACGGCCACCAGCACCGACGCGGCATCCGTGGCGGACAGCGTCGGGTGCTCCTCGGCATCCTGTGCGGATCCGGCGGGCACGGAGACGACGGAAACGGCTGTGGCGACCGTCCGGGCCCTGGCGGTGTCGATGAGGTCGACCCGGTCGCCCGGCTGCAGCACCCGGACCAGCGCGCGGTCGCTGCTGCTGACGCCGATGACGACGCGTCCCTTCGGCAGCGCCGGCCAGGACCGGGCGGCCCGAACCCGCGCGGACGTCACCGGCTCACCTGCCCGGATCGGCGCGGTGAGCACCTTCCCGGTGGCGGCGGCCGAACTCAGCAGGCCGGGCACCTTGTCGGCCACCGACCATCGGACCTGCCGGACGTCGGATGGACCGAGCCGCTGCCCCGCGGTCAGGTCGTGTGCCGCGACGGTCACCGGATAGCTCGGCGGGTCCGCGGGCCGGACCGCGCCGACCACCGCCAGCACCGCGCAGCCGCCCAGGAGTCCGGCGAGCACCCGGCGGCCCCGGGACCGGCGCCACCGCGCCTCGCGACCGGTTCCCTGCCACGTGCTCGGCAGCAACCGCTGGAGGCTCTTCATCACGGCAGGGTGATCGGCAGGTCCATGCCGTCGAGCACACGCCGGCACGGGCAGGTCGCTGTGTCGTCCGGCTCCGGCGCGGGCAGCCGCGAGATCGTCTCTCGGAGTGCGACTTTCAGGTGCTCGATGTTGTCGGCGAAGACCCGCATGACCTCCTCATGCGTCACTGACTCGCCGCCCTCGACACCGGCGTCGTTGTCGGTGATCAGGCACGCGGTGCCGAAACACATGGCCAGCTCGCGAGCGATGGACGCCTCCGGCATGCCCGTCATGCCGACGACCGACCAGCCGGCGGCCTGGTGCCACTGCGACTCGGCGCGCGAGGAGAACCGCGGGCCGCCGATCACGACCAGCGTGCCGCCGTCGACCGCCCGGGCGAAGTGGGTGCCCGCCGACTCCAGCAGCGCCGAACGCAACTGCGGGCAATAGGGATCCGCGAATGACACGTGAACGACCGGGCCGACCTCGTCGTAGACCGTCCCGGCGCGGCCGGACGTGCGGTCGACCACCTGGTCGGGCACCAGCAGCGTCCCGGGCGTGTGCTCGGACCGAAGGGAGCCGACGGCGCATGGTGCGAGGACCTGGCGCACACCGACGGACCGGAGCGCCCAGAGATTGGCGCGGTAGTTGACCAGGTGCGGCGGGTAACGGTGACCCTGACCGTGGCGGGCCAGGAACGCCACTCGGCGGCCGTCCACGTCACCGACGACGATGTCGTCGCTGGGCGCACCGAACGGGGTGTCGACGTGGATCCGCTCCGGGGAGTCGAAGAACGAATAGAAACCGGAGCCGCCGATGACGCCGATGTCCGCGCGCGGACCGTCATAGGAATGGTCGTCAGAAGTCATGCTGCGAGATTAGCCAGCAGCAGTGACCGCGGTGCAGGCTGATCCGCGACCGGTGGACGACGGAGCCGGCCGCGAGGGGATGTGGACGGGGAGGTGCTCAGGCAGCGGAGCCGTCGGACGACGAGGTGGTCGTCGAGGTCGTCGTGTTCGAGCTGCTGCTGGTCGAACTGCTCGTGTCGCCGGACGCGGTGGTGGGCGACGTGTCCTTCTTGGCGGACGCGGGCGCCGACGCGGTGGACTTCTTGCCCGAGTCGCGCGAGTCGGTCTTGTAGAAACCGGAGCCCTTGAACACCACACCGACGGCGCCGAACTGCTTGCGGAGGTTTCCGCCGCACTCGGGGCAGGTGGTCAGCGCGTCATCGGAGAAGGACTGCTGCACATCGAAGGCGTGCGCGCAGTCCTTGCATACATAGGCATAGGTCGGCACGGGCACAGTGTACGGGGTGTTCGGCCCTGTCCCGAACTCCCTGTCCCGAAGTCAGTCCTGTTCCGAACGCAGCGGCGTCGCCCAGCCCGCCATACGCCCGTCACGGGACACCGAACGCACCCGCCGGATGGCGTGGTCCCGCGACTTGGCGGTCGTGACCAGGAGCAACTGGTCGCCACGCCGGATGATGGTGCGCGGGCTGGGCACGAAGCCCTGCTCGCCCCGAACGATCAGGGTGACGTTGGCGCCCTTGGGTAGCCGCAGTTCCTGGATCTCGACGCCGTTGAGGCGTGACGTCTCGCCGACATGAAGTTGCAGGACGTCCGCGTGCAACTCCTCCAGGGGCGTTGCCTCCACGTCCAGATCGAGCACCTGCGCGGCCTCCGCGACACCGAGCTTGCGCGCGATCCATGGCATGGGCAGCGCCTGGACCAGCGTGAAGATGAGTACGAGGACGAAGACCAGGTCGAAGATCCAGTCGGTGTCGGGCGTTCCCACCGTCAGCGGCACGGTCGCGAGCACGACCGGCACGGCGCCGCGCAGGCCGGCCCAGGAGAGGAAGAGCTGCTCCTGCCAGCGGAACCTGAACCAGCTCAGGCTGGCGAACACCGACAGGGGCCGGGCGACCAGCAGCAGCACCAGCCCGACGAGTATGGCGGGCAGGACCTGTCCGCCCAGCCGGCCCGGCGACGCCAGCAACCCCAACAGCACGAACAACCCGATCTGCGCCAGCCAGCCGACCGCTTGCGCGAACCCGTGGACCGCGCGGCGGTGCGGCAGGTTGCTGTTGCCGAGGACCAGCGCCGCCAGGTAGACCGCGATGAATCCGCTGGTGTGGGCCAGGCTCGCGGTGGCATAGGCGAGCACGGCGACCGACAGGATGCCGATCGAGAACAGGCCCGAGGAGCCGGGCGCCGTCGCCCGGCTCAGTTTCGCGAAGAACCAGCCGAGGGCGAGGCCGATGGCGGCGCCACCGATGAGTTCGCCGGCCGCCTCGAGCGCGACGATCCACCAGGCGTGCGCCGTCCGGCCGGGCGTGGCCGCGTCGGCCAGGGCAACGACGAGCAGCACGACCGGTGCGTCGTTGAAGCCGGACTCGGCTTCGAGGACGCCGGTGATCCGGCGCGGCAGGCCGACCCGCTTGAGCACCGAGAAGACCGCCGCGGCGTCGGTGGAGGTGACGATCGCGCCGAGCAGCAGTGCGATGGTCCAGGACTTGCCGAGCAGCAGCACGACGAACGCGGCCATCACCAGGACGGAGACGAGGACACCGAGGGTCGCCAGTAACGCGGCGGGTGCGATCGAGGACCGGATGCTCGACCAGCGCGTGGAAATACCACCTTCGGCCAGGATCAGCGCCAACGCCGAATAGCCGAGAACCTGTGTCAGCTCAGGGTTTTCGAAATGTATGCCGAGCCCGGCCTCGCCCATCGCGAGCCCGATCCCGAGGTAGAGCACGAGCGTCGGCATACCCGAGCGGTTCGCGAAACGCACCGCCGCGACAGAGACGAGCAGCACCAGCGCCGAGATGAACAGGACGAACGCGAGGTCGTGTGTCGTGAAGTGGTTCGCTGCGGAGGTGGCCACGGGGGTCTCCTTCGCAGAGTGGTCGGTTCCGGGGCTTGGGCGTCAGCGTTCCGGCCGAAGGACGGACCATCGGTACCGAAATACTGACACGGAGATGAGGAACGAATCTCCGCGTCAGTATTTCAAATGGTCGGGCCCACCTGCGCAACGCCACCTGACGGGGTCAGCACGGCATCGACGATGCAATCGTGCGGTTCGGAGGGCACTCCATCCATCACTTCGGCGTCGAAAAGGACTGCCAGCACTGGAGTTCCGGGGGCCTTGCGGTCCAGCGTCCGGTCGTAACTGCCGCCGCCCTGGCCGAGCCGGATGCCGGTGGCCCGGTCCACGGCCAGCCCGGGCACCAGGATGAGGTCGGCGTCGGAGATCGCGGCGATGCCGAGATCCGCGCCGGAGGCCGGGTCACGCCAGGACAGGTCGTTGTCCGCCAGCAGGGTCGGCACGATGAGCCGGACGCCGAGGGAGACCAGCGCCGCGCGGATGCCGTGTGTCGGTGGCTCGGTCGGCAGTGCCTCGTAGATCGCGGCGAGTTGCGGCACCGGCCGATCGTTGAGCCAGCGCGCCAGGCCGAGGCCGAGGGCTTCGCCATACGCCCGCCACTGCTCGTCGCCCACGGATGCGCGCAGCGATCGGCGACCGGCACGGATCCGCCGGCGGGCGTCGCGCTTGTTCGCCGGGAGTTCATTCGACATACGGTTGATTCTGACGGCATTCACGGTGGATCGAGCGAAACCGTGTCGTAGCCTGTGCGACATGACAGCCGAGGGGACTTCTCAAGTACGTAAAGCGGTGATTCCGGCGGCAGGTCTGGGCACTCGCTTCCTGCCGTCCACCAAGGCGATCCCCAAGGAAATGCTGCCGGTCGTGGACAAGCCCGCGATCCAATACGTCGTCGAAGAGGCCGAGCGCGCCGGCATCCACGACATCCTGATGGTGACCGGGCGCAACAAGGCCGCTCTGGAGGACCATTTCGACCGGCACTGGGAACTCGAGCAGGCGCTGGAACGCAAGGGCGACACGCTGCGGCTGCAGCGGGTGCAGAAGTCCGCGAACCTCGGCAACGTGCACTTCATCCGCCAGGGCGAGCCGCGCGGGCTCGGTCACGCGGTGCTCTGCGCGAGGACCCATGTGGGGGACAGCCCCTTCGCCGTGCTGCTCGGCGACGACCTGATCGACGAACGGGATCCGTTGCTGGACACCATGATTCAGGCGCAGGAGCTGTATGGCGGCTCGGTCGTCGCACTGATGGAGGTTCCCGAGGACCAGATCCACCTCTACGGCTGCGCGGCAGTCTCGCAGATCGACGGCGCGGGCGACCAGGTCGTGCGCGTCGAGTCGCTCGTGGAGAAACCGGCGATCGGCGAGGCACCCAGCAACCTGGCGATCATCGGTCGCTACGTGCTGTCCCCGGAGATCTTCGACGTGCTCGAGCACACCGGACCCGGCCGGGGCGGCGAGATCCAACTGACCGACGCATTGCTGGAGATGGCCGACGACCCGGATCGCCCCGGTGGCGGGGTCACCGGCGTGATCTTCGGCGGCCGGCGCTACGACACCGGTGACCGGCTCGACTACCTCAAGGCGATGGTCCGGCTCGGTGCACGGCACCGCGATTTCGGCGCGGACTTCCGGGCCTGGCTGATGTCCTGGGTCGACTCGGAGGAAGGTCGCGGCCGCAACGGCAGCAGCGGCAAACCCGCCGAGCGCGAGCATCTCGGCCACTGAGGCTGCTGCTCGCGTCATTAAACTGCGAAGGTGCTCACCTTCGACGAATACCAGCAGCGGGTGGTGGCCGCGGCGCGCCGATTGCCGTCGCGCTCCGTTGCAGCCACCGATGCCACCGACCTGCTCGGTCTGGTGACGGCGGAGCCCCTGCGCAGCCGTGTCGCACTTCCCGGCTTCACCAACTCCGCGATGGACGGGTATGCCGTGCGGGCCGCCGACGTGCAGGGTGCCACCGCTGACGCCCCGGTCTCGTTGCCGGTGACGGGTGACATCCCGGCCGGGGACACCCGGTCGCTGCGGCTCGAACCCCGCACCTGCTGGCGGATCATGACGGGCGCGCCCGTGCCCGACGGCGCGGACGCAGTGGTGCAGGTGGAGTTGACCGACGGCGGCACGGAGACGGTGGCGATCCGGTCGGCCGTCGAGGCGGGGCGCGCCATCCGCCGTCGGGGGGAGGACATCGAGCCGGGCGACGAGGTGCTGCCGGCAGGCACGCTGCTGCACCCCCGGCACGTTCCCGCGCTGCTGTCCGCCGGTGTGCCGGAGATCTCGGTGATCCCACGGCCGCGCGTCGCGATCGTCAGCACCGGGGACGAACTCGTCGAGCCGGGCCGGGAGCCCGGCCACGGGCAGGTCGTGGACTCCAACGGCCCGATGCTGGCGGCGCTCGCGGTCGAGTGCGGGTTCGAGGTCGTGGCGATGCGCCGGGTCGGTGACACCGGAGAGGAAGTCCGCGGGGCACTGACCGAGCTGGCCGGCGTCGCCGACGTCATCGTCACCAGCGGCGGCGTGAGCGCGGGAGCCTTCGAGCCGTTGAAGCTGGCCTTCGAGGGGAGTGGTGGTTTCGACTTCGTGAAGGTCGCGATGCAGCCGGGTAAGCCGCAGGGCTTCGGAACTCTCGGCAACGCAACGGTTTTCGCTCTGCCCGGCAACCCGGTCAGCTCCTTGGTGTCGTTCCTGGTCTTCGTCGCGCCGGCGGCACGGGTGCTGGCCGGACGCGACCCCCGGCTGACGACGGTCGAGGCGCGGGTGGCCGAGCACTGGACCTCCCCGCCCGGGCGGCAGCAGTTCGCCCGGGTCGTGTTCGACGACGACGGCCGCGTCGTGCGGCCGATCGGCGGCCAGGGCTCCCACGTGCTCGGCGGCCTCGCCGGGTCACACGCGCTCGCGATCGTGCCCGCCGACACCACCGAGGTCGCGGTCGGTGAGACCCTGCACGTAATTCCTCTCGAAGGACTCGCATGACAAAACCCTCTGAACTCACGCATCTGCGGAGTGATGGCACGGCGCACATGGTCGACGTCAGCGCCAAGGCCGTCACCGCCCGCGTCGCGGAGGCGCGCGGCCGAGTGTTGTTGTCGCCCACCGCGATCGAAGCGCTCCGGTCGGGCAAGGTGCCCAAGGGCGACGCGCTCGCGGTGGCACGGATCGCGGGCATCCAGGCCGCCAAGCGCACACCTGACCTGGTGCCGCTCGCGCACCCGGTTGCGGTGCACGCCGTGTCGGTGGACCTGACCGTCCAGGACGACGGGGTGGACATCAGCGCCGAGGTCCGCACCGCCGACCGCACCGGCATCGAGATGGAGGCGCTGACCTGCGTGACCGTCGCGGCGCTGGCGTTGATCGACATGGTCAAGGCCGTCGACAAGCACGGCCGCATCACCGACGTCCGGGTCACCGCGAAATCCGGTGGCCGGTCGGGGGATTGGCGGGAATCGTGACAGCCGCCTGGGTGATCACCGCGTCCAACCGTGCCGCGGCCGGGACGTATGACGACCGCTCCGGGAAGATCCTCGAGAAGTCCCTGCAGGACTGGGGATTCACCGTGACGCGCAAGGTCGTGCCCGACGGGCCACCTGTCGGGGCCGCGCTGCGCGAAGCTCTCGACGCGGGGGCCCGCGTCATACTCACGACGGGCGGGACGGGCTTGAACCCCACCGACCGTACCCCGCAGGAAACGGCGCCGTTGCTGGACTTCGAGGTGCCCGGCATCGCGGAGGCGCTGCGGGCACAGGGCGTGGCGGCCGGCATACCGACGGCGACGCTGTCCCGAGGACTCGCCGGTGTCGCAGGCGACGCCCTGATCGTCAACCTGCCCGGTTCGACCGGGGGTGTGCGGGACGCGCTCGTGGTGCTGGAACCCGTGCTGCCGCACGCAATTTCGCAACTCGATGGGGGAGACCATTAGGTCCCGGTGGTGGCCGACCGCTGTCGCCGGCGAGTGGCGTGGTTCCCGAATAGTGCTCCGGCCACTACGGGTCCGCGCGGACAAGCGTGAGTTCCTGGCGTTGCGCGCGGAGAACTCCGCGTGGACCCGGCCATGGGATTCCACGGCGCCCGGCGCAGGTGAGGTGCGGATGAACTACGGACAGTTGGTCCGCTTCCAGGATCGCGAAGCTCACGAGGGCCGGCTGCTGCCGTTCGCCGTCGAGGTCGACGGAGCGCTCGCCGGGCAGATGCACCTCTTCGGCATCGCGCGGGGTGCATTGCTGTCCGCGGCGGCCGGCTACTGGATCGGTGAGCGGTATGCCGGCAGGTCGATCACGCCATACGCGCTGGCGATGGCGATCGACCACGCCTTCTCGGACGCCGGACTGCACCGCGTCGAGGTCAACATCCGGCCCGACAACGACGCGAGCCTGCGCGTGGTGGAGAAGCTCGGGCTCCGCGAAGAGGGCATGCGCAAGCGCTACCTGCACATCAACGGCTCGTGGCACGACCACCTGACGTTCGCGGTGACCAGTGAGGAACTGCCGAGCGAGACGATGGTGGAGCGGCTGCGTCGCCGCCTGTGAATTCGGCTGTGGCACAAGCGAACTGAGCGCGATCGGCGTCTCTCTACACGGAATGACTTGCTGTGCAAGCGGCGACACACCGTGGACCTCCACGGATCGCAACGGATTTGGCCCTAACGTCTTGTCTCGTGCAGCAGCCGAGCAGCCTGATCTTCCTGGCCATCGTCGTCATTTGGGCTGCCTATCTCCTGCAGCACTGGATCCGGCGCCGCGAGGCGCTGGCCACCGCGCGCTCCGTCGACCAGTTCAGCGACGCGATGCGCGTGCTGGAGCGACGTGAGCACCGGGTCGAAGGCGTCGCCGAGCAGGCATCCGATCCAGCGCACGCCAGCCGAACATCGGCACCGCGGATCAGCGACAGCGGACCGCGGCCGTCACTGCGAGCAGGGACCGTCATGACCGGAGAAACCCCACAGCCCCCCACGCAACCGTCCGCCGAGAATGGCGACGAGGCATCCGCCTCGGCGACCCAGAAGCTCGCTGCAGCGAGCAACTCGTCGGCCGAAGCCGTCCAGCGCTTCGGCAACTTCGCCGCGCACGCGGGCTCCCCGAAGCTGCGCGCGATCGCGCTCATCGGCAGTTTGTCGTTGCTGGTGATCACCGTCGTGTGCGCACCCTTCGGTGCCCTGCCGTGGTGGTCGCCGGTGCTGATGCTCGTCGTGTCCGGCGGTGTCTTCTGGTGGTGCCGTGCTTCGGCCATGGCCGCCGGTGCCGCCCAGCGTCGCTCCGGTGCATCAGCGCATCAACGTCCGCGGGCGTCGGTTCGCAAGGGCGACGGTGTGCAACTGCCGCAGCAGCGCCGGACCGCCGCACCGGCAGCCGCGGCGCCCGCGGAGGTGCCGCTCACGAAGGCGACCATGCCCGAGCCGGTCGTCGAGAGTGCCCCGGTCGCTGACAGTGACCAGGTCTTCGACGTGATCGCATCCGACACGACCGCGTCCCAGCAGCCGGTCGCGCCGCCGCTCGTGTCGATCGCGCCGGAGCCCGCCGCCCAGGAATCCGTCGCCCAGGAATCCGTCGCTGAATCCGTCGGGCAGGAGGCAGCGGAGGAGTGGGAGCCGGTCGCCGTGCCGCGCCCGACCTACACGATGAAGGAGCGGGCGCCGGAGCGCCCGCAGCAGGCGCCCGCAGCGACCTCCAGCAAGCGGTCGTATGACGATGTCGCCAATGAGGACCTGCCGTTCGACGGTCTCGCCCTCGACCAGGACCTGGACGACCTGCCCTCCGTTTTCCGGGCGGGCTGAGCAGGCTCGAGCGCGGGCGATCGAGATGTCCCGCAGGGGTCGGCCCGATTTAGCCGATCGCCCGTCTCGGTGTTAATGTTGCTCTCGCTCATGGGGCATTGGCGCAGTTGGTAGCGCGTCTCGTTCGCAATGAGAAGGTCAGGGGTTCGAATCCCCTATGCTCCACCAGAGATAGTGAAGAGCCCCCGTCAGGTTTTCGACGGGGGCTCTTCACTATCTCCAGGCGACACAGTGGATTCGGGAGGAGCCGCAGCGAAGCGAGGACGACGGCTCCCCTATGCTCCACCCCAACAAGAGAAGCGCCCCGGTCACTC
>NZ_DASZNO010000034.1:0-65383 GCF_035551235.1 Flexivirga sp. | reverse complement strand
TGACCAACAGTCCAACCACACATCGCACATCACTAGAAGAAAGAAGACACATCATGAAGCTGCAAGTCGCCATGGACGTGCTGACCACCGAGGCTGCGCTCACGCTGGCCGGGCAGGTCGCCGAATTCGTCGACATCATCGAACTCGGCACCCCGCTGGTGAAGAGTGAAGGACTGGCCGCGATCACCGCGGTCAAGGAAGCCCACCCGGACAAGATCGTCTTCGCAGACCTGAAGACCATGGACGCCGGTGAGCTCGAGGCGGACATCGCGTTCAAGGCGGGCGCCGACCTGGTCACCGTTCTCGGGGCCGCCGACGACTCGACCATCGCCGGTGCCGTCAAGGCTGCCAAGGCGCACAACAAGGGCGTCGTCGTCGACCTCATCGGCATCGAGGACAAGGTGAGCCGCGCCAAGGAGGTCCGCGCGATCGGCGCCAAGTTCGTCGAGATGCACGCCGGCCTGGACGAGCAGGCGAAGCCCGGTTACGACCTCAACGGTCTGCTCAAGTCCGGTGAGGAAGCACGTGTGCCCTTCTCGGTCGCGGGTGGTGTCAACGCCAGCACGATCGCCGACGTGCAGCGCGCCGGTGCCGACGTCGCCGTCGCCGGCGGTGCCATCTACGGCGCCGAGGACCCGGGCCTGGCCGCCAAGGAGCTCCGCGCCGCCATCGCGTGACGACAGCCCTGGCAGTGTGCGTCCCCGAGCCGAGCAGGCTCGGGGACGCACGCATTGGGGGCTGTATCGGGGGTGTGCGTGCGACGACGGGACCCGCACTTGACGGGTCCAATACCTTCAACTGAGGGCGGGGCGTATCGGACAGGTGGCGAGCTGGTGGTGAGTATGGACGACATCGAGCGGCCGGATTGGGCGCGGTGGATCGATATGCGGAAGGTGGTCGACGGACCACTTCCGGCCATAGCTGCACGCCTGTCGGCCTTCTTCGGGACGCGGTCGCACGATGCGCTGGTGATCTTCACGCGCGAATGCACCGGGCGCCCCCGGAAGGTGGCCGGCAAGAAGGAGATCGTCGACCGCGTGACCATCGACGAGCTCGAGGAGATCAAGCAGTCCCTCGAGCCGGGCACCAACTGCGAGACGGAGGCCGTCCTTGCCGGTTCGAGTCACCGGATCTGGGCCGTCCGCGACCCGAGCGACATCCTCCTCGTGATGGTCCCGAAGGCCTCCCGCACCGACACCGTCCGCCTCGACGAGATCGCGGCCGTCTTCGGGATCGTCGCCATGGCCATCCACCACCAGGTCGCCCAGGCCAGCCCCGACTACCTCGCCGAATCACGCGCGGCATCCAGTGAACGCGCCCGCACGATCGCCGAATTGACCGGCGTACACGAGGCGACCCTGTCCACCATCCTGGGCACCCTGCGATCGCGGGATCTCGACGACCGTCGCGCCCGCATCACGGCCAGCGAGACAGCATCCGCGGCGCTGACCGCATTACGATCCACCAGCGCCGTCGACCGTGAACTGTCCGAGGAGGCCGTGACAACCGCATTCGCCCGGCTGCAGGGGGAGCTCGGGCCGATGCTGAAGTTCCAGGAGGTCGAGGTCGAGTATGCCGCGCCGCCCGCCGACGGTCGGCCGCTTCCCGGCGAGGTGGCCTTCGCGGCCCGTGCCATGGTGCGCGCGGTCGTGCTCGCCCTCTGCGCACAGCCGGAACTCGACCGCTTGCGCATCGCGTGGGATTGCGACGGCGAGAACGTGCTGCTCGAGATCCGCGACAACGGACCCGGCTGGATCGACACCAACACCCTGCGCCTGCAGCTGGCCGGCCGCCTGCGGACGTTGCGAGGTGACCTGGACATCGAGTCGATTCCCGGGTGGGGGCATTGCGTCAAGCTGACGCTCCCGCTCGATCCGCCGGCTGCGCGTCCCGGGGAGCACCTGTTGGCGAGCCTCAATCCCCGGGAGATGGAAGTGCTCGGTCACCTTGCCGAGGGCAAGCGCAACCGGGTCATCGCCGAGGAGCTCGGCGTCACCCAGAGCACGATCAAATTCCACGTCGCCAGCGTGCTCAAGAAGCTCGAGGTCGCCAACCGGGGCGAGGCAGCCGCCGTCGCCATTCGTGCGGGCGTCGTGTCGGCTGTACCGACCCCTGCCGGTGAGCTCACCGCCGACGGGCAGCCGGCGCCGGACCTCAGGATCCGGCGGCCGACACGTCCTCGGACGCCCTGAGCACCCGGAGCGTGTTCCCGCCGGCGAGTTTGGCCCGATCGGACTCGGACCAGCCACGATCGGCCAGCGCGGCGAAGAGCCTCGGGTAGCCCGCGACGTCCTCGAGGCCGCGCGGCATGTCCTCGTTGCCCATGTAGTCCCCGCCGATCCCGACGTGATCGATACCCGCGACATCACGGACGTGCTCGATGTGATCCACGACCTGATCCAGGGTGGCCGCCGGACACGGAAAGTTGGCGCTGAACTCGTCCACCAGGCGATCGTGGTCGGGGCTTCCCTTGAGCATTCCGCGGCGCTGTGCCTCCTCGTTGAGGTCCTTGTTCCATTGCCGTACCTCGGGTGACACGAAAGCCGGCAGGAACGTCACCATGCAGACGCCGTCGCTCGCAGCGAGCGACTCCAGCACGTCGTCCGGCACATTGCGCGGGTGGTCGCACAACGCCCGGGCCGACGAATGGCTGAAGATCGCCGGGGCGCGGGTTACCCGCAGCGCGTGCCGCATGACGTCCGGCGACACGTGCGAGAGGTCGACGAGCATCCCCAACCGGTTCATCTCGTGTATGACGTCCACGCCGAAGTCCGACAGTCCGTGCAGCACCGGCTCGTCCGTGGCAGCGTCGGCCCACGGGACGTTCTTGTTGTGCGTCAGGGTCATGTACCGCACACCCAGGGCGCGCATCATCCGCAGCACCGCGAGTGACTCGTCGATGCAATGGCCGCCCTCCATGCCCAGCAATGAGGCGACGCGACCGCCCGACGCCTCGACCTCGTCGGCCGTGGTGGCCAGCACCAGGCGATCGGGATACCGGGCCACCAACTGATGGATGAAGTCGATCTGCTCCAGGGTCGCGATCACGGCCGCAGGGCCGGAGTAGAGCACCGGGGAGACGTAGACGGACCAGAACTGCCCGCCGACTCCGCCCGCCTCGAGTCGCTCGAGGTCGGTGTGCAGCGTCGGCACCAGACGACCCAGGTCGACCCGATCGAGGTCGCCTTCATACTGCTGGCGCATCGCCCAGGCGAGATCGTTGTGACCGTCGATGAGCACAGGAATTCAGGCCTTCCGCAGTTGTTCCGCTGTCGCGTCGAGCAGGTCGCACCACGCGTGGTTGAACTTCGCAACGCCCTCGGCCTCCAGCAGGTCGAACACCTCCGCGAGGTCGATCCCGACAGCCTCGAGCCGGTCGAACACCGCCTGCGCGGTGGCCGCCGTGCCTGAGATGGTGTCACCTGCGACGTGCCCGTGGTCCGCAAAGGCTTCGATGGTCGACTCCGGCATCGTGTTGACCGTGTACGGGCCGACGAGTCCTGCGACATACAACGTGTCGGGGTAGTCCGCGTTCTTGACGCCCGTGGAGGCCCACAGCGGTCGCTGGGCCTGCGCGCCGAACGCCGCGAGCTGCCGGAACCGGGGACCGGTCTCGAACACCCGCTGGTAGGCGGCATACGCGAGGCGCGCGTTGGCGAGCGCCGCCCGGCCGCGCAGGTCGAGTGCTTCCGGCGTGCCGATCCTCGTGAGCCTGGTGTCCACCTCGGTGTCGACACGGGAGACGAAGAAGGACGCGACCGAGTGGATCCGGGACAGGTCGTGCCCGGCCAGCTTCGCTGCTTCGAGTCCGTCGAGGTAGGCGTTCATCACGCGTTCGTACCGTTCGACGGAGAAGATCAGGGTGGCGTTGACGCTGATGCCCTCTGCGGTGACATCGGTGATCGCCGGGATCCCGGCGGTGGTGGCCGGGATCTTGATCAGCAGGTTGGGACGGTCGACGATCTTCCACAGCTCGATGGCCTGCGCGACGGTCCGCTCCGTGTCGTGGGCGAGGCGCGGGTCGACCTCGATGGACACCCTGCCGTCGACACCGTCGGTGCTCTCGAACTGCGCCCCGAACACGTCACAGGCCGCTCGTACGTCGTCCGTGGTCACCGTGCGGATCACGGCGTCGACGCTCGCGCCACGCGCGGCGAGTTGGCGGAGCTGGGTGTCGTAGGCGCGGCCGGTGCCGAGGGCGGCCCGGAAGATGGACGGGTTGGTGGTGACGCCGACCACGGACCTCGTGGCGACCAGTTCGGCCAGGCTCCCGGACTCGATCCGTTCCCGGGACAGATCGTCCAGCCACACCGACACACCTGCCTCGGACAGCTCCTCGAGGTTGCGGTTCTGGGTCATGGCGGTCGTCCTTCTCGTCATCGTTGGCCGCTGCAGGAGACGGCGTCATCGGGAGGCGGGCGCGCAGCGGTCGATCCGGTAGTGGCAGCTATGGGGAGCAGCTATTGGAAGCCATGTCTACTCAAGATCGCGGTCCGTCTCACCTGGCCGAGCGGCGAGCAGTTACTGGCCGGTCGGCGCAGTGCAAACGGTGGCCGGCGCCGGAAGACTAATCGCGTCGCAGCGTGTCCGGATGCGCCGGTCATCCAGCCGAACGACACGGAACGACATCGAACGAAGCGGCACGACATCGAGCGAAACGACTTGGAGAACAACGAAAGTGACCGTGTCCCACGTTCAGGAGCGAACTCAACACATCGGCGAACCGGACATCAGCGAGATCGAGCAGCGCACCGTCCGTTCCGGGACGATCACCGGCCCCGCCTCGATGGTCATTTTCGGCATCACCGGTGATCTGTCGCGCAAGAAGCTCGTCCCTGCCATCTACGATCTCGAGCACGACCAGCAACTGTCGCCGGAGTTCGACCTGATCGGGTTCGCCCGTGACACCTCCGATCTCGACGACGTGCTGCGGGACTCGGTCATCGCCCACGCGCGCACCCCGTTCGACCCCGGGGTCTGGGCGCGGCTGAGGAAGCGGATCCATTTCGTGCAGGGGTCCTTCGAGGACCCGACGGCCTTCGCCGCGCTCGGGTCCCGATTGGCGCAGCTCGACCTGTTGCGCGGGAAGCCGGCCAACTACGTCTTCTACCTCTCGATTCCGCCGTCGGCCTTCGAGACGGTCTGCGACGGGTTGGCGCAGGTCGGTCTCCACCGCCAGGAGCATGGCTGGCGGCGGATCGTGGTGGAGAAACCGTTCGGTCGTGATCTGGCCACCGCGCGAGCGCTGGGAGCCTCGCTGGAGCGCACCTTCGAGCCGTCGTCCATCTATCGGATCGACCACTACCTGGGCAAGGAGGCCGTCCAGAACATCCTTGCCCTGCGATTCACGAACGGCATGTTCGAGCCGCTGTGGAACAACCGGTATGTCGATCACGTGCAGATCACCATGGCCGAAAGTGTCGGAGTCGCGGGGCGTGGTGCCTATTACGACGGTGTCGGCGCGACGCGGGACGTCATACAGAATCATCTGCTGCAGCTGCTCGCCCTGATCGCGATGAGCGAGCCGGCCACGTTCGACGCGGACAGCGTCGCGGCCGAGAAGATCAAGGTGCTCTCGGCCGCGCGACTGCTCGGGCCGCTCGGGCGGACCTCTGCCCGTGGCCAGTACACGACCGGGATACGTGACGGGGTCGTCCTGCCGGGACTGACCGACGAGCGTGGATTCCCCGCCGATTCGGCGACGGAGACCTTCGCGGCTCTCACCGTGGGTGTCGAGACGCGCCGGTGGACGGGCGTGCCCTTCTACATCCGCACCGGCAAGCGTCTCGCGCGGACCACGACGGAGATCGCGGTTGCCTTCACGCCTCCGGCCGGTGGTGCGCTGGTGAGCCGAACCGCGCCGGTCCAGAACGTCCTCGTCCTCCGGGTGCAGCCCGACTACCGGATCGAACTGCAGATCGGTGCCAAGCGGCCCGGCGGCGACATGGACATCGAGTCGGTCAGCCTCGACAGCGATCTCGGCTCCGTCTTCCAGCCCGCTCGTGCGGCATACGAGCGCTTGATCTGTGATGTGTTGCGCGGCGACGCAACCCTGTTCCCGCGCCGGGAAGAGATCGAGTCGTCCTGGCGCGTGATCGATCCCGTCCTGGAGTACTGGGCGGATGCGGCGCCGCCCGCGTCCTACGAAGCCGGAACCGACGGGCCGGACGCGGCAGCCAGGATGCTGACCCGTGCCGGGCGGATGTGGCGCCCGCTCTGAGGTCGCCCGCGGCGTCACCGGATCATCCGGTGCCGTGCGGTGAGCGGACACGAAGGATGTGAAATGCGGGATCTCGTCGACACGGTGGAGATGTATCTGCGCACGATCTACGACCTGGTCGAGGAGGGCGTCGAGCCGCGGCGGGCCCGCATCGCCGAGCGGCTCGAGCAGACCCAGCCCACGGTGGGACAGACCGTCGCCCGGATGGAGCGTGACGGGCTCGTCCGCGTTCTCGGGGACCGCAGGCTGGAGTTGACGGACGCCGGTCTCGAGCGGGCAGCGGCGGTGACACGCAAGCATCGGATCGTCGAGTGCCTGCTGGTCGACGTCATCGGGCTCGAATGGGAGTTCGCTCACGCGGAGGCGTGCCGGTGGGAGCACGTGGTCAGTGACCGTCTGGAGCGGAGTCTGATCGAGATGCTGAACCGGCCGACCAGATCCCCCTACGGAAATCCGATACCGGGTCTTGCCGTGCACGGGGCATGCGGCCGAACGTGCCCGCAGGACAGGCTGATTCGGCTGACCGATGTGCGGCCCGGGTCCGTCGTTCGTGCCGTCATCAGGACGATCTCCGAGCACGTGCAGTCGGATTCGGCGACCATGGCGACCCTTCGTGCGGCCGGGGTCGCACCGGATGCGCGCGTGGACGTCGAAACCGGGGCTACGACGGTCACCCTGACCGGACCGGATGGGGTCCGCTGTGCGCTCCCGACCGAGACGGCGCACGCCATACATGTGCGGTTGCTGCAGGAACCGTCCCCCGCTCCAAGTGCCAATGCCGAGGTGCGCGGCGCATCACCGGCACCGTTCGTACGGTGAACGGCGGGCCGAGCAGCGCGGACGGTCCTGCCTGGCCGCAGGAGGTGTCGAGGTCTACGGTCGAGGCGCCCTGAACCAACCCACGACACGAGGACGAGTGCCACATGTGGATGCGCGTGCTGGGATCGGCAGCCGGAGGCGGCTATCCCCAATGGAACTGCACGTGCCCGACCTGCCGTGCGGTCCGCGACGGCTCGCGGCCGTGCGTTCCTCGCACGCAGTCGTCGATCGCCGTGAGCGCCGACCGGGAGCACTGGTTCCTGTTCAACGCCTCGCCCGACATCCAGACGCAGATCGAGTCCTTCCCCGCCCTGCATCCCGGCGACGACAGGGTCGTGCGGTTGCAGGCGGTGGTTCTCACCGATGCCGAGCTCGACCACACGCTCGGTCTGCTGTTGATGCGGGAGGGCCGCGGCCTCGAGGTGCATGCGACGACGTCGGTCCGCGAGACCCTGACCAGCGGCACCGGGATCCTGCCGACCCTCGAGGCCTATTGCCCGGTCACCTGGCGGCCGGTGACCCCGGGCACGCCGGTGGACCTGGGCGCCGGCCTGTCGTATGTCGCCTTCGACGTGCCCACGAACAAGCGGATGCGCTTCGCCGGCGCGGACGAGTACGGCCGGGTGGTCGGCTATCGCATCAGCGACACCGCGAGCGGGCGGAGCCTGGTCTACCTGCCCTGTGTCCAGCAGCTCACCGACGACGTGCTCGGCGAATTGGCCGGCTGCAGTGCGCTATTGGTCGATGGCACCTGCTGGCGCGACGACGAGATGTCCAATCTCGGTCTGGCCGCCAAGACCTCACGTGACATGGGCCATGCACCGATCGACGGTCCGGGCGGCACCCTCGAGTTGCTGTCCTCGCTGCCCATCGACCGCAAGGTCTACACCCACATCAACAACACGAATCCGATCCTGCTCGCGGACTCCGCGGAGCGACGTCAGCTCGACCGCCACGGCATCGAGGTCGCCACGGACGGCTTGGAGATCGAGATCTGAGACGCGAGGAAGCCGACCGATTCACCCAGGCGGAAGGCGGCGGCGGCGCGCGCCAGGCCGGTGATCCGGTCCCAGTCCCGCTGTATGACGGCGTCCTGGGGGGTGAGCCAGGTACCCCCGACACAGCCGACGTTGGGCATTGCGAGCCAGCCGGCGGCGGTTCGCGGGGCGATCCCGCCGGTGGGGCAGAACCGCAGCTGAGGGCACGGTCCGACCACGGCTGACAGGAACTCGCGGCCGCCGCTGGCCTCCGCCGGGAAGAACTTCTGCACGGTCAGGCCGGCGTCGGCCAGGGTGAGCATCTCGGTGAGGGTCCCGGCCCCGGGAAGGATCGGCAGGCCGCTGTCCAGTGCGGACTCGACCAGCTTCGTGGGCGAGCCCGGGGTGACCAGGAACTGCGCTCCCGCGTCGGCGACGTGTTGCACCTGTTCGGGACGGATGATCGTGCCGGCGCCGACCACGATCTCCGGCACTCGTGATGCAACGGCCTCGATGGCCGGCAGCGCGGCACCGGAGCGCAGCGTGATCTCGATGATCGGTATGCCGCCCCGCACCAGTGCTTCCGCGATCGGCACGGCACTCGCGGCATCGTCGACGACCACGACGGGGATGACGGGCGCGATGTCGATGATGTCCGACGCTGTGGCAACTGCCGGACGGTCAGTGGTTTCGGCGCTCATCGGGACTCCTCGGCGGCGGGCGGACGGCGGCGACCTCGATCGCCGGCGCTGGCTTCCCACCACAGTCTTGGTCAATCACCCCGTGACCGGGACTGGCCAACAGGACAGGCAAGACAAGCCTTGCGACCGGGTGTCCCAACTCACACCCAGCGGCATGGTGAGAGACCGAACACCACGTCTACCAGCGAGGAGCGGTCATGACCATCACCGAACAGCAAGCAACCGGAACGGATTTCAGCACTGCGCGGAGCATCGTGCTGCAGGAGAACGAGCGTCTGCTGAACGCGGTCCAGCCGGATCAGTGGGACCGCGCCGGGCAACTGCTCACCAATGCGCGAGCCGTCTTCGTGATCGGCAACGGCCGCAGCGGCCTGGCCATCCAGATGGCGGCCATGCGCCTGATGCACCTCGGCCTGAAGGTCCACGTGGCCGGCGAGGTCACGGCCCCTGCCATCGGCTCCGGTGACGTGCTGCTCGCCGTCTCGGGATCGGGCACGACCGGTTCGGTGGTGAGTGCCGCCGACGTCGCGAAGAAGGTCGGGGCGTCGGTCCTCGCGATCACGACGGCACCCGACTCACCGCTCGCGCAGAGGGCCGACGAGGTCTTGGTGCTGGCCGCCGCGGACAAGCAGGACCACAGTGCCTCGATCACCAGCCAGTACGCCGGCAGCCTGTTCGAGCAGTCGGTGCTGCTCGCCTCCGACGCCCTGTTCCAGGCGCTGTGGAGCAAGGAGGACCAGACGGCCGAGCGCCTCTGGGAACGCCACGCCAACATCGGCTGACCGACCCGACCGCCCGCGTGGCGCGCTGCGACATACGACAATTCACCCCCGAGAGGCTGCCTGATGACCGACACACTTGACCCCACCGTCCTGTCCGTGGAGACCGACCAGCTCGCGGTCAACACGCTGCGGTTCCTCGCAGCGGACATGGTCGAGGCAGCGAACTCCGGACACCCCGGTATGCCGATGGGTGCCGCGCCCATGGCCTGGACGTTGTGGAGCCGGCACCTGCGCCACGACCCGGCGGACCCCCAGTGGCCCGACCGCGACCGGTTCGTGCTGTCCGCGGGGCACGGCTCGGCCCTGCTCTACGGGCTCCTGCACACGTTCGGGTACGACCTTCCCGTCGACGAACTGCGCAACTTCCGCCAGTTGGGTTCGCGGACACCGGGTCACCCGGAATTCGGGGACACCCCCGGGGTCGAGTCGACCACGGGCCCGCTGGGCCAGGGCCTGGCCATGTCGGTCGGTATGGCGCTCGCCGAGCGGATGATGCACGCGCGGTACCCGGAGCTGACCGACCACCACACCTACGCGATCGTCGGCGACGGCTGCCTGATGGAGGGGGTCAGCCACGAGGCGGCGTCGTTCGCCGGGCATCACCGGCTCGGCCGGCTGGTGGTCCTGTGGGACGACAACGACATCACCATCGACGGCAACGTCGCCCGCGCGTCCAGTGACGACCAGCTCGCCCGTTTCGAGGCGTACGGCTGGCACACCGAGCAGGTGCTCGACGGCACGGACATCGCGGCGATCGACGCGGCGATCACCCGGGCCAAGGCGGACCCGCGGCCCAGCTTCATCGCGGTCCGCACCGTCATCGGTGCCGGTGCGCCCGGCATCGAGGGAACCTCCAAGGCGCACGGCGCCCCACTGGGCGAGTCCGTGCTCGCCGAGACCAAGGCGCTCGCCGGATGGGACCACGCGCCCTTCACGGTGCCCGCCTCCGTGCAGGAGGTCGCCGCCCAGTGGGTGCAGCTCGGCGAGCAGGCGCATGCCGTATGGCGTGAGAAGGCCGCGGCGCTGCGGAAGACCGCACCGGACCGTGCGGCGGAGTTCCACCGGGTCCAGGCGGGCACTGTCCCGGCCGGGCTCGGCGAGGCTCTCCGGGCCACTGTCGGGGACGCTCCGCGTGCCACCCGGCAGTCGTCCCAGGCCTGCCTGGATGCGGCGCGCGGCGTCATGCCGGAGCTGGTGGGCGGTTCGGCCGACCTGTCGGGGTCGACAGGAACGGTGTGCGGCGATGTGGTGAGTCGGGACGACTTCTCCGCGAGCGCGATCGCGTTCGGCATCCGCGAGTTCGGTATGGCGGCCATCATGAACGGCATGAGCCTGCACGGAGGCTTCCGTGCCTTCGGCAGCACGTTCCTGGTGTTCGCCGACTACCTGCGGCCCGCGCTGCGGTTGTCCGCGTTGATGCGACAGCCGGTCGTCTATGTCCTCACCCACGACTCGGTGGCGGTGGGCGAGGACGGTCCGACGCACCAGCCGGTCGAGCACGTCGAGTCGTTGCGTCTCATTCCCGGCCTGCAGGTCCTGCGGCCGGCGAACGACGCCGAGACGGCGGAGGCCTGGCGCCTGGCGCTGGAGCGCACCGACGGGCCGACCGCGTTGATCCTCTCCCGGCAGGCCCTGCCCCAGGACCCGCCCACCAAGTTCGACGGGCACTCCCCCGTCACGGTCGAGATCGTGGCGACCGGGTCCGAGGTGGCCCTCGCAGCGGACGCGGCCGAGGTGTTGCGTGCCGACGGCGTCGGTGTCCGGGTCGTCTCGCCGCTCGACCGCAGCCGCTACGTTCCCGATCCCTCGGCGACAGTGGTCAGCATCGAGGCCGGCAGCACATCCGCCTGGAGCGGCATCGCCGACGTCGCCATCGGCATCGACACGTTCGGCGCCAGCGGCCCGGGCGGCGAGGTCCTGGCCCACTTCGGGTTGACGACGGACGCAGTGGTCTCCCGGATCCGCGCGCATCTCGTGCGCGCGATCGAGAACTGACCGCAGCACAGTGAAGGTGGCTTCGGAATGACAGCGATACACCAGGGAAGACAGCCGACCCCCCGAATGCATGCGAGGGGGGACGTCTACGGGGCGTGGGAACGCTTCGTGAAGGGCGAGAACGACATTCGCGGCGTGCGGCCGGAGATCGCGATCTCGTGGCAGCGCTCGCGCGACGAACACCGGGTGGATCCGTTCCTCCCGGAAGCGCCGCCCGCGGTCTCGCAGGTGGTGCACTCGTTCGACCAGGATGTCGTCTTCGCCGAGCTGGGCTTTCGCGCTGCGGCGATGGCCCGTGAGATCTCCAACATCGGCGGCATCGTCGTCGTCGCCGACGCCGGCGGGAGGGTCCTTGCGGAGTGGGGGGACAAGGACACCCGCGCCGTCGCGCACGAGGGTGGACTCGCACCGTGGTACTGCTGGTCCGAAGGTGCCATGGGAACCAACGGCATGGGCACCGCGCTCGAGGCGCGCCAAGCGGTGATGATCCGGCAGTCGGAGCACTGGTGTCAGTCCTTCCACGACTGGTCGTGCGGCGGTGTCGCCATCCGGGACGTGGTCACCAAGCAGCCGATCGCCGCACTGAACCTCTCCTGCTGGCGTCACGATCTGCCGGGGACGGCGCGGGCCTGGCTGGACAACGTCGCCGGGCACATCCAGCACAATCTGCGCGGGCGCGCCCACGACAGCGGCGCCGAACTGCTGTCCGCCTACACGAACGCGCGCGGCCGCACGAAGGAGCCACTCGCTGCGGTGGACACCGCGGGTGCCGTGGTCATCGCCGACGATGCCGCGAGCGTCATCCTGGGAGTGCCCGCCAACGTACCCGCGGTCGACGCCGGGGTGCGCTGGACGTCGCAGCTTCCGGCGCTGGTTCACGCCGCGCGGTATGCGACGAAACAGGCGGAGGCCGACCGCGGCTGGACCGGCACGACCGAGCTGCACACCACGCTGTCCGACGAGCCGACATCCATCCGCATCGATCCGGTGTTCGTGCACGGCAGCCTGATCGGGCACGTGATCACCTTCGGTGCCTTCGCCGGAGAACAGTTCCGGCAGACCGGGACGGGTGGCGCGATGCGCACTGAGCACCACCGTCGGGTCGTGGCGCTTCGCGAGGAGAACCGGATGGTCCTGCTGGATTCCTCCGAGGTCTCCGTCGCGACAGCGGACAGCAGCGGGCTCTGGTTGGTGTCGGACGGCGGCCGGCTTCGTGCTGCCCAGTCAACGCTGGACAGCCTGGAGCACGATCTTGCCGACACCGGTGACTTCCTGCGCGTGCACCGGCAGTATCTCGTCAACCTCAAGCGGATTCGCGAGGTCGAGCGTGGCGAAAAGGGTGAGCTCGTCGTCGTGATGTCCGATCCGGACAACACCGCCGTGCCGGTCTCCCGACGCAACGCCAGGGCGGTGCGCAGCGCGCTCAATCTGTGAGCTCGCCATCATGGACGCTCGGTGAACGGCGGCCGAACGCAGCCGGATGGTCGGTGATCGGGATCGAACGGTCGCATCCGTGCCGGACCCCCAACCGTGACCATGGCGGGTAGCATGTGAGGAAGCACACACGGCTGGGACAGCGTCACGTCCAAGGTGCCGCGAGCGCCTCGGAGCAGTGGCCGACCGTGACCCGGTCGAGTGAACCGACCGGGCCGTGCCGGCCCGCCGACCGGACCAGGACCGGCGCGCGGAGAACCGGCGGCAGCCCAGTGCAGGCACCTCGGCCGCCATCAAGCCCAGCAAAACCGAAAGAGGACGCTGATGACTGAGGTGCACCGAAACACCGGAGGGACCGGCCGCGACAGCCAGGCGCTGGTCCGGAACGCCTGGGAGCGCTTCGTCCAAGGCGAGGACGACGTCCGCGGAGTGCGCCCGGAGATCGCGATCTCCTGGCACCGGTGCCGCGACCAGTACCGCGTCGATCCCCAGCTGTCCGCGGCACCGGTCGCCGTCGAGGAGCTCACCCATCCGCTCGAGCACGACGTGGTCTTCGCCGAACTCGGCTTCTGCGCAGCCTCGATGGCGCATGAGGTCGCCAAGATCGGCGGCATCGTGGTGATCGCCGATGCCGCGGGCCGGGTCCTGTCGGGGTGGGGTGACAAGGCCACGCGATCCGTCGCGGACAGCGCGAGCCTGGCACCGTGGTTCTGTTGGTCGGAGAGCGCGGTCGGCACCAACGGCATGGGCACCGCCCTCGACACGTACAACCCGGTCGTGATCCGGCGCGAGGAGCACTGGGCCGAAGCCTTCCACGAGTGGAGCTGCGCCGGTGTCGCGGTGCGCGACGTGGTCACCAAGGATCCGATCGCCGTCCTGAACATCTCGTGCTACCGCAGTGAGCTACCTGCCGCTGCCCGTGCGTGGTTGTACAACGCCGCGAACCACACCGACCGCACCCTGCGCACCCGGGCTCGCGACGGGGGTGCCGAACTCCTCGCGGCATACCAGCACGCCCGCGGCCGGTCCCGCGACCCGCTCGTCGCGGTCGACAACTCGGGCAAGGTCGTCTTCGCGGACGAGACGGCCAGCGTCCTGCTCGGTGTGCCGAGCAATACGCCGGCGATCGATCCCGCCGTGCGGTGGATCCCGCAGCTGCCGGATTTCATCCACGCTGCGCGGTTCGCGAGCAAGCAGGCGCGGTATGACCCGCACTGGTCCGGCTCGACCCAGATCTTCACGCATCTCACCGCCGACGAACCGTCGCCGATCTCGATCCGCCCGGTGTTCCTCTACGCCAACCTGGTCGGGCACCTGATCACCTTCTGCACGTCCGACGGTGAGCAGGTCCCGCAGGCCGACGTGGGAGGCGCGCTGTCCACGGCTCGTGTCCCGTCCGGTTCGGACCGGGTCGCCGGCATCCGGGAGAACCGCACCGTGCTGGTCCGGTACCCGGAGATCCTGCTGGCCGAAGCGGCCGACAGCGACGTCTGGTTGTCGACCGACCAGGGCAGGCTGCGCGCGGCGGCGGCCGGACTCGACAAGCTCGACAACGAACTCTCCGGAGCGGGGTTCCTTCGCGTCCATCGCCGGTATGTCGTCAACCTCAACCGCGTGCGGGAGATCGAACGCCGCGACAAGGGTGAGCTGATCCTCGTCATGGACGACCCGGACGGCACGACGGTGCCGGTGTCGCGACGTAACGCCAGCGCCGTACGCCGGGCGCTGGGGATCTGAACCGCCCGAGACAGCACGGAAGGAGCATCGTGCCCGAGAATCCCGATACCCACGTCTACCGCACCTATGACAAGGTCGTGGACGAAGGAAAGGCTGCCCGCGCACGAACCCAGCCGGGCGCCCGCTCGGAGGACTGGTGGCCGGACCGTCTCGACCTGCGGCCACTGAAGCAGCCCGCCGGTAACCCGCTGGGCGACGACTTCGACTACGCCGCCGAGTTCGAGAGCCTCGACCTGGAGGCACTGGCGCGCGACGTGGACGCAGTGCTGACCACGCCACAGGAGTGGTGGCCCGCCGATTTCGGTCACTACGGCCCCCTCATGTTGCGTATGGCGTGGCACTCCGCGGGCACCTACCGCGTCCGGGACGGCCGCGGGGGCGCGGGCGCCGGGCTGCAGCGGTTCGCCCCGCTGAACAGCTGGCCGGACAACCGCAACCTCGACAAGGCACGCCGTTTGTTGTGGCCGGTCAAGCAGAAGTACGGCCGCAAGATCTCCTGGGCGGACCTGATGATCTTCGCCGGGAACCGTGCCCTGGAGTCGATGGGTTTCAAGACCTTCGGTTTCGGCGGCGGCCGTGAGGACGCCTGGGAGGCGGACGAGACCTACTGGGGTCCGGAGTTCAAGTGGCTCGCCGACGAACGCCACAGTGGGCTGCGCGACCTCGACGATCCGTTGGCCGCGAGCGACATGGGCCTGATCTATGTCGACCCGCAGGGCCCGGCGACCAACCCCGACCCCGTGCTCGCGGGCCGCGACATACGGCAGACGTTCAAGCGGATGGGCCTCACCGACGAGGAGACGGTGGCGCTGATCGCCGGCGGGCACACCTTCGGCAAGACGCACGGCACCGCCGACCCGGGACGCGTCCTCGGCCCTGAGCCGGAGGCAGCTCCGCTGGAGGCGCAGGGATTGGGCTGGGCGTGCAGTCACGGATCCGGCAAGGGTCCGGATCTGTGCGTCAGCGGGCTGGAGGGGATGTGGACGCGTACGCCGGTCACCTGGGACCACACCTTCCTGGAGACCCTGTACGACTACAAATGGGATGTCGAACTCAGCCCGGCCGGTCAGTGGCAATGGATCCCGCGCGACGGCGGGGGCGAGAACACCGTTCCCGACCCGTACGACCCGGACAAGAAGCACCATCCGGTGATGCTGACGACGGACCTGGCGTTGCAGGAGGACCGGCACTACGACCTGATCTCGCGGCGCTTCATGGAGCACCCGGATGAGTTCGAGGATGCGTTCGCGCGGGCCTGGTTCAAGCTGACCCACATCGACATGGGCCCGATCGAGCGGTATCTCGGTCCGCTGGTGCCCGAGGAGCGGCTGATCTGGCAGGACCCGGTGCCCGAGGTCGATCACCCGCTGGTCGACGCTGCCGACGTGACCAAGCTGAAGGCTGCGGTCCTGGATTCCGGTCTCAGCGTGTCGCAACTGGTCCGCATCGCGTGGGCCTCGGCCTCGACCTTCCGCAAGAGCGACAAGCGCGGTGGCGCGAACGGCGCGCGGATCCGGCTCGAGCCGCAGCGCAGCTGGGACGTCAACGAGCCCGAGCTGCTTGGCACCGTGCTGGGCACGCTGGAGCAAGTGCGCGACGCGTTCAACGCCCGTCAGCGCGACGGCAAGCAGATCTCACTCGCCGACCTGATCGTGCTCGCGGGAGGTGCCGCGGTCGAACACGCGGCCGCGGTGGCCGGTCACCCCGTCGACGTGCCGTTCCGGCCCGGACGCACCGACGCCACCCAGGAGTGGACCGACCCCGACTGGTTCGCGCCGCTGGAACCGGAGGCCGACGGATTCCGGTCGTATGTCGCCAAGGGCAACAAGCTGCCGCAGGAACACCTGCTCATCGACCGGGCCAGCCAGCTCTCGCTGACCGCGCCGGAGATGACCGTGCTGCTCGGTGGTCTCCGGGTGCTGGGTGCCAACCACGGTGGGTCTGCTCTCGGGGCCTTCACCGCGACACCGGGCGCGCTGACGAACGACTTCTTCCTGAACCTGCTCGACATGAACACCGAATGGGTGCCGAAGACCGAGGACGAGGCGCCGACTCCGACATACGAGGGCCGTGACCGGACCACCGGCGAGGCCCGATGGGTCGCCGGCCCGGTCGATCTCGCGTTCGGGGCGAACTCCGAGTTGCGGGCCCTCGCGGAGGTCTACGGCAGCAGGGACGCGGCGGAGACGTTCGTCCGCGATTTCGTCTCGGCCTGGGACAAGATCATGAACCTCGGCCGGTTCGACCGGCGGGTATGACGCCGAACACCGGCGAAAATGTGACCCAGCTCTCATTCTGAGCGGCGCTCAGGGGGCGCTGAGCGGCCGGCAGTGACGGTCCGGTGGTCGGCTCTGTTCGCGCGCGGTCGTCAGCACATACGGTGCACGACACTGCAGATCGGCCGACTCGCTCACGGGAGCGAATCGCCTTGCTGGGTAAGGGAATCACGCTCGTGATGGTTCCTGCTGCGAGGAAAACCGGGAGGCTCGCCACAGCGGGCGCGACCGGCCGGGCGGAGCCCCAGCCTCACCAGCTGACCGCGGCGGGGTTGGGTGCCAGCCACATCAACCGACCGAGCCGGTCTGCGCCCTACCCCCAATTGGAGGACTTCCATGTCCGAAGCAACCATCGAAACCACACCCGTCGCCGAGGCGGCGCCGGTCGCAACGAGTTCCGTGGGCGACCCGTTCCCGCTCGGGCTGATCTCGTTCGGGATCTCCTCGGTCCTGTTGGCCAGCGTCATGTCCGGCATGTATGACGCCACCAGTCTCACCGCCGTGTTGTCGCTGGCCCTTGCGCTCGGCTTCTTCACCGAGCTGATCGCGGGGCTGCTGCACTTCGCCCGTGGCGAGACCTTCCCCGGCCTGGTCTTCACCATCTTCGCCGGGTTCTGGCTGAGCTACGCGCTGCTCGTCCAGTTCTACTCGCCGGCCGTCGTCAAGGCCGGCGGTGACCCCACCAACGTGACCGGGCTGTACCTCCTGGCGTGGGGTGTCATGACCGCGTACCTGGTCATCGCGGCACTGCGCACCAACAAGACGACGATCTTCATCCTCGGACTGTTGGCCCTCGTGTTCCTGGTGAGCGCGTGGGGGACGTTCGCGGGCAGCACCGGCATCAGCCACGCGGCCGGCTACATCCTGTTCGTCGACGCCATCGCGGCCTTGTACGCGTCCGCGGCGATGATCATCAACACCGTCTGGGAGCGTCCGGTGGTGCCGATCCCCTGAGGCCGTCGGCCGGTGGCCGCTTGCCCCTCACCGAAGACCCTCTGGTCCGCAACCGCGACCAGAGGGTCTTCTGCTGCGCAGCGCGGCCCTGAGCGGCCTGTCGCAGGCCCGTGGCCGGCCCGTCGCAGGCCTGTCCGGCATACCGGAGCCCCGCCCGCGCCCTCCGAAAATGTGACCCAGGTCTCAGCCGGACGGTGGCATATGAGGGGTGAACGGCAGGTTGCGTCGACCCGACGGCGACCCCTGTTGGAGGGGTTTGCAACGGCCTACCTTCTTTCTCATTGCCGAGTCAGGTCAACGGGATTCGCGAGATTGACGGATCCGACGCACCGACGGCGTGTGCACCACAGGCGCTCGTGAACGGGAGCTGGAAGGCAACCGGTCACGGACGTGATGAAACGGCGAAGCCGCTTCAACCATGAAGTTCCACTAATCCCCATGAGGAGGTGACGTCCTATGACGACGACCGCTCAAGATCGAACGGAAATTCTGAGCAAGCTCGGCCTGGACGGACAGAACAAGGCAACCATCGGGCGAGTGCTCAGCACCGGTTCCATCGGTGAGGCCACCGAGCGTGCCGACGGCACGATGGAGGCGACCATCCGGATCGGCGAGGACGAGATGTCCTGGGAGCCGTCCATCTTGGTTCTGCCGCACGGTGGCACCTGCGAACTGACGATCATCAACGACGACAAGAACACCCACGCGTGCCTCTTGCCGAGCAATGGTGACAAGAAGTTCCTCGGTCTGCTCAACCACTCCAAGGGCAAGGCGACCATCGAGCTCGATGGTCCTGGCTACTACTGGTACGGCTCCCCCGCGGGCAACGACGAGGGCCGTGGCCTGACCGCCGCCATCGTCGTCTCCGGCGAGGTGCCGCCGGAGGCCAAGCTCGACCGACCCGCTCAGCCACGGCCGTAGAAAGGAACGAACCAATGGCTATCATCCCCGACGCCCCCGAGAGCGTCAGCCCTCCCGGCGAGTACATCGACGCCGGCGAGGCGATCAACCACAACCAGCTCAGCAGCCTGCCGCACAACGCGCCGGATGTCACCAAGGGCATCAACTACGACCGGATCCTGAAGGCCCGCACCGCCGAGCCGCAGAACTGGATCACCTACTACGGCGCGTATGACGGCCAGCGGCACAGCCTGCTGGACCAGATCAACACCGAGAACGTCAAGAAGCTCAAGGTCGCCTGGATCCACCAGGCCAGCTCCGCCGGCCTGATCGCCGCCACGTCGACCTACGCGTTCGAGGCCTGCCCGCTGGTCGTCGACGGCGTCATGTTCGTCACCGGCTGGGACGGCTGGCTGTGGGCGCTGGACGCGACGACCGGTGAGCAGCTCTGGCGTTACAAGCACGCCGTGCCGTTCGACATCACCCTGTGCTGCGCCAACGTCAACCGCGGTTGCGCGGTCGCCAACGGCAAGGTCTACATGGTGACCCAGAACGCCCAGCTGCTCTGCCTGGACGCCAAGAACGGCGAGAAGATCTGGCAGAAGGCCATCGGTGACGTTCGCGCCGGAGAGAGCGCCTCGCTCGCCCCGCTCGTCATCAAGGACACCCTCATCACCGGCTCCGCCGGTGGCGAGTACGGCGTCCGCGGTCACATCGACTGCTGGGACCTGGAGACCGGTGACCACAAGTGGCGCACCTACACCGTGCCGAAGCCCGGTGAGCCGGGCTCGGAGACCTGGCCCGAGGACGGCGAGGCCTGGGCACGCGGTGGCGCGAACCACTGGGTGACCGGCACCTACGACCCGGAGCTGAACCTCTACTACGCGGGCACCGGTAACCCGGCACCCGACTTCGACGGTGAGGTTCGCGAGGGCGACAACCTCTACACCGACAGCGTTGTGGCGCTCGACGTGGACTCCGGCGAGATCAAGTGGCACTACCAGTTCACCCCGCACGACCTGTGGGACTACGACTCCACCATGGAGATGACGCTGTTCGAGCGGGACGGCAAGAAGTTGCTGGCCCACTTCGACAAGAACGGCTACATGTTCGTGCTCGACCGCACCAACGGTGAGCTGCAGCACGTGACGCCGTTCGTCGACCGCATCGACTGGGGTGTCATCACCCGTGACGGCAAGGTCACGCCCCGCAAGTACCCGGAGAAGGAGGGTGAGCCCGTGCACTTCTTCCCCGGCCCGGCCGGTGCGAAGGAGTGGACGCACGCCGCGTACAACCCGGACCACGACCTGTTCTACGTGCCGGTCGCGGACGTCGGCGCCACGGCCACGCGTCGGCGTCGCGAGTTCAAGGAGGGTATGCCGTACTGGGGTGCCGCCGTCGAGGTCGACATCGACAACATGGCCGGCTCGGTCAGCGCCTTCGACTCCCACGGTGAGGAGAAGTGGCGCTACCGGATGGACATGCCGATGGCAGCGTCGATCCTCTCGACCGCCGGCAACCTGGTCTTCGCGGGCAAGCCGACCGGTGAGTTCATGGCGTTCCACGCCGAGACCGGCGAGAAGCTCTGGGAGTTCCAGTGCGGTAGTGGACACCACAGCAGCCCGATGACCTACACCGTGGACGGCAAGCAGTACATCGCCGTGCCGGTCGGCTGGGGTGGCTGGCTCGAGGGCATCATCCCGGGCATGTCCGCCCAGGGTCACGGTGCGTCGCTGATCGCTTTCGAGCTGTCGGACTGACCGCACACGACCAACCGGATCACCCGGAAAACCAATCAGAGACAGAGAGGAAACACGATGGAACAGATCGCTAGCACCAGGACCATGTGGGAGACCCCCGCAATCACGGAGATCCGCGTCTCCGCAGAGGTGACCGCCTACGTGGCCACTTCGGACAACTGATCGCAGTAACAGCTGTCGCGCCGGGTCGCTTCCTGCGGCCCGGCGCACAGCCGGCGGAATCCATGGAACGAGGGAAGCGATGACCGACGTACTGACGCCCGATGAATTCGAGGCCGGCCTGCGCGAGCATGCCAAGCGCTACCACTCCGAGCATCCCTTTCATCAGCGGATGAACGACGGAGAGTCCACCCCGGACGAGATTCGCGGCTGGGTGGCCAATCGCTTCTACTACCAGGTGAACATCCCGCGCAAGGACGGCGCGATCCTGAGCAGCTGTCCCGACCGCGAGGTGCGCCGCCGCTGGGTGCAGCGCATCATCGACCACGACGGCACGGCCGAGGGCAACGGCGGCATCGAGTCGTGGCTGCGGCTCGGCGAGGGCGCCGGCCTCACCCGCGAGGAGATGGAGGACCAGCGGCACATCCTGCCCGGCGTCCGTTTCGCGGTCGACGCGTACGTCACCTTCACCCGGACCAAACCCTGGGTCGAGGCCGTCGCCTCGTCCCTCACCGAACTTTTCGCTCCGGACCTGATGGCGAACCGCCTCGCAGCGTTCGAGCGGTACTACACCTGGATCGATCCGGAGGCGCTGGCGTACTTCCGCTCCCGGCTCACCCAGGCCCCGCGCGACTCCGAGCACGGCCTGGAGATCGTCCGCAAGCACTGCGTCACCGCCGAGACGCAGGCGGCCGCGCTCGCGGCCCTGTCCTTCAAGTGCGACGTGCTGTGGGGCATGCTCGATGCGATCGACCAGGCCTATGGCAATCACTGAGCCCATGGTCGTGCCGCGGATCGCACCCCACGTCCGGATGCGGTATGACGCCGCACGCGGGCAGCACGTGTTGCTGTCGCCGGAACGGATCATCGTCATCAACGAGACGGCGGCGGCGGTGCTGGAGCTGTGCGACGGCTCTCGCAGTGTCGACGACATCGTGGTCGAGCTGCGCACCCGCTACGACGAGGTCTCCGCGGGCGACATACGACACCTGCTCGACGAGTTGAGCGCCAAGCATTGTGTGGAGGTCCACGATGGATAGCCCGTACGGTCTGCTCGCCGAACTCACCTACGCCTGCCCGCTGCAGTGCGCCTACTGCTCGAACCCGCTGGAGCTGGAGAAGTACCGGGACGAGCTGACGACCCAGGAGTGGCAGCGCGTCATCACCGAGGCCGCCGAACTCGGCGTCCTGCAGCTGCACCTGTCCGGCGGTGAGCCGTTGCAGCGGCGCGACATCGTCGAATTGGTCCGGACCGCAAGCGAACTCGGGCTCTACACGAACCTGATCACCAGTGCGCTGGGCCTGTCCGAACGTCGCGCCGAGCAGCTGCGCGAGGCCGGGCTCGACCACGTCCAGATCAGCATTCAGGCCGACGAGGAGCAGCTGTCCGACCGGATCGCCGGCATCCGCTCCTTCGATCGCAAGCGCGAGGCGGCCCGGCTGGTGCGGCGGCTCGGCTGGCCGATCACGCTGAATGTCGTGCTGCACCGGCAGAACCTGGACCACATCGCCGGCATCCTGGCGATGGCCGAGGAGATCGGCGCCGACCGGATCGAGCTGGCCAACACGCAGTACTACGGCTGGGCCGGGCTCAACCGGAGCGAGCTGATGCCGAGCCGTGAGCAGCTGAGCAACGCGGAGACGGTCGTCCGGGAGGCCCGGGAGCGGATCGGCGACCGGATGGAGATCATCTACGTCATACCGGACTACTACAGCCAGTATCCGAAGCCGTGCATGGACGGATGGGCGAGCCGGCAGTTCACCGTCACCCCGAACGGCGACGCGTTGCCGTGCCCGGCCGCACAGTCGCTGCCCCTGCCGCGGGCGAACGTCCGCGACCACTCGGTCGCCTGGATCTGGCAGGACTCCGCGCTGTTCAACCAGTACCGCGGCACCGACTGGATGCCGGACCCGTGCCGGAGCTGCGAGCGCAAGGAGCTCGACTTCGGCGGATGCCGCTGCCAGGCCTTCGCACTCACCGGCGACGCCGGCCGCACCGACCCGGTCTGCCACCTCTCGCCCGACCATCACCTGGTCGAGAGCGCCGTGGCGGAAGCCAACGATCCCGCGCGACCGCGCGGTGGCGTCCTCACCCCTCGCACTCGTTCGGTCCGACTGCAACCGCGCCCGGTGACGGTGCCGACACCCACCACGGTCGACTGACCGGCACCGGCCTGCATCTGAAAGGAATACCGTGTTCGCACTCATCGCGCTCGGATTCGGCCTGAGCATCGACAACTTCCGCACGTCGGTCGTGCTCGGTGGCCTCAAGCCGTCCCTGCGGCAATCAGCCAAGACCTCGTTGATCTTCGGGCTCTGGGACGGGGTCGCTCCGCTGGTCGGCATGCTGATCGGTGCGTTCCTGAGCACTCGGATCTCGAACACCGCCGACCTGATCGCGGCGGTCGGCCTGGGCAGCTACGGCCTCTTCGTGATCTACAAGGCATTCACCAGTCCCGAGTCCGCCGACCCAGATCTGAAGACCGCCCGCCGGTGGTTGCCGGTGCCGCTGAGCGTTGACAATGTGCTGGGTGGCGCGGCGATCGGCCTGGCCGGGTACTCGCCGTGGGTCGCGCCCATCCTGTTCGCGTTCACGACCTTCGTGGTGTCGCTCGCCGGACACCAGGTGGGCCGGATGGTGGCCCAGTTCATCCCGCGGCTGCGCACCGACCTGCTCACCGGGTTCGCGTTCGTGCTGATGGCTGGGATGGTGGTCGTGGGCGTCGGTGACTTCTGATCCGACTTCTGATGTCCCCGAGCAGCCGCGAGCGACGAAAGGTGCAGCGATGAGCGAAGCCGCCAACCAGGACGCCCAGGTGATGCGTCCGCCGTGCCCGCGCTGCGGGCAGCCGTACTCGGCGGAGGACGCCGCGCGGCATACCGAACCGGTCGACTGCGGAGGCTGTCATCAGTGCAGGGGTATGCCGGCCTGCTTCGCGTGCGGGTTCATGTACTGCGCGTGCGATACGCACGAACACGGCTGAGCCGCACGCCGGCGGCGCGGGTATGACGCACCCGCTCCGCCGGGCGGAGGCCTTGCGGAATCTACTTACCAAGAAGTAACTTTGCCTCGCAGTGTGAGCCACCTCACCTCGCGGACAAAGGATCTCCTGATGCAACGCACCCGAACTCTCGGAGCACTCACCGCCGTCGCCCTGGCGGCGGGCCTGGCCGGCGGACTCGCCGCACCCGCGCACGCGGCGACCGATGACTTCTTCGGCTATCACGGCAGCAAGCCGCTCGCGTCATACGCACCGGGTGCGGTGCTCGACACCCGCACCATCGACTATCACCTGCTCGGGATCTCGCTGCCGGTGAAGGTCGAGCAGATCCTCTACCGCTCGACCGACGCGCAGGGCAAACCGATCGCCAACGTGACGTCGGTGATCAAGCCGCCCGGCACGCCCAAATCGGGACAGGCCGTCTCCTACCAGTCGTTCTACGACTCGCTCAGCGTCGCCGACAGCCCGTCCCGCGTGATCGCCGGCGACCAGCGCTTCCCCGGCGGCGCGATCGTCAATCTCGAGACCGCGCTGATCGCGCCGTTGCTGCTGCAGGGTTATCCGGTGGTCGTCCCCGACACCGAAGGTCCGAACGCCGACTTCGCCGCCGGCCCGGAGTACGGCACGACGACGCTGGACTCGGTCCGCGCCGCGAGCACCGCCACCGGGACGGGCCTCAACACCAGCACGAAGTTCGGCATGCTCGGTTACTCCGGCGGTGCGATCGGCACCAACTGGGCGGCGGCACTCGCCCCGTCATACGCACCGGACGTCAACAAGCGACTCGTCGGGGCGACCGAGGGCGGGCTGCTGGTAGCGCCCGCGCACAACCTGAACTACGTGTCCGGCACCCCGGTCTGGGCAGGTGTCGCGCCGATGGCGGTCGCGGGTGCGGCCCGCGCCTTCGGGCTCGACATGTCGCCCTACCTCAGCGCCAAGGGCGCGCAGGTGATGGCGGACGTGCAGGACGACTCGATCGGCGAGGGGTTGCTCGCCAACCCGTTCGTCACCTGGCAACAGTTGGTGAAGCCGGAGTACGCGAACCCCGATTCGGTGAAGCCGTTCGTCGATGCGGTCAACAAGCTCAACCTCGGGCAGCGGCCCTCGCCGACCGTTCCGATGTTCATCGAGCAGGGAGCGGGCGGCTTCCTCGAGGGCTCTCCCGGCACCAAGCCGGGCATCGGGCCCGGCGACGGTGTGATGATCGCCGGTGACGTCCGGACGCTCGCGCGGCAGTACTGCGCCGATGGCACGACGGTGAAATACCAACAGCAGGACCTGCTTTCGCACATCGGCACCGCCCTCCCGTGGGCCGCCGCGAGCATCGGCTGGCTCAACGACCGCTTCGCCGGCAAAACCGCGCCGAGCTCCTGCGGGTCGATCCCGGCGGGCAACTCACTGGCGCCCGAGGCGTATGCCGGCAGCTGACCAGCTCCCACGTCATACCGACGCCCCCACCGGCTGCTCGCTGGTGGGGGCGTCGGCACGTGCGGTCAGCTGTTGTTGGCGAACGCCTTCAGTGCGGTCGCCGATCCGTTGAACTTGTTCTGGTCGATGCCGTTGCTGATGCCGTACTGCCAGATGGTCTGCTTCGTCCAGCCGCCGGGCAGCGTGCCGATGGTGGTCGGGTGCGCGAACCACAGGGCGCTGCTGTGGAACGCCGTGCTGTTGCCGGTGCAGTCCTGCCACCAGGAGCGGTTGGTGTAGATGACCGGGGTGCGGCCCTCCTTCAGCTTGTACTCGGCGACGAAGGCCTGGATCCAGCTGACCATCCCCGAGGCCGTCTTGCCGTAGCAGGTGCCCTCGACGTCCAGGGCGCCCGGCAGGGTGTAGCCGTCGGCCTGCCACCCGCCGCCGTGGCTGATGAACCAGTCGGCCTGGGTCTTGCCCGAGGCGCCCGCCGGGTTGGCGAAGTGGTAGGCACCGCGGATGATGCCGGCGTTGCGGGCGCCGTTGTAGTTGCGGGAGAAGGTCGGGTCGGTCCAGGTGCTGCCCTCGGTCGCCTTCGCGTAGGCGAACTTCACCCCGGCCGCGTGCTGGGCGGACCAGTCGATCGTGCTGTTGTTGTCACTGACGTCGATGCCGCGCACGCTCGTCGGCGCCGCGCCGATGCGGTGGGAAGCGTTGTTGTTCTTGAGAGTTGAGTTCAGATTGCCCTTCACGCCCGCTGCGAAGCTCTGCGACGCACCCGCGTAGCCGGAGTTGTAGAAGACCGTGACCGTTTGACCGGTGCGGTTCCACACCGACGCGGCGTTGTTCTTGACGCACAGGCCCTGCCCCGCGCCGGTGCCCTTGAATTCGTAACAGCCGGGCTGGGTCGCGCCGTAGTCGCTGATCGAGGTCGTGAAGTCCGAGACCGAGCCGGCTTCGTAGGAGTTGTAGTAGAGGCAGAATTCGCCGGTCTCGCACACGCCGTTGCGTGCGGTCGCCGCGTGCGCCGCCGGTGCGGCGACACTGCCGAGCCCGACGAGCAGGGTGGGAGCCGCGACCAGCGCCGCGGCGAGCTTGAACGTGTTCCTGCGCATGATGATCTCCTCGTGGTCCGGTGCGAACAGGACCCAGCGTCCTCAGCGGCGCTGCGATGCCGCTGCGACCGCGCTGCGAGCACCTCGCAGCGAGACCATGCGGGTCGAGTAGTGCCCGGAGGAGCGAAGCGGGGGAGGGAACGTATCGAGACCGGTGGGTCTCGATACGTTCCCCCGCTGCGCTCCTCCACTACTCAACCCGCGGCGCGGGCCTGACTACTCGTAGACGTATTTCTGCGGGCCGGGGTAGATCCAGGACAGGCCGTCGCGGAGGCGGTCGCGCCAGTCCTCCCAGGAGTGACCGTCACGGGCCTCGACATACCGGACCCGCATGCCGGCCCGCTCGAAGACCGGCACCATCGAGCGGTTGGGCACGATGAGCGGCTCGTACGTTCCACATGAAACGAACATCCGGTCGGCGACCTTGCGCGGCGTGGCGCGGTAGCGGTTCATGAAGCGCACGACCGGGTCGAAGACGTCGCCGCCGCCGTGGTCGCTGCCGATGTCGGTGAACACGAACGACCCGGACTGCACCAGCAGCGAGCCGAACAGGTCGGGATAGCGGTATGCCGTCGACAGACTCGCGACACCACCGAACGACGCACCCATCAGGCAGCGGCCGGAAGGCTTTGCCAGCAAAGGGAATTCGTCCTCCAGCGACGGCAGCAGTTCCTTGGCGATGAACCGCGCGTGCTGCACGGAGTTGGCGTACTCCTTGTTCCGGTCGCCCGGGTTGCTGAAGACCACGACGGTCTCGGCCACGTCGAGGCGGTGGATGAGGTTGTCGAGCACGGTCTTCATCGCGGCGTAGTGCAGGTAGTCGTCGCCGTCGTGCACGATCAGCAGCGGATAGGTGTGCGTGGTGCGGAAGCGCGCCGGCAGATAGACCCGGCACTCGCTCTTGCGGCGCAGTGCCCGCGACTGGACCGTCAGGTCGACGATCTCGCCCGGGCGCGCGTCGGGATCCGGGTGCACCCAGTCGGGCACGACATACCCGGTTGCCTGGCAGACCGATGATGAGCCGACGGGGCTGTTGGCGACGTGCGGGTTCAGCGGGTCGTTGCCCTCCTCGTGGTGCTCACCACGGCGCACCTCGAGCTGGTACTCCACACGGGACCCGGCGGGCAGCTCGAGTATGACGAACCACAGCGACGTCCCGGGCAGCTTCCGCATCGGCACGCGCTGCTGCTGGCCGACGATGCGGTGCCGCACCCACACCTCGTCGGCGTCACCGCGATAAAGGAACGTGCACTTCTCGCCCTCGACGATCGGCACGGTGTGATGGTGCAGGAATCGGTCGATGGCGTTGTCGTCCAACGGTTTCCGTGCCCGCAGACGATGTATGGCGAGCTGTTCAGCCATGGCCCGCCCCCTCGGCCGCGACGGCGCCGAACGTGCTCACAGTCCCCGATTCGTCGATCACCGGGGCATCCGCCGGAAGGGAGCCATCGGCCTCGAGCTGCACGCGAGCACCCGGGTCCAGCGGCACGCACACCGCAGGAGCGAAGCGCCGGGCGAGCAGTCCCATCCGCGCGGTCTCCTGCATCTGCAGGCGCTGCCGCGCGGACGGCAACACCACGACACCCGGCAACAGGCCGAGGCCGTCGTCATACACCTCGGGCGCGCGCGGTCCGCGAGAAGCGTTGTCATTGAAGAGAACAACGCGTTCGGTCAGGACCATCGCCCCCGCCGACCAGGCGATCACCGGCAACCGGTCCAGGCCCGCCGGGACCACGTTGAACAGATGCAGGGCGTCCAGCAACTCGCCCACATGCCCGCCGGTCAGCACCACCGCTTCGGCCCCGGCGAGCAACTGCGCCACCTCGGCGCGGTGTGCCGCGATCAGCGGGTGCTCGTGCGGGCGCGTCGCGTCGTAGAAGGTCGCGTTGATCTCGCGCACGCGCTCCAAATGCCGCCGGTCCAGCGAGCGCAGCACGTCCTCGCCGTCGCTGAGCGCGAATCGCGTTGCGCGCTCGGAGCGTTCGGTCTGCGCACGCAACTCCGTCAACGCCCGGGAGGTATGCCGAACCCCGATCAGGTAGAGCTCCTGCAGGTCGGTCAGCTCGACCGCACGGCGACGGTGTGCGGCCGCGAAGCCGGGGTCGCGATCGAGCACGTCCTGACGGCGCGACCAGAGAGCGAGATTGGTGGCTCGCCCACCGAGATGCGTGTCCAGCTCGTCGTCGGCGAGCTCGCGCTCCTGCCAACCGGCGGTGATGGTCGCGAACGGCCCGTCCAGCCGCATCCCGGCCACGACCTTGTCCAGCCCCGGCCGGCGCTGAGGACCGAGCAGCACCAACCGGTTTCGCGGCGGGTTCATGCCTCCGCGTGCACCTTGACCGTCTTGCCGACGTCGTCGAGCATCGCGCGCAACGCGTCGTAGTCGGGGTGCTTCATCCGGATCCACGCGTTGGCCATGTAGCCCGCCTCGATCGGCTGCGTCGCAGCACCGACCGGCAGGTGCGCGTCCATGATCCATTCGCCGTACCGCGAGGTGATGTCGTCGTAGCCCTCGATCGAGGTGATGATGCCGTCGCGGTCGGGGCGCAGCGCGATGAGGCCGGCGGCATACGCCCGGCTCGGCACGTGCCAGACCTGGTGGTGCACGATGGCGTCCGCCCAGGCGCGATAGATGTCGATCTCGTTGCCCGCGGCGTAGAGGTCCCAGCCGCCCACACCCGGTGGCCGGGCGCCGATCTCGCTGAAGCGCAAGCCTTTCGGGCTGACGAAGTACTCCATGTGGGTCGCCGCGGTCTGGATGCCGAGGACCTCGTTGACCCGCTCGCCGAGCGCGCGCAACTCCCCGTAGAACGGCGCGGAGTCGACCCGGTTGGTCGAGATGTACTGCGGGCTCACCCAGCGGGTCCGCATCGCCTCGAGCACGCCCGGGTAGTAGTGCGAGGCGAAGTCCAGCGCGACCCGGCCGTCGACGCTGAGGGTGTCGTAGAAGCCCTCGTGGCCTTCGACGAACTCCTCGATCGCGATCGACTCGGTGGCGCCGAAAGTCGCTGCGACCTCGATCAATTCGCGGAAACTGTCGACCCGTGTCGTACCGGCGGCGCCGGCCCCGTCGCGCGGCTTGAGGATCACCGGGTAGCCGTGCTCGTCGACGAAGTCGCGCAGGTCCTCGATGTCGTGCGCGGCCGCGGACGCGGCGGTGGGCACACCGGCCGCACGCAACGCCTCCTTCATCGCGGGCTTGTCGCGGCACAACCAGGTCGTGCGCACCGACGTGCCGGGTATGCCGAGCGCCTCCCGCACGATCGCCGCCGGCAGCAGGTGCGACTCGATGGTCGCCTCCATGCCGTCGATCCAGGCGATCGACTGGAAGTGCTCGACCGCCATACGCAACTGGTCGACGTCGGTGACCGACCCGACCTGGTAGTAGTGCGCGACCCACGACTGGAGCTGCTCGTCCAGCCACTCCCACGGCGTCTCACCGACGGCGAAGACGGTCGCTCCCACCTCGTGCAGCGCTCGCGCGAATTCGCGCTGGTTGCGCGGGAAGTTCGGCTCGACGAAGACGATGTTCATGGGACGTCAGGCTAACGGCATTTCCGGCGCCGGTGCAGGAGTGACCACGTCGGGAGAACGGAAGCTGTCGGTGGTCGGTGTGACCATGTGTCCTGTGGCAGAGGGCAACTTCCTGCACGCCGACCTCGACTCGTTCTATGCCAGCGTGGCGCAGCGTGACGACCCCGCACTGCGCGGTCGACCGGTCGCCGTGGGCGGTGGCATCGTGCTCGCCGCCAGCTATGAGGCGAAGGCGATGGGCGTGCGCACCGCGATGTCCGGCCGGATCGCGCGGCGGTTGTGCCCCGGGCTGATCGAGGTGCCACCGACCTTCACCGCGTATGTCGAGGCATCTCGCGCGGTTTTCGAGATCTTCCGCGACATCACCCCGGTGGTCGAGGGTGTGTCGATCGACGAGGCGTTCCTCGACGTGGGCGGGCTCCGGCGGGTGAGTGGTTCGCCGTCGACGATCGGTGCGGTGCTGCGGCGCCGGGTGAAGCAGGAGGTCGGGTTGCCGATCTCGGTCGGCATCGCGGGCAGCAAGTTCCTCGCCAAGGTCGCCAGCGCCGCGAGCAAGCCGGACGGCCTGCTCAGCGTGCCGCTCGGCGGCGAGTTGGGTTTCCTGCACCCGCTGCCGATCGAGGCACTGTGGGGTGTGGGCAGGGTGACCTCGGGCAAGCTGCACGCACATGGCATCGGCACGGTGGGTGCGCTCGCCGCGCTGCCGGAGGACGCACTGATCGCCATCGTCGGTCCGGGCAGCGGCGGGCACCTGCACGCCCTCGCCCACGGGCGCGACCCGCGGCGGGTCGAGACCGGCCGGCGGCGCCGGTCGGTCGGCGCCCAACGCGCGATCGGGCGGGGCCGTCATACCGGGGCGGAGCTGGACGCGACGCTGGTCAGCCTGGTCGACAAGGTGACCCGGCGGCTGCGCTCCGGCGAGCGGGTGGGGCGGACGTTCGTGCTGCGGCTGCGGTTCGACGACATGACCCGGGTGACGCGCTCACGGACCCTGCGCAGCGCCACGGCGGGCACCGACGCGTGGTTGGTCGCCGGACGGGCACTGCTGGAGGAGGCGATGCCGATGATCGCCGACCGCGGCGTGACGCTGCTCGGCATCAGCATCAGCGGTCTCGACGAAGCGGCCGACGAGCAGCTCGAGCTGCCCTTCGAGGCCGTCGCCCCGTCCCGGCTGGACGGCGCCCTCGACGCGGTGCGCGATCGGTTCGGCAGCTCCGCCGTCACCCGTGCGGTGCTGCTCGGCCGCTCCGAGGGGTTCAGCACCCCGCAGCTGCCCGATCAGCGCTGACCGGAGCCGAGCCCGGCTCGACACCGGGGAGACTCCGACACGCGGGCGCGAACCGCCATACACACGAAAACCCCCGAACCACATGGTGATTCGGGGGTTCGAAGTAGTGCTGTCGTCACTCCTTGGCGGCGTGCCGGCCCCGTCGGGAGCCGCTGACCGACGCATCGACCTTCTTCTCCAGGTCGCCGACGGCGTCGTCGGAGGTGGGGACGGACGTGGTCTCCTCGACCGGCTTGACGTCGAGGCGCTCGATCTCGGGTGCGGTGACCTGCGGGGCGGTCTTGGCGCCACTCTTCTGACCGCTGACGTAGAGCGCGACCGCGCCGGCGCCGGCCAGCAGACCGAGGGCGATGAGCACCTTGCCCTTCTTGCGGCGCTTCTTCGCGACCTGGGGTGCCACGGTCTCGACGGTGTCACGCGCCTGCTGCGGGAGCGCGGCATACGCCTGGGCGCCGGCGGCGGTGGTTGCCGCGATCGTCTGCTGGATGCGCGGCATCCACTCCTCGGCGAACAACCGGTGTGCCTGCTCCTTGGTGAGGCCGGCGGCCTCGGCGCGGTCGGCCGTGCTCGCCGTGATCCTCCCGGCGTCCTTGGCGGCTTGCTTCGAGGCCTTCTTGGCGGCCTTGCGTGCCTTCCGGACGCGGGGTGCCGCGGCCGAGGCGGCGTCCTCGGATGCCTGCTTGGCGGCCTTCTTCGCCTTCTTCACCTGCGGTGCCGCGGCCTCGGCCGCTTCGGCAGTGGCTTCCTTGGTCCTGGCCACCTGGGGGGCCGCGGCCTCGACGACCGCCTCCTTGGCCTTCGCGACGTGTGGTGCCGCAGCTTCGGACGCCTTGTCGGCAGCATCGGAGAGATGACCGGTGACGTTCCGGGCGACCGGTGCAATCTTGTCGCGGCCGGCTTCTGCCGCGTCAGCCACTGCTGACGCCAGGTCGGACGCCTTGTCCTTGGCCACGTCCTTGCGCGAGGTCTTGCTGAGCACTTGAGCCCTCCTAGGCTTGAGGCTTAGTTCGTTTCATCCTGCCAAGTCGCACCGGCACGCAGCAACGCCGGGTCGGGTGTACCTGAGAGTATGGCGCCTGCGGATGCCAGACTATGGGCATGATCGCAACGCTGCAGACCAACCACGGTGACATCAGGATCAACCTGTTCCCGAACGACGCTCCGAAGACCGTCGACAATTTCGTCGGCCTTGCCGAGGGCACCAAGGACTACCGCGACGACGCCGGTCGCACCAACCCCACGCCGTACTACGACGGCCTGACCTTCCACCGGATCATCCCCGGCTTCATGATCCAGGGCGGCTGCCCGAAGGGCATCGGCATCGGCGGCCCGGGTTACGAGTTCGACGACGAGATCTCGCCGGACAAGAACTTCTCCGCTCCCTACATGCTCGCCATGGCCAACGCCGGCAAGCGCGGCGGCAAGGGCACCAACGGCTCGCAGTTCTTCATCACCGTCGGCGCGACCAGCTGGCTCCAGGGCAAGCACACCATCTTCGGTGAGGTCGCCGACCAGGCCAGCCGTGACGTCGTCGACAAGATCGCCGGCGTGCCCACCGGTGCGCAGGACCGCCCGAACGAGCCGGTCGTGATCGAGAAGGTCACTGTCGAGAAGTAACTGAGAAATGACCAACACCCCGGGGAATCTCCCCACCTGCCATCGCCACCCGGACCGGGTGGCGATGGTGTCTTGCCAGCGCTGCGGCCGCCCGACCTGTGCGGAGTGCCAGCGTCCGGCGGCCGTCGGTGTGCAGTGCGTCGACTGCGTGGCGGCGCAGCGGAAGGAAAGCCGGTCCCTGGTCTCGATCTTCGGCGGCCGGGTGGCACAGGGCCGCCCGATCGTCACCATCACGCTGATCGCGATCTGTGTGGTGGTCTGGATCGGGCAGCAGGTCAATGACAAGGTCACCACCGACCTGCTCTATGCGCCGGTGTTGTCGGGTCAGGATCCCTGGCGCTTCCTGACGGCGGCCTTCGTGCACTCGCCGTCGTCGATCTTCCACCTGTTGTTCAACATGTACGCCCTGTGGATCGTCGGGCAGTACCTCGAGCCGATGCTCGGGCGGGTGCGACTGCTGGCGTTGTACCTGATCTCCGCCTTCGGCGGGTCCGTCGGCTACGAGCTGCTCGCGTCGACCCCGAGCTCACCCACCGACTACCCGACCGGCTGGGTGACCCCGACGGTGGGCGCGTCGGGCGCGGTCTTCGGTCTGTTCGTCGCCGTGGTCGTCCTCAACCGGCACCTGGGCCTGCAGAGCGGGCCGATGATCGGGCTGATCGTGATCAACGGCGTCCTCGGTTTCATCGTGCCGGACGTCGCCTGGCAGTCGCACCTGGGCGGTGCGGTCACCGGCGGCCTGTGCGCCGGTGCCATTGCGGTGCTCGGGCGGCAGCGCGCCCAACTGCAGTGGGTCGCGCTCGCCGGCATCACCGTGCTGCTGGTCGTCGCGGCATACGTCCGCTTCGAGTCGGTGCACCTGCCGACCGGCTGACGGCATACAGCTGACGGGTGCGCGCCCGCGGACAGTCAGCCGGCCGGGCTTGCCTGGCCGGCGTCGTCGGCGGACGCCCGGATGACGACGCAGCAGTGGCCGGGCCGGGGGGCCAGCTGCGCGCAGTCCGGGTCCTGGCCGCGGGCCGACAGGAGCCCACGCAGCAGTGCGTGGTTGAGGCCGCACACCAGCTCGACATGGCGCTGGGCCAGGTGGTGGAACGGACAGTTGCGCAGGTCGATGTGCCCCTTGATGTCCCCCTCGATGTCCCCGACGGCCTCGGGCTCGTAGCCGCGCCGGCGCAACGTGACCAGCAGGTCCTCGCCGTCCCGGGTGGCCCTGCGCCCCTCCTCGGCGGCTGCCGCGAGCAGTGCCTCACGGACCGCACCGGACGCATCGCCTGACACGGCATCGGCGAGCACGCCGGCCAGCACGTCATAGCTGCGCGGCGGGACGCTGACGGACAACTCGTCCTCGGTGCGTTGATAGAGCTTCGCGGGGCGGCCCGCGCCGGGCCCGGTCTGTCCTTCGGGGCGGGCGTAGCTGGTGGTCAGCAGTCCGGCATCGGCGAGCCGATCGAGGTGGTATGCCGCAAGGGTGCGGCTCACTCCGGCGGCATCGGCCGCGGCATCGCGGCGGACCGGTGCGTCCTGGCCGGCGACATATTCGTAGAGCCGCCGACGAACCGGATCGGCCAGCGCGGACAGGCCCGCCATGGCATCCGGTGTTTCCTCGTTGTCGGTCATCACCGATAATCTATCATCAATCGATCTTGACAAACTTGGGTCGGATCGACATTCTAAAAACTTCGTCGTTGTCGATAGAGGAGACCGGGCATGGCTGTCCCGTTGGCGCAGGGGTCCGTGCAGGAGCGAGGGCCGGAGGAGCACCCGCGCGTCCTGTCCGATGTGTCCGAGGACGTGCCGGGCGCCCCGACGGACAGCGGCATGGACCTGGCCGCGGCCGAGTCCGCGGCGGCGGGGTTCCTGCAGGCGCTCGGCGTCGGCCTCGACTCCGAGCACCTGCGCGCCACGCCGCGCCGGATGGCGCACGCCTGGGCCGAGATGCTCACGGCGCGGCCCTTCGAGATGACGACCTTCCCCAATGAGGAGGGGTATGACGAGCTGGTGCTGGCTCGCGACATACCGTTCCGGTCCGTGTGCGAGCACCACCTGCTGCCCTTCATCGGCCGGGCGTGTGTCGCCTACCTGCCGGGTGAGCGCATCCTCGGCCTGTCCAAGCTGGCGCGTGTGGTCGAGCATTTCGCCTGCCGGCCACAGACGCAGGAGCGGCTGACCAAGCAGGTCGCCGACCTGCTCCAGCAGGAGCTGGCGCCCCGTGCGGTCGGTGTCGTCATGTCCGCCGAGCACTCCTGTATGACGCTGCGCGGCGTCCAGGCGACCGGCTCGAGCACCGTGACCTCGACGCTGCTCGGCAAACTGCGCACCGACCCCCGCTCACGCGCCGAATTCATGGCGCTGGCGGGTGTCAACCGCTGACGCATCCCCACGCCAGGTAGGTTGCGGAGATATGTCTGAGGCTGTCCCCGTCCATGGCCCACTCCCGCTCACCGATGCCGATCGACTGAGCGAGGAGGACCTGCTGCGGGCCTACCCGTGGCCGGCTGCCGGACCGTGGGTCCGGGCGATGATGGTGACCACCCTCGACGGTGCCGCGGCGGGGCCGGACCGGCTGAGCGGGTCCGTGTCGTCGCCGGCCGACCAGCTCATCTTCAACGCGGTGCGCCGTGATGCCGACGCGGTGCTGATCGGCGCCGGCACGCTGCGCGCCGAGCAATACACCCCGATGCGGGCCAAGCCGGCCGACGCGTCGCGGCGGGAGGCCGCCGGGCAGGCGCCCGCCCCGGTGGTCGCCGTGGTCAGCGGGTCGCTGCAGCTGCCCTGGGAGCTGCCCTTCTGGCGCGAATCCACCTGCAAACCGGTGGTTCTGACCGCGGTCGATGCCGCCCCCGGGCCCCTGGCGACAGCCCGTGAGCACGCGGACGTGATCGTCCTGGAGCGGACGAGTCCCCAGGCGATCATCGATGCGCTGGTCGCGCGCAACCTCACCCGCATCGTCTGCGAGGGCGGCCCGCACCTGCTGCGCGATCTGGTCGCCGCCGACCTGGTCGACGAGGCGGACATCACCGTCAGTCCCGTCTTCGCGGGGACGGAGAAGTCACCCACGACCGCAGCGCTGCCGCAGGTGACCGAGTTCCGGTTGGCCCACGCGCTGCACGGTGACAACACGATGATGATGCGCTACCTGGCGCCGGGCCGATGATCGACCTCGCCGCGCTGGCCGAGCTCGCCCGCGAGCACGAGGATGACCTGTCCACTCCGGTCGCACCCCTGCACCTCGGCTCGCGGACGATCGACACCGACGAGCAGCCGGTGCTGATGAGCGTGGTCAACCTGTCCCGGGACTCGTCATACCGGGAGAGCATTGCGGTGAGCACTGCCTCGGCGGTTCGCAAGGCCCGGGTGCAGGCCGCTGCGGGAGCGGACGTCGTGGACGTGGGTGCCGAGTCCACGCGAGCCACTGCGGCACGAGCCGACCTGGCCGAGCAGCGGGCACTGCTGGCGCCGGTGGTCGAGCAACTGACCGCGGACGGCATACCCGTGTCGGTCGAGGCCTATCAGGAGCCGGTGGCCCGGGCCGGGCTGGAGGCCGGTGCCTGCCTGCTCAACCTCACCGGATCCGACGACGACGACCGCATGTTCACCCTCGCCGCCGAGCACCGGGCCACTGTCGTGCTCTGCCACGTCCTCGGTCCCCACGCTCGCGCCCTCACCGGTGACGTTGTCGAGGCCGACCCGATCCCGCGCATGCTCGACACCTTCGGGCAGCGGATCGACCGGGCCCGGCAGCTCGGCGTCGCCGGCCTGGCCATCGATCCCGGGCTGGGCTTCGGCTTCCACCTCGACGACCAGCGGGCCCGCGCCCGTCACCAGGCCACGGCGCTGCTGCACACCTTCCGGTTGCGGCGGCTCGGCGTGCCGGTCTGCCACGCGCTGCCGCACGCGTTCGACATCTTCGAGGACCAGTTCCGCAGCGGTGAGGGCTTCTTCGCGGTCCTTGCGCACCTCGGCCGCACCGGTGTCTACCGCACCCACGAGGTCGCGCTGGTGCGCAGCGTGCTGGACGCGATGCACTTCTTCGACACCGCGCCCGGTCCGGACAACTGATCGAAGTTACACACATGTGGTTATCCACCGCCTGTGGATAACTCTGTGGACAAGAGCGACCGCCCGGCTCGCCAGGCGCGGTATGACGCCGAAATGCGTCGCACGCTCGGGTCTCATCCACCTGATGTGGAGCGGCGCGCGTCCGTGCTCCGGCCCGGGCCGCGGCGGCCCGCTCGGGTGGCCGGCGGCCGGCGAACATCGAACCTCCGCGTGCCGGGTGACCGGGTCGCTCGATCTCCCGGCGGGCCCTGCCCCGGCCCGCGAACGTCGGGACGGCTCCGGCGATCGGCCGGCGCGCAGCGCAGTTCCGCTCATCTGAGCCAGTGGTCACTCTCTTTGGCGCCGATATGGCGAAAACCGTTGTGGCTCAACGCCGTTCGCGAGTTTCGCGCGGATCGGTGCCGAGGTGACCGCGTCGGGCCCCACCACCGCCGCGCATGACGCCTCAGCCGCCTCGAGCACCGGAAGTCGCGCTGCAGCGAGTCGGGCACCGCACCGGCCCACAGCAGGCAGGTGGCCCCGGCGGCCGGTGGTGCCGTAGAGCCCGCGGCGGCTCGCCGCACGCTCGACAGGACGGGCCGGCCGCCATACATCGGGAAACGCACAACAGCGCCCGATCGGGCGCTGAATCACATGTGTGTAGTTTTCCACCACCCTGTGGATAACCCTGTGGGTAACTGCGGGCGGTGGCCGATCCGAGCCCGGATCGGGGCGCAGTTCCGGCGTCAGCGCCAGCGCGTCGTCATACCGAACCCGATGAGGATCAGCACGAATCCGATGGCCATGTTGCCCAGGCCGATGCCGGGGATCGGGTACTTCTCGCCCGTCAGGTAGTAGACGACGAGCCAGAAGAGTCCGACGACCATGAAGGTGCACAGCGTCGGCACCCACCAGCCCGGGCTCGGCGCGTCGACCATCTTCGCGACGCGCTTCTCCTCGCGCTCGCGCTCCTCTTCCTTGCGCCGGGCGGCCTTCTCCTCCTTGGCGGCGGCCTTGTTGGCCGCCTTCTTCGCGGCGGCGTCCTCGTCACCGGGGACTGCAGACCGGTCGTCGGCGTTGTTCTCGGACGTGCTCACGGCGTACTCCCAAAGCGAAATGTCAGAATTTGGTCAACACTATTTCACCTGCCCGGTACGCCGGGGCCGAAGACCCTCGAGGAGGCACGACATGTGGAGACCGCAGAACCGGTGGGCGTATGCCGTGCCGGTGATCGGCCTCGGTGCCGGGCTGCTCTTCGGCGTCAGCGCCACCACGTCCCAGGGCAACGACCTGCGGCCGGGGACCCGCGATCTGGTGCAGGTGGTGCAGGACGGCAACCGCCGCGTCGCCAGCCAGGCCGCCGACGTCGCCGGCCTGCAGGCCACCGTCAAGAAGCTCGGCAAGCGGGATGCGCCCGGTTCCTCGCGGTTGCGCACGACCCAGCAGACCGCCGACGCGTATGCCGACCATGCCGGGCTGACGAAGGCCACCGGCAAGGTCGTCACGGTGACGCTCAACGACTCGACCCGCGACCCGTCGACGCTGCCGAAGGGCGCGAACCTCGACTGGCTGGTCGTGCACCAGCAGGATGTCCAAGCGGTGGTCAACGCCCTCTGGGCCGGTGGCGCGAGCGCGATGATGCTGATGGACCAACGGGTCATCTCCACCTCGGCGGTGCGCTGCGTCGGCAACACCCTGCTGCTGCAGGGGCGCGTCTACTCGCCGCCGTTCCGGGTCCGGGCGATGGGTGACCCGGCCAAACTGCGCAAGGCGCTGAACGACAGCCCGGCGGTCCAGAACTACCGGGCCTATGTGCCCCTGGCCGGACTCGGGTATGACGTGCAGACCTCCGACAAAAAGACCTTCCCGGCATACCAGGGAGCCCTCGACCTGAAATACGCGAAGGCCGCACAGTGACACGGAAAGTGACGCGATGACACGCACCTCCACCAGGATCCTGGTGATCGACAACTACGACAGCTTCGTCTTCACGATCGTCGGCTACCTGCAGCAGCTCGGCGCCGAGACGACCGTCGTGCGCAACGACGCGATCACCGCCGCGGGCGGCGAGGGGTATGACGGGGTGCTCGTCTCACCGGGCCCGGGCACTCCCGAGGAGGCCGGCGTCTCCACCGCGATGATCGAGGCCTGTGCACAGCGGGAGCAGCCGATGTTCGGGGTCTGCCTCGGGCACCAGGCCCTCGGGGTCGTCTATGGCGCCACGGTCGGCCGTGCCCCGGAGTTGCTGCACGGCAAGACGTCCCGCATCGTGCACGAGGGCGCCGGTGTGCTGGAGGGCTTGCCGACACCGTTCACCGCGACCCGCTACCACTCGCTCGCGATCGAGTCCGGCACCGTGCCGGATGAGCTCGAGGTGACCGGCCGCACCGACTCCGGCGTCATCATGGCCGTGCGGCACCGCACCCTGCCGCTGCACGGCGTGCAGTTCCACCCCGAGTCGGTGCTCACCGAGGGCGGCCACCGCATGCTCGCCAACTGGCTGACGCTGTGCGGTATGCCGGACGCCGTCGAGCGCTCCGCCGGCCTCGCACCGCTGGTGCACGGCGCCACCGCCTGAGCGGCGCCACTGCCTGAGCGGCGCCGCCCGCCTACTTCTTGGTCGACGAGAACGTCGGCACCGGCGGCAGCCCGGTGTGGCTCGGCTTGCCGGGCTTGGTCTTCGTCGGTGACGAGCCCGTCGAGGTCGGGCTCGAGGTCGGGGACGACGTGTCGGAGCCGGTCGAACTCGGCGTGCTGGACGGCGGGTTCGTCGGGTTCGGCGGCGGCGGTGTGATCGTCACCGTCGTCTGACTGGAGTAGACGCCGACCGTCAGCGTCACGGTCGAGTTCATGTCCACCCGCGCACCCTGCTTCGGCGAGACCCTCTGCACCTTGCCGCCCTGGTTCGGGTCGCTGACCGGGATCTGCTTGGTCTCCCACTTCAGGTGCGCCTGCCGCAGCGCGAACTGCGCGTCACCGGACTCCTGGCCGAGCAGTCCCTCGGGCACGTGCACCTTGCCGCTGCTGACACTGAGCGTCACCCCCTGGCTGGGGTCGGCCATCGAGCCGATCGCCGGGTATGCCGAAACGACCTGTCCGGCAGCGAATTCGGAGTCGTCGACCTTCTTGTCCGCGACGGTGACCTTGGCGAAGCCGTCGTTCTTCAGCGTCTGTTCCGCCTCGGTGACCGTCTTGCCGGACACGTCCGGGACGGACGTCAGGCCGGGACCGTCGCTGACGTTGAGCAGGACCCGGTCGACCGGGTCGACTTTGGTGCCACCGGTCGGGTCGGTGCTGGCGACATACCCCTTGGTCACGTCGCTCTTGACGAGGTTGACCTTGACGTTCTTGAAGCCGTGTTCGGTGAGGATCCGCTTGGCGGCGGACGCCTTCTGCTGGACGACGTTGGGCACGGCCTCGGTGGTCGGCTTGTCACTGTTGCCGTTCATCACCAGATAGCCGATGCCGAGGATGGCGAGCAGTGCGATGACACCCGCGACGACCCACAGCCCGGTCAGCCGGCGCTGCGGCTCCTTGTCGTGTATCTCGCGGGTGTGGTCACGCCGGACCGGTTGCGGCGCCTGCGGCTCGCGGTCCAGGACCGACGGCGCGGCGGCCGCGGCGGAACTGATGACCGCGGTCGCTCCGTCACTCAGCGGTGCGCCGGTCCGGGCGGCCTGCAGGTCGGTCCGGAAATCGGCGGCGGTCTGGTAGCGGTCGTCGCGCGCCTTGGCCAGCGAGTGCAGCGTGACGGCGTTCATGGACTTCGGCACCGACGGCTCGTAGGCCGACGGCGGCTTCGGTGGGTCGGTGATGTGCTGGTAGACCAGCGCGACCGGCTCACCGACGAAGGGCGTACGGCCGGTCAGCAACTCGTAGAGCACGCACCCGGCGGAGTAGAGGTCGGAGCGCGCGTCGACGGTCTCGCCCTGTGCCTGCTCGGGCGACAGGTAACGCGCGGTGCCGACCACGGCCTGCGCGGACGTCATCGTCGCGCCGTTGTCGGCCAGCGCCCGCGCGATGCCGAAGTCCATCACCTTGACGCTGCCGCCCTTGGTCAGCATCACGTTGGCCGGCTTGATGTCGCGGTGGACGATGCCCTTGTCGTGCGAGTACTCCAGCGCCGACAGGATGCCCATGGTCACCCGGGCCGCCTCGTCGGAGGACAGCTTCTCCTCGTCGTTCAGGATCTCGCGCAGGGTCTGCCCGTCGACGTACTCCATGACGATGTAGGGGACGTCGATCTCGGCGCCGCCGGTCTCGGTGAAGGTCTCCTCGCCGGAGTCGTAGACCGCGACGATCGAGTGGTGCGACAGGCCGGCGGCGGAGTGGGCCTCCCGCCGGAAACGGGTCAGGAACGTGCTGTCCCTGGCCAGGTCGGCGCGCAGGATCTTGATGGCCACGGTCCGCCCGAGGCGGGTGTCATGGCCGAGGTGGACCTCCGCCATACCGCCACGGCCGATGAGTTCACCGATCTCGTAGCGACCACCGAGGATGCGTGGCAGTCCATCTGTCACGCCAAACCCCTCGTTCCTCGGGCGTTGGCCTGAGCCTGAGTCCTTGGTCGCTCGCTGCGCTCGCTCACGAAGACGCCTCCGGGCTGTAGGTCACGATCGGTTGGTTGAACGGGCCGCTGTCGGGCGCGGTGGGGACCTTCGGGTCACCGCCGCGCGTGGCCAGTATGACGCCCACGACGATCGCGATGATCACCACCGTCACCACCGAACCGAGGATCGCGAGCATTTTGGTGCGCGAACCGCCCGGTTCGGTGACGGCCTGGCTGCCGGACGTGCTGCCGGCTCCGGCCACGTGCTGCGACGTCGAGGTGCGCTGCGGCCCGGACCTGCCGAGCTTGCGACCTCCACCGGCCGTCTTCGGCTGTCCGCCGGATCTGGTGCGGGATTGCGGACCCGACGTGCGGCCGGACTGCTGGCCAGACTGTGGGCCGGACGGACCGGCGGGTGCACCGGGACCGGTCGGGCGCGGTGCGGGGGCCCAGATGTTCAGGCCCATCTGCTCACTGTCGGCGACGGCCTGGCGCAGCGCCCGGCCGTACTCCTGCGCGGAGTCGGGGCGTGCCTCCGGATCCTTCTCCAGGGCGACGTGCACGACGGCGCGCATCGGGGCCGGCACCTCTGCCGGCAGCGGCGGCGGCTGCTCGTTGACGTGCGCCAGGGCGAGCGCGACGGCGCTGTCGGCAGTGAACGGCCTTCTCCCACCGAGCATCTCGTAGGTGACGACGGCCAGGGAGTAGACGTCCGTCAGTGCGGTCGTCTCCCGGCCCATGGCCGCCTCGGGGGCGAGGTACTGGGCGGTGCCCATCACCTCACCGGTCTTGGTCATGGCGGCCGAGCCGACGGCGCGGGCGATGCCGAAGTCGGTCAGCTTCACCACACCGTCGGGCGTCACCAGCATGTTGGCCGGCTTCACGTCGCGGTGGATCAGCCCGGCGCGGTGTGCGGCGTGCAGGGCCGCGGCGGCCTGGCCGATGAGGTTCGCGGTGTCGGCCGCCGAGATCGGGCCGCGCTCGTGCAGGATCGACGACAACGGCTTGCCCGGCACGAATTCCATCACCAGGTAGGCGAGGTTGCTGTCCTCGCCGTAGTCGTAGACCTGCGCGATGTTGCCGTGCGCCAGTGCCGCGGACAGTCGGGCCTCGTTGCGGAACCGCTCGGTGAAGCCCTCCTCGTCGGTGAGCCCCTCCTTGAGCAGCTTGATCGCGACGGTGCGCCCGAGGATCTCGTCACGGGCCTGCCACACCTCGCCCATGCCGCCGGCCGCGATCCGGCTGGTCAGCCGGTAGCGACCTCCCATCAGGTCCCCCACGTGGCTCATTTACCAATCACCGCTTCCATCACCTGCTTGGCGATCGGTGCTGCCACCAGTCCGCCACTTGCTTCCTGTCCGACCGTTCCGCCGTTCTCGACCAGCACCGCCACGGCGACCTTCGGGTTGTCCGCGGGCGCGAATCCGGTGAACCACACGTCGGCATTACGGCCCTGGCCGTGCTCGGCCGTTCCGGTCTTGCCTGCCACCTTGATGCCCGGGATGGCCGCATTGGTTCCCGTGCCCTGGCTCACGACCGACTCCATCATGTTCGTGAGCGTCTTGGCGGTGTCCCCCGAGACCGGCGTGGAGAACTCCTTGGCGTCCGTCGTCTGGATGACGTCGAGGTTCTTGTCGCGCACCGATTGCACGAGGTATGGCGTCATCTCCTTGCCGCCGTTCGCGATCGCGGCGCTGACCATCGCGATCTGCAGCGGGGTGGCGCGCACGTCATACTGACCGATCGCGGACTGGGCCAGTTGCGGCTTGTTCAGGTCGCTGGGGAAGACGCTCGGCGTGACCGACATCGGGATCGACAGCGACTTCCCGAAGCCGAACTTCGTCGCCATACTCCGCAGCGTGTCCTGGCCCAGGCTCATGCCCAGGGACGCGAACGCGGTGTTGCAGCTGATCGTCAGGGCACGCTTGAGACTGACCTTGTCGTTCGCGCCGCAGTTGCCCGGGAAGTCGTTGGGCAGGTAGTTGTTGGTGCCGGGCAGCCGCAGCTTCGCGGGGCCCGGCAGCATCGAACCGGACTGGTACTTGCCGGAGTCGAGTGCCGCGGCGGCGCTGACCAGCTTGAAGGTCGACCCCGGCGGGTAGAGGTTGCCGTTGATCGCGCGGTTCAGCAGCGGTTGGTCGGGGTCCTTGGAGAGCTGGCTGAAGGACTGCTGCACCTTGTTCAGGTCGTGGCCGGACAGCTTGTTCGGGTCGTAGCTCGGACTGGTGACCATGGCCAGGATCGCGCCGGTCTTCGGGTCGAGCGCGACGACTGCGCCCTTCTGGTTGCCCAGCGCCTTGGCGGCGGCCTGCTGCGCCTTGGCGTTGATCGTCAGCTGCACGCTGGCTCCCTGCGCGGACTGGCCGGTGATGATGTCGGTGAGCCGGCGGTAGAAGAGCTTGTCGGAGCTGCCGTTGAGGAAGTCGTTGTAGGAGCGTTCGATGCCGGTGCTGCCGTAGGTGAAGGAGAAGTAGCCGGTCACGTCGGCATACAGCGAACCCTGCGGGTAGGAGCGCAACCACTTGTACTGGTCGTTGCTCTTCTTCGACACCGCGGCGGCCGAGCCGCCGACCAGGATGGACCCGCGCTCCTTGCTGTATGACGCCAGCAGCGTGCGCCGGTTGCCGGCACGGTCGTCCAGGTCCCGGGCCTGCACGAACTGGATCAGCGTGGTCGCGACCAGCAGGGCACAGAACATCGCGGCGGCGACCAGGCCCAGGCGGCGGATGGGGGCATTCATTTCGTCTTCACCACTTGGGTGTCGTCGGTGCTGAGGGTGTCGGGGCCGTCATCGGACGTCGGCCGGCGCGCGTGGTCGCTGATCCGCAGCAGGATCGCGATGATCACCCAGTTGGCCAGTAGTGACGACCCGCCCGCGGACAGGAACGGCGTGGTCAGGCCGGTCAGCGGGATGACCCGGGTGACACCACCGACGACGACGAAGACCTGCAGCGTCATCGAGAACGCCAGTCCGGTCGCCAGCATCTTGCCGAAACCGTCCCGGGACGCGACGCCGGTGCGCAGGCCGCGCTCGACGATCAGGCCGTAGAGCACGATGATCGCGCACAGCCCGACCAGGCCGAGTTCCTCGCCGAACGAGGGGATGATGAAGTCGCTGTTGGCGAAGTAGGTCAGCTCCGGGTGGCCCTGGCCGAGGCCGGTGCCGAACATGCCGCCGGCCGCCATACCCATCAGGCCCTTGGCGATCTGGTCGGAGAGGCCCGGCTGGAAGGGGTCCAGCCACAGCGACACCCGCTCCTGGAAGTGCGCGAACAGCAGGTAGGCGACGTAGGCGCCGGCCAGGAAGAGGCCCAGGCCGATGATGATCCAGGAGCGGCGCTCGGTCGCGACGTAGAGCATGCCGACGAAGAGCCCGAAGAAGAGCAGCGACGTGCCGAGGTCGGACTCGAAGACCAGCACGCCGAGCGAGGCGATCCAGGCGATCAGGATCGGGCCCATGTCGCGGGCGCGCGGCAACGGCAGCCCGAGCACCCGGCGGCCGACCAGGGACAGTGCGTCACGGGTCTGCACGAGGTAGCTGGCGAAGAAGATCGTGATCAGGATCTTGGCGATCTCGCTGGGCTGGAAGGAGAAGCCGCCCACGACGATCCACACGCGAGAACCGTTGATGTTGCGGCCGATTCCCGGCAGCAGCGGTGTGAGCAGCAGGATGAAACCGGCCAGCCCGAAGATGAAGGTGTAGCGCCGCAACCGGCGATGGTCCGGCACGAAGAAGATCAGCGCGACCGCGGCCGCGGCGGCGACGGCGGTCCACATGAGCTGCTTGGGTGCGGCGTTCGGGGAGCCCGGTGCCAGGTCGATGCGGTGGATCATCACCAGCCCGAGCCCGTTGAGCAGGGTGACGATCGGCAGCAGCACGGGGTCGGCGTATGCCGCCTTCCAGCGCAACGCCAGGTGGAAGACGAACGTGACGACGGCGAAGCCGCCACCGAGCGTGTAGAAGTCGACCGGCAGCGAATTGTTGATCGCCAGGCCGACATTCGCGTAGGCGACCAGCACGATCGCGACAGCAACCAGCAGCAACACCAGCTCGGTGTTGCGTCGGGTCTTCAGTGCCGTGGTCGGAACGCTCACTTAACAGCTGCTTCCGTCCGCGACCTGCGCCTGGCACGTGACCATGTCCGCGCGGAGGTTCTCCACGATGCTGATCGCCGCCCCCTTGCTGCCCGCGGTCATGCTGCTCGCGGTGACCTTGTCGCGGTCGTAGCTGGGCAGGTCGGCGACCCAGACGTCGCTCACGATGTTGACCGAGTGCAGCTTGATGGGGCCAAGATTCTGCGAAATCCCCTGGTAGACGGTGACTTTGCCGTCGTGCTCGGCGATGTAGTACTGCCGCTGTGTCGCGGCATACCCGAAGATGCCGAGGACCGCGAGCACCGCCAGCACGAGTATGGCGAACAGCCCGCGGCGCAACCACGGGAAGCGACGGGGGCCCTCCTCGGCGAGGACGGGCATGTCCTCGTCATCGTCGTCCGGGGGCTCCGGGGGCTCCGGGGTGTTGGCGGCCCGCCGGAGCGCGGCGGCCTTCGCGGCCGGGCTGCTCGGGGCGTCCTCGACCTCGGAGGAGGTGTCGTGCGCCGCGGCGGCACCGACGATCTGCGGAGTGGTCGACGACGGCCCGTCGGCATCGCCGTCGACCACGTCGGCGACGACGACGGTGACGTTGTCCCGTGTCGCGGCCTTCAGCGCGATCGCGATCAGCGCGTCGGCGATCTGCGCGGGGCTGCCGTCACCGGTGACGATCTGCTCGATGGTCGGGCCCGCGACGTAGTCGGGCAGGCCGTCGGAGCACAGCAGCAGCCGGTCGCCGGGCTTGGCCTCGCGCAGCGACAGGTCGGGCTCGTCGTCGTCGCGGCCGGTCAGCACCCGCGTCACCAGGGAGCGCTGCGGGTGGTGCTCGGCCTCCTCCTGGGTGATGCGCCCCTCGTCGAGGAGGGTCTGCACGAAGCTGTGGTCCTTGGTGATCTGGCTGAAGACACCGTCGCGCACCAGGTAGGCCCGCGAGTCGCCGATGTTGGCCAACGCCAACATGTTTCCGCTGCGCAGGAACGCGACGAGCGTGGTGCCCATGCCCTCGAGGTCGACGTCGTCGTCCATCTCCGCACGTAGTCGCGCGTTGGCGTTGTGCACGGCCGTCGCCAGCCGGCGCAGCGCCTCGTCACTCGCGTAGGACTCGCCGTCCAGGGCCACCAACTCGGACACGACGGTCGAGCTGGCCATGTCGCCGGCAGCGTGCCCGCCCATGCCGTCGGCCAGCACGAGCAGGTCGGGCCCGGCATACCCGGAGTCCTCGTTGCGGCTCTTGCTGCCGAGACCGATGTCGGTGCGAGCGGCATACCGCAGGGAGATCGACATATGGCGGTTACTTCCTGACCTCGAGGACCGTCTGGCCGATGCGCACGCGTGATCCCTCGGAGAGCGGCATACCCTGCCCGATGCGCTCGCCGCCGACGTAGGTGCCGTTGGTCGACCCGAGGTCGTCGATCATCCAGCTGTCGCCGCCGGCGTAGATGCGGGCATGGCGGCCGCTGGCGAAGTCGTCGGAGAGCACCAGCGTGCACTCCGGGTTGCGGCCGATCAGCACGCCGTTCTCGGTGAGCGGGATGCTGCCGCCGCGCATCGGGCCCTCGATGATCGCCAGCCGGGTCGGGCCGCGGCGCACCGGTTTCGCCGGTCGTTGCGGTGCGGCCGGGGTGCTGCGGCGGTCGCTGGACCGGGTCGTGACGTGCGTGCCGTAGAGGTCACCGCGCAGGACGCTGACGATGCTGAAAATGAACGCCCAGAGCAGCGCCAGCAACCCGAGGCGGATCGCGGTGAGAGTGAGTTCGCTCACCGGGTCCCGCCTTCGTGGACGATCAGGTGTGTGCGGCCGACGGTGATGCGGTCACCCTCGCTCAGGTGTGTCGTCCCGACGGGGTCGCCGTTGACGAAGGTGCCGTTGGTGGAGCCGAGGTCACGGATGGTGATCACCTGGTGCGGACCGTCGTAGGTGATGCGAATCTCGCTGTGCCGCCGCGAGATTCCCGGGTCGTCGAGCAGTATGTCGGCATCGTCGTCGCGGCCGATCACGGTGATCGACCCGAGCAGCGGGTATCGGTCACCGTCGACATCCAGCCACGGCCGCTGCCGCAGCTTGCGCGGCGCAGCCGGCGAGGGCCGGTAGTCGTCCGGCTTGCGGGTCGGTCGGGCCGGAGCACTCGGCCGCCCCTCGTTGCGGGTCGAGTAGGGCGGAGCGCTGGGCCGGCCACCCTCGCGGGTCGAGTAGGGCGGAGCGCCAGCGGAGCCCGTATCGAGACCAGGCGCTGGATCTCGATAGGCAGCAGGCGGCGGCTCGTGCCCACGCGGCGCGCGCGGGTCGTCGACATCCCGGGCCGGCGGCATACGTTCCGGCATCCGGCGCATGTTCGGCTGGACCTGTCGCGCATTCGACGGGCGGAGCCGGAAGACTCCGGTCTCCAGGCTCTCGTCCTCGCTGAACTGCACGCTGACCGGCCCGCCGGGCTGGTAGCGCTGGCTCTCGGCGTGCTCGGACGCGGTCGCGATGAGCTCGTCGGCCAGCTCGTCCTCGTGGTCGGTGACCAGGCCCTCGTAGTCGGTGGTCGACAGCTCGACGACGAAGAGGTTGGGCACGACGTGCCGCTTGCCCTTGCCGGCGCTGACCGCCCGGTCGTCCATCGCGCGCCGCATGGCGCTCGCGATCTCGACGGGCTGCACCTCGGAGCGGAACGCCTTGGCGAAGACGCCGTTGACGCCACGCTCGATGCTGCGTTCCAGTCTGTCGAAGATGCCCACGGTCGCCTCCTTGCTCCGGGTCGTGCGTGATCGCTGTCCTCGGCGGCCGTGCCGCGCACGCCATGGTAACTGTGCCCCGTATGACGTCTCGGCATACGCGCTGGGATCCTCCTGATTCGAGACCGCACAGTGACCAAGCCGCGCCGATTTGGCGTTCCACCGCCGAACAGGGCACACTGGTCCGGCACTCGCGCGAGTGGCGGAACGGCAGACGCGCTGGCTTCAGGTGCCAGTGTCCGAAAGGGCGTGGGGGTTCAAATCCCCCCTCGCGCACCCCTGGTCCCGAGTCGTGACATGTTGAATGTCACGACTCGGGATTTCTTGTTTGGCCAGCTGTTTGGCGATTTGTATGGCGGACCGCGCGCGGCTGTCGGTGATCGGGAGTTCAATCGAACGCAGCACCGGCAGAAGGGAGCAGCGGGATGAGTGAAGTGTTCCTGGGTGGCTACCCCGCCAAGAAATGCCCGCGGGTCGTGCACAACGAGCACGCGCCCGGCACGCTCGCCGTGGAGTTGCCCGTGCCCGCACACCTGCAGATCCTCTTCGACGCGGGCCGCGCCTTCCAGGACGAGGTCGTCGATGTCCTGCGGGATGTGCTGGACGACGGGACGTTCATCGATGCCGACCAATCGTGGAACGCTGCGACCGACGCGACCGTGACGGCGATGCGCCGGGGCGATGCGGTCATCGTCGGCGGACGGCTGCCCGACATCGCGGCACGTCGCGGCGCTCCGGATCTGCTGGTGCGGGTCGGGGCCGAGGCGGCATACCTGCCGGTCGACATCAAGCACCATCACACGCTGAGCACGTCCAAGACCAAGGACCTGACGTTCTCCACGATCGACGCACCGATGCGCTGGGAGTCGGCGACCGGCGTGTGCAATCGCGGCGGGCACTGGCGTGACGACGTCATGCAACTGGCGCACTACACGCGGATGCTGCAGGAGCTGGGCTTCCACCCCGGCGACGACCGGCTGTATGGCGGGATCCTCGGCACCGACTCCTACGACGGGCTGACGCCGCACGGGTGCGGGATCACCTGGTACGACCTGACCGAGGCGGGCGAGCGGACCTTCTCGGCATCGGCGGAGTCCGGGCGCAAGCTGCGGAGCCCGTTGGAGCGCTACGACCACGAGTTCGACTTCCGCGTCCAGGTCGCGCAGGCCGCCCGCGACGGGCGGGAGCTGGTGCGGCCGATCGGCACCGACGAGTGTTTCGACTGTGTGTGGGCGGAGCAGTGCGAGCAGGTCGTCGGCCCCGACGATGCCGGGTTCGCGCTGCGGCACGGCCGGCTGCGGACCCGCGAGTGGCAGTTCCTCGCATCACGCGGGGTGACCACGCTCGCCGACCTCGCGGCACTGGAGGTCGACGCCGACCTGCTGGACGGTTTCGTGCGCCATGCCGCCGGCCGGCAGGGCGCCGCGGCAGCCGAAAAGGCGTTGCGCGCGGCCGTCACCAAAGCCGACCTGACGCTGCGGGGTGTCGACATCGAGCCGATCGGCGACACCTGGCCGGCGGTCCCGACCGCCGACGTCGAGATCGACTTCGACATCGAGTGGGATCGCGCGGGCCGGATCTACCAGTACGGCCTACGGATCCGGGACGCCGCCGACGACGGCACCGCGCGCTACGAGCCCGTGGTGTCGTTCGAGCCGTTGGACGACGCCGGTGCCGCGGCGCTCGCGGACCAGGTCGCCGACCGGCTCGAGGAGCTGATCGCCGACGCCGAGCAGCGCGGCCACACGCTGATGATCTTCCACTGGTCGGCGGTGGAGATCTCGCGGACCCGGTGTTTTCCGCGGCTCGCGTCGTTGCTGGAGGATCGCAGCGTCGACCTCCTCGCGTGGGCAAGCGGAAAGTTCGTCGCCCGAAAGTCGTTCTCCATCAAGGACATTGCGCCGATCTTCGGCTTCGAGTGGGGCGTCGACGACGCCGGCGGCTTCTCGTCGATGGACAAGATCGAGCACGCCCGCGGCACCGGACCCGACGCCGCAGAAGCACGCACCTGGTGCCTCGACTACAACGAAGCCGACGTCGCCGCCCAGGCCGCCATCCGGGACGGGCTGCGAGCACTGGAAAACGCGCCGCTGATGGTCAGCAGCCCATGACGGCCTGGATCTGTCGCGCGTCGCTGATCAGCGTGGCCGCCAGGACGCGGCTGATGGACTTGCCCTTTTGTGCGGAGACCAGACCGGTGAAGGTCGTCATGGTCGTGCAGCTGTCGGGTATGTCGCCACCGGCAAGGTAGGTCTGTGCGGTGGCGACCTTGTCGATCAGGCTGGTGCCGGGTCCGACGCCGATGACTGCGGAGCGGAGGTCGCTGAGCTGATCTGTCGCGCCGCGCACGGTGATGGTGAACGACGTGCTGACGGGGCTGTTGCTGTCGCCGGCGGCGGTCACCGTGCAGGTCACCGTGGTCGTCCCGATCGAAAACACGTTGCCTGAGTTGGGTGTGCAGGTCGGGGTCGGCAACGGGGTGGCGTTGTCGGTGACGGTCGGCAACGGGTACGACGCTTTCGCGCCGGCGGGGCTGGTCGCGTTCACCGTCACGTTCGCCGGGGTTGTCATGGCCAGGTCGTGATCGGCCGCGCCGGAGTAGACCGCCACGCCCGTCGGTAAGGACAGACCTGTCCCGACGGTGGTCTGCGCGCCACCATCAGCGGGCACCTTCACCACCCGGCTGTTGGCGGTGTCGGCGATGTACACATTTCCGGCCGGATCCACCGCCACCCCATACGGGGCCAGCAGGCCGGTGCCGATCGTGGTCTGGAGGCCACGATCTGCGCCGACCTCCACGACCCGGCTGTTCCCTGTGTCGGCGATGTAGACGTTCCCGGCCGCGTCCACGGCCACTCCCGTCGGGAAGGAGAGGCCGTTGCCGATAGTGGTCTGCGGTCCGCCGTCGGCGGGCAGTTCCACTACTCGGTTGTTGCCGTAGTCGGCGATGTAGGCGTTCCCGGCCGCGTCCACGGCCACTCCCGTGGGGAAGGAGAGGCCGTTGCCGATAGTGGTCTGCGGTCCCCCGTCGGCGGGCACTTCCACCACTCGGTTGTTGCCGGTGTCGGCGATGAACACATTTCCGGCCGCGTCCACCGCCACCCCGGACGGGAGGGCCAGGTCGGTGCCGATTCTGGTCTGGGCTGCACCGTCGGCGGAAACCTTCACGATCCAGCTGTTGCTGCTGTCGGCGATGTACACGTCCCCCGTCGCGTCCACCGCCACCCCGAACGGGTTGGACAGGTTGGTGCCAACCGCGGTTTGCGCGCCGCCACCCATGGGCACTTTCAGGACCCGGGCGTTGTTGAAGTCGGCGATGAACACCGTCCCCGGAGCCGGCGCGCTCCCGGTCGCCGTGGCGGCCGGCGCGACCACCGCCCCGAGCGCCAGCACCGCAGCCGTCGAAAGTGCTGCCAGCACCGCCACCACGGACCTGCGCCACCGCGTCATGCGTGCACTCGCGACACCGGGAAGACTCATCGAACGGGACATCCCGAACCACCTCAATCGACGCACCTGACAAACGAACCCGACCGGTGAGACCCTCACGGTGGGGCGGCCCGACATACAGAGCCAGTCCTGACGCTAGGAGTGAACGGCTGAACGCACATCGGGCAGATGCCCTATGTCGCGAGCAGTAGGTTGGGCGCCATCGGACGGTCCGGCGATTCGGAGTGTGTATGACGAAGTTGCACGTGCTGAAGGTTTTCGTCGGCGAGGACGGGCGCGGCGGAAATCCGTTGGGCGTCTTTCTGGACGCGGGAGCATGGGACGCCGAGAAGCGGCAACGGATCGCAACCGAGCTGGGCTTCTCCGAGACCGTGTTCGTGCAGGACGCGGACCGCGCAGAGGTCCGGATCCACACTCCCGCAGTCGAATTGCCGCTCGCCGGCCATCCGCTGGTCGGTACGTCCTGGCTGCTGCGACGCGAAGGTCTCGACGTGCCGGTGCTCCGACCGGCCGCGGGTGAGGTGCCGACGTGGGTCGACGGTGACGACACCTGGATCAGCGCGCGGCCGGAGTGGGCGCCGGAGTTCGACATGCGTCAACTGCCCTCGCCGGCCGACGTCGATGCGCACCCCGGCGCCGGCCCGGACGAGCACCTGCACGTCTGGTCCTGGGAGGACGAGTCGGCCGGCGCGGTCCGAGTGCGGGTCTTCCCCACTCGAATGGGCATCGCGGAGGACGAGGCGACCGGCGCTGCCGCCATACGCTTCGGCGCACTGGTGCAGCGACCGGTCACGATCCACCAGGGAGTCGCCTCGCGGATCGTCGTCCAACCCGGTGACGACGGGACGGTGGCCATCGGCGGCCAGGTCGAATACGTCGAGAGCAGAGAGCATTTCGACGCCTGAGCCAGGCTGCGTCCGGCATACATCGTCGTGAGCGCGACGCAAGTGACTGCTTGCTAGGGTCGGCTCGTGACGACCCGACGTGAACGAATCCTGGCCGAAGGCATGCGCCTGTTCGGCGAGCAGGGGTATGCCGCGACCTCGATCGCGCAGATCGAGGAGGCCGCCGGGCTCGCTCCCGGATCGGGCAGCCTCTACAAGCACTTCCGCTCCAAGGAGGAGCTGCTCAGCGCCGGGCTCGAGCAGCTGCTCTCCTCCCGCAGCGACACGCTCGCCCCGCTCGACGAGCCGGCGGCCGGCACGACCGCGGATACGACGGCGGCCCTCGAAGCCGCCGCCCGGGCCGGGCTGGAACGCATGGAGCAGGACCGCGACCTCAACCGCGTCCTGTTCCGTGGACTGGCGGCATTCCCCGAGCTACTGGAGAAGTTCGGCGAGGAGGAAATCGCCCGCATCGGCAAGGACACCGCCGAATTCCTCGCCGGCCTCGCGGGGGCCGGCGACCGCCATACCGACTGGGAGGCGCTCGCGACGGTGCTGCAAGGAGCCACGGCGCACTACTGGCTGCTCGAAGACCTCTTCGGCGCGCACCCGATGGGCGTCTCCCGGGAGCGCTTCGTCAATGCCCTGGTGGGTCTGGCCGAGGCCGGCATAGCCGCACCCCCGCGCCGCTGACGTTCATCGGCGACACGGGATCGCCGGGGTGTCCGGCCGGGCCGACGGGTGCGCCGGTGCCCAGCCCAGCTCCCGCCGCGCCTTCGCGTTCGACACGTGCAGCGAGGTGTCCAGCGCGACTGCTGCCGCGTAGGGCGCCGCGAGCCGGAAGAGCCACGTCGGCAGGGTGCGCGGGGCCGGTGCGCCATACCCCTTCGCCAGCTCGGTCATCACCGTCCGCCAGGACGCGGGCTCATCATCGACGATGTTGTATGCCGAGCCGGCAGAACCCTTTTCGAGCGCGGCGACCGTTGCGGTGACGGCGTCGTCGAGGTGGATCCAGCCGAGGTCACCGCCGCCACGGGGCACCGGGACCTTCCGCGCCCGCAACATGTCGGCCAGGTCGTCGCCGCCGTGGAAGAGGCCGTAGCGCAGCGCCATACCTTCGAGGTCGGGGTGCTCCAGGACGAGTCGTTCGTTGATGCCCATCGCGCGTACGTGGGGTGCGGTCCGCCCGTTGTCCGGCTGTCCGAACGGCGCGTCCTCGGTCAGCTCGTGCTGACCGTGATCGGTGTAGCCGTAGCCGAAGACGATGCTCTGCGTCACGAATCGGGTGGCGCCGGTGGCGGCTGCCAGCTCCAGCAGGTTGCGGGTGCCGGTCGTCCGCAGGGTGTTGGTCAGCGTCATCCCGCTGTGCCGCACCGGTGGCTTCTGCAACGCCGTCAACTGGTGCACCACGGCGTCGACGCGCAGACCGTCCGCGGCTCGGAGCAGCGCGTCCCGGTCCAGCGCGTCGGCGACCAGTGGCGTGACGTCCTGGCCCATGGCCGCGGCCCGCGCCAGGTGCCGCGTGAGGGCCACGACCTCGTGACCCGCCTCCTGCAGGGCTGTCGTCAGCGGACGGCCGATGGCGCCCGTTGCTCCTGCCAGCAGAACTCGCATGGTGGTCTCCCTACCTAGAAAGCAATCACTTGCCTTCGAGCGTAGGTCGCCGTTCCATGCCAAGCAAGTGGTTACTTTCCTCGGGGCTCGGGAGCCGGCGACAGGGCCCAGCGCCTCGGAGGCCCTGGGCCCGCTCACCGAGATCGTCAGGCGAGGATCGGGAAACGGCGAACGATCGCGGTCCGCTTCCACCACTCACCCAGGCCCAGGGCCCGGTCGGCGCCGAGCATCGGCAGCGCGAGGACGGCGATCGCGTAGATCAGGTGGTCGTCCATGAAGGGGTTGTTGGCCGGCGGGAGAACCACCGACCACATGAGGACCAGCATGATCGCGGCGGCCGCTGCGGACGCCCGCATGGCGATGCCCGCGCAGAGCCCGATGCCGATCCCGAGCAGGCCGAGCATGAAGAGCCAGTCCGCCCAGCCCTGGCCGGCGATGTCCTTGTAGAAGCCGGCGAACGGTCCCGCTGCGGAGAAGTGCAGGAACCCGTAGGTGGGGCTGCCGCCGTGGATCCAGGCCTGCTTGTGGGTGGTTTCGTGTCCGAGCCCGAACGTCTTGTCCAGGAACGCCCAGAGGAACACCCAACCAAGGGCGAGCCGGAGAGCGGCGAGCAGATAGCGGCGGGCGACGGATGTCGACGACGCTGCAGTCGTGCTGGCGTGGAGGTCGACACGGGCCGGTCGCGCCTGCGGCGCGTGGCGGCTTGTCGACTGTGCGGACAGTTTCATGAGTTTCTCCTCTGTTCGCCCCTTCGGGGCGGGTGTTGCTGTCACAGTCAGCCTTGCCCGCCGGGTAGCTCGTGAGCAGAGACGAAAGTCCCGAAAATCGGCTCGTTCGAACGTGATTCACGCAACGCCATGCTGTATGTCGAGCACAAAGCACCCTCCTCGGCCGGGCACAGGTGGTGCCGCCAGGACTGCAGGACGCGCGGCCGACGCCCAGGCTTGAGGGCCGAAGTTCGGAAACCTGCCCGTGGCCAGGACCACGGTTTTAGGGTGAGAAGAAGCCCGACCAGCACAGGGAGGCAGCTGATGACGATCCGGATCTTCCTGCTCGACGACCACGAAGTGGTACGCCGAGGCATTCGGGACGTGCTGAACGCCGAACCCGATTTCACCGTCGTCGGCGAGGCGGGAACCGCGGCCCAGGCACTTCGCGAAATCGTCCTCACCCGGCCCGATGTCGCTGTGCTCGACGTACGGCTCCCGGATGGCTCCGGCATCGACGTCTGCCGTGATGCGCGTTCGGCGCTGCCGACGATGAAGGCGCTGATGTTCACGTCATACAACGATGCGAGCGCCCTGCAAGCGGCCGTGCTCGCGGGCGCGGCGGGCTATTTGCTCAAGGACATCAAGGGCCCCAATCTGGCGGATGCGGTGCGGGAGGCGGCCGCTGGCCGAAACCTGTTGCAGGAGAAAGAAGTTGAACGACTGCGACAGTCCTGGCAGGAGTCGGCGTCAACCGATCGGCGCCTGCAACAACTGACCCCGCAGGAGCGCCGCATCCTGGACCACATTGCTCAGGGCATGACCAACAAGCAGATCGCCGACTCACTCCACCTGGCCGAGAAGACGGTGAAGAATTACGTCACGTCGTTGCTCGCCAAGCTCGGCATGGAACGCCGAACCCAGGCAGCGGTCTTCGCTGCGACCCACGCCGATGACCCCGCACGGCGGGACCATTGACCCTGGAACAGCCCCGATCGGCCGAGGACGCTTGGTGCCATGAACCGCACACGCCATGACGCCCACGAAGCACCTGAACCGCACACCGTCGAGCTGCCGGTCTCCGAATGCTGGGCGCTGGTCCGCTCCGTGCCGGTCGGCCGACTCGCCGTCAGCGTGGACGGCCGCCCGGACATCTTTCCGGTGAATCACCTGGTCGATCACGGAACGATCGTGGTGCGAACCGGGCCGGGCACCAAGCAGGCCGCGGCAGCCAGGCATCAGGTCGCCTTCGAGGTCGACGGGTATGACGCGCAGCACGGCCAGGCATGGAGTGTCGTGATCAAGGGCACCGGTCGGTCGATCGAGCGGTTGCACGAGGTGGTCGACGCACTGCAGCTGCCGGTCTTCCCATGGCAGGAGGGTTCGAAGCCGCTCTTCCTGCGCATCGAGCCGGACTCGATCACCGGCCGCCGGATCAGCGTACGCGGCGGGTACTCGACGTCCCGCGCATAGCCGCCCCGGCCGCCCGGCCGGTGCCGGGACCAAAGCCCCTGCCCCCGCAGCGGCTCGGAACGCAGAGTGTGACGCATGCAGACATCAACACATCCCCGAACCGAGCAACTGTCGTCCGAGCAGTGCATAGCACTTCTGCGGGAAGCCCCGATCGGCCGGCTCGGGGTCATCGTGGCCGGGCGTCCGGAGATCTACCCGGTCAACCACACCGTTCATGAGGGCGACGTCCTCTTCCGGACCGGCCCCGGCACCAAACTGGATTCCGCGATCGGCCAACCCGTCTCGTTCGAGGCCGACGGCATCGATCCGGGGACCCGGACAGCCTGGAGCGTCATGATCACCGGCGTCGCGGCCGAGATCGGCGAACTGCACCAGGTGCTGGATCTGCTGCGGTTGCCGGTGTTTCCGTGGGAGCCGGGTGCCAAGCCACATCTGGTCCGCATCCACCCGGAGACAATCACCGGCAGGCGATTCAGCGCCGTCGACCTGCTGCGCACCTTCGCGACCTGACGGACCGGCCGCGATCCACGCGCACCGGATCATGCGTGCCCTCTGTTACGTGCCGCCCTCGAAGGGCGACGCGCCCGGTCGGTCTCGAGGGCCAAGCTTCGAACGTTGGCCGGTCACGGTCCCGGGCTCGATGCGGAGGAAGTATGGCTTGGCACCTCGCTGCCACGGAGACAACGGCAGCTGCAGGGCGTCGAGCACCTCGTGCAACTGCTCTATCGACGTCGCGAAGCCCTTGACGACGACGCTCCAGAACTCACCGGAGGTCGGGTCGTAGCAGGGTCGAACGTCCTGTCACGCGAGCGGTGCGAACAAGAAGGCCCGGATCGCGCTCGCGAAGGTTCACCGACTACTGACCGGATATCGCGTCCGCGGCGGTCACACCTGCGGCACGTCGATCGTCATACAGGTGAACACGACACCTGAAGGGAACAACTCATGAAGACGATGACCTGCCGCCAGTTCGGTGGACCCTGCGACCTGGCGCACCGCGGCGAGACTGCCGACGACGTGATCAAGGCCCAGGACCAGCACCTCAAGGATGCTGAAAAGGCAGGTGACACAACCCATTTCGCGGCGCGCAAGGAGATGAAGGGTCGCTGGTTGCATCCGAAGAAGTCGATGGGCTGGTACCGCGAGATGAAGCAGACCTTCGCCGATCTGCCGGAGAGCTGACCGCGTGCCACTCGCGTGAGGGACCGCAATCCCTCGAGCGAGGGAACCGCGGACCGGTGGTGATCGTCGACGCTGGACAGGCATTCGGGGGTCGTCCGATCCTCGCCGAATCCAACGTGAAGGGAACGGAAATGGTCTCTATCCGCAAGTCCGCAGTTGCTCTCGGAGCAGTCGCTGTGCTGGGAGGTGCAGGCCTGGCGACCGCGAGTCCGGCGTCGGCGAGCGTCCGGGACGGCTACTGCCAGAGCGGCGAGTTCTGCTACTTCTACAACAGCATCTCGGGAGGCTACTTCCACGGCTCGGGCTCGGACTTCAAGGCCAGCCTGTCCAACTACGGCAGCAGCCACCCCGGTTGCTACGAGTTCCGCAGCCCGGGCGCCGGGCGTGGCCAGTGCATCAAGAACAACGCGGCCGCCTACTGGAACAAGTCCAAGCACAACGTCCGGATCTACGAGAACACCGGTTACAAGGGCCGCTACATCACGGTGAAGGCCGGCAGCTGGGGCAATCTGCCGAGTTGGTTGAAGAACAATGAGGCATCGCACAAATTCCTCTGATTTCCTTGAGCCAGTGACGAATTCGGTATGACGCCCCGGCGAGCTCGGCTCGCCGGGGCGTTCTCCTCTGTCCAGGGGCCTGTGGATAACTGAACGCGACGGCGGAAGCAGTTTCGGTAGGTTCGACGGGCCGGGCCGCGGGGAGGCAAACCGAAGGCGCCGGCGCGCGGTGGGAGCCGCGTCCGTCATACGACCAAGGGGACCCATCCGATGAATCGCACCCTCGCGACGACTGCCGCCGTCTTCACAGCCATGAGCCTCGCTGCGTGTGGCTCGTCGGGCAGCAGCGCTGCCGGCGGATCAACCTCGTCGACAGCGACGACGACCGCAAGCACGGCAACAACGACAAGCGGCACCTCGCACGCGACCCCCGCATCGTCCGCTACTTCGCCGACGCCGACGCCGCAGCTGACGACCGCCAGCACCGCGCAGAAGTGGGCGAGCAGCCTGTGCAGCAAGATCGACGTCAACAAGGTCGCGAAGGTCGTCGACTCCCAGGTCGTGGTCCCGCAGAAGCAGGTCACGTCCTCGGACGTCGGCTACGTCACCTTCGATACCTGCCAATACGCATTGCAGGGAGCGGATCGCTGGGCCGGTCAGGCAAGCTACGGCATCTCGGCCGACACCTGGACCACGGCGGAGTGGGATGCGCAACTGCATCACGACCTCACGGACAACGACACCGACAAGGCGGTCACGGTCGGCGGCCACCACGGCATGGCCAGCAAGGTCACGGGCTACCTCCTGGTCGGCAACCGGGTCGTCCAAGTCGTCGGGGGAACGGGTTCGACGCGGGAGCAGATGGTCGGATTGCTGAAGCTGGCGGTTCCCGCCGCGCCGTCGGTCAAGCCGTGGCCGGCATTGCTCGGCGTACCGCAGTGCAACAAGGGAAACGCGGCAGCGGCCGCCGCCATTGGTGGTCCCGCAACGATCCGGCGGGACGACGCGGACGGTTCCCTGATGTGCGGTTGGGCGGCGCACCGCGCGTCGGTCAGCGTCTATGGCATGCCGGCCGAAGACTCGGCCACGATGGTGACCGACGAAGCGGCGCGTGTCCCGAAGTCGCAGAAGATCAAGGGCCTCGGCCTGGCGGCCGTCTATTTCCCGAACGGCGAGCTGCACGTTGCCACCAAGAAGTCCAAGGTCACCGTCACCGGAACGGGCGAGCACGTGACCAAAGGCAAGCTCGTCGCGCTGACGAAGGTCATGCTGGCGGACTTCTGAGCGCGCGACTTTGCTAAAAGGTATGAAGTTCGACCATTGACCACTGGCAGTGACCTGCGCCACACTGGCCCGCGTCCCCTTCGGTCCGTCCGCACAGTTCGGGAGCCAGCCGTGAGTCAAGACCCAGCAACGACGCATGACCACCTGGATGACGATGCCCGCCTCCTCGCGGAGATGGGTTACAAGCAAGAGCTGCACCGCGGCATGTCGGGCTTCTCGAACTTCGCGGTGTCGTTCTCGATCATCTCGATCCTGGCCGGCTGCATCACGTCATACGCGATCGCACTCAACTCCGGCGGGCCCGCGGCGATCACGCTCGGCTGGCTGATCGTCGGCCTCTTCGTCGTCTGCGTGGCGATGGCGATGGCCGAGGTGTGCTCGGTCTATCCGACCGCGGGCGGCCTCTACTTCTGGGCCGGTCGGCTGGCCCGTCGCAACAACCGGCGGTGGGCGTGGTTCGTCGGCTGGTTCAACTTCATGGGCGAGGTCGCGGTCACCGCGGCGATCGACTTCGGTTGTGCCACAACGTGGATGGCGTTCATGAACCTCACCTGGGGCACCGACGTCACGGCCGGCCGCACGTTCCTGCTCTTCGTCGCCATCATCGTCGTGCACGGACTGCTCAACACGTTCGGCGTGAGCCTGGTCAGCCTGCTGTCGATGGTGTCCGCGTGGTGGCACGTCGCCGGCGCGCTCTTCATCGTGGCGATGCTGTGGATCCTGCCCGACCACCACCAGTCGGTCGGCTGGACGCTGACCGAGTTCCACAACGGCACCGGATGGGCGTTCGGTCCCTACGTCCTGCTGATGGGTCTGCTGATGGCGCAATACACCTACACCGGGTATGACGCCTCCGCGCACGTCGCCGAGGAGACCAAGGGCGCCGCGACCGCCGCCCCGCGCGGCATCGTGATGAGCGTCGTGGTGTCGGTGGTCGGTGGCTTCCTGCTGCTCTTCTCGATCACCGCCGCGATCCAGAACGGCTCGTCCGCCGGGCTCGACAAGCTGCTCGGCACCAGCACGGGACTGCCGCCCGCCCAGGTCTTCCTCGACTCGCTGAACAGCCCGTTCATGGCGAAGTTCCTGCTCTTCATCGTCTGCGTCGCACAGTTCTTCTGCGGTATGGCGTCAGTCACCGCCAATTCGCGTATGACCTATGCCTTTTCGCGTGACGACGCACTCCCGGGATCGAAGTTGTGGGCGAAGGTCAACCAGCGCACCGGCACACCGACGAACTCGATCTGGTTCTGCATCGTGCTGTCGATCATCCTGACGTCGCCGGCGCTGTTCAGCACCACGGCATACCTCGCGGTCACCTCGATCGCCGTCATCGGCCTCTACATCGCCTACGTCGTGCCGGTGTTCCTCCGCCGCCGGCAGCCCGACTTCACACCGGGGCCGTGGAACCTCGGCAGGTGGAGCCCGCTGGTCGGTTGGGTCGCGATCGTGTGGGTGGTGCTCATCTGCATCCTCTTCATCCTTCCGCCCGCCTCGCCGGTCACGGTCGACAACTTCAACTACGCACCGATCGCCGTGCTCGTCGTCGCGGTGTTCGCCACCGTCACCTGGTATGCCGGAGGCCGAAACCACTTCATGCTCAAGAAGATCGAGCCGGACGACGACGTCGATATGGAGAAGGAAGTGGCGGCACCGTGACAACCGGACCCGAGGTGAGCAATCGCGGCTTGAGTAGTGGCGGAGCGCAGCGGGGGAACGTATCGAAACCCGACCGGCTCGATCACGCGGTACTGCGCCCGGTGCGCGCCCACCATGCGTTCGAGGCGTGTGTCGAGCAGCTCGCGATCGCGATCCGCCTGGGCATCTACCCGCCCGGCACCATGCTTCCGCCGGAGCGTGACCTCGCAGCCATGCTGTCCGTCTCGCGGGCGACGTTGCGTGAGGCCATCACCGCACTGCGATCGGCCGGTGTCGTGCAGACCAGGCGCGGCCGCGGTGGTGGCACCGTGGTGCTCGACTCCGTGCCGGTCGACGAAAAGCATTCCGGCGCAACGGCGCTCGCCGGGCGTCAGGATGACCTGCGGGACGCCCTCGACTTCCGGGCGATCGTCGAACCCGGCGCCGCCGCTCTGGCAGCGGTGCGCTGCGGTCGCGACGACGTCAGTGCCGACGACCGCAGGGCGCTCGAAGCGGCGCTGGAGGCGGTCGAGAGCGCACCCGACGAGGCGATCCATCGCCGAGCCGACAGCATCCTGCACCTGACCATCGCCCGGCTGTCCGGCTCGGCGCGGCTGATCACCGCCGTCACCGATGCGCAGGACGACCTGCACACCCTGCTGCAGGCCATCCCGGTCCTGCCGCGCAACATCCATCACTCCACGACCCAGCACCGCGCGATCGTCGCCGCGATCCTGTCCGGCAACGACAAGCGTGCCAATCGCGTGATGCACCAGCACTGTTCGGACACGGCGGCACTGTTGCGCGGCCTGCTCGGATGAAAGCGTCCAAGGAAGGAATCATGCCGCAACGCAACGACCGCCATCTGACGCAGGAGCAACTGCGTCGCCTGATCGAGGCCGGTGAGATCGACACCGTCGTCACCGCCTTCACCGACATGCAGGGACGCTTGCAGGGCAAGCGATTCCACGCGCACCACTTCCTGGACCACGTCGCCCAGGACGGCACCGAGGGTTGCGACTACCTCCTGGCCGTGGATGTCGAGATGAACACCGTCGACGGCTACGCCACCAGCGGCTGGGACAAGGGCTACGGCGACATGGAGTTCGTCCTGGACTGGGACACGACCCGCCGCGTCGCGCACCAGGCCGGCACCACGATGATCCAGTGCGACCTGCTCTGGCCGGACCACCGGCCCGTCGAGGCGTCGCCCCGCGGCATACTCCGTCGTCAGCTCGATCGCCTCGCCGAGCACGGCTGGAAGGCGTATGCCGGCACCGAATTGGAGTTCATCGTCTTCGAGAACACCTACGAGGACGCCCTCGAGCGCGACTACCACGGGCTGACGCCGGCCAACCGCTACAACGTCGACTACTCACTGCTCGGCACAGCACGGATCGAGCCGCTGCTGCGCGAATTGCGCAACAGCCTCTACGAATCCGGCCTCAACGTCGAGTCGGCGAAGGGTGAGTGCAACTTCGGGCAGCACGAGATCGGCTTCCTGTATGACGAGGCGCTGGTCACCGCCGACAACCACGCCTTCTACAAGAACGCCGCCAAGGAAATCGCCGCTCGTCGCGGTGAGTCGCTGACCTTCATGGCGAAGTATGACGAGCGCGAGGGCTCCTCCTGCCACATCCACCTGTCGTTGCGCGGTGACGACGGGTCGCTGGTCTTCACCGACGACGACCGGCCCGGCGGTCGCAGTGAGCTCTACGAGCAGTTCATCGCGGGCGTGCTCGCGACCGCGGCCGACTTCACGCTCCTTTACGCCCCGAACATCAACTCCTACAAGCGTTTTGCCGACGGCACCTTCGCGCCGACGACCATCGGCTGGGGGCAGGACAACCGCACCTGCGCGGTCCGGCTGGTCGGCCACGGTGCGGGCGCCCGGATGGAGAACCGCGTGCCGGGCGCCGACGTGAACCCCTACCTCGCGCTCGCGGCGATGATTGCCGGCGGGCTGCACGGGATCGAGCAGAATTTGACCCTGGAAGCTCCGGTGCAGGGCAACGCCTACGCGACCGACAAGCCGCGGGTGCCGAACAACCTCGCCGCTGCTCGCGATGCCTTCCGGTCCTCGGTGCCCGCCCGCACGGCCCTCGGCGACGACGTCGTCGACCACTATGCGCACATGGCGGAGGTCGAGGTCGCGGCGTTCGGCGCTGCTGTCACCGACTGGGAACGCCGCCGCGGATTCGAAAGGCTCTGAGACGAGGCTTCGTTCCTCATCCTCGTCTCATCGCTCTGCATTGAATTGGAAGGCTCTGAAGGCAATTGGCAACTCACACGCTCATCAGCCCGGTCACCGGTGACGCTTTCGGTGAGGTCGAACTGCTCGACGTCGCCGCGGCCGATGCCGCCATCGAGCGCGCGCACGACGCGTTCAGGACCTGGCGCTCGGTGGCGCCCGGCGAGCGCGCGCGGCTGTTACGCGGTTTCGCAGCCGTGGTCGATGAGCATCTCGAGGAGCTCGCCCAGCTGGAAGTCACCAACGCCGGCCACACGATAGGCAACGCGCGTTGGGAGGCCGGCAACGTGCGCGACGTGCTCAACTACTACAGCGCGACGCCGGAGCGCCTCTTCGGCCGGCAGATCCCGGCGGCCGGCGGCATCGACGTCACCTTCCGGGAACCGCTCGGCGTGGTCGGCATCATCGTGCCGTGGAACTTCCCGATGCCGATCGCGGGTTGGGGTTTTGCGCCGGCGCTCGCGTCCGGCAACACGGTTGTGCTCAAGCCCGCGGAGCTGACACCGTTGACCGCCATACGAATTGGGGAGCTGGCGCTGGAAGCCGGCATCCCTGAGGGTGTGCTCACCGTGCTGCCCGGCGCGGGCAGTGTGGTCGGCGAGCGGTTCGTCACGCACCCACTGGTCCGCAAGGTCTGTTTCACCGGGTCGACTGCGGTCGGCAAGAAGGTGATGGCCGGCTGTGCGGAGCAGGTCAAGCGGGTGACGCTCGAGCTCGGCGGCAAGAACTCGAACATCGTCTTCGCCGACGCGGATGTTCCGGCGGCCGCCGCCGCTGCGCCATACGGCGTGTTCGACAATGCCGGCCAGGATTGCTGCGCGCGCTCGCGGATCCTCGTACAGCGTTCTGCGTATGACGAATTCATGTCGCACCTCGAGCCGGCGGTGCGCGGGGTGCAGGTGCTCGACCCGAGCGACGAACAGTCCGAGATGGGTCCGTTGGTGTCCGCCGCGCACCGGGACAAGGTGCAGTCGTATGTCGACGGCGCGAACGTCGTCATACGGGGTGACGTGCCCGACCTGGGCGGCTTCTGGCTCCCGGCGATGGTGGCCGAGTCGTCGTCGACCGATGAACCCGCCTGGTGCGACGAGGTTTTCGGGCCCCTCGTCTCGGTCATGACCTTCGAGGACGAGGACGAGGCGGTCGCCCTGGCGAACGGCACCGACTACGGGCTGTCCGGGTCGATCTACACCAACGATCTCGGCCGCGCGCTGCGCGTTGCCCGCGGCGTCGAGTCCGGGAACGTCTCGGTGAATTCGCATTCGGCAGTGCGCTATTGGACCCCGTTCGGTGGTTTCAAGCAATCCGGCCTCGGCCGGGAGCTCGGCCCCGACGCACCGGACGGCTTCACCGAGATCAAGAACGTCTTCTTCTCCGCCACCCCCTGACCACCCGACACCACGTCTCCCAACACCACATTGCCAACCCACGGCCCTCTTGCCGAGAGGACACCCAATCGCCGAGAGGACACGAGAAATGCGGCAAAAATGCTCGAATTTCGTGTCCTCTCAGTGCGGAGGGTGTCCTCTCGGTGAAATGACAACACAACGAATTGAGGAAACAACACCATGACAGGACGCATTGACGGCAAGGTCGCGGTCGTCACGGGCGGCTGCTCGGGCATCGGCATGGCGACCGTGCAGCGCTTCGTCGCCGAGGGAGCCAAGGTCGTCATCGGCGACATCGCGGACGACGCCGGCGCGAAACTGGTTGCGGACCTCGGCGGAGCCGGCGTCGCGACCTACGTGCACGTCGACGTGACGGACAAGGACCAGGTCGACGCGCTCTTCAAGACCGCCAAGGACACCTACGGGTCCGTCGACATCGCCTTCAACAACGCCGGCATCAGCCCGCCGGAGGACGACTCGATCCTGGACACCGACCTCGAGGCCTGGCGGCGGGTGCAGGAGGTCAACCTCACCTCGGTCTACCTGTGCTGCAAGGCGGCGCTGCCCTACATGCTCGAGCAGAAGTCCGGATCCATCATCAACACAGCGTCTTTCGTCGCAGTGATGGGCGCGGCCACGTCGCAGATCTCCTACTCCGCGTCCAAGGGCGGCGTGCTCTCGATGTCGCGCGAACTCGGTGTGCAGTTCGCCCGCGAAGGCGTCCGCGTCAACGCGCTCTGCCCGGGTCCGGTCAACACTCCCCTGCTCAAGGAGCTCTTCGCCTCCGACCCCGAACGCGCCGCGCGCCGACTGGTGCACGTGCCGATGGGCCGCTTCGGCGAGCCGGAGGAGATGGCCAGTGCGGTGCTCTTCCTCGCCTCGGACGACGCGAGCTTCATCACCGCCAACACGTTCCTGGTGGACGGTGGCATCTCCGGTGC
>NZ_DASZNO010000033.1:0-34079 GCF_035551235.1 Flexivirga sp. | reverse complement strand
CCCGCGCAACCAACACCGCGAATTCTGGACTCACCGGAACCCCATCTCTGACCATCGCTCATCATGAGCAATCGCCCATCAGGTGTTACCGATGTCCTGAGACATCCAGTGCTACCGATGTCCTGAGACTCGACAGTGCGCTCCCGCGCACGTCCTGCTGGTCCTCAACTGCCGAGCACGGCATACGGACCCCATGGGCCTGCACGACGTGCGATTCCGCGATGCCCCAGTCGTCAGGGAACCCAGACCACGGCATCACCGACCAGGCGTTCGCTGCCACCACTGCCGCTGGGAGTGTTGAGCGCTCCTGTCGGTGAGGCCAGCGTCGTGGAACCGCCGCCGTCCAGGTTTGTCGCGTCCGAGAGACCCAGTGACTTCGCGACCGCGGCGGTCTCGGCGATCGTGGTGCCGACGCTGGTCGTCATACGGCCGTCGATCGTGATCAGCGAGATCCGGCCGTCCGCGGTTCGGCCCAGGATCGTCCGGGGATTCCGGTCGAACATGCTGCCGGTCCCGCTCGGTGCGACGATCTCACCACCGGCGACGAGCCGGTAGCGGCCGTTCACGCCATACGTCGAGCGAGACAGCCGCACCGCGTGACCCTGTTCGTCACGGAGCGACTGCCCCAACCGGAAGCACGCGCCCCGGCCGGCGAATTGCTGCAGTGCCGTCGCGTCGGAGCCGGTCGCCTGGATCGCGGTCTGTCCGGCGGCCAGACTCGTGCCACGGCCCGCAGCGGCCCGTATGACGCAGCCCTTGCGGTCGAGGACGACTTCCTCGCCGGCACCCGTCGGCGTGGAAGATCCGAATTCCGTTGTGATCCAAGAAGATTCACCCTGCTGGTCACAGGCCGTCCCAGTGACACAGGCGGCCGGAACGGCCGGCGGATGGTCGACGCTGTCGATGGTCAACGTGGCGCCGGTGCGCTTGTTGACGGCCTTTCCGGACCATTGGTGATGGCCGAAGGTCATGGCGCCGGTGCGCGAGTCGAAGACCACATCCTGCTCGGCGGTGTCGGTCGTCGGTTCGGAGAGCAGCTTGCCGCCATACACACCGAGCCCGACGGGATCACCCGGGTAGTCCTTGTTCGCGGTGCTCAGCCGGTGGTGTCGCGCAACGCGCGCTTGAGGATCTTGCCGGAGGCGTTGCGCGGTAGGTCGTCGACGAACTCGACGCGCTTGGGCACCTTGAACGGCGCCAGGGTGCCGCGTGCGTGCTCGATCAGTTGCTCGGCGGTGACGTCGTCCTTGGCGACGATGAATGCCGTCACCATCTCGATCCACTTGTCGTCGGGTATGCCGACGACCGCGACTTCGGCGACCGCGGGATGGGTGTACAGCGCGTCCTCGATCTCGCGCGATGCGACCATGACACCACCGGTGTTGATGACGTCCTTGATGCGATCGACGACGAAGACGTAGCCCTGCTCGTCACGCCGGACCAGGTCGCCGGAATGGAACCAGCCGCCCTCGAAGGCGGCCGCCGACGCGTCCGGGTTGTCCCAGTAACCGTCGCACAGCTGCGGTGAGCGGTAGACGATCTCGCCCTGCTCGCCGGCAGGGACGTCGTTGCCGTCGCTGTCGACGACACGAGCTTCGACGAAGAGCACCGGACGCCCGGCACTGTCCGGTCGTTCGGCGTGCTCTTGCGGGCCGAGAACCGTTGCCAGCGGCCCGATCTCGGACTGGCCGAAGCAGTTGTAGAACCCCAGGCCGGGGGATCGTTCCTGCAACCGACGCAGGATCGGCACCGGCATGATCGACGCACCGTAGTAGGCGCGACGCAACTCGCCGAGGCCGCGCTCCGCGAAGTCGGGGTGGTTCGCGAGCGCGACCCACAGCGTCGGCGCGGCGAAGAACGCTCGATGGCCGTCGGACGACAGCCGGCGCAGGATGTCGTCGGGCGCCGGGACCTCCAGGATCGTGCTGCTGCTGCCGACCATCAGCCCCGGCAGGACGAAGACGTGCATCTGCGCCGAGTGGTAGAGCGGCATCACATGCAACGTCTCGTCGTCCTCGGCGAAGTCGAGTGCCTCGACGCAGCTGACGTATTCGCTCACGAGCGCGCGATGACTCATCACCGCGCCCTTCGGGGCTGAGGTCGTGCCGGAGGTGTAGAGCAGCTGGACGACGGTTTCATCGCTGGACCCCGAAAACACCTGCGGTGTATCGGGATCCGCGGCACCGGCCAGCGCGACCTGCTGCAGCGAGTCGTCGCCGCGCAACGCGAGGACCGTCTCCGGGCAGCTGGGCACCTCGTCCAGCCGGTCCCGTAGGCCCGGGTCGACCAGCACCGCGGAGCTGCCGGACTGCGACAGCAGGTAGTCGAGTTCGCGCGCCACCAGGTTGTAGTTGATCGGCACGTGCACCAGCCCGGCGCGCGAGCACGCGAGGAACGCGACGACATACATGTCCGAGTTCTTGCCGTATGCCGCCACTCGCGAGCCGGGCGCCAGCCGCAGGGCCCGCAGGTGTGCGGCCACCGCGTCGACGGCTCGGTCGAGCTCGGCGTAGCTGAGGCTGCGGTCCTCGAACCGCAGTGCGGTCCGGTCGCCGAAGCGGCTCGCGGACCGGCGGATCACGTCGTCGACGGTGTTGCTCCGAGAGCGTGCCAGGTCATCCATGCGATCACTCCACCACAAGTCCGGTTCGTTGCGCTCAACCTTGCTTGAGGTCCTAGCGTTGCCGGGTGAGCAACAGCCTGTGGACACCCTTGCGTCGGATGACGCTGATCGGCGTCGTCCTGCTGGAGGTGCTGGTCGCCTTCGAACAGATCGCGGTGGCCACGGCGATGCCGACCGCCGCGCGGGAGCTGCACGGTCTGGCGATCTACCCGGTGGTGTTCGCGGTGCCGCTGGCGACGGCCGTGCTGGCGATGGTCGTGGCCGGGCCATGGGCCGACTCGGCCGGTCCGCGAGTGGTGGTGCTGACCGGAGTCAGCCTCTTCGTGGCGGGTCTCCTGATCGCCGGCTCGGCACAGTCGATGGTGATGCTGATCGTCGGCCGGTCCGTGCAGAGTGTCGGCGGCGGCCTGGACAGCGTCGCGCTCTACGTGCTGATCGCCATGGCGTTCCCGGACACCTTGCGACCGAAGATCTTCATGAGTATCTCCGCCGCCTGGGTCGCGCCCTCGCTCTTCGGTCCGCCGCTCGCGGGCTATCTGGCCACGCAACTCACCTGGCGTTGGGTCTTCTGGATCGGAGCGACGCTCGCCGTACCCGCCCTGGCGCTGTTGCTTCCCGCGATGCGCCGCCTGCCTGCGGTCGTGCGCACGCAGGATCCTGCAGCGCGCGTGCGGCGCCGGCTGGTCGCCGCGGTCGCGGCAGCCCTGGGATCCGTTGCGCTGTCGGTCGCGGCGGATCGTTCGCTGCTGCCGGCACTCGTCCTCGCGGTGGTGGGCATGGTGCTGCTGGTGGCGTCGGTGCCTCGGCTGGTCCCGGCCGGCACGATCCGCGGACAGCGCGGTATGCCGGCGGTCATCGCGACGAGGGCCCTGCTGGGTGCCGCGTTCCTCGGGACGGACATCTACCTGCCACTCATGCTCACCCGACAGCACGGCATGGATGCGACCGAAGCCGGCCTCGTGCTGACCGTGGGCGCGCTCTCCTGGAGTTTCGGGGCGTGGGTCGCCGGCAGGCGCTCGTCATACGAGGACCAGCGGCGATTGGCGCGAACCGGCCTGGTACTGCTGACGATCGGGATCGGCATTGCGCTGTCGGCCGCGTGGCCGGCCACCCCCTCCTGGATCCTGTATGGCGCGTGGCTCATCGGCGGTGGCGGCATCGGCCTGGCCTACTCGCCGCTCACGGTCCTGCTGATGGGTCTGTCGACGCCCGAGGAGCAGGGTCGCAACGCGTCGTCGTTGCAGACCGCGGAAATGCTGACCACCTCCGTGCTGCTGGCCGTGTCCGCGATCGTCTTCGGTGGTTTCACGCCGCACTCGCAGACCCTGGCCTTCGTCAGCGGCCTGGCGCTCTCCGGTCTGGCCGCCATGCTCGGCATCGTCGTCTCACACCGCCTGCGGCCCGACCGAACTGCGGGCCGTCGGGCGGCGGTGGGCGCCGGATCGGTAGCCTGCTCTGGTGACTGAGATCGAGATCGGCCGAGGCAAGCGGGGCCGCCGCGCATACTCCTTCGACGACGTTGCGATCGTGCCGTCCCGCCGCACGCGCGACCCGCAGGACGTGTCCGTCGGCTGGCAGATCGACGCCTACCACTTCGAGCTGCCCGTCGTCGCAGCCCCGATGGACTCGGTGATGAGCCCGGCGTCCGCGATCGAGTTGGGCAAGCTCGGCGGCCTGCCGGTGCTCGACCTCGAGGGCCTGTGGACCCGCTACGAGAGCCCCGAGCCGCTGCTGCGCGAGATCGCGCAGCTCGACCCGGCACAGGCGATCTCCCGCATGCAGGAGATCTACCGTGCGCCGATCCGGCCCGACCTGATCACCTTGCGGCTCAACGAGATTCGCGAGGCCGGCGTCACCACCGCGGGTGCGCTGTCGCCGCAGCGGACCCAGGAGCACTGGAAGACCGTCGTCGACGCGGGCGTCGACCTGTTCGTCATACGAGGCACGACCGTGTCGGCCGAGCACGTCAGCGGCCGCGCCGAGCCGCTGAACCTCAAACGCTTCATCTACGAGCTCGACGTGCCGGTGATCGTCGGCGGCGTCGCGACCTACACCGCGGCGCTGCACCTGATGCGCACCGGTGCGGCCGGCGTCCTCGTCGGCTTCGGCGGGGGAGCGGCGCACACCACGCGCCGTGCGCTCGGCATCCACGTGCCGATGGCGACCGCGGTCGCCGATGTCGCCGCGGCCCGCCGTGACTACATGGACGAGACCGGTGGCCGCTACGTGCACGTCATCGCCGACGGCGGCATGGGCCTGTCCGGTGACATCGTCAAGGCGTTCGCGTGCGGCGCCGACGCCGTCATGCTCGGAGCATCGCTCGCGCGTTCCACCGACGCACCCGGACACGGCTTCCACTGGGGGAGCGAAGCGCACCACGAGGCGCTGCCGCGCGGCGAACGCGTCGAGGTCGGCACCGCCGGCACGCTCGAGCAGATCCTCGTCGGACCCGCGCAGAGCGCCGACGGCACCACCAACCTGGTCGGTGCGCTGCGCCGGGCGATGGCCACGACCGGCTACTCGGAGCTGAAGGAATTCCAGCGCGTCGAGACGCTGGTGGCGCCATACCAGCGCTCCTAGTTACGTCCGGGTAGGAAAGCGAACACCTCCCGCCCGCTGTGACGCCGGCCACGTTACTCTTGAGTAATGACGGATCAGCTCCAAACCACGGCGACCACGGAAATCCCCGATCCGGCCGATGAGCATCGGCCGAGTCCGGCACCGCACACGGTGGACCCGACCCTGCCGGGCCGCCTCGCGCACCGCGTCCGGGCGGGCGCGCAGGCGCAGACCTTCGACTGCCTGACGCCGTTCACCGGCGGAGTCATCGCGAAGCTGCCGGTGTCGACCATCACCGACGTCGAGCGGGCGTATGACGCAGCGCGCGCCGCACAAACCGGCTGGGCAGCGCGTTCGGTGGCCGACCGCGCCCGGGTCCTGCTGCGCTACCACGACCTGATCCTGCGGCACCGCGACGAGTTGCTCGATCTCATCCAGCTGGAGTCGGGCAAGGCGCGCAAGCACGCCTTCGAGGAGGTCCTCGACGTCGCGGGCGTGTGCCGTCACTACGCGCGCAAGGCCGAGGGCTACCTCCGGCCGCAGAAGCACCTGGGCGCCATACCCGTGCTGACGCAGTCGACCGAGCTGCACCAGCCGCGTGGCGTCATCGGCGTCGTCGGCCCGTGGAACTACCCGTTGTCGATGTCGATCACCGATGCCCTGCCCGCGCTCATCGCCGGCAACGCCGTCGTGCTGCGTCCGGATGAGAAGGCATCACTGACCGCCCTGCGCGCTGTCGAACTGCTGGACCAGGCCGGCCTGCCCCAGGACGTGCTGCAGGTCGTCCTCGGACCCGGACAGACGGTCGGTGAAGCAGTGCTCGACCGTGCCGACTACGTCATGTACACCGGTTCGACCACCACCGGGCGCAAGGTCGCCCAGCGTGCGGCGGCCAGACTCGTCGGCGCCTCGCTGGAGCTGGGCGGCAAGAACGCCCTGTATGTCGCCGAGGACGCCAACCTGAAGAATGCCGCCGAGAGCGCGGTGCGGTCGTGCTTCTCCTCCGCAGGGCAGTTGTGCATCTCGATCGAGCGGCTCATCCTGCACGAGCGGATCGCCGACGAGTTCCTGGAGCACTTCCTGACCCGGGTGCGCAAGATGACGCTCGGCGCGGACCTGTCGTGGGGAGTGGACATGGGTTCGCTGATCTCCCCGGCGCAGCTGGAGCGCGTCACCCAGCACGTGGAGGACGCACGCGCCAAGGGCGCGACCGTCCTGGCCGGCGGCCACCCGCGGCCGGAGCTCGGGCCCTACTTCTACGAGCCGACGGTCCTGGAGGGCGTCACCTCCGGCATGGACTGCCGGATGGGGGAGACGTTCGGCCCGGTCGTGTCCGTCTACCGCGTGAGCGGTGACGAGGAAGCCATCGCGCTGGCGAACGACACCAACTACGGCCTCAACGGCTCGGTGTGGACCAAGGACACCCGCCGCGGCCGCCGGATCGCCGAGCGGATCCGCTGCGGCACCGTCAATGTCAACGAGGGCTACATCGCCGCCTGGGGCAGCAACGGCTCGCCGATGGGCGGCATGGGCGAGTCCGGCCTCGGGCGTCGACACGGCGCCGAGGGCATCCTCAAATACACCGAAACACAGAACATCTCGGTCCAACGCGGCACGCCGTTCAAGATCCCGCCGGGTGTTCCGGAGAAGGTCTGGGCGCGGTCGATGGCGACCGGTATGCGCATGATGAAGGGAATCCGTCTGCCATGACCGACATCCGATCTGCTTCGCAGCACACGGGATTCGACCACGACGTGGTGGTGATCGGCTCCGGTTTCGGTGGCGCGGTCTCCGCCCTGCGCCTCGCCGAGAAGGGGTATGACGTCCACGTCTTCGAGTCCGGTCGTCGCTTCGAGGACCACGAGTTCGCCAAGACGTCCTGGAACCTGCGCAAGTACCTCTGGGCCCCCCGGCTGAAGTGCTTCGGCGTCCAGCGCTACCACCAGCTGCCCGGCGTGATGATCCTGGCTGGTGCCGGCGTCGGCGGCGGCTCGCTCAACTACGCCAACACCCTCTACAAGCCGCCGGCCGAGTTCTTCAACGACCAGCAGTGGGGACACATCACCGACTGGGACGCCGAGCTGAGCCCGCACTACGAGGTCGCGCGCCGGATGCTGGGCGTCGTCGACGAGAACCCGTGCAACGGCCCGGTCGAGCAGCTGATGAAGGACACCGCCAACTCCCTCGGAGTCGGCTCGACCTTCCGCAAGACACCGGTCGGCGTCTTCTTCGGCGAGTCCGGCAAGCAGGTGTCCGACCCGTTCTTCGGCGGCGAGGGTCCCGAACGCACCGGCTGCACCGAGTGCGGCAACTGCATGGTCGGCTGCCGGGTCGGCGCCAAGAACACGCTGATGAAGAACTACCTGGCCCTGGCCGAGCGCCGCGGTGTGACGATCGAGCCGCTGCGCACGGTGGTCGACGTCGAGCCGGTGTCGACCGGTTTCCGGATCACCACCGAACGCACCGGCGCCTGGGTCGCCAAGGACCGGCGCAGCGTCACCGCCGAGCAGGTCGTCGTCGCGGCGGGCACCTGGGGCACCCAGAACCTGCTGCACCGGATGAAGGTCAGTGGGCGCCTGCCGCACCTGTCCGACAAACTCGGTGAACTCACCCGCACCAACTCCGAGGAGCTCGGCGGCGCCGCCGCGGTCAAGGTGCCGGACGGTGTCGACCTGACCCGCGGTGTCGCCATCACCACCTCCTTCCACATCGACGAGCGCACCCACATCGAGAACTGCCGCTACGGCAAGGGCTCCAACCTCATGGGGCTGTTGTCGACCTTCCTGGTCAACGGCGACAAGAACGTCCTCGGGCGCACCAGCGAGCTGGTCGGTCAGCTCGCAAAGGGGCCGCTTCGGGCCGCCCGGGTCCTGGGGCCGAAGTGGAGCGAGCGCACCATCATCGCGCTGGTCATGCAGAGCATCGACAACTCGATCACCGTCAAGCCGCGTCGCCGTTTCGGTCGGGTCGGGCTCACGACGGCGCCGGGATATGGCGAGCCGAACCCGCGCTGGATCCCCGCCGGGCACAAGGCGATTCGCGCCATGTCCGAGCAATTGAAGAAGATCGGCAACGTCGACGTCGTCGCCGGGGTGTGCTGGCCGGAGTTCTTCGGTATGCCGATGACCGCCCACTTCCTCGGTGGTGTCGCGATCTCCGAGGACGAGCAGCACGGCGTGATCGACCCTTACCACCGGGTCTGGAACTACCCCGGCATGCACGTGGTCGACGGGTCGGCGATCAGCGCCAACCTCGGTGTCAACCCGTCCCTGACCATCACCGCGCAGGCCGAGCGGGCCATCGCGATGTGGCCGGCCAAGGGCGAGCGGGACGGACGACCGCAGCAGGGTTCGTCATACCAGCGCGTCGCGGCACCGGCCGCCCGCGTGCCCGGCGTCGAGCTCGGTATGCCGCAGGTGCCCGCCGCCGGGTAGGCCGGGGCCGTACGGGGCCGGAGCGACCAGTGTCGTCACAGGCGCCTCACGTATCCTGCGGAGGTGTTTCGAGCAGTCGTCCGGCCCCGCATGCTGGGACTGCTGGCGCTCGCCGTCGTCTTCGCCATGGGTTGCGTGATCGCCGGGCTCTGGCAGTGGGGCGTGGCGCAGGATCGTGGCTCGAAGTCGATGCACGACGACAGCGCCCGCCCGGTGGTCGCGCTCAACTCGGTGCTGCGACCGCAGCAGCAGTTCCCCGATGACGGGTCGCTGCAGCCGGTGCGGTTCAAGGGCCACTACGAGCCGTCCCGGCAGGTGCTGGTCAGCGGGCGGATCCTGCACGGGACCCATGGCTACTGGGTGGTGACGCCTGTCGTCGTGGACGGCACGGGAGCACGGATCCCGGTCGTGCGTGGTTTCGTCGCCAAGCCGACGCAGGCGACCGCGCCCAGCACCCGGCCGGTGACCGTCACCGGTGCGCTCGCGCCGGGCGAGGCGCCATCGGCGAGCGACGCCCCGGCCGGTCAACTGACCTCGGTCGACTTGGCGGCGCTGCTGACCAGGTGGGGCGGCAACATCTACAACGGCTTCGTCTTCGTCACGGCCGAGCAGCCGCCGCAGCACACCGCCGGCGTGCGGAGCTTCCCGCCGCCGCAGCCCGGCAACACCGGTCTCAGCCTGGTCAACGCCGGATACGCGCTGCAGTGGTGGAGTTTCGCGGCATTCGCGGTGTTCATCTACTTCCGTGAGCTGCGCCGGGAAGCACACCCCGAGCTACGCGCCGGCGAAGCCACGCCCGACAATCGTGCGGGGGAAGCCCCCGCCATACCCACTGACGAGACCGAAGGAACCCATGTCTGAGACGCAGGTCCTCACCACCGCGGCGGGCGAGCTGCGCCCGACCGACGACCTGGGCAAGGTGGTCGGGGCGCTGAAATTCTTCCGTGTCATGGCGGTGATCGCCGGTATCGCGCTGCTGATCCTGTGCGTCGAGCTGATCCTGCACTACGGCTTCGACAATGAGGCGCTCGCCTGGTGGTCGCCGATCCACGGGCTGCTCTTCATGGCATTCATGGCGTCGGTGTTCAACCTCGGCACCAAGCTGCGGTGGACAGCCGTACGCATGGTGGGCTACATCTGCACCGCGTTCGTGCCGGTGCTGTCCTTCTGGCTGGAGCGCAAGGTGAACGCCGGCGTGAGTGCGCTGGTCGAGCAGGCCCGGTCCGGCCGATAGAATTACGCGCGTGACAGCGCCGCTCACCGAAAAGCCCGTCCTAGTCGTCGACTTCGGCGCCCAATACGCGCAACTCATCGCACGCAGAGTGCGTGAGGCGCAGCTCTACAGCGAAGTAGTGCCGCACACGATGTCGACCGACGACATCCTGGCCAAGAACCCTGCCGCGATCGTCCTGTCCGGCGGTCCGTCGTCTGTCTATGCCGACGGCGCTCCGTCCCTCGACCCGGCTCTGCTCGAGGCCGGTGTGCCGGTCTTCGGCATCTGTTACGGCTTCCAGGCGATGATCCGTGCGCTCGGCGGCACGGTGGAGCACACCGGGCTGCGGGAGTATGGCGCCACCCAGGCCCAGATCGACGACACGACCTCCACACTCTTCAACGGCCAGCCCGCGGAGCAGTCGGTCTGGATGAGCCACGGCGATTCCGCGTCCCGGGCCTCGGAAGGACTGCGCGTCACGGCTACCACGCCCGGCGCCGCAGTGGCTGCGGTCGAGGACGACGAGCGCCGGCTCTACGGCGTCCAGTGGCACCCGGAGGTGATGCACTCGACCTTCGGCCAGCGCGTCCTGGAGAACTTCCTGCTGCGCGGTGCCGGTCTGGAGGCCGACTGGACGCCCAAGGCGATGGTCGAGGAGCTGGTGGAGGGAGTCCGCGAGCACGTGGGCGACGCGCGCGCGATCTGCGCCCTCTCCGGCGGCGTCGACTCATCGGTCGCGGGTGCGCTCGTGCAGCGCGCCATCGGCGACCAGCTGACCTGTGTCTTCGTCGACCACGGGCTGCTGCGCGCCGGTGAGGCCGAGCAGGTCAAGCAGGACTTCGTCGACGCCACCGGTGTCGACCTCGTCGTCGTCGACGCGTCCGACCAGTTCCTGAATGCCCTTGCGGGAGTGAGCGATCCGGAGCAGAAGCGCAAGATCATCGGTCGTGAGTTCATTCGTGTCTTCGAGAAGGCCGCCCGCGATATCGTCACCGATCGCGGTGATGAGGAGCACCCGGTCAAGTTCCTCGTCCAGGGCACGCTCTACCCGGACGTCGTCGAGTCCGGTGGTGGCACCGGCGCCGCGAACATCAAGTCGCACCACAACGTCGGCGGCCTGCCCGACGACCTGCAGTTCACCCTCGTCGAGCCGCTGCGGCTGCTCTTCAAGGACGAGGTGCGCCAGGTCGGCACCGAGCTCGGGGTCCCCGACGGCATCGTGCAGCGCCAGCCCTTCCCGGGGCCGGGCCTGGGCATCCGGATCGTCGGCGAGGTCACCCGTGAACGACTGGAGATCCTGCGCGCGGCCGACCTGATCGCCCGCGAGGAGCTGACCGCGGCCGGCCTGGACCGGGAGATCTGGCAGTGCCCGGTCGTGTTGCTGGCCGACGTGCGCTCGGTGGGCGTCCAGGGTGACGGCCGTACCTACGGTCATCCGATCGTGCTGCGCCCGGTCTCGTCCGAGGACGCCATGACCGCCGACTGGACCCGCCTGCCGTATGACGTGCTGGCCCGTATCTCGAACCGCATCACCAACGAGGTCGAGGACGTCAACCGCGTGGTGCTCGACGTGACGAGCAAGCCGCCGGGCACCATCGAGTGGGAGTAAGCGCCCACCGAGGCACGACAGAGGGAACACTTCGCGCACCGAAGAGGTGAGTCGGACGCACAGGGATCGCACAAGGGCCGCCCGGGAGTCGCACACCGTCAGCGCGGAGGATGCTTCCATGATGACGGCGTCGGCCCCTGCGCGGCAGGAACAGGGATACGGGCAGGGACACGGACAGCCGCTGCAGCCCGCGCCCGGCTCGCCGGGGCACAGCCGGATGCCGGTCTGGGCCCATGCCATCGTGATGGCGGCGGCTGCCGTCGCCGGCCTGTTCATGGTGGTGCGTTACGCGATCCATTCGCTCCGTGGCGTCCGCTTCGACGAGCGGATGATGTACTCCCTCGGAACGACACCGGCAGCCTGGACACGGATCCTGGACATCCTGGGGCTGGTCACCGACGTCAGCGTCGCGGTCTGCCTCGCGGGCTGCGTCGTGGTCGCCATCCTGCAACGCCGCTGGGCTGTCGCGGTCTCCGCAGGCGTGCTGATCGCCGGCGCCAACATCACCACGCAGGTGCTGAAATACCATGTGCTGCACTCGGTTTCGCCGCCCAACACGCTGCCCAGTGGCCACACCACGGTCGGGTTGTCACTGGCGCTGGCGGCAGTCATCGTCGCTTCCCACCGGTGGCGTCCGCTGGTGACCGCCGGAGCGGCGACGCTCGCCACCTTCATCGGGGCAGGAACCGTCTCGGCGCACTGGCACCGGCCGGGCGACGTCCTCGCGGCCGGGATGGTCTGCCTCGGCTGGGCGGCCGTCGCGCTCGCGATCGCGGGCGGGCTGCAGCGTCGGACACCGCGCGGCCGGCATCCCGAACTGCTCGCCACCACCTCACTTCTGGGCGTCGTGCTGGCCGGCCTGGCGGTCGTGCTGATCGGCGTGCGACCCAGCTTCGGCATACATGACCTGCCGCTGGCGGTCGTGACGCTGGGGTTGCTCGGTGCGATGTTCGCGGTCGTCGTCGGCTGGGTGTCCATCGCCGTCGACCGGACGGTCGCGTAAGGGCGACCGCACAGTCGCGTAACGACGGTCAGCCGGACGCTTTGGCGGTGACTCCGACCTTCGGCATCGCCCACCACGCCAGCCAGCCGAGTGCGCCGATCGGGATCTCGGCGATGTGGGTGAAGATCGCGAAGACCACGACGCCCGCGCCGGCGGCCGCCGGGTTGGCGCCCCAGAACACCAGGATGACGACCGTGCTGGCCTCGGTGAAGCCGAGGCCGCCGGGCGTGAAGGGGATCGCCGTCATCAGGCGTCCGATCGCGTATGCCGCGAACAGGTCGGCGACCGGCAGGTCGACATGGACCGCGGCCATCACCCGCCAGAAGAGCAGGAACCACAGGGCCAGCTGGCCGATCACGCCGAACGACATCGGGAACCAGCCGTGCTTGGTGACGGTGCTGATGCGGGCCCGCTGGTCCAGCAGCAGGTGCTTGAGGTTGTAGGGCTTGCCCTTGTTGGCACCGCGACGCATCCGGCCGACCAGCGGACCGACGCGCTGGTCGAGTTGCTCGCCCAGCCAGGCCGTCCAGGTCGGGCGGATCAACGCGACGACGAAGCCGATGAGCAGCAGCAGCCCGATGACGCCGCCCCACCATGCGCCGCGGCGGACGATCGACGGCAGCGTGTCGGTGGACCGGGAGACCGCCGCGATGCCGATCAGCGGCAGGCCGACCCGGAAGAGGACGTTCCAGATGCCGCTGACGATCAGGCCGGTCGAGATGTTGCGGCGGGCGAAGCCCCACGACCGCAGCATCATGTAGGTCGACGCCATACCGACCGCGCCACCGCCGGGCAGGATGTTGCTGACGGCCGACCCGGAGACGTTGATGATCGACGCCCTCAGGTGGGACAGGCCGGGCAGCGCGGCGGACAGCGTGAACGTGTAGACCGCCAGGCCGAGCAGCATGATGCCCATGCACTCGAGGGTCGCCTGCGGACCGACGAGGCTGAGGTGATGTCCGATCTCGCCCCAGGTGGTCTTGGTGAACCAGGGGAGTGCGCCGATGAGTACGGCGGCCAGGGCGATGCCCAGCAGGGCGTTGATCACCAGTCGCGGGGTGAGCGTCGGCATCACCGGAGGTGTGCCGTCCTCGTCGTCGGTGGCGTGCTTGTTGCCGGCGACGATGTCGTCGATCTGCACGGAGCGCTCTGCTGCGTTCGCGGACGTGGCCGCGCGCTTCGAGCTCTTCATCCCAACCCCGCAAAGATGTCGTCACCGACCGGGCCGGTGTGCGCTGGGTCGCGAAACCATTCCCGTCCGAAAACGACATCATAAATTGGCCGGGGGATCTGCAGAAACCCACTGAGCGTCCGGTCGGCGCCGTCGTCGGCTGCTGCTTGGGAAGCATGCGCCCGCATCGCGGCCCGTTTGGCTGCGATCTGGCCGCGCACGTCGATGCGGTGGGTGATCGCGCTGCGTGGTGTGAAGGCACGCTCGTAGACCTCGAGGTCGAAATCGCTGGGCAGGCGGTGCAGTCGCGACACCAACCGCACCACCCGCGTGAGCAGCTCCCGCGGGACCGTCGCCTCGACGACGCGCGGCGTCCCCGCCAGGCGCGCGGCCTGCGCACCGACCACGTGCACCTTGACGTGGTCGCGGTGGCCGTAGCCGCCCGCTGCGTCATACGACATCAGCACGTCGGCGTGCTCCTCGCGCAGGATGCCGGCGAGCAGTTCGGCGGCGCCGGCGGCGCGCACGAACCGTCGCCCGCCGGGCGGGTCGGGCGGCACGTCACCGACCATGCCGGAGTCGGCATATCCCAGATGTATGACGCGTGCGACGCCCATGGCGGCGGCGCTGCGCTGCAACTCGCGCAGTCGTCGAGTGCCGAGGTCGTCCTGGAAGTCCCCGGACGTCAACCCGAGTGCACCGTCGGTCGCGACGACGAGGACGACACGGTGTCCGGCAGCGGCCGCCTTGGCCAGGGTGCCGGCCGTCAGCAGCGCTTCGTCGTCGGGGTGAGCGTGAAACGCCACCAAGGTGTGGGACATCGGGTCCATCCTTCCTCATGGAGCTTTGTCGAGAGCAGCCGATGGCACATGCCAGTTGATTCAGCACAGGCACAGGAAGCTTGATGCGCCGCTGCATGGCACCCTGGATGCTCGATGAAGATCGCATTGCTGTCGGATTGCTACCCGCCGAGACTGGGTGGCATCGAGGCGCAGGTGCACGGTTTGGGTCGTGTCCTCGCCGGTGCCGGGCACGCCGTCGAGGTCTTCACCATCACCCCTGGTCCGGTTGCCGACGAGACGGTGGTGGTGCACCGGCTGGGGCTGCGCCACGAGCTGCCCGGCGGGCTCCTCGTGAATCCCGCAGCACGTCGCCGACTGCGAGAAGCGTTGGTGGACAGCGACTTCGACGTTGTCCACGCACATCTCGGTGTCATCAGCCCGTTCGCGATGGATGGCGTCCAGATCGCCCTGAGCGCGTCGCTGCCGGTGGCGGCCACCTGGCACAGCGTGACCGGGCGTTCCGAGCCGATGGTTCGCGCGCTGGGATATCCGGCTCGCTGGGCGCGACGGGGTGTTGCGCTGTCGGCCGTGTCGGCGGTCGCCGCTGCTCCGATCGAGCGCGCGGCGATGGCGCCGGTCTCGTTGATCGCCAACGGGATCGACACCTCCTTCTGGTCTGCGGGGGAGAGTGGCCCCGCCGGTGATGGGTTGCACGTGGTGAGTGCGATGCGACTGGCGTCGCGCAAGCGGCCGCAGCAACTGGTCGAGCTGGTGGAACGTGCCCGCGCGATCAGTGGGCGCGACCTCCGGCTGACGATCGCCGGTGACGGCCCCCTGCGGCGTCGACTCGATGCACGACGTCCGCCCTGGTGTGCACTTCCCGGCCGGCTGTCGGCCACCGCGCTGCGCGATCTCTACCGCTCAGCCGACGTGTATGCCGCGCCGGCCGTCCTCGAAGCATTCGGCATCGCGGCCGCGGAGGCCACGAGTTGCGGGCTCCCGGTCGTCACCCGGGCCGAGAGCGCGGTGGCGTCACTGGTCGAGCACGATCGCACCGGGATGGTGGTCCGCGACGATGCGGAATTCGCCGCGGTGTTGGCGCAGTTCGCCACGAATCCGACCATGCGAGAGCGACTTTCGTCGGCAGCGCGGCAGCGGAGCGTTGGGCTCGGATGGGACGACGTGCTCGGCAGGACACTCGCGGAGTACGTCCGGGCGCAGGAGCACGCGGCTGCGCGCTGAGCGTTCATCGTCCGGGCAGCATGCGGTCGAAGTCACGGTCGCCGCGTGAGTGGTGCAGCACCGCGCCGACCGCTGCTGCCAGAAGCAACAGCACACCGGCCGCGACACCGAGGGTGATGCCGACGACGGCCCAGTCCGGGTCGTCGGCCAGGCGCCATACGAAGACGAACGCGACCAGGACGAGCACGAACAGGCCGCGGACGACGGTCGGCAGGTGCGGGCCACGCGGCCGGACGGGCGCAGGGGGAGTGGTGACCGGTGAACCGGTCACCGGCAGCTGGCCGGTCGAGGCGAACGTCCGCGGCGGCGCCGTGGGAGCAGGCTCCGGATAGCCGGCGACCTTGCGGTAGGTCGGCAGCTCCTCGGTCGGATGCGCCACGGGGGTGACCTCCTGTGTCGAGTCGTCCGCAGGGTTCTCTTCCGGGCCGTACGACTGCATCGTCATGTTTTCTGTCGCGCCTCTTCCCCTCCCTCCGGGCCTCACTTCGTTCGTGTCCTCGCTCGGGTCGTCGCTCATGACGCCTCCTTGATGGTGATGTTGCCGACGCCGACTCTGGCGTCGAGGTCGATGACCTTCGCGCCGTGACCGACGGTGAACGTATGGCGGGCATCGATGCCGCCGTGGCCGCTGATGCGGTCCCGGCCGCGGACGACCTCCAGCTGGCCGATGTGCGCGTAGCCCTTCACCCGGACTGTGGTGTCGGCCGGCAGGGTGATCGTCAACTGGCCGACGTTGACCCGCGCGTGCAGCGTGGTGTCCCGCGGTATGTCGGAGCTGCGCAGGCCGCTCAGGTCGAGGCGGCCGTCGCCGATCCGCATCGCGAAGTTGTGCTGCGTGCCGGCCGCGACCGACGTCGGTCGCCACGCCTCGTCACCGACGGTTCCGGTCCACGGCATGCCCTTGGGTGCAGCCGCCGACGTCGCGAGCGCGAGCAGAGCGGCGACTGTCGCCAGCGCTGCGAGTACGCCGCCGCGGCGCCCCGCCAGTCCCCCGATGACCAGCGCGAGCGCCGCGACGGCGGCTCCGGCGGCCAGGCCCAACTGCAGGGCACTGTCGCCGTGGGAAGTGCCGACCAGCGCCAACGCCGTGAAAGCGCCTGCCAGCACAGAGATTCCGAGGATTGCGAAGGTGAGCGCGACGCCCAGGCGACGTCGCTTGGGACGAGTGGGTACAACTGTGTCCGTCGACGCCCAGCCCGCGCCCAGGGCGCTCACGTAGGGCTGGTTGTCGCCGGGCTTGCTCAGATCGGGCTTGCCCAGATCGATGCCGCCGCCCGCGCGGGCAGCCGCACCGGCGGCAGCTGCGCGGTTGCCGGGGCTCGGTGTGCTGTCGTGCGTCGGCGTGGGCGTGGGCGTGGTCGTGGTCGAGCGGTCGGTGCGGATCCCGTCGGCGAGCCGGCCGGTCCAGTCGTGCGTCGATTCCCCGTCGCGTCGAGCGCCCGGGCCGTGCCCGTTCCAGGCCAGGAACGCCCACGCGATGAGGCCCAGGCCGAGCGCCTGCCCGCTCAGGCCCCAACCGGAGCCGATCGACCAGAACGCACCGAACCCGCCGACGGACAGCACGACCGCGGCGATGCACAACGCGATCGACGGCAGGTGCCCGTTGCGGACGGCCTTCTCGGCGACGATCTCGTCGCCCTCGTCGGGCAGCAGGGTCCAGGCGATCAGGTATGCCGGAAGACCGATCCCGAAGATGCAGGTGATCAGGATCAGGCCGGCCCGCACGATGAGCGGGTCGACCGCCCACCGCCTGGCCAGTCCGGCGGCGACGCCACCGAGCCACTTCTCGTTGCTGGCGCGCACCACACCCAGCCGGCGTGCCGCGGCGAAGAGCCGGTCCAGCGCATCGTGTTGCTGGTGCGGAGGGCGGTGGCCCGGGTGAGTCTGCTGCGTCATACCCACCACGATGGCGGCGTATGGCGCCCGCTGCCATGCGGGTCGACCCTGACGACCCCCTGAGGCATCCCCGAAAAGCGGTCGGATCGTTCGGTGTACGCCGGGAAGTGGGTAAGACTGGAGTCGTGAGCGAGACGGTCGGAGTCGAGGGCGTGCAGCGTCCGCCGCTGGCCCGACCCACCGAGGGCCGGGTGCTGGCCGGTGTCTGCGCCGGCGTCAGCCGGCACCTCGGAGTGCCGCTGACCAGCCTGCGGCTGATCACGGCCGTCTCGATCCTCTTCCTCTTCGGTGTCCCGGTCTACGCGTTCCTGTGGTTGACGATGCCGCAGTCGGACGGCCCGGCCCTGGTCACACCGTTCGACAAGGACGGCAGCGGCATTTCGCGCGGGCGGCTCTTCCTGATCGGCATACCGGTGCTCGTGGTCGGCGGGCTGGCCGGCAGTGGCGCGATCCGGTCGGTTGCACGGCTGTCGCTGACGCTTCCGCTGCTCGTGATCGGCGTCGGCCTGGTGCTGGTCTGGTCGCGCCTCGGCACCGCCGAACGGCGCCAGTGGCTGAGCGCGCACGACCGCCGGGAGACTCGGATCCGCACGGTCATCGGCGTCGTCATGGCGCTGATGGGGATCATTCTGCTGCTGTCGCAAGGGGGCGGCATCGAGCGGCTGCGGGACGTGACCGTGGGCGGTCTCGTCGTGCTGCTCGGTGCGGGGATCCTGGGTGCGCCGTTCATTGCGCGCTTCTTCGACACGCTGCGCAAGGAGCAGACCGAACGCATCCGGGCGACCGAGAAGGCCGACATCGCCGCGCACCTGCACGACTCCGTGCTGCAGACGCTCGCGCTGATCCAGCGCCGCGCCGACGACCCCAGCGCCGTGCAACTGCTCGCCCGCGCTCAGGAACGCGAACTGCGCAGCTGGCTGTATGCCGAACAGGCCTCCAGTGGCCGCACACTCGCGACCGCGGTCACCGATGCGGCCGGCGAGATCGAGACGTTGCACGGCATACCGATCGACGTGGTGGCGACCGGCGACCGGCCCCTCGGCGAGGGCGAGGAGGCGCTGCTGCGGGCGTTGCGCGAGGCGCTGGCCAACGCCGTGCGGCACGGGGAGCCGCCGGTGTCGGTCTATCTCGAGGTGGGTCCGGCGGCGGCCGAGGCCTTCGTGCGCGACCATGGTCCGGGATTCGACCCGGACACCGTCTCCGAGGACCGACTCGGCGTGCGGGAGTCGATCATCGGCCGTATGACGAGGCACGGTGGTGAGGCGCAGGTGCGTCGGCTGGACGACGGGACCGAAGTGCGACTGCGAATGCCATTGGAATCAGCCACGTCCGGTGCCGAGAGCGGCGCGGCGGACGACAGGGACACGAAAAGCGACAGGGAGCAGCGATGACGGCGCGTGTGGTGTTGGTGGACGACCACCGGATGTTCCGGTCCGGGGTCAAGGCCGAACTGGACGACACCGTCACGATCGTCGGTGAGGCGCCGGACGTCGACACCGCGGTCAAGGTGATCCGCGAGCAACGACCCGACGTGGTGCTGCTGGACGTGCATCTGCCCGGTGGCAACGGCAACGGTGGTGTCGATGTCGTGACCGGCTGTGCCGGAGTGCAGGCGGAGAACGACGCGCCGGTCCGTTTCCTCGCGCTGTCGGTGTCCGACGCCGCGGACGACGTCATCTCGGTCATCCGGGCCGGCGCTCGCGGCTACGTCACCAAGACGATCAGCCCGACCGATCTCATCTCGGCGATCCACCGGGTCAAGGACGGCGACGCGGTCTTCAGCCCGCGGCTGGCCGGATTCGTGCTCGACGCGTTCGGCGCGACCGCCGGCGAGATCGCCGAGGTCGACGAGGAGCTCGACCGGTTGTCCGCGCGCGAGCGTGAGGTGATGCGGTTGATCGCGCGCGGCTACCAGTACAAGGAAGTCGCCAAGGAGCTGTTCATCTCGGTGAAAACCGTTGAGACGCATGTGTCCTCGGTGCTGCGCAAGCTGCAGTTGTCGTCCCGGCACGAGCTGACGTCCTGGGCGATGCAGCGTCGTTTGTTGTAGCGCTGCGGGTGAAGGGCTGCCGCCGGGCCGAGACCGGCTCGTCGGTCAACTCGCGGAGCGCTGCCACGCGGGTTCCTCGCCCTTCTCGTAGTCGACGAACGCGTTGCGCAGGCCGAGCAGGACTTCGGCAGCGGTCTCGAAGAGTGCCTGGGCCCGCGGCTCGTCGACCTTCTGCACGTCCTCGCGCAGGTGCTCGGCGAGATCTGTGAGCCGCACCTGGATCTTGGCGGTGTGCCGCAGCGGGTCGCTGATCGGGAGTGCATCGGTGTTGCTCATGGGATCCTCCTGGGTCGTCCTTTGCTGATGCATTCAGCGTCGTACGAGCTGCAGGAGTGCGCTTGATCGCGATTGCGGCGTAGGGCGATCGGGGCGTGCGGTCAGGTTGCGGAATGCTCCGTGTCGGCCTCGACCCGGTCGCGCTGCTCGGCGAACGCCCTCACATTGCGCTCGAGCCGGCGGCGCAGCACCGTCGAGCCGAGCAGGCCGATGAGGATGGCCACACCGAGGGCGACATACGAGAAGTTCTTGAGGTACTGCTCGGCTGCCGTGCCGATGTAGTAGACGAGGTAGGTCGTGCCGCCCGCCCAGCAGATCGCGCCCGTCGCGTTGGCGAGCAGGAAGCGCGGGTAGTGCATCTTGAGCGACCCGGACAGCGGCCCGGCGAAGATGCGCAGCAGCGCGATGAAGCGACCGACGAAGACGGCCGCCATACCCCAGCGCTTGAAGATGTGCTCGGCGTAGTCGACCAGGTCGCGGCTGAAATGGTGCGGGAATCGTCGCTCCAGGTAGGCGAAGAGTCGCTCGCCATACCGACGGCCGATGGTGTAGCCGATGGTGTCACCGATGACCGCGCCGAGGACGGCCGCGATCGCGATGCCGTGCGGGCTGACGGACACCTCGTGCCGGGAGGACAGGATCGCTGCGGCAACCAGGATCGTCTCGCCGGGGATCGGCACGCCGAGGCTCTCGATGCCGACGGCGAGGCCCGCGATGAGGTAGACCGCCATGGGCGGGATCGTCGTCAGCCAGTGATCCATCGAAGTCCCTAACGTCGGTCAGCGCCAGCCTGTTCCGACGCCGCCGGGAATGTCCCCTGCAGGATCGTACGGCGTGCGGGTGAATCGGAAGCTGCCGAGATCGAGGTATGCCGGCGCGCCGTCGCCGCCGCGGTGGACCGTGAGCCGCTCACCGGCGAAGTACTCGTCGAGACCGACCCAACCGCCGGTCCGTCCGCTCGCGTCGTCCGGCGCGAAACGTGAGCCGCGTCCGCCCTCGACCGGTGCGAGCCGCAGCCGGCTGCCCTCGGCAGTGAGCAGATGCGGACGCGGACCCCAGAACCACGTGCCGACCAGGTCCACGACGTCCGGCGCCGGCGCTTCGGCGGCCCAATCGGCGGCGCTACGCGGGGAGTGCTCGCGCAATGTGCGCACCATGCCGAGGGTGTCGAGCGAGAGCCCGGCGGTGCTGTTGACCAGCTGCACGATGCCGTCACCGGTCTCCGGGTCGATCCGCAGCGACGACTGGTAGCCGGGCATCGAGCCGCCATGTCCGATGAAGCGCTGTCCGCCGGAGTTGACGATGTCGAGCCCGAAGCCGTACGCCCGGGTGTATGCCGTGCCGGGGTCGTCGTTGATCAGCGCCGGGATCTGCATCTCTCGGCGCAGGTCGTCGGAGAGGACGCGCTCGTCGCCATACGCCAGGAATCTCGCGAAGGCCGCGAGGTCGTGCACGGTGGACCAGAGCTGGCCGGCCGGTGCCATGGCCTTGGTGTCGGTGGCGGGCTCGTCGTGCAGCAGGTCGGCATACGGATGTATGGCGAGGCCGGGCGCCGCGTTCTCGGTGGGCGCGTAGGTGGTGTCGTCGAGGTCGAGCGGCTGCAGGACTTCCGCGCGCAGGCTGTCCCACCAGGTGCTGTTGCGCAGGCGAGCAACGAGTTCGCCGGCAACCGCGAAACCGACGTTGCTGTAATGGAACCGGCGTCCCGGGCGGTGGAGCGGGCGGATGCTGGACTGCAGTTCCTCCCAGGTGCGGCCGGGGCTGCGCTCCCACCAGGCGCCCTCGGTCTCGGCCGGCAGCCCGGCGCCGTGTGTGAGCAATTCGCTGACTCGGACCCCGGGGATCTTGTCGGCCAGCTCCGGGAGGTGCTTGGCGACCGGGTCGGTGAGCTCGATCAGGCGGTCGTCGACGAGGCGGAGCGTGAGCACCGCCGTGAACGACTTCGTGATCGATCCGATCCGGTATTGCGTTGCGGTGGTTGCTTTTTCGCCGCTTACCCGGCCGGTGATGTGGCCCGTTGCGCCGGCCCACGCGACTTCTCCGTCACCGATCACGGCAGCCGTTGCGGACGGTGCGCGGCTGACGCGCTGGGCCTCGGCCAAGCGAGCGTCGAAGAGGTGTCGCAGGTGTGCGTCCGGAACCATGTGTCCGATCCAATCACGCTCGCTTCCGCACCCTGAGGAGCCTGTGAGGTGCGAGCGGGCGTCGGCTGCGTCGCCGGCTGGCGTATGGCGTGTGCTGTGGGGGCGTCGGCTGCGCCGCCGTGCCGGTCTCACTCCGTTCGCTCCGCTGGCGCTCCGCTCACTGCATAGGCCCGGCCCGACGACGCACCCGACGCCAGGGGGCGCCTTCTCGTTCGGTTGGGTCATTGATCGTTCGCCGGCCTTCGTGCCGGTCGCGAGTAGGTCTTGTGGATGGGCTGAGCCCGCGGCCAAGTCGCCAACGCTGCGGGTTGAGCGCCGCCCTGAGTAGCCGTGAGGAACGAGCGGCGTATCGAAGGGTAGGGCGGGGGAGCGCAGCCGTTCGCGGGTTGAGTAGGGCGGGGGAGCGCAGCGGAGGAGGCCGTATCGAAACCCCGGCCTCGCGCGTCGAGCGCGGCCAACCCTGCGGGTTGAGCGCCGCCCTGAGTAGCCGTGAGGGACGAGCGGCGTATCGAAGGGTAGGGCGGGGGAGCGCAGCGGAGGAGGCCGTATCGAAACCCCAGGACTTATCCACATCCCTCAATCGAGGAGCCGTCGTTGGAGGGGGATGTGGATAACACTCAATCACGAAAACCATTGTGTTCCAGCATGATTCGTGAAATACTCGAACACATGGACGACACACTGCGACACGCGACAGGCACCCCGGTGGGTGTCCTTGATGCGTCCGCGGTCCGCGCGTTCCACGACCGACTCGACGCCCCGATCACCACCGGTAACCCGTGGGCTGAAGTGCGGGCCCTGGAAGAGTTGCGTAACGCGATCAGTGCCCGGCAGGCCCGGGCGGTCGTGGCCGCCACCGAGGCGCAGCGGGCGTGTGATGTTCCGCGGGGTGTTGAGGAGACGGTGACGTCGCGGAAGGTGGGTGCGGATGTCGGGTTCGCCCGGCGGGGCACCCCGCACGCGGGATCGGTCTTCCTGAACGTCGCGAGAGTGTTGACCGCGGACATGCCGCACACGCTGACCGCACTCGCGGCCGGGGTCATCTCCGAGTGGGACGCCACCCGCCTGGTCCGCGAGACCGCGGGCTTGTCCGGGGACGGTCGTGCCGCGGTCGATGCGGCGATCGCGGACCAGTTGGGGCAGGTCGCCGCTTCACGGCTGATCTCGTCGGCGCGGGAGCATGCGTACCGGGCCGAGCCCGACGCGGTCCGGGCTCGCCGGGTGAGGGCCGAATCGGGCCGGCGGGTGACGGTGCGGCCGGCACCGGACTGTATGGCGTACCTGACCGCGTTCCTACCGGTCAAGGACGCCCTGGCCTGTATGGCCGCACTCAACGACGCCGCCGACGAAGCCAAAGCCGCCGCGGACGACGCATCGGGCCCGAAAGCCGGCGCCACCTCGAAGGGCGCAGCCTTCTCGCGCGCCCGGGTGATGGCCGACACCCTGGTGGAGCGGGTCGCCGGTCGCCGCCGGTCCGATCCCACGAACGTGAGTGTGAATCTGTTGATGCCGCTGGACACGCTGGCCGGGGATACGCCGGGACATGTGCCCGGCTACGGGCCGGTGCCGGCTGACCTGGTCCGGGAATGGTTCACCCGCGGTGACCCGACCGGTCCGTTGGTGCGTCGGTTGTTCACGTATCCGGGGACGGGGGACATCGTCGGGATGGAGTCCAAGGCCCGCCGCTACCCCGGCTTGCTGGCGTTGTTGATTCTGTTGCGGGATCAGGTGTGCCGGACCCCGTGGTGCGGGGCACCCGTGCGGCATACCGACCACATCCGTTCCCACGCCACCGGCGGCGCAACAAGTGAGCGCAACGGTGAAGGGCTGTGCGCCCGGTGCAACTACATCAAGGAGCACCCCGACCGGCAGGTCACCGGCGACGGCAGCCAGACGACCACCGAATCTGCCGGATTCACCGTGCACAGTTACCCACCCGCACCACCGGGGATGCCCCCACCCACACGATCAGCACTGGAGCGATGGCTGATGGAAATCACCTGGCCCGACACCCGAGCAGAGCAAACCGGCACACCACCGGGACAAGCCGCTACGCGACCAGACGAAGACGCCCCCGACGCACACGACGGCAGGGGCGATCAGGACGCTCCGTGAGCGACAGGCCGCTGCCCATGAGAGCTGCTCACGATGAGGGCGGCGCGACCGGATGTCCTTCGCGGATGAGAGAGTCGGCCGCGTGCGAGTTATTTCGGCGAACGTGAACGGCATCCGAGCAACCGTCCGCAGGGGCGGCCTCGACTGGCTGGCCGCGCAGGATGCAGATGTGCTGGCGCTGCAGGAGGTTCGGGCTTCGGAGACGCAGTTGGCCAAGGCACTCGAAGGCACGGTCTTCGAGTCATGGCACGTCGCGCACGCGCCGGCAGCAGCGGCCGGGCGTGCCGGTGTGGCGGTGCTCAGTAAGCACCCGATCCTCGAAACCGCCCACGGGCTGCCGGGATTCGCCGATGACGGCCGCTGGATCGAGGCGGTCATCGAGATGGGCGGGCGGCGCACGATGGTCGTGTCGGCATACGTCCACACCGGCGAGGCGGACACGCCGAAGCAGGACGAGAAGTTCGCCTTCCTCGAAGCCATGGGCGGTCGTATGGCGCAACTGATCGACCACGACGCCGTGGTGACCGGCGACTTCAACATCTGCCACACCACGCGAGACCTGAAGAACTGGAAGGGAAACCGCGGTAAGTCCGGATTCCTCCCCAAGGAGCAGAAGCACCTCACGTCCTGGTTCGAGGCAGGCTGGATCGACGTCGTCCGAGACCGAGCAGGTGACGTCGACGGCCCCTACACCTGGTGGTCTTGGCGCGGGAAGGCCTTCGACAACGACAGCGGCTGGCGGATCGACTACGTGCTCGACTCACCGTCGCTCGCCGCACGGGTCGAGCGGCACGAGATCGGCCGTGCGGCGTCATACGCCGAGAGGTGGAGCGACCACGCGGCTGTGGTCGTCGATCACACTCGGTGAGTGTCGGTGGCCGCAGCTAGCGTGCTGCGGATGACCGAGTTCTCGTATTTCACGGCCTGCACCATCAACGGCTTCATCGCCGACTCGGACAACTCGCTGCAGTGGCTGTTCGAGGTGCCCACCCTCGAGGACGACTCGGCGATCCCGGACTACATCGACAGCGTCGGCGCGCTCGTGATGGGAGCGACCACCTATTCGTGGGTGCTCGAGCACGAGCAGGTGCTGGAGCAGCCCGACAAGTGGCACGACTGGTATGGCGACCGGCCCACCTGGGTCTTCACGCACCGCAACCTGCCGACCATCCCCGGCGCGGACATCCGCTTCGTCGCCGGAGAGGTCGCCGACCACCTCGACGAGGTGAGCGCATCCGCGGGCGACCGCAAGGTGTGGCTGCTCGGCGGTGGGGAGCTCGTCGGAGCGTTCGACGACGCCGGCGCATTGGACGAGATCTGCCTCGGGATGGTGCCAGTCGCACTCGACGCCGGCGCCCCGATGCTCCCTCGCCGCATCACCTCGGAGCGGTTGTCGCTCGTCGACGTGCGGCAGGTCGGGCAACGACTCGATGTGCGATACAAGGTCGCTCGCCCGTCGGTATGACGGACCGACCGGCACCCGAAATTCAGACCCCGGCCAGCTCGATCCAATAGCGCCGGACCGTGCCGTGATCCGGTGTCTCACGGACATCCTCGAGGTCGCCGCCCCAGTGCTCGATGGTGCACGCGGACGCGACGTTGTCCTTGGCGCAGGTGATCAGAACACGTTGCAGGCCAAGCGATTTCGCCTGATCGAGCGCGAGGCCCAGCGCTGCCGTGGCGACGCCTTGCCGGCGAGCGGTGGGCCGGACGCCATACCCGATGTGACCGCCGACATTGAGCAGGAAGTCGTTGAGCCGATGCCGCAGCGAGATGGAGCCGCGGATCCGAGTCGGCTCACGCTCGTCGACGATCCAGGAGAGCGTGTCGTGCACACGATCCGGCGGCAACTCGGTCGACTCGTCGGCATACGACACCCGAGTTGCCACCCAGGTGGCGAACCGCTCGGGATCCTCGAGGTCATCGTCGTTGATCGAGTCGGTCGCGAATCCGTCCCGATGACCCGACCCGAATTCGAAGGCGCAGTCGAGGAACGCCTGGTGAAGCCGAACAGTCGGCTGTATCAATCGGATTCGGGGCTCGTCAGGTTCGTCGACCATCCCTGGATGGTCACACGGCGCGGGTCGGCGTCGCCACCGGGTTCAGCCCGGACCGTCCGGATGAGTGAGGTCGTACGCGCGCGCGAGCTTCTTCGGCACGACCATCCGCCACGCGTCGACGACGAGCTCGCGCGCTTCGACCGGGTCCAGTGCGGCCAGGCGGGCTTCCACCCAGTTGAAGCGCAGGTCCGACGGCGACGGCAGCTGGAACTTGTCCGGCTCGCTCGCGACGAGCGCAGCACGCTCGTCCTTGGGGAATCCGAAGCCCATCACAGTCTCGTCCAGGGAGAACGCGACATACACGATCTGACCGACCCGGAACTTCAATCTGCCGCGCACGTGCACGGCGTACGACCGCTCCAACTCGTCACCCAGGGCGAGCACGTCGTCGACCACCGCCATGCGAACGACTCGGTCAGCTCTTCGCGTTCGAGCGCATCGACAGCACGTCGCCGACCAGGCGCTCGGCATAGTCGTCATCGATGGGCATCGCGAAGACGACGTGGTGGTAGAGCGGGGCGATCACGTGGTCGAGCACCTGCTCGACGCCCGGCGTGTGTTCACCCCGAGTGTGCGCGCGGCTGATCATCTCGGCGAGCTGCTCGCGACGGGCGGTCCAACAGGGGCACGCGTCGAGCATGACTCCGTCGCGCGCGTTGACCATCGCGCGCAGGTAGCGGGTGCGATGCGGGCGCACGATGTCGTCGGTGATGACACGCGCCCACTCGCGCAGGTCGCCTTCCAGCGACCCGGTGTCGGGCAGGACCTCGTCCTCGCGCGTGAACGCCGCGACGGCGACCTCTTCGAGCAGCGAGTCGATGTCACCCCAGCGCCGGTAGACGCTCGTCGGGTTGACCTCGGCGAGTTCGGCGACGATCGGGATGGTGATCTGATCCGGGCGCTGCGTCGCCATCAGCTTGCCGACCGCGCTGTAGACAGCGTCCTGCACGCGCGCGCTGCGGCCACCCGGACGGCGCTTCACGGGTGTGGACGCTTCGGACTCCTGGGTGGACGGGTGTGCGGACACCTGAGTGGACTTCGTCGACATACGTGCCATTATTGCAGTGCGCTTGGCATTAACGCGAGTGCGGCGTACGCTGCTCACCTAAAGCAATGATGTTTGCATTTAACGAGGTGGGTATGTCGTTCCGCTTGTCCGGGCCCGTCGGGTTCGCTGTCGCCGGTCTCGCAATGACCGGCTTGATGGTCGGCGCCGCGGCGCCGTCCCCGCTCTATCCCGTCTACCAACAGCTGTGGGGCTTCTCGTCATTCACGCTCACGGTGGTCTTCGCCGTGTATGTCGTGGCGCTGCTGGGCACCCTGCTGACCATCGGCTCGCTGGCGGATCACATCGGCCGCCGACCGATGCTGGTCGGCGGCCTGCTGCTGCTCGCCGCGGCGATGGTGATCTTCGCCAACGCTGACGGCGTCGGCACGTTGCTCGTCGCGCGCATCGTGCAGGGCGTGGCGACCGGCGCGATCACCGGCGCGGTCAGTGCACTGATCCTCGACCTGCAGCCCAGCTCGCACGTTGGCTCCGTCGTGACCGGAGGCGCGCCCGGGATCGGTCTCGCGCTCGGTGCGGCCCTCGCCGGCGGCCTCGTGCAGCATGCTCCGGCGCCTCGGCAGCTGGTCTTCTGGGTCCTGCTCGCGTCCTACGTGGTGCTCGCGGCAGCAGCGGTGTTCGCTCCCGAGGAGTCGCGTCGCCGTCCGGACGCGCGCGTCATACGAAGCGCCATACGGCCGAGTGTGGGGGTTGCCCCGGAGGCCAGGTCGACCTTCGTGGCCTGGGCGCCGGCGATCTCCGCGACCTGGGCACTCGGTGGTCTCTACCTGTCGCTCGGATCGTCCGCCGTCTCGCGACTGCTCGGCGTCACCGACCACTTCGTCGTCGGGCTGGTGCTGGCCAGCTTCTTCGCGCCGGCAGGTCTGGTATTGCTGGTGATTCGCCCAGTGCCGCAACCCGTCCGACGCACACTCGGGCTTGCATCGCTGGGCAGCGGAGTCGTCGTCACGATCATCGGCGTGCTGCTCTCCTCGAGCGTCGTCTACGTCCTCGGCTCGATGGTCGCAGGCGTCGGCTTCGGGGTGACCTTCCAGGCGGCGGTCGCAGCCATCGGTGCCGTCACGCCGGCGAGCAACCGTGCGCAGACCTTCGCCGCGACCTACGTGCTCGGCTACACGGCATTCAGCATCCCGGCGGTCGTCGCCGGCCTCGCCGCGCAGGACTGGGGGCTGCGTCCCACGCTGGTCGGGTACGGCGTGCTCGACGTCGCACTCGTCCTCACCGCGGCGGTCCTCGCGGTCCGTGCGGCGCGCCGGGCTGCAGCAGCAGCCGCCGGCGCCGTGTGCCCCGCCGAGCTGGCCACCGTTCACGCCGAGAGCTGAGCCGTCGCGGTTGTCGGTGCGGGCGGGCACAATCGGTTCCATGGCGTATGACGGAGAGCTCGTCGAGCGGATCCGCGAGCTACTCGTCGGAGAGCTGGACGTGACCGACAAGCGGATGTTCGGGGGAGTGGCATTCCTGACTGGTGGGCACATGGCCGTTGCCGCGTCGAGGAACGGCGGGCTGATGGCGCGGGTCGCCCCCGAGGACTCCGAGACGTTGCTGCTGCGCGACGGCGTCTCCCGGATGGTGATGGGCGGCCGGGCGATGAACGGCTGGCTGCGCATCGACGAGGGCCACCTCGATGACGAGCAACTGGCCGAATGGGTCGACCGCGGGCTCGACTTCGCGCGCAGCCTGCCCTCGAAATGAATGCGGGTCGAGCGGTGCCCTGAGGAGCGGTGAGGGACGAGCCGCGTCTCGAAGGGTGCCGGAGGAGCGAAGCGGGGGAGGTGTATCGAGACCAACTGGTCCCCACCGGGGTCGGAATCGTCGTCAGTGTCGCCAAGTAGGCTTGCGCACGACATGAGCAGCCTTTTCGACGACCTTCCCCTGCCCGGATTCCCAGCTGATGCCGCATCGGCGACGGTGCCCACCAAGGCGCCGACGGACGTCGATGAGCGCGGAGTGCCGACCTGGGCAAGCCTCGGCAAGGAAGCTCCGCAGAGCGCGAAACCGGCCGCGCGACCGTCGGTCGCCGACCCCGAGAGCCTGGTCGCGGGGCTGAATCCGCAGCAGCGGGAAGCGGTGCTGCACGAGGGGCCGCCGTTGCTGATCGTGGCGGGCGCCGGTTCGGGCAAGACCCGGGTGCTCACCCATCGCATCGCACACCTCATGGCGGCCCGGCACGTGCAGCCCGGGCAGATCCTGGCCATCACCTTCACCAACAAGGCCGCCGCCGAGATGCGCGAGCGCGTCGAGGCACTGGTCGGTCCCGTCGCCCGGTCGATGTGGGTTTCGACCTTCCACTCGGCGTGTGTGCGGATCCTGCGTCGTGAGGCGAGCAAGGTCGGCCTGAAGTCGACCTTCTCCATTTATGACGCCGCCGACAGCCAGCGGATGATGGCGCTGGTCATGCGTGATCTCGACCTGGACCCGAAGCGGTTCCCGCCACGGTCGTTCAGCCACCAGGTCAGCAACCTCAAGAACGAGCTGGTCGACGAGGAGACCTACGCCTCGCAGGTCGTCGAAGGCACCCATCAGGAGCGGATGCTGGCCGAGGCCTATTCGTCATACCAACGGCGCCTGCGGCAGGCCAACGCACTCGACTTCGACGACCTGATCATGACGACGGTCAACATCCTGCGGGTCTTCCCGGACGTCGCGGAGCACTACCGCCGGCGCTTCCGGCACGTGCTGGTCGACGAATACCAGGACACCAACCACGCGCAGTACGCCCTGGTGAAAGAGCTTGTCGGCCATCAGGTTTCGGATGCCGCGCTCGGCGAGGTGCCACCCGCGGAGCTGTGCGTGGTGGGTGACGCCGACCAGTCGATCTACGCCTTCCGTGGTGCCACGATCCGCAACATCGTGGAGTTCGAGCAGGACTACCCGCAGGCGCACACCATCCTGCTGGAGCAGAATTACCGCTCCACCCAGAACATCCTGCAGGCCGCCAACGCCGTCATCGCCAAGAACGAGGGCCGCCGGCCGAAGAACCTCTGGTCCGAGTCCGGCGCCGGCGCACCGATCGTCGGGTATGTCGGTGACTCCGAGCACGACGAGGCTGCCTTCGTCGCTCGCACCATCGACCTGCTCGGTGACGAGCAGGGCGTCAAGCCGAAGGACGTCGCGGTCTTCTATCGGACCAACGCCCAATCCCGTGCGCTGGAAGAGGTTTTCGTCCGAGTCGGGCTGCCCTACAAGGTGGTCGGCGGCACGCGCTTCTACGAGCGGCGCGAGGTCAAGGACGCGCTCGCCTACCTGCGCGTGGTGTCCAATCCGCTGGACACGGTCAATCTGCGCCGCATCCTCAACGTCCCCAAGCGGGGCATCGGTGACCGCGCCGAAGCGTGCGTGTCCGCGCTGGCCGATCGGGAGCGCATCCCGTTCGTCGCGGCACTCGGCCGCGCCGCGGATGCACCTGGCATTGCTACGCGTTCGGTGACCTGCATCAATGGCTTCACCGCGCTGCTCGAGTCGCTGAGCGAGGTGCACCAGTCCGACGACCATGGTGTGGGGGACCTGCTGGAGGCCATCCTCGACCAGAGCGGATACCTCTCCGAGTTGCGCCGCAGTCCCGACCCACAGGACGAGACGCGCGTCGAGAACCTCGCCGAACTCATCGCGGTGGCAAGGGAATTCGACGAAAACTACCCCGGCGGGTCGCTCGAGGACTTCCTGGAGCAGGTGTCGCTGGTCGCCGACACGGACGAGATCCCGGACGAGGAGGGTGAGGACAACGGCGTCGTCACGCTGATGACGCTGCACACGGCCAAGGGCCTGGAGTTCCCGGTCGTGTTCCTGACCGGCATGGAGGACGGCACCTTCCCCCACCTGCGGGCCCTCGGCGACCCCAAGGAGCTCGAGGAGGAGCGACGGCTGGCGTATGTCGGCATCACCCGCGCCCGCGAGCGGCTGCACCTGTCGCGAGCCGAGGTCCGGTCCGCGTGGGGTGCGCCGCAGTACAACCCGCCATCGCGGTTCCTCGACGAGATCCCCTCGGGGCTGGTCGACTGGCAGCGCGTCACCACGACGGGATCGCGCCCGTCGTCGACTCCGGCGGTCGCCCGGTTGGCGTCGAAGCCGGGTGTGCGCAGCCCCGGCAACCGTCCGATCATCGCGCTCGTTGCGGGCGACAAGGTCACGCACGACACGTTCGGGCTGGGCTCCGTCATACGCGTCGAAGGCCAGGGCGATCGCTCGATGGCGCACATCGACTTCGGCGGTGACACCGGGGTCAAGCGGCTCCTGCTGCGTTACGCCCCAGTCGAAAAGCTTTGACACACAGACTCGTTCCTCGTCTGCGTGTCAAAGCTTTTGATGTTGTTTGTCCGTCCTTCGGCCGGCACGGTTAGAAGATCCCGTGCGCCTGCAGCCAGGGTGCGGGGTTGATCGGCACGCCGCCGAGGTGGATCTCGAGGTGCAGATGCGGTCCGGTCGAGTGGCCGGTGTCGCCGGAGTAGCCGACCGACTGCCCGCGCGCGAGCCACTGGCCGGGCCGGACGCTGATCGATGACATGTGGCCATAAACGCTCTGCACGCCGTCGCCGTAGTCGATCGTGACGTGGTTGCCGAGGCCCGGGTCCCAGCCCGTAGCGACGACGGTGCCCTCGTGCATCGCACGCAGCGGCGTTCCCCAAGCGACGGCGAAGTCGTCACCCTCGTGGTAGGTCGATCCGATGCCCTCGGGTGACACTCGGGCTCCGAACCCTGACGTCAGCGGCGCGGCGCAGTCGGCCACTGCGCAGGTCCACGGATTCTGAGGTTTCACCGGGGGTTTCGACTTTTTCGGCGTCGCCTTCGTGGTGGGTGACTTCTTGGGGGTCGCCTTCGCGGTCGCCGTCGCACGGGGCCGCTCGATCGCTCGGTCGCGCGATGCGGCACCCGGCAGCGAGCGATCAGGGGTGATGATCGGCGTCGGCTTCGCGGCGTTCGCCTTGAGGGTGCTGGCCGAAATTTCCTGCGGGCCCGGATCGATCGCCAGCGATCGGCTGCCGAACGGCATTGGCGCGATCCCTGCGACAGCAGCGCCGCCCACCGTCGCCGCGACTGCTACCCCCGTCGGGACTGCGAGCCGGCGCAGCTGGTGACTCTTGGTCGTGGTGGCACGATGCCGCCCTTGCGGTCGCGCGGGGTTCGGTCGGTGTCGTCCTTCATATGCAGTCATCGATACGTGCGCGAAAGCGGGTCTCGGCCGGAAAACAACACCCGCGTAATTCTAGGACCATGGGGTCGTCGCCGTGTGGTTGCGGGTCGATTCGTTTGCGACTGTCGGAACTTACGGCTGGACGGGCAGTCCGCGTGTTTGGGTGGCGAGGGCGCGACATGCTTGCCAACTCTAGACATACTCGGTATACATACTCTGACCACGGTGAATACCGGGTATATCTGATCGGGGGATGGTTCGTATGTCGATCAAACACAGTCTGCTCGCACTGCTCCAGGGCGGCGCGATGTATGGCGCCCAGCTGCGCCAGGAGTTCGAGCACCGCACCGGAGGCACATGGCCGCTCAACGTCGGGCAGGTCTACACGACCCTCGGTCGGTTGGAGCGCGACGGACTCGTCGAGAGCACCGGTGCGGCCGACGAGGACGGCCGCATCGCGTACCAGCTCACCGACGCAGGACGCGATGAGGTGCAACAGTGGTGGACCGTCCCGGTCGGCCGTGAGCAGACGCCACGCAACGAGCTCGCGATCAAGCTGGCGCTCGCGGTAACGCTGCCCGGTGTCGACGTGCAACGGATCGTGCAGACCCAGCGCACCGCGACCATGACGCACCTGCGCGACCTCACTCGATTGAAGCGCGGCGCCGACGGCGAGGACCTCGCCTGGGAGCTGGTGTTGGAGTCGCTCATCTTCGCCGACGAGGCAGAGGTGCGCTGGCTGGACCACGTGGAAGCGAGGATCAGCCGCCTAACCCCTACGACGGCGAAAGCCTCGCGGACGGCGCCCGTCGCCACCGCGGGGAGCGCTGGAGCGCGTGAGGGGGCGCGCCGATGACGAAGCAGCCGACTCTCCTTCTCGACGAAGTCGAGCGAACTCACGGCACGGGAGAGACGGCAGTGCATGCGCTGCGTGGCGTGAGCCTGACGGTCAACGCCGGTGAGCTCGTCGCGGTGATGGGCCCGAGCGGTTCGGGCAAATCGACGCTGCTGAACATTGCCGGCGGGCTCGACGCTCCGACGGCCGGCAGAGTGTCGGTGGACGGTGCCGACCTCGCGACACTCTCGCGCGCCGGGTTGGACAGAGTACGACGGCGCACGATGGGCTTCGTCTTCCAGGACCTCAACCTCATCCCGTCGCTGACCGCGATCGAAAACGTCTCTCTTCCCCTGGAATTGGACGGCGTGAGCGTTCGTAAATCGCGCACGGCAGCGCGGGACGCGCTCGGCAAGGTCGGCATCCTCGACCTCGCCGACCGTTTCCCGGAGCAGCTGTCGGGAGGCCAGCAGCAACGGGCGGCCATCGCCCGTGCGCTCGTCGGTGATCGGCGCCTCGTGCTCGCGGACGAGCCCACCGGAGCACTCGACTCGACGACCGGCGAAGCCGTGCTGCGCACCTTGCGCGACCAGTGCGACGACGGAGCTGCCGGGCTGCTCGTGACCCACGAGTCACGACATGCGGCGTGGGCCGACCGGGTGATCTTCCTGCGCGACGGCGTGGTCGTCGACACGACCGGCGACGCGTCCACACCCGAGTCGCTGTTGAGCCGGGTGGTCTGACGTGAGCAGCTCGGGGGAGCGCACATCAGGTCACTCCCTCCGGGGGTCAGGAGGCCCCGGAGGGTATGTCGGGGGCTGGCGAGTCGCCCTGCGGCTCGCCGCCCGCGACATACGCAAATACCCTGGCCGG
>NZ_DASZNO010000032.1:0-61752 GCF_035551235.1 Flexivirga sp. | reverse complement strand
ATCGAACGCACCTACCACCGACGCCGCCGGCAAGACCGCCTCGGCAGGTTGACCCCTATCGAATACGAGACCACCATGACCACACCAGCCGACCAGGCTGCGTGACTACCAACCTGTCACCTATCCGTGCAGCAGTCCCGTTCGGCCTTCCGACTGATGCTGGTGAGCTCAACTGATCAGAACCGGTGCACTGTCTACGTCAGCGCGCCAAACGCTAAGGGAGACACCATGTCCAATGAAGAAATCCGTGGGCAACGGCAGGAAGATGACCTGCCCCGCTACGCCGGGTTCGCGACCTTCGCCCTGCTCCCCCGGATCGACCAGGTACCCCACGCCGACATCGCAGTCGTCGGCGTCCCGTTCGACTCCGGCACGAGCTTCCGCCCCGGGGCGCGCTTCGGCCCGTCTCACATCAGGGAACACTCTCGCCAACTGCACCCGTACCACGCGGTCCACGACACGTTCCCATTCCAGAACCAACAGGTCGTCGACGCCGGCGATTTCGGGGTCGGCCCCTACGGGATCGACGCGGCCGTGGAGACCATCCATGCCAAGGCCAGCCGCCTGACCACCCACGGCACGCGGATCCTGGCACTCGGCGGGGACCACACGATCGCGCTCCCACTGCTCAGGGCAGCGGCGGAAGTGCACGGGCCGTTGGCCGTGCTGCACTTCGACGCCCACCTGGACACCTGGGACGTCCTGCACAGAGCCTCCATCTGGCACGGTTCCCCGTTCCGACGCGCCGCCGAAGAAGGCCTCCTCGACCTCGACCACTGCCAACACGTCGGCATTCGCGGCGGCATCTACGACCCCAGCGAACTACAGGACGACCAGCGCGCTGGCTTCCAGATCATCCGCGCAGAAGACTTTCAGGAACGCACCACCCACGGCATCACCGAGCAAATCCTGGAACGCCTCGGCACCGGAGCCGTCTATATTTCCATCGACATCGACGTGCTCGACCCCGCACACGCACCCGGCACCGGCACACCCGAAGTCGCCGGCATCACTACCCGCGAGCTATTCACAGTGCTCCGCGACCTCACGCCACTCAACATCGTCGGCGCAGACGTCGTGGAAGTTGCCCCAGCTTACGACCACGCCGGAGTCACCGGCCTGGCCGCAGCCCACACCGCATGGGAACTCCTCACCATCATGGGACTTCCCACAACGAAGACCCCCAAGTAACAGTCGCTCCGCTCATCGGGCATCGTCACAGTCCAAGTTTGGTGACGGCGTTGCCGTCGGCGGGTGAATACCTTCGCCGGTAGACAGCCACAGATTCGTGAGTGCGGTGCCCCGTCTGTTGTTGTATCTCCATGACTGTGGCCCCACCGCGGTCGGCGGCGGTCACGAACCCGGCCCGCAACGAATGCGCCGAATAACCGGCGGTCGGCAGCTTCGCTGCTGTGCGGGCCCGGATCAGGATGTCGGTGACCACTTCCCCGCTGATTGCGTCGCCGACCCGGCCACCACGGTGCACCGTCACAAACAACGGATCACCGGCCCCCAATGCCAGTGGCAGATCCGGAACAGCCACGTCGATGGGAGGGGCGCCTAACGCAGCCCGCCAGCTTGGCGGGGTCCGACACACATGCCTCTCAGGTTTGTCGGCGGTAAGCGCGCGACGGTGGTGGTGCAGGAACCACAACGCCGCGATCCGTTGCCGGCGCCCGACCAGCCGGGATCGGGTGGCCGCGGTCAGCAGGGTTTCGTCGCGACCCGGGGGTGCCCCGGCCGCCGACGCGAGCACCGCCCGCAGTTGCAGCCACCAGGTCAGCGCGCATGGCGGGCAGGTCGCTACGTGCCGTCCCCGCCACAACACGGTCGTGAGGCCGGCACCGTCTTGGTCGGTCTTGGACACCGGGATCCGCCAATGAAACCCGTCATGGGCGTGCCACGCCAGGTCACCGATGGTGGCGGCGGCGATCTCCGAGCGGCGTCGGCCGGCCGCGAACCCGCACAACAACAGCGCGGTATCCCGCAGGGCGGCCACACCCGCCGGGTACTTCGTGGTCTGGATCGCTTGCAGCATCAGCCGCAGCTCGTGCAGTTCCAGGGGTCGGGCGCGGCGTACCCGCGGCATGGAGCTGTCTCTGGCCTGCCGGCGCCGCACGCCGGACAGCGTCTTCTTGACCAGGTCGTCCCGACCGAGAGTCGGCAGCCGGTGGCGGCGATGCATCGCGTCAATCCCGACCACCCACCGTTCCAGCGTGGACGCCGCGTGCGGGCGAGTCCGGCCTTCTTCGATGCCCGCCCCGTACTCCGCGAGGTACTCCGCCACGTCCTGCGGGCGGGCCGGTAGGGACCGCACCCCGTGCCGGGCACACCATGCCTCCCACCGCCGCCAATCCGCGGCATACGCAATCCGCGTGCGTTCCGGCACCGCGTCATCTACCAACGCCGCCAACCGCGCCGACACCACCGGCGTATCCGCCACCGGTGATAACACCGGAATCACGCCGCCTTCGTCACCAGACGACCGGAGCTCACTCACCGCCGCTCCCCCATCATGTGCCGTATCCGACGATGACTGCTGGACGGATCTGCTCAAGCCCGATTTTCGCGGATTTCCCGTCATATTCACCACATCCAGCAGCATAGACAATGTTCAGCATAGGTGTCCTTATCCCGACTATCGTCCAGCGATATCGAGTTCAGGATGTGGAAGCTGCCGGCATCAGATCGTCTAGCGCCCTGCCTTGCGCTCGATCGATCTGTATCAATACGAGTCATGAGTCGATAGTGCGTTCACATCTCAGTGCGAACGGCCGCGCACCGCACGAATGTCGACGCACCAAGGACGGACACGCACTGAGCGCGGCCGCCACCGATCCGCGACCATGGCAGCCACACCGCTCAGGCGGGAGAAAACAGCGATGATTCGCATCCGGTGCTCGGCCGGCGACATCGAAGCGATCAAATTCGTGGTCGACCCTGCGTGGAACGTCCTGTCGAGCATGTCGCTCTTCGTGCAACCGTCCTCACGATCGCTGCACGCGGCGCTCGCGACCGCGCTGCGCGACCAGGAGGCGCAGGGGTCGCCATACGGGCCCGGCTGACCCGGGCCGGTCCCGACCGATCAGGCCCCGGTCAGATGCAGCAGCGGCTCACCGGCACGGTCGGCGGCCTGGACGACCGTCTGCACGATCGCACCGGCGACCAGCTCCGGGTTGTCGACCATCGGCACGTGCCCGCAGCCGGGCAGGGTCAGGTGGGAGACCGTCGGCAGCGCCTCGCGCGCGGTCGTGGCCTGGGACGGCAACAGCAGACGGTCGTTGGTGCCCCACGCGATCGTCACCGGCACCAGCGGCCGGCCACGGTAGCGGGCTCGCGAGGCGTACCACGCGACAGGGAAGAAGCCGGGCGAGTTGCGCAGGTTGAGCGCGTCGTCGAACGCGACGTCGGCCGGCACCCGCTCGGGGTGGGAGTAGAGCGCACGCAGGCTCACCTTGCGCAGGAACGCCTTGTCCGAGAAGACCTTCAGCACCGCACGCGGGACGTAGGTCGAGGCCTTCATGAGCGCCAGGTTGGCAATCACATTGGCCAGCCCGAGCGGCCCCCAGAAGCCGGCGGGTGAGATCGCGGTCGCGGTGCGGACGGCGCCCCGTGCTGCCAGCTCGAGCGCGAACAAGCCGCCCAGCGAGTTGCCGGCGACGTGCGGCCGGTCCAGGCCGAGCTCGGCGAAGAATTCCTCGAGCTGGTCGACATAGCTGTCCAAGCGATAGCTGTGCGGCTGGTCCGGCGCCGGTGACCGGCCGAAACCCGGCAGGTCGATGGCGATGACATCGAAGTCCTCCGCCAGCAGTTCGAAGGTGTCGCCCCAGGCCGAGCGCTGGTGTCCAATGCCGTGGATGAGGACCAGTGGGTCACCGGTTCCCTCGCGCGTGAATTTGATGTCGGTCATCTCGTAACCTCGCCTCGTCGCCCGCAGCGCGGGACACGTCCATGGTCAGATTCGGGACCTGCCCCCGAGATTCGTACGTGGCAGGACTTTAAACACTACCCACAAGTAGCCCCGCGTGGGGCGCTACCGACCGGTCGTGCCCGCAGCGTGAGGTCGGCGACCAGGGCGCCGGCCGCGTCATACGTGATGTCGGCCTCGATGCGCTCGCCGCGCAGCACGTGGGGCAGCCAGATGCGCGAGTCGTCCCACATCTCCCGTGTCGGCAGGGCCGCCACCGGGTGCCATTGCGGGTCGAGCTCGTCGGAGGCGACCATGTCGCCGGTCCACGTCGTGCACCGGTAGAGCGCCACCGACATGTCCGACTCGGGCGTGCCGGGAAACCGGAAGACGATGCGCCCCGCGTCATACAGGTCAGTGGGTATGACGGTCAGGCCCGTCTCCTCGAAGGTCTCCCGCACGGCCGCGTCGACATCGCTCTCACCCGGCTCGACGTGCCCGCCGATGCCGACGATCCGCCCCGTGCCGAAGCCGCGTTGCTTCAGCCCGAGCAGGACTTCCCCGTCGCCGGCGGGGTCGCCGCGCAACAGGAACACCAGGCACATCGGTTTCGTCATCACCGGCCAGCATGCCTGCAATCGCTGGGCGCCGACCCACCGCCCTTGTCATCATGTATGGCGTGCAGAGCGAAACACCGTCCGGCTCGGCCGACGCCGGTGACGAGTTGTCCGTGCTCGGGGTGGGCGAGGAATCGGCTGCCACGTACCGCGCGCTCGTGGCGGTGGCCGATGCCGATGCCGCGGAGATCGCGAAGCACACCGGCCTGGCCGAGGAGGAGGTCGCAGCGTCGTTCGAGGACCTGCGCGAGCACGGTCTGGCGGTCGAGCTCGCTCCGGACGGGCCTGGCCGTAAGCGGCTCCGGGCCACTCCGCCGAGCCTCGCCCTCACCCCGTTACTCGCGGCGCGGCGCAGCCAACTCACCACGGCCGAGGGAGTCATCGCCAAGCTCTCGGCGGCCTATCAGGCCAGCCGCCCGCACGCTTCGAGCTCACCGATCGAGGTCGTCCACGGACGCGAGGTGATCGCCCAACGTTTCGCGCAGGTCCAGCTGAGCGCCACCCGGCTGATCGAGGCGTTCCAACCCTTCTACGGCGGGTCACCGATCGTCCCCGTCGAGGACAATCCGGCCGAGAAGGAGGCGATCCGGCGTGGGGTCCGCTTCGTCATCATCATCGAGCGGGCATGGTTCGACCGGCCGGATGCCGGAGCGCTGGCCGGGGTCGCCCTGGCAGCCGGCGAGGAATTGCACGTCATCGATTCGCTCCCACTGCAGATGATCCTGGTCGACCGACGCATCGCAATGGTGCCGGTCGCACCGGCCGGCCAGGCCAGCGAGCCGGCGGCCGCGCTGATCCACGATCCCGGTCTGGTCGAGGCGTTCCGCGCCCTCTTCGTGTCCTACCGCGAGCGCTCGTGGGCGATCACCTCGGGGAAGGTCACGCCAGTTCAACTGGCTGACGCAGCGCGCGGCACCGATTCATCCGCGGCACAGCCCGACGAGGTCGACCGATCGATCCTTGCCCTGCTCAATGCCGGTTTCACCGATGTGAACATCGCTCGTCAGATCGGCATCGCTCCACGCTCCGTCCAGCGCCGGATGCACCGACTGATGGGCCTGGCCGAAGCTCGCAGCCGATTCCAGCTGGGCAGCCACGCAGTGCGCGCGGGGTGGTTGCCCGACCCTGCGGACTGACCCGTCATACCAACGACTGGTGCGAGTTCCCGCCATGGCGAGACCTCGCCGGGCACAGAGGGTTCTCCGGTCCGGCTCGCTCGGGCATCGTTCCTGGCAGTGCTGCCGGACCCCGCCGGAGCACGTCACGAAGGAAGACGATCGATGAGCAATTCACCCCTCAAGGGCGTGCTCGCCGCAGTCGCTGCGGCAACCACACTGACCGCGCTGGTCAGCGCACCTGCACAGGCCACCACACCACAGATCGGCTCGGCTCCGGCTGCCACGGGCACGAGCGCTCCGGCGCGCGCCACCGCCGGCGACCCCCTGGGCACCACCCCCACGAAGGCACCTCGGGCGACTCGCGGAATCGACAAGAAGGTCCACGCCGGCAAGCCGGCCGCAGCGGCCAGAGCGCATCTGACCGAGCACGCCGGCACTTACCACCTCGACGCCGACTCGCTGAAGGAGATCGCGACGACCTCGACCGCGAAGGGTCACTCCTCCGTTCGCTTCCAGCAGACGTATGACGGAGTCCCCGTCTTCGGTGCGCAGTACGTCGTGCAGACCCGGAACATCGACGGTGGTGTTCGTGTCGACTCGACCACCGGCCACGTCTACACCGAGCTGTCCGGGTCGATGAAGCCGGCGGTCAGCCAGACACTCGCCCAGCAGCGCCTCCACCTCGACCAGACGGTGGCAAGCATCGAGGATCCGACGATCACGGCACAGGGTCTCGTCGTCCTACCCAACGGATCAGGTTCTCCCGCTTGGCAATTCGAAGTATCCGGGACCTCTCGTGCCGGTAAGCCGATCAGTCAGCAGGTCTTCGTCGACGGTCGCGTCGGCGGCATCGCGCTGTCGTTCAACACACTCGACACCGCCGATGACCCGGGCGAGCCGGCCACCGCGACCGGAACGACCTTCCGTGGCTCCACTGTCACGCTCCAGGTGACACGAACCGTGGCCGGGAGCTACGAGCTGCGCGATCAGAGCCGAGCCATGCACGCCACGAACGGCGGCGAACTGCGCACGTATGACGCGCAGGGTCGCAACTACACCGAGTACTCCGGAACGATGCCTGCCGACACCCCGATCTACACCAGCCCTACGACGACGTTCAACGGCGCGGCGACTTCGATCGGGGCCGTGGACGCCCAGCTGAATGCGGGCAAGGTCTACGAGTTCCTGCGCAGCCACCTCGACCGCAACAGCATCGACGGCAAGGGCGGCACGATGAACTCCGTCGTCAATGTCACCAGCAACGGCAAGGAGTACGCCAACGCCTTCTGGGACGGCACCAAGATGGTCTACGGCAGCTACAACGGCGTGCCGTTCGCCAGCACGCTGGATGTCGTCGGGCACGAGATGACCCACGGCATCACCGAGCACACCGCCAACCTGATCTACCTCAACCAGAGCGGCGCGCTGAATGAAGCCGTGAGCGACTACTTCGGGAACGCCATGGAGGACGACGACCTCGGCATCGCGATGAACGACCCCGACTCCGGTCTGATCGGCGAATACCTCTGCACCGACAAGGCGCCCAAGGACTGCGCGTTGCGCGATCTCAACGACGGCAGAGTCGCCGGGACGGATTACCAATTGCTGCCGGTCGATTACGACAACGGCGGCGTGCACGCCAACTCGACGATCGTCGGCGGAGCGCTGTGGGACATCCGCCAGAAGCTCGGTGGCACCATCACCGACCAGCTGGTGTATGCCGCTCAGACCGACTACCTGACACCGCTGTCGAACTTCACCGACATGCGCACAGCCGTGGAGTATGCCGCGAAGGCGCAGGGCCTTTCGGCCGCCCAGCTCGCAGATATCGGCAAGGCGTTCGACGACCACGGCATCTACTCGGGCTGGGAGGAGAAGACCCGGACCAGTGACGCCACTCCCCTGATCAAGGACATGGTTCCGACATACGAGGGCTGGGCGCAGTCGGCGCAGACCTCTGCCGCGATCGACGGCGATCGATGGGCCAGCTCGGTGATGGACGTCGAGAAGTATTTCGCCGGCGACAACCAGTTCAACATCGTCACCGGCGAGTTCGGCAAGCCGGACAAAACCCGGACGATCAATGACCACGATGGATGGGATCTCAACCCGGCCATGGACGGCGACCGCCTGGTCTGGACCCGGATCACGCCCACGTCCGTCGACATCGTGGAGCAGAAGGGTGAGGGTCTCGGCGGAACGAGGGTCGTCGCCGGCAGCGAAGGCGACCAGATCATGCCGTCGGTCTCCGGCACCACCGTGGCCTGGCTGGACGTGCGCGGCGACGAGACCGACGTCTGGGTGAAACAGGGTGACGAGCCGGCACGGAACCTGACAGCTGCGTCCGGCACGCACGCGACCCGGGTAGCGGTGCACGGTGACGACCTGGCGTGGGTCGACTCCGGTCACACGGTCAACACCGTCAATCTCACCGACGGCCGGACCAGCAGCAAAAAGATCCCGGGCTGGGTCTTCACCTCGGTCAAGAGCCTGCAGTTCAACGCCACCGGCCTGTTCGTCCAGACCTCCGGATTCGGCGACTCGGTACTGTTCGCCGACCCGGCCGACGCGACGACGATGCGGAAGCTGGACTTCGGCAAGGGCCTCTACAGCGCATCGTTCACGGTGAACGATGACTACGCCGCGTTCGACACCTACGGCCCGTGGAGCATCCTGGGCTCCGCACCCAGCAACGAGGAGATGCCGAAGGTGCAGATCGCACCGGTGCAGGATCTGCTCGCCGGCAAGGCGACCTGGCAGCGTGCTGCCTGCGGCGCCGGCGCGGAGATCGCGCCCCAGCTCGGCGACGGCCAGCGGTTGGTCTGGCTGGACACCAGCTACGCCCGTACCGACCTGGTCACCCGGGAATCGATCGCTGGTACCTGCTGACCCGGGCGAGTTCGCAGGGAGGGACGGCGTGGGACCACACGCCGTCCCTTTCCGCGTCAGCCGGCCGGCAACAGCTCGGGCGACCAGGCTGCTCGGCCCGGTATTCCGCCCTGGCCATCTCACACCTCGACAACATCGTGGACATCCACCCGTCGGTCGACGGAAACCACCACGATGGGTCACGTGAGCAACGGCATGACCATCGGAATCCTGACCAGCGGCGGCGACTGCCCCGGCCTCAACGCGGTGATCCGTGGGGCGGTGATCAAGGGCGACCGGATCCACCAGGTGCCCTTCCTCGGCGTCCACGACGGCTGGCGTGGCCTCATCGAGGACGACATCGTCCCGTTGCCCCGTCGCGACGTGCGCGGCATCTCCCGCGCCGGCGGCACGATCCTGGGCACCTCGCGCACCAACCCCTTCGAGGACGGCGGTGTCGAGCGGGTCCGCGAGGTGATGGACGCGCACGGTATGACGGGGCTCATCGCGATCGGCGGCGAAGGCACTCTCACGGCGGCCCGCCGGCTCGCCGACGAGGGCATCCCGGTGGTCGGCGTGCCGAAGACGATCGACAACGACCTGTCCGCCACCGACTACACGTTCGGCTTCGACACCGCCGTGTCGGTGGCGACCGAATCGATCGACCGGCTGCGCACCACCGCCGAGTCGCACCACCGCTGCATGGTCGTGGAGGTGATGGGCCGGCACGTCGGGTGGATCGCCCTGCACGCCGGCATCGCGTCCGGAGCGCACGCCATCCTGATCCCGGAGGTCGACGTGTCGATCGAGCAGATCTGCGGCTGGGTCGAGGACGCCCGCGACCGCGGCCGCGCGCCGGTCGTGGTCGTCGCCGAGGGCTTCGTCCCCTCCGGCGAGGAGCACCTGCACGCACCGCGCGGCCTGGACGCGTTCGGCCGGCCGCGGCTCGGCGGCATCGGCGAACGGCTCGCTCCGCAGATCGAGGAGGCCACCGGCATCGAGACCCGCGCCGCGACCCTCGGACACCTGCAGCGCGGCGGCGTGCCCTCGGCATACGACCGGGTGCTCGCGACACGCTTCGGCACCGCCGCCGTCGACGCGGTCATCGAAAAGCAGTGGGGCACAATGGTTTCGCTGATCGGCACCCAGATCGAGCGCGTTGATCTGCACTCCGCGACGACCGTGCTCAAGACGGTGCCGCAGGAGCGCTGGGACGAGGCCGCGATCCTCTTCGGGTGAGCGGGTCGAGTAGCGCGAGCCGCTAGCCCTCCGGACTACTCAACCCGCGAGGGCCGTCACCACTTCGGCGACGTATGACGCGACGGCGTCGCTCACCCGGGCAACTCCTTCGAGGGGCGGGCCGACATACTCCGGGGCGAGCAGGCCGGCGTCACCCAGGGCATGCACCAGGGCATGCTTGACCTCGGGCCGGGACAGCCCGGCCGGGACCGGAAACGCATAGATGTCAGCCGCTTCCGTGGTCTTGATCTTCGGGAAGCGCTTGGCGACACGCCCCAGTTCCTTGTCCTTGGCGTGCACGTGCAGCCACGTGCGCAGCGCGGGCGGCATACCCGTCGTGCCGACATACAGGACGTTCGCGCGGGGGTCGGGGCTGTCCGGCAGCCGCCATACGTAGACCCACGAATCCGGTCGATCCCCAAGGAGTTCGCCGTCTCGGACGTGCCAGACCTGGTTGCCATCCACCACCCAGTTGTATCGCGGAAACCGATACGTTTGCACGTATGAAGTTGATTGAAAATAGGGCACAGGGGCTCACGATCCGTTTGCGTTGCGGCGAGCTCGCGAGCCGCAACGCAGGCGGAGAATGAGACCTCGATGACGCAGTCGCGCGCTGATGGGCCCGATCTGACCAAGCTCGTCGCGGCGGCCGCCCCGGACAGCGATGACCCGTTGCTGCGCAGCGCCGTACGGCGCTCGGTGCGCCGGCTCGTGCCGTTCGTCGCGCTGCTCTACTTCGTCAACTACCTGGACCGCACCAACATCGGCTTCGCGGGACCCAACGGGATGAACGACGACCTGCACCTGTCGGGGTCGATGTTCGGCTTCGCGTCCGGCATCTTCTTCCTGGGCTACCTGCTGCTCGAGGTGCCGAGCAACATGGCGCTGCACAAGTTCGGCGCCCGCCGGTGGATCGCGCGGATCCTGGTCACATGGGGCATCGTGGCGGCGGCGATCACCTTCGTGCCCAACGCGGGCTCGCTCTACGTGCTGCGGTTCCTGCTCGGGATCGCCGAGGCGGGCTTCTTCCCGGGGATCGTGCTCTACCTGACCTACTGGTTCCCGCAGCGCCAACGCGCAAGGATGACAGCGCTTTTCATGGTGGCAGTCCCCCTGTCGAGCGCCATCGGCACGCCGATCTCGTCGCTGCTGATCGAGCACGCGCACAACTGGCTCGGCCTGGAGGGCTGGCGGGTGATGTTCCTGGTCGAGGGCGTGCCCGCGGTCATCCTCGGTGTGGTCACCTGGTTCTACCTCACCGACCGGCCGGAGAACGCCAAGTGGCTGCCGCCGGCCGAACGCGACGCCCTGCAACGCGTGCTCGACGCCGAGGAACGCGGCCGCAGCCGCGCCTACCAGGTCAGCATCCTGCAGTCGCTGACCCGACCACGGGTCTGGGCGCTCGCGTTCGTCTACTTCGGGATCGTCTACGGCCTCTACGCACTCGGCTTCTTCCTGCCGACGATCATCTCGGGCTTCGCCGACCAGTACGGCACCAACTACTCGATCGTGCAGCGCGGTCTGATCAACTCCGTGCCCTACGTCATCGGTGCGCTCGTCATGGTTCCGTGGGCGCTGCACGGCGACCGGACCCGCGAGCGCGTCTGGCACGTCGCCGGGCCGACCATCGTCGGTGGCATCGCCATACCGATCACGCTCTATCTGGGCAGCCCGTTCGCGGCGATGGTCGCGGTCACGATCTGCGCCGTCGGCATCATGTGCGCGCTGCCGACCTTCTGGGCGCTGCCGACGAACTTCCTGTCCGGTGCCGCGGCTGCGAGTGGCATCGCGCTGATCAACTCGGTCGGCAACTCGGCCGGGTTCTTCGCGCCATACTTCACCGGCTGGCTGAAGGACGGCACCGGCACCGAGAAGACCGGCCTGTGGCTGGTCGGCATCGTGATGGTGCTCGGCGGGTTGCTCGCCGTGCTGCTGCGTGCGGCGCCACCGCCCAAGGACGAGAATGCTGCCGAGGTGATCGCTCAATGACAACCGTCCTGCTGCTGCACTCGGCGCTCGGGCTGCGGCCTGCGGTGACCCGGTTCGCGGACGCTCTGCGGGAACGCGGGCACGACGTGGTGACGCCGGACTACTACTCCGGCAACGTCTTCGACGACAACTGCGCGGGGCTCTCACATCGCGATGACGTGGGCCCGGCCCAACTACTGGCCCGGGTGCGGCCGATCATCGACGAACTCCCCGCCGACACCGCCCTGGCCGGCTTCTCCCTCGGCGCTGCCTTCGCGCAACGCCTCGCCGCGGACCGCCCACAGGCCGCCGCCGTGGTCCTGATGCACAGCGTCGCCGCGCCCCGGCGCGGGAGCTGGAGCGGCCAGCCGGTCCAGGTGCACCGGTATGCCGAGGACCCCTTCGTCGATCCGGCCGACCTGCAGGCCCTGGGCGATGCCGTGCGCGCATCGGGCGCCGGCTTCGAGGATTTCGTGACCGCAGGCAAGGGGCACCTGTTCACCGACACCGACCTGCCCGACGGCGATGCGGCCGCCACCGCCGCCACCATCGAGCGGGTTGCGCAGCTGCTCTCCCGATAACGGGGTGTTGTCAGGCCACCAAGGCAACGTTGGACAGTTGACCCAGTACACGGAAATTTCATTTCCGGAGAGAGCCTCCGAGTAATACGCTGGGTGAGTTGCCCGGGGGCGGCCTTGTGCTGTGCTGCAGCGTCGGCGGTGAAACCGCGGTGAAACCGACCCCGGTCAGGCTGTTGCCGAAAGCCTTTCACTGCCCGAAGGAGGGGGAAGCGTGTCAAGCGCTATACCCGTGGAGAACCCAGAAGATATCTCGCAGCGCCGAGGACACCACACGAGGACCTACGCATGAGCACCGCCGCACCCGTTGAATATCCGGAAGAAATCGACGGCGCCGTCCTCAAGGTCGCCGGAGTCGTCGTCCTCGGTGCGATCATGTCGATCCTCGACATCACCGTCGTCAACGTCGCACTGCCGACCTTCCAGCGCGTCTTCGCCGATGGCGGTGACCCCGTTGCCTATTCGACCGTCGCGTGGACGGTGACGGCATACACGCTCTCGCTCGCGACCGTCATCCCGCTGACCGGCTGGGCAGCCGACCGGTTCGGCACCAAACGCCTCTACATGCTGGCGATCCTGCTCTTCACCCTCGGTTCCGCACTGTGCGCGACGGCCGGCTCGATCGAGATGCTGATCGGCTTCCGCGTGCTGCAGGGCCTCGGCGGCGGCATGCTCATGCCGCTCGGTATGACGATCCTGACCCACGCGGCCGGCCCGAAGCGGATGGGCCGCTTGATGGCCATCCTCGGCGTGCCGATGCTGCTCGGCCCGATCGGCGGCCCCATCCTCGGCGGCTACCTCATCGAGCACGCCAGCTGGCACTGGATCTTCCTGATCAACGTGCCGATCGGCCTGATCGCCATCATCTACTCGTGGTTCGCCCTCGAGAACGACAGCCCGACCCCATCGGAGTCCTTCGACTTCGTCGGCATGCTGATGATGTCGCCCGGGCTGGCGCTCTTCCTCTTCGGCGTGTCCTCGATCCCGACCGACGGACTCGGGTCCGCCAAGGTGCTGATCACCGCGATCATCGGCCTGGTCCTGATCGCGCTGTTCATCCGGCACACGTTCAAGCCGAAGCACCCGCTGCTCGACCTGCGGCTCTTCAAGAACAAGCTGCTGTCGATGTCCACCATCACGATGTTCCTCTTCGTGGCGGCGTTCTTCGGCGGTCTGCTGCTGGTGCCGACCTACTTCCAGGCGGTCCGTGGCGAGTCGACGTTCGACTCCGGCCTGTTGGTCGCGGCTCAGGGCATCGGCGCGATGATCACCATGCCGCTGGCCGGTGCATTGGTCGACAAGATGCCCGTCGGCCGGGTCGTGCCGTTCGGTCTGGTCGGAATCATCGTCGGCATGTTCATGCTCACCCAGATCGACGAGCACACCAGCTACTGGTACATCCTGCCGGTGCTCTTCCTGATGGGTCTGGGCATGGGCGGCACGATGATGCCGATCATGACCTCGGCGCTGAAGACACTGCGGCCGCACGAGATCGCGCGCGGTTCGACGCTGCTCAACATCGTGCAGCAGATCGGTTCGTCGGTCGGTGTCGCAGTGATGTCGACGGTCCTGACCGACCGCCAGAAGGCCTCGCACTTCGTGCAGATCGGGCAGGCACTGCAGGAGCAGGCCCAGCACAAGCCGCACCCGCTGCCGCCGAGCAAGGATCAGCTGCAGGCAATCGCCCAGGCCGGTGGCCAAAAGCAGTTCATGGCCAACGCGCTGCACGACCTCGCCGGGTCGTTCAGCACGACCTTCTGGGTCGCCGCGGTGCTCTGTCTGCTGACGGTCATCCCGGCACTGATGCTGCCGCGCAAGCCGCTGCCGGAGCCGGTCGCCGGTGAGGACGCTGCGCCGATCATGATGCACTGAGGCTCACCCCACGAAGTTTCTCCTGCACTTCGTGGAAAGGCGCCCGTACTCAGCCGAGTACGGGCGCCTTTCTGTATGCCGTCAGTCCTTCGCCATCTCGGGCGGGAACCCGCCGGTCGCGATCGGGCCCCACTCGGTGACGGTCACCGCGATCAGCGACTTGCCCTGGTCGCGCATCGCCTGGCGGTATTCGTCCCAGTCGGGGTGCTCGCCGGAGATGCAGCGGAAGTATTCGACCAGCGGCTCGACCGAGTCCGGCAGGTCGATCACGCGCGCGGTGCCGTCCAGCTGGACATAGGCGTCGTTCCAGTCATCGGACTGGATCAGCAACGACACCAGCGGATTCCGCCGGATGTTCGCCGCCTTCGCGCGCTGCGGATAGGTGGAGATCAGCACCTCCCCAGTCTCGCCGACGCCACAGGTGACCAGGGACAGCTGCGGTGCGCCGTTGCGCTTGTGCGTGACCAGCGTGGCCCGATGACGGGTGCGGACGAAGTCCAGCAGTTCCTCGCGATCCACTCGCTGTGCGGTGGCGATACGTGGTGACATGCTTCGATCGTAGGCGGGGTGTTCGGGAGGGAGCGTTTCGCGGGGTCGTTGCGTCATACCCGAGCGATCGAGCGAATGCGGAAGGATCAGGGGACATGAAGCGAATCACCTCGTTGACGACGGCCACTGCGGTGCTGGCGGCGGCCGCGTTGCTGAGCGCGTGCCAGCAGCAGGAGGCGGGTCCCGCCGTTTCGACCGGCAGCGCGACCTCGGGCTCCTCGTCGGACGCGTCGCAGTCGTCGGACTCACCGAGCACGAGCGCGAGCACGAGCACGAGCGAGCAGCCCTCCAGCGGTGGGACCGGCCCGGAGGCTGGCGCGCTGAGCAACAGCGGTGGTTGGTATGCCGAGGGCAGCAGGGTCACCTTCGTCTACAACAACGGCATCCGCTACACCGTCGACACGGGCGCCCCGGTCACCGACCTGCACCACACCAAGAGCAGGACCGCCAAGGGTTCGCTCACCCTCACCGCCACGCAGGCGACATGGGTCGCCGCCAGCGGCACGCCCTCGACCGTCAACAGCAAGGGCGCCGGCGTGATCGCCGACCGGTCCGGTGTCATCGGTGTCCTGCCCGACGGGTCGGTGACCTGCGCGAACAAGAAGGGCCTGCAGTTCGTCGGGTCCGACGGCGCCAAGGGTGCCGCGTCCACGAGCGGCCTGTTCTATGTCGACAAGTCCGGCAAGAGGACGATCGCCGGCAAGCCGCCGCAGGGCGCCAAGCTCGCCGGCCGGTATGTCGTCTGCAACGTCGGTGACACTTCGACGGTCGATCTCAACGCCGACGTGCTCTTCGCCTTCGGCAGCGCGAAACTGACGGCTTCCGGCAAGCAGGTGGTCGACCAGACCGCTGCGACCATCAAGGCGCACGTCACCGGCAAAACGGTCGCCGTCGTCGGCAACACCGACTCCAAGGGCAGCACCGCGTTCAACCTGAAGCTCGGCAAGCAGCGCGCCGACGCCGTCGCTGCGGAGTTGCGCGCCAAGCTGCCCGGTGTCGACCTGAAGGTCACCAGCAATGGGGAGTCGAAGCCGATTGCCGCCAACACCACCGCCGACGGCGCCGACAACCCGGCCGGCCGGGCCAAGAACCGCCGCGTCTCGATCTCCTGGGGCAACAAGTAGCCCTTCTCCGGAGATCCTTGAGGAGTTCGCGAGGGACGAGCGAACGTCTCGAGGCCCCCGCGACTCAAGGTGGCCGAGGAGCCGGTGAGGGACGAGCCGGCGTCTCAAGGCCCCCCGCCGACTCAAGGTGGCCGAGGAGCCGGTGAGGGACGAGCCGGCGTCTCGAGGTCCCGCACGCAGGCCTTCCAGTTCGGCGAATTACAGTCGGCCACATGGCTCTTCGTAACGCGACCGACGTCCAGACCGCACCGCTCGCCGCCCTCGGACTGGTCGGCGGATTCCTGACCGCACGCGAGACCGGCATCCGCCCGCTCGGTGGTGTCGTGCTGGCGGCGGCCGGTGTGTATGCCGGTCGCACCTGGCTGGCCAAGTCGGGACCGGCCGGTACCGCTGCGCTCAGCGCGCTCTACCTCGGCTCGTTCGGCGCGTCCCACCCGCTGGCCAAGAAGATCGGCGCCTGGCCGTCGGTGTTCACCGCAGCCGCGGTCAGCGCCGGCGCGGCATACCTCGTGGCCGATCGGACCTGACACCACACTTGCCGAATGACGGCTTCTTCGGCGAACGACGGCGGGATCGGACCGTCGCTCGGCGAGGGAGCCGTCATTCGGGGAGATTTGAGGGCGTCAGTCGATGTGTCAGTCGATGTGTCAGTCGATGTGTCAGTCGATCAGCACCGCTCGCCGGACGCACTCGCGCAGCAACTCGCGACGGCCACTGTGGACCCGCTTCGGCTCCTCCCCCGTGGCGGCGTAGACATTGCTGACCGGTGACCAGGCCATCGACATACCGATGACCAGCGCCATGATGTCGAACGGATCACCCGGCTGCACCGACCCGGCCGCCTGACCGTCCGCGATGATGCGCAACTTGCGATCGTCCAGCCGATCGGCATCGTCGACGAGGTGACCCGCGGGCCGGCGCTCGAGGCGGTTCCAGGTGGCCAGTCGAATGAGATCGGGCCGCCGCAGGTATTCGTCGTAGAGGCGCACTGCCCAGTCCGCGAGATCCGGCGACTCCAGCGGGACGACCTCGATGATCCGCTCCAGCGACGCGCCGAAGATCGCGTCGAACAGCCCGTCCTTGCTGCCGAAGTAGGCGTAGAGCTGCGCCTTGTTGGTGCCTGCGGCGGCCACGATGCGCTCCACCCGAGCGCCCGCGATGCCGTGCTCGGCGAACTCGGCCGTCGCCGCTTCGACGATCCGGTTGCGTGTTGCTTCGCCGCGCGCTGTCAGTTCCTTCTCGGGCATCGCCCCACCGTACCCAACAGACCAGTTGGTTTGTTTCTCCGTTTCATCCGCCGTACGCTGAAATAGACCGAACAGTCTGTTTAGAGAGCGTTGTGATGAGAAGAACCCCTGCATGGACCGCGACCGGGTCCGCCGGGCTGCGCACGGCCCCGCTCGAACGGCGCGACCTGCGGCCCGACGACGTCGCCGTCCGTGTCGATTACTGCGGTGTCTGCCACACGGATCTGCACGCACTGCGCTCGCACGCATCCGATTCCGCCGACCCACTGGTGCCCGGCCACGAGTTCACCGGTGTCATCACGGACGTCGGCAGCGCCGTCCGGCACTTCGCGGTGGATGACGCCGTCGCGGTGGGCAACATCGTGGATGCCTGCCTCGCCTGCGACATGTGCGAAGCGGGACAGGAGAACTTCTGCCGCGAGTTCCCGACCCTGACGTATGGCGGGACAGACCGCCAGGACGGCCGGCCGACGTTCGGCGGTTTCTCGCGGGAGTACGTCGTGCGGGAGGAATTCGTCTACGCGTTGCCCGATTCCCTGGACCCCGCCGCTGCCGCACCGTTGCTGTGCGCCGGCATCACCGTCTGGGAACCGTTGCGAGCATTGGACGTTGGGCACAACACGCGCGTCGCCGTTGTCGGCCTCGGCGGCCTCGGTCATCTCGCCGTCAAGCTGGCGGTGGCACTCGGCGCGGAGACGACCGTCATCAGCCGCTCCCCCGACAAGACCGACGACGCGCGGCGGCTCGGCGCCCGGGACGTGCTGGTCTCCACCGATGCGGATGCGATGTCCGCGGGCCGGGGGCGCTTCGACGTCATCATCGACACCGTCGCCGTCGCCCATGACCTCGGGCCCTACCTCGCCCTGCTCGCCCTCGACGGCACGCTCTCACAGGTCGGCTTCCTCGGGCCCGTCTCCGTCGACAGCCTGGACCTGCTCATCGGGCGCAAGAAGCTCACGTCCGCCGGCAGTGGCGGCCGGGCGCACACCGCGGAGCTGCTCGAGTTCTGCGCGGAGCACGACGTGGTGGCCGAGATCGAGCTGCTGCCCTCGGCCCGGGTCAACGAGTCGCTGGAGCGGCTGGCCCGAGGTGACGTGCGCTACCGGTTCGTCCTGGACATGGCGGATCTGGACGCATTGGCGGACTGACTCGTCCGCGAATTCTCTCGTGCGTCGGGCCGGGAGACCGAGTATCCTCACGGGCATGTATGACGCGCAGCGCACGACGACGCCGGATCTCTCCGGCGATGCCGTGTTGCGCTGACACACCTGCCCACCACCGCCCGGAGTCGTCTCCGGGGCGTTTTTCGTTGCGGCGGCGAACCGGGCACCTATTCCGAGGGATGCCATGAAAAACGCTGCTCTTGAAGTGAATTCACCAAACGACCATCGCGCGCTCGGCCGCGACCTCGACCTCTTCGCCGGCGACCCGATCGTCGGCTCCGGCATGCCGCTCTGGCTGCCCGCCGGCTCGGTGATCCGTGACGAGCTCGAGCGCCTGGCCCGCGACATCGCCCGCGCCGACGGCTGCGTCAGCGTGCACACCCCTGTGCTCGGCAAGCGCGCACTCTTCGAGAAGTCCGGCCACTGGGCGAAATTCGCCGACGACATGTTTCCGCCGATGGCGTTGGGCGACGAGCTGCCCGGTGACCAACTGGTGCTGCGTCCGGCCAACTGCCCGCACCACGCCATGATCTACGCGGCCCGGCAGCGTTCCTACCGCGAATTGCCCATCCGGCTCAACGAACTCGCGCCGATGTTCCGGGCAGAACGCTCCGGCGTGGTGTCCGGGCTGACCCGGGTCCGGCAGATCAACCTCGACGACACCCACGTCTTCTGCCGGCCGGACCAGGTCGCGGACGAGGCCGAACGTGCTTTGCGCTCAGCGCTTTACGCCCAGCGGGTGCTCGGTATGCCGATCGACTACGTGCGGCTGTCGCTGCCGGACGACGGCCCCGGTTACCTGGGTGATCCGGCCGTCTGGGCCGACGCCGGCGAGGCCCTGCGACGGGCCGCGGTCGCGGTCGACCTTGCGTCATACGAGCTGGAGCTGGTGGAGGCGCCGGGCGAGGCCGCGTTCTACGGGCCGAAACTGGATCTGCAGGTGATGGACGGCAACGGCCATGAGGAGACCATCGCGACCGTGCAGCTGGACTTCGTGCAGCCGCAACGCTTCGAGCTCGTGTATGACGGGCCGGACGACCGCAAGGGCCAGGTGGTGATGATTCACCGCGGCACCGTCGGGTCGATGGAGCGGGTCACCGCTGCGCTCCTCGAGCGGTATGACGGGCGTATGCCGTTGTGGCTCAACCCGATCCAGCTTTCCGTGCTACCCGTGTCGGAGTCGGTGGATGAGGTCGCGCGGAAGTTCGTCGACGACCTGGTGGCCGGTGGCCTGCGCGCACAGCTGGACGCCTCCGGATCGCTGGGTGCGCGAATCCGCGGCGCCCGCTCGCGTCGTGACTACGCGTTCGCGGTGATCGGTGAGACCGAAGCGGCCGACGGTTCGGTGCAGGTCAACGACGTGTTCGCGGGCTACCGCGGCTCGCTGCCCCGCGGGGAGGTTGTCGCCATACTCGCTGCGGCGTATGCCGACCGCTCCGCCCCCGCCTGGCCAACCCCTGCCGAGTGACGGCTTCTTCGCCGAGTGACGGTCTGATCGCGCCGTCACTCGCCGAGGAAGCCGTCATTCGCGATCATGGGGCGGCGGCGGGGACCTGCTCGGCCAGGCGACCCAGGCGACCGTCGACCAGGCGCACGACCTCGTCATCCGGGCAGAGGGTGCCGAGGTCATGCGTGACGACCAGCGTGCCGAGCCCGCGATCAATGGTGAGGTCGCGCAGCAGGTCGATGATGGCGATGCCGCGTTCGTGGTCGAGCGCCGAGGTGGGTTCGTCGACCAACAGCAGCCTGGGATCGCCCATCAGCGCTCGCGCGATGCCGACCCGCTGGCGCTGTCCGCCGGACAGCGCGGACGGCCGCTTGTGCATGACGTTGCCCAGGCCGACCTGCTCGAGCAACTCCTTCGCGCGCGCGGTCGTCGCCTTCGAGCGGTCCCCATCCAGGCGCGCGGCCAGCTGCAACTGCTCGAGAGCGGTCAACGAACCGAGCAGGTGCGGTTGCTGGAAGACGAAGCCGATGTCGTTGCGCCGCAGGTCGGTTCGCGTCCTTGCCGGGTTATCGGTGACGTCCGCACCGGCAAGGCGCACAGCGCCCTCAGTCGGTGTGAGGAGTAGTCCGGCGACGGCCAGCAGCGTGGACTTGCCCGAACCCGACGGACCGGTCACCGCAAGGAACTCGCCGAGCGCGAGGTCCAGCGAGACGTCGCGCAGGGCGTCGGTCCACCCCTCGCCGTCGGGGAATCGCACTGTCACCCGGTCGAGTTCGAGCGCGTGCAGGTTGCCTTCCTCCCTCATCGCGCACCTGCCAGCGCCGTCATCGGGTCGACGGTCACGACGCGCCGCAGGGCGGCCGTCGCACCCACGAGGCCGACCGCGACCATCAGCGCGAACGGGACGAGCACCGTGCCGGGGTCGATCACCACCGGCACTTCCCCCGCGGCGAGCACGCCGAGACCGAGGGCTGCGAGGGTGCCGACACCCCCGCCGATCAGCAGCGTGAGCAGCGCCTGCCCGAGCGCGTCCCGCAACAGGTAGCTGGTGCGCGCGCCGATCGCCTTGAGCACCGCGAGGTCGCCCTCGCGCTGCACCGTCCAGACGGTGAAGAATGCGCCGATCACCAACGCCGAGATGCCGATCAGCAGCCCGCGGATCATCGTCAGCGAACCGTTCTCGGCGGAGTAGGAGCCGATCGCGGACAGCGCACCGGCGCGGGACGTGGCCACCAGACCGGTGGCGTCGTCGAAGGACGTCACGTCGAATCCGCTGGTCGTCTGCAGGGCGATCACGCTGCCCTCGCCAGCCGCAGGCCCCGCTGTATGGCGCCAGAGTGTGCGTGGCACCCAGACGACCGGCAGGTGACTGAACGACGCATCGTCCACGACCCGCGCGACCCGCAGCCGCGTGCCGTTGACGATGACCGCCTGCCCGACACGCACATCGTGGTCATGAGCGAGGTCCGTGCTCAACACGACGCTGTCCGAGGTCAGCCCGTCCGGTGCCGCCGCTGCGTCCGGGTCGATCCCGAAGAGCGTGACCGGGGCCGGAGACGACCCGATCGCGATGCGGGTGGAGCTGATCCCGATCGGGTCAGCGGCCCGCACTCCCGGTTGCTTCCAGGCCCGCTGCAACGCGGCCTCGGTGATCCGGCTGGTCGACATCGAGAGCGTCTCGCCCGACGCCGGCCGCTCCATCGCGATCCGGTCCGCCCGGAGTGACGTGATCGCCGACGTGCTCTGCCTGCCGAGACCCTCGGTGAGGCCACTGAGCAGGACCACCAGCAGGGTGATCAGTGCGATGGCGCCGGCCATCAACGCGAAACGGCCGCGCGCCCACCACAGATCCCTGATTGCCAGGAACAATTCTTCTCCTTCGTCGCTGTCCGAATGTGCTGTCCCTCAGTCCATCGGCCATCCCCGTCCAGCACATCGGGAGAACGATGGAACGAGGAAGGCCGCTTCGATGGAGCTTCGACTCAACCGATCGATGGATGGTGGGAGCGCGACATACGGGACCGGATCCCATAGCGTCGAGGTGATGCTCGAAGACCACGCCCCGACGTCCGATGCACCGGTAATCCGCACCTTGCAACTGGCCATGCACGGCCTCTTCGTGGTGCTGCTGGTGATCGGCACGATTCGTGGCGTCCAGGAGTCGGGCCATCCGTTCTGGTTGCTGTCCGGCTGCCTGGCGCTCTTCGCCTGGTATCTGCTCGGGCTGGCACTGACACCTGGTCACGTCGGTGACCGTCGGTCTACGGCCGGTCGGCTCTGGTTCGTCGTCCTCTTCGTCGGCTGGACGGCGCTGCTGTTCGCCGGTCCCGATCTGAGCTGGGTCGTCTTCGCACTGTTCTTCCTCGGCCTGCACCTGCTGCCGCGCTGGGCCGGTCTCGCTGCCGTCGCCGTCGGTACGGCGCTGGTGATCGTCACCCAGCTGCACCAGCCGGACACAGCGACAGTGCCGTCGATCCTTGGTCCCGTCATCGGCGCGCTGGTCGCGATCGGGATCTCCTGGATCTACGGGGGGCTCCGCCGCGAGAACGAACGTCGCCGCGCGCTGAACGCCGAACTCGTTGCGGCACAAGAGGATCTGGTGGCCACGCACGATGCACTGGCGGGCGCGCAGCGTGAGTCCGGTGTCCTGGCCGAGCGTGCACGCCTCGCGCGGGACGTGCACGACACGGTCGCGCAGAGCTTCTCCAGCATCCTGCTGATGTCCCGAGCCGGGCTGGCCGGCGATCCCGATCCGCAGCGGCTGACAGCGGTGTTGCGCCAGATCGAGGAGTCGGCCGCGACCGGCCTGGGTGATGTCCGCACCGTCGTACACGCCCTGACGCCAACGGATCTCGAGCGTTCGCCACTGTCGGCAGCCCTGCAACGGCTCGCCGACCGGCAGGAGGGCGCGCTCGCGGTGCGGCTCGTGATCGACGGCGCGGAACGCCCGCTGCCGACGGCGATCGAGGCCGCGTTGTTGCGGATCGCGCAGGGTGCCCTGTCCAACGTCCGGCAGCACGCACACGCCACGCAGGCGGTGATCACCCTCGGATTCGGCGACGCTGTCACGCTCGACATCACGGATGACGGTGTCGGTTTCGACACCACGGCGGAGGTCGTGCCGAGCGCTGCGGGCGGGTTCGGGCTGCGCGCCATACGGGAGCGGGCGGCGGAAGCCGGCGGCTACGCCTCGGTCGAGTCCACGCCCGGCGAGGGAACGAGTGTGCACGTGCAGGTGCCGGCCGGCGGCCCGCGATGACCCGGGTGCTGCTCGTCGACGACCATCCGGTGGTGCGGACCGGACTGCGAATGCTGTTGACAGCCGCGGGAATCGAGGTGGTCGCCGAGGCCTCGAACGGCGATGACGCCGTGCGGTTGGCCGGCGAGTATGCCGTCGACGTGGTGCTGATGGACCTGCAGATGGGCGCGGGGATCGACGGGGTGGCCGCGACGGAGCAGGTGCTGGCCCGACCGGATGCGCCGCGGGTGCTGATCCTGACGACATACGACACCGATCGGGACATCCTGCGGGCGGTGGAGGCGGGTGCTTCGGGCTATCTGCTCAAGGACGCGCCACCGGACGACCTGGTCGACGCCGTGCACCGGGCGGCGCGGGGCGAGACGGTGCTTGCTCCAGTCGTGGCGGACCGGTTGCTGGCGCGGCTGCGAAACCCCGCACCGACGTTGAGCGTTCGTGAGTTCGAGGTCCTGCGGCAGGTCGCGCACGGGCGTTCCAACCGCGAGGTGGCCAAGGAGTTGTTCGTCAGTGAGGCAACGGTGAAGACGCACCTGGTGCATGTCTTCGAGAAGCTGGGCGTCGACTCGCGCACCGGTGCGGTGGCGCGTGCGCGCGAGCTGGGGCTGCTCCGCGACTGAGTCGCGCGCCCACCAGGGCAGTGCCATGCCGAGCGCATGCCGCGGCATCCAGCGCGATCGGCATGGCCGGCGCCACGCGGGAAATCGATGCAGGGCCGAACGCGCGCCATACAACGCGATTGGCATGGTGGGGCGCTCAGGTCTCGATACGCTTCCCCCGCTTCGCTCCTCCGCTAGTCGACCCGCTGATCGGCGAGGCGCCGGCGCAGGCCGGTGGCTCGGCGGATCTGCGCGTCGACGGCGGCGCGGACGGTCTCCTCGCTGCCGACGATCGTGACGTGTCGTTGGGCGCGGGTGACCGCGGTGTAGAGGAGTTCCCGTGTCAGCAGCGGGGATTCGTCTTGCGGCAGCAGCACTGTGACGCTGCCGGCCTCGCTGCCCTGGCTCTTGTGGATCGTCATCGCGTGCATGGTCTCGATGTCGGACAGCCGGCTCGCCGCGATCGGCACCGGGCCGGCCGCGGTGCCGATCTGCGCCACGGCAGGGCCGGGGCCACCCATGACGACACCACTGTCGCCGTTGTGCACCGCCAGCGCGTAGTCATTGCGGGAGACCAAGATCGGGCGTCCGACATACATCGGCTCCCAGAGCGGGTCGCCCGTTGCCTCGGAGAGCCACTCGTCGACAAGGCGGTTCCAGTTGCGCACGCCACGTGGGCCGGTGCGCTGCGCACACAGCAGCCGGTGCTCACCGAGGGCGGCGAGGGCGCCCTCGGCATCCTCGGCGATGGCCAGCTCGCGCAGCCGGAGCGCGTGCTCGAGCAATTGCCCGCGCAACTCGGGTGTCGGATCGTCGTCCTGGATCCACCGGACGGCGCCGCCGGCGTCACGCAGCAGGCCGAGCACGTCCTCGGCCCGCCCCTCGCGTATGGCGGACGCCAGCGCACCGATCTCGGCGTCGAACCGGTGCGAGGTGTCCAGCCTGCAGACGGTGCTCGGAGCCAGCTGCTGGTAGCCGTCGACCAGGTCGGCCATCACCGCGCCCGCGTCGACCGAGGCGAGCTGGTCCGCATCACCGACCAGCACCAGCCGGCTCGTCGCCCGCGTCGCGCGCAACAGCCGGGACATCATCGTCAGCGCGACCATCGACGTCTCGTCGACCACGATCAGATCGTGCGGCAGCCGGTTGGTCTCGTTGAAGCGGATCTTGTTGCTGCTGCGGGAGTTCCAGCCGAGCAGCCGGTGCAGGGTCATCGCGTCCAGGTCCTGCAGCCGTGCCGCGTCCGCGGGCGCCAGCTGCGCCGCTGCTTGGGTGACCGACTCCTTGAGCCGCGCGGCGGCCTTACCGGTGGGCGCGGCGAGTGCGATGCGCATCGGCCGGGTCTGCCCGGATGCCTCCCACTGCTCGCTGAGCAGCACCAGGAGTCGGGCGACGGTGCTGGTCTTGCCGGTGCCCGGGCCGCCGGTCAGTACGGTCGTCCACTGCCGTACGGCACTGTCGGCGGCGGCACGCTGCTCGGCATACGTGGCACCGATGAAGAGGCGATCGAGCCCGGTGTGCAGCAATGCGGAGTCGACGACCGGCGGGTCCTGCGCCGCGCGAGCTCGCAGGATGTCGGCGACGCGGACCTCCTCGCGGTGGTAGCGCTCGAGGTAGAGGAGACCGAATTCGACTCGCAGCACGCCGGATCGGAGCAGTGTGCTGGCCCGCACCGCGCGGAACCAGGCGTCGGCGTCGGTCGGCCACGGGTCGCGCAGCTCCTGCTGGAGAGCGTCGGCGTCAGGCTCGTCAGGACCTGGAGAGGCTCCCTCGTCGCTCCTCGGGTCCTCCACCGCGAGGGCGGGCAGGTCGAGCGCTTCGTGCAGGTCGAGGCAGATGGAGCCACGACGGACCGCCCGGACGGCAAGCGCCAGCGCCAGCACGACCGACGGATCCGACTCTCCCGCAACGCTGCTCAACTCGCGCGCGACGTGCACGTCGGCCGGCTCGAGGATGCCGGCACGATTGGCGAGCGCGAGCACCCCACCCGCGTGCCGGACCACCCGCACGTCGTCGTCGATCGTCATCACGCACCACCTTCGCCGTCGAGCAGGTCGGACAACTCGAGCACCAGCGCGGTCGGCGGGCTCCAGGAGAAGACGCCGGTCGGATTGCCGTCCACCACAGGGGTTTCCGGGCCCGCCATACCGCGCAGGTAGAGGTAGAGCACTCCGCCGAGGTGCCGCTCCGGGTCGTAGTCGGGCAGCCGCCAGCGCAGGTAGCGGTGCAGCGTCGCGGCATACAGCAGTGCCTGCAGCGGATAGTCGGAGTGCCCCATCGCCGACGCGAGCGGCTCGGGCCCGTAGGCCGAGAGCAGCAGCGGCTCGTCAGCCGGACCGAGCCAGTTGGTCTTGTAGTCGGCGACCAGGTAGCGCTCTCCGACGCGCAACACGACGTCGATCGAGCCGGTGAGGTAACCCTGCAGCACCTGGCCGCCCAACTCCTCGTGGTCCAGCAGTTCGGCATACGGAAGCAGTGGATCCCCGGCCGGCAGGTGCCGACGGAGTATGGCGGCAAGCTGGCCCAGACGCACGCGCTGCGTGCCGTCCCGTGCGCCCAGCGGCAGCTCGAAATCCAGCTCTGCCAACTTGTCCCGGCCGACCGAGCGCAGGGTGACCGAGTCGGCCAACGGCCCGAGCGGCGTGTCGTAGACCGCGACGAGTGCCTCGACCAGCGTGTCGACGTCCACCTCGACCGGCCACTGCACGAGCTGCTCGCGGACCCGTGCAGTCAGCTCCGCGGCCAGGTCCGGCGCCGTCGCGTCGGCCGTTTCGAGGACCGCGTGCACGAGCGAGCCGAAGGTCGCGCCGACCGGGAGGGAACCCATGGGTGATTCCCGATCGAGGTTCCCTGCAACGTCGGAAGATCTCGATACGTGGGCTCGTTCCTCGCCCACTACTCGATCGGCAAGAACCTCGTCGTTCTTGACGTCGGCGTCGGCCTCACTGGTGACACCGTCGGTCGGCATCGTCTCCAGGACACGACTCAACGCCGAGTAGGACGTGCGACGCCAGTCCTCGTCGATGACGCGGGTGAACCGGCGGATCGCGAGATCGCTTGCAGCCACTGCGGATCGGACCGGTTCGGAGCCGGCCTTGGTGACCTTCTCCCAGTGTGGACCGCCGACATCGGCCCAGCGTTGCAGGAGCGCGGCGGCCTGCTCGGCGGTGCGCTGGCCACGCGAGTCGGCGACCACGCCGCCCGGGGTCGGCGCACCCGGGTCCCGGTCGATCAGCATGCGGTGGATCGCCGAGTCCGGCGTGTTGTACGACGGCCCCCACCACGCCACCACCTGGGACTTCGCGCGGGTCAATGCGACATACAGCAGGCGGAGCGACTCGCCGGCGTCCTCCCGACGGGCGAGTGCACCGGACTCCTTGTCCGGTCGCCCGATGTAGATCGACCGCTTCGGCGGGTCACCGGGCGCGTGGAACAGTGGGTTGAGGTTGTCGCTGTCGACCCACCGATCGGCGACGAACGGCAAGTAGACAACGGGGAATTCGAGACCCTTGCTGCCGTGGATCGTCAGCAGCTGCACGGCCTGCGCGTCGCTGTCGAGGCGGCGCGCGCGGGCGTCGCCCGAGGCCGGGCGATCCTGCTCGGCCTGCTCCTGCAGCCAGGCCAGCAATGCGGGAAGGCCGCTGGCGCGGTCCATCGACACGGCATGCAGCGCCTCCGCGATGTGCCGCAGGTCGGTCAGCTCGCGCTCGCCACCGATCTCAGCAAGCACCCGCGCGGGCACGCCGTCGATGTTGCAGATCTCGAAAACGGCTGCGATGCCACGGTGTTCGTAGACAAAGGCGAGCCGTCGCAGCCGCTCGGTGACCTCCTCGGTCACGGCCTCGGAGTCGGCGTCCAGCTCGGCGGCGGACTTGCCGATGAAGGGAGTCAGTGCCGCCGCGCGGACCCGCGCGGAACGGTGCGGTTGGTCGAGCGCTTCCAGCAGGATCCGCCAGGCCGCCGCAGCGGGTGTCCGGAAGACACTGCCGGCACCACTCAACACGGCCGGCACCCCGACGTCGCGCAACTGCTGCTGCATCAGGGCCAGATGGTCGTTGCGGGACGCCAGCACCGCGATGTCGCTCGGTCTGATCGGTCGGATGGTGCCCGAATCGTCATAGGTGGCATCGGAATTGAGCAATCGGGCGATGTCATGTGCGGCGTCCTGAGCCGCGCGTTCGCGGAATGCCGCCGTGCGGATCGCGTCGTCCCTGGTCAGCTCGGACCGGCGGACCTGATCGGTGCCCAGCAGCCGGATCCGGAACGGCGCCGGATCGGGAGCGCCGGCCAGCCTGCTCCCGGTGTGGCTGGCAGTCACCGGGTGCACCAGGATGTCGGGGTCGCCGAGTGCCGCTCCGGTCAGAAAGTGCCCGAGCGACCGGACGAGCGGCGCGTCGGAGCGCCAGTTGGTGCCGAGCGTCCGGCGCACCCCTGCGGTGCGCGCGGCCTGCAGGTAGGTCGTCACGTCGCCGCCGCGGAACGCGTAGATCGCCTGCTTCGGGTCGCCGATCAGCACCATCGCGGCGTGCCCGCGGAAGGCCCGGTCGAAGACCTCCCACTGCACCGGGTCGGTGTCCTGGAACTCGTCGATCAGCACGACTTTCCATTGCCGGCGCAGGCGTTCGCGCGCCGGACCATCCTCGGCACGCAGCGCATCGGCGACCTGGGAGAGCAGGTCGTCGTAGGTCAGTAGGCCGAGTCGCCGCTTGCGGCGGGCCAATTCGCCGCGAACGGCGTGTGCGAAGCCGACCTTGCGGGCTTCGGCCGACCCGGGCTTCGGGTTGGCCGGCACCAGTTGTGCGCTCGGATCACCGGCGACGGTGCGGGCGATGCGCCGGGCATCGGCGAGGTTGAACTCCGGGGGGCGGCCCTGCCGGGCGAAGCCGCGCAGGTAGAGGTCGTCGACGACCTCCATGAGCAGATCGTCGACGTCCTCGACGAGCGTCGCGCCGGCGTCCGTGTCACCGGCGATGCCCAGCCCGCGCAGCACCTGGTGGCAGAACTGGTGGATCGTCGCGATCGTCGCCTCGTCGAACGCTGCCAGGGCATCGCGCACCCGACGGGCCCGGGCCGTCCGCTCCGCCGGATCGACGGCGATCAGCCTCGCCAGCAGCGGGTCGGTCGGTATGGCGGCGGGGTCCTCCAGCGCCTCCACGCATGCCACGAGTTGCTCGCGGACGCGCTCGCGCAGTTCGCGCGATGCCGCGCGGCCGAAGGTCACGACCAGCAACTCATCAAGGGTGTGCACACCCTCGGCGACATAGCGCGTCACCAGCGCGGCGATGGTCCAGGTCTTGCCGGTGCCCGCGCTCGCCTCGAGCACGGTGGTGCCCGTCGGCAGCGGTCCGTGTATGTCGAAGGGCTCGTCGGCGAGCGGGGTGTTCATGTGTGCGCACCTTGGTTCGCGAGCAACGGACTCCACACCCGCAACGCGTACTGCCCGAGCCGGCTCGTGGCGGCGTTCCAGGCCTCGTCGTCGAGCGGTCGCTCAGCCAGCAGGTCGTCGAAGGGCAGCGTCCCGCCATACAGCAATTGCGGAGCCGGCTGGTCGCCGTCGCCGGGGATGCGCCGCTCGCCGAACCCGGCGCTCTCCCACTTCTGTTTGGCCGCTTCAATGGCGAAGCGGTCGTTTCCGGAGCGCTGGGCGAGCTTCTCGGTATACGCCAGAGAAGTGTTGAGTGCCAACGGGATCGGGCCGCACATGCCCCGGTCGTAGACATCCACCAGCTCGGCCAGATACCGCGTCGCGGTCTCCTGGTCGAGACCCCCGGCCAGGTAGTAGCCGGCCTGCCGGTGGGTGCCGCCGCGCAACCAGCCGGCGGCCGCCGCCTGCCACGGGCGATCGGGCACTGCGGCCGCGAGTGCGAGCAGGGTCAGCCAAGACTGGAGTCGTTGCTTGGCGCGCAGCGTGGAGTAGGTGATGGCGAGGTGCACGTCCCCGCGGAGGTCGCCGATGGTGCCGGTGACGCGTCGCCCGTCGGGCAGTCGCGCGTCGAGGTCAATGCTCGCGGTCTCGCGTTGCAGCAGCTCTACGACGGGACCACGCAGCGCCTTCACCCCGTCGATGGACTTGCGCAGCACCTCGCCACCCAGCGCCCCGGGAGGTATGGCGCCACGGAGTCGCTCCATCCGGGTGATGGCATCCGGTGCGGTGCCGACCAGTGACTCCTGCAGCGCCCGGTCGCCGATCTGCCAGGACTGCAGGCCGTCGAGGGTGATCGGCATCGCGTCACCGGCCTCCTGCTCCTCGTAGGGCAACGCCACGTCGAGGCGGCGACGCACGAAATGCGCTGCGGGGTCTGCGAAGAAGCGGGCGAGGTCGGCGAAGTTGACGTCGTCGGCAGGTTGCCGTGGCAGGGGCGTCGTCAGCAGTCGCGGGTCGGCCGGTCGCTGGTGCTGTGCCGCGCGGGCGCCGACGAGCGCGGTGCGGTCGAAGCTGAACGGCTCGGCGGTGTCCAGCGCACCCGGGACCAGGTTGCGCGCGTCGAAGGGTTGCAGCGGGTGTCGCACCACCACGTCGCGGTCCTCCGGCCAGGTCGCACACCGGCGGGCGGCGTCGATCAGCTCACCGAGCGGAGCGGCGGGCGGATGCTCGGCGCCGGTGTGCTCACCGGCTCCGGTATAGGTGACGATCAGGTGGTCGGTGGCAGCGAGCACGGCATCCAGCAGGAGCTGGCGGTCCTCGCTGCGGGGGTCGCGCTCACCGGTCAACGGCAGCCGCGCGAGCACGTCATCACCGTCGATCCCGTTGCTACGCGGGAAGATTCCGTCGTCGAGGCCGAGCAGGCAGATGACCCGGTGCGGCACGGAGCGCATCGGCATCATGGTGCACACCGTGATGGTGCCGGTGCGGAAGTTGGCCCGCGTCGCGCGGCCCTCCAGCCGGGACCGCAGCAGCTCCCGCACGTCGCTGACCCGCAGTGCGGTGCCACCGGCCGCCATACTCCGGACGACCTGTAGCTCGCGGTCGAACTGTGCCTGTTGCCAAAGGGTTTCGCGTGAAACGGCGCCGAGCCCGGACACCCCGTCGGTGAGGGCCGCCATCCAGTCGTCGGCGGTGCGGGCAGCGAGCAGTGCATCCAGGGAACCGCCGATGCGGTCGATGAGCTCGGCGAACCGGCCGATCAGGTCGATGTCACCGCTCTCGACGTCGTCGACAGGCAACACCTCGCCGAGCGCGGCTCCACCGGCGGAGCTCATCGTCACCCCGAGCAGCAGTCGCCGCAGGCCGAACCGCCAGGTGTTCTGGTCGATGTCGGACAGCTCGAAACGCTGGCGGTGATCGCCATCGAGTCCCCACCGGATCTGTGCCTCGTCGATCCACTCGGCGATGCGCTCCAGGTCCTCCTCGTCGAGACCGAATCGCCGACGCACCGGCTGCCGGGCGATGAGCGCGCGCAGGTCACTGACCCGAAGCCGGCCGACGGCGAAATCGACCAGATCGGAAGCTATTTCGAAGAGTGGATTGACCCTGGCGAGCGACCGGTCGGCAAGCTTGACGCGCAGTGTGTGCGCGGGATGGCCGGCCGCCGGTCCGGGACCGGACTGCTCCCGCAGCCCGAACGCCGCCTGGACCAGCGGGGCATAACTCTCGATGTCGGGGCACATCACCAGGATGTCGCGCGGCTCCAGTGTCGGGTCGTCCTGCAGCAGGCCGGTCAGGACCTCGCGCAGCACCTCCACCTGGCGCGCGGCGCCGTGACAGGCGTGCACCTGCAGTGAACGATCGTCGGCTGTGACTCGTCGTTGCTCGCGAATCGTGTTGTCCGGCAACGTATTGCGATGGATGTCGTGCTGCAGCAGGCCCAGCACGCTGGTCGGTGGCTCGGCCGGCTCCGGCACGGGCTCGGTGCGGTCCTCTGCAGCAGGCAGCCCACGCTGCAACTCCCGCGCATCGCGCCCCAGCGATGCCAGCAGCGGGTGCCGCACCAACTCCGCACTCCGGTCCTCGACCCGCGGCACCGCTCCGGACGGTATGTCGCAGGCCGCCCTCCACAGCGCGTCGGACGGCTGCGGCAGCCACAGGTGCACGTCCCGGTGTATGGCGAGCGCCTCGAGCAGCTCCAGCTCGGTCACCGGCATCCGGGTGTGCCCGAAGAACGAGATGCGTGGCGGCAGTGCGGCATTCGGCGCCGGGTCCTGGCCCGCGCGAAGCTGCTCCAGCGTGCGCGTGTGCCGCTGGTCGGGTGTCGGATCGGCGATCTGCTCCAGCAAGCAGCGCCACAGCTTCGCCTGCCAGACGAGGTCGGGGTCCAGGTCTGCGTCCAGGGGTCTCGATACGGGCTCGTCCCTCGCCCTACCCTTCGATACGCCCTCCGCAAGCTCCGGGCTACTCAGGACGCCGCTCGACCCGCTTGTGGAACTCGACCCGCGTGGGGTGCCGTCGGTCAACTCGCCCGCACCCCAGGCCGTGAGCAGGCTGGGCCGCTGGGCGGCATACGAGGTGAAGAGCCCGGCGACGCGGCGGGCGACGGCATACCGGCGGCCCGCCTTGTGCCCGTCGGGGTCGTCGGCGCCGTGGCCGAGGTGCTCGGCGAGCGTGCGACACCACGGCTCACCGAGGTTGGCGTCGATCTGCTCCAGCAACGGCCAGACGAGACGGTCGGGATGCCAGGGGTCGTCGCGCTCGCGCCCGGTAAGCAGCGCGACCAGTGAGTGTGGCGCGACGAATCGCACGCCGGCGCAGATGCCGTCACCGCCGCGCGGTCCGGCACCGAGCCGGCCCGCCAGCGACTGGGCCAGCCAGCGCTCGACACCGCGCGTCGGCACGATGACCAACTCCTGCGCGAACGGGTCGTCGAGCGGGTCGATCAGCAACCGCGCGAGCCCCTCGGCCAGCGCGTCCGTGCGCTCGGCGCGGTGCAGGATCAACGTCACGGGCACGACTGTATGACGCCCGTCGGACGTCCCCGCGTCGGCCGGCGCGGCGGAACGCATCTTGCAATGACGGCGTTGGGAATCAATAGTTGAAGGTCCAGTGATCAAGGAGATGGCCACCGTGCCGAACAAGGACGAATTCAAGAAGAATGCCGAGGACGCCGCCCACCAGGCCAAGGCGAAGGCCGGGCAGATGGCGCACGACAACCGCGACAAGCTCGCCGGCATGCTCGGCAAGCTGACCTCGAAGATCGACGAGAAGACACAGGGCAAATACCACGACAAGCTCGAGAAGGCGCAGGACGCGGCACTGAAGGGCGCGGACAAGCTGGCCGAGCAGCGACCCGACGCCGGCAGCGGTGAGACCCCGATCCCGCCGGCTTCGGGTGACACACCCAATCCGCCCGCTCCGGGCCAGACTCCGCCGCCCGCGGTCTGATCGACCCGAGCGAATCAAGCGCCCTCCCGGCATATCGGGAGGGCGCTTCGTTGTCGGTCGGGCGACCTAAGCTGGGGACTTCCTCCGGACCGGACCCCGGCCGGCCCCGCCATACCGCGAAGGACACACCGCCAGTGGAGTTGCAGCAGGTCAATCCGTGGCGCGCGCTGATCGCGCTGTGCGTCGGGTTCTTCATGATCCTGGTCGACTCGACGATCGTGTCGGTCGCGACGCCCGCCATCCAGGAGGGCCTGCACACCGACATCAACAGCGCCGTATGGGTGACCAGCGCCTACCTGCTGGCGTATGCCGTGCCGCTGCTGGTCACCGGCCGGTTGGGCGACCGGTTCGGGCCACGCCGGCTCTACCTGATCGGCCTGGCCGTCTTCACGTTGTCCTCGTTGTGGTGCGGGCTGACCGGCAGCATCGGCATGCTGATCGCGGCGCGCGTCGTGCAGGGCCTGGGCGCCGCGATGATGACGCCACAGACGATGTCGGTGATCACCCGCACCTTCCCGGGCGAGCGGCGCGGTCAGGCGATGAGCCTGTGGGGTGCGGTCGCCGGCGTGGCGACGCTGGTCGGGCCGGTGCTCGGCGGCGTCATCACCGAGGGCTGGGGCTGGGAGTGGATCTTCTACGTCAACGTCCCGGTCGGTGTCATCGGTTTCGTGCTGGCGTGGTGGCTGGTGCCCACGCTGGAGGTCCACTCGCACAGCTTCGACTGGGTCGGTGTCGCGCTCAGCGGTGCCGGTCTCTTCTGCCTGGTGTTCGGCATCCAGGAGGGCGAGTCCTACCACTGGGGCACGATGTGGAAGTTCGTCTCCGTGCCGGCCCTGATCGTCGTCGGGCTGGTGCTGATGGCGGCCTTCGTGTGGTGGCAGTCGCGCACGAAGGTCGACCCGTTGGTGCCACTGGTGCTGTTCAAGGACCGCAACTTCAGCCTGGCCAACGTGGCGATCTGTGTCGTCGGTTTCGTCATCACGTCGTTCGCGCTGCCGATGATGATCTACGCCCAGGTCGTGCGCGGGTTGTCGCCGATCGAGTCCGGCCTGCTCTTCGTGCCGATGGCGGTGCTGGCCGCCATACTCTCGCCGGTGGTGGGGCATCTGGTCGACCGCTATCACCCGCGGCTCATCGCCGGCTTCGGGTTGACCTGCCTGTCCGTCGGGCTGTTCTGGCTGGGGACCGCGATCGGTCCGGACACTCCCACCTGGCAGCTGGTCCTGCCGCTGGTCGTCCTCGGCTTCGCCAACGGCTTCATGTGGTCGCCGATCTCGGTGACCGCGACCCGCACCCTGCCGCCGCAACGCGCGGGCGCCGGCTCGGGGGTCTACAACATGACCCGGCAGATGGGCGCCGTGATCGGCAGCGCCGCCATCGCGGCGGTCATGCAGGCACGTCTTGCGCACCACCTCGGCAACTCGGCCGGTGACCTGGCCGCCGCGCGCGGCGGCCACACCCAGGTGCACCTGCCGCCCGCGGTCGCGGAAGGCTTCGCGCGATCGATGGGTGAGTCGATCTATCTGCCGGCCGCCATCGCCGTCCTCGCGATCGCCGCGGCGCTGTTCTTCCGCAACCCGCATCAGCAGGTTTCGCGTCCCTCACCGTCCGGGGAGCAGCAGGTCCCGGCGGGCAGCGTCGACGGGTAGCGCCTCGCCGACCTGGTAAATTGTCGGCACCTATCAAGAGCAGCACAGAGACCTGGCTCGTCAATGCTGCAGCAACCCACCGTTCCGGCGAAGGTGCTAATGCCAGGATCGATGGAGGACTGCATGCACGACGATCTTTCGATCATGGCTGTCTCGACCCCGATACGGCCAGCCGCCGCCACTGCCACCGCCATCGCCCCCGCGCCGAGTCCGTCGCCGTACTACCGCCGGACGGTGATGGCCCTGGCCCTGCTCATCGTGCTGGTGCCGGCGGTCGCACTGTTCCCCGGCACCAGCCACGGTGCTCTCACCGCCGGCCTGCACGCGGGCTTCACGACGACGCAGCTCGTGATCTTCCTAGCTGTCGCGGTGATTGCGGGCGCGGTGAAGGGGCTGTCCGGATTCGGGTATGCGCTGATCGCCACACCGCTGGCCGCAGTCCTGATCGACCCGTCGGTGGCGGTGATCGTCCTCGCCGTTCCGGCGTTGATGATGAATCTGTTCCAGGTCGGTGAGACGGGAACCGGATGGCGCTACCTGCGCCAGTACTGGCAGCTGGTCGCCGCAGCCCTGGTCGGGTCGGCCATCGGCGTGTTCGTGCTCACCCGGCTGCCGGCTAAGCCCGTGCTCAGCGTGGCGATCGGAGTCCTGCTGCTCGGGTATGTCGCATGGTCGGTCCTGCGCCGCGGCAAGCCGGCGGCACGCAGTGCACACCCGGTTGCTCTGGGCACGATCGGGGTCGTCGAGGGAATCCTGCTCGGCGCGGTGAACATGGGACCGTTGCTGCCGGCATACCTGCACAGTTTCGAGCGGGATGCGCGTCGGTACATCGGCGGGATGAGCCTGGTCTTCACGCTCGTATTCGCGGAGCGGATCGGGCAGATGCTGGCGAACGGTCTGATGACGCCGCACCTGCTCTGGCTCGGCTCGGTGATCGCGCTGGTGACCCTGGTCGGCCTGGTCGCCGGCACAGCGATCCGACGCGGCGGCCACGTGAACGCGACGGTGTTCAGCGTCGTGGTCCTCGGCCTGCTGACCGTGACCGGTGTCATCATGCTGGTCAAGGCGCTGCCGCACCTGCTCTGACCCGGCGCCGGGCTCCGCTCGGCGCAGCCGACCCGTCGCCCCGACCTCGTGAATTTGCCAGTTTGGCAACGCCATTTGCCAGCTCCGCCGGCGCTTTGCGACGCTGAGCGCATGCACACACACGCCGACGACACACCCCGCACGCACGACCACTCCACCGACGACGCCACCGACCACGCGGCCACGGAGCCCGACTTCTTCGAAGTCGCCTCCTGGGACGACCGGTATGACGGCGACGACTCCGTCTGGAGCGGCAATCCCAACCCGCAACTGGTCACCGAGGCCTCGAAGCTGAAGCCGGGCAGCGCCCTGGACGTCGGCTGCGGTGAGGGCGGCGACGTCATCTGGCTGGCGCAGCAGGGATGGCACGTCACCGGCGCGGACTTCTCCGCGAAGGGACTGGCTCGCGCGGCACAGCACGCGAAAGAGGCGGGCGTCGACGATCGCACGGACTGGTGGCAGGTGGATGCCCGCGAGTTCGACGCGGCCGGTCGCTCCTACGACCTGGTCACCAGCCACTTCCTGCACCTGCCGGACGGTCGCATGGTCGACGCCGTAGGACGCTTCGCCTCGGCGGTCAATCCGGGTGGTCACCTGCTCGTCGTCGGCCACTCCCCGGCCGCCCACTTCACGCAGTTGTCGGAGAGCAAACGCCGGGCCATGTTCGTTGCCGAGGAGCTGGTGGCCGGCCTGCCCGACGGCTTCGAAGTGATAGTGGCCGAACAGCGGCCCCGCTCGGTCGTGCGCGACGGGAAGACTATCGACATCGACGACTCGACCCTCCTCGCCCGCCGCACCGGCGCCGAGTGACGGTCAGCCGCGGCGTGGCCTGACGCAACGTTGCTGCAACGTCGGGCTCCCTACCGTGTGTGCCGCATCACCTCGACACTCGCGGAGAAGAGACCCATGGCGCAGACCACCTTGTCCAACCTGCTGCACGAGACCCGGCGCTTCGACCCGCCGGCCGACCTGGCCGCGTCGGCCAACCTCACGGCCGAGGCGTATGACGCGGCTGACGCCGACCGGCTGGGCTTCTGGGCCGAACAGGCCAAGCGACTCAGCTGGGACGAGCCGTTCGAGCAGGTCCTGGACTGGACGGACCCGCCGTTCGCGAAATGGTTCGTCGGCGGCAAGCTCAACGCGGCATACAACTGCGTGGACCGCCATGTGGAGGCGGGCAACGGCGACCGCGTCGCCTACTACTTCGAAGGCGAGCCCGGCGACACCCGGACGATCACCTACGCACAGTTGCAGGACGAGGTATGCCGGGCCGCGAACGCACTGATCGAGCTCGGCGTCCGGACCGGTGATCGGGTCGCGATCTACCTGCCGATGATTCCCGAGGCCGTCGTGGCCATGCTGGCCTGCGCCCGTATCGGCGCGCCGCACACCGTGGTCTTCGGTGGCTTCTCGGCGTCGGCGCTGCGCGACCGGATCATCGACTGCCAGGCCGGGATCGTCATCACGGCGGACGGCGGCAACCGCAAGGGTAAGCCGTCGGCGCTGAAACCGGCCGTCGACGAGGCGCTGACCGAATGCCCGGATGTGCGAAACGTGTTGGTGGTCAAGCGAACCGGCCAGGACGTCGAGTGGACCGACGGCCGCGACCTGTGGTGGGACGACGTCGTCGGCAGGCAGTCGACACAGCACACACCCGAGGCCTTCGACTCCGAGCACCCGCTCTATGTCATGTACACCTCGGGCACGACCGGCAAGCCGAAGGGCATCCTGCACACCACCGGCGGTTACCTGGTCGGCACGTCATACACGCACTGGTCGGTCTTCGACATCAAGCCGGAGACGGACGTCTACTGGACCGCGGCGGACATCGGCTGGGTGACCGGACACTCCTACATCGTCTACGGGCCGCTCGCGAACGGCACGACGTCGATCATGTACGAAGGCACACCCGACACACCCCATCCCGGGCGCTGGTGGGAGATCGTCGAGAAGTACAAGGCGACGATCCTCTACTGCGCCCCGACAGCGATCCGCATGTTCATGAAGTTCGGCGCGGAGATACCGGCCCGGAACGACCTGTCGTCGTTGCGGCTGATCGGGTCCGTCGGTGAGCCGATCAACCCGGAGGCCTATGTCTGGTACCGCGACACGATCGGCGGCGGGAAGACGCCCGTGGTCGACACGTGGTGGCAGACCGAGACAGGGATGATCATGATCAGCCCGTTGCCGGGTGTGACCAGTGGCAAGCCCGGCTCGGCGATGAACGCGCTGCCCGGTGTCGTCGCGGACGTTGTCGACGATGCCGGCGCGTCGGTGCCGAACGGTTCGGGTGGTTATCTGGTGATCAGGGAGCCGTGGCCGGCGATGCTGCGCACCATCTGGGGCGACGACGAGCGGTATGTCGACACCTACTGGTCCCGATTCAAGGGCAGCTACTTCGCCGGGGACGGCGCCAAGAAGGACGAGGACGGCGACATCTGGGTGCTCGGCCGCGTGGACGACGTGATGAACGTGTCGGGTCACCGGTTGTCGACGACCGAGATCGAGTCTGCGCTGGTTTCGCACCCGAAGGTCGCCGAGGCCGCAGTGGTCGGTGCCGCGGACGTGACGACCGGGCAGGCCGTGGTGGCGTTCGTGATCCTGCGCTCCGGCGTCAGTGCCGATGGCGGCGACGACGTGATCGACGAGTTGCGCAGGCACGTCTCGTCCGAGATCGGCGCCATCGCCCGGCCGCGCAGCATCATGGTGGTGTCCGAGCTGCCGAAGACGCGCTCCGGCAAGATCATGCGCCGCCTGTTGCGTGATGTCGCCGAGCATCGTGAGGTCGGCGACGTCTCCACCCTCGCCGACGACTCCGTGATGGGCGCCATCCAGCAGGGTATGGCGAACTCCTCCGGCGAAGGCTGACCGGCGGGGCACACCCGACCTGGCGCCCGTCAGGACTGCTTGGGCAGCGGCTTCGGTGTCGTCTTCGCGGTCAGCCAGTTGGTGATGTAGGGGCCGGCCTTCGGGCCGAGCGCCCTGCTCATGTAGGCCGCGAATTTGGTCCGGTCGCTGTTGCCGTATTTCGCGGTCGCCGGCCAGCCCTTGAGAGCAGCGTCGAGATTCGTTCTGCCATAAGCCTTTTCGAGGTTGTGCAGCATGAGCGCACCGGACAGGTAGACGTTCAGGTCGCCGAAGTCGTTCTTCCGGTACGCACCCGGAGGGCCCTGGGTGTCGCGCAAGAGCTGATCGCCGTCAGCCTGCATCTCCACGTAGGTGCCCCATGACATCGGCAGGTGGGCCATCTCGTAGTACCGGAATTCGACATACATGGTCAGGCTTTCGTTGAGCCACATGTCCTTCCAGTCGCTCGGCGTGATCTCGTCGCCGAACCACTGATGGACCAGCTCGTGCACGATGTCACCTTCCGAGTCGGCCAGCGTCGGCTTCGAGAGTGCTTCGCTGAACGTCGGAAGGGTCTGCGTCTCCATCCCCGAATTTCCAGGAACCAGAAGGTAACCGGCACTGGCGAACGGGTAGGGACCGAGCAACTTCTCGATCCACTTGAGGTACTGGGGCGTCTTGCGCGCGAGCTTCAGGGTCGGAGCATTCGGATTGGCGTACCAGTAGTTGATCGGCAGACCGTGCGGACCCGTGGCGACCTCGTGCTTGTACTTCCCGAACGCGATCGTCGTCAGGTATGACGACGCCGGCTTGTCCAGGTGGAACCATGTCGTCGTGTCCTGACCTGTCACCGTCGTGGAGGTGACCTGACCGTTGAACACGCCCTTCTGCCCGTCATGCGCGGTGAGTCGCGCGTCGTAATAGGCCTTGTCGGCCGGCTGATCGCTCGTGGGATACCAGGTGAACGCGCCGAACGGCTCCTGGAACGCCCAGACCTGGCCGTTCCTGCCGATGTGGAAACCGTCCTTCTGCACATCGCTCCGCTGCGCGGGCTCCTGGATGAGAGCCGGCCTTCCGGCATACGTGATGGCGACCGTATGCTTCGAGTTCGCTTTGATGCCAGGTGTTTTGAAGATGACGTCGTTGCCAGAGCGGCTGGAGGTCACGGTCCTGCCGTCGAGCACGACCTTGCTGACCTTCAGCGGCGAGCCCAGCTCCAGGCGCACGGTCCGGCGGTCCGTGGTGACGCGGAAGGCGATCGTCGCGGTCCCGGACAGCCGCTTGCTCCTCGGCTGCCAGTCGAGGTCGAGCTGATAGTGCAGCGTGTCGAGGTAGGGCACTCCGTGCTGCGGGTAGTAGCTGTCCGGCTTCGGGTGCGAGCGCGCCAGCGGGTATGACGCCGTCGTCGCCGCATCGGTCGTGTCGGACGTCGCGCTCGACGCGGATGCCGATCCGGATGCTCCTGTCGGACCCGCCGAGCCGTGCGACGGCGCCGCGGACGACGTGCCCGTTGCACCCGTGTTCTGGCAGCCGGCCAGTCCGACGATCGCTGCTGCGGCCACGGCCGCCGTGAGTCCCCTGCGCATGATCTCCCCCTCCTGCACGATGCGTGACACCCCGCCCGCACCACGTCGAATCTTGCACACCGACAAGGGCGCTTCAAGCACCGCTTTCGTTGCTCGCCGCCCGTAGGCTGCGGCCATGGTCTTCGTGGCGTCCGTGCTGCTCGTGCTTGCTGCCGTGCTGCACGTCTACATCTTCTGGCTCGAGTCGTTCGCGTGGACGGCGCCGCGAACCCGTGCCACGTTCGGTGTGAGCGCCGAACAGGCAGAGCAGACAAAGCCGTTGGCGTTCAACCAGGGCTTCTACAACCTTTTCCTCGCGATCGTCGTCCTCGTGGCCATGGCGCTGCGTGCCGGCGCGCACGACGCATCGGTCGCCCTCGCCGTCGCGGGTGCCGGCTCGATGGTGGGTGCCGCGCTCGTGCTCGTCGCGAGTGATCGATCGAAGGCACGCGCCGCCGCCACCCAGGGCATGCTGCCGGCGCTCGGCCTCATCGCGCTGGCGTTCGCGGGCTAACGCACTAGTACCGGTCCTGCGATACACAGCGCCGACTGTCGCAACCGTGGAACGTCATACGAAGCATCCGACACACGAGCCGTCACAGGCATCTTGCGACCGCAGAGTCTGACTCCAGTCGCTGCTGAGGCCGACAGAGGAAAGAGGTCGCGGTTGGCGCCTCAGACGACCGTTTCGGTACGTTTCCCTGCAGCAACGGCTCACGATTCCAACGGAACTCGTCTCTATTGGACCGGACGCGGCGATTCGATTCGCCGGTTGTCGGTCCGTTGGTACACGATAGGTCACGTGACGTTGACCGACTCCGATACCGATCTGCTGCGGAAGGCACGAGGAGCGTTCTTCACCCCTCCAGAGGTCGCTGAATACGTCACGCGGTGGGCCGTTCGCGACGCGGCCGACACCGTGCTCGAGCCATCGTGTGGTGAGGCGGCTTTCCTCCTGCCCGCGGCTGAGCGGCTCCGAGCGCTCGGAGCCGTCGGCCGGTTGGGCGCACAGTTGACTGGCGCCGATATACATTTGGCGTCCGCACAGCGCGCCGAAGCGCTGCTCGCAGCGAGCGGCGCCGACGTGCGCGTTGCTGTCGGCGACTTTTTGCTCGCCGAGCCAGAACCACGGTATGACGCAGTAATCGGCAATCCTCCATACGTGCGCTACCAGGATTTTTCCGGTGCGGCAAGGGCAGCCGCCAAGCGCGCTGCGCTCAGGGCAGGCGTTGCGCTGACAAATCTCGCATCGAGCTGGGCAGCATTCACGGTGCATTCCGGTCTCAATGTCAAAACCGGAGGACGGTTAGGCCTCGTCTTGCCTGCCGAAATCTTGAGCGTCAACTATGCGGCTCCGATCCGCGATTTCCTCATGCGGGAGTTCTCCAGCGTGCGGCTGGTCTTGTTCACCGAGCGGGTGTTCCCTGGTGTCATGGAGGATGTCGTGCTCCTCATGGCGGACGGCCGAGGCCTCGGCCCTACCGACCACTGTGAGTTGCTGCACGCCCGCAACGGGGCCGCCCTCGTCGGTCTTGTTGAAGCCGACGTGCGGCGATGGAGACCACAGGCCGGCGGACGCTGGTCGCTTGCGCTCGTCGATCCCGAAGCCGGAGCGGCGTACGCCGATATCCTCACGGGCGACCTCTTCGAGCCGCTCCAGAGCTGGGGTGACACCACTCTCGGAATGGTCACTGGTAACAACGATTTTTTCACCCTGACGAGCGCCGAGGTGGCGGCCCGCGGCCTGACGCAGCACGACCTCCTGCCGCTGTCGCCGCCGGGCAGCCGTCACCTGCGTCGCGTGCTCAGTCTGCGGGGGTTGGACACGCTGGGTCGGGACGGGCTTGCGACGTGGCTGTTCCGCCCCGCCGGCGAACCGTCGCGCGCCGCGTGGGCATACATTCGTGAAGGCGAGAAGCGCGGCGTCGATGAAGCCTACAAATGCCGGGTCCGTTCGCCGTGGTGGCGCGTTCCCTACCAACCGCCGGCCCACTTGCTGCTGACCTATATGAACGCCGACACACCTCGGCTGATCGGCAACCCTGTGGCCGCCCACCACCTCAACTCGGTTCACGGGGTGTACTTCGCGCAGGGACGACGAGCGATTGGCAAGGACATGCTCCCGCTCGCTGCACTCAACTCGGTGACGCTGTTGGGTGCCGAGTTAGTCGGCAGGTCCTATGGCGGAGGCGTGCTCAAGATGGAGCCACGCGAAGCGGACACATGGCCGGTTCCATCGATGGCACACATCCGTGACTGTGTTCCGGACCTGCGCCAGATACGCAGGAGAGTGCGCGATCTGCTCGCCGCGGGTCGGCTCTTCGACGCGATAGAGCTCGTCGACACCGTGGTCCTCGGCGATATCGACGACGCGACGCTCAGGACGCTGCGCGCTGGGCGTCTGGCACTCCACGACCGGCGCATCGCCCGGTCCCGATCGAAGTGATCTCGGTCAGCGCGGGCCGGTCACCGGATTTGCTCGACGTCTGCGAGCTTCCGTGTGGAAGTTGATCGGCGAGTTGTCGAGTACTCGCGCGCACATGACTGCAAAGAAACGGCCGGGGTCCAAGGCATTGGGAATTTCTCCCGTATAGAGACTCACTGGCACGACATCTTCCAGACGATCCGCGGGAGGTTCGCTCGACACCGGTAACTCGGACTCGTCGTCATCGACCGCCCCTGCTTCGAGCGGTCCGGCAGGTTCGGGCTCTTCAGCCCCGGTCGGCTCCTGCTCACCGGCGAGATCGGGCATCACCAGCGCCACCGCGTCGTACGCGTCATCTTCTCGCCCCAGCTTCTGCAGCAAGTCGATCAGCCAAAGAGCTGTATCTCGTTCGGTGACAAGGGAAATCGCGCTCAGCGCGTACACGAAACCGAGCGCCGCTTGCGGATGACGTAGCCGCAGATTCTTCGCGTCGCCGTAACTCTCTTCGACGCGGTTGGCCGCATTCTTTCCGAATGACGAATCCATCCGCTTGGTGGAGATCATGAGTTCCGGTCCTGTCGCCCATGAACTCATCACGACGTCGACTTGTTTCACGTAGTTCTTGCCGAGGAGATTCGCGCTCTTCGCAGCCCCGACGACCTTGCCACCTCTGACTCGGTCGGCGAGCTGACTGCGAAGCTTGACAGGGAGACCCGCAATAAACTGCGTGACTTCGTACGGCATGACACGGGGCTCGCTCGCCCGCGGCCATACCCTGTCACCATCAAAGCCAGCACGGCGCAATTCGTATGAAACCCAGACGTCCAGTGCAAGCGCGGGCACACCAGATTGCGATGTTGCGGAAAGGTACACCGGTACGCCGAGCAGGCGTTCCAGGGTCGCGTAATCGGGGATAAACAGTTCATCGTCTCCGACACGGGTCCATGGATTTTCACCGGCAAGCGGCGCCGAATCGACGATCTCGTCGAATAGCTGCCAGCCGCGATCGCGCAGAGATATCGCCATGAGGGTAACGCTAATCCACGCGAAGACATGAGGTGGGACATCCACCATGCTGGATGCAGTCGAAGTGCTGGATCCACCTGCTACGCGAACGCCGTTGCAGGATCGACGTATTCGAGGCCGTGGGCTTGCGCGACCGGCTCACAGACGATGTGGCCGGCATACGTGTTGAGACCGAGGCCCAGCGCCGGGTCGGCTCGCAGCGCGTCGCGCCAGCCCTCGTTGGCCAGCCGCACGACATACGGGAGCGTGGCGTTGGTGAGCGCCCAGGTGGACGTATTCGGCACTGCACCAGGCATGTTCGCAACGCAGTAGAACGTGCTGCCGTGCACCTGGAAGGTCGGGTCGTCGTGGGTCGTGGGGTGCGTGTCCTCGAAACAGCCGCCCTGGTCGACCGCGATGTCGACCAGGACCGAGCCGGGCTTCATGTTCGCGACCATCTCGTTGGTGACCAGCTTCGGCGCACGGGCGCCGGGGATCAGCACCGACCCGATGACCAGGTCGGCACCGAGCACCTGCTCGCGCACCGCGAGTGTCGAGCTGGCGATCTGCCGGACCCGATTGTCGTAGCGCCAGAACGTCATTCGCAACTTCTCCAGATCGGTGTCCAGCACCGTCACGTCGGCGCCCATGCCGAGGGCGATGTTGGCGGCGTTCTGACCGGTGACACCGGCACCGAGCACGACGACCTTAGCGCTGGCGACGCCACCGACACCGCCCATCAGCACCCCGGCACCGCCTTGTGCCTTCAGCAACGAATGCGCCCCGACCTGCGGCGCGAGGCAGCCGGCGACCTCACTCATCGGGTAGAGCAGCGGAAGCATCCCGGACGGCAATTGCACTGTCTCGTAAGCGATCCCGGTGACCTTGGTCCGCATCAGCTCGCGGGTCAGCCTCTCGTCCGCGGCCAAATGCAGATAGGTGAAGAGGGTCAGGTCCTCGCGCAGCCGGTGGTATTCCTCGGCGATCGGCTCCTTGACCTTCATCACCAGCTCGGCGTCACCCCAGACATCGTCGGCGGCATCGACGATGGTGGCGCCCTCGGCGACGTAGTCGTCATCGGTGATCGAGCTGCCCTCCCCCGCGCCGCGCTGCACGAGCACCTCGTGGCCGTTGCGGACGAGTTCGTGGACGCCGACCGGGGTGATGCCCACCCGGTGCTCGCCTGCCTTCACCTCGGTGGGGACTCCGATCTTCATCTGCGTGGCTCCTTCGAATGATGCGGCCGCCTGTCATGGATCGGTGCTCGGAGCACCGTCCCTTTCGACCGTAGACCCGTCGGGGGTCACGAGGTCTTCACCTCCGTCCGATTGACCCGCCACACCCCGATTGCGAGCGGCAGCAGAACCCAGATCGACAACGCGACGAGCAGCTGCAACCAGCCGGTGCCGGTCATCTTGTCGTTGTAGAAGTTCCCGGTCGCCTCGCTCAGATCGACCCATGCCTCGGCCGACTTCAGGCCACCCACCGTCGCGAACACCGCGCTCCAGACGTTGGGCAGGACGTAGAAGAGGACGATCGCGACGGGCGTGACGAGCAGCGCCATACCGAACGCCATACCCTCGATCAGACCGATGAGCATCACCAGCGTGATGCCGCCGAAGCCGGCAAACCCGAACGACCAGCTCCCGTCACCGTGGCGAAGCGCGGCTGCCAGCACATTGCCCACGGCGCACGCCGCGAACATGACTGCGGTTGCTGCGATCCCGAGACACAGCGTCGCGACGAACTTCGCTGTCAGGATCCGGCGCCGGTGCGGAACGAGGGTGAACGTCACCAGGCCGGTGCGTTGGCTCCACTCGCTGGTCATCGCCAGGATCCCCAGCGCCGGCAGCAGCATCTTCTCCGGTGTCGAGGAGAAGTCGACCAGCTTGTTGAAGGTGAGGTCCTTCGGCGACATGGCGACAACGAGCACGGCGATCACCACCGGGGTGAGCGCGGCGATGGCCATCAGCAGCCAGCGGCTGGCACGGGTGTCATACAGCTTGCGGAGTTCGGTGCGCACGAGGCGCTCGAAAGGTATGGCGGCGTCGCGACCCGCGAGAGCCGGGGTGCTGGTGGAAGCAGTGGTCATGATGAGACGTCCTCTCGTGCATCGTCCGCGGTGAGGGTCAGGAAGAGCTCCTCTAGATCGCCGCCGGCGGCGTCGATGAGTTGTTTCGTGTGACCTGCGGTGACAACGCGACCGCGGCCGATGATCACCAGTTCGTCTGCAATTGCTTCGATCTCGCGCAGGAGGTGGGATGACAACAGCACCGATCCACCTCCGTCGGCGAAGTCCCGTAGCAAGCCACGCATCCACCGGATGCCTGCTGGGTCGAGCCCGTTGGCCGGCTCATCGAGCACGAGGACTTCGGGGTCACCGAGCAACGCAGCACCGATCCCGAGCCGCTGGCGCATACCGAGGGAGTAGGTGCCGGTTCGGCGATCTGCCTCACCCGCGGTCAGGCCGACGCGGTCGATCATGGCGGCCACGCAATCGAGCGGCAGGCCCATCACCATCGCGCTCAGCCGCAACACCTCGCGACCGGTTCGGCCCGCATGTTGTGCCGATGCGTCCAGCAGCACGCCGACGCGACGCCCGGGATTGGGCAGGTCGGCATACGACCCGCCCAGCACCTCGGCGGTGCCCGACGTCGGTTGTGTCAGGCCCACCACCATGCGCAGCGTGGTGGACTTCCCGGCACCGTTCGGACCGAGGAACCCGGTGACCGACCCGCGCCGGACGGTGAACGACACGTCGTCGACCGCGCGATGGGTCCCGTAGTCCTTCACGAGTCTCGAAACACTGATCGCCGGTGAGGTTCTTCTCATGTCGGACTCCTATGTCTCATACTCCAATTACTTTGGAAACTCACGGGATCCAGCCTTAGCCATCGCAACCCTCACGTCGTCCTCGTGAGCACGTATCTTCCGGGTACGCGCCCCGACGGAGGCGCTGCGTCGGATGTCGAGGGGGTCGCGCCGGCTACGGCGTGACGAGGCCGGACTGGTAGGCGAAGACGACGAGTTGGGCGCGATCGCGCGCGTGGAGTTTCATCTTCGCCCGGCCGACATGCGTGCGCGCCGTCGCCGGGCTCACCACGAGCTCGTCGGCGATCTCATCGTTGGTGAGCCCCTGAGCGACCAGCGCGACGACCTCACGCTCCCGGTTGGTGAGCTCCTGCAACTCCGGCGGCACCAGCACCGGGCGTTCCGGTCGGGCGACGAACTCCGCGATCAGCCGCCGCGTCACGCTGGGCGACAGCAACGCCTCCCCGCTGGCGAGCTCGCGGACCGCGCGCACCAGGTCCGCGGGCTGGGTGTGCTTGACGAGGAACCCACTCGCGCCCGCCCGCAGTGCCTCGAAGACGTACTCGTCCAGCTCGAACGTCGTCAGGATCAGCACCTTCACCTGCTCGAGCTCGGGTCGCGCCACGATCCGTCGCGTCGCCTCCAGCCCGTCCATGCCCGGCATCCGGATGTCCATGAGCACCACGTCCGGCACGGTGGCCGCGACCAGCTCCAGCGCGATCGCGCCGTCATCCGCCTGGCCGACGATGCAGATGTCCTCCTCGGCATCGAGGATCATCGCGAATCCTGCTCGTACCAAAGGCTGGTCGTCGACCAACAGCACCCGGATCACGCCGGCCTCCGCCAGCGCGCGTGCACGGCGAATCCGCCCGGTTCGGTAGGGCCTGCGTCGAACAGTCCACCGGTCGACGTCACCCGTTCGCGCATACCGCGGATGCCGACACCGGTGCCGTCCGTGCGGTCCAGCCGGGCCGGACCGGCATCGACGACATCCACCTCGATCGGCGCTCCGGGTCTCGCACACACGTGGACTTCGGCCTGCCGGGCGACCGAGTGGCGCAACACATTGGTCAACGACTCCTGCACCACCCGGTAGGCAGCCGTGCTGATCGACGGGGCCAGGTGCTGCGGTGGTGCGTCGAGGCTCAGAGTGACGGTCAGTCCCGACGCGGCGGTGCCGTCGACGAGTCGCGCCACGTCCCACAGCCCGGGTGTCGGCACCCGATCCGCGTGCTGGTCCTCGGCACGCAGCACGTTGAGCATGACGGTGAGTTCGTCCAGCACCTCACCGCTGGCCCGCTGTATGACGGTCAGCGCCTCCGCTGCGACTTCCGGCCGACGCGTCAGCACGTGCGCCGCCGCGCCCGCCTGCACGTTGATCGTCGTCATCGCGTGGGCGACGCCGTCGTGCAGGTCCCGTGCGATCCGCAGGCGGTCCTCCGCGAGCCGACGGGCGAATTCGTCCTCCTGACTGCGCTCGGTGGCGGCCGCCCGCTCGCGCCGTTCGGCCAGATAACGCCCGCGGCTGCGCACACCGTCACCGAGGAAGATGGCCGCGCCGCCCCAGCCGATGTAGAGGGCGGACTCCAGCAGGCCGCCACTGGAGAACGCGGCCGCGGTCACCGAGAGTGCGGCCATCATCCCGGCGGCCCCGATGATGGCCGTCCGCCGGCCCGTGCGCCAGGCGAGCACGACCAGCACCACCCAGCCGGTGATCCAGATCGGGCTGTTCGGGTAATCGCGCGCGATGAACCCGCAGAGTGCGAGGGTGACGGCAACCGTCGCCGCGCGCGGCCAGCGTCTGCACACGCCCATCGAGATCCCGGCGATTGCCAGCAACACCAACGCGAGCCCGTCGACGCCGCGGCTGTGCGCACCCACCGGGATGTGGCCGGACAGGACGATCATCACAGCGGTGACGGCGGTCGCCACGGCGGCGTCGAGCGCCCAGCCACGAGCAGGGTGTGCGGCGGGAAGCGTCATACCTCCATCGTCGGCCGATCCCGGCGCCCCGTCGTCAGCACTGTGACGACATTGCGCGTACGACATACGGCGTATGTCGAGGCGACTACCGCGCCGGGCCTCCGGCGAGTCGGCTCAACACGACCTGATCGGTGAATCTGCCGTTGACCCATACGGATTCGCGCAGCACACCGTCCCGCTCGAAGCCGACCCGCCGGGCTGCCGCGAGCATCGGCTTGTTGTCGGAGACGACCTCCAGCTGCACCCGGTGCAAGCCGCGGATCGACAACGCGTAGTCGACCAGCACCCGCAGGGTGTCCTCGGCCAGCCCACGCCCACGGAACGACGGCCGCAGCGCGAGCCCCGCGTGTGCCGACCGGTTGTGCGGGTCGATCTCCCACAGGATCGCCTCGCCGGCCAGTTGCCCGCCCGAACGCTCGACGACCGAGAACGCCGCGGCGTCGGCGCCGCCCTCACGCACGGCGTATGGCGAATGCTCGACCCCCACCGGTGTCCAGCCACGGGTGTCGGCGCGGACCCGCGTCGGCACGTCGTCATACAACTCGGCGTGCAGGATCGGCACGTCCCCGGCTTCGCGTGCCCGCAGCACGACGTGTTGTCCGACCAGCATGCCGTCAGCCGCCCTCTCCGCTGCTGACCCGGTGCGGACGCACGGCTCGGTTCATCCGGTCCGCTGCCGCGGTCTCCTCGTCCGGGGCACGGGCGAGCAGGCCGAGGTAGAGCAGGTCCACGACATACAGCTGCGCGATGCGGGATGCGGTGCCGCCGGCGCCGACCCGCGGCTCATGGGCGACCGGCCGCAGCACGTGGGTGGCGGTCTTGCTCAGGGTGCAACCGGCGGCCGCGGTGATCGCCACGACGGTGACGCCGGCCTCGACACCGGCCTGCGCGACCTCGACGCATTCACGGGTGTCGCCGGAGTGACTGACGATGATCGCGACGGTGTCGGCGCCGGCCCGGGCGGTGAGCGCGAGCGCGCGATGCACGTCGGTGGTGGTGGTCACCGGGACGCCGACCTGGCCGAGCTTGAAGTCGAGGTCGGCCAGCACCGCACCGGCCGCTCCGACGCCGAAGCCGACGACCTGCCGGGCGGTGCCGATCGCGTCGATCACCAGGGCGGTTTCATCGAAGTCGAGCCGGGTGAAGGTCAGGTCGACCGCGTCCACGTGTGCGTTGCGGATCGCGCGCGCGATCGTGGCGAGGTCACTGTTGCGCCGAACGTCGGCCAGCGAGACGGGCGTCGGCTCCTTGCCCTGGGCCAGCGCCACCGCGATCAGCGACCGCAGCTCCGGGAAGCCGGTCACCTCGACGCTCCGACAGAAGCGGGAGACGGCAGCGTCGGAGGTGTCGGCGCGACGGGCGAGCTCCGCGGTCGACATGTGCACGACCTCGTCCGCATGCGCAGCGATCGTGTCCGCGATGCGGCGCAACGCCGGCGTCAGGTCGTCCCGGCGCGCAGCCACCAGCCGCAGCACGTCGCCGTGCGGTGTCACCGCCTGGTGCGGCATGAGGACCTCCGGATGAGATGGAGTGGCACTTCACAGATCAACAGTTAAACTGAAATTCTATTACAGAAACGAGAAGGGGCTTCCTCACCATGCATCTCGAGGTCGTGGCCGACGACGCGGCGCTGGGTCGTGTCGGCGCCGAGCGGATCCTGCAGGCTCGCGCCGACGGTGCCCTGCAGGTCCTCGGTGTCGCGACCGGCGGCACCCCCGCCAGCACCTACCGCGAGCTGGCCCGTCGCGCTGACGGCCGGCTGGCGGACGTGCGCCTCGCCGCCCTCGATGAGTATGTCGGGCTGCCCGCCGACCACCCCGGCAGCTACACGACATTCGTGCGCCGGAACATCGCCGAGCCGCTCGGCATACCGCCGGAGCATGTCGCCGTACCGCGTGCGACCGCGCACGATCTCGAGGCGGCAGCTGCCCTCTTCGAGCAGCAGGTGCGCGATGCCGGTGGTGTCGACCTGCAGATCCTGGGCATCGGTGCCAACGGCCACATCGGCTTCAATGAGCCCGGTTCCCAAGCGGATTCGCGCACTCGCGCAGTGACACTTGCCGAACGCACCCGGCAGGACAATGCGCGTTTCTTCGACTCTCCGGACGAGGTGCCGCGCGAGGCGCTGACGCAGGGCATCAGCACGATCATGCAGGCGCGCAGCATCCTGCTGCTCGCGTCCGGTTCCCGGAAGGCCGACGCGCTGGCCTGCGCCATGGAGCAGCCGCCGTCGGCGGACTGCCCGGCGTCGTGGTTGCAGCGGCACCCGCACGTGCTGGTCGTCGCCGACCGGGCGGCCGCCGCCGCGCTGTCCCGCCAATCCCTCAGCAGTCTGCGGGCCTGACCCGCCATACTGTCCGAATAGATTGGAATACTGTCCCCGGCGGACCGGTACCAGGAGGCCCTCGTGACGTTCGCGGCTCTGATCACGTGGATTCTCGCCGCGCTCCTGGGTGGCTTCCTGCTCACTACGTTCGTGGCGAACGGTGGGCTGCAGAAGGACACCGAGGGTCGAGCGTCCCGCTTCGCGCCGCCGCTGATCCTCGGTCACGCCGGGCTCGCCGCGGCCGGCCTGGCGATCTGGGTCTGGTACCTCATCAGCGGCGCCAAGGCACTGCCCTGGGTCGCCCTGGGCGTGCTGGTCTGCGTCGCGGCCCTCGGCCTGACGATGTTCGGCCTGTGGTTCGCGGCCGGCAACATCAGTCGCGGCCGGCACGCGCACGCACCTCGGCACGCCGCCGAGGACCGCTTCCCCCCGCCCGCCGTGCTGGTGCACGGTCTGTTCGCGGTGACGACGGTCGTGCTGGTCCTGCTGACCGCGTTGTGACGGCTTCGGCCGGCGGTTCGCAGAAATGTCCGTGCCGTATGTCGAAGCCCGCCGCTGAGCTCCGACTTGGATGGTGGAAGCAAGGTGCTTCCGAGCACACAGGCAAGGAGCAGCCATGAAGTACGTCATCCTCATCCACTCCAACCCGCAGCCGTGGGGACACCCGACCTCCGACTTCGTCGCCGAGCACCAGGCACTACCGCAGGCCGAACGTGACCGGTTGAACAAGGAGTTCGACGACGTCTTCGCCGAAATGACGGAGCGCGGCGAGTTCGTCACCGGAGCAGCCCTGGGAGCGCCGGCGACGTCGCGCCTGTTCCGGTTCCGCGACGGCGAACGGATCGTCGCCGACGGTCCGTATGCCGAGGGAAAGGAACACTTCGCCGGTTTCTTCCTGATCGACGTCGAGTCGCAGGAGCGCGCCGAACACATCGCGAAGTTCTTCAGCGGGCCCGGCGAGACGGTCGAGCTCCGCCCGGTGATGAGCGACGGGGCGGACGACGCCTGAGGCGCGATGGTGACCCCGGACTTCGAGGACGTATGGCGCGGCGCTGCGCCATACGGTCTCGCGGCACTGCTGCGCCGGCACGACAACTTCGCGGACTGCGAGGATGCGGTGCAGCTCGCACTGGTCGCCGCCGCCGAACAGTGGCCGCGGGACGGCCTTCCGGACGAACCCATCGGGTGGCTCACCACAGTCGCCTCGCGCAGGCTGATCGATCAGATCCGCGCCGACACCTCACGCCGTGCCCGCGAGCAGAAGGCGGCTCGACTCGAGCAGACAGCGCCGGAAACCGTTGAGCCCGTTGCCGATGACGACACCCTGCAGCTCATGATCCTGTGCACGCACCCAGTGCTGACACCCACCTCGCAGGTCGCATTGATGCTTCGGGCAGTCGGTGGTCTGCACACCCGCGAGATCGCGGACGGCTTCTTCGTCCCCGAGGCCACCATGGGGCAGCGGATCAGCCGCGCGAAGAGCAGCCTGGGCAGGGCGAACGCGAGGTTCGAGCGGCCGGCGCCGGCCGACCTCCCGGGACGCCTCGTAGCCGTGCGGCACGCGATCGCGCTGCTCTACACGCGGGCGCACGCCGCGCAGGACGGCACCGACGAACGGGCAACGACGTTGGGCGCCACCGCGATCCGGCTGGCCCGGGACCTGCACCGGCTCGCCCCGTCCGACCCGGAGAACGCCGGCCTGCTCGCGCTGCTCCTGCTCACCGAGGCACGGCGGAAGGCGCGGTTCACCGCGAGCGGTGACCTCGTACCGCTGGACGAGCAGGACCGCACCCTCTGGGACCGGACACTGATCACCGAGGGCGTCGACCTCATCGAGCGGGCCCTCCCGGCCGGTTACGTCGGCTTGTTCCAACTGCAGGCAGCCATCGCGGCGGTGCACGACGAGGCCGGCGACGACGCGGCCACGGACTGGCCGCAGATCCGGGTCCTCTACGACATGCTGTGGCAGGTCGATCCGAGCCCTGCGGTCGCACTCGGCCGCGCGATCGCGATCGCCGAGGTCGACGGCCCGGACGCCGGGCTCGACGCCCTGGACGGAGTGGCGGGTGCCGGCCACCGGGTGGACGCGGCGCGCGGTCACCTGCTGGTGCGGGCGGGCCGGACCACGGAGGCCCGGGCGGCGTTCCTGCGTGCCGCCGAACGTTCGCGCAGCATCCCGGAGCAGCGCTACCTGAACCGGCTGGCGAGCGATCTCTGACCGGCGGCCGGTCCCGGACCGGTCAACCCGTCGGCCACGCAGAACCTTGCGGCCTGGCACCATGATGGCCTCGGACCACGAGGAGGACGAGCGTGACGAGCAACGGTGCGCAGCGGGCGGCGCAAGCCCTGGAGGCGTCGGGCATCGCGCACGAGATCGTTCGGCACGGGCCGGTCAGCTCGCTGGCCGAGGCGGCCGCGGTGCGCGGCATCGAGCCGTCCCAGATCGCCAAGACGATCGTCGTACGCCGTGACGATGACGACTACCTCTTCGTACTGGTGCCCGGCGATCGCAAGATCTCGTGGCCGAAACTGCGCGATCTGCTTGGTGTCAAACGGCTTTCGATGCCCGATGCCGCGACCGCACTCGCTGTCACCGGTTACGAGCGCGGCACCATCACGCCGTTCGGGTCGCTGCGCGCCTGGCCGGTCATCGCCGACACACGGGTCGCCGGCACCATCTCGATCGGTGGCGGCGACCACGGCGTCTCCGCGACGGTCGACGCCGACGACGTCATCCGCGCGCTGGGCGCCGAGGTCGCCGACGTGACCGACCCGCTGCAGTAGGACGCGGACCGGCCGGGCCCGAGACCCTGTGCCGGCAGCTCCGGACCCTGAAGAGCCGTCGGTCAGAAACCCTGCCAGACCAATTCGAGTTCACCCTCCAGGCTGTAGCCGCCGATGAGCGCCCCGCTTCCGGAAAGGCTGCCCCAGAAGGCGCCGCCCTTCGAGTAGAAGCTGATATTCGTCTCCGATATCCCGGCTCCCCCTCCGCTCGAGGTGAAGTTGCAGAAGCCCTTCCGGACGACGCCGATCGGGCTTTCTTCATCGTGGAAGTCCTTGGACAGGCACACTTTCATCGGATCAACGACGAACGAACCCAACATGACACAGGTTCCGGTCGCCCACGCCTTCCAACTCTCACCCTTCCCGCCATACAAAAATCCCAATGGCGCTTTGCCCGGGAACATCACGCCGCCGCCGAGAGCCCATCCGTATGCCGACGTGATGCTGAAATTCCCGGGGCCGGCGAACCACGTCTCCACATCTGCGCCCAGGGACAGCAACTCCTTGTTGGGTTGGACCAACTCACCGTCCGGCGTAGCGTCCGCATACTTCTGGATCTGCTCGATCTGCGCGTGCACCGCCTGCTTCGATGCCGACTTCAGTTGCCCTTCGTTCGTCGCTCGAAGACCACCGTCCTGGAGCTTCGCGAAGTTCGAAACGTCGAGACTCTCGGCGACATGCCCATCAATCTCTGCTGTATTCGTCATCACAGTTTCCTCTCAGATCCATCGACAGAACGACATTGACGCCGCGGCAATGACGATGAAGTCGCCGCCGTGGCGTGCTTATCGATTGTCGGGATCTAGTCCGATCCCGGGCAATAGACCTAAGTCCCTTGTATGCAATTGGCGTCGGTTTCAGCTACCGATGGGCGCGCTCAGGACGCAGTGACGGCCGTGTCGTCGATGACGAAACTGGTTTGCTTCATCGAGTCCTCGGTCCCAGTGAATTTCAGCGTCACGGTCTGCCCGGCATACGCGGAGATGTCGAAAGTGTGCTGCGCATATCCAGTGTTGGCGTTCAGGTTCGAATACGTGTAGAGATTGCGCAGGACCGTGCCGTTACCGGCGAGCAGTTGCAGCTTCAGGGTGTCGTATTTCGTCGTGGTCGACGTTTCGGCCGTGTCGATGTGCATCCAGAAGGATGCCGACACGGTGCAACCGGCTGGGAGTGCGACGGTCTGCGCGAGCGTGTCGGTGTGCGTGGTGCCGTAGCCGTCCAGCCACGCGTCCCACGACCCGGTGCGGGCCGGCTCCGCGGTGCCGCCATACAGGACCTGCGGCGACGAGACGGTCCACGGTGACGCGGTGCCGGTCTCGAAACCAGGGTTGCCGAGCTTCTGGCCCGTGCTCGAGCAGCCGCTGCTGCCCGAGGACCCGAAGTCCTTGTCGAAGGCCTGCTCGATCCCGTTGACGATGCCGGAGTCACTCACGATGAGACCGAGCTCCCGGTTGTGGTTGAGCGAGTTGTCGGAGAAGTTCTCCGAGCCGGCGAAGACCTTCGCGCTCGAGGTGCCGTAGTCGGCAACGATCGCCTTCGCGTGGATGTAGTAGCCGGCCGAGCTGGTGTAGGTCTTGACCTGACCGCCGGCTGCAGTCACCTCATTCAATTCCGTTGTGTAGGAGTTGTTTTCGTTCTCCGCGACCACTCGCACGGCGACCCCGCGCTTGGCATCGGCGACGACCGCGTTGACCAGGGTCGGGTCGCCGAACTCCTCCTCCTGCACGTCGAGGCTGTGCTGGGCGCCGTTGATCAGGGCCAGGATCCGGGTCTGCGAGTCGGTGGGCGACCAGACCAGGTCGGCACCGTCCGAGGGGGTGATCGGCTGCTTCGCGTAGTCCGCGTTGAAGACGGTCTCGATGGCCGACACATCCGACTGGTTGGTGTCGAAGACGCCGTAGTCGCGCGATGTCGAATAGTACTTCGTGTCGAAATTGCCTGTGCTGATGTAGGACTCGGTGCCGTCGACGGTGATCGTCTTCTGGTGGGTGTAGACGTATGCCGACGACGAGTAGGTCACACCGGCACCCGCAGCCTGGAGCGCGCTGTATGCCGGCCCGTCGATGGAGGAGTGCTGGGAGTCGAAGATCACCCGGACGTTGACGCCGGCCTTCTGCTTGGCGACCAGATCATCGACCAGCGTCGTATCACGCAGCTCGTAGATCGTGACGTCGATCGACTTCGTGGCGGTGTTCACGAAGTTGTAGATCGCGCTCTCGCCCTGGTCCGGGAGCGTGACCAGCGAGTAGTCACCCGCGGCGTGGGCCGTCCCGCCGAGCGGAACGAAGACTGCGGCTGCGACGGTCGTCGCGGCAGTGAGGGAGCTGATGAGCCAGTGCTTTGCCTTCAACGGAGCCTCCTTGAAAGGGTGGAAAGGAAGCGCCAGCCGTCTCGGCGAAGGGGTGGTCGAACGAGTCGAGATCGGCTATCGCGCGCCGCATCCTATGAGCGGATCGACGCTCCGCTCGGGCTCCAGATCGAACCGAGACCGAACACAGACCAGTGCTTTGCCGTTCACCCAGGCCGTAGCCAATGCGCATTCAGTTGTGGCCGAGGAAACTCCCTGTCAGTGCTCCCGGGTTGACTGGCGTCCATGCCCACGCAGACCCGCCGCCATCCCGCCGACCTCGAGGCCGTTCGCAAGTCGTATGACGCCGTCGCCGACAACTACGCCCGGATGGTGACGACCGACGGGCTCGGCGACATCCGGCAGGAGCCGTGGCTGTGCGCCGCCATGGACGTCTTCGCCGACGCCGTCACTGCGCTCGGGCCGGTGCTGGACGTGGGTTGCGGGCCGGGCACCGTCACGGCATACCTGCAGGAGCGCGGAGTCGACGTCTCGGGCATCGACCTGTCACCGCGGATGATCGCCAACGCGCGACGACTGCACCCGGAGTGTCGCTTCGAGGTCGGCTCGTGGAGCGAGCTGGAGCTGCCGCCCGCGTCATACGGCGGGATCCTCGGCTGGTGGTCGCTGTTCAACCTGCCGCGCGACCTCGTGCCACCGGTGCTCGCGCACTGCGCGCAGGCGCTGCAGCCCGGCGGGCAGCTGATCGTCGCCACGCACGTCGGCGACGAGGACGTCCAGCGCACCGAGGCGTATGGCGACGTGCCCGTGCGCTGGACCACGCATCGCTGGCAGCCGGAGCAGTTCGTGGACATGCTGACCGCGGCCGGACTGCAGCCGACGGCGGAGCTGCGGCTCACGCCCGCGGTCGGCTCCGGGCGAGCCGTGGTGCTCGTCGCGCAAAAGCTTGCCCGAAGCGGCGACTGACTCGGATCGGACGCTCAGCGGCGGCTCGACCCGCCGCGCGTCACGACGTCGGCAGCGGCGCCAGCGAGTTGCCGGGCGGGATGTGGCCGCAGCTGGACGGTGCGGTCTTGCCGGCGAATCGGGCGTTGAGCCACAGGATGGCCTGCGGCGCCCACACCGGCTCGGCGGTGTTGTGGCTCAGCAGGTCGTACTGCGAATAGCTGATCCCGTTGTTGCCGTCGGCACAGAACTGTCGCGCGAGGGCGCGCACGTCACCGGTGACGGTGATGCCGTCGCCGGGGCCGATGCCCGGGAGATTGTTGGTCAGCGTGCCCTCGAGCGCGCCATTGGCGCCCTGGCCGAGGAACATCGGGATCGTCGGAGTCGGCGCCGACCCCATGTTGATCTTGTTGAGCGAGCGCGCCAGCGGCGGGATGGAGGCGAGGGTGGAGTACTCCGGCTTGAAGAGCTGCTGCCACTTCAGCCCCGGGTAGCGGCCGAGGACGTTGACCATCGCCTCGTGGCTCAGGGCCGGCATCACCTGCTTGCCGTAGTCGCTCAGGTATGGCGAGAGGTCCTCGCCATACGCACGCGCGGTGGTCGCCATCATCGTCGGCATGACCCCGGCCCACAGCAGGCTGCCGCTCGCATACTCCGTCATGTGCGCCGGATCGACGACCACGCCGCCGACCGCCGCGCCCACCAGCTGCTTGTTGACGTCCGGCGCGTATTTCGGCGCGAGCTGCGCGGCCCAGGTCGAGGCGACGGAGCCGCCGGAGTAGCCGATCATCCCGATCCGGGTGGACGTGTTCAGTCCGGTCGCCGGCTCGTGGGTCGTCGCGCGGATCGAGTCCAGCGTGTTCGTGCCGTACTCCGGGCTCGCGAGGAAGTCGGCCTGCTGCCCCTCGGTGTCGGCGACGATCACCGAGTAGCCCTGCGTCAGCAGCGGCACGATCAGCAGGGTCTCGGTGTCGAAGAGCGCACTGCCCAGTCGCACATCGCCGGCGATCGCACGGGACGGCCCGTCCTCGGGGTTGCCGGAGTCGTAATAGGACTGGAAAGAAACGGCCTTCGAGGGATCGCCGCCACCGACCGGCTTCAGGATCGACGTGACGTTGGCGGCCGGCCGGCCCTGCGCGTCGATGGTCCGGTAGAGGATCTGGACCGCTTGCACCGGCGTCGGAATGCCCACCACGTGATAGGGCAGCGTCCGCGTCTTGAGCACCGCGCCCGGTTTGTATGACGCCAGCGGCGTGCTTCCGGAGTAGGTGAAGAACGGATCGGTGGTCGCTGCGCGTGCGTGCGGCGCCATGCCAATGCAGGCGACGGAAGCCGTGACGGTCAGAGCAGCGGCGGTGGCGGAGCGGATAACGGAACGCTTCATCGGTTGTCCTCAGGGGAGGTCTCAGGTCGAGGTTCTACGGCGTGAACCCGGCAAACTTACCAGCGAGTAACATCGGCTGGCCAGAGCGAGACCGCCAGGTTGATCCAGGTGCTCGTGACCTCCATGCCGAGCCCGGTGTAGAGACCGAGCGCTCCGGTCCGGGAGTCGGTCGACAACTCGAAGCCGGTCGCCCCGTGCTCACGCCCGATCGCGAACACGTCGGCGAGCAGGGCGCGCGCATGCCCCTGCCGGCGCGCGTCGGCACGGACCGCGAGACGGTCGACATACACCGAACCGTGATTGGTGTCGACGACCGAAAACACCGCTGCCACAACGTCTTCGCCGTCCGCCGTGTCGCGACACACGATGCGCATGTGCCAGTCGGCGAAGCCAGGGCGCTGGTAGGTCTGCGCGGCGAAATCGTCGTAGGTCGCCTTGTCGCGGGCCGACCACTCGAGGAACGCGTCCTCGAGCACGTCGTATGCCGCCCTCCGATCCTGCGTCGAGACGGCGTTCCGGATCCGGTGTCCGTCCGGGAGCCGCGGTCGCTCGATCTGCGCGTCGGACGGCAGTCGCAGGGTCCATGATGTCCAGCGGTCGGCGAAACCGAGGCCGCGCAGCAGGCTCTCCCCGGCGGACCCCTGCGGCACCGGCATACCAACCGCCACAGCCCCGGCCCGGCGAGCGCGCGCGATGACCCAGCGAGCGAGCGCAGTGCCCAAACCCCGTGTCCTGTATGCCGGTTGGACGGTCGCGTCGCAGCGGTCGTGCCCGGGATATTCGGCGTATGCCGCGAGCTCTCCGCCCGGAGTGAAGACGCCGACCGTGCTCGCACCGACCTCGAATGACGGCCGCTGCCAGTCGCTCACGATGTCCGCCTCCTCGATGCCGACCTGGCCGATGTCGTGCAACTCCGACGCTGCCATCGCGGCCGCAACTCCCGGCGCATCGTCGAGTCGCAGCGCACGCACCGTCCAGCCGGGGAAGGCCGCCGGATCCAGCCCGAGTCCGGCGAAATCGGGAGTCGGTGCGGGGTCTTTCGTCATACGCAGATCTTCGCGGCTGCGTGCCGCCCGCGCACCGGGATTTCGGCGGCGCTGGCCGAATACCCACTGGGGGTATACACTCGCAATACCCCTAGGGGGTATTGTGCACTCGATCGAGAGGACCGGCATGAACACACCGACCCGCCTGGGCGCGTATGGCGCGGGCCTGCTGCTGCTCGCTGCCGGCGGCTACGCCGTCGGTGGCCGGGTCGACGCCGGATCGCCGAACACGACGGACTCGACGCATGCGGGCATGGGCACCCACGAGGGAGCCGACGCCATGACCGACGACATGACCGACGACATGGCCGGCGGCACGACGCACGACATGAAGACCAACACCGCCTCCCCCACCGACCTGCCACAGGGCGTCACCGCCGGGCGGCAGGGCTACAACCTGCACCTCGCGACCGCGGTGCACCGGGCGGGCCGGCAGCAGGTGTCGTTCCGGATCACCGGCCCGGACGGCAAGCCCGTCACGTCATACCGGACGTCGCACGAGAAGAAGCTGCACCTGATCGCGGTGCGGCGGGACTTCAGCGGCTTCCAGCACGTGCACCCGACGCTGGACACCTCGTCCGGCACCTGGACGGTCGGCCTCGACCTGGCGCCGGGCACCTGGCGCATCTACACCGATTTCGTCCCCACGGGCGGCGACGGCCTGACCCTCGCGAGCGACCTGCTCGTGCCCGGCGATCCCGGGAAACAGTCCCTGCCCGCACCGCAGCGGGTGGCGCACGTCGACGGTTACACCGTCACCGCGACCGGGTCCCTGACCGCGGGTGAGCACTCGATGCTCGACTTCCGGGTGACCAGGGACGGCAAGCCGGTCACCGACCTGCAGCCCTACCTCGGCGCCTACGGCCACCTGGTCGCGCTGCGCGCGGACGACGCGGCATACCTGCACGTGCACCCGGACGGTGAGCCCGGGGACGGCACCACGAAGCCCGGTCCGAGCATCGGCTTCGGCGCGGAGGTGCCGAGCGCGACCCGCTATCACCTCTTCCTCGACTTCCGGGTCGACGGCCGGGTGCACACGGCGGCGTTCACGCTCGACGCGCACCGCGACGGGGCCGGCACCGCCACCGGCGAGGACAATGGACACGAAGGAGGCGCCCAGCATGAGCACGACCACTGACGCGGCAACCAGCGACACCGGCTCGGCGCCGGCCGGGACCGATGTCGAGCTGCTGCTGACCGGGATGACGTGCGCGTCGTGCGCCAACCGCATCGAGCGCAAGCTGAACAAGCTCGACGGCGTGACCGCCACGGTCAACTACGCGACCGAGAAGGCCAGGGTCACGTATGCCGACGACGTGACGACCGACGACCTGGTCGCGACCGTCGAGGCCGCCGGGTATGGCGCAAGGATTCCCGAGCCGCCGCAGGACGCGCCGGACGAGAGCGGCGCGAGTCCTGAGGAAGCAGAAGCGGATCCGGCGCTGAGCGACCTGCGGACCCGGCTGATCGGCTCCGCCATACTCTCGGTCCCCGTCATTGCGATGGCGATGATCTCGAGCCTGCAGTTCGACAACTGGCAGTGGCTGTCGCTGACGCTCGCAGCGCCCGTCGTGGTCTGGGGCGCGCTGCCCTTCCACCGCGCGACCTGGACCAACCTGCGGCACGGCGCCGCGACGATGGACACGCTCGTGTCGATGGGCACGCTCGCGGCGTTCGCCTGGTCGGTCTATGCGCTCTTCTGGGGCGATGCCGGTATGCCGGGGATGCGTCACCCCTTCGAGCTGACCATCGAGCGCAGCGACGGCACCTCGAACATCTACTTCGAAGCCGCCGCCGGCGTCACCACCTTCCTGCTGCTCGGTCGCTACCTGGAGCACCGGTCCAAGCGCAACGCCGGTGCCGCGCTGCGGGCGCTGCTCAACCTGGGCGCCCGCGATGTTGCCGTGTTACGGGACGGCGTCGAGCAACGAATCCCGGTGTCGCAGCTGGCTGTTCAGGACCGGTTCGTGGTCCGGCCGGGTGAGAAGATCGCCACCGACGGCGTCGTCGAGGAGGGACGCTCGGCGGTCGACGCGTCGATGCTCACGGGTGAGTCGGTGCCGGTCGACGTCGGCCCCGGCGACGCGGTCACCGGCGCGACCGTCAACACGGCCGGCCGCCTGGTGGTGCGCGCGACCCGGGTCGGCGCCGACACCCAGCTGGCGCAGATGGCCCGGCTGGTAGAGGACGCGCAGACCGGCAAGGCCGCCGTGCAGCGGCTCGCCGACCGCATCTCCGGCATCTTCGTGCCGGTCGTCATCGCGCTCGCGGCCGGCGTTTTCGGCTTCTGGCTCGGCACCGGTGCCGGCGCGGCCGGTGCGCTGACCGCAGCGGTCGCCGTGCTGATCGTCGCCTGCCCGTGCGCCCTCGGCCTGGCGACGCCGACCGCGCTGATGGTCGGCACCGGCCGCGGGGCCCAGCTCGGCATACTCATCAAGGGGCCGGAGGTGCTGGAACAGACCCGCACGGTCGACACCATCGTGCTGGACAAGACCGGCACCGTCACGACCGGCGAGATGACCCTCACCCGCACGCACGTCGCCGACGGCGAGGACACCGCCCACGTGCTGCGTATGGCGGGGGCGCTGGAGGACGCCTCCGAGCACCCGATCGCGCGCGCCATCGCGGATGCCGCCCGCGAGGCCGGTGAGCTCGGCGTCGTCGAGGACTTCGCCAACGTCGAGGGCCTGGGCGTGCAGGGCATCGTCGACGGACACGCG
>NZ_DASZNO010000031.1:0-8338 GCF_035551235.1 Flexivirga sp. | reverse complement strand
CTGCCGGGTCGACGGCAGCCCACGCTCGGTCACACGCCAGTCGAGACCGCGTTCGAGCGCGTACATGGATCGCACGTTGTCACGATAGGTTCCGGGAATCCACAACTGGTCAACGAGTTGCGGCGTGACCAGCTCCTTGTGGACGAACAGCCCGCGGACGGCGGACTCGACCATGCTCCGGTTCGCACCGAGCTTCGCCAGCGCCTCGCCCACGACCGGCTGTTTGAAGATCTCCCAGCTCCAGACATCCGGCTCGTCCAGACCGGACGGCGCGAGCAGCACGAGCTTGCTGACCCGCTCGGGGTGTTGCTGTGCGTACGCGAGTCCCCAGCCACCACTCCACGAGTTGCCGCCGAGTAGGACGGTCTGGAGGTGCAGCGCGTCCAGGAACTGACCGAGCGCCTCGGTCATGCCGTCCAGATCAAAGGTGAAGGTCTCGTCGTGCAGGCGGGTCTCCCCCTGGCCTGGCAGGTCCACCGCGTACACCGTGTGGTCCCGTGCTAGCACAGCTACCTGAGCATCCCAGGCAGCCGCAGGCGAAGCCCCTGGCGCCAGCAACACCACCGGCGCACCAGAACCACGCTGGAGATAGTGCACTCGAGCCAGTGGAGTCTCGACGTACCTTGCGTCAACGGAAGCGGCAGGGTGCGGCTGCTCCGACGGCTGATACACGTAGGCGACCAGCACGAGCGCTGTCACCGCAACTACTGGACCTGCGACCACGGTTGCCTTCAGCCACCGCCTTCGCAGCATCTTGAGGTCAGCGATGCACAGTGCGATGCACGCCGGTGTGTAGAGCAGCAGGTTGAGCCAGTAGAACGTCGTACCGACGTCTGTGAAGGCCCAAGCCAGACCAAGGGCGGCTCGCGCTGCCAGGCCGGCTGCGACGCCGGCGACTACGAGTCTGGCGACTGCGGACCGGTCGGACCGGAGTACCGCGAAGGCCAGCAGGAGGTGCAGCGCTGCGAGTGGCAGCACCACCTGTGGAGCGAACGACAGCTGAACGCCGAGGACCGCTCGGGAGAGTGTTCGCTCGTCGGGCGCGGGCCAGGTTGCGCCCGTTGCCCAGTAGACGTGCACCGCGGCCAGCAGGACATGCACGCCGGCGACGATCCTTCGAGACTGCATCCCGAACCCTCCTCAGTTGTGGATGACAACTCGAAGAGGAGCGGTTCGGACGGGACGTTCCCCGGGGTGACCTGGATCTCAGGCCTCCGGCTCGGAGGGGTTGACGGGGTTGACCGGGTTGACGGGGTTGACCGGGGCGTCGGCGAGCAGCAGGTAGAGCGAGCGGCGGGCGTCGGCCAGGATCTTGGCCGCCGCGGTCTGCTGCTCCTCGGAACCGCTGCGGGCGACCTGCCGGGTGGCAGAATGCAACTCCTCGAGCAGTCCGCGCAGGTCGGTCGCGGGGCCGGCGTTCGTGAACCCGGCGAACGGGTCGATCGACGCCTCGCGTCGGCCTTCTACCGCCTCGCGTCCGGCGTCGGTCAGCGTGACGAGCTTGCGGCCGGCGTCCGCGGTCACGGTGACCAGGCCCTCGTCCTCCAGTTGGTTGATGGTCGGATAGATCGCGCCGGGGCTGGGGGTCCAGCGCCCGCCGCTGCGGTCGGCGATGGCCTGCATCAACTGGTAACCGTGCATCGGCTCCTCGGCGAGCAGCATCAGCACAGCCGTCCGGACATCGCCGCGCGGCGCCCGGCCACGACCACGACCGGACCCACGACGCGAGCTGCGCTCCGAGCCCCGTTCAGAGCCACGCTCAGGATTGCGCTCAGGACCGCGCTCAGAACCGCGCTCAGAGCCACGCTCAGAACCGCTCTCGGAGCCGCGCTCGGAACGACGGCCGCGGCCACCGTGTCCGCGGTGCATCGGCAGGCCTTCGCCCGCCCACGGTCCACCGCGACGGGGGTGATGGTGACCGCCTCGGCGGCCACGGAGTTCGTTGGGGGTGTTCATAATATCCTCCTCGATATTCTTCATGACACTAACGATATATCGTTACCGTCATCAAAACAACCCCTCGGGAAACCCGCTTGCGGAAGGCGCATCGGGTGTCGACCGTGAGGAGATGGACCTGTTCGAGGAACTGATGGGCGAAGTGCTGACGACGGCCGAGCGGTTCGGTCACCGGGAGCACGTGCGGCTGACGTGGCTCGCCGTACGGCGGTGTGGGCCGGCCGGGGCGGTCGACCTGGTGAGCACGGGCATCCAGCGCACGGCGCGGTACGCGGGGGCGCCGCAGAAGTACAACGCCACGGTGAGCCGGGCGTGGGTCGAGCTGACGGCGTACCACATGGGCGAGGCGCCGGACGAGAGCTTCGAGGAGTTGGTACGACGCAACCCGGGGCTGCTGGACAAGCGGCTGCTGACGCACTTCTACCAGCCGCGCACGCTGGCGTCGCCGGCGGCGCGAAACGGCTGGGTCGAGCCGGATCTGCGGGCCTTCCCGGGCTGATGCTTTACCTTGCCCCAGGGGCAGGGGGTTTGATGAGCGCGTGTTGACGATCGGAGAGTTCGGGCGGCGGGCCGGACTGTCGTTGAAGGCGTTGCGGCTGTACGACGTGTCGGGGCTGCTGGCGCCGGCGCAGGTGGATCCCGCCAACGGCTACCGGCAGTACGACGAGAACCAGTTGGAGCGGGCGCGGCGGATCAGTGTGCTGCGGCAGTTGGACATGCCGCTGACCACGATCGCCGAAGTACTCGCCGGAAGCGACGAGGACGCGCTGATCCGGCTCGACCGCTGGTGGGCCGCCGAGCAGGCGACCACCGCGTCCCGGCAGGCGACCCTGCAGTACCTACGCGACCGGTTGTCGCGATCCGGTACGACGGGACTCGCACCCCGCCCCGTGCTGACCCGCGACGTACCGGCGACCAAGATCGCGACGATCCGGGCCGACACCAACCAGCAGCTGCTGATCGGTGTGATCGTGACGTGCACCGACGAGATCATGACGTACCTGCGAGCCGCCGGCGCGACCGCGACCGCCGGGTCGTGGGTGATCTACCACGGCGCCGTCACACCGGAGGGTGAGGCGACCGTCGAGGTGTGCGTGCCGTTCGAGGGGCTCGTCGATCCGTCCGGGCGGATCGGGATCCGGGTCGAACCGGCGCACCGCGAGGCGTACTGCACGATCACGATGGACGAGTGCGCGTACCCGCGGATCATGCTCGCCTACGACCTCGTCGTCGATCACGTCCGCGCGTCCGGCGTACCGGAGGCAGGTCCGCCACGCGAGGTGTACCGCGCGGACTGCCACCTGCTCCCCCGCGACGAACCGGCCGTCGACATCGCACTGCCCATTCACGAGAGGACGTTCTGATGGACTACGCGATCCAGACCCGTTGGAGTGACCCCGGCGTCCACGCCGGACTGTTCGACGCGCTGCCGGACGACATTGCGGGCGTCGCCGCAGTGGTACGCAACCTGGTGATCCACTACCGCGGCGGCGGCATCGAGTTCACCGGCGAACGGCTCGCCGAGATCGACAGCCGCTGGGTGTCGGCGATTCTCGCCACCGACCAGTCGCGCAACGGTACGCCGCTCGCGGAGCCGCGGGAGCCGGTCGACCGGGTCGTGGGGTGCTGCCGGGACCACACACTGCTGTTCGTTTCCGCCCTGCGACACAAGGGGATCCCGGCCCGCAGCCGGGTCGGGTTCGCGGAATACTTCGCCGAAGGGTTCAACCATGACCACGTGGTCGCCGAGTACTTCAACAGCGAACGGTGGGTGATGATCGACTCCGAACTCGAGCCGGGCACCTACCCCTTCGATGTGGCGGACATCCCGGCCGGGCCGTTCCGGTCGGCGGCCGAGGTGTGGCTCGGGTACCGGGCCGGGGAGCTCGACGGCGATCTGTACGGCGCCGACCCGACCCCGGATGCTCCGCTGAAGCTGCACGGCGGCTGGTTCATCCGCAACTACGTGCACTACCAGTTGGCCCACCTCAACGGTGACGAACTCCTGCTCTGGGACAACTGGGGCGCGATGTCCGACAGGCTGGACGGCGCCGACATCGAGCTCACCGACCGGATCGCCCGGCTGATGGTTGCCTCCGACAACGGAGACGAGACGGCCACGAAGGAGGTCGACGACCTCTACCGCACCCACCCCGGCCTGACGTTCACCGGCCGCTCCTTCGTCACGTCACCCGCCGGCAAGCCCCCGTTCGAGTGGGTGGATCTCGTCTGAGTGGACAGTCACCCTCCAAACCCGGAGCGAAGCCGGTCCAGGAGCCGATCGACGCGGGCGCGGTGGTCATCGGCCACCTCGTCCGCGGCGTCGCCCGCCAGCTGGCGGCGGGCGGTCTCGCTGAGGACCGTGGTGTAGCCGGCCACGAAGAACGCCGCCAGAAGATCGGCGTCCTCTTCGGACCCTGACCCCGCGCCGGCCAGCTCGTCGGCGAGGGTTTGCCGGAGCTCGTCGGCGACCTCCCGGGCCCTGGCGATCAGGGCCGGTGACGCCGCAACCGTCGCGAAGAACGGGACCGAACCGTCCTTGAGCCCGGACAGTGCGTGCCGCTCGTCCGCCAGGCGCAGCGTCGCCTCATGCAGGGACGCCAGTACGTCGCCGCCGTTGCGCACCGCCGTACGCAGGACGTCCATCGCATCGTCGGCGCGGTCGAGGAGCAGGTCCTCCTTGCGCGGGAAATGCTTGAACACGGTCACGCTCGACACGCCGGCCTCGCGCGCGACCTCGGCGACCGTGACCTCGTCGAAGCCGCGCTCCAGGAACAACTGGGTGGCGACCTGCGAGATCCGGGCGCGCGTCTGCGGTCCGCCGCGGGCTGCGGTTCTGGGCATCTGCGACCTCGCTCTCTTGTGTCACTAAGCTTAGTCAGTTAACTTAGTGGCATGTCCTCAACTCAGGCAACTGTCATAGCAGGCGCGCCGCGTTCGCTGCGGGAGGCGTGGGTCGCACTGGCCGGCCTCTCAGCGGTCTTCCTCTTCGAGATGCTCGACAACTCGATCCTGAACGTCGCGCTGCCCACCATCGGACGCGAACTGCACGCTTCGACCACCGCGCTCCAGTGGGTGACCGGCGCGTACGCGGTCGTGTTCGGCGGGCTGATGCTTGCGTTCGGGGCGATCGCCGACCGGTTCGGGCGCCGGCAGGTCATGCTCGCCGGGCTCGTACTGCTCGGTGTGGCGAGTCTCGCGACCGCGTTCGTCGACACGGTCGGGCAACTGATCGCCGTCCGGGTGGCGATGGGCGTCGCGGCCGCGATGACGACGCCCGGATCGATGGCGCTGAGCTTCCGGCTGTTCGAGGACGACGGCCTTCGCGTCCGCGCCACCACCTTGATCTCGACGGTGGGGCTGGTCGGGCTCGCGCTCGGTCCCACGGCGGGCGGCTTCGTGCTCGCGATCGCGCCGTGGCAGGTGCTGCTGCTGGTCAACGTGCCGATCGCGGTCCTCGCGATCATCGGCATCAGGCGGGGCATCGCCGCCGACGTACCTTCCGACCTGCACCGCGATCCGATCGACGTCGCAGGCGCAGTCCTCGGTACGGCGGCGATTGTGCCGGCGCTCGTCGCGCCGACGCTGTTCGTCAACGAGGGCGCCGGGTCGTGGAGCCCGTGGGCATTCACCGCCGGCGCCGTTGCCGGGGCCGTGCTGTTCTACCTCCGCGAGCGCTCAGCGACGTACCCGCTGCTGGACCTCGAGCTGGTCGCGCATCCGCTGGTGTCCAGCGGGCTCGCGTTCAAGGCCGCGGCCGGACTCGCGACGGCCGGGCTCGGGTACCTCGTCACGCTGCAACTCCAGCTCGACTGGGGATGGACGCCCGGGCTCGCGGCGATCGGGATGCTGCCGCAGGTCGTCGTCCTCGTCGCCGGCGGCGCACTGATCCGCCCCTTCGTCGAACGGGTCGGACTGGAGCGTGCCGCGTGGATCAGCGCGGCGGCTGTCGTCGCCGGTCTCGCGGTGTACGGCGTACTGAGTCGTCACGGCTATCTCTGGGTCGCCATCGCGCTCGCCCTGGTCGCGGCCGGGATGCGCGTCGTCGGCGTAGTTGCCGGAGTCAACGTTCTCCGTGGCCTCCCGCCCAGCCGCACCACGATCGGCGCCGCGCTCACCGACACGGCCACCGAAGTCACCTCAGGCGCCGGCCTGGCCATCACCGGCACCGTCCTCGCGGTCCTCTTCACCGGCCCCATCACCAGCCCGAACTGGACCGCCCACCAAACCACCGAATTCCACACCGCCACCACCGTCGCGGCCCTGACCCTCACCGCACTCGCCGCCGCGCTGGTCCTCTACGGGATCGTCCGCACCCGGCGCGCCTGAACCGGGCAGCAGAACGCCCCCGCCTGGTGAGGCAGGCGGGGGCGTGTGGGTGGCTCAGAACTCCGAGCCGGCCGGGAGGTCGGGGGTGTCGGGGTCCTCGGGGTCCGACGGGCCGGCGGCCAGACCGAGCTCGGCCTGGCTGGCGAGACCCTGGTGGTTCGGCACGACGCGGACCGTGTAGCCGAACGGGCCGGTGCGGTCCAGCTTCAGCTCGCCCTCGTACCGGTGCCGGTTGCCCTCGTAGGTCTCGGCCAGCGACAGCGACGTCCGGACCGGGTCCGTGATCTCGTCGTTGGTGTCGACCCGCCCGTGCAGGACCTCGACGCAGATGTCCGACGGCTCGAGGTCGCCCAGCGCCGCGAACGCCCGCAGTCCGACCGTCGTCCCGAGCTGCGGTACGTCGCCGAGGCCCTGGAGCTCCACGTGGTCGACCCGGATCTGCGGCCAGGCCGCACGGACCTTCTTCTTCCACGCGGCCAGCTCGCGAGCACCGTCGTACGTCGAGTTCAGCGCGCGCGACGACTGCGCGGCCGGAACGTACAACTGCTCGACGTAGTCGCGCACCATCCGGGTGGCGAGCACCTTCGGGCCGAGCTCCTTGATCGTGTGCCGCAGCATCTCGATCCAGCGGCCCGGGACCTCGCCGTCGTAGAACCGCGGCGCGACCTGCTTCTCGATCAGGTCGTACAGCGCGTGCGCCTCGAGGTCGTCACGCCGGTCGGTGTCCTCGATGCCCTCGGCGGACGGGATCGCCCAGCCGAACTCGTCGTCGTACCACTCGTCCCACCAGCCGTCGCGGATGGACAGGTTGAGCGCACCGTTCAGCGCCGCCTTCATGCCCGACGTACCGCAGGCCTCGTAGGGACGCAGCGGGTTGTTCAGCCAGACGTCGCAGCCCGGGTACATCGGCTGCGCGAGCTTGATGTCGTAGTCCGGCACGAACACGATCCGGTGCCGCACCTCCGGGTCGTCGGCGAACCGCACCATCTCCTGGATGAGCTTCTTGCCGCCCTCGTCGTGCGGATGCGCCTTGCCGGCGATCACGATCTGCACCGGCCGCTGCGGGTGCAGCAGCAGCGACTTCAGCCGCTCCGGGTCGCGCAGCATCAGCGTCAGCCGCTTGTACGACGGGACGCGCCGCGCGAAGCCCATCGTCAGCACGTCCGGGTCCAGGATCGAGTCGACCCAGCCGAGCTCGGCGTCGCTGGCGCCGCGGTTGATCCAGGACTGCCGCACCCGCGACCGGGTGTCGTCGATGAAGCGCTGCCGCAACAGCCGCTTGGTCTCCCAGATCTGCGCGTCGGTGGTCTTGTCCAGACCCTCGAACACCTCGTCGCTCTCGGTGGTGTAGTTCGCGTAGGTCAGGTCGTGGACCTCGCGCGCCACCCAGGTCGGCGCGTGCACGCCGTTGGTGATCGAGGTGATCGGTACGTCGACCGGGTCGAAGCTCGGCCACAGACCGGCGAACATCCCGCGGCTGACCACACCGTGCAGCTTCGAGACGCCGTTCGCGCGCTGCGCGAGCCGCAGGCCCATGATCGCCATGTTGAACAGCGCCGGGTCGCCGCCCTCGAAGTCCTCCGCGCCGAGCGAGAGGATCCGGTCGATCGGGACCTCGGGACCGAACACGTCGGGCGAGAAGTGCTGCTGGATCAGCTCGACCGGGAACCGGTCGATACCGGCCGGCACCGGCGTGTGCGTGGTGAACACGGTGCCGCCGCGGTTCACCTCGAGCGCGGTGTCGAAGTCGAGGTCCTTGTCTGCTGCCAGCTCGCGGATCCGCTCGATGCCGAGAAAACCGGCGTGGCCCTCGTTGGTGTGGAACACCTCGGGCGCCGGGTGGCCGGTGATCCGGCAGTACGTGCGGACCGCGCGGACACCGCCGACGCCGAGCAGCAGCTCCTGCAGCAGCCGGTGCTCGGTCGAACCGCCGTACAGCCGGTCGGTCACCTCGCGCTCGGACGGCTCGTTCTCCTCGATGTCGGAGTCGAGCATCAGCAGCGGCACCCGGCCGACCTGGGCGACCCAGATCTGCGCGTGCAGCTCGCGGTTG